>NZ_BAAGUN010000001.1:1057720-1524725 GCF_054781375.1 Jatrophihabitans fulvus
GCGGGAACGACGCGCGGGAACGACGCGCGGGAACGACGCGCGGGAACGACGCGCGGGAACGACGCGCGGGAACGACGCGCGGGAACGACGCGCGGGAACGACGCGCGGGAATCGTCCGATTCGGGCGCCTCACCCGGTCTTGTCGTGCGGTTTGCTAAGAACTGCTTATGAGAATCGCCGCTTCGCGTCGTCGTCGTGCCGGTCTGGGTCTCGCCGCCGTCGCGGTGGCCGCACTGGGGTTGTCCGTCGTGTCGGCGTCGGCCGCCCCGCCCCCGTCGCGCGGCGGGGTCACCATCTCGAGCACCGGGCTGCGTCCGGGTCAGATCAAGCACGTGTGCTGATCGTCCTCGAGAACAAGTCGTTCGACGCGACCTTCACCGGCCTGAACCGCAACAGCTACCTCTGGAAGTCACTGCCGGCACAGGGCGCGCTGCTGAAGAACTACTACGGCACCGGCCACTTCAGCCAGGACAACTACGAGACCCTCGTCTCGGGCCAGGCCACCCAACCGGACCTGCAGGCCGACTGCCCGGTGAAGGACTTCGACTTCGGGACCGACCACGACATCGTGCGGCGCGGACGCGACGCGGGGCAGCTGGCCTCGCCCGCCGGCGCAAACGCCGCCAACGGCACCAACGGCTGCACCTACCCGCGCGGCGTGCCGACGCTGTTCAACCAGCTCGACGCCGCCCGACGGACGTGGAAGGGCTACGCGCAGGACCTGCAGGCCGTGCCCGACCGTGAGGACGCCCCCTGCGGCGGCCCGGGCACCGCCGCGAACGACCCGACCACCAACCCGACCGTCATGACGCCCACGGCCGATCACCCACTGCCGTCCGGGGTCACCTCGCTCACCGGCGCGCAGCCGGACGACCAGTACGTGTCGAAGCACTTCCCCTTCTCGTGGTTCCACGCGATCACCGGCACGAAGCGGGCGGACGGCACCACGCAGCCGGGCCTGACCCGTCCGGTGCAGGGCGGTTCGGACTGCGACTCCCGGCACATCGCCAACCTCGACAACCCGTCCCGCGGGCTGTTCCACGACCTGCAGAAGGAGTCGACGACGCCGGCGTTCAGCTGGATCACGCCGAACAACTGCAGCGATGCCCACGACGCGGTCTGCAAGGGCAACAACCTGTCGGGCGCCTTCGACGCGCAGGGCCACCCGCGGTACCAGAAGCCGTCGCCCGACCCGCAGGCCACGAAGCAGAAGAACTTCACCGGCGGGCTCTACGCGGCCGACCTGTTCCTGCGCTACTACATCCCGATGATCGAGCGGTCGCCCGCGTTCAAGGACGGCGGACTGATCGACATCACCTTCGACGAGGGCTTCCCGGCGTTCACCTACACCGGCAACTCGTTCAACAACGCCAACGCCTACGGCCCGACGATGCACGTCGCCCCGGACGCGCACACCTCGATCGTCGCCGACACCGCCGCCGAGAACCTGCACGGCCGCAACGTCCACTACGAGCCGACCGGACCGAACACGCCACTGAAGCAGGACGCCGCGGGCAACCAGCTGTTCCCCGGCCCGGGCAACAACGCGTTCGTCGACCGTCCCGCCCCCTGCACGTCTCCGGGCGTCCCGGCGAGGTGCGTGAACGGCCTGGTGCTCGGGGGCGGTTCGACGAGCCCCGGCCCGCGCACCGACGCCGTCAGCGCGTCCTCCGTGTCGACCTACGTGCAGGACCCGTCGATCGTCGCCGACGACACGGGCCGCGAGGTCACCGCCGCGAGCGGGCCGGGCGGCACCAGCCCGATCCCGGCCGGCACCTTCGTCGGCGCCGTCAGCAACACCGGCCCGCAGTTCCCGACGACGAACACCGGTTCGGTGATCAACTCGTCGTTCCAGCTGGTCGACTCCGCGGGCAACGCGGTCACGCCCACCGGCCCGGTCACCACGCTGACGCTCAGCGGCGAGGGTGAACCCGGCCACCTGCAGCCGGGGCAGACCGCCGACCTGCTGTTCGACCGGACCGACCCGACGACCGGCGGCGGCCAGACCGGCAGCGTGCTCATCAGCCCACTCATCCGCCCCGGAACCGTGAGCAGGACCTTCTACAACCACTACAGCTGGCTGCGCACCATGGAGGACGTCTTCCAGGTCAGCCGCGGTCACGACCGCGGCCGCCTGCCGGCCGGCACCGTGTCCGGCGGTCTCGACGGACGCGGTCACCTCGGCTTCGCGGCGCAGGACGGTCTCGCCCCCTTCGGACGGGACGTGTTCACGGCCGCCGGGCACCGCGGGCGGCGGTGATCGCCCGCGCCGCCTGCGCCGTGCTCGCCGCCGGAGCGGTGCTGGTCGTCGCGGGGTGCTCGGCGGGGTCCGGCCATGCCTCGGTGTCGGCGAGCCGGAGCGACGACACCTACGGCGCCTTGCCCACCTTCCTCCCGACACCGGCCGTCGAGGCGGACAAGCCCGTGTCGGGCGGGCCGGGGCGGCCCGCGGTGACCTCGCAGGGCGACGTCGTCGTGGCGCGCGTCGGCGCCGGGACCGTGCGGGCGACGGTGCTGGGTCCGGTGGTGCCCGGCGAGGGGCTGCCGAAGGTGCAGGAGGCGACCACCGCGACGTGGACGGTCACACTGTCCGGCGCGACGGCGCCCGTGCCGGTGCGCGTGGCCGACTTCGTCGCCCTCGACGACGAGGGCACCATCTACCGTCCGCGGCTCGTGCCGGGCTCACCCCGGCCACCGTCCGTGATCCGGCCGGGCGCGCGCGTCAGCTTCCCGCTGCGGGTCGTCATCGCCACGGGCGAGGGCGTCATGCGCTGGCAGCCTGACGGGCGGTTGGTCGCCGTCTGGGACTTCGTCGTCGAGAACGACTGAGTCGGCGGACGGGCGTCACGACCAGCCGACCGTCACCGCACCCACCCGCAGCACCCCGTCGTCCAACGGCACGCACCGCATGCCGCCGTGCCCGCGCAGTCCCTTCCACGCCCCGGGGCCGACGGTGTGGTCCAGCCACGCGCACGGCCGGGCGGGCCGGACGAGCCGCAGCCGGACGGGCCCGTCGCCGCTGTCGAGGGCCAGCACCCGCCCCTGCGCGGCGTCGACGTCCACTCCGCGCAGCAGGATGTTGCGGCGGGCGGCGACGAGACCCGCGCCCCAGGGCGCGAGCGCCTCGGCCGACATGACCGTGACCGAGGCGTCACGGTGCGCCGCGCGGTTGAAGTACCGGTCACCCACCAGACCCAGCCCGGCGCGGACGGTGACGGCGTCGACCAGTTCGTCCGGAGGCTCCAGCGGCGGCGCCAGCGGGCCCGGCCGGCCCTCGTACCGGTGCTGCGGGGAGACCAGCAGCTCGACGATCTCGGGCACCGGACCATGATGCCGACCGCCCGGTGACCGAGGGTTGAGGGTCCTTTCGTCCCGTTGACACGGGCCTAACGGAAACCTGACAAATCCCTCCGGCCTCCCCCCGGACCCCATCCGCGGTCTGTATGGTCGCCGCGGGCTGTGGCCCGCCGTCGCCCGTCCGGGCGCCGGAACCGTTCAGCGAGAACCCTCGCTTCCCCACAGGGAAGGCCTAACCATGACCAGCACTCTCGTCCCCCCTGTCATCGCACAGGCGGCCAAGGACATCGTCGATCACGGCTACGCCGTGGTGAAGCTCGACGAACTCGGCGCAGCGACGCTGACCAACGCCATCGACACCGCCGTCCGGTTCTTCGAGCAGCCGCTCGAGGAGAAGCTGCGCCACGGCAGCGCCGACCACAACTACGGCTACCGGCCCTTCGGCATCGAGTACTCGATCTCGCCCGAGCGCCCGGACATGAACGAGTGCTTCACCGTGTGGTCCAGCCGCCTGGACCTCATCCCCAACGCGCACGACATCGAGCCGCTGACCGGCTCGTTCCTCGACTACCGCGACACCCTCGCCCCGCTGGTGAAGGCCATCCTGGACGAGATCGCGCAGCACTTCGGCGCCGACCGCGCCCCGGCCTTCGAGAAGGCCGCCTACCTGCAGATCAACTACTCCATCCCGGCCCCGGCGTCGCGCGAGTTCCTGCAGGACAAGCACGAGGACGGTCACATGGTGACCGTGCTGCACCCGACCGCGCCCGGCCTCGAGATCTACGCCGAGGGCGGCGCCGTCGACCGCGTCGAGCCGATGCTGCCGGCCGCCGACGAGATCGTGATCATGCCGGGCTCGGTGCTCACCGCACTGACCGGCGGCGCGGTCGAGCCGCTGTACCACCAGGTGCGCAACCACGGCCTCGACGACCGTCAGTCGATCATGTACTTCGTGAATCCGGAGATCGACGAGCCGCTGTACAGCTGGGTCGACACCGGCGACGTGAAGACCGACATCCGCGACGACGTACGCAACGCCCCGTCGATGTTCGGCCTGCCGCCGGTCGAGGCGCTGTAACTCCCGCTCGACACGTTCGGCCCGCACCCTCACGGGTGCGGGCCGTTCGTCGTGTCAGGACGTGATCTCGTCCAGTTCGGCGAGGTCGGACGGGGTCGGCTGCCAGTTGCCCGCCGCGACGTTGCGGACGACCTGGTCGCGCGACGTCGCTCCGGCGATGACGCTGGTGACGGCCGGCTGCGCGGCGAGCCCGCCCATGGCGACGTCCAGCAGCGTGATGTCGCGGGCCTTCGCGAACGACTCCAGGGCCTCGACGACGTCGAACACCTCGTCGGTGAGGGACGACTGCCGCCCGAACGCCTCGATGCGGCTGCCCTTCGGCGGCGCCTCGCCACGTCGGTACTTGCCCGTCAGCAGGCCGTTGGCCAGCGGGAAGTACGGCAGCAGCCCGAGGCCGTAGTGCTCCAGGGCGGGGACGACGTCGGCCTCCAGGCCGCGTTCGAGCCAGCTGTACTCGTTCTGCGCGCTGACGAAGCGCTCGAGACCGCGGGTGCGCGACGTCCACTCGGCGTCGGCGATCTGGAAGCCGGTGAAGTTGGACGAACCGAGGTAACGCACCTTGCCCGCGCGGACGAGGTCGTCGAGAGCCGACAACGTCTCCTCGATCGGGGTGAGGTCGTCCGGACGGTGCATCTGGTACAGGTCGATCCAGTCCGTCCGCAGCCGTCGCAGCGACGACTCGACGGCCCGCACGATGTAGCGGCGCGACCCGCGGGCGTTCCAGTCCTCGCCGTTGTCGTTGCCGCGGGCGCGGCTGTCGCTGCCGAACTTGGTGGCGATCACGACGTCGTCGCGCCTGCCGGCGAGCAGCTCGCCGAGGCGTTCCTCGGACGTGCCGTACGAGTCGGCGGTGTCGAACAGCGTGATGCCCTCGTCGAGCGCGGCGTGCACGACCTCGCGGCTCTGCTCCATGTCGAGCTTCATGCCGAGGTTGTTGGTGCCGAGCCCGACGACGGACACGGCGAGGCCTGAATTGCCGAGGCGGCGGATCTCCATACCTCCGACAGTACGAGCGCAGGCGCTGCACTAGGTTCGCTGGGGTGACGGGGACGGAGGGTGGCCGGCAGCCGGCCCGGCTGACGGTGCTCTCGGGACCGTCCGGTGTCGGCAAGGGGACGGTCGTGGCCGCGCTGCGCCACCTCGTGCCGCAGGTGTGGGTGTCGGTGTCGGCGACGACGCGCGCGCCCCGCCCGGGCGAGCAGCACGGCGTCGCCTACCGCTTCGTCGACCTGTCCGAGTTCGACCGCATGATCGACGAAGGGGAGCTGCTCGAGCACGCCGAGTTCGCGGGCAACTGCTACGGCACGCCGCGGCAGCAGGTGCTCGACCACCTGGCCGAGGGCGTGCCGACGCTGCTCGAGATCGAGCTGGAGGGCGCCCGGCAGGTACGGGCCACGATGCCCGAGGCGCGGTTCGTGTTCCTCGCGCCGCCGTCGGCGCAGGAACTCGCCCAGCGGCTGAGCGGACGGGGCACCGAGGACGCCGACGCGATGCGCCGCCGCCTCGAACGCGCGGAGGTCGAGATGGCCGCCGCCGACGAGTTCGACCACGTCGTCGTGAACCACGACGTCGAGGAGGCGGCCGCCGCCGTCGCCGCCCTCGTCATCGGCCCCGACTGAGAGCCCTCAGAGGGCGCGCAGAATGTCCTCGACCCGCTGCTTCGCGTCGCCGAACAGCATCTGGGTGTTCTCGCGGAAGAACAGCGGGTTCTGCACACCCGCGTAGCCCGCCGCCATCGACCGCTTGAAGACCACCACGTTCTGCGCCTCCCACACCCGCAGCACCGGCATGCCGGCGATGGGGGAGGACGGGTCGTCGGTCGCCGCCGGGTTCACCGTGTCGTTCGCGCCGATGACGAGCACGACGGACGTGTCGGCGAAGTCGTCGTTGATCTCGTCCATCTCGAGCACGATGTCGTAGGGCACCTTCGCCTCGGCCAGCAGCACGTTCATGTGCCCCGGCAGACGACCCGCGACCGGGTGGATGCCGAAGCGCACCTCGACGCCGCGCTCGCGCAGCTTGCGGGTGAGGTCGGCGACCGGGTACTGCGCCTGCGCCACCGCCATGCCGTAGCCGGGCGTGATGACGACCGACGACGCCTCCTTGAGCAGTTCGGCGGTCTCCTCGGCGGTGATCTCGCGGTGCTCGCCGTAGTCGGTGTCGGCGGACGGTCCCGCCTCGATGCCGAAACCACCCGCGATGACCGAGATGAACGAGCGGTTCATCGCCTGGCACATGATGTAGCTCAGGTACGCACCGGACGAGCCCACGAGCGCGCCGGTGACGATGAGCAGGTCGTTGTTGAGCAGGAAGCCCGACGCCGCCGCCGCCCAGCCGGAGTAGCTGTTGAGCATCGACACCACGACCGGCATGTCGCCGCCGCCGATCGACGCCACCAGGTGCCAGCCCAGCGCGAGCGACAGGATCGTGACGGCCACCAGCAGGCCGAAATTCGGGGACGCGACGAACCAGATCGTCAACGCCACGAACAGCGCGAGCGAGCCGAGGTTGATGAGGTTCTTGCCCGGCAGCATCATCGGTGCCGACTTGATCTTCGCCGACAGCTTGAGGTTCGCGACGATCGAGCCGGTGAACGTCACGCCGCCGATGAACACGCCGATGAACACCTCGGCGTGGTGGATGTTGAGCAGGGTGTTGGCGTCGTCGGCGGCGCGTCCGAGGGCCTCGTAACCCTGGACGCCGACAGCGGTGCCGTGTCCGCCCTCGACCTCGTAGTAGCCGTTCCACCCCACGAGCACGGCGGCGAGACCGACGAAGCTGTGCAGCAGCGCGATGAGCTCGGGCATGCCGGTCATCTCGACGATCTTCGCCCGCCACAACCCGACGGCACCGCCGATGACGACGGCGACGACGAGCAGGACGATCGCGACCGTCTCGGCGTCCTTCGCGACCACCCCGACCGTCGCGGCGAGGGCGATGACCATGCCGCTGATGCCGTACAGCACGCCGAGGCGCGACGACTCGTGTCGGGACAGCCCGGCCAGGCTCATGATGAAGAGCAGGAAGGCGACGATGTACGCGGCCGTCGCGACCGACTGCGCGGTCATTTGCTGAACATCCCGAGCATGCGGCGGGTCACGGCGAACCCGCCGAAGACGTTGATGCTGGCCAGCAGGACGGCGACGAACGCCAGCACCCGGATCACCGTGTACTCCTGCTCGAGCTGCAGCATCGCGCCGACGACGATGATGCCGCTGATCGCGTTCGTCACCGACATCAGCGGCGTGTGCAACGCGTGGTGCACCTTGCCGATCACGTAGTAGCCGACGACGACCGCCAGCACGAGCACGGTGAAGTGCTGCGGCAGCGGGTCGGGCGCGAACGCGTTGACGAGGAACAGCACGAGCACGCCGACGCCGACGAACGTCAGCCGGCGTGCCACCGACATCGGTTGCTTCTCCGGCGGCTTCTCCCTCACCGCCGCCTGCTTCACCGCGGGTGCGGCCGACACCTGGACCGGCGGCGGCGGCCACATGTTCTCGCCGTCCTTGACGACGGTGATGCCGCGTTGCACGACGTCGTCGAGGTCGAGCACGACCTGGCCGTCCTTGCCCGGCGTCAGCAGCTTCATGAGGTTGACGAGGTTGGTGCCGTAGAGCTGCGAGGCCTGCGCCGGAAGGCGTCCGGCGAGGTCGGTGTAACCGATGATCGTCACGCCGTTGTCGGTGGTGACGACCTCGCCCGCCACCGACCCGGCGACGTTGCCGCCCTGCGCGGCGGCCATGTCGACGACCACCGAGCCGGGCTTCATGAGCGCGACCTGCTCGGCGGTGAGCAGCTTCGGTGCGGGGCGGCCGGGGATCAGCGCGGTGGTGATGACGATGTCGACGTCCGCGGCCTGCTCGCTGTAGATCTCGGCCGCGCGGCGGTCGTAGTCCTCGCTCGTCGCCGTCGCGTATCCGGTGCCGGTCTGCTCCTGCTCGACGTCGACGGCCAGGAACTCGCCGCCGAGCGACTTCACCTGGTCGGCGACCTCGGGACGCGGGTCGGTCGCCCGCACGATCGCTCCCAGGCTGGAGGCGGCGCCGATCGCGGCGAGGCCGGCGACACCGGCGCCCGCCACGAGCACCTTCGCCGGCGGCACCTTGCCCGCGGCGGTGACCTGACCGGTGAAGAACCGTCCGAAGACATGGGCGGCCTCGACGACGGCGCGGTAGCCGGCGATGTTGGCCATCGAGCTGAGCACGTCGAGCGACTGCGCGCGCGAGATGCGGGGTACCGCGTCCATCGCGAGCGCGGTGATCGGGCGCGACGCCAGGTTCTCGACCAGCTCGGGGTTCAGCGCGGGGGAGAGCAGGGCGACGACGGTCGCGCCGTCGCGCAGCATCCCCAGCTGCTCGTCCGTGGGCGCGTTGACGCCGAACACGACGTCGGACGACCACACGTCGGCCGCGCCGCCGACGGCGGCGCCGGCCTCGGAGTAGGCGGTGTCGGCGAAGCTGGACGGCTCGCCCGCGCCCGTCTCGACGATCACGTCGTACCCGAGCTTGACGAGCTGCTCGACCGTCTTGGGCGTCGCGGCCACCCGCGTCTCGCCGGGCTTCGCCTCCTTGGTCACGCCGATGCGCACAGTGCGGGTCTCCCGTCGTCGCGCCGTGCCGACCCGGTGGGGCGCGGCCTACGGTCCTGGCTGGGTGATACCTGAGCTGTCCTTGGCGACAGCGGTGCTCGTCGGAACCTAGCGAACCGATCGTGGCGTCGAGCGGCGCCGTGCCCCGGGTCACGTCCGCCGATGTGACGCGGCGGCGTCCAGCAGCGCGGCCAGCCGGCTCCCGGGGACGGCTGCGGCCGCCGCCGCCAGCTCGTCCGGCGTTGCCACCGCGGCCAGGTGCGCCACCGCGCGTCCACCGTCGTCGGCGACCTCGGTCGTGAGCTGCGGACGGGACGCGGCGACCTCGTCGAGCGCGGCCGCGATGCGAGCCGGGTCGCCCGAGCGGACGGCCGGCGAGCCCGCGAGCTGCTCGAGGCGCAGCAGCCGGGCGAGCACCGCCGGATTGCTGATCTTCACCCGCTGTCCGGTGGCGAGCTGGCTGAGCATGGGCGCGCTCAGCCCGATGGCGGCCGCCAGCCGGGACTGCGGGATCCCGTACGCCTGCAGCAACCGGCCGAATCGCACCGACAGCGGCTCGCCGTAGAGCGCGACCTGCTGGGCCACGACGTCATCGGTGTTCATCCGCGCGACCGTGTCGCCGGGGAGGGGGAGCCCTTCCCATCGCGCGGACGCCCCGCCGCCTGCACCCTCGAGGAGGAAGAGCTTTGCACCTGCGAAGGCTACGACGAAGGAGTTCGCGATGTCACCGATGTTCACGACGACCCGTCGGGCCGCCCTGTTCGTGCTGGGCGCGCTGACCGCTCTCGTCGTCGCCGTCCTGCTGTCCGCCGCCCCGGCGAACGCCATCCCGCCGCAGGACCCGAACGGCCCGCCGCCGAGCCCGGCGCCCACCACCTACACGCCGCCGGCCAGTACCGCGCCGGTCGACCGGCACGCGGGCGCCGGCCGGGCGGACGAGCCCGCTCCGGCTCACCCCGGCTCCACCACGACCTCGACCATCGTCGCGATCGGCGGCGCCGCCGCGGTCGTCGTCCCGGGCCTGCTCGGCGCGGTGATGCTGTTCCGCCGGCCGAAGGCGCGCCGGGCGGTGCCCCCGGCGCCCACGGCGCGCCCCGTCCGGCAGCCGGTGCGGATGCCCGTCTACCGCGACACCCGCGTCCTCGCCGTCCCGCCCGCCCGGTGACGGGACGCATCCGCGAGGATCGACCGGTGCACGCAGCCGCCCGCCGCACCGTCGCCGCGACGCTCGCCGTCGTGACGGCGGTGCTCGCGCTGTGCGCGCTCGTCCGCCCGGCGGATGCGCGTCCGTTCCAACCGTCCGGGGCGACGATCACCGGCGGACGCGACGCGGGATCAGCCGTCGCGCTGACGCCCGGCAGCTACGTCGACCGGCTGGCGGCGGGCTCGGACTCCACTGGGTCCGACGGGTCGTCGCTGTTCTACGCGATCGAGACCGCGCGGGGAGAGACGCCGTATCTGGCCGCAACCGTCGGCGTACCGGCGTCGGCGTCGGACGAGGAGTCGATCTCGTTGTCGATCTCGCTCAGCGCGCCCGGTGACGACTCGACCTGTGCCGACAACCGCAGCTACTCGATCACCGGGGATCCGACCCCCGTCAACGTCACGGTCAGCCCGGGGGCGGTGGGCACCGGGGACGAGGACGCCTGCCCGGCGGGCACCCTCATCGCCGAGGTCACGCGTGGCGGGGACGCGGCCGCTGCCACACCGGTGCCTTTCGAGTTGTCGTACAGGCTCGAGCCCCGGGTGACCGCAACGTCCGGTCTGCCGTCCGCCGCGGGCACCAGCCCGGCGAGCCTCGAACCCCGGCTCGTCGGCCCCGCTGCCCGGCTGCGATCCGGCACGACGTACGCCACGGCGCCGCTCATCGGCTCCGGCGTCTACGGCGACACGCTGGACGGCGACGACTTCCACGTGGTGCGGGTGCATCTCGACTGGGGACAGCGTTTCGCGTACCGGGTGACCTTCGCCGGTCGCGACGGTGGCGCCGGCTCCGTGGACGTGAAGGCGGTCGTCCGCAACCCCGCCCGCCAGCCGGTGACGACCGCACCGGGCACCGACAGCGTCTACTCGCTGGACGAGGACCCGGGAGGCGACCGGTTGACCGGCGCCACCTTCGCCCCCGTGCGCTACGAGAACCGCACGTCGACGCAGGACGCTGTGTCCGGCTACGACATCGCCGGCGACTACTACTTCGTGCTGACGACCACGGAGAACGACGACTTCGGCGGCGACGCGAAGTTCTCCTACACCCTGCAGGTGCAGGTGTTCGGCGAGCCGTCCGGCTCACCGAGCTACGCCGCGCCCACGTCGGGCGCGTCGACGGTGCAGGCCGCCGCCGAGGACGGGACGGGCAATGTGCCCGCCGCCGTCGCGGTCGGTGCGGCCGCGGTGGTGGTGCTGCTCGGCATCGCGATCGTCGGCCTGCGCGGCCGGCGTCGCCGTCACGCGTGACGGCTCAGTCGCGCACCCAGACGTAGGTGCCGTCGGCGGTGCGGGCGCACCGGACGGTGCCGCCTGCCGCCGCGCGCCGGTCGCCCTCGTCGGTGAACGAACAGATCTGGTTGACCGTCACGCCCGGCGGGTCGTAGGAGCCGCCGGTCGTCGCCGTGGGTGTCGTGGAGGGGCGCGGCTGCGGTGACGCTGCGTCGTCGCCGGACGCGAGCAGCAGCGGTACGGACACGCCCGCCGCGACGACGACCGCCGCTGCGGCGAGCAGCAGCCCGACCCGGCGGCGCCGGGCGGAGGGTGCCGCGACGGGCGGGCTGCCGTACGGCGCACCCGGCGAGAGTTGCGGGGGACCGGTGACGTACCCCGGCGGGATCGTCTGCTCGCCGGCCGGGACGGCGAACGGTGCGGCCGACGGACCGGCGCCCGGGACCGCGCCCGCTTCGACGAGCGCCTCCTGCGGCAGCGGGGGCAGCTGGTGCAGCACGTCGATCGCGTCCCCGTCGCGGGTGCGCGGCACCGGGTCGCGGGGCACGTCGCGCAGCCAGGCACGGGCCTCCTGCGCGCTCGACGGCCGCATCGAGGGGTCGACGGAGCCGAGCGAGGCCACGACGTCGCGCAGCCGTCCGGGCGGGAGGGACGAGACGTCCGTGGGCTCGCCGAGCTGCGCCGGCTCGACGCCGCTCGCGAGGGCGGCCGCGACCCGCCCGGCCGCGAAGAGGTCCTGCTGGACGGACGGCCCCACGTCGCCGCGCACCAGTTCGGGGGCGAGGTAGCCCGGGGTGCCGACGACGGTGCCGACCTGGGTCAGGTGGGCGTCGTCGGCGCCGAGCGCGAGGCCGAAATCGCTGAGCATGAGCTGGATCGGGCCGGTGCCGGTCGCGCGCAGCAACAGGTTCGCGGGCTTGACGTCGCGGTGCACGAGCCCCGCCCCGTGCACCTGCTCGAGCGCCTCGAGCAGCTGGTCGAGCATGACCGCGACGGTGCCGGGGGAGAGCGGGCCGTAGTCGTTGATCAGGGTGTGCACCGACCCGCCGTCGACCAGCTCGCTGGCGATCACGACGTGCGCGTCCTCGGCTGCCCACGAGTACGGCGTGAGAACGTGGTCGTGCGACATGCGCACCGACTGCTCGCGGACGAAACGCAGCAGGTCGCCCGCGTCCCGACGGCGCAGCACCTTCGCCGCGCAGAACACCTGGCGCTTGCGGTCGAACGCCCGCCACACCGTGCCGCTGCCACCACGGGCGATGGGGTCGCACAGGGCGAACCGCCCGGCGACGACATCGGTCATGGGGCCATTATCCGGGGACCTGCCCAGCAGCAGCGTCGGGCGGCCCGCGCGCCGCACCGTGCCGGTGGCCGCGGCGGGCCCGCGCCCGGGGAGGGCGCGGGTCGGCGCGGCGGACAGGTTCACCTGCACATCGTCGCACCGGACATTCGCACATGCAAACGGCGCGCCGGACGGCGGGATTGGGCGTCGGGAGGGCCCGCGCGGTATCGTGGTGGGTCGGACGCGCGCCGTGTGACCACAGGCGCCGCGCCGATTCCCGGAACGCTACAGAGAGCTGAGTCGTGTCCTCACCCGAAGGCATCACCAACCCGCCCATCGACGAGCTGCTCGACCGCACGCAGTCGAAGTACGCGCTGGTGATCATCGCCGCCAAGCGGGCGCGTCAGATCAACGCCTACTACAGCCAGCTCGGCGAGGGCCTGCTCGAGTACGTCGGCCCGCTCGTCGAGACCGCGCCGCAGGAGAAGCCGCTGTCGATCGCCATGCGTGAGATCAACAGCGACCTCATCGAGTTCAAGCCCAGCGAGCCCGCCCCGGCCGAGGCCGAGACGCCCGCCGAGACGATCTGACCGCGCCGACCACCCGGTACCCGTGAGCGCCGTCGTCCTCGGCGTGGGCGGCGGTATCGCCGCCTACAAGGTCGCCGACCTGCTGCGCAAGCTGGTCGAGAACGCCCACGACGTCCGCGTCGTCCCGACCGCGTCCGCGCTCGAGTTCGTGGGCGCGCCCACCTGGGCAGCGCTGTCGCACCACCCGGTCCACGCCGACGTCTGGACCGACGCCGACGAGGTGCCGCACGTGCGCCTCGGGCGGCGCGCCGAGCTGGTCGTCGTCGCTCCTGCCACCGCCGACCTGCTCGCCCGTGCGGCGCACGGCCTGGCCGACGACCTGCTCACCAACACCCTGCTCACCGCACGGTGCCCGGTGCTGTTCGTGCCCGCGATGCACACCGAGATGTGGGAGCACCCGGCCGTCGTCGACAACGTGGCCACCCTGCGTCGCCGCGGCTGCGTCGTGCTCGACCCCGCCACGGGTCGCCTCACCGGCGCCGACACCGGCAAGGGCCGGCTGCCCGAGCCCGCCGAGATCGCGCTGCTGGCCGAGCTGCTGCTGCGCCGGCCGGACGCGCTGCCGCGGGACCTCGCCGGCCGCCACGTCGTCGTCAGCGCCGGCGGCACGCGCGAGCCGCTCGATCCCGTCCGCTTCCTCGGCAACGCCTCGTCGGGCAAGCAGGGCGTCGCGCTGGCCGCCGTCGCTGCCGCCCGTGGTGCCCGGGTCACCCTCGTCGCCGCCAACGTCGAGCTGCCGGCGCCCGCGGGGGTCGACGTCGTGCCGGTCGGCTCGGCCCGCGAGCTGCGCGACGGCGTCCATGCCGCCGCCGGTGGCGCCGACGCGGTGGTGATGGCCGCCGCCGTCGCCGACTTCCGCCCGTCCGACGCGGCCGGGCACAAGATCAAGAAGGACGGCTCCGCGCCGTCCCCGGTCGCTCTCGTCGAGAACCCGGACGTGCTGGCCGAGGTCGTCGCCGCCGGGCGGCCGGGCCAGGTCGTGGTCGGGTTCGCCGCCGAGACCGGCGACGAGTCCGGCAGCGTCCTCGACCACGGCCGCACCAAGCTGCGGCGCAAGGGCTGCGACCTGCTCGTCGTCAACGCGGTGGGCCCGGGCGTCGCGTTCGGCCAACCCGACAACGCGGCCGTGATCCTCGGCCGCGACGGCTCCGAGCACGAGGTCGAACGCGGCCCCAAGCACCTGCTCGCGGCCGCCGTGTGGGACGCCGTCGCCGCCCGACTCACCGCACGACCGGCAGCTCATCCCGGGAGCGCCTGAGCGTCACGGGGCCCGTTGCCGGGGGATTCGTTAGACTCCGGCGGAATCCATCTGTTCCCTACCTGCGGTGCAGAGATGGCCCGTGCCCCCGAGCCCGGGGCCGTCCCCACCGCCGAGAAGCCGGAGTATTCGTGTCCCGTCGCCTCTTCACGTCCGAGTCCGTCACCGAAGGGCACCCGGACAAGATCGCCGACCAGATCAGCGACTCGATCCTGGACGCCCTGCTGGCCGAGGATCCCGCCAGCCGCGTCGCCGTCGAGACCCTCATCATGACCGGCCAGGTGCACGTGGCGGGCGAGGTCACCACGTCGGCCTACGTCGACATCCCGAAGCTCGTCCGCGACCGCATCATCGAGATCGGTTACGACTCGTCGCGCAAGGGCTTCGACGGCGAGTCCTGCGGCGTCAGCATCTCGATCGGCGCGCAGTCGGCCGACATCGCGCAGGGCGTCGACACCGCCTACGAGAAGCGCGTCGAGTCCAGCGACGACGAGATCGCCTCCCAGGGCGCGGGCGACCAGGGCCTGATGTTCGGCTACGCCAGCGACGAGACGCCCGAGCTCATGCCGCTGCCGATCTGGCTGGCGCACCGCCTCTCCGAGCGACTCACCGAGGTGCGCAAGAACGGCACCGTGCCCTACCTGCGCCCCGACGGCAAGACGCAGGTCACCATCGAGTACGTCGACGGCCTGCCCGCGCGCCTCGACACCGTCGTGCTCTCCACGCAGCACGCCGACGACATCGACCTCGACACCCTGCTCAAGCCGGACATCGAGGAGCACGTCATCACGCCGGTCGTGTCGGGCCTCGACATCGACACCTCGAACTACCGCCTGCTCGTCAACCCGACCGGTCGCTTCGTCATCGGTGGCCCGATGGGCGACGCCGGCCTGACCGGTCGCAAGATCATCGTCGACACATACGGCGGCATGGCCCGCCACGGCGGCGGCGCGTTCTCCGGCAAGGACCCGTCGAAGGTCGACCGCTCCGCCGCCTACGCGATGCGCTGGGTCGCCAAGAACGTCGTCGCCGCGAAGCTCGCGACGCGCTGCGAGGTCCAGGTCGCGTACGCGATCGGCAAGGCCGAGCCCGTGGGCCTGTTCGTCGAGACGTTCGGCACCGAGACCGTCGCGATCGACAAGATCGAGGACGCCATCACGCAGACGTTCGACCTGCGTCCGGCCGCGATCATCCGCGACCTCGACCTCAAGCGGCCGATCTACGCGAAGACCGCCGCCTACGGCCACTTCGGCCGCGAGGACGCCGACTTCACGTGGGAGCGCACCGACCGCGCCGAGCAGCTGGCGAAGCTCGCCAACGGGTAAGCACACCGCCTGTCCCGACGCCCGGTACCCCTCGTGGGTGCCGGGCGTTCTGCGTCCCCGACGGCGGAATCGTCGTCCCCGGCTGCTAGTCATGACACCGTGACCAGCACCCGCCGCACGCCCGCCCCGCGGGCCGAACGGCAACCGGCGGCCGCGCTCCCGGTCGCGCGGCTGATGGTCGACGTCCCGCTGCCGCACCTCGACCGCCCGTTCGACTACCTCGTGCCGGCGACGCTCGACGAGGTCGTGCACGCCGGGTCCCGGGTGCGGGTGCGCTTCGCCGGACGGTTGGTCGACGCGTACGTGCTCGAGCGGGTCGACCGTTCCGAGCACGAGGGGCAGCTCGCGTTCGTCGAGCGGACGGTCGGCGACGAACCCGTCCTGACCGCCGACACGGTGGCGCTGTTCCGCGCCGTCGCCGATCGGTGGGCGGGCAACTTCGTCGACGTCGTCCGGCTCGGTGTGCCGTCACGCCACGCGAGGGCCGAGACGTCGGTGCCCAAGGACGCGGGGGAGCTGCCCGACCCGCCCGATCCGGGTTTCGCGCGTTACCGCGCGGGTGCCGCGTTCCTCGCGGCCGTGGCGGACGGACGGGCCGCACGCGCCGTACAGGCGGTGCTGCCCGACGACGACTGGGCCGACCGGTTGGCCGAGGCCGTGCGCTGCGCCCACGACGCCGGACGTGGGGCCGTCGTCGTCGTGCCCGACGTGCGCGACCTCGCCCGCCTCGACGCCGCCGTCACCAGCGTGCTCGGCACGGGACGCCACGTCGCGCTGTCGGCCGATCTGGGTCCCGCCGAGCGCTACCGGCGCTGGCTGGCCGTGCGGCGCGGGGTCGTACGCGTGGCGATCGGCACCCGGGCCGCCGCCTACGCGCCGGTCGCCGACCCCGGGTTGCTGGCGATCTGGGACGACGGCGACGACCTGCACGCCGAACCGCGGGCGCCCTACCCGCACGTGCGCGACGTGCTCGCGCTGCGCAGCGCGATGACGGGCGCGGCGCTGCTGGTCGCGGGCTTCGCCCGCACCGCCGAGGCGCAGCTGCTGCTCGAGACGAACTGGGCTCACGAAGTGGTCGCCGACCGGGCGGTGTTGCGCGCCGCGATGCCCCGGGTGCGTCCGGTGGGCGACGACATCGAGGTGGCACGCGACCCGGCGGCCGCGGCGGCACGACTGCCCAGCCTGGCCTGGCGCACCACACGCGAGGCGCTGGCCGCGGGGGCGCCCGTGCTCGTCCAGGTGCCCCGCGGCGGTTACGTGCCCGCCCTCGCGTGCGCCCGCGACCGCACCCCCGCGCGCTGCACGGTCTGCAGCGGCCCGCTCGCCGCCCACGGCGAGGGCGTGCCCAGCTGCCGGTGGTGCGGTCGGCCCGCGGCCGACTGGCGGTGTCCCGAGTGCGGCGGGCGTGCCCTGCGTGCGGTCGTCGTCGGTTCGGCGCGCACCGCCGAGGAGCTCGGGCGGGCGTTCCCCGGGGTGACCGTCCGCACGTCGGGCGGCGACCGGGTCGTCGATGCCGTCGACGCGGCACCCGCCGTGGTCGTCGCCACGCCCGGTGCCGAACCGCCCGCGGCCGGCGGCTACGGCGCCGCGCTGCTGCTCGACGGGTGGGCGCTGCTGTCACGCCCCGACCTGCGCGCCGGGGAGGAGACCCTGCGCCGATGGTGCAACGCGGCGGCGCTCGTCCGTCCGGGCGGCACGGTGGTCGTCGGCGCCGACGCCGGCCTGCCGGTCGTCCAGGCGCTCGTGCGGTGGGACCCGGGCGGCGCGGCGCGGCGCGAACTGAGCGAACGCGACGAGCTCGGCCTGCCGCCGGCCACGCGCATGGCCTCGCTCACCGGCACGCCGGTGGCGGTGGCGGAACTGATGGCCGCCGCCCACCTGCCCGCGTCGGCGGACGTCGTCGGGCCGGTGCCCGCCGGCGACGACACCGAGCGGGTGCTCGTCCGCGTCCGGCGCGGAGAGGGCGTCGCGCTCGCCCGCGCGTTAAAGACCGCCGCGGCGGGCCGATCGGCCCGCCGCGACGCCGACCCGGTGCGGATCGACCTCGACCCGCTCCAGGTGCTGTGAGTTCTGGTGTCAGCCGCGCACCGTACGGCGGCCGCCGACCTTCAGCCAGATGAGCAGCACGATCACGGAACCGATGATCGAGCCGATGATGCCGGACGGCTGGAAGAAGCCCTCGGAACTGTCCTTGTGGAAGATGAGGTAGCCGAGGAACCCGCCGACGAACGAGCCGACGATGCCGATGAGGATCGTCATCGGGATCGAGATGTCCTGCTTGCCGGGGATGAGCAGCCGGGCCACGGCGCCGGCGATGAGGCCGATGACGATGAGGCTGATGATCAGTCCGAGCATGTGAGTGTCTCCTTGGAAGGGGCGCGCGGCGTCCGCTCCGGTTGCGGACCACTCGCTGACGCTGATGTGTCAGTGATGCCCGATGGGTGCGCGTTGTAACCAGTTCGGTGGGGTTGATCGGTTACCGGCGAGTCGGTGGGATTTTCGGACCCACGACGGGTAGAAAGGGCGCTCGCGCGGGCACCGTGGGGCCGTGGGCGCTGACGGCAATCCTGTGCGCGAAGGTCTTCGTGCGCGCGACGACGAGCAGAAGGACGACGGCGACCACAAGGACGGGTCGCAGGGTCGTCCGCTGGCCTCGCCCCTGCCCGTGGGCCTGCTCGGCCTCACGGTCGGCTCGCTGATGCTGTGCGGCAAGCAGTTCGGCTGGCTGGCCGACGACCAGGGTCAGGCGCTCGCGCTGTGCCTGCTTGGCTTCGTCGCGCCGTTGCAGCTGCTCGGGTTCGTCTTTGCCGTCCTCGCCCGCGACGGCGGTTTCGCCGTGGCCGCCGCGGTGTACGCCGGCACCTGGACGGCGACCGGCCTGGTCGGCCTCGTCACCCCACCGGGAGGACACAGTCCGGCGCTGGGGCTGCTGCTGATCGCCGCCGCGGCGGCGTTGCTCGCGCCGTTGTCGACCTCCGTCCGCAGCAAACCGTTGATCGCCGTCATCGTCGCGCTGGGAGCCGTCCGCTTCGTCACGTCAGGGGTGTTCGAACTCGGCGGTTCGGCGGCGTCCGCGACCGTCAGCGGCTGCATCGGACTCGCGCTGAGTGCGGTGGGGTTGTACGCGGGTGTCGCGTACACGCTCGAGGACGTGACGGGACGTGCGGTACTGCCGACGCTGCGGCGTGGCGACGACGGCGTCGAGGCCGAGGCCGGCGTGCGGGACGAGCTCTGACCCGTCCCGCACGCAGGGGTCAGTCGCGGTGGCGTCCGCCGGCGACGGCGTCCTCGTACGCGACCTCTTCGCCGGGCACGGCCGGGACGGCGAGCGCGTCGCCCTCGCGGGCCAGGCCGTCCTCCATGGCGCCGACGACGGAGTCGCTGTGGGCGTCGGCGTGCACGAACTTCTTGCCGCGCATGAGCGAGGCACCCGCGGCGACCAGCAGCATGACGATCGACGCGGTGAACGCGATCGCGAGGCCGTGGCGGAACGGATCGCTGATGAGGTCGGGGAAGAAGGAGCCGTTGTAGATCTTGTCGGCGACGGCCGGGCTCGCGTTGGGGACGAGTTCCTTGATCGGATTACCGCCGAGGAACGCGGCGAACAGGATGCCGACGGGGGAGGCGTGCGACGCCGCGGCCGCCTGGGACGGGTCGACGCCCGCCTGCACCAGACCGGAGTTCATCGCGTCCGGCAGCCGTCCGGCCAGGCCCACGGCCATGAGCGTGAAGAACCCGCCCATCGACAGCACCATGCCGGCGTTCATGCCGGTGGCCCGGATGCCGGAGGCGGCGCCGCGCGAGGACGCCGGCACCGCGTTCATGATGGCGGCGGAGTTCGGTGCGGCCATGAGGCCCATGCCGATGCCGTTGAGGGCCAGCAGCGCCGCGAAGATGCGGTAGTCGAAGTCCGCGGGCAGCGCGATCAGCCCGGCGAAGGTGGCAGCGGTGAGCAGCAGGCCGCCGGTGGCGAAGGCACGAGCGCCGAAACGGTCGGAGATCGCGCCGGACGCGGGTCCGGCGACGAGGAAGCCGAGCGTCAGCGGAACCATGTAGATGCCCGCCCACAGCGGGGTGTCCTCGAAGTCGTAGCCGTGCAGCGGCAGCCAGATGCCCTGCAGCCAGATGATGAGCATGAACTGCAGGCCACCGCGCGACATCGAGGCCAGCAGGTTGACCGCCTGCCCGGCGGAGAACGCGCGGATGCGGAACAACCGCATGTCGATCATCGGCTCGGCCACGTGCAACTCGATGGCCACGAACGCGACGAGCAACGCCAGCCCACCGAGGCCGCAGGTCAGCACGAGCGGCGAGGTCCAGCCCATGGTGTGGCCGCCGTAGGGCTGCAGGCCGTAGGTGATGCCGATCAGCAGGGCGATGAGACCGACGCCGAACGCCAGGTTGCCCCACCAGTCGATGACGATCCGGCGTGACGTGTCGCGCGGCTTGTCGTGCAGGGTGCGGTACCCCATCCACGTGCCCCACACGCCGATCGGGACGCTGACCCAGAACACCGCGCGCCAGTCCCACTCGGAGAGCAGTCCGCCGATGATGAGACCGAGGAACGACCCCGCGAGGGCCGAGACCTGGTTGACGCCGAGCGCGAAACCGCGGCGGGCGGGCGGGAACGCGTCGGTGATGATCGCGGTCGAGTTCGCCATGACCATCGCGCCGCCGACACCCTGCACGATGCGCCAGATGATGATCTCGAGCGCACCCGCGGCACCGCCGTTGGGCACGAGTGCGCACCCGATCGAGCCCACGGTGAAGATCAGGAAGCCCAGGTTGAACAGCTTCGCCCGGCCGTACTGGTCGCCGAGGCGTCCGAACGTCACCACGAGCACGGCGGTGACGAGCAGGAAACCCATCAGCATCCACAGCAGGTAGGAGATGTTCTGCGGCGCCAGGGGATCGAGGCCTAGGCCGCGGAAGATCGCCGGCAGCGAGATGAGCAGGATCGAGGAGTTCAGCGTGGCGGCCAGGATGCCGACCGTCGTGACCGACAGCGCGACGCGGCGCTCGTGCGCTGCCGCGTGGTCGTCGGGACGGTCGGACGGGGCGGCCGGAGTGGTCGCGCGGTTCAACAGTGACACGGGTGTCCTTTCGTTCGTTAGGCATCCTAACTAAATCTCAGGCACGCGTGCTCGCCTAAACTCGAAAATGTGACCGTTCAGCCCATCCGACTCTTCGGCGACCCCGTCCTGCGCACCCCGGCCGACGTCGTGACCGACTTCGACAAGGAGTTGCGCACCCTCGTCGCCGACCTCACCGAGACGATGATGGACGCGCCCGGCCAGGGCCTGGCGGCGCCGCAGATCGGGGTCGGGCTGCGGGTGTTCACCTTCCACATCCGCGAGGGCGGGGGTTCGGGGCACCTGATCAACCCGGTGCTGCACTTCCCGTCCGACGAGGAGCAGGACGGCCCCGAGGGCTGCCTGTCCATCCCGGGACTGCAGTTCGACTGCCGCCGGCGCGAACACGTCATCGCCCACGGCCAGAACATGTACGGCGATCCGATCACCATCGAGGGTTCGGCCATGCTGTCGCGCGCCATCCAGCACGAGACCGACCACCTCGACGGCGTCCTGTTCGTCGACCGGCTCGACCCCGAGGCCCGCAAGGCGGCCATGAAGGCCATCCGCGAGGCGGAGTGGGCGGGCCTGCCCGCGCCCACGGTCAAGGTCAGCCCGCACGAGTCCCCGCGTCCGCGGTAATGCGGCTCGTCCTCGCCGGCACCCCGTCGCCGGCCGTTCCCACGCTGCGCGCGCTGCTCGAGTCGCCCCGCCACGAGGTGGTCGCGGTCGTCACCCGCCCGCCGGCGCGCGCCGGCCGCGGGCGCCGTACCACCGAGTCGCCCGTGGCGGCCACCGCCCGTGAGGTGGGGATTCCGGTGCTGAGCCCGGCGACGCCGTCCGACCCCGACTTCCAGAAGCAGTTGCGCGAACTCGGGCCCGACTGCTGCCCCGTCGTCGCCTACGGCGCGTTGCTGCCGCCCAGTGCGTTGGAGATTCCCACCCACGGCTGGGTGAATCTGCACTTCTCGCTGCTGCCGGCCTGGCGCGGCGCGGCGCCGGTGCAGCACGCGATCCTGCACGGTGACGACGTCACCGGCGCGTCGACGTTCCTCATCGAGAAGGGCCTCGACACCGGCCCGGTGTTCGGAGTCGTCACCGAGGCGATCCGGCCGACCGACACCGCGGGCGATCTGCTCGAACGGCTGGCCGACAGCGGTGCGGGATTGATGGTGGCCACCATGGACGGCATCGAGGACGGCGTGCTGGACCCCCAGCCGCAGAGCGCCGACGGTGTGTCCTTCGCCCCCAAGATCGAGGTCGCCGACGCCGAGGTGCCGTGGGCCGAACCCGGACGTCACGTCGAACGGCTGACCCGCGCCTGCTGGCCCAACCCCGGTGCCTGGACGACCTTCCGCGGCGAGCGGATCAAGCTGGGTGCCGTCTCGCTGCGTGCCGGCACCTCGCTGGCGCCGGGCGAACTGGCCGTCGTGCGCGACGCCGTGCTCGCCGGCACCGGCACGCTCGAGGTTGCGCTGGGCACCGTGCAGCCGGCCGGCAAGCGTCCGATGCCGGCCGCCGACTGGGCCCGCGGGGCGCGGCTCGAACCGGGGGAGCGGTGTGGCTGAGCGGCCCCGCCGGCCACAGCGCCCACAGCGCTCGCAGAACCGTCCTCGTCGTGGTCCGGTTGATCCGGCCCGGCAGGTCGCCTGGCACCTGCTCGTGGCCGTCCGCGCCGACGACGCGTACGCCAACCTGGCGCTGCCGCGGCTGATCACCGAGCGCCGGCTCGAAGGACGCGACGCGGCGCTCGCGACCGAGCTCGGCTACGGCGCGTTGCGCGCGCAGGGCACGCTCGACGCGGTGCTGGCCCGCTGCGTCGACCGCGATCTGCGCGAGGTCGACCCCGGCGTCCTCGACCTGCTGCGGCTCGGCGCCTACCAGTTGCTGCGCACCCGTATCCCCGCCCACGCCGCGGTGACCACCACCGTCGACCTCGCGCCCGCTGTCGGCCACGGACGGGCCGGCGGCTTCGTCAACGCCGTCCTGCGCAAGGTGTCCGCGCACGACTGGCAGGGTTGGACAGACCAACTGACCCGCGACCTGCCGCCGCTCGAGGCGCTCGCCCTGCGGCACGCGCACCCGGTGTGGATCGCGGACGCGTTCGCGGCCGCGCTCGGCGACGACCCGTCCGGCGACCTCGCCGAGACCGGCCGCGCGCTCGAGGCCGACGACGCCCGGCCGCAGACGCACCTCGTGGCCTGGCCCGGCCGCAGCACCCGCGACGAACTGCTCGAGGCCGGCGGGGTGGCCGGTCCGTACTCGCCCTACGCGGTGCGGCTCGACGGCGGCGAACCCGGGTCGCTCGCCGCGGTGCGCGAACGGCGCGCGGGCGTCCAGGACGAGGGCAGCCAGCTGTGCGCGCTCGCGCTCGCCGCCGCGCCGCTCGACGGGCCGGACGCCCGCTGGCTCGACGCCTGTGCCGGTCCCGGCGGCAAGGCGGCGTTGCTCGCCGCGCTGGCCGCCGGCCGCGGGGCGACGCTCGTCGCCAACGAGCGACGCGAGCACCGTGCCGAGCTGGTGCGATCGGTCACCGCGCACTGGGGCGTCGAGGTCACCGTCGGTGACGCCCGCGCGCTCGAGGGGTCCTACGACCGGGTGCTGCTCGACGCGCCGTGCACCGGACTCGGCGCGCTGCGGCGCCGTCCCGAGGCCCGGTGGCGGCGGCGCGCCGACGACGTGGCCGAGCTGGCCGCGCTGCAGCGCGAGCTGCTCGCCGCCGCGCTGCGGGTCACCCGTGCGGGTGGGGTGGTCGCCTACGTCACCTGCTCGCCGCACCCCGCCGAGACGACCGACGTCGTGGCCGGCCACCGGCTCGAGGACGCACGGCCGCTGTTCCCCGGCGTCCCCGACCTGGGCGACGGGCCGACGGTGCAGCTGTGGCCGCACCGCCACGGCACCGACGCGATGTTCCTCGCGCTCGTGCGGGCCTGACCGGCCTAACTGCCCTGGATCCTGCTGACGGCGAAGTCGTCGAAGTACACGTCCGCCGGGCCGTGCACCTGCAGCGCGACCTCGGGGGAGACGCTCCAGGAGTACGTGCTCGTCGAGTTGGCGTACGTCGTACTGACCAGCGGCGTGCCGTCCAGGCGCATCGCCAGGAAGGCCGACCCGTCGGCGCGCTGCACGCACTGGGCCGACAAGTGCTGCGACGTGCCCGAGGTCAGGCCGGAAACGCCGGTCCGCTTGGCGATGACGTGGTCGACGCCGTCGGTGGCGCTGCGGACGGAAATGATCGCGACCGACGACGTGAGGGTGAGCACGAACCCGGAGTACCCGGTGCCGTTGCGCGCCGTCGCGCTCCAGCACACGAAGCCGGCACCGCCGCTGGCGGCGTTGCGGGTGCCGAGGTCGACGTCGAGCTGGACGCTGCCCGTCGGCGTGAAGCCCGTCGTCCTGACCGGGGCGGTGGCGTAGTTGAGGCCCGGTTGCGGGTTGGCGAGGTGGTACGTCTCGGTGGCCGTGTCGTAGCCACTGGTGAAGTCAGAGGTGCTGGTGGGCTCGTGCGACTCCCACCCGCTGTCCTCGTCGGAGAAGGTGTCGCACCAGCTCGCCCCGGGGTCCGTGCACGCCCCGATGCCGCTGGCCGCGCTCGGCGTCGTCGAGCCGCTCGTGGTCCCGGCGTCGTCGGAGGCGGGGGCGGAGGCGGGGTCGGAGGCTGCGGGGTCGGAGGCGGCAGGATCGGACGCCGCGGGGTCGGACGCTGCGGCCGGATCGGCACCCGACGCCGCCGCCGACGGGTCCGAGGTGCCGCCGAACACGGTCGTTCCGCCGTCCGATCCGCACGCGGACACGGTCAGCGCAGCACCGACGAGTACGCAGAGGGCGAGGCGTCGCGCAGCGGTCACCGTGGGCTCCTGTCGAGCGGGGAGATCGAGGTCGCGCGCAGCCAAACATCTCGTCGTCGCACTGCCCAGACGGGCGGACCGGTTTGCCCGGACCGTGGAGAAGATCGGGTCCAACGTCCCTGCGGAACCGGCCCGGCCCATCGTCGCTAAGGTCAGGGTGGTGACGAATCCCGGGCACGGAACGGCCCATTCCGGCGGCGCCGAGCCGATGATCGCGCCCAGCATCCTGTCCGCCGACTTCGCCCGGCTGGCGGACGCCGCCGACAGCGTGTCGCGGGCCGACTGGCTGCACGTCGACGTGATGGACAACCACTTCGTGCCCAACCTGACGCTCGGGCTGCCCGTGGTGAAGAGCCTGTACGCCGCCACCGAGCTGCCGCTCGACTGCCACCTCATGATCGACGACCCGCTGCGCTGGGCCCCCGGGTACGCCGAGGCGGGCGCGACGAACGTGACCTTCCACGTCGAGGCGGCGGGCGACGACGCGGTCGAGACGGCACGCGCGATCCGCGCGGCCGGGGCGCTGGCCGGCCTGTCGGTCAAGCCCGGTACCCCGATCGAGCCCTATCTCGACCTGCTGCGCGAGTTCGACACGCTGCTGGTGATGACCGTCGAGCCCGGCTTCGGCGGGCAGGAGTTCATGGCCGAGACGCTGCCGAAGGTGCGGTGGGCGCGCGAGCACGTGCGCTCGGGTCACCTGCGACTGTTCGTCGAGGTCGACGGCGGCATCGCGCCCGACACCATCGAGGCTGCCGCCGAGGCCGGCGCCGACGTGTTCGTCGCGGGCTCGGCCGTGTTCGGTGCCGACGACCCGTCCCGCGCGGTCGAGGCGCTGCGCGACCAGGCCCGCACCGCCATGGCACGTGCATGACGGTCACCGAGGCCGAGCAGGCCGCCATGCATCGGGCGCTGGCGCTGGCAGACCTGGTGCGCGGCACGACGAGCCCGAACCCGGCGGTCGGCGCCGTGGTGCTGTCGGCGGACGGACGGCTGGCCGGTGAGGGGGCCACCACCCCCGCCGGTGGCCCGCACGCCGAGGTGGTCGCCCTCGGCGCGGCGGGGGAGGCCGCGCGCGGCGGCACCGTCGTCGTCACCCTCGAACCGTGCAACCACACCGGACGCACCGGTCCCTGCGTCGAGGCGCTGCTCGAGGCCGGCGTCCGCCGGGTGGTCTTCGCCGTCACCGATCCCAACCCCGAGGCAGCCGACGGGGCGGCAGCGCTGCGCGAGGCCGGGGTCGAGGTCGCCGGCGGCATCGAGGAGCACGCCGCGGCCAGCGGGGCGCTGCGCCCGTGGCTGCACGCGATGCGCACCGGCAGGCCGTTCGTCACCTGGAAGTACGCGGCCACCCTGGACGGTCGCGTCGCCGCCGCCGACTGGACCGCCCGGTGGATCTCTTCCGCGGCCTCGCGTGCCGACGCCCACCACCTGCGTGCGGTGGTCGACGCGATCGTGGTCGGCAGCGGCACCGTGCTGGCCGACGACCCGCACCTGACCGTCCGCCCCGCCGAGCCCGAGGTGGGCACGGCGCTGCCCGTGGGGCGCCAGCCACTGCGGGTCGTGCTCGACCGCCGCCACCGCGTGGCCCCGGACGCCCGCGTTCTCGACGACGCCGCCGAGACCCTGGTGCTCGACACCGCGGTGCCGCAGTTCGCGCTGAAGGCCCTCTACGACCGCGGGGTGCGGCAGGTGCTGCTCGAGGGCGGGCCCACCCTGGCGGGCGCGTTCGTCGAGGCCCGCTGCATCGACGAGGTCGTCGCCTACCTCGCGCCGACCCTTCTCGGCTCCGGGCCGTCGGCCCTGGGTGACGCAGGTATCGGAACACTGACCGACGCGCTGCGGTTGGACATCGAGTCGGTCGCGCGCATCGGGGACGACGTCAAGATCGTCGCCCGGCCGCAGTGGGACGAAGCCTGACGGGAGATCGAGTGTTCACCGGAATCGTCGAGGAGACGGGCGAGGTCGTCGCGCTCAGCAACGCCGGCCGCAGCGAGTCGGCGGTGCTGACCGTCCGCGCCGCCACGATCACCGACGACCTCGTGCACGGCGCGTCCATCGCCGTCGACGGCGTGTGCCTCACCGTCGTCGGATGGGACGGCGCCGCCGGGCAGGTCGAGATCGCCTTCGACGTGATGGGCGAGACACTGTCGCGCTCGTCGCTCGGTGCCCTCGCCGTCGGCGACCGCGTCAACCTCGAGCGCGCGGTGCGCGCGGACGCCCGCCTCGACGGCCACGTCGTGCAGGGCCACGTCGACGGCACCGGAAGCGTGGTGTCGCGCACACCGGGTGACGTGTGGGAGACCGTCCGCTTCGGCCTGCCGGCCGAGCTGGCCCGTTACGTCGCCGAGAAGGGGTCGATCGCCGTCGACGGCGTGTCGCTCACGGTCTCGGCCGTCGGGCCCGACTGGTTCGAGGTGGGCTTGATCCCAGAGACGTTGCGCGCCACCACGCTCGGGAACAAGTCTGAGGGCGACCCCGTGAACCTGGAGGTGGACGTGCTCGCGAAGTACGTGGCCCGACTGCTGGACACCCGCGCGTGAGCAGCCCCGTCCGACTCGACCCCATCGAGCGCGCGATCACGGACATCAAGTCCGGGCGTGCGGTCGTCGTCATCGACGACGAGGACCGTGAGAACGAGGGCGACCTCATCTTCGCCGCCGAACTCGCGACCCCCGAGCTCGTCGCGTTCATGGTCCGCTACACGTCCGGGTACGTCTGCGCGTCGCTGACCGAGGCGGACGCCGACCGGCTCGACCTGCCGCCGATGGTGCACTCGAACCAGGACCGTCGCGGCACCGCCTACGCCGTGACCGTCGACGCGCGCGAGGGCGTGACCACGGGCATCTCGGCCGCCGACCGCGCCCACACCATCAGGCTGCTGGCCGACCCCGACTCCGACGCCACCGCGTTCGCCCGCCCCGGCCACGTCGTGCCGTTGCGCGCGAAGGACGGCGGCGTGCTGCGCCGTCCGGGCCACACCGAGGCCGCCGTCGACCTGGCCACGCTGGCCGGGCTGCACCCCGCCGGCGTGCTGTGCGAGGTCGTCAGCGAGAAGGACCCGGCCGGCATGGCCCGCGCCGCCGAACTGCGGGCCTTCGCCGACGAGCACGAGCTCGCGCTGATCTCGATCGCCGACCTCATCGCCTACCGCCGCCGGTTCGAGAAGCTGGTGACGCGCGTCGCCTCGGCCCGCGTGCCGCTGCGCTACGGCGAGTTCACGGCGTTCGGCTACTCGTCCAGCTACGACGAACGCGAGCACCTCGCCTTCGTCTACGGCGACATCGGCGACGGTGAGGACGTGCTCGTGCGCGCCCACAGCGAGTGCCTCACCGGCGACGTGTTCGGCTCGCTGCGTTGTGACTGCGGACCCCAGCTGGACGCCGCGCTCGCGGCCGTCGCGAAGGAGGGTCGCGGGGTGGTGCTGTACATGCGCGGCCACGAGGGCCGCGGCATCGGCCTGCTGCACAAGCTGCAGGCCTACCAGCTGCAGGACGCCGGGGCCGACACCGTCGACGCCAACCTCGAGCTCGGTCTGCCTGCCGACGCGCGTGATTACGGCACAGGTGCGCAAATTCTCGTCGACCTCGGCATCAGGTCGATGCGGCTGCTCACCAACAACCCGGCGAAGCGTGCCGGCCTCGAGGGCTACGGGCTGCGCATCCTGGGCCGCGAACCGTTGCCCGTGCACGCCAACCCCGAGAACCTGCGCTACCTGCAGACCAAGCGTGACCGCATGGGTCACGCCGACGACTTCTTCGACGAGACGGAGGCGGGGAGTTGAGCGGCGAGGGCGCACCGGCGCTGTCGGTGGAGGGTGCAAGCGGGTTGCGCGTGGCCGTGGTCGCCGCGCAGTGGCACACCGCCGTCATGGACGGGTTGCTCGACGGCGCCCGCCGGGCGCTCGCCGAGGCCGGCGTCGAGCGGGTGACCGAGTTCCGCGTGCCGGGCGCGTTCGAGCTGCCGGTCGTAGCCGGACGGCTCGCCCGCGGCGTCGGCACGCAGGGCTTCGACGCCATCGTCGCGCTGGGCGTCGTCATCCGCGGTGGCACTCCGCACTTCGACTACGTGTGCCAGGCCGCGACCGACGGGCTCACCGACGTGTCCGTCCGCTTCGGCGTGCCCGTCGGGTTCGGCTTGCTCACCTGCGACGACGAGCAGCAGGCGCTCGACCGCGCCGGGCTGCCCGAGTCCCACGAGGACAAGGGTCACGAGGCCGCGCAGGCGGCCCTCGCGACCGCCCTCCTGGTCCGCGCGTACCCGCGCGGCTGACCGCCGCTGCCGCTAGGGTCGGCAGCGACCGTTCCCCGCGAAAGGTTGATCCGCACCATGGCCGCTTACCGCACGATCGTCGTCGGCACGGACGGCTCCGACACCTCGTTCCTCGCCGTCGACCGCGCCGGAGCCATCGCCGCCGACACCGGCGCGACCCTCGTCGTCGCCTGCGCCTACGAGCCCGAGAAGCCCGACACGTCCGCCCAGGACGCACTCGGCGAGGACGCCTACCAGGTGGTCGGGTCCGCACCCGCCGAGGACACCGTCAGCCGCGCCCGTGACCGCGCCGCCGCGGCGGGCGCGACGTCCGTCGAGACGGTGACCCTGCAGGGCAAGCCGTCCGCCTCGCTGCGCGAGCTCGTGAAGCAGCGCGACGCAGACCTCATCGTCGTGGGCAACCGCGGCCTCAACACCCTGGCCGGACGGATCCTCGGCTCGGTGCCGCAGGACATCGTCCGCCACATGCCCATCGACGTCCTCGTCGTGCACACGACCGGCTGACCCGCCCGTCGTGACCGACCCCGGCGCCGCTGCCGACCCGCCGGAGGACGCCGCAGCGGGCGCTGCCGAACCGGTCGGGCAGATCGCCGAGGCCGCCGCCGTCGACGTCCCCCGGTTGTTCGAGCGCGTCGAGCAGGCCCTGCTCGACGGCCCGCGCCGCTGGACCGCCGACGAGGTGGCCGAGCGGGCCGGGGTCACCCGGGACGAGGCCGCGTCGCTGTGGCGGGCACTCGGCTTCGCGACCGGGACGGCCGACGACGCCGTCTACACCGACCGTGACGTCGAGGCCGTGAAACTCGTCCAGCAGCTGCGCGGCACCGGGTTCGCCGACGACGAACTGGTGTCGGCGATGACGCGCCTGTTCGGACAGACCTTCTCGCGGCTCGCCTCGTGGCAGGGACAGCTCATCCTGCAGACCCTCGCCGACCACCCCGACGTGCTGCGGTCGGCCGACGCGCTGGTCGACGTCGTGCACGAGGTCGGCCCGCCGATCGAGCAGCTGCAGAACTACGTGTGGCGTCGGCAGCTGGTCGCCTTCTTCGCGCGTGCCGCGGCCCGGGCGACGCCGTCCGGGTCGGACGTCTCGGCCTCGCTCGCGACCGAGCTCGCGATCGGCTTCGTGGACATGTCCGGCTTCACGGCCCTGACCCGACGCGCCACCGAGGCCGAGCTGCGGCGGTTGCTGGAGGCCTTCGAATCGCTGGCCACCGACGTCGTCGGCGGGCACGGCGGCCGCATCGTCAAGACCATCGGCGACGAGGTCATGTTCCAGGCCGAGGACGCCGTCGCCGCCGCCGACATCGCGCTGGACCTCGTCGAACGGGACGACGGGCCCACCGACCTCCCGCCGCTGCGGGGCGGGGTGGCGTTCGGACCGGTGGTGAGCAGGCTGGGCGACGTCTACGGCTCGACCGTGAACATCGCGAGCCGGCTGACGTCCATCGCGCGTCCCGGCACGGTGCTGGTCGACAAGGTGATGCGCGAGACGCTCCACGGTGACGAGCGCTTCTACCTCAAGTCGGTGCGCCCGGAGTCGGTGCGCGGTTTCAGCCACCTGAGACCCTGGCGGCTGCGGCGCGCCGAGCGCTGAGGCCCCCTCGGTAGGCTGGGCCCCGAGATGAAGACCTTCGACGAGCTGTACGCCGAGCTGCGGGAACGCCAACGCGACCGTCCCGAGGGGTCGGGCACGGTCGCCGCCCTCGACGCCGGCGTGCACGAGCAGGGCAAGAAGGTCGTCGAGGAGGCCGCCGAGGTGTGGATGGCGGTCGAGCACGAGTCGGCCGAGCGCGCGGCAGAGGAGATCAGCCAGCTGCTCTACCGCATCCAGGTGATCATGCTCGGCGCCGGCGTCGAGCTCGAGGACGTCTACCGACATCTGTAGGAGCGCCCACCGCCCCTACCCACGGACAAGGCACTGTTCATGCTCCGCATCGCCGTTCCCAACAAGGGCTCGCTCGCCGAGCCCGCCAGCCAGATGCTCGTCGAGGCCGGCTACCGCCAGCGCCGCGACAGCCGCGAGCTCGTCCTGTACGACGCCGACAACGACACCGAGTTCTTCTTCCTCCGGCCGCGTGACATCGCGACCTACGTCGGTTCCGGCCAGCTCGACGTCGGCATCACCGGCGAGGACCTGCTGCTCGACTCCGGCGCAAAGGCCGACCCGATCCTGCCGCTCGGCTTCGGTGGCTCGACGTTCCGCTGGGCGGCCATCGCCGGCACGATCGCGTCCGTCGACGAGCTCGCCGGCAAGCGCATCGCCACCGCCTACGAGGGCGTCGTGACGTCCTACCTGACCAGGCACGGCATCTCCGCCGAGGTCATCCGGCTCGACGGTGCCGTCGAGACGTCGGTCAAGCTCGGCGTCGCCGACGTGATCGCCGACGTCGTCTCCACCGGCACGACCCTGCGCAACGCCGGCCTCGAGGTGTTCGGCGAGCCGCTGCTGACCAGCGAGGCGGTGCTGGTGCGCCGGCAGGGCGGCGAGTCGGCGCAGGCCGCCGTCGACCAGTTGGTGCGGCGGCTGCAGGGCGTGATCATCGCCCGGCAGTACGTGATGATGGACTACGACATCCCCGAGGCACTCGTCGCGCAGGCGGTGGCCATCACGCCCGGCATCGAGTCGCCCACGGTGGCGCCGCTGCACGAGAAGAGCTGGTGCGCCGTCCGCTCGATGGTCAAGCGGCGCGACACCAACCGCGTCATGGACGAGCTCTGGGAGCTCGGCGCCCGGGGCGTCCTCGTCACCGCGATCGCGGCCTGCCGGCTGTGAGCGGGGGAGCGTCCGTGAGCGACACCGGCAGCGACACCGGGACCGTCGTCGAGGCCCGTCCGGTCAAGACGGCGCGCATCGCCAACGCGAGCGCCGCGGTGGCGCTGATCGTGTTCGTCCTCGTCGCGATCTTCATGAAGGACGCGAACGCGGGCGCCTACTTCGCCGAGAGCGACCAGATCTTCACCGTGATCCTCGGGCTGATCGTCGCCGGTGGGTTGCGGCTCCCGGCCCGGCCGCGGATGCGGGCGGACGCCACGGGCGTGCACAGCAAGAGCTACCTCGGCTCCTACCGGTTCATCCCGTGGGAGGCCGTCGTCGCGGTCGAGTTCCCGAAGTCGGTGCGGTTCGCACAGCTGCGACTGCCGGGCAACGAGCGGCTCGCGATCTACGCGGTGCAGCGCATGGACGGCGAGTACGCCGTCGACACCATGCGCAAGCTGCGCGCCCTCCACGCCGCGAGCAGGCCGCCGGAGCCCGGCACCGACTGAGCGAACGGCGGGTTTCGGTACACCCCGCCCATGGATACGTTGACATCATGAGTGAGCGTCAGCGAGCGAATCATCGGCACAGCGTGCTCGGAGCCTCGTGCGCGCCCGGAGCGAAGCGGGGACGCGCATGAGTGAGTCGACGCTGTCGAACCTGTCCAACGAGGACCGCCGCTTCGAGCCGGACGCGGAGTTCGCGAAGACCGCCAACGTCACCGCCGCCGCGTTCGACGAGGCGGGCCGGGACCGGCTCGCGTTCTGGGAGAAGGCCGCCGAGCGGTTGAGCTGGGACCAGAAGTGGTCCGAGGTGCTCGACTGGTCCGACAAACCGTTCGCGAAGTGGTTCGTCGGCGGACGGCTCAACGTCGCCTACAACTGCGTCGACCGGCACGTCGAGGACGGCCACGGCGACCAGGTCGCGATCCGGTGGGAGGGCGAACCCGCCGACGAGACACGTGAGATCACGTACGCGCAGCTCAAGGACGACGTCTGCCGCGCCGCCAACACGCTGGTCGAGCTCGGCGTGAAGACCGGCGACCGCGTCGCGATCTACATGCCGATGATCCCCGAGACGGTCGTCGCGATGCTGGCGTGTGCCCGGCTCGGCGCCCCGCACACGGTGGTGTTCGGCGGCTTCTCGTCCGCGGCCCTGCGCGACCGCATCCAGGACTGCGACGCGCAAGTGGTCATCACGTCCGACGGCGGGTACCGGCGCGGGGCGGCGTCGTCGCTCAAGCCGGCCGTCGACGAGGCGCTGGAGCAGTGTCCGGACGTCCGCTCGGTGCTCGTCGTCAAGCGCACCGGTGAGGACGTCGCCTGGACCGAGGGTCGCGACGTTTGGTGGCACGACACCGTCGAACAGGCCTCGCCCGAGCACCAGTGCGAGTTCTTCGACAGCGAGCACCCGCTGTTCGTCATGTACACGTCCGGCACCACGGGCAAGCCCAAGGGCATCCTGCACACGTCCGGCGGCTACCTCACGCAGGCCGCGTGGACGCACTGGGCCGTGTTCGACCTCAAGCCCGACGAGGACCTCTACTGGTGCGGCGCGGACATCGGCTGGATCACCGGCCACAGCTACATCGTCTACGGACCGCTGGCCAACCGCACGACCTCGTTCATGTACGAGGGCGTCCCGAACCACCCGGACGAGCACCGCTGGTTCGAGATGATCGAGCGCAACAAGGTGACGATCCTGTACACCGCGCCGACGACCATCCGCATGTTCATGAAGTGGGGTGAGGAGGTCCCGGCCGCGCACGACCTGTCGTCGCTGCGGGTGCTGGGGTCCGTCGGTGAGCCGATCAACCCCGAGGCGTGGGTCTGGTACCGGGAGAACTTCGGCGGCGGCAAGACCCCCATCGTCGACACGTGGTGGCAGACGGAGACCGGCGCGCTGATGATCAGCCCGCTACCGGGGGTCTCCACCCTCAAGCCGGGCTCGGCCGTCGGGCCGCTGCCGGGCATCGGGGCCGAGGTCGTCGACAACGACGGCAACGCCGTCGGCAACGGCAGTGGTGGCCTGCTCGTGCTCACCGAGCCGTGGCCGTCGATGACCCGCGGCATCTGGGGTGACCCCGAGCGCTTCAAGGAGACGTACTGGCAGCGCTTCGAGCAGCAGGGGTTCTACTTCGCCGGCGACGGCGCGAAGAAGGACGACGACGGGTCCTACTGGCTGCTGGGTCGCGTCGACGACGTGATGAACGTGTCGGGACACCGCATCTCGACCACCGAGGTCGAGTCGGCGCTGGTCTCGCACCCCAAGGTGGCCGAGGCCGCCGTCGTCGGTGCGTCCGACCCGCAGACGGGGCAGGGCATCGTCGCCTTCGTCATCCCGCGCGGCAAGGGTGAGGGCACCGAGGGCGACGAGTTCGTGCAGGAGCTGCGCGACCACGTCTCGAAGGAGATCGGCAAGATCGCGAAGCCCCGGCAGATCATGGTCGTCGCCGAGCTGCCCAAGACCCGGTCGGGCAAGATCATGCGCCGCCTGTTGCGCGATGTCGCCGACCACAAGGAGCTCGGCGACGTCACCACGCTGACGGACTCGTCCGTCATGGACCTCATCAAGGACAAGGCCGACAAGGCACCGGCCGACGACTGACCCGGTCCGGGGCGTCCGCCCCTGTGGACAACCCGGAAACACGGTGCGGCAGCCGCTAACGTCGTCGGCGCAACGCCACGACGTGTAGCTCAGCAGCAGAGCACCGGGCTCTGGACCCGGAGGGCGCGGGGGCAGCACCCGCCACGTCGGCATGACGAGCTCGTACGCCCGCTTCCAACTGGCCGCCGCCTTCGCGACCGCCTCGACCCACGAGGACAGCACCACCCGCGCCCGCGCGGACGAGCGGGTCCGGCAGTGGTCCCGCGTACTCGGAGCGATGGCCGACGGGACGGTCACGGTGGGTTCGCGCGCGCCCGTGGCGGGTCTGCCTCCGTGGGTCACGCTCGAGGTGCTCCGCGGCGGGTTCGCGACCGGTGAGCCCGCGGCCGGCGGACCGTTGGCCGACGACGAGATCGCGCTGGCCGCCCGTCTGCAGGTGGCGCCGCGCCGCGAGGCGCTGTTCGCCCACCACCTCACCGACGCCGGTCTCGCCGGACTGGAACGGCTGCTCGACACCGGCACCTACCGCGTCGACCTGCCGGAGAACGCCGCGCTGCTCACCGTCGCGTGGCTGCTGCGGGCGGGCGACCGGGCCGCGGCGCTCGACCTCGTCGAGACCCTCGCGCCGCTGGCCGCCCGGCTGCGCTTCACGCCCCGGGTCGTCGACCGGGCGGCGGCCCCGCCCGACACCGTGCACCGCACCTCGGTCGGACGGGCCCACGCCGTGCTCGCGCACCGGCGCACGCCGCTGCCCCTCGCCCGCCAGCGCGAGGCGCTCACGGTCTGGAACCCCTTCGCCGACCGCGTTCTCGCCCTGTGGCGCCGCCGCGTCGGGACGGGCCCGGTGACCGCCGCCGACAGCGCATGGCGCACGCACGCGACCGCGCTGCTCGAGGAGTACCGGCTGCTCGCGGCGGCGCACACGCTGTGCACCAAGCACCGCAACCCGAAGCAGAACCTCGCGATCCTGCTCGACGCCACGCGCGCCGAACTCGACGGCCGGGGCCTCGGGCCGCGGCGCGCCGGGATGGTCGCGTCGGTCGTACGCAGCATGGTCGCCAAGCGCGGCGAGCCCGGCTCGCGCGCCCTCGCCGCAGTCCGCGACGACCAGCGCGAGGTGGCGCAGCGTCCGACGTACGCCCATCTCGCCGGCGTCGCGGCCGCGCGCCTGCCGCTCACCGACCCGGACGACGGCCTGGCCGACCCGTGGCGTTACGTGCACCCGGTCACCGCGGACGAGCCGGCCCCCGAGGGCACGCCGATGCCGCCGATCGTCGAGCGCACGCTGGCCCGCACCCGGTCGGCCCCGGTCGAGCAGTTGCTCGCCGACGGCACCGTCCCGTCGGGCGAGGTACTGGCCGAGCTGGTACCCGGCATCACCGCGTCGGTCGTCGCCGCGTCCTACCCCGACCCCGCGCTGGGCCGGCTCATGGCAGCCGGCTACCACGCGTTCCGCCGTCGCCGCTCGCTGCTGCTGCTCGATCTGGCGTCGCAGGTCCAGCTCTCCGAGCTGCCGTGGGTGCAGGCGGTCGCGTCGCACGCGACCCGCCCGTCGGACGAGGCCGACGCGGTGCTGCGCCGCGTCGGCGCGCTGTACCTCGACCACTTTCCGGGCACCGTCGTCCCGAACCCGCTCGTGCAGGAGTTCCGCACGCTCTCCGACGCCGCGGGCCATCGTGTGCCGTTCACCGAGGAACTCGCGGCCGACATCTTCATGGGGCGGTTCGGCGCGAGCTTCACCCGCGCCGCCGCGCTGGCCGCCGGGCGGCTGGCCGGCACGGCCTACGCCGACTACTACGGCATCGACTACTCCGTCTTCCGCGCACCCCCCGGGCCTGCGCCCCGGCGGTCGCGGTGGTGGGCGCCCGCCGCCGCGCACCCGGACGGCGTCGACCTCGCGGACGTGTGCCGGGCGCGCAGCGGCGTCGGCCCCGAGGTCTCGAGCGTGGCGGCGAACGGCACCGTCATCGAGCAGGCGCAGATCATCACCACGCACAACCTGGCCGCGCTCGTCGAGGTCGGGGTCGTGCCGACCCGCCCGTGGACCGACCTGGCCCGCGACGCGCTCGACGTCGCCGGCGCCGCGCTGGCGCGCGCTGAGAGCTCGCCACGCCCGCTGTCCGCGGTGAAGGACGCGGCGTACGCCGTCCGGCAGGCGCTGTTCCTGCTGTCGATGGTCCCCCGCGTCGAGGCCCGTGACACCGTGCGGGCGTGGCGGCCGGCGACCGCCGCCGCGGCGCTGCCGATGGTCCGCGGGGGCATCGAGCACGTGCTCGACGGCGGTCGGTTCGACGACGCCGGACGCTGCCCGCGCGGCCTGCGGCTGACGGGGTGGACGACGACGCACCCCTGGGTGCTCCCGGTGCGCTGAGCCGCCATCTTCGGCGCGCCGCCGGCCTCAGCGCACCCGCTCGGCGAGGTGGATCGCGTCGAAGGGTGCGTGCACCTTGACGTCGTTGTCGAAGTGCACCTGCACGTCGAGGCCCGCGTCGGTCCACGCGCGGATGCGCGCCGCCCACCGGTCGAGTGCCTCGTCGGTGTAGCCGGACGCGTACAGCTCGACGTCGCCGTGCAGGCGCACGTACATCAGGTCGCTGGTGATCTCCTCGAGCACCGGCCACCGTCCGGCGGTGTCGGCGAGCACGCACCCGACGCCGTGCTCGCGCAGCAGGTCGGCGAACGCGGGCGTCACGAAGCTGCGGTGCCGCACCTCGAGGGCGTGCCGCAGTCGTCCCGGGGCGAGCACGTCGGTGAACGCGCGGCCGGTCAGCCGCTCGTCGTGATGACGTGCCTGCCACGCCGCCTCGTCGGTGTCACGGGGGAGCAGCGCGAAGAACCGCTCCAGCCGCGCGGGGTCGAAGCCGAGGTTCGGCGGCAGCTGCCACAGGACCGGTCCGAGCTTCGGGCCGAGCGCCAGCAGGCCGCTGGCGAAGAAGTTGGCCATCGGGGCCTCGACGTCCGCGAGCTTCTTCATGTGCGTCACGAACCGCGGACCCTTGATCGCGAAGGTGAAGCCGTCGGGTGTCTCGTCCCGCCACCGCGCGAAGCTCTCGGGTCGCTGCAGGCTGTAGAACGTGCCGTTGATCTCGACGCTGTTCATCGCCCGGGACAGGTACTCGAGCTCGCGGCGCTGGGCGAGGCCCTTCGGGTAGAAGACCCCGCGCCACGGCGGGTAGCGCCACCCGGACGTCCCGATGCGCACGCTCACCCCCGCGGTGTTCCCCGGCTGCGCCACGGGATCATGGTGCCGTGGACGCCGCCGCCCTCCTCCGCCGCACCGTGGCCACGTTCAACCGCCACGCGATGCAGCCGCTGCTGCACACCGGCCCCGGCGGGCGGCTGCTCGGGCGCTGGTTCGCCGAACTGAGCTACACCGGACGGCGTTCCGGCCGCCGGATCACGGTGCCGGTGAACTACCGCCGCGACAAGGCCACCGGCGACCTGCTCGTGCTGGTCGCCGTGCCGTCCGCGAAGACCTGGTGGCGCAACTTCACCGGCTCGGGTGGCGCGGTCAGGGTGCGCACCGGCGGGCAGGAGAAGGACGGGTTCGCCCGGGTGGAGCGCGGCCCGACGGGCTCGGTCACCGTCCGCATCGCGTTCTGAACCTCAGACGACGATCCGCGGAGCGGCGGCCGCCCCCTCCGGCAGCGTGAGGTGCGCGCCGCGCTCGTAGCGCGCGGCCGTCCACGCGGCCGCGGCCGCGTCGAGCAGGTCGTCGACGGGCACGAGTTCGGGCGCGGCGGCGAGGTCGACGTCGAGGTCGAGCGACAACGCTCGCAACCGGACGCCTGCGCCGCGCCCAGTCTTCTTCGACGCGAGCCCGATGCGCTCGTCCATCGCCCGGAACGAGCACTCCGGGTGCGCCTCGACCACCACCGCGGACGGGCGCTCCGCGAGCGCGTCGCGCACCTGGACGATCGCCGGGATCAGGTTCCACGCCTGGATCGAGGTGCGCGCCCCGGCGGGCAGGCCCGCCATCGCCTCGGCGTGCGTCCGACCCGCCTCGAACGCGGCGACCGTGCTCGTCGTCGGGGCGAGGAAGATCGACTGCCACGGGCCGCCGTGGGCACGCAGCCAGCCGCGTCCGGCGGCGTCGACGTCGCGCGGGCCGTCCGTCGTCGCGATCGGCATGTCGACGGCGACGACGGTGTCCGGATGGGCGTCGAGCACGTCGGCGAACGTGGCGTGCACCTGCCAGCCGAGTCGTCGTCCCGACACGACGGCGGCCACCCACCGGCCCTTCCAGCCGTCGACGCCGACGACGGTCATCCGCGCGCGAGCCGGTCGGAGAGGAACTGCCGGGCAGCGGGCCAGTCGTCGTCGGTCATCGAGTACTGCACGGTGGTCCGCCACGACCCGTCCCGGCGCAGCCGGTGCTTGCGCAGCTCGCCCTCGCGGGTCGCGCCGAGCCGGGCGATCGCGGCCTGCGACCGCGTGTTGTGGATGTCGGTGTGCCAGACGACGCGCGCGGCGCCGAGGGAGTCGAAGGCGTGCGACAGCAGCAGCAGCTTCGACTCGGTGTTGTGGCCCGTGCGGCGCCACCGCGCGCCCAGCCAGGTGTGGCCGATCGCGAGGGTGCGGGTGGCCGGGTGCACGTCGTAGAGCGACGTCGTGCCGGCGAACCGCCCGTCCGCCGCGTCGAGCTGGGCGTAGGCGAACCGTTCGCCGCGGGCGCGGGCGGCGAGGGCCGCGGCGATGTCGGCGCGGGCGTCGTCCTCGCCGCGCGGGGCGCCCGACACCGACCCGGGCGTGTTGAGCCACCGGAACAGGTCCTCGTCGTCGCGGCCGGCTGCGAGGTAGCCGGGTGCGTGCTCCCACGCCAGGGGTTCGAGGCGGACCAGCGAACCGGCGAGGACGGGCAGGGCGAACCACAGGTCGGGGACGGCGGCAGTGCTGGGAGGGGTCGGCACGACACGATCGTCCCAGGCGCGTCGCGGACGTGTGCCGGGCTTGCCTACTGTGGGACGCGTGCGGTTGACGGAATTCTGGGGACGGATGGACGAGCGCTTCGGCGCCGCCTACGCCGCGAGCCTCGCGCACGACTACCGGCTGCCCGGACTCGGCAGGACCATCGACGAGGCGCTGGCCGACGGGGTCGACGCCAAGGAGGTCTGGCGCGCCGTGTGCGCCGAGTTCGAGATGCCCTCCCAGCTGCGCTGAACCTGCTCTCGTAGCTGCTCGCGCAGCCGCGCCGACACCTGCGGGCGACACGCCGCGTGTCGTACCCCAGTCGAACAGGTGTTCGGCTACTGTCGGCCCCACGACGGCACGCCGGCCGTCCACAGATGGTCTGACGCACCAGCTCCCGCGGCCCGTTGTCCCCAGGTCGTGCGAGCCGCGCCAGTTCTGTCGGTGGGTCGTCCTAGCGTCGCCCCTGACCAACCGAATGCGGCACTTCCACACCCAGAGGGGTTCTCATGCCAGCAACCAGCTTCGACCGCGACAAGGCCCTCGAGGTCGCGATGGCCCAGATCGACAAGCAGCACGGCAAGGGCGCGGTCATGCGGCTGGGCGACCGGGTGGCGGCGCCCATCGAGGTCATCCCCACCGGCTCGATCGCCCTCGACGTCGCGCTCGGCATCGGCGGCCTGCCCCGCGGTCGCATCATCGAGATCTACGGCCCCGAGAGCTCCGGCAAGACCACGGTCGCCCTGCACGCGGTCGCCAACGCGCAGGCGGCCGGCGGCGTGGCCGCGTTCATCGACGCCGAGCACGCACTCGACCCCGAGTACGCCCGCGCCCTGGGCGTCGACACCGACTCGCTGCTGGTCAGCCAGCCCGACACCGGTGAGCAGGCGCTCGAGATCATGGACATGCTGATCCGCTCCGGCGCGCTCGACATCATCGTCGTCGACTCCGTCGCCGCGCTCGTGCCCCGCGCCGAGATCGAGGGCGAGATGGGTGACAGCCACGTCGGCCTGCAGGCCCGGCTGATGAGCCAGGCGCTGCGCAAGGTCACCGGCGCGCTCAACAACTCGGGCACGACCGCGATCTTCATCAACCAGCTGCGCGAGAAGATCGGCGTCATGTTCGGCTCGCCCGAGACCACCACGGGTGGCAAGGCGCTGAAGTTCTACGCCTCCGTCCGCATGGACGTCCGGCGCATCGAGACCCTCAAGGACGGCACCGAGGCGGTCGGCAACCGCACCCGCGTGAAGGTCGTCAAGAACAAGGTCGCCCCGCCCTTCAAGCAGGCCGAGTTCGACATCGTCTACGGCGAGGGCATCAGCCGCGAGGGCTCGCTCATCGACGTCGGCGTCGATCAGGGGCTGATCCGCAAGTCCGGCGCCTGGTACACGTACGAGACCGACCAGCTCGGGCAGGGCAAGGAGAACGTCCGCAACTTCCTGCGTGACAACCCCGACCTGGCCGACGAGATCGAGAAGCGCATCAAGGAGAAGCTGGGCATCGGCGCCAGCGTCGCCGACGGCGCGGTCGAGCCGCTGCCGGCGCCCGTCGACTTCTGACCCGGCGTGTCGCGCCACCACGAGAACAGGAACGCGAGATCGTGCGCTCGGCCGAGGAACTCGTCGCCGAACTGAACGCCCGGGAGGCCGCCGCCGACGCAGCCCCCGGCCCACAGCAGGCGCGTGACGCCGCGGCCGGACGCATGTCCGGCACCCGTGGTGGCCCGGCCGCCCGTGACACGGCGCGACGCGGGACGACGGCGGAAAGGCTGGGGGGCCCTACCGCCGAACGTCCCGCGTCGCGCCGGACCTCACGTCCGGCAGCCCGGCGCAGCGCCGACGACACGCCAGCACCGCCGCCCGAGGACACGCGCCACGACCCGCCGGGTGATCCGGCCGCCGTCGCCCGCATCGTGTGCCTGCGGCTGCTCGAGCGTCGTGCCCGCAGCAGGTCCGAGCTCGAGCAGGCCCTGGCGAAACGCGAGATCCCTTCCGCCGTGGCCGCAGCCGTGCTCGACCGGTTCACCGAGGTCGGGTTGATCGACGACGCCGAGCTCGCGGTCACCGTCGCCGGGGCACAGCACCGCGAGCGCGGCCTGGCGCGACGCGCCATCGCCACCAAGCTGCGCCAGCGTGGTTTCGACGACGACACGGTCCGCGAGGCCGTGGCCGGTATCGACGCCGACGACGAACGCCGCCGCGCCGAGGCCCTGGTCGCCCGCAAACTGCGCTCCCTGTCGGCCCTGCCTGCCGAGGTCAGGATGCGCCGGCTCGTCGGGCTGCTCGCCCGCAAGGGCTACTCCAGCGGTCTGGCGTACGAGGTCGTCCGTGCCGCCGTGGCCGAGTCGGACGCCGACCCCGCTGCCGAGAGCGGGTTCCTCGAGCCCGACTGACCGGGGGTCCGATCGGCCGCACGGCGCCGCACTTGAATTGTCTGGCTGCCGTTAATAGTGTTGACAGACCAGGAAGAACGCCTTGCCGAGGCGCTCGGGTCCCCTCGGGACCGATCGCCCGCACATAACGTCCTCGTCGCCGATGCTGGAGGGAGCCGCCCCGCCCCGGCGTCATCGCCGGACCGTCCCGACCTGAGCACGCGCCCGCACGCCGCGGGACGCGTGTGCAGCGCACGCAGCGCTCGTCCTGGTTCGGCGGCCGTCGTCACGGTCGCCCGTCCGTCGAGCGACAGGAGACGCGCACATGACCGGGGTCTGGTACGCGGCGGTCGCAGCGGTGTTCGTCCTGGGTGTCCTCGCGGTGTTCGCCTGGTCCCGCCGACCGGGCCCGGCGGGCCGTCACGGCGCCGACCAGGACTCCACCTCCATCGAACGGGCGTCCGCCGAGGCGGCGTCCGCCGAACGGGCAGCGGCCGAGACGACCCGCGCGCAGGCGCGGGCCGACGCTGACCAGACTCGCCGCCAGGCCCGGGCCGACGCCGACGCCACCCGCCAGCAGGCCGACACCGCGCTCGCCGAGGCGCGCCGATCCTCCGCCGCCCTCGTGTCCGAGGCCCGCGAGCAGGCGGCCGCCGTGGTCGCCGAGGCGCGCCGTGCCGCCGACGACCGGGTCGCCGCGCTCACGGCCGACCTCGAGCGCCAGCAGGCCGCCCTCACCGCCCGCGTCCAGCGGCTCGACGAGACCGAGTCCCGCCTCGACGCGCACGAGACCCGCCTCGCGCAACGTGCCGCCGAACTGCAGCGCCAGGCCGCCGAGCTCGAATCGGCGGGGGAGACGTTGGAGGCCCGCGAGCGCGAACTCGCTGCCGCCCGCGCGGCGCTGCGCGGTGCCGAGGCCGAGCACCGGGCCGAGCTCGAGCGCATCGCCGGCCTCGACACCGAGACCGCGCGCGCCGAGTTGCTGGCCGCCGTCGAGACGTCCGCGCGCCGGGACGCCGCCGTCCTCGCCCGCACGATCGAGGACGAGGCCCGCGCCGAGGGCACCGAACGCGCCCGCGCCATCGTCACCGAGGCGGTGCAGCGCGTTGCGAGCTCGCAGACCTCCGAGGCCGTCGTCAGCGTGCTGCACCTGCCGGCCGACGACATGAAGGGGCGCATCATCGGCCGCGAGGGCCGCAACATCCGCTCGTTCGAGGCGGTCACGGGCGTCAACGTGCTGATCGACGACACCCCCGAGGCCGTGCTGCTCAGCTGCTTCGACCCGGTGCGCCGCGAGGTCGGCCGGCTCACGCTCGAGAAGCTCGTCGCCGACGGCCGCATCCACCCGCACCGCATCGAGGACGCCTACGAGCAGAGCCTGGCCGAGGTCGACGAGAAGTGCCTCCGGGCCGCCCGCGACGCCGTCGCCGAGGCCGGCATCGGGCCCGTCGACGAGCGGCTCATGCCCACCATCGGCCGGTTGAAGTACCGCACCAGTTACGGCCAGAACGTGCTGGGCCACCTGCTCGAGACCGCGCACATCGCCGGGGTCATGGCGGCCGAGCTGGGCATCGAACCCACCCTCGTCAAGCGCAGCGCGTTCCTGCACGACATCGGCAAGGCGCTCACCCACGAGGTCGAGGGCAGCCACGCCATCGTCGGCGCGGAACTGCTGCGCAAGTACGGCGAGGACGAGGCGGTCGTGCACGCCGTCGAGGCCCACCACAACGAGGTGCGGCCGCGCACGATCGAGGCCGTGCTGACGCAGGCGTCCGACACCTGCTCGGCCTCCCGTCCGGGTGCGCGCCGCGAGTCGCTCGAGAACTACGTCAAGCGGCTGGCCCGCATCGAGGAGATCGCCCGCGAGCACGACGGTGTCGAGAAGGTGTTCGCGATGCAGTCCGGACGCGAGGTGCGGGTCATGGTCGAGCCCGGCGCCGTCGACGACCTGGCGTCGTCGGTCATGGCGCGCGAGATCGCCAAGCAGATCGAGGACGAGCTCACCTACCCCGGTCAGATCCGGGTGACGGTCGTGCGCGAGTCGCGCTCGACCGAGATCGCGCACTGACCGCGCACTGACCGCCTACTGACCGCGTTCAGCGCACCAGGTCGTCCAGCCGGCGCGTCACCGGCCACGCCCCGCTGGTCGTGTTCGACAGCACGGTGTGGGTGAGACCGGACGTCGGGTCGTGCACGGAGCGGAACGACACACCCGCGTCGCAGCCCTCCAGCATCACCTGCGGGCCGGTCGCGTGCAGCCAGAACCCGCGGCCGTAGCGCTTGCCCTCGGACGGCACGGCGTTGCGTGGCCGCACCAGCTCGGCCACGCGGTGCCGCGGCACCATGCGCTCGGCGAACAGCGACGTCCAGAACCGGCGCAGGTCGCCCGCCGTCGAGTAGACGCCGCCGTCGCCGCAGCCGCGCACCGGCAGATGCAGCACGTTCGTCCGCCCGTCGTCCAGGTAGCCGATGGCGGCGTTGCCCGGCAGCCGGTCGGAGCGCAGGAACGCCGACTCCCACATCTCGGCCGGCCCGAACGTGTGCTGCCCGACGAGGGCCGGGAACGGCGTCCCGGTGGCGCGCTCGGCCATGATCGCCAGCAGCACGTAGCCGGAGTTGTTGTAGGCGAAGCGCGCGCCCGGCGGCGACGTCTGGGCGAAGCCGTCGAGCGCGGCGACATAGCCCTCGGTGTCGCCGAGCGTGTGCACCGGCACACGCAGCACGTAGTCGTCCACCGACCCGCCGGCGTCCTCGTCCACATAGTCGCCGATGCCGGACGTGTGTGCGAGCAGGTGCGCCACGGTGACGTCCGGGTGCACCAGCGGCAGGTCCCCGCCGAGCAGCGACCGGGCGATGGTGTCGAGCGACAGCCCCCGTCCGAGCAGCGCCGCGACCGTGACGGCCGTGAACCCCTTCGTGCCGCTCGCGATGCCGAAGCGGGTGTCGACGGTGATCTCGACACCGTGCGCGCGGTCCGCGAGCCCGTACGCCTGCTCGAACTCGACGGACGTCCCCCGGCTCACCGACACCACGCCGGAGAAGCCGTCGGTCACGTCGTGCAGGGCGGAGGCGAGGTCCGGGCTGGTGCGCGTCACGGGGTCACCCGCACGAGCTCGCGGCCGTCGGCCGGGCAGCGCAGCACGACGGCGTCACCGTCCGCCGCGTAGTCGGCCGGGTGGTCGTGGCCGGGGCAGCGGGGGAACGCGACACCCCAGAACGCGGACGTCTCGCTGATGTCGTTCGTGAGCCCGTCGAGCAGCTGCACCGCGGCCTCGGACGCGGACGCCCCGCGGACGATGCCCTGGCTGCCGACCACGTCCTCGCCGTCCGGGGTCGTCGTCGCCACGAACACGAACTCACCGTCGTCGGAGCCGATCTCGGCGTTCGGTGGCAGACCGAGCACGCGCAGGACGGCGTTGCTCACGTCGACGATGCGGGCGTCCGTCAGGCTCACCCGGCTATTGCACCACCCGCGTCGAATTCCCGCCGGTCCGTATCCTCGGTGCCGAGATGAGCGCGCCGACCGAGACCCCGCCCCGTACGTACGAGATCCGCACGTACGGCTGCCAGATGAACGTGCACGACTCAGAACGGCTCGCGGGGTTGCTCGAGGGCGCGGGCTACGTCAAGGCGGACGACGCCACCGCCGACCTCGTCGTGTTCAACACCTGCGCGGTGCGCGAGAACGCGGACAACCGGCTGTACGGCAATCTCGGCCACCTGTACCCCGCCAAGCAGGCGAACCCCGCCATGCAGATCGCGGTCGGCGGGTGCCTCGCGCAGAAGGACCGCGGCCGCATCGTCGAGCGCGCGCCCTGGGTCGACGTCGTCTTCGGCACGCACAACCTGGCCAGTCTGCCTGTCCTGCTCGAGCGCGCGCGGCACAACCGTCAGGCCGAGGTCGAGATCGTCGAGGCGCTGCAGAACTTCCCGTCCGACCTGCCCAGCCGCCGCGACTCGGCGCACAGCGCGTGGGTGTCGATCAGCGTCGGGTGCGACAACACCTGCACGTTCTGCATCGTGCCGAGCCTGCGCGGCACCGAGACCGACCGCCGTCCGGGTGACGTGCTGGCCGAGATCCGCGCGCTGGTCGACGACGGCGTCGTCGAGGTGACCCTGCTCGGCCAGAACGTCAACTCCTACGGACGCTCGTTCGGCGACCGCGAGGCGTTCGGGAAGCTGCTGCGGGCGTGCGGCGACATCGACGGTCTCGAGCGGGTGCGGTTCACCAGCCCGCACCCGCGCGACTTCACCGACGACGTCATCGCCGCGATGGCCGAGACACCGAACGTCATGCCGCAGCTGCACATGCCGCTGCAGTCGGGGTCGGACGCCGTGCTGCGCGCGATGCGCCGCAGCTACCGCCGCGAGCGTTACCTCGGCATCGTCGAGCGGGTGCGCGACGCCATGCCGCACGCCGCGATCAGCACCGACATCATCGTCGGGTTCCCGGGCGAGACCGACGCCGACTTCGAGCAGACCCTCGAGGTCGTCGCCGCGGCGCGGTTCGCGTCCGCGTTCACGTTCCAGTACTCGAAGCGGCCCGGCACGCCCGCCGCAACGATGGACGAGCAGGTGCCGGCTGCCGTCGTCACCGAACGCTACGACCGGCTGATCGCGCTGCAGGAGCGCATCGCGGCCGAGGAGGCGTCGGCGCTCGTCGGCACCGAGGTCGAGGTGCTCGTCAACACCACCGGCGGACGCAAGGACGCGGCCACCGGACGCGTCTCGGGACGTGCCCGTGACGGACGGCTGGTGCACGTGCTGGGCAGTGCCGCCCCGGGTGACGTCGTCACCGCCGAGGTGACCGCCGCGGCGCCGCACCACCTGACCGCCGACGGCGGCGTCCGGCAGCACCGGTCCTGGCGCGGCACGCCCTCGGCCCACGTGCCGCAACCGCAGCTGCTGACGATCGGGACGCGGCCGGTCTAACGCTTGCGGGTGTGGCGCCCCGGCGCGGTCGCCGGGTGGATCGGCACCGCGGGGGTCCAGCGCGGCACCACGAGACCCACGAGCCCGCGCAGCGACCCCCGCAGCACGTCGACGTAGTCGAATGCGTCGCGCCACAGCGTGATGCGGCCGTCGACCACGTCGAAGCGGCCGGTGACCCAGAACTGCATGCGGAAGCGGCCGTACGCGAGCACGTCGGTGCGTTCGGTCAGCACGGTGGTCACGCCCGCCGAGATGGCGTGCACGTACACCTCGAACGACACCCGCGGACGGTCGAGACGCGCGATCGTGCGGACCACCGCGTCGCGGCCGCGGATGCTCGGCAGACCCACGTTCGAGTACACGACGTCGGGGGCCAGCAGCTCTGACGCCCGCTCGGGATCGGCGCTCACCAGCGCGTCGAGGAACGCCTCCACGACCGGCTGCGGCGCCGACGGCGTGGTGATCGGATCACTCGGCAGCGCGGCCGAGGCCGGGGTGGGCGTCGATGGCATCGGCAGACCATAACCCCACCTCTCGGCGTGTCGGGAGACCCGATTTCGGGCGCGGCCGGGCTACCGATCGGGCAGCAGCGCGCGGCGCTGGGCGACCTCGTCCTCGGCCTTGCGGATACGCGCTTCGTCACCGGCCTTGCGGGCGCGTTCGAGCTTCGCCTCGGCCTCTGCGAGCCGCTCGCGCAGCGCGGTGAGGAACGGGTTCGACTCGGCGCTGCCCTGCCGCCACTCGGCGTCGACCGCGTCACGCACGCGCTGTTCGGCCGCGCGCATGCGGTCGTCGAGTCGGCGCATGGCGTCGCGCGGCACGTGGCCGATCTCGTCGTACTGCGACTGGAGGTCGCGCAGGTGCGACTGCGCCGACTTGGGGTCGGAGACGTCGATCGCCTCGGCCTTGGCGATCAACTCCTCCTTCTGCTTCTGGTTGCCCAGCTGCTCGGCGTCGCGCTCGGCGAACGTCTCGGACCGGCGCGCGAAGAACGCGTCCTGCGCGGCACGGAACCGCGCCCACAACTGGTCCTCGACGTCGCGTCCGGCACGGCCCGCGGCCTTCCACTCCGTCATGAGATCGCGCATCGCCTGCGTCGTCTCGCGCCAGTCGTCGGACGACGACAGCTCCTCGGCGCGGGCGATGAGCTGTTCCTTCACGTGCTTGACCTGGCCGCGTTCGGCATCGAGCTGCGCGAAGTGCTGGCCGCGCCGACGCCCGAACGCGTCACGGGCGGCGGCGAACCGCTTCCACAGCGCGTCGTCGGTCTTGCGGTCGATGCCCTTGATGCGACGCCACTCGTCGACGATGGCCCGCAGCCGGTCGCCAGACGCCTTCCACGACGTGCCGGAGGACGCGATCTTCTCCGCCTCGGCGACCAGCGCCTCCTTCGCGGCGATCGCGTCGGCGCGCGCCTGCTGCTTGGCGGCGGCCGCCTCGCCCGCCTTCTCGTCGGCCGTCGCGGCGATCGCGTCGAGACGGGTGCCGAGGGAGTCCAGGTCGCCGATCGCGGCGACGGTCGCGAGCGACTCGCGCAGGGTTGCCGCCTGCGTGCGCACCGCCTTCGGGTCGCCCGCGCCGGACGCGAGCCGCTTCTCGAGCAGCGTCACCTCGGCGACGAGGTCGTCGTAGCGCAGCGTGTAGAACGCGAGTCCCGCCGCGACGTCGCCGGCCTGCCACGAGCCGATGGCCCGTTCGCCGTCGGCGGTGCGGACGTAGACAGTGCCGTCGGGGTCGATGCGTCCCCAGTCCGACGACCCTCCGGAAGTCATAGCGAGCATTCAAACACGGGTGTCGTAGCGGCGTGTCGCGCGTACCGGGCCCCACTAGGCTCGGACCACGTGATCACCGCTGTCGCCTTCGTGCCGCAGGCGCCCGCGCTGGTGCCGACGGTGGGGCGCGGGCTGGACATCGAACTGGGTCCGGCGCGGGCGTCCTGCCGCGCCGCGGTGCAGGCCGTCTGTGCCGGCGCGCACCACGTCGTCGTGGTCGGCGGGGCCGCGCAGCCGTCCGACCCGAGCACCGTGCACACGCGCTTCAGCCGCGGCGGGCTGGACGGGTTCGAGCCCGGCGGCGCCGGCGGTGCTGCCGGCTACGAGGTGCAGCTCGGCGGCGTGTCGTGCGGCGGGGGAGTGCCGCTGACCCCCGCGCTGACGGTGGGCGCGCACCTGCTGCACAACCTGGCCGGCATCCGCCTGCCCGCCCTCGCCGTGTCGGTCGGCGACGACTGGCCGGGAGGCGTCCCCGTCGACGACGTCCTGATGAGCGAGCGCGAGGTGGCGCTGCTCGTGGTCGGTGACGGGTCGGCGCGGCGTACCGAGAAGGCCCCCGGCTACCTGGACGAGCGGGCCGGCGCGCACGACCGCGACGTCGCCGCCGCGCTCGCGTCCGGGCGCGCATTCGCGCTCGCCGGGCTCGATGCGGACGAGGGTGCCCGGCAGCTCGCCGCGGGCGTCCCCGCCTGGCGCGCCACGGCCGACCTGCTGACCCGCGCCGGGCTCACCGACGGCTGGCAGGCGGACGTGACCTACGACGACGCGCCGTTCGGCGTCGGCTACTTCGTGGCGACGTGGTTGCGTGCCTGACCGTTCCGTCCGGGTGCTCGCCGTCGTCGGGCCGACGGCGACGGGCAAGTCCGACCTCGCCGTCGCGCTCGCGCAACGGCTCGACGGCGAGATCGTCAACGCCGACTCGATGCAGCTCTACGTGGGCATGGACATCGGCACCGCCAAGCTGTGCGAGGACGAGCGCGGGGGCGTGCCGCACCACCTGCTGGACGTCTGGCCGCTCGCCAAGTCGGCCGCGGTCGCGCAGTACCAGGCGCTGGCCCGTGAGGCGATCGACGCGATCGCCGCGCGCGGCAAGCTGCCGATCATGGTCGGCGGGTCCGGGCTGTACGTCCGCGGGGCGCTGGACGACCTCGACTTCCCGGGGGAGTCGCCGGCGCTGCGGGCCGGCCTGTACGCCGCGCTCGAGGACCAGGGCCCCGAGGCGCTGCACGCCCGGTTGGCCGAGCGCGATCCGGTGGCCGCGGCGGCGATCCTGCCGTCCAACGGTCGGCGCATCGTCCGCGCGCTGGAGGTCATCGAGCTGACCGGACGGCCCTTCGTCGCGCGCATGCCGGGCTTCGACTCCGTCTACGACACCGTGCAGGTCGGGCTCGACCGCGACGACCTGCGCGAGCGGGTGTCCGTCCGCGTGCACCGCATGATGGCCGCCGGCCTGCTCGACGAGATCCGCGCCCTGCTGCCGGCCGGGCTGCGCGACAGCCCCACCGCCGGCAAGGCGCTGGGTTACCAGCAGCTGCTCGCCGTCGTGGACGACGCGGGCGAGGTGACCGGCGACCTCGACGAGGCGATCGAGCTGACGGTCCTCGGCACCCGCCGGTTCGTGAAGCGGCAGCGCACGTGGTTCCGCCGCGACCCGCGGGTGCACTGGCTGGACGCCGCGGATCCCGGGCTCGTGGACGCCGCACTCCGTATCGTGGACGTGTGAAGTTCGTCAAAGGGCACGGGACGGAGAACGACTTCCTGATCCTCGAGGACCTCGACGGCGCGATCGACCTGCCGCCGGAGGCCGTCCGCCTGCTGTGCGACCGGCGCGCGGGCGTCGGCGCCGACGGCGTGCTGCGGGTCGTCCGCAGCGAGAACCACCCCGAGTCGAAGGAGTTCGCGGCCGGCGCGGCCTTCTTCATGGACTACCGCAACGCGGACGGATCCGTCGCCGAGATGTGCGGAAACGGATTGCGCGTTTTTCTGCGATACCTCCAGAGGGGGTCGCTCGTTGAGCAGGAAGCGGCGGTGGCGACTCGCGGCGGGATCCGAAGTGCGCGAGCCCGCGGGGACGGAAACGTCACTGTGCTGATGGGTTTGCCCCGGGTCCTTGCCGACCGGCCGATCGCCACCGCCGCTCCTCACTTCTCCGCCGCCGGCACGGCGCTGGAGATCCCCAACCCGCACGTCGTCGTGCCCGTCCCCGACGAGGTGACGCTCGCCGGGCTCGACCTGTCCCGCCCGCCGGTCGTCGAGCCGCCGCTGCCGCACGGCCAGAACGTCGAGTTCGTCGTGCGCCGGGGCGAGCGCCACCTCGCGATGCGGGTGCACGAGCGGGGCTCGGGGGAGACCCGCTCCTGCGGCACCGGCATCTGCGCGGCCGCCGTGGCAGCGGCCACCTCCGACGGTGTCGGCCCGGACGGCAGCGAATGGCGCGTGGACGTCCCCGGCGGCACCTGCTGGGTCCGGTGGACCCCCGGCGACGTCGAACTGACCGGTCCCGCCGTGCTGCTCGCCGAAATCGACGTGGACGACGCGTGGCTGCGTGCCACCATGGACGGACGATGACCGAACCCGACATCCATCTCGAAGAACGCAACGCGCTGCGGCGCGTCGCCGGCCTCTCGACCGAACTCGAGGACATCACCGAGGTCGAGTACCGCCAGCTGCGCCTCGAACGCGTCGTGCTCTGCGGTGTCTGGACCTCCGGCACCGCCGTCGACGCCGAGAACTCGCTGACCGAGCTCGCGCGCCTCGCCGAGACCGCCGGCTCCCAGGTGCTCGACGGCGTGATCCAGCGCCGCGACAAGCCCGACCCCGCCACCTACATCGGCTCCGGCAAGGCCAAGGAGCTGCGCGATCTCGTCGTCGCCCACGGCGCCGACACCGTCATCTGCGACGGCGAGCTCACCCCCGGCCAGCTCAGCCAGCTCGAGGGGGTCACGAAGGTGAAGGTCGTCGACCGCACCGCGTTGATCCTGGACATCTTCGCGCAGCACGCCCGCTCCAAGGAGGGCAAGGCGCAGGTCGAACTGGCCCAGCTGCAGTACATGCTGCCGCGGCTGCGCGGCTGGGGTCAGTCGCTGTCCCGGCAGGTCGGCGGTCGCGCCGCGAACGGTGTCGGCATCGGTGGCCGCGGCCCCGGTGAGACCAAGATCGAGATGGACCGCCGCCGCATCTCCTCGCGCATCAGCAAGCTGCGCTCCGAGATCAAGGACATGAAGACGGCGCGCGACGTGAAACGGTCGCAGCGTTCGGCCCGCCACGTGCCGAGCGTGGTGCTCGCCGGCTACACCAACGCCGGCAAGTCGTCGCTGCTCAACCGGCTCACCGACGCCGGGGTGCTGGTCGAGAACGCCCTGTTCGCGACGCTCGACCCGACCGTCCGCAAGGCCGAGACCGACGATGGCCGCGCGTACACGCTGGCCGACACCGTCGGGTTCGTCCGGCACCTGCCCACGCAGCTCGTCGAGGCGTTCCGCTCGACCCTCGAGGAGGTCGCCGACGCCGATCTGATCCTGCACGTCGTCGACGCCTCCGACGCCGACCCGGCCGCGCAGATCGAGGCCGTCCGCCAGGTGTTCGCCGAGATCGCGGGCGCCGCCGACGTCCCCGAGCAGATCGTGTTCAACAAGTGCGACGCGATCGACGAGGAGACCGTGATCCGGCTGCGTCAGCTGGCGTCCGGCCCCGGCGCCGGTGACCACGGCCCGGTCTTCGTCTCGGCGCGCACCGGCACCGGACTGGCCGAGCTGCGCGCGGTCGTCGCGGCGCGGTTGCCGCGCCCGGACGTCGAGATCACCGCGCTGGTGCCCTACGACCGCGGCGAGCTCGTCGCCAAGGTGCACGAGCGCGGCGAGGTGCTGCGCGAGGACCACACCGCCGGCGGCACCCTGCTGCACGCCCGCGTCGACCAGATGCTCGCCCGCCAGCTCGAGCCGTTCGCGTCCGCCGGGGTCTGAGGATCGCCGCCGGACGGAACCGGGCTGGGCGTCGGGCACGAACTGCCTGTGTTCACCGGGCGGCACCCCTGCCGGACACCGCGTCGACACCCGTCCCGGCGTAGCCTGGGCGAAACGCACCGCACCACGAAGGAGGCGCACCGATGGGTGGGTTCCAGATCTGGCACTGGATCGTGATCGCCGTCGTGGGCGCGATCCTGTTCTTCGGCTGGAAGCAGCTGCCCGACATGGCGCGCTCCGTCGGCCGGTCGCTGCGCGTGTTCAAGACCGAGATCAAGGGCCTGAACGAGGACGACAAGGCGCGCGAGGAAGCCCGCGACGAGCAGTCGGCCCACCGAGAGGTCGAGCAGGCTCCGCAGGCGAAGCAGATCGCGCCCGCCCAGCGTCCGGTTCCGCAGGCGCAGGTCGTGCGCAATCCGTCCGCCGGCTCCACCGCGGCGGCCGAGCCGGCCCGCAGCCGTCCGCGCCCCACGCCGAGCCCGAACGGCCGCTCCGCCCGGTGAGGCGCCGCGCGGCGCTGGCCGCGCTGGTCCTGCTCGGCGGTCTGTCCGCCGGTCTCGGCGCTCCGGTCGCGGCCTCGGCGGCCCCCGACGACCAGTGCGAGGTCAAACCCGGTGGCGAGGCGACGTCGTTCTGGCCACAGCAGCGCCTGAACTTCGCCCGCGCGTGGTCGGTGACCCGGGGCGCCGGCGTCACCATCGGCGTCGTCGACAGCGGGCTCAACTGGAGCGCGTCCGGCACGGACACCCAGCCGCAGCTGCGCAGGGCCGATATCCGTCCGGGCCTGAACGTGGTCGGGAAGGGGTACGCGCCGACCGACCTCACAGACTGCATCGGCCACGGCACCGCCGTCACCTCGTTGATCGTGGCGCAGCCGTCCGACTCCTCGAACTTCGTCGGCATCGCACCCGCGGCCGCCATCGTTCCGATCCGGCAGTCGGACAAGGACGGCGTCGGCGGCTCAGACGGGCTCGCGCGCGGGATCGTCGCGGCGATCCAGCGGGGGGCACGCGTCGTCAATCTCTCGCTCACCGTCGCGAGCCCCACCCCCGCGCTCGAGGCGGCCGTCGCCTACGCGCAGCGCAAGGGCATCGTGCTCGTCGCCGCGGCCGGCAACGACGGGCAGCAGCAGGCGAAGCCGCCGGCCTACCCGGCCGCGTGGTCACCGAAGTACGACAACATCATCGCGGTGTCGGCCTCCGACAGCACCGACGTGGTACCGAAGTTCTCCGACAGGGGTTCGTACGTCTCGGTGGCCGCGCCGGGCGTGAACGTGCCGGTCCTGAGCGCGCTGCAGGGCTTCGCCGTCGACAGCGGCACCAGCTACGCCGCGCCGTACGTCGCCGGCACGGCAGCCCTGGTGATCGCCTCGCACAAGGGCATCACCGCCGCCCAGGTGCGCGACCGCATCGAGGCGACCGCCGACGCCCCGCCGACCGACGTGCCCAGCCCGACCTACGGCTACGGCATCGTGAACCCGTACCTCGCGGTGACCTCGCCGGTGGCCGACGATCCGCAGCCGCTGCCCACGCCGAGTGCCCGCCGGGTCGCCGCGCCGCCGCTGCCCGCCGCCCCCGATCGCAGCCTGCAGCACCTCGCCCTCGGCGTCGCCTACGCGCTGCTGGCCCTGTCGGTCGTGGCGGTCACGGCGGCGACCGTGATGCGTCGGCGTCGGCCGGCGCAGCTGCCCCCGGCGGCGCTCGACGACCGCGACCTCATTCGACGATGAGCACCTTGCCGGTGACGTCCTCGCGGTCGAGCCGCGCGATCGCGGCGGCGACGGTCTCCGTCGCGACCTGAGCGGGGAACGCGCCGGGCGCCACCGCGTTGGCCCGCACCCCGAAGGCCGCGAACTCGGCCGCGAGGTGCCGTGTCATGTGGTTCAGCGCGGCCTTCGACGAGGCGTACACCGCCTGTCCGCCGCCGTAGACACGGGAGCCGGACGTGCTCGAGATGTTGACGACGTTCGCGTTCGCGGCCCGGTTCTCGTCGGCGCGGTGGCGCCAGGACTCGTGGGCGAGCGTGCCCGCGAGCTGGGCGGGCACCACCACGTTGAGGCGGAAGAAGCGTTCGGCGTCGGCGAAGGACCCGACCGGGTCGAGCAGCCCCGCGGGGTGGAAGTGCTGCACTGCCGCGTTGTTGACGAGCAGGTCGACCCGGCCGTACCGGGCGAGGGCGACGTCGACGACGCGTTGCACCTGACCGTCCTGCTCGAGATCGGCGTACAGCGCGTAGACCGACGCCTCGTTCTCGGGCAGCACGGCGTCGGCGTCGAGCGGGTCGACGAACCGTTCGTGCTGCGACGGCACCGCGGGGCCCCGCCGGTGGCAGACGGCCAGGATGTCGTACTGCGCTGCGTAGGCCCGGCAGAACGCCGCCCCCAGGCGGCCGCCCGCTCCCGTGAGGACGCACACCCGCTTGCGCTCGGTCACGGGGTGCTCCAGTAGCGGATGCTGTCGTCGCCCCACCGTCGGACGACCTCGTCCTTCGGCCGGTGGATCCACATGACCACGCTGTTGCGCGGCTTGACGCGGTTGGACAGGAACCCGTGCCACGAGAACGGGCTGCACTCGAACAGCACCAGGGAGTTGTTGACCGGCGGCACGGTGAGCGTCGGCCGTGACTGCCCGCCCACCGTGTAGAGGCCCGTCTCGCCGCCGTCGCCCGGTTCCCAGGGCGGGTTGGCGAGGTAGAACAACGCCGACACCGCCCGGACGGTCTCGCGTGCCGGCACGCCCTCGGCGCGGGTGCCGTGGTGGTAGGCGACGCGTCGCTCGGGCGGGCCGTCGTAGGGCAGCCGCACCTCGTCCGGGCCGGCGGGTTCGCCGAACCAGCCCGGGTTGAGGTCCTGGTGCGGCCAGCCGTCGGCGCTGCCGGGTTCGTGGTGGTGCAGGCTCGCCGTCATGTCGCCGGTGGGATCGTCGATGCCACCGACCCCGGCCAGCAGGTCGTGCCAGGCCCGGCTGACGAAGATGCCGAGCGGGCCGTCGCGATGGTGGTCGAGCATCGCGCCGGTCGCGTCGTAACCGGCCATGTTGCGCTGGAACGCCTCGGGCTGCTCGCGTTCGATACGGCGGAACTCGGCGTCGAGGAGGCCGTAGAACTCGGGGGTGAAGACGTTCTGCGCCACCACGTGAGGGAACGGGAACCCGCGCCTCACCCACCGGCGGTTGGCGAGGACGTCCTCGAGCGCGGGTGGCGCCGTGGTCGCGGTGGTCACGGCCCACCCCACCCGGTCGGCGGGGCCGGCGGGTACCCGCCGGGAGGGCCGGACGGACGGCGGCGGCGGGCGAGCACCACGGCCAGCACGATCGCCAGCAGCACCACGACGGCGACGAGCACGCCGATGATGACCCCGTCGCCACCGCCGTCGTCGTCACCCTGCGCACCGGGGGCCGGGGTGGTGGCGCCGCCCGGTGTGTCGGTGACCGGTCCCGAGGCCGGGGTGCCCGCCGTCGGTGCCGAACTCGGGGCCGAGGTCGGCGACGAACCGGGCGACGACGGCGAGCCGGAGCCGTCGAGCTGGTCCAGGGCGTCGTAGATCGGGTTCGGGGCGTCCGTCGGGACGGGGTCGGTGAGGGCGACCCGTGGCCGGGCGACGCCGAAACCCCAGGACGAGTTGCGGGCGCCCTGCCTGCCCTCGAACTGGCGGGCGGTGTAGAGCATGCGTGCGACGATGCGGCGCGGGGACTCGTCCGCATATTTTGCGCGCAACAGCGCAAAACCACCGCTGACGATCGCGGCGGCCTCGCTGGTGCCGAACGCGTAGCCGTAACCGGATGCGGCGGACGTGTCGACGCCGATGATGCGGGCGCCGGGGCCGGCCAGTGCGACGTAGGGCTGACGGGTGCTGCCCGACCACAACCGGGGCGTGTCGCCGTTGCCGTAGGCACCGACCGCGACGACGCCGGTGCAGTTGGCCGGCGCCTCGGACGTGTTCGCGCCGTCGCCGGTGTTGCCCGCCGCGGCGACGAGGATCATGCCCTTGGCGGTGGCGCGCTGCACTGATTGCTGCAGCTCGGGTGTGCAGGTGCCGTTCGAACCGAAGGACATGTTGACGACCCCGGGTGGGTCGGCCAGTGCGCTGAGCCGGTCGAGCGCGGTCGCGGTCTCCTGTTGCCCGTCTCCGGAGGAGTAGTCGATCTGCACCGGCAGGATCTTCGCGCGCGGCGCGCTGCCGAGCAGCCCGAACCCGGTGCCGCGCCCGGCCGCGTTGTCGGCCATGCGGGTGCCGTGCAGCGTCTTGTCGGTGTCGCGCCACCCGTCTCCCGAACCGCCGACCACGAATCCGGGCAGCACCGCCCCGCGCAGGTCGCCGAAGTCGGCGTTCACGCCGCTGTCGACGATCGCGATGGTGACTCCCTGCCCGCGGGTGACCTGCCAGGCGCGATCGAGGCCGAGCCGGTCGAGCCACCACTGCTGCGCCTGGACCTGCGAGCGGGGGAGCGCCGCCGCGGTGCCCGGCAGGCCGAGCGCCACGAGGAAGGCCACGACGGCCAGCACGCAACCGACCCGCCGCGAGGTGCGGCGGGTCGGCTGGCGGGTGCTGCTCGTGGGTGACCGCGAGGTCACGAGATGACGCCCGACGGGGCGTCGTCGCCACCCCAGATGTCGTCGTCCTCCTCCAGCCAGGTCGACCGCTCGCGGTCCTGCTCGTCGCCCTGGTTGCCGTGCATCGGCATCATCATCGCGCCGCGTCCGCCCGCTCCGGTGCCTGCGCCGGGACCGGCGCCACCGCCGGCGCCACCGCCGGCGAGACCGCCGGCACCGCCCGCGACGCCGCCGCCGAGACCGCCGGCAGCACCGGGACCGGCACCGCCACCGGGGACGCCGCCTGCGCCCGGACCGGCACCGCCGCCGAGGCCGTCGGCGCCCAGGCCGGGGCCAGGACCGCCGGCTCCGCCGCCGCCGAGACCGGCGAGTTGCGAACCGTGGTCGAGGCCGACGCCGGGTCCGCCGCCACTGCCGAGACCGGGACCCGGGATGTTCGGGCCGGGTCCGTGACCGGGACCGTAACCGGGGCCGTAGCCGGGACCGTAGCCGGGACCGGGGCCGCCCTCGCCGGGCCCGCCCGGCGGCGGGTACTGCGGTCCCGGAATCGGCGGGTGCTGCTGCGGGCCGGGGATGTCGTCGATCTTCGGGCCGGGACCGGGCGCACCCGGGCCGGGGCCACCGGGACCGCCCGGAATGGTCGGACCGGGGCCGGGTGACTGGCTGGGCCCGGGGATCTGCGTGCCGTCGGACGGGTTGTTGCCGTTCAACGGTTCCCAGTAGTTCAGCACGTTGGGCATGCCGTCGAGCGCGGTGTTCTTCGACGCGACGAACTCGTTGTAGAGCGCGCGCGCCTCGGAGTCGTCGTTGTTGATGCTGATGCCGCCGCCGTCGAGGCCGCTGGCCTTGGCCTTCTGCGACGCCAGGTCGGTGCGGAAGCCCTCGAGCGACTGGTAGACCGACAGCGAGTTGTCACGCAGCTCGGTCGCGTTCTTGGTGAAGTCGCCGATGATGCTGACCGCGTGGTCGGCCTCCTCGCCCTCCCAGGCGGCCTGCAGGTCGGCCTTGATCTGCTCGATCTCGGGGCCCATGCGGTCGCGGGACAGGCCGTACATGGAGTTCAGCGTGTTGATCAGCGGGTCGAGGGCGCCGGGATTGCAGTTCTCGAACTGCTTGACGATGCCCGAGGCGTTGCCCTGGCCGCTGACGACGAAGTCGTAGGTGTTGACGTTCGTCCGGTACGGGTGCGGGTCACTGGTGCCGGCCATGGTCATCTCCTCAGTACTCGCCGTGCGTGCCGGGGTTGGTGACGGCCTTCTTGGCGTCGTCCTCGCGGTTCGCGTAGGTCTGCGCAGTGGTGTGGCACGTCGTGTACAGGTTCTGCAGCTGCGTGATCATCGACTGGTAGGTGAACTTCAGTCCCTCGTGCTCCTGCCGGTAGGACTCGGCGAACGCCGAACCACCGTTACCCGTGCCGTCCATCGGGTGGGCGGTGTGCGCGCCGAGGGCCGTCGAGATGGCGTCGGGCCCGATCTTGTCGAGTTCCGGCTTGCTGCCGGCCTGGTAGCCGTTGGCGCCGGAGACGTCGTCGAGCAGGGCCTTCACCCGCTTCGCGACGGCCTCGAGGGCGTCGGTGTCGACCCGGAACTGCTTGCCCATGACCGAGGCTCTCCTTCGTTGCTCTGCGTGGTGGTTCGGTGATCGGTCGTTCTCGCGCGGCCGGCGCCGGAGGTGCGCACCGGCCGCGTCGGGGCCCCTGGGCCCGCGGTCAGGTGGTGCGGACGACTAGCCCCAGTTCGACTTCGCCGCGTGCTCGGCGGCCTGGTAGTTCTGGTTGGCCTGGCCGACGGCCTGACCGATGTTGTTGAGCACCTGCGACAGGGCCAGTGCGGCGTCGTCCCACTGCTTCTTGCACTGCAGGTACGACTCCTGCGCGGAACCGCTCCAGCTCTGGATCATCGGGTTCAGCCCGCTCTCGAGCTGGTCCAGGGTGGCCGTCAGCTTGGCGTAGTTGGCGCGGATGCCCTGCTCGCCGGCCTCGAGGGCCCCGAAGTTGACCTTGATCTCGCTCATGTCTGTTCGTCCTCTCTCGGAAAGTCTGTCGGGTGGTCTCGGCGTCAGCCGTTGATCTGGCCGGCGAGACCGGTCATGGACGACGTCTCGTTGGTCTCCTGCGTGCCGTACGTGTTGCGCGTCGACACCAGCGCCTCGTGCATCTGGCGCAGCGCGGTGTTGATCTTGTTGGCCTGCTGCTCGAACGCGTCGTGCACGCCGACGAACGCGGTGGAGGCCTGACCCTTCCAGCCGCCCATCATCGACTCGACCTCGCTGCGCAGCGCGCTGATGTGGCCCTGGATCTGCTGGGCGGCGTCGTCGACCTTCGCGGCGCCGGCCTGCATCGCCTCTTCGTTGGTTGTGTACTGACCCACGATCTCGCTCCTTCGTCGTGTCGTTGTCGATCTCTGACGGTGATCTTCGGTGGTGATCTTCGTGCTGTGAACCGACCATACAATCGGGGTCAGGTCGCCACCATCGGAACGAATGGGGACTACTACCCCCGGTGCCGTCGAGGCGTGGGGACCGCTGCCCGATCGCGTGTGTGATACCCGCGTTTAGTCGGCTCCGCACCGTCGGAGGGCAGGAAATCCGGGGACTCGGGGGCTTCAGCGCACCTCGGTCAGCGCCGCGTCCCGGTTCATGGCCGGCCCGGTCGGAATCAGTTTGAGCAGCGCCGAGGGCAGCCGGACGGGCGTGACGCCGCCGTAGCCGAGCGCGGCCAGCGCGTTGTCGTCCTGGGTGTCGGCGGTCGGGAACTTGGTGCCCGAGTCGGAGACGAGGAAGCGGACCGGCGAGCCGTCCGAGGCGGTGACCACGGCGGCGCGGCCCGGGGGCACCGTCACCTTGTCGGCGAGGCCGTTGGCGGAGGTGCCCGTCTCGCTGATGTCCGAGATCGGCGTGGTCGGCTTGAGGCTCGGCGGGACCGTGAAGGAGGGTGCCTGCGCCACGCCGCCGGAACCCTTCGCGTACACCGCGCAGACGCCACCGTTCGCCTGCGCGCTGCGGTCGAGGGTCGGGATCTCGGTGGGCAGGCCGTCGAGCTGCGACTGCCTCAGCGCGTCGAAGCTGGACGTCGCGCGGGGCACGTTGATCACCGCCGCGGACGTGACCTTGCGGGGGGTGAGGACGTCGCCGGCCGAGGACACGCTCACCGTGCTCAGGACCGCGCGCTGGACCTCGTCGACGGCGTGGATGCCGTCGCGGAGCACCACGAAGGAGCCGCCGCCGTCCTGGACGTCGAGCAGCTGCCCGACCCGCAGCGTGCTGCCGTCGAGCTCGACGTCGCTGCGGCCGCCGGCGTCCTCGAGGGCGGGATCGCGCAGGTCGCGGCCCGCGGGGACGGCGCCGAGGAACGCGGTGCCGACCTGCAGCGGGTCGGCCTGGCCGAGCCGCATCGCGGTGGCGACCCGTCCGCTGGCGATCGCGAAGCGACGGCCCTCGGCGAGCAGGTAGGAGGCCTGCTTCGTCGCCACGACGACCCCGGTGCCGGACGGCAGCGCGGTGCCGCTGGCCCGCTCGCCGATCGTCAGGCCCACCTGCGTCGTGAGCTCGTTGCCGCCGGGCAGCGGGCGCTGGCGGGAGCAGGCGGTGATCGGGCCGCTGACGAGGTCGCCGGAGGCCGGCGGCACGCCCGGCCATTCCGGGACGCCGATCTTCGTGCCGCGCCGCGCGTCGGCGATGTCGCTGCCCTCGACCTTGACCGGCTTGCCACCCTGACCGCCGGTCGCGAGCAGCGCCGAGGTGTAGTTCGCGGTCGGGTGCAGCACTCCGCCGAGGTTCACGTACGTCTGGGTGCCGTCGTCGACCTGCAGGACCACGGAGTTCGGTTTCTTCCACGCGTCGCCCGCCTTGGGACGGATGAACCCGAAGACGGTGAAGCCGACGACGACGAGGATGGCGATCATGATGCCGCTGAGCGTGGTGACGGTGAGCCGGCGCATCGGCGGTTCGAGCACGTTGGGGTCACCGGTGACCAGCGCGGCCAGGGCGCGCCGGTTCTGGAACCGGAACGCCTGCAGCTGGTCGCGGCGGGTCTGCACCCTCGGACCATACGAGAACCGGGTGACGATTCGCGCGCCGCGACCTCGGGGCGGGGCTCTGCAATGATCGGCGGCGTGCCGCAGCCGCCCCCGCCGACCCGCACGCAGCTCGTGCTGATCGAGGTCGCCGCGGCCGCCGTGCTGGGGGGCTTCGCGCTCGGCGCCGTGCCCTACTACGTCGGCATCGGCGTCGCGGTCGTGCTGCTGCCGCTCGCGCTCGTGCCCCGGCGTCGCCGCTGGCTGTACCAGGTGCTCGCGTCGCGGTGGGGGCTGGCGCGTCGCCGGCGGCGGGCCCGCGGCCGGGCCGGACTCGCCGGACTGCTCGGCGACTACCGGGTCGAGTCCGTCGAGGGCGGACGGCTCGGCGGCAGCATCGGCGTCGTGCGTTCCGGCACCACCTGGAGCCTGCCGCTGGTGGTCGGGCTCGACCACGTGCTCAACGACGACGCGGCGGTGCCCGTCGACCTGCTGGCCGGTCTGCTGCAGGTCGAGGACGTCCCGCTGTCGAGCGTCCGGCTGTTCACGCTGACGACCCCGGCGGCGAAGGCGGCGCACGCCCCGGACGGGCCGGCCGCCCCCGTGACGCAGCTCGCCGTCCGCTACTGCCTGCTGACCCTCGACACCCGCCGCGCGGCGGACGCGATCGCCGCGCGGGGCGGCACCGAGGCCGCGATCCGGCAGATCCTGCGCCGCTGCGCGGTGCACACCGAGCAGGTGCTCGCCACGGCCGACCTGCAGGTGCGCCGCCTCGACGAGAACGCCGTCGCCGCGTTGTTCGGCACCTGGATGGGTCCGACCTCGCCGGCGGCCGGCCACGGCCACCGCACCGCCGAGGCCTGGAACGACGTGCTCGTGGGCGGCACCTGGTCGACGGTGTTCGCCGTGACCGGCACCGGCCCCGACGTCGCCGCCCGCGTGCAGCGGCTCACCGCCGCCGCGCCGACCCCGGTGACCGCGACGTCGCTCGTGCTGCGGCCGGTCGCGGGCCGTCCGTCCGGCGACCGCTCGGGCGGACGCGCGGCGGGCGGCGCCGGTGTGACCGCGACGCTGCTCGTGCGCGTGAGCTCGCCGGACGCGGCGCCGCCCCGCGACGCCGTCGGCTCGCTCGCGCTGCTCGCCAAGGCGTACGACCTCACGCTGCAGCACGTCGGCGGCGAGCAGGCCGAGCTGCTGCGCGCCACCACCCCGCTCGGTGTCGGGGAGCCGGTGTGAGGCGCGCCGTGCGGGGCGTCGTCACCCTCGAGATCGCCCCCGGCGCCGAGCTCGCCGCACCCGTCACGGGCGCCCGGCTGGGCGCGGGGCAGGGCGGACCCGTGGTGCTGCGGCTGTTCCGTCTCGCCGGCACGCGGGTGGCGCTGGCCGCGCGGGTGCTCCCGGCGCAGCTGCTCGCCGTGCGCGCCACCGCCGCGGGCACGCCGGTCCAGGTGATGACCCCCCGTCCGCAGTTGTGGGAGCCGCTGCTGCGCGGCGCGCCGCAGAGCCGTGTGGTGCCCGACGCGTCGTCGCTCGCGGTCAGCGGCGGCCCGATGCTGGTCGTCGACGACCGTCCGCCCGCGGCGCGCAGTGCCCTGGACGCGCGACCGTGGCAGTGCCGCGTCGACGTGCGCACCCAGTGGGGTGCGTCCGACCTCGCGCACCTCGCCCTCGCCGACGTCGCGGTGTTCGGCGCGATGCCGGGCGACGCCGCCCGCGCGGTCGCGTCCGCGTTCGGCCTGGCCCGCGACGCCGTCGCGCGGCTGGCGCAGCTGGATGCGGGATCGTTCGCCGTCGTCCGGCGCGGCCGGGTCGATTTCGTCTCGCTGGACCCGACCCCCGCCGAGGCGCAGGTGCTCGACTCCGCGCGGGGGGTCGGACACGCCTCGTCCCGTCCGCCGTCGGTGCCGGCCGGACGACGCTGAGCGTCCGGACGGGTCAGGGGCTCGGCAGCCCGCGCGCCGCGCCGTAGACACCCATGACCGCGAGCGCGAGCGGGATGACCGACAGCACGAGCAGCGATTCGACGATGTCCGCGGCGCGTCCGACCGGCGGGTTGTAGCGGCGTCCGGGCAGACCGACCGCGGCGGCGACGAGCAGCACCGCGACGATCACGCTCGGGGCGGCGAAGGCGAGGATGCGGCCGGTGCCCGAGGCGTCGAGCACCGCGGAGACGAGCACGGCGAGCAGCGCGAGCGAGCCGGCGATCAGCAGCAGGGTGCGCTGGGCGCGTCCGGTGAACAGTCGCGCCCGCAGCAGGCAGATGAGACCGAGCACGATGGCCAGGATGCGTTCGGTGACGCCCTCGCCGCTGATGAGCACGGCCGCGCCGGCGATGGCGAGCGCGACGCCGCCGACGAGTCCGGTCAGGAACTGGTCCGCGCGCACGGCCTGGCCGAGGATCTGGCGCGAGTCGGCGACACCGGTCTCGCGGCGCAGGTCGGCGGCGTCCTGGGGGATCTGCGGCAGGGGCAGCCGCGACAGCCGGAACGACAGCGCGGGCAGGAACGGCGAGACGGCGAGCGCGACGGTCGCGACGATCGACGCGGTGGCCGCGGGGGTGAGCGTCGTGGCGGTGGCGACCGTGGTGCCGATGGCCGTCAGCACGCCGGTCGTCATCACGACCACGAACCCGGCGAAGCCCGCGCCCGTGAGCGCGAGGGACAGCACGGCGGCGAGGACGACGGCCGCGCTCGCGACCAGCACCTGCGGCGCACCGAACTCGACCAGCGAGTGGTCGGCGCCCACACCCACACCTCCGGCGACGCCGGCGAACGCGACGGCGAAGCCGGCAGCGACCGACGCCGGCGTCCGGCGGTTGTAGATGCGCGCCACGGCGGCGGCCGTGGCCAGGAGCAGCACCGCGGTCGTCGCGGCTGCGGCCATCGCCGGGATCCAGCCCGGGCCGGTGGTCAGCAACAGCAGGAGGGAGAGCACGAGCAGGGCCGACGCCATGCCGGCCGCCGCCCGCATCGTGTGCTCCGGACGCCAGCGGGCGGTGCGCTCGTTGACCCCGGCCGCGACCGCGTCGAGGACGTCGTCGAACGCCACTTCGGGCAGGTGGCTGCTGCGGGTGCGCAGGTGCAGGGTGTCGCCGTCGCGGATGCCCGCCGCCGACAGCGACGTGCCCGGGTCGAACGGCGCCTCACCCGCGCGCTGCAGCAGCCAGCCGCCCTCGGCCATGCCCTGGTCGGCGGTCTCGCGTCCGAGGCTGGACACGACGATGGTCAACAGCTCGGCCACCGACAGCTGCATCGGGACCGCCAGGTCGACGCGCAGCGAGGACGAGATGATGGTGAGCCGGCAGCTGCTGGCGACCAAGCTCGCGGACAAACCGCGCCTCCCGGGGACTGTCTTACGATCATCGGACGTGCGGCGACGCGCCCGACCACACCGTAACGGAGGCAGCCGGTGACCACTGGTCGTACGAGGGTGCGCCGGAGAAGGGTGTGCAGTGGGCACTGAGCTGTTCCGCCGTCCGGCCCGTCGCACGGGTCCGCTGGAGCCGCGCGGCGAGATCGTCCTCGAGTCGCCGCCCGAGCTGCCGGAGACGGTCAGCGGCGGCGGCGCCGGTCAGGCACTGACCTATCTGCCGATGCTGGCGGGCGCCGGCGCCACCGGCCTGCTCGTCACCGGCTCCGGAGGCACGCCGATCACGTATCTCGCCAGCGGCATGATGGCGCTGTCGATGGTCGGTATGGCGATCGGCGGTGTCGGACGGCAGTCGGGCGAGAAGCGCCGCCGCCTCGACGGTGACCGCCGCGACTACGCCCGGTACCTCGAGCAGGTGCGCCGCCGGGTGCGGCGCGCGGCCGAGCAGCAGCGCGCCGCCGCCCTCTGGCACCACCCCGAACCGGACTCGCTGTGGTCGATCGTCGTCGGCAGCCGCATGTGGGAGCGCCGCCCGGGCGACGAGGACTTCCTGGTCGTGCGCACCGGACGCGGTCCGCAGCGCCTCGCGGTCACTCTCGTGCCGCCGCAGACGAAGCCGATCGAGGACCTCGAGCCGATCTCGGCAGCGGCGCTGCGACGCTTCGTCCGCACCCACAACACCGTCGCCGACCTGCCCGCCGCGCTGGCGCTGCCCTCGTTCGGGCGCATCGTGCTGTCGGGCGAGAACCCGTCCGCCGTGCGCGGCCTGGCCCGGGCGATGCTCGGCCAGCTGGCGACCTTCCACACGCCGGACGACCTGGTGATCGCCGTGGCTGCGGGGCCGGAGACGGCACCGCAGTGGGAGTGGCTCAAGTGGCTGCCCCACGCGCTGAGCTCCGACACCTTCGACGCGGTCGGCCAGGTGCGCCTCATCGGCGACGACCTGCTGGCGATCGAGTCGCTGTTCGGTGACACCCTCACGAGCCGTCCGCGCTTCGGAACCGGCGGCGGCGAGGGGCCGCACGTCGTGGTGGTCGTCGACGGCGGACGCGTGCCGGGGGAGTCGCAGCTCGCGGGCAGCCTGGTGCAGGGCGTCACCGTGCTCGACCTGTCGGGCACGACCGGTCCCGACACCGGTCCGGGCATCCTGCGTCTCGACGTCACCGGGCCGGCGAAGAGTTCCGAGCGCAGCCAGAACGGACGTGCGCCCCGGGAGCAGCGCACCCCCCGCGCGCTGTCGATCGTGCGCCGCGACCGCACCGGCGAGGTCGAGCGCACCTGGATCGGCGTGCCCGACTCGCTGTCGGTGGTGGAGGCCGAGAACCTCGCCCGCCGGATGAGCCCGATGCGCTTCTCCACCGCCACCGCGGACGAGCCGAGCGACGCGCTCACCGCCGACCTGACGCTGCCGGAGCTGCTGCGCATCGGCGACCCGCGGACGGTCGACCCCGGCATCACGTGGCGGCCGCGGGCGCCGCGCGACCGGCTGCGCGTGCCGATCGGCGTCGGCCCCGGCGGCCAGCCCGTCGACCTGGACATCAAGGAGTCGGCGCAGGGCGGCATGGGTCCGCACGGGTTGGTCATCGGCGCCACCGGGTCCGGCAAGTCGGAGCTGCTGCGCACCCTGGTGCTCGGCCTCGCGCTCACGCACTCGTCCGAGACGCTGAACTTCGTGCTCGTCGACTTCAAGGGCGGCGCGACGTTCGCGTCCCTCGACGTCATGCCGCACACGTCCGCGATCATCACCAACCTCGAGGACGAGCTGATCCTCGTCGACCGCATGAAGGACGCCATCTCCGGCGAGATGGTGCGCCGCCAGGAGGCGCTGCGCGCGGCCGGCAACTACGCCTCGCTGCGCGACTACGAGCGCGCCCGCGAGCAGGGCGCCCCGCTCGAACCCATGCCGTCTTTGTTCATCGTCGTCGACGAGTTCAGCGAACTGCTCAGTGCCAAGCCCGACTTCATCGACCTGTTCGTGATGATCGGACGGCTCGGACGGTCGCTGGGCGTGCACCTGCTGCTGGCCAGCCAGCGCCTCGAGGAGGGCAAGCTGCGCGGCCTCGACACCCACCTCAGCTACCGCATCGGGCTGCGCACGTTCTCGGGCATGGAGAGCCGGGTCGTGCTCGGCGTCCCCGACGCCTACGAGCTGCCGAGCGCGCCCGGCAACGGTTACCTGAAGGAGGCCACCGAGGGGCTCGTCCGCTTCAAGGCCGCCTACGTGTCGGGACCGTTCAAGGCCACCGCGAGCGCCGGCCCGACCGTCACCGAGGGACAGCGGCGACAGATCCTGCCCTACCAGGTCGACTACCTCGCCGCGCGCGAGGAGCCGCGCGACGATCCCGAACCGGACCCGGACGAGTCCGAGGAACGGCCGGCCGACGGGCCCGAGGAGACGATGCTCGACATCCTCGTCGGACGGCTCGAGGGGGCCGGCGTCCCCGCGCGCAAGGTGTGGCTGCCGCCGCTGGACGTGCCGCCGACCATGGACGAGCTGCTGCCGCCGCTGCGCGAGACCGACATGGGCCTGCGGCCCGTCGACTGGGACGCCGCACCGCGGCTCGCCGCGCCCATCGGCCTGATCGACCGGCCGTTCGACCAGCGTCGGGACCCGCACTGGGTCGAGCTGGCCAGCTCGCACTTCGTGGTCGTCGGACGGCCGCAGAGCGGCAAGAGCACCGTGCTCCGCGCGCTGATCACGGGGCTGGCGCTGACCCACACGCCCGAGCAGGTGCAGTTCTTCTGCATCGACTTCGGCGGCGGCACGCTGACCGGCCTGTCGGACCTGCCGCACGTCGGCTCGGTCGCGACCCGCCTCGAGCCCGACCGGTTGCGCCGCACCATCGCCGAGGTCAACACCCTGCTCGCCAGACGCGAGGAGTTCTTCACCGAGCACAAGATCGACTCGATGAACTCGTACCGCCGCGCGATCGCGTCCGGACGGCTGCCGCGCGACGGGTTCGGCGACCTGTTCCTCGTCGTCGACGGCTGGGCGTCGATCCGCTCCGACTTCGAACCGCTCGAGGCCGCGATCACCCAGATCGCGTCGCGCGGTCTGGGGTACGGCGTGCACGTGGTGCTGTCCATCCAGCGGTGGATGGAGATGCGTCCCGCGCTGAAGGACCTCATCAGCAACCGGCTCGAGCTGCGCCTGGGCGACCCGTCCGAGTCGGAGCTCGACCGCAAGATCGCCAAGGACGTGCCGGAGGGCAGCCCCGGACGGGGCATCTCGCCCCACAAGCTGCACTTCCTCAGCGCGCTGCCGCGGGCGGACGGCAACCCCTCCGTCGACGACGTCGTCGACGGCGTGGCCGACACCGTGCAGCGCGTCAAGGACGCGTGGGCCGGTCCGGTCGCGCCGCCGGTGCGGCTGCTGCCCGCAGAACTGCCGTTCGCCGACCTGCCGCCGGTCGACCCGTCGCGGGCGGCCGTGCCCATCGGCGTCGACGAGGACGTGCTCGAGCCGGTGTACATCGACTTCGACGCCGAACCGCACTTCGTGGTCGTCGGCGACGTCGAGTCGGGCAAGTCGAACCTGATGCGCGCGATCGCCACCGGCATCACGACCCGGTGGACGCCGAAGGAGGCGAAGGTCATCACCTTCGACTACCGGCGCGGCATGCTCGGCGCGATCACCACACCGCACCAGATCGGGTACGTGATGAACTCGGTCGCCGCGCCGGAGACGGCGTCGAACATCGTCGCCGCGCTGCGCGACCGGCTCAAGAACATCGAGGTCGACCCGTCCGCCGGTGAGGTGGCGAAATGGACGGGTCCGCGGCTGTTCCTGCTGCTCGACGACTACGACATGATCGCCGGCGGGTCGGGCGGCAACCCGATGCGCGACCTCATCGAGTTCCTGCCCCAGGCCCGCGACATCGGGCTGCACGTGGTGCTCGCCCGCTCGGCCGGCGGCGCGGGTCAGGGAATGTTCGAACCGTTCATGCGCAACCTGCGTGACATGGGCACCCCCGGCCTGCTGCTGTCGGGCAGCAAGGACGAGGGGGCGGTGCTGGGCTCGCAGAAGATGGAGCCGCTGCCGCCCGGACGGGGGCGGCTGGTGCACCGCCGCCACGCACCCGTGCTGGTGCAGACGGCGCTCATGGCCTCACCGGCACCGGCACCGGCGGCTCCGGCGGCTCCGGCTGCACCGGCTGCGGCCCCGTCGTCGGAACCGCAGCCGGACGCGGGGTCAGACCCGGCGTAGCACGGTGACGACGCGGCCGAGGATGGTCGCGTCGTCGGCGGGGATGGGGGAGTAGGCCTCGTTGTGCGGCAGCAGCCAGGCGTGCCCGCCCTTGCGCTGCAGCGTCTTGACGGTGGCCTCGCCGTCGATCATCGCCGCGACGATCTCGCCGTTCTCGGCGTTCTCCTGCTGGCGGACGACCACCCAGTCGCCGTCGGCGATGGCCGCGTCGACCATCGAGTCACCGACGACCTTGAGCAGGAACAGCGTGCCGTCGCCGACGAGTGACTTCGGCAGCGGGAAGACGTCCTCGATCATCTGCTCGGCCAGGATCGGCCCACCGGCGGCGATGCGGCCCACCACGGGGACGAACACCGGCGCCTCGCTGCGCGGCGCGTCGTCGGCCACGGCGACGGCGCGCCGTGCCGCCTTGCCGCGACCGGTGCCCGTGGCGCCCTCGCGCAGGCCGCCGTCGCGGACGTCGACCGCGCGCGGCCGGTTGGGGTCGCGGCGCAGGAAGCCCTTGCGTTCGAGCATGGCGAGCTGGTGGGCGACGCTCGAGGTCGAGGCCAGCCCCGCCGACTCGCAGATCTCGCGGATGCTCGGCGGATAGCCGCGCCGCTCCACGGAGTCGCGGATGACGTCGAGGATCGCCTGCTGGCGGCGCGTCAGCCCCGTGACGGGGTCGGGCAGCTCGGTGACCTTCGGACGGCCGGGGCCCCGGCGGGCGGGCTGCTCGTCGGTCGTCGCAACGGCCTCGCCCGCGGTGGCCTCGGTCGTGTCGGCGGTGTCGACCTCCTTCGACCGGGCGGTGCGGGGACCGGCTGCGGTGGTGCGCGTCTTCTGCGCTTTCTGCGCCACGGTGGTGAGCCTTCCTTCGGTCTGCGGTGGGCGTCGTGCTGCGGGCGACCGCGGAGGTGTCCCGCGACACACCCGCCGGATCGGCGGTGTTCGAAATCGTGTTCGGTGGCCCGGACGTTAGCCACATCGCGTCCGCAACTCAAACATTTGTTCGAACGACACGCCGGTCGTCCGTGGTTCGTGTCGGACCCCGCTGGTACACATTCGAATAGGCGTTCTATCGAAAGCCTGTTCGAACCAGATGGTGACGCGCAGGCCCGATCGACAGGAGTACACCGATGTCCGCAGCACTGTCCTTCCTCCCCGACACGAGCCCCGCCGAGCCCTGCGAGGTCCCGGTCCGGCGCCCGCGTCACCTGCACGCGGTTCCCGTCCGACCGGCGCTGTCGCCGGTGGCGCCGGCGGTCCCGGCGTCGCCCGCGCCGCGCGCCGTGTCGGTGCTCGCGCCCCCGGCCGACGCCGAGCGGGTCAGGGTGCGGCTCACCCGCCGCGGCATGGCGGTGCTCGCGGTGCTGGCCGCCGCGGTGGGCGGCGCGCTGGTCTGGCTCGCCACGGTGTCCGCGCCCGCCGCCGGCCCCGCGCCGGCCGAGGGCCGCGCGCCGGCCGTCGTCACGGTCCGGGGTGGCGACACGCTGTGGTCCATCGCGGGTCGCACCGCGCCCGGCGCCGACCCCCGCGCCGAGGTCGACCGGCTGCGCCGGCTCAACCACCTCGACGGTGCCACCGGGGTCACCCTGCGCCCCGGCCAGCACCTGCGCACCCGCTGAACCGCTGACGAAAGCCGCGTTCCCGGCGGCCGTGGCGACACGTCGGGCGCGAAGCTTGCGGAACAACCGCGACAGGCCTAGCGTTCACAACATCTAGTAGTTACAACGGTGTTGTTCGTCCACAAGTTGGGGTTGTTTCTCCACAGGACAGCCGCTGCGGTCCACAGGGCAGCGGCAGTTCTCCCCACGTTGTCGACAGCCGTGTCCACAGGCGAGGCGTCCGAGTGGGGCCGCGCCGCGCGAGCCGAGGAGGGTGCAGCACCGTGCGTTGCCCGTACTGCCGCCACCCCGACTCCCGCGTCGTCGACTCCCGCGAGCACGACGAGGGCCAGGTCATCCGGCGCCGCCGGTCCTGCCCCGAGTGCGGTCGGCGGTTCACCACCGTCGAGGAGGCGACGCTCGCGGTGATCAAGCGCAGCGGCGTCACCGAGCCGTTCAGCCGCGCGAAGGTGATCAGCGGCGTGCGCCGGGCCTGCCAGGGTCGCCCCGTCGACGAGGACGCGCTCGCCCAGCTCGCCCAGGCCGTCGAGGAAGCGATCCGTGCGACCGGTGTCGCCGAGGTCCCGAGCGACGACGTCGGCCTGGCCATCCTCAAGCCGCTGCGCGAGCTCGACGAAGTCGCGTACCTCCGCTTCGCGAGCGTCTACCAGGCCTTCAGCTCGGCCGACGACTTCGAGAAGGCGATCCTCGACCTCCGCGGCGACCGGCCGGGCGACGCCGCTCCCGCACCGCCCGACTCCTGATCACATCCCTGGCGTTCCGTTCTCCGGACGCCGGCAATGACCCCAGCAGTGACTCCACCAGTGACTCCAGCAGTGACTCCAGCAGCGACGCCAGCACCGCAGTACGGCCCAGCACAACACCCCACCCCCCGAAGCCACGCAGTACGAGCAGTACGAGAGGACCCACGCCGATGACCGAGGCCGACGTCAGCCGCGACAGCGCAGCCAGCACCGACCGCACCGCCACGAGCGAGCCGGAGGCGGTCTATCCCGCGTCCGGGCTGCGCATCGAGCGCGTGTACACGTCCGAGGGCGTGCACCCGTACGCCGAGGTCAGCTGGGAGCGGCGCGACGTCGTCATGACCAACTGGCGTGACGGCTCGATCAACTTCGAGCAGCGCGGCGTCGAGTTCCCCGACTTCTGGTCGGTCAACGCCGCCAACATCGTGACCACCAAGTACTTCCGCGGCGCCGTCGGCAGTGACACCCGCGAGTGGTCGCTGCGCCAGCTCATCGACCGCGTGGTCAGCAAGTACGTCGCCGCCGGCCGGCAGCACGCCTACTTCGCCTCGCCGGCCGACGCCGAGATCTTCGAGCACGAGCTCACGTGGATGCTGCTGCACCAGGTGTTCAGCTTCAACTCGCCGGTGTGGTTCAACGTCGGCACCACGTCGCCGCAGCAGGTCAGCGCCTGCTTCATCCTCTCGGTCGACGACACCATGGACTCGATCCTGAACTGGTACCGCGAGGAGGGGCTGATCTTCAAGGGCGGTTCCGGGGCCGGCCTCAACCTCTCGCGCATCCGCTCGTCCAAGGAGCTGCTGTCCTCCGGCGGCACCGCGTCCGGCCCGGTGTCCTTCATGCGCGGCGCCGACGCGTCCGCCGGCACGATCAAGTCCGGCGGCGCCACCCGCCGCGCGGCGAAGATGGTCGTCCTCGACATCGACCACCCCGACATCGCCGAGTTCGTCGAGACCAAGGCGCGCGAGGAGAACAAGATCCGCGTCCTGCGCGACGCCGGCTTCGACATGGACCTCGGCGGCTCGGACATCACGTCCGTGCAGTACCAGAACGCCAACAACTCCGTCCGCGTCAGCGACGAGTTCATGCGCGCCGTCGACGAGGGCACCGACTTCGGTCTGCGCTCGCGCAGCACGCACGAGGTCATCGAGTCCGTCGACGCCAAGGACCTGTTCCGCAAGGTCGCGCAGGCCGCGTGGGAGTGCGCCGACCCGGGCATCCAGTACGACGACACGATCAACGACTGGCACACCAACCCCGAGACCGGCCGCATCACCGCGTCCAACCCGTGCTCGGAGTACATGAGCCTCGACAACACCTCGTGCAACCTGGCGTCGCTGAACCTGCTGACGTTCCTCGAGCCCGACAACACCTTCGCGGGCGAGCGGTTCGTCAAGGCCACCGAGCTGATCATCACCGCGATGGACATCTCGATCTGCTTCGCCGACTTCCCGACCGAGTCGATCGGCAAGAACACCCGCGACTACCGCCAGCTGGGCATCGGCTACGCCAACCTCGGTGCGCTGCTCATGGCGTGCGGCCTGGCCTACGACTCCGACGGCGGCCGTGCGCTCGCCGCCTCGATCACGTCGCTGATGACCGGTGTCGCCTACCGCCGCTCGGCCGAGCTGGCCGGCATCGTCGGCCCGTACGCCGGGTTCGCCCGCAACGCCGCCGCGCACGCCCGCGTCATGCGCAAGCACGCCGCCGCCACCGACGCCGTGCGCACGCTGCACGACAACGACCGTGCGGTGCTCGAGCTGGCCACCAAGGAGTGGACGCGCGGCAACAAGATCGGCGAGAAGAACGGCTGGCGCAACGCGCAGGCGTCCGTGCTCGCGCCCACCGGCACCATCGGCCTGATGATGGACTGCGACACCACCGGGGTCGAGCCCGACCTCGCGCTGGTCAAGTTCAAGAAGCTCGTCGGCGGCGGCTCGATGCAGATCGTCAACCAGACGGTGCCGCGGGCACTGCGCATCCTGGGTTACCAGGAGGAGCAGGTCGAGGCCATCGTCGAGTACATCGCCGAGCACGGTCACGTGATCGACGCGCCGGGCCTGCGCACCGAGCACTACGAGGTGTTCGACTGCGCGATGGGCGCCCGCGCGATCCGTCCGATGGGCCACGTGCGCATGATGGCGGCGGTCCAGCCGTTCCTGTCCGGCGCGATCTCCAAGACGGTCAACCTCCCCGAGAACGCGACCGTCGAGGACATCGAGGACGTCTACTTCCAGGGCTGGAAGCTCGGCCTCAAGGCGCTGGCGGTCTACCGCGACAACTGCAAGGTCGGCCAGCCGCTGTCCGCGGGCAAGGAAGCGAAGAAGGACGAGAAGGCCGGCGCCTCGGCGGCGCCGGAGAAGGTCGTCGAGTTCCGGCCCACCCGCACCCGGCTGCCGAAGTCGCGCAACTCGCGCACCACGTCGTTCGCCGTCGGTGGTGCCGAGGGCTACATGACCGCGGGCACCTACGACAACGGCAACCTCGGTGAGGTGTTCCTCAAGCTGGGCAAGCAGGGCTCGACCCTGGCCGGCGTCATGGATGCCTTCTCGATCGCGATCTCCATCGCGCTGCAGTACGGCGTTCCGCTCGAGACCTACGTCCAGAAGTTCACCAACATGCGCTTCGAGCCGGCCGGTCTCACCGACGACCCGGACGTGCGCATGGCGCAGTCGGTGCTCGACTACGTGTTCCGGCGTCTGGCGCTCGACCACCTGCCCTTCGAGGAGCGGTCGGCGCTGGGCATCCACACCGCCACCGAGCGCACCCGGCAGCTCGAGACCGGCTCGTACGCCCCCGCCGACGACCAGGAGGACCTCGAGGCCCTCGCGCAGTCGGCGCCCGTCGAGCAGTCCACGGTCGTCGAGGAGGACGAGCCCACCGTCAGCGACCCCGTCGTCGCCGCCACCGCGACCCCGGTGCCGGTGAAGGTCCACAGCAGCACCGAGCTGCTCGAGACCCTCATGGGCAGCAGCGCCGACGCCCCGCTGTGCATGAACTGCGGCACCAAGATGCGTCCCGCCGGTTCCTGCTTCGTCTGCGAGGGCTGCGGCAGCACCAGCGGCTGCAGCTGAGCCATCGACCCGAAGGGCCGGCCTCCACGGGAAGGGAGGCCGGCCCTTCGTCGTGCCGCGGGCCGTACCGCGCGCCTCACCCGGCGAACGGTTCGAGAACCACCACGGCGGTCTCCCGCTGCCGACGGACGGCGTACTCGTCGAGCTTGCGGTCCAGCGCGGCGAACCGCGCCCAGAGCCGGCCCCGCTCCTCGCCGTGGGCGGCGCGGGCGTGCACCGTCCGGGCTCCGTCGCGGGTGCGCACCATGGCGTGCGGATGCGCCTGCAGGTTCAGCCACCACGCCGGCTCGGGCTCGGCCCAGCCTGTCATCGCCATGGTGACCAGGTTCGGACCGTCCTCGAGATAGGCGAGCACCACCGCGCGGGGCTGACCGCTGCGCCGGCCGAGCGTGGTGAGCTGCAGCGCGCCCCACCGCTGCGCTCCCGGCGGCCACAACCCACGCCGGCCGTGGCTGCGGCGCACGACGGCGCGGTGGGCGCGCCAGAACATCAGCACCACCCGGCGCGGCGGAAGCCACGCGCGGCTGCGCGGGGTGCGCACCCGCCACGACGATCGCATCCCCGTCATCCCGCGAGCGTGGGCCGCCCCGCGGTCGTGCCGTAGGGCCGAATGGAGCGTCGACGGCAGGGACGCGAGCCGGCGCCGGGGTCCGTCCGCCCCTGCGCACCCTGGGTGGCCGCGGGTCACGCTCGTGCGACCGTGACCGACGCCGGGGGAGCAGCCATGACCGACGCCCACCAGGACCCCGACCCGCTGCTGACGGCCGTGCTCAACCTGTCCAGGTTCCACCGCGACCATGAGAAGTTCTATGCCTCGGCCCCGCGGGAGCAGGCGGTGACGCTGCAACGCCACGCACGCACCCTGCAGGGCCTTGCCGATCGCTGGAGCGAGGTGGAGTCGTCCCGGCGCGCGGTGCTGAGCCCCTACGAGGCGGCGGAGGACCTCAACGCGCCGGACGCCGTGCAGCTCGACGGCGTGCTGTTCCTCGAGGACGAGCAGCGCCCGGCCGAGCTGACCCGTCTCGTCCGCGATCTGCGCACACAGGCCGAGGACGCCGAGGCGACCGGCGCCTGGCTGGCGGCGGCCATGGAGGCGTCATGGAGCATGGCGTCCGCCCTCGCGCCGATCGACGGGCTGGCCGACGTGCTCGGCGAGCGGCACCGCATCATCGCCAACGACTGGCAGGCCGCCGACGCGACCGTTATGGCCGGGCGCATCCTGCATCGCGCCGCCGACCTGCTGGACGGGACCGACCTGCGACCGTCGGCGGTGCGCGCCGACCTCGCCGGCGCGCGGGTCACGTCGAAGCGGCTGTACTCGATCGCCGAGATGCTCGACCACGCCGCCGAACTCAGCAGCCGCGCGGCGGGCGCCGAGCTCGACAGCGAGCGGCGGTGGCGCACCTTCCGTGAGCGGGTCCGCTCGGTCGTGGATGCGCGATCCGACTGAGCCCGCGCGCCGAGGCCGTCCGGTACGCAATCGCACGACCGCGGACGACCGTGTTACGTCCGCGCCCGCAACGGCCCGGCGTGTCGCGTCCGGCTCCGCCCGCACGGCTCGAAGGCCGGTTAGCGTATGCGCCAAGTGAGACAACGTCTCGCCCATTGACGAGGGGGAACCCTCGTCCTAGCCTGAACGAACTCAACGGACTGACAGGAGTTTCGGGATGAGGAAAGCGGACGCCATCGGCGCGCTCCTCATGCCCAGCGTCGCGTCGCGCAGGTACGCCGAGCCGTTGCACGTCCTTCCTCCTCGTGAGGGCATGCGGCCGGGTACTGCTGCGGGCAAGACGCAGACGCTCTTCTAGCTGGGCCGTCCGAAGCACCACTCGTACGCGGCGCGTCGTCGAACGGCGACGTCTCGGTTGCACGCATCCCGGCGTCGGTTGCCGGGGACGCGACGTACGGGTGCCCGCCGTGCGCGGGATCTGCGGCAGTACGCCGTCCTCGACGTGTTTTGCGCGATGCTGCGCGAACAAGCGCGTCGTCCGAGTCGGCGTTCCACCACTGACGGACGTCCGTCGTTTCGCTCGTACCCCGTTGCTTCGTCCGGCCGGTCCCGGTCCACCCTCCCGGAAGGGGAATTCCCGTTGAAACGCATTGCCGCAACCCTCGCCGCCTCCGCCCTCGCTCTCGCAGCGTCGGCCTGCTCCAGCTCCGACGACTCCGGCGGCGGTGACGCGCTGCGCGTCACCACGATCGGTCTCTGCAACGAGCAGATCGCCTGGGGCATCGACCAGAAGATGTTCGGCGACCAGAAGATCGAGCTCGTGCCGGTGCAGAGCGGTGCCGCCGCCCTGGCGTCGCTGCAGGCCGGTGAGGCCGACATCGCGTTCGTGAACTCGCTGACCAGCTTCACCGCCATCAACAAGGGCCAGAAGGTCAAGATCATCTCGGACACCGGCCTGTCGACCAAGGGTGCCAACGGCTTGGTCGTCAAGAAGGGCGGTGACGTGAAGTCCGTGAAGGACCTGCAGGGCAAGACGATCGCCACCAACATCCTGGGCGGCCTCGGGCAGGTCATGACCGACTACTGGATCCAGAAGGAGACGGGCCAGAAGTCGACGGCCAAGTGGACCCAGCTGCCCTTCGACCAGCTGCTGCCCGCCGTCACCAACGGCAAGATCGCCGCCGCGCAGGTCGCCGCCGCGCAGGTCGTGCAGGGGGAGAAGGACGGCAGCGCCGTCAACCTCGGCAACCCGTTCTTCGCCACCACCGGTCCGGTGCCCACGGCGTTCTACCTCGCCGGCACGGACTGGATCGAGAAGAACAAGGACAAGGCCGAGACCTTCACGAAGGGGATCGAGAAGGCGTCCCAGTCGGCGAACGACCCGAAGAACGACGACAAGCGCTTCCCGGTGATGGCCAAGTACTGCAAGAGCACCCCGGAGGCTGTGGCGTCCGAGCCCGAGGCGACCTTCGAGGGTCTGCTGACCATGTCGGCGTACGACTCGCTGGTCTCGGTGCTCAAGAAGGCCGGCGCCATCACCGACAAGGGACTCGACGGTGCCGTCGCAGACTTCGCCGTCAAGTAGCACGAACAGCTCCCGGCCGGCGGACGTCCGCTCCGCCGGCCGGGAGCGGGCGAGCACCGTCGTGCTCGGCACGCTGGGCGTGCTCAGCGTGCTGCTCGCCTGGCAGCTCGTGCACGTCACCGAACTGGTGCCGAAGAACTCGCTGCCGGGCCCGCTCGCGGTGATCGGACGGTTGCCGTCGCTGCTGCAGGACGCCGAGTTCCTCGACGGCATCGGCAGCACCCTGCAGGCCTGGGTCGTCGCGCTCGGCGTGGCGACCGCGGCGGGGGTCGTGCTCGGGCTGCTGTCGGGCAGCAACCGGCACCTCGTCAAGCCGAGTGCGGTGGCGGTCGACGCGTTCCGGTCGATCCCGGCGACCGCGCTGATCCCGATCGCGATCCTGCTGTTCGGACTGGGCCTCGAGATGAAGGTGTCCATCGCCGTCTACGCCATCGTGTGGCCGATCCTGATCGGCACGGTGTACGGCGTGGCCAGCACCGAACCGCTGCGTCTCGACGCGGCACGTTCGATGCGCTGGTCCTGGTGGCGTCGCCAGCTCGTCGTCATCCTCCCGAGCGCGTTGCCCTACATCCTCACGGGTGTGCGCATCGCGTCCGGCACCGCGCTCGTCACCGTGCTGTCGGCCGAGCTGCTCGGCGCGAAGGCGGGCGTCGGCACGGTGATGTTGCGCTACCAGAACGCACTGCGCGTCGAAGAGGTGTACGCGGGCGTGCTCGTCGTCGGAGCGCTCGGAGCGCTGATGTACACCGGCATCGCGTTCGCGCAGCGCCGACTCGTGAAGTGGGTGTCCTTTGCCTGAGACACTGACGCCGGCCGAGCGCGTGGCGACGACGACCGTTCCGCGGGCCCGGCGGCGGACGAGCCGCCGGTTCCTGTCGAGCGTCGGAAACCTCTGGATGGTGGGCGCGATCCTGCTGAGCTGGGAGGTCGTCGCGCGGCTCGCGGTGACCGACTACTTCCCGCCGCTGTCGACGGTGCTGCGCGAGTTCGGGTCGATGTGGTTCTCGTCCGACTGGTCGCAGCTGTTCTTCTCCGACCTGCTGGTCGACGCGGTCACGTCCAGCCTCGGGCGTTTCGCCCGCGGCTGGCTGCTCGCAGTGGTCGTCGGCATCGCGGTCGGGTTCGTGATCGGGCGCAGCGAGATTGCAGCCAAGCTCTACCGGCCGGTGATCCGGTTCTGGATGTCGATCCCGAAGGTCGTCCTGCTGCCCATCGGTGTGCAGATCTTCGGCATCGCTGGCAGCATGAACGTGTTCCTGATCTTCATCGGCACCGTCTGGGTCATCATGATCAACACGGCGGACGGCATCGCCGGGGTGGACCCTGCGTGGTTGCGCAGCGCGCAGAGCATGCACGTGAGCCGGCGCGTCTTCTACTTCCGGGTGCTGCTGCCGGCGGCGTCCCCGCACATCTTCGCGGGCCTGCGAGTGAGCATCGGCATCGGCCTGATCCTCATGATCGTGTCGGAGCTCTACGCGACGACCGAGGGTCTCGGCTACCAGATCGTGCTGTACCAGACGAGCTTCGAGTACGTGAAGATGTGGTCGGCGTTCCTGTTGATCGCGCTCGTCGGCATCCTGCTGAACCTCGCCTTCGGGCTCATCGAGAAACGCGCGCTCCGCTGGCAGCGGCGCAGCTCCCTGGCCGGCCTGTGAACCGGCAGACGTCCGTCCCGAGTTGGAGAACACGACCATGACGCTGACCGTCGAGAACGTGACCAAGACCTACGGCGAACGCGAGGCGCTGTCGGCGACCTCGCTCGTCATCGAGGACAACGAGTTCGTGTCGATCGTCGGCCCGTCCGGGTGCGGCAAGTCGACGCTGCTCATGATCATGGCCGGCCTGCTGAAGGCGTCGGGTGGCACCGTCAGCCTGGACGGGCAGGTCGTGAGCGGGCCGCCACTGGGCCTGGCCGTCGTCTTCCAGGACTACTCGCGCTCGCTGTTCCCGTGGCTGACCGTCCGCAGCAACCTGTCGATGGCGGCTGCGGCGTACAAGCTCGGCAAGCGCGAGACCGCCGAGCGGGTCGAGCGGGCGCTCGTCGCGGTCGGCCTCGAGGGCACGGCCGACCTCTACCCGTATCAGATGTCGGGCGGCATGCAGCAGCGCGTGGCCATCGCCCGCGCGCTGGTGGTGCAGCCGGAGGTCATGCTCATGGACGAGCCCTTCGCCGCGGTCGACGCGCAGACCCGCGCCGATCTCGAGGACCTCGTGCTGCGTGTGCGGCGGGAGTACAAGGTGACGGTCGGTTTCGTCACCCACGACATCGACGAGGCGGTGTACCTCGGCGACCGGGTCGTGGTGCTGGCCGCGCACCCGGGCCGGATCATCGCCGACGTGCCGGTGCACCTGCCCCGGCCGCGTGACCAGGTGAAGACCAAACTGGAACCCGACTTCAGCCTGTTGCGCAGTCAGGTGTTCGAGCTCGTCATGCGACCGACCCCGGCCGGCGCGTCGCCGGACCGGTGACCGTGGCGGCCGAGCGGCTCGCCCCCCGCGACACCATTCAGGCGGTGCACCGCGCGGCGCTGGTCCTCGGGCTGTTCACGGTGCGCCGTCCCCGGTTGCCGGGCCGTGAGATCGCCGACCGGCTCGGCGCCAGCAGGACCACCGCGCAGCGCTACACGATGGCACTGCGCAGTGTCGGCCTGCTGCGCTACGACGAGCGCACGGCGTTGTACTCGCTCGGGCCGCGGGTGCTGGACCTCGAGGCGTCGGCGCGAGCCGGGTCGCCGGTCGCCCGGACGGCCGAGCCCGTGATGGCCGAGCTCGCCGTCCGCACGCGGTGCACCGTCGTGCTCACCGTGTGGGACGGCGCGTCGGCGCTGGTCATCGGCGTCGTCGACGACACCGACGAGGCCGTGCGCGTCGCGCTCGACGCCGGTGCGCGCCTGGACGCCGTCGGCTCGGCACCGGGCCGCGTGCACTGCGCGTTCCTCCCGGCCGGCGGCCCCGCGGCCGACGCGGTGCAGGACACCGCGCTCGCAGCCGATCTCGCGCGCATCAGGCAGGGCGGGCTCTCGACCGGGCCACCCGACGCGGGCGGCGTGCGCATGCTGGCGGCACCGGTGTTCCGGCGCGGGACGCCCCTCGCCGCCCTCGCCCTCGTCGGCACGGCGGGTGTGCTGCCCGACGGCGTCGGGTCCTCGGCAGCCGGCGCGCTGCACACCGCCGCGCAGACGGTGTCGCGGCTGCTCGACGCCGCACCGCCCGACGGCAGCGGAGGCCGCGCCGGAGGGGATGGACGCAACGCCGGAGGGGCTCCTACCGTGACGGCATGACGACCACGGACCGTCCCGCCGCCGCGACGGGTGAAGCCTTCTGGACGAGCGCCGACCGGCACCTCGTCCGCTACTTCGGCCACGGCGGCTTCACCCGCGAGATCATCGAGTCGGCGTCCGGATCGTTCGTGACGACGGCGGACGGACGGCGGTTGCTCGACTTCACGTCCGGTCAGATGAGCGCGATCCTAGGCCACTCGCATCCGGAGATCGTCGCGACCGTCGAGCACGGCGTGCGCACGTTGGACCACCTGTTCAGCGGCATGCTCAGCCGTCCGGTGGTCGAGCTGGCCGAACGGCTGGCGCAGTCGCTGCCCGACCCGCTCGAGAAGGTGCTGTTGCTGACGACGGGCGCGGAGTCGAACGAGGCCGCCATCCGCATGGCCAAGCTCGTCACCGGCAGGCACGAGATCGTGTCGTTCGCGCGCTCGTGGCACGGCATGACCCAGGCCGCCGCCAACGCGACCTACAGCTCCGGCCGCAAGGGCTACGGCCCCGCCGCGCCGGGCAACTTCGCCATCCCGGCGCCGAACACCTACCGTCCGGACGTCACCACGCCCGACGGCGAGCTCGATTGGCAGCGGCAGCTGGACCTCGGTTTCGAGCTGGTCGACGCGCAGTCGGTCGGCAGCCTCGCGGCCTTCATCGCCGAGCCGATCCTCAGCTCGGGCGGCCTGCTCGAACCTCCGCCCGGCTATTTTGCTGCACTCGCGCGCAAATGCCGGGAGCGCGACATGCTGCTGATCCTCGACGAGGCGCAGACGGGGTTGTGCCGCACGGGCACCTGGTACGCCTTCGAGCGCGACGGAGTCGTGCCCGACATCCTCACGCTGTCGAAGACGCTGGGCGCGGGCCTGCCGCTCGCCGCGATGATCACCTCGGACGAGATCGAGCGGACGGCGCACGAGCGCGGGTTCCTGTTCTTCACCACCCACGTCTCGGATCCGCTGGTGGCGGCGGTCGGCAACACCGTCCTCGACGTGCTCGAACGCGATCGGCTCGACGAACGGTCGCGCGCGCTGGGCGCCCGGCTGCAGAACGGGCTGCGCGACCTCGCGACGCGGCACGAGGTGATCGGCGACGTGCGCGGCCGCGGGTTGCTCGTCGGGCTCGAACTGGTCACCGACCGCGCGACGAAGCAGAGTTCGGACGAACTCGGCGCCGCCGTCACGAGGCGCTGCCTCGAGCTCGGGCTGCACATGAACATCGTGCAGCTGCCCGGCATGGGCGGCGTCTTCCGCATGGCCCCGCCGCTCACCGCGTCCGAGGACGAGATCGACCTGGGCATCGGCATCCTCGACGAGGCCTTGGCCGACGTCGCGCCCTGACATCAGGGCGGGTCCTCGCGGGTCATAGGCGCCGGTTATGACCGCGGCAACCACGCGGTCGGTATCGGGCCGGCCCGTCCCGACGGAGCATCGACGCATGACCACCGTCGCGCACCGCAACACCATCCGGCCCCGTCGCTCGGCGGTGCTGCCGGGACTCGCGCTGTGCGCCGGAATCGCCGCCCTCGCCACGGTCGGCGGACGGTTCGTCCCGCTGGTCGGCGCGCCCGTCATCGGCATCGTCGTCGGCGTGGTGTGGCGGCTCGCCGCGGGCGTGCACCCGCGCCTGGACGCGGGCATCGACCGGTCGAAGGGGTTCGTCCTGCAGCTGGCGGTCGTCGTGCTCGGCACGCAGCTGTCGCTCGGACAGATCGCGGACGTCGGCCTCGGGTCGCTGCCCGTCATGCTCTGCACGCTGGCCGCCTGCCTGGCGGTCGCCTACGTCGTCGGCCGGCGGCTGGGCGTGGACGGTGACCTGCGCACCCTGGTCGGCGTCGGCACCGCGATCTGCGGCGCCAGCGCGATCGCCGCGGCCGGACCGGTGCTGAAGGCCCGCAGCAATCACATCGCGTACGCGGTGTCGACGATCTTCCTGTTCAACGTGGTCGCGGTGCTCGTCTACCCGCCGCTGGGACACGCCCTTGGGATGAGCCAGACGGACTTCGGCCTGTTCGCCGGCACCGCCGTGAACGACACGAGTTCCGTCGTCGCGACGGCGTCGGAGTACGGTCCGGCGGCCACCGACCACGCGGTCGTCGTGAAGCTCGTCCGCTCGCTCATGATCATCCCGGTGTGCCTGGCGCTGGCCGCCGTCGTGCGGCGCCGCGAGGCACGCGCCACGGGGGCCGTCGTCCGGGTCCACCCGCTGCGGCTCGTGCCGTGGTTCCTCGTCGGGTTCGTGCTCGTCGCCGCGCTCAACACGCTCGGTGCGGTGCCGTCGGGCGCGCACGGCGCGCTCTCGCACGTCTCGCTGTTCCTCATCACCACGGCACTCGTGGGCATCGGGCTGTCGACGAACCCGTCCGAGCTGCGCCGCACCGGGCCGCGTCCGCTGCTGCTCGGACTCGTGCTCAGCGTGACGGTCGCGGCGACCAGCCTGCTGCTCCAGGTGGTGTAGACACGCAGACGATGCCACTGCCCGCCTGGACCCCGGACCTCGAGTCGCTCGACCTGCTGCTGAGCGTCGCCGAGCTCGGCAGCGTCGGCAAGGCCGCCCACGCCCACGGCATCAGCCAGCCCGCCGCCAGCGCGAAGCTGCACCGGCTCGAGCGCCGCGTCGACCTGGCGCTGTTGACCCGCACCGCCGCCGGATCCACGCTCACCCCGATCGGCCAGGCGTTCGCGGCGTGGGCGCGTGACGTCGTCGCCGCCGCCGGCACGCTGTCGGGCAACGTGACGTCGCTTCGGGTCTCGCAGTCGGCGAAGCTGCGCATCGCGGCCAGCCTCACCAACGCCGAGTACCTGATGCCGCGCTGGCTGCTCGTGCTGCGGCGCGAGAACCCGTCGCTCGACGTCTCCGCGGTCGTGGCCAACTCCCACGACGTGTGCGACCGGGTGCGTTCAGGAGCGGCCGATCTCGGGTTCGTCGAGATGCCGGCGGTGCCCGCCGATCTGTCGCACGCCGACATCGGCGCGGACACGCTGACGGTCGTGGCCGCGCCCGACTACCCGGCCGCGCGGGCCTCCCGTCCGCTCACGCCGACGGACCTGCTCGAGCAACCGCTGCTGCTGCGCGAGATCGGGTCGGGCACCCGCGACACGTTCCTCGCCGCCCTGGCCACGGCGCTCGGACGGGACACGGTGGCGCCCGCGCACGCCGTCGAGCTCGGCTCGACCTCGACCATCCTCGCCACCGCGCGTGCCGGCGGTGGGCTCGGCGTGCTCAGTGCGCGCGCGGCGGGCACCGACATCGAGCACGGCAACCTCGTCGAGGTGCCGGTCGCCGGGCTGGCCGCGGCGCGTCCGCTCAGCGCGGTGTGGATGGGGGCGACGCCGTCGCCTTCTGCGGCACTGCTGATCGAGGTGGCGCGCCGCTGATCGACCGTCCGTCCGGGCGCCCTGGATCGGTCGCATCGGCGGCGTGGCCTGTGCGGTGGCCGTCGATCCAACGAGAACCGAATGGACCCGTGTTCGAATAAAACCGATAATAGAACACGTGACGACGGCCCTCGGCTCCGACAGCGTGACGATCGCGCTCGGTCGATACCGCGACGCCGTGGCGGGGCTGTGCGAGGTGCCGCTCGACGTGCTGTCCGACGACGATCTGCTCGACGTGGTGCGCGAGGCCGAAACGGTGGCCCGGCAGGTCGCACCGGTCACGCACCGGTTGACGGCCGAGATCGACCGGCGCGGTCTCGCACGCGAGCACGGCTGCGCGTCGACCGGCGTCCTGCTCACCTCTCTGCTGCGGTTGTCGTCCGGGGAGGCCCGCGCGCGGGTCCGGGCCGCCGAACGGCTCGCTCCGCGGCGCACGCTGAGCGGCGAGGCGCTGCCGCCGCTGTACCCCGCTGTCGCGGCGGCCCAGGCGGCCGGCGACATCTCCGAGCGGCACACCGCCGAGATCACCACGACGATCGAGAAGCTGCCGGACGAGGTCGACCAGCGCGGCGAGGTCCCCGCCATCGAGACCTTCCTGGTCGAGCAAGCGCGCAGCTTCGCTCCCGAGCAGCTCGCGAAGATCACCCGCCACCTGCTCGACACCCTCGACCCGGACGGCAGTCCCGAGAACGACCGTCGCCGTGACCGGCACCGCGACCTGACGTTCCGCCGGCGCGCGGACGGCTCGGTGACCGGACGCTTCGACGGCACCGCCGAGTTCGGTGAGGTGTTGCAGAGCGTTCTCGACGTGACGGCAGCGCCGCGGCCGGAGTCGGACGGTGCGCGCGACCCGCGCACGCCAGGGCAGCGACGCCACGACGGCCTGCTCGACGCGCTACGCCTCACACTGCGCGCCGGCGACCTGCCCACCGCGAACGGCGTGGTCGCCACCGTCGTGCTCACCGGTACCGCGGACCAGTGGGTCTCCGGTGAGGGGCTGATGCGCACCGGCCACGGTGCGCTCGTCACCGTCGCGGCCGCCAAACGGATGGGCAACGGCGAGACCCGCCTGTTCCCCGTCACTCTCGACGGCTTCGCAGACGCCGAGACCGCCGACACGGCGAGCATCGAGCGAATCTTTCGTACCGTGCGACCGATCACCGGGTACGGCACCGCCCACCGGCTGTTCACCGAACGCGACCGACTGGCCATGATCGCCCGCGACATCGGCTGCACCTTCCCCGGCTGCACCGTCCCCGCCCTGTGGTGCGAAGCCGACCACGTCACCGACTGGGTCGACACCGGCCGCACCAGCGTCGACGACGGTCACCTCGCCTGCCCGCATCACCACCGCGAGAAGGACCGCAACGGCTGGGCCGTCGTCATGATCGGCGGCCTGCCCCACTGGGTACCGCCACCCTGGATCGACCGCCGGCGGACACCCGTACGCAACCGCGCCCACGACCCGACCGCGGTGCGATGACGCTGATCCGTGTGCAGAACCGGCGTCTCAGCACGCGGGAGGAGCGGGGACTCGCCGTCGATCGGCGACGCGACGCGTCGTACAAGCTGTCCTTCTCGATCGACCCTGTCCGACGCGGCGCGGGGGAGCACACTCGGGGTATGACCGACTTCGATCCCCGTGCCCTGCTCGCCGAGGCGCGTCTCGGCGTGCTCGCGACCATCAAGGCGGACGGGTTGCCGCAGCTCTCACCGGTGACGCCCTTCTACGACCGGTCGGCGGAGACGCTGCGCGTGTCGATGACCGAGGGCCGCGCCAAGACCCGCAACCTGCGTCGCGACCCGCGCGCCTCGGTCGAGGTGACGAGTGCGGACGGCCGGGCGTGGGCGACCGCCGAGGGCACCGTCGAGCTCGTCGGTCCGGGTGACACGCCCGACCACCCGGCGGTCGAGGCGCTCGTCGAGTACTACCGCGCCGCGGCGGGGGAGCACCCCGACTGGGACGAGTACCGCGCCACCATGGTGGCGGACGAGCGGGTGCTGATGACCCTCACCGTGCAGCGCGTGTACGGGCAGTCGATGGGGTGACGCTCCCGGAAGGCAGGATGGACGCATGACCGATGCCACGGGCGCGACCGGCGACCGCACGATCCTGCACCACATCGACGAACTCGTCGCCGAGGAGAAGCAGCTGCGGGGCACCCGCGGCGGGCTCGACGACGAGGGACGCGCGCGCCTGCGCCACCTCGAGGAGCAGCTCGACCAGGCGTGGGACCTGCTGCGTCAGCGGCGGGCGCAGGAGGAGTTCGGCGGCGACCCCGACGCCGCGCACGAGCGCAGCGTCGGCGAGGTCGAGGGCTACCAGCAGTAGCTCACCCGGCGGCGGGGACGGCCGGCGGCGCGACCGGCGCCGCCGTCCGTCGAGGCGTCGTCGCCGGCGCCACCAGGGCGGCCGGCAGGGCGACCCCGGCGTACGTCCACCAGGCGTGCCGGAAGGCCGTGTGCGTCGCGGCGTACCCGGACGGGGTGCCAGCACCCCCCGAGACCGGCGTGGTGGGCGCGCGCGACGCACGGGGCAGCAGCCTCATGGCAACCGTCGCGCCGCGGCACGGTGATCACATCAGATCGCCACCCCGTCTCAGGAGCCCGCCATGACCGCCACCGTCCCGCCCGCCGCCCGACCCGACATCCGTCCGATCGACATCCCGGCCGAACCGCACGGCACCGTCGTCCCCGCGTCCACAGGCTTGCGCCGCAGGGCGCTCGGTGTCGCGGTGATCGCCGGCAGCGTGCTCACCGTCGCCGGGTTCGCCACGACCGTGTGGGAGGTCGACGAGACGAAGCTGTCGTACCTGAACTCGCTCGACGTCAACCCCACACAGAGCCAGATCGCCGCCCTGCTGCTGCACTTCGGCTACATGGCCTTCGCCGCCGCGCTGCTCGTGCTGGCCGCCATGACCCGCGGCCTGCGCTCGAAGTTCGTGACCGTCGCCCTCGGCGTCGCCGGCGCCGGCGCGGTCACCCTGCCGGGCCTGCTCGTCACCGACTTCTACGACCTCGCCATCCGGCAGACCCTGCCCGACGACCAGGCCGTCGCCACGAGTGACAAGGCGAGCGAGTACGGCCTCGGCGCCGTCATGGCGGTGCCCGCCGTGTTCGGCCTCGTGCTCGGCCTGATCGCGGTGATGATCGCCGCCGCGCGGGCCCGGAAGCTCCACTGGTCCGTGCCGCCGGTCTTCGCCGTCGGCTTCTTCGTCCCCGTGTTCCTCGGCGCGCAGGGCTGGGTCGTCAACACCGGCGGCGCCGCGGTCGCGTTCGGCGCGCTCGCGTTCGTCGGCGTGAAGGCGCTGCGCATGTCCGACGAGCAGTGGGTGACCGGCACGCGCTGACCGACGTCGCCGGCGACCCGGGGCCGCCCACCACCACGGTGGGCGGCCCCGGGTGCGTCGGGCGCGTCGGGCACGTGGGGTCGCGAGACCGGGAGACCCGTCCGGACCACGCCCTTCGCCCCGGGCGCCCACGCGCCGATCCGCCGACCATCGGGACATGTCCACGGCGTCGCACCGAACGGGGCTCACCCTGCCGCGGCTCGTGCTGCACAACGTGGTGACCCGCAAGCTGCGCCTGGCGCTGACCGCGGCCGCGATCGCGGTCGGCGTCATGACGGTCGTGACGTTCCACGTCGTCGACCACAGCCTGAAGGCGAGCGCGGTCGCGATCATGCAGACCGGACGGGCCGACTTCACCGTCGCGCAGCGCGGCGTCTCGGACCTGCTGAACAGCGCCGTCGACCAGGGGACGCTGACACGCGTCGCCGCCGACCCGCGCATCGCCGCCGCGACCGGCGTCCTCATCGCCACGACCAGGCTCGACGCCGCGAACCCCCTGTTCCTCGAGATCGGCATCGACCCCCACTCGCTGGCCGACTTCGGCGTGACGGTGGTGTCCGGCCGCCCGTTCCGCACCGACGCCACGCGGGAGGTCCTGCTCGGGTGGCGGGCCGCCGACAACCTGCACGCGCGGGCCGGGGACCGCGTCACGCTGGACGGCGTGCGACGGCGGGTCGTCGGCATCTACTCGACCGGGCAGGCGCTCGGCGACGCCGGGGCGATGCTGCCGCTGGTGCCGTTCCAGGCCGAACGGCGCCAGCCCGGCCAGTACACGCTGGTGTTCGTCCGCACGCGCCAGGGCGCGTCGATCGCCGGCCTGCGAGCCGACATCGAGCACCGGTTCCCGCAGCTGGTGACCGTGCGGACGGCAGAGGACTTCGGCCGCGCCGACCGCAGCCTCGCCCTGATCAGTGCGGCCGACCGCGCCGCCCAGGTCCTCGCCGTCCTGGTCGGCGCGATCATCGTCATGACGACGATGACGATGGCGTTCATCGAACGGACGCGGGAGTTCGGGGTGCTCGCCGCCGTGGGCTGGCCCGGCCGGCGGATCCTCGCGATGATCATGGGGGAAGCAGCGGTCATCGGGTTGCTCGGAGCTGCGGTCGGCGTCGCCCTCTCCTTCGCCGCGACCCAGGCGGTGGGTCAGTTGCCGGGTCTGCGCGGCATCCTGCACCCGGAGTACACGACCACGGCGTTCTGGCGCGCGCTCTGGACCGCGGCAGCCATGAGCCTGCTCGGGGCGGTGCACCCGGCGGCGCGCGCTGCCAAACTGTCGCCGCTGGAGGCGCTGCGCCGTGAATGAGACCGGGCACGGGCCGGCGGTGCGGGTACGTGACGTCCACAAGCACTTCGACCGGGGCGCCGTGCGCGCGCTGCGCGGGCTGGACCTCACGGTGCGGCAGGGGGAGTGGGTGGCGGTGACCGGCCCCTCGGGGTGCGGCAAGTCGACCTTGCTGCACCTGTTGGCCGCACTCGACGCCCCGAGCTCCGGGCTCGTCGAGGTCGACGGCACCGACCTCGCGCACCTGCGCAACCCGGCGCGCTACCGCGCACAACATGTGGGTTTGGTCTTCCAACTGCACCATCTGTTACCGAACCTCGGCGCGGTGCAGAACGTCGAGGTGGCGATGATCGGCACGGGGCGGGGGCCGCGCGAACGGCGGCGCCGCGCGTTGCAGCTGCTGGCGGACGTCGACCTGGCGGGGCGGGAGCGGCGCGACCCGACGCGGTTGTCCGGCGGCGAACGCCAGCGCGTCGCGATCGCGCGAGCGCTCGCGAACGACCCGCCCCTGCTTCTGGCGGACGAGCCGACCGGCAGCCTGGACACCTCGTCGGTGCGCCGCGTGCTGGACCTGCTCGTGCGCCTGCGCAGCGACCGGCCCGAGCTCACGATCGTGATGGTGACGCACGACGCGGCCGTGGCCCGCGCAGCGGACCGGACCGTCGCCATGGCGGACGGGCGCGTCCTGGACTGACGCCCGGGAGGTGGCGGCGAAGCTCCTGCCGGCGCGGTGACGTTCGTCCCTGCTCCCGTCCGCCGCGGCGGGCGACGGTGGCGGGACCGCATCCGGGAGGTGCCATGTCGGTCACGACCTATCCCGTCCACGTCGACGCGTCGCTGGACCCGCGCCTGAACCGCTGGCTGTGGCTCGTGAAGTGGCTGCTGGCCGTGCCGCACTACATCGTGCTGGCGTTCCTCTGGGTGGGGTTCGCCGGCGTCAGCGTGATCGCGTTCTTCGCGATCCTCCTGACGGGGAGGTACCCACGGGTTCTGTTCGACTTCAACGTCGGGGTGCTGCGGTGGACCTGGCGTGTCGCCTACTACACGTACGGGGCTCTCGCCACGGACCGGTACCCGCCGTTCAGCCTCGCCGAGGACCCGACCTACCCGGCCCACCTCGAGATCGACTACCCGCACCGGCTGTCCCGCGGGCTCGTCCTGGTCAAGTGGTGGCTGCTGGCGATCCCGCACTACCTCGTCGTCGGCGTGTTCGTCGGCGGCGGCTGGGCGCTCTGGCGCACCCGGGAGGCGGCGGGCGGCGCGATCGGCCTGATCGACCTGCTCGTTCTGGTCGCCGCCGTCGTGCTCGCGTTCACCGGCCGCTACCCGCAGCAGATCTTCGACTTCGTCCTCGGGATGAACCGCTGGGCGTTGCGCGTCGCCGCGTACGCCGGGCTCATGACCGACCGGTACCCGCCGTTCCGCCTCGACATGGGCGGACACGAGGCGGGGACGGTGACGATGAGCAAGCCCGCGGCTGCGCCCACGGTGGAGCCGGCTCCGCCGGGGGAGCACCGCCGACCCCGCGGCGGGTGGACGGGCGGCCGGGTCACGTCGTTGGTCGCCGGCATCCTCATGGGGATCCTCGCGCTGGGCATCGTGGGGGCCGGCGGCGTCGCGGCCTGGGCGACGTCGACCCAGCGGGGTGCGGGCGGCTACATCAGCAGCGACCGGCACACGTTCCGCACCGACGGCTACGCGGTCACGAGCGACCGCATCGACCTCGGCAATGCCGGCGACGCCGTGACACCCGGGGACGTGCTCGGGACGGTGCGCATCCGCGTCCGCGGGATCGACGCCACCGACGACGTGTTCGTGGGCATCGCGCCGAAGGCCGACGCCGACCGCTACCTGCGGGGTGTGAGCCACCTCGTCGTCACCGGGTGGGATGGGTCGGACCGGACGCGTTCGGGCAGCGGACGCGCGCCGGCGGTGCGACCGTCCGAGGCGGGGATCTGGAGCGCCAGCGCGAAGGGCACCGGGCCGCAGACCCTGACCTGGACGCCGAGCGGCGGCGACTGGACGGTCGTCGTCATGAACGCCGACGGCCGCCCCGGGCTGGGGGTGAGCGCTGACGTCGGCGCGACCGTGCCCGACCTCGCCCTCATCGCGACGGTCCTGCTGGTGGGCGGCGGAGTGCTGCTCGCGGTGGCCGTGCCGCTCGTCGCGGTGGCGGCCCTGCGCGCGAGCCGGCGCTGAGGGTGCCGCTGAGGGTGCCGCTGAGAATGCTCGGCGCCGGCGCTACGAGCCGGCCGGCCCGAAGCTGATGGGCGCGTTGGCCTGTTCCGTCGGGGTCAGCGACGCCTGCGTGACCGAGATCAGGCAGCGGACCGTCGCGCTGCAGACGACACCGCTCGAGCCGAACGGGCCGCGGACGACGGCGAGACGCGCGGCGACGGTGCCGCGCGCGCTGCTGACGGCCGACTGCATCGCGGCGAGGTTGCAGTCCGACGGTCCGGTCGCCGTGCCCCGGTCCGCGCACTGCACGACCTGCAGGGCCTCGCCCGGCGTGAAGCCGGTGGCCCGCACGGCCACGGTCTGCCCGTCACGCAGGTGCCGCGAAGGCAGCACCACCACCTTCTGCTCGCGCACGCCGGCCGATGCCGTCGGTGACACCGGCAGCGCCGACGGGACCGACGAACTCGCCGGGGGTGGGCTCGGTGTCGTCGCGGACGAGGACCCGCTCGCGGTGCCGGACGATCCGCCCCCGTCGCTTCCGCAGGCGGCGGCGATCGTCACGGCCGCGACGGCTGCGAGGAGCCGGCCGCGAGCCGCGGGACCGGGGATGTCATGGGACGGCAAGGAGTTCACGGTCGTGAGCCTGACGCCGGGCGGACGCGGGCACCCGGTCCGGAAGGCGCGCCGAGGAGGGGCCGTCCGGCTCGTGGTCGGCCACGCCGAACGGCCCTGGGGTCGGCGTCGCCGTGCGACGAGGGTCGGCGGGGTCCGGGCGGAACGGTGACAGGAGCGGGCGTGGACGTCGTCACCGTTCGGCACCTGCACAAGCGGTACAAGCACGTCACCGCGGTGGAGGACGTCTCCTTCGACGTGGCGGAGCAGGAGATCTTCGGCGTCCTCGGGCCCAACGGCGCCGGCAAGACCACGCTGGTCGAGTGCGTCCAGGGTCTGCGGCACCTCGACGGCGGCACGGTCCGGGTGCTCGGGCTCGACCCGGCCACCGACTCGGCGCGGCTGCGACGCCTCATCGGCTCGCAGCTGCAGGACTCCGCCCTGCCCGGACGGCTGCAGGTCGCCGAGGCGCTCGAGCTGTTCGCCTCCTTCGCCGAGCACCCGGTGAACAGCGCGGAGCTCATCGAGCGCTGGCGGTTGGGAGCCCAGCGCGACACCGCCTTCGATGCGCTGTCGGGCGGCCAGCGGCAGCGGCTGTTCATCGCCCTCGCGTTCGTGAACTCGCCGAAGGTGGTCTTTCTCGACGAGCTCACGCAGGGACTCGACCCGCAGGCTCGGCACGCGACGTGGCAGCTGGTGCGCGAGGTCCGTGACGCCGGCACGACCGTCGTGCTCGTCACGCACTTCATGGACGAGGCCGAGCGGCTCTGCGACCGCGTCGCGGTCGTCGATCGCGGCCGGCTCGTGGCGCTGGACACGCCGCAGGGCCTCATCGACGGTCTGGGACTCCCGTCCACGGTGCGGTTCACCGCGGACGGCGCCGACCTCGAACGGTTGCGTCGCCTCGACGCGGTGGAGTCCGTCGAACGGCTCGAGTCCGGTGTCGAGGTGCGCGGGCGCGGGCCCGTCCTGGCGCTGGTGGCCGCCGATCTCGTGGCGCAGGGTCACGCTCCGGTCGACCTGCGCATCGAGCGGCCGACCGTCGAGGACGCGTTCCTCTCGCTGACCGGGCGGGGGGTCGAGGACGAGTGAGGGCGCTGCGCGAGTACACGGCCATGACGCGGGTCGAGCTGCGGCTGTTCCGCCGCGACCCGTTCTCGGTCGTGTTCGTGCTCGCGTTCCCGATCATGATGATGACGCTGCTGGCCTCGGTCTTCGGCAACGACTCCGCCGCCGTCACCGAGCGCCAGAACGGGATGCTCGTCTGGAGGGGACTCGACCCGGCCGAGTACTACGCCGTTGCCTCTGTGGCGGTGATGGTCGCCGCGCTCGGGCTGATGACGCTGCCGATAACCCTGGCGGGGTACAGGGAGCGGGGCGTGCTGCGTCGCTTCCGCGCCTCGTCGGTGCCCACGTGGTCGCTTCCCGCCGCCCAGCTCTCCCTCTTCCTCGTCACGTCCGGGGCCGGCGCGGTGATCGTGGGCGTCATTGCCCGCGTCGCGTACGGCGCGAGCCTGCCGCAGGACCCGCTCGGCGTGGTCGTCGCGCTGCTGCTCGGCAATCTCGCCTTCGCGGCGGTCGGCCTGCTGCTGGCCGCCGTCGTCCGCACCGCCCGCTCGGCTCTCGGCGCCGGCCTGCTCGCGTTCTTCGCGCTGTGGTTGCTGTCCGGCACGGCCCCGCCGCGCGCGGTGCTGCCTCTCGGGCTCCGCGCGGCCGGTGGCGCCCTCCCGCTGGCACACCTGCTGACCGCGCTGCAGGACCCGTGGTTCGGGTTCGGGTGGCGCGCGACCGACCTGCTGGTGCTGGCGGCCTACGCCGTGGCCGCCGGGGTCCCGGGGCTGTGGTTGCTGCGCCGTTCGTGAGGTGAGGGCGCGCGTCATCCCGAGTCCGCGGCGTCGACCCGCGTGCGACAGGATCGCGGACGTGACCACCGACCTGTCCATCCAGGAGCACTACACCCCGCAGCTGCGCTGCTTCGGCTGCGGGCCGGCCAACGAGCGCGGCCTGCGTTTGCGCAGTTTCACGCAATCGGACGGGTCCGTCCGCGCCGTCTTCGAGCCGTGGCCGGAGCACGACAACGGCCTCGGCTACCTCAACGGCGGCATCATCGCCACGCTGCTCGACTGCAACAGCGCCGCCGCCGTGTACGTCGAGGCCGAACGGCTCGGGCTCGCCCCGGACGGCACGTTGCAGTTCGTCACCGCCGGCCTGGACGTCCGTTTCCGGCGACCGTCCCCGCTCGTCGAGCCTGCCGAACTGGTGGCCCGGGTCAGCGAGTCGAGCGCGGACGCCGTCACCGTCGACACCGAGCTCTGGTGGCAGGGCAAGGTGCGGGCGTCGGCGAGCGCGCTCTGGAAGCGCTGGCGCCCCCGAACCTGACATCCTGCGGCCATGACCGCGCGGTTCGACGACCTGGTGGCGGGGTCCGCTCTCGCCTTCGGGCCGCCGCAGCAGGTGATCAGCGCGTCCCGCCCCGACGAGGTCCGTCCCGCCCTGGAGGCGGTCGACGCCGCCACGCGCGGCGGGGAGTGGGCCCACGGATTCGTCGCGTACGAGGCCGCCGCCGGGCTGGACCCCGCTCTCACCGTCGCGACGGGCGACGGCACCCCTCTGGTGTGGTTCGCGGTCACCGGGCCGCCGCTCGCCGTCGAGCCCGTCACCACCGGCGGCGGGTACCGCACCCCCGCCTGGACGTTCGACCGCGACACCGACGGCTACCGCCGCGACGTCGACCGGGTCCGCGCGCACATCGCGGCGGGGGAGACGTACCAGTTGAACCTGACGACCCGGCTGCGCGCGTCGTTCGACGGCGACCAGCGGGGCCTCTACGCCGACCTCGCACTGCGACAGCGTCCGGCCTACGCGGCCTACGTCGACACCGGACGTCACGTGGTGGCGTCCGCGAGCCCCGAACTGTTCTTCGAGTGGACGGGCGACACGCTGCTCACCCGTCCGATGAAGGGCACCGCCGCCCGCGGCCGCACCCCGGCCGAGGACGCCGCGGTGCGCCGCGCGCTGCTGTCCAGCGCCAAGGAGCGGGCCGAGAACGTCATCGTCGTCGACCTGCTGCGCAACGACCTGGGCCGCATCGCCGTGACGGGGACGGTGCGCGCGGCGCCGCTCGGCACGGCGGAACGCTACGAGACGGTGTGGCAGCTGACGTCCGACGTCGCCGCCCGCGTCGGCCCCGGCACGACCCTGACGGACGTGTTCACCGCGCTGTTCCCGTCCGGATCGGTGACGGGCGCGCCGAAACCGCGCACGATGCAGCTGATCCGGCAGCTCGAGGGACGTCCGCGCGGCGTCTACTGCGGCGCGGTCGGCTGGGTGGCGCCGCCGGGCGAGCCGGTGCGGGCCCGCTTCGGCGTGGCCATCCGCACCGCGGTGCTCGACCGCGACGCCGGCCGGGTCACCTACGGCGTCGGCGCCGGCATCACGTGGGGCTCCGACCCGGACGCCGAGCTCGCCGAGCTGCACGCCAAGGCCCGCATCCTCGACGGCCCGCCCCCCGAGTTCGGGCTCGTCGAGACCCTGCGGCGCGACGGTGACGGCCTGCGCAACCGGGACCGGCACCTCGACCGGCTCGCCGCGTCGGCCGCGCACTTCGGGTTCCGGTTCGACCGCCGAGCGGCCACGGCGACCCTGGACGCCGCGCCCGAGGGACGGCTGCGCCTGGTGCTGCACCGCGACGGCCGGCTCGACCTGCACACCGCACCGCTGCCCGCGGCCGTCGCCGCCCCGGTCGCGCTCGTGGTCGACGACGAGCCCGTCGACCTGTCCGGCCCGTGGCCGTGGCACAAGACCACGCGCCGCGAACCCTACGAGCGCCGCGCCGCCCGGCACGGTGTCGACGGCGTCACCCGCGACGTGGTGCTCGTCAACGACCGCGGCGAGGCGGTCGAGACCACCATCGCGAACCTCGCCGTGCTGCTGGACGGTGTCTGGTGCACCCCGCCCCTGGACGCCGGCTGCCTCCCGGGCGTCGAACGGGCCCGCCTGCTCGCCGACGGCACGCTGCGCGAGCGCCCGGTGCCGGTGACCGAGCTGCGCCGGGCCGAGGCGCTCGCCGTGGTGAACTCGCTGCGGGGATGGCGGGCCGCCGAGCTGGTCAGCGACCCGACAGCACGTCCGCCAGTCGTGCCGACCGGCTCGTCCGGGTGACGTCCGGACGGGCCTCGCGCCGGTCCGCCGTCCGGTAGAGGGCGTACATGGCCTGGACGCCCAGCCAGCGCAGCGGCTCGGGTTCCCAGCGACGCACCCGGCGCGCCACCCACGGCAGGCGGGTCAGTGCCGTCTCGCGGCCGAGCACGAGGTCGGCCAGCGTCGCCCCGGCCAGGTAGGTCGTCGTCAGACCGTTGCCGACGTAGCCGCCGGCCGTGCCCAGTCCCGTCGCCGGGTCGTGCGCGACCGTGGTGCACCAGTCGCGCGGCACCCCGAGGACACCGCACCAGGCGTGTTCGACCGGCACGTCCCGCGCCGCCGGGAACAACGTCCGGAGCATGCCGGTCAGCGACGCGACGGTCGCGTCCCGGGTGCGGCCGTCGACGTCCGTCCGTGACCCGAACCGGTAGGGGTTGCCCCGACCGCCGAGCGCGATGCGACCGTCGGCCGTGATCTGCGCGTAGACGTAGGCGTGGGCGGCGTCGCCGAGCGTCGCGGGGGAGCGCCATCCGATCGCGTCGCGCACGTCGCCGGGCAGGGGGGCGGTGACGATCATCGACGAGTTCATGGGCAGCCAGTCGCGGCGGGCGCCGGCGAGGCTCGCGGTGAAGCCCTCGAGGCAGCGCAGCACGTGCCGGGCGCGCACCGTGCCCCGGTCGGTGCGTATGAGCCCCGGCTCGATCGCCGATGCGGTGGTGCCCTCGTAGACGGTCACGCCACGCCGCTCGACCGCCCCGGCGAGACCGCGCACCAGCCGGGCGGGGTCGACCCGGGCGCAGTGCGGCGTGAACGCGGCGGCCACCGCGCCCGCGACCTCGATGCCCGTGTCGCCGGGCGCGACGAGCTGCAGGTCGCCGTCGCCCCACGCGTGCTGCTCCGCGACCTCGGCGCGCAGCCGGTCGGCCTGGGCCGGGTTGCGGGCCACCGTCACCGTCCCCGCCTTCGCCGCGTCGGCTTCGATGCCCTCGTCCGCCAGCACGCCGAGCACGTCGTCGACGGCCGTCCGCAGCGCGGCCAGCAGCGCGACGACACCCTCGCGGCCGTGTGCCGCCGCGTAGCGCCGGCGCGACCCGGACAGCTCCGCCGACAGCCACCCGCCGTTGCGGCCGGACGCGCCGAAGCCCGCGAACCGCCGCTCGACGACGCGGACGTCGAGATCCGGACGGGCGGCCGCGAGGTGGTACGCGCTCCACAGCCCGGTCAGTCCGCCGCCGACGACGGCGACATCGCACGTGACGTCGCCGTCGAGGGGCGGACGGGCTGCCGGGTCTCCGAGGCGGTGCTGCCAGAAGGACACGTCGCCGTTGCGCATCCGGCCATTGTGACTACTGACACGGACGTAGCAGCGAGGCAGACTGGTGCCATGACGTCGCCGCGCCGGGCCGAGTTGCTCGAGGCGGCGTACGAGTGGGTGCTCGACCACGGGCCGTCCGCGCTGTCGCTGCGCCCGGTCGCCGAGGCGATCGGCTCGAGCACCGGGGTGCTGCGCTTCCTGTTCGGCACCAAGGACGGGCTGGTGACCGCCGTCCTCGACCGCGCCCGCCAGGACGAGCGGGCCCTGCTCGCCGGCACCACCGCCGCCGGGCCCGGCGACCTCGCCGAGACCGCCGCCCAGCTGTGGCTGTGGCTGGCGGCGCCGCAGCACCGGCGGCAGCTGCGCCTGTGGACGGAGTGCTACGCGCTGTCGCTGCGCGCCACCGGCGAGGACGACCCGTTCGCCACGTTCGCGCGGGCGACCGTCGCCGACTGGCTGGCGGTGCTGCGCGGCGCCCAGCCCGCGCGCACCCGCGACACCGCCGACGCCGCGGCCGCCCGCACCGCCGTGCTCGGTGTGCTGCGCGGTTGCCTGCTCGACCTGCTGGCCACCGGCGACCTGCCCCGCACCACCCGCGCCGTCCGCCACGCCCTCGGCAGCGTCGCGGGCCCGTCCGGCGGGTATGTGTGACGGACCGTGTGTGTTCCGGCCCTCCCGGCCGTGCGTCCGGGGCCCGGGCACGACACACTGACACCCACGCCGGGGTGGCGGTGGCCCCGGACGTGGCCCGGACGCGGCAGGACGAGGGGGTGCGGTGAGCGACAAGCTGATCAGCGAGCTCATCAGCATCCCGCTGTTCACGGGCGTGATCGGCTACATCACGAACTGGACCGGCGTCCTCATGCTGTTCAAGCCGATCCAGTTCCACGGCGTCCGGGTGCCGGGGCTGCGCATCCTGTTCCCGTACCTGCCGCGGCGGGTGCGCATCCTGCCGCTGATCCGCTACGACGGCCGCCTGGGCTGGCAGGGCATCGTGCCGTCCCGGGCCGACAAGATGGCCAGCATCAGCGTCGACAAGGGTCTGGCCAAGCTCGGCGGCATCAAGGACTTCTACCGCGAGCTCGAACCGGACAAGATCGCCGAGCACCTCGCCGCGATCGCGCAGGCCGAGATCCGCGACGTGGTCGAGCAGATCATGCAGCAGGAGAACCCGCAGCTGTGGCACGACCTGCCCCCGGTCGTGAAGGAAGCGGTGTTCAACCGCGTCCGCGCCCAGCTGCCGGCCATCATCAAGCACATCACCGACGAGATCGGCGAGAACGTCGACCAGCTCATCGACGCCAAGCTGATGGTGATCCGCTACTTCGTGCAGAACCCCGAGCTGCTCAACGAGCTGTTCCTCATCATGGGCCGCAAGGAACTGCGGTTCATGCAGAACTTCGGCTTCTACTTCGGCCTGCCGATGGGCTTCGTGCTCGTGGGCGTGCTGCAGGTCGTGCCCGAATGGTGGGTGCTGCCCATCGGCGGCGTCGTCATCGGCTGGATCGTCAACTGGATCGGCCTGAACATGATCTTCGAGCCGGTCCACCCGAAACGCTGGGTGCCCTGGAAACAGGGCCTCATGCTCAAACGGCAGGACGAGGTCACCGAGAAGTACTCGCAGATGGTCGCCGACCGGGTCATCACGCTGCAGAACGTCGGCAACGAGCTGCTCACCGGGCCGCGCAGCGACCGCACCCTGCAGATGCTCGAGGACTCGTTGCGCCCGGCCGTCGACCGCGCCGTCGGGCCCGCCCGCGCGGCCGTCCGCGTCGCGATCGGCGGCAAGGAGTACGACCAGATCCGCTCGTCGGTGGCCACCGAGGCCACCGCGTTCGCGCCCATCGCGTTCAACGACGCCGAGTTCAGCCAGCGGCAGTCGGTGAAGATCTACAACTACATCTCCCGGCAGATGAAGGCGATGGGGCCGGACGACTTCGTCGAGATGCTCCGCTCGGCCATCAAGCAGGACGAGTGGCTACTGTTCTTCCACGGCGGCGCGCTCGGCCTGGTCGCCGGGCTGCTGCACCTCGGCATCTTCGGCGTCTGACCGGCCGCGCCCGCGTGACCACCAGCGGCACGGCACGACTCGCGAGAGGGGACGTGTGAGCGAGCACGGCCAGTTCCCGGGCGGCACGACGCCGACCGGCGACGAGCACTACCCCGAGCTGGCGGCGTCCGTCGGCGAACTGCTCGACGCGGCGCCGCAGGAGTCCCCGGCGGCGCGCCGGGCGGCGACCGGCCCGGCGCCGGGTGCGGTGCACACCGTGGCCCGCCGGCCCCGGCCGTACTGGCGACCGCTGCCCGACCGCATCGCCCGCGCCACCCCGGTCGTCGCGCGCGCCGCCCCCGAGATCGCCCGGGTCGCGGCCACGTCGGCGCTCAACCTCGCCGGCTGGACGCTCAACGCCACCGTCAACAGCGCCGGCTATGTCGCCCGGCGCGCGGCCGCGGGGGAGTCGGCCACGACCATCCTGCAGGAGGCGGGCCGCGACCTGCGGGCGTTCGCCTGGCGGGCGCTGGGCCTGCAGGGCGACCTCGGCGGCTTCGCCCCGACGCCGGCGCCCGACCGCTCGCCGGTGACGCAGGCCGTCCACGGCGCGACGACCGCCGACCTGCAGCGACGCGGCAGCGACCTGCTGCGCCGCAGCAACGACGTGCACGTCGTCGAGGACACCCATCCGGCGTTCGCGCGCATCCTGTCCGAGATCACGCCCGACGAGGCGCGCATCCTGCGCTTCGTCTACCTGGACGGGCCGCAGCCCTCGCTCGACATCCGCACGAACCGGCCGTTGGGCATCGGCTCCGAGCTGGTGGCGGCGGGGCTGAACATGATCGGCGAGCACGCCGGGCTGCGCAACGTCGACCGCATCGACCAGTACCTCACCAACCTGCGTCGCCTCGGGTTGCTCGACTTCTCCAAGGAGCAGGTGCGCAACCCCACGCGCTACCAGGTGATCGAGGCGCAGCCCAAGGTGGTCACGGCGATGAAGTCCGCCGGCCGGGCACCCAAGCTGGTGCAGCGCAGCATCCGGCTCAACTCCTTCGGCGAGGAGTTCGTCCGGACGTGTCTGCCGCTGAACGGCCGCGTCGTGCCCCACCGTGACGGACGCCCCCGCCCGACGGGGTGACTCACGCGCCGGCGCTGCGGCGGCCGTCCGTCCACTGGTCGTAGGTGATGCGCTCGAGCGAGAACACCTCGCCGAGCCGCGACCACTCGCTGCGCCCGAGGCGGGCGAGCGGCGCGAGGGCGATCGGGTCGGGCAGCCCGTCGTCGGCCAGCACCGAACGATGGGCGGCGATGTGCACGATCTCGCCGAACACGGTCGTGCAGTTGCCGATCGGGTACTCGCCGCTGACCCGGCACTCGAACACGACGGGAGCTGCCGCGACGCGGGGCGGACGGACGACCCGGCTCGGCTCGCGGGCCAGCCCGGCCTCGTCGAACTCGCTGAGCTCACCGGGCAGGGGCGTCGCCGAGTCGTTCATCGGGTGCAGCAGCGCGTCCGACCCGACGTTGAGGACGAACTCGCCGGTCGCCCGGACGTTGCGCAGCGTGTCCTTCTCGCCGACCGACACGAAGCACAGCGTGGCCGGGTCGATGCCGGCGACGGTGGTGAACGAGTGCGGCGCGACGTTGTCGACCCCGTCGGCCGAGATGCTCGACACCCACGCGATCGCCCGCGGGATCAGGGATGCCGTCAACCACGGGTAGGTGCCCCGGCCGAGTTCCTGCGGATCGGTCTCGAGGCGTTCGTCCATGGCGCCAGTCAACCGTCCGCGGGCACCGGGGCCGGAGCCGGGGTGCTGTTCGCGTCGACGTCGCGTCGCGTGCGGTGGGCGACCCTGGTGGCCGTCCGCTCGACGCCCGCGCAGACCGCCATGATCGCGACCGCGACGATGCCGTCGGCCCAGAAGTGGTTGGCCGTCGCGACCACCACGACGACGGTGACGACCGCGTGGGCCGGGCCTAGCCAGCGCCAGCGGGAGTCGGCGATGCGCCACACCGCCACGCCGACCAGCACCGCCCACGCGACGTGCACCGACGGCATGGCCGACAACTCGTCCGCCCCGAACCCGAGCCCGTAGACCGACTGCCCGAACTTCTCGGCGGTGTCCTCGTAGCCGGGCAGCAGCCGTGGCGGCGCCACCGGGAGCAGCTGCACCAGGAGACACACGAAGGTCGTCATCGCGAGCACCCGCCGCACCTGTCGGTACCGGTCGCGGTGACGCAGGAACAGCCAGAGCAGGAACACGAACAGCACACCGAAGTGCATGGTCGCGTAGTACAGGTTCGCGACCTGGGCCACGACGTCGCGGACGCCGCCGCCGGTCGTCAGCACCCGCTGCACCGTCGCCTCGGACGGCAGGTGCACGTCGCGTTCGACGCGCTCGATCCACTCGGCCCGGGCGAACGCGCCCGAGGTGCCCAGCACGGACAGCCGGCCCGCCAACTGCCACAGCGCGTACAGCCCGGCGATCATGGTGGCCTCGCGCGCGAACGGGGCCAGGCGGCGGGCGCGGGGCGGCGCCCACAGGGTCAGCCCGGCCGACGCGGCGGCCAGGCCCGCGGTGAGCACCGCGGCCTGCTCCCAGTCGAGCGCGACGGCCTGCACGGGCCACAGTCTGCACTCCCGGCCCCCGCTCCCGGCGACCGTGTCGGTCCCCGGCCCTAGGGTGTCGTCCGTGAGTCGTCGCGGGTGGTTGTTGTTCGCGGCGATGTGCGTCATCTGGGGGGTTCCGTACCTGCTGATCCGGGTCGCCGTCCGCGACATCACCCCCGGCACGCTGGTGTTCCTGCGCACCGCCCTCGGCGGCCTGCTGCTGGTGCCGTTCGCGCTGCGCGGCGGCGGGGTGGCCGACCTGCGGGCGGTGCTGCGGCGGTGGCGTCCGCTGCTGGCGTTCTGCGCCATCGAGATCGCGGGGCCGTGGTTGCTGCTCGGCGAGGCCGAACAGCACCTGTCCAGCTCGCTCACCGGTCTGCTCATCGCGGGCGTGCCGCTCGTGGGCGTCGTCATCGCCGCGGTGCTGCGCTCCGACGACCGCGGCGGCGGGCCGGTCCGCTACGCGGGGTTGCTGCTCGGCCTCGTCGGCGTCGCGGTGCTGCTCGGCGTCGACGTCGGTCAGGTGCACGGCGGCGCGCTGGTCGAGGTGCTGTTCGTGGTCCTCGGGTACGCCAGCGCGCCGGTGATCCTGTCGCGCTACCTGTCCGACCTGCCGAGCATCCCCGTCATCTGCGTGTCGCTGCTCGTCGTGGCGCTGGCCTACCTGCCCTACGCCGCCGTCCGGCCGCCGACGTCGGCCGGCCTCCAGGCGTGGCTGTCGGTGGTCGCGCTGGCGGTCGTGTGCACCGCGCTCGCGTTCGTGGTGTTCTTCGCCCTCATCGCCGAGAACGGCCCGGCCCGCTCGACGGTGTTCACCTACGTCAACCCGGCGGTGGCCGTGCTGCTGGGCGTGCTGGTGCTCGACGAGCCGTTCACCCTCGGCATCGCGATCGGGTTCCCGCTCATCCTCGTCGGGTCCGTGCTCGCCGCGCGGCGGGCGCGTCCGCCGCGGGCGGCGACGCCGGAGGGCGCCGCCGCAACCACCGTCGCGGGGTAGCCGGACCCGTTCAGTCGATGCGGACGTCGCCGCGCGGCGTCGAGAACGTCGCCGCCACGACACCGCGCTCGTCGCCGTGCTCGCCGAAGGGCGGCACCCAGCGCACGTCCAGACCGGCGAGCGGCTCGCTCGCGGGCACACCCAGGTACTCGTCGACGACCGATTCGACGCCCGCGATCTCGAGGCCCGTCAGGCTGATGGCCGAGCCGCCGTGGGCCGGGTGCTCGGAATCGTCGATCTCCCACTGCGCGAAGAACGGCAGCTGCGGGTCCTCGGTGAGGTCGTTGATGCCGATCTGGCGCCACCGCAGGTCGAATCCGTCCGGACGGCGCCGGTGCCCCTGCGCAGCCGCGCGGCCGAGGCGCCGCTCGATGGGGGCGATGTCGTCGACGCGGATCGCCCACGCCAGCCAGCCGCCACCGGCCTCGGCCTTGTCGCGCACGGCGCGCCCGAAGGGCGCCCGGTCGGCGGCCGGATGGTCCAGCGCCTTGACGATCTCGAGGTACGTCATGTTCGCCAGCGGCAGCACGACGTTGCGGGTGCCGAAGGACGGGTGGATGCCGCCGTCGACGAAGCCGGCCCCCAACCGCGATCCGATGCGCTGCATGCAGGCGGCGAGCCCCTCGGGGCCCGCGACGTAGGACAGATGATCCAGGCGCATCGCCACATCGTGTCCGACCGCTCCGGGCCGGTGACAGGCGGGTCCGGTGGGCTCGCCGTCCGGACGACTCGTTCGTTCGCCGATCAGCCCGTGACGACGTCCAGGCCGCCGTCGGGCCGTACCTCGCTGCCGTGGCCGCCGCAGGTGAGCCATGCGGCCGCCACGTCCTGCACGTCCGCCACCGGGTCGCCGCCCAGAGCCCGGCGCACCAGGGCGGCGGTCAGCAGCCCCTTCGAGAACTTGCTGGTGTAGCTCACGACCCCGTACCCGCCGGACGGAACGGGCGACAGCACCCGCACCGGCACCACGCGGGCGGCCAGCCGACCCTTCGGCCGCCACATCGACGCGTAGTCGCCGGAGCGCAGGTCGACGACCAGGCCGGTGCGCAGCAGTCGCGGCACGACCTCGTCCAGCACCGGGCGCCAGAACGTGCCGGCGACGCCGATGCCGGGCAGCACGGCCTTGGCCGGCACCCGGTAGTCGGGGACGGCCTCGTCGCCGCGCACGACGCCGAGCAGACCCGAGAAGACCCAGGTGCTGCGCGCGGCGAGCCGCTGCTCGGCCACGGTCATGGTGGCGTGGGCGAGGCCGTCGTAGACGACGCCCGCGTACCGGCTCAGCGCGGCAGTGGTGCGGGAGTCGCGCACGGCGCGGTCGGTCTCGAGGGCCGCGGCCGCGACCCCGGCCGGCAGCAGCAGCGCCTCGGCGGCGGCGTCCGCGTCGCCGCTCACGAGCTCGGCGAGGGCGTCGAGCACCTGCCGGCGCGGCTCGGCGAGCGGGCCGCTCGCCGTCCGGGTGCGCAGCGGACGGCCGCGGCCCCCCGGGTGCTTCGTCTCGCTGGGCGGCAGCAGCACGTGCATCCGCGCGACGCTATCCGACGTCGCGCCGGTCGGTGACCCGCTCCCGCAGCACCGGCCAGGTGGCGGCGAACCCGCGGTGCAGCGGCAGCCGGTCGACCTCCCCGAGCGGCAACCAGCGCATCTCGTCGCTCTCGGCGTTGGCGCTGCGCACGGGTGCGGCGTCCTCCCGGTGCGCGAGCAGGGTCGTGTACGACCACGGGCCGTGGTCGTCGACCAGCTCGTCGTAGACGGTCAGGGCGTCGAGGTCGAGCGACGTCTCCTCGCCCGCCTCCCGCAGCGCCGCCTCGATCGGACGCTCGTGCGAGTCGCGGGCGCCGCCGGGCAGGGCCCAGGTGCCGCCGTCGTGCGTCCAGGCGGCGCGCATCTGCAACAGCACGACCGGACCGTCGTCGGTGGTGGCGGTGACCAGCAGCCCCGCAGCGCCGTGCCGGCCCCAGTGCGTGCGCCCGCAGCTGCAGTGCACCCAGCCGTTGCCGTCGCCCAACACGCGTCCCGCCGACTCGTCCGTCGAGGAGCCCGACACCGGGCTCGCGAAGTGAAGTGACGCCGACCCGCCAGGTCGCCTCTCGGCGGAAGGCCGCTCGTGGCGGCAGTTGTGAGACCGGGGGCCATGATGCGGGCCGACGTCGCTCTCCACGGTACCCAAGCGCGAACCGATGCGCCGCCGGGTCCGGCGACCGTCCGGATGGGCGTGCCGATCCGTATCGTGGTCGCGGTGGAATCCCGTCCGCACCGCCCCGCGCGCTTCGCCGATCTCACCGAGATCATCGACGCCGCCGGTGGCGCCAACGCGCCCGGCACCCGCGCCGAGCTGGCCGCCACCACGGCCGCGGCCGTCGTGGCTGCGGGCCGTACCCGCGCCGCGGACGCGGACGGCACCGCCGCCGACGGGGAGGTGTTCGTCGAGCTGGCCGACCGGGTCGGGCTCGACACCCTGGCCGCGCTGTGGCGCGGCAGCGACCCGGTGAGCCTGCCGGGGGTGCTCTGGACGCTGTACCTGCTGCGGCAGTGGTGCCGTTCGGACGCCGATCAGGTCGTGCGGCTGTGGCGCGACGGCGAAGCCCTCGCGCCCGCCGACGCGGTGGTGGCGGGACTGTCCGACTTCGCCGACGCGGCCGCCGTCGAACGCTTCGCCGACGCCGTGCTCGCCGGCGCGTTCCGCGGTGACCTCGACGTCGCGCTCGAGCGCGCGGCGGCGTTCTTCCGCGTGGTGGCGAGCGGACGTCGCACCGCGCGGCGTGAGGCGGACGCCGAGTTGGCCGGCGACTTCGCCGAACGCAACGACCGTGCCGCCGCGTCGCTGCGGACGGCGGCGGGCCTGTGGCGGCGGGGCGACCTGCACTGACGGCGACGCACTGACGGCGACGCGCCGACGGCGACGCGCTGATGGCGACGCGCCGACGGCGACGCGCTGATGGCGACGCGCTGATGGCGATGCGCCGAGCGGCCTGATCGCGTCCCGCTAGCACACGCGGCCGACAGCAGCGGTCCGCGCCGTCCACAGACCGCCGGTCGTCCACAGCCGGCGTCGTCGCCGCGCGCCGCTCCCTGCCGGCCCGTGAGGCTTCCGGCCATGACACGACGTCGCCCCCGCCGCAGCCCCGGCCGGTCCTCGAGTCGCCACCGCCTCTCCGGACCGGCCGAGCTGGTGCAGGCCGTGCCGTACCTGCTCGGATTCCATCCCCGGCGCAGCGTCGTCCTCGTGGGCCTGCACGACGGCTCGCTCGTCGTCACGGCCCGGCTCGACATCGCCGACTGCGTCCGCACCGACGGCTGGGGCCGGGCGGGAGCGGTGACGAACACGCTGGCCACGCTCACCGGCAGCGGGGTCACCGAGGTCGTGGTCGTCGTCGCGGGAGACGACGAACCCGCAGCCGCGCCGCCGCTGCCCCTCTGGCCGCTCGCAGAGCAGGTCGAGGCGGCCGTCGTCGAGTCCGGATGCGTGCCGATCGAGGTCGTCTACCTGCACGGCGGACGGTGGTGGTCCTACACCTGCGCCGACGCCTACTGCTGCCCGCCCGACGGTTCGGCGGTACCCGAGATGCCGTCGGCGTTCCTCGCCGAGGCCACGTTCCGGGGCATGGTGGCGTTGCCCGACCGCGAAGCCATGGCCGCCCAGCTCGACCCGCTGCCCGCGCCGGAGCGGGCGCGGTTGCGATTCGCCGTGGCCGCCGCCGAGCGCGACGCGGCCCGCGCCGAGGCCGAGGGTGCGGGTGATCGGCATGCCCGGGCGGCGAAACGGGCACTGTTCGCGGCGGCGCGGCACAGCGAGGAGGCGCGGGCGCCCGCCGTCGACGACGACGTCGCGGCCGGCTTCGGGGTGGCGCTCGCCGACCGCCGGGTGTTCGAGCCGCTGTGGCTCGCCGTCGACGCCGAGCGGCTCGACGGTCGTCCGCTGTGGCGCGATCTCGCCCGTCGGCTGCCGGCGCCGCTGGATGCGCGGGCACTGTTCCTGCACGGATGGACGTGCTGGCGCCACGGCGACGGCGCCCAGGCGGGCGAGGCGGCACAGCGGGCCGCAGCGAGCGACCCCGAACTGCATCCGGCCGACCTGTTGCTCGGGGTCCTGGCGCGCGGCATCGATCCGCGCACGTTCCCGCGGCTGCGGCGACCGGCCTGATGCGTCGCCGGGGGAGGGTCGGTCAGGAGACCCGGACGAACACGTGGTCGGTGATCTCGTGGTCGAAGCGCTGGCGGGGTCCGCCGTCGTGGGAGACCTCGACGTCGCGGCCCGACGGGGCGATCACGATCTTGTTGCCGGGTCGCATCCCGGCGTCGGTGAGCCGGTGCAACAGGTCGGCGTCGGGCTGCAACAACTCGCTGATGCGATCGACGGCGACCTCGCGCTCGCCCTGCGGCGCCGTGGCCGCCGCGGTCGCGGCGTCGGTGAGACTGACGATGCCCGCGTCCGGCAAGGCGGCGGCACCCGCGGCGGTCACGCCGAGGTCCTCGAGGCCCGGGATCGGGCTGCCGTGCGGGCACACCAGCGGCGGCGTCAGCATGGCGACGATGCGGCGCTCGACCGCCTCGCTCATGACGTGCTCCCACCTGCAGGCCTCGATGTGCACGTCCTCCCAGCCGAGGCCGATGACGTCGACGAGCAGGCGTTCGGCCAGGCGGTGCTTGCGCATGACCGCGACGGCCTCCTGCTTGCCCAGGTCGGTCAGCTGCAGGTGGCGGTCGTCGGCGACGTGCACGAGACCGTCGCGCTCCATGCGGGCCACGGTCTGGCTGACGGTGGGGCCGCTCTGCGACAACCGCTCGGCGATCCGGGCCCGCAGCGGGACGATGCCCTCTTCCTCGAGCTCGAAGATGGTGCGCAGATACATCTGCGTGGTGTCGATGAGCTCGGAATGGTGCGACATGACGCAATCCTAGTGCTAGTGGTGACCGGCGATACGACGACGAACCGCCGCCCCACGGCCCGCCGCAGCGGGGCCGCCGGGACGGCGGTCGAGGCATCCGAGGCTTGCTGGTCGAGGTGCTCCGGGGCTTCGCCCCTCGACCTCTGCCCTCGCCTCGGGATACGAGCAAGCTCGTCTCCGCTCGGCTCAGTTGAGGTGCTCCGGGGCTTCGCCCCTCGACCTCTGCCCTCGCCTCGGGATACGAGCAAGCTCGTCTCCGCTCGGCTCAGTTGAGGTGCTCCGGGGCTTCGCCCCTCGACCTCTGCCCTCGCCTCGGGATACGAGCAAGCTCGTCTCCGCTCGGCTCAGTTGAGGTAGTCCCGCAGGGGCTGCGAGCGGGAGGGATGCCGCAGCTTGGCCATCGTCTCCCGTTCGATCTGCCGAATGCGCTCGCGCGAGAGCTTGAACGTCCGGCCGATCTCGTCCAGCGTCTTCGGCTGGCTGCCGTCGAGGCCGTACCGCATGCGCACGACGGCCGCCTCGCGGGTGTCGAGCGTGTCGAGCACGTCCTGCAGGTGGGCCCGCATGAGCCCGCCCTCGACGACGTCCTCGGCGGCCGAGGTCGCGCGCTCGTCGGCGATGAAGTCGCCGAGCGACGCGTCGTCGTCCGCCCCGACCGTCTGGTCCAGGCTCACGAGGTCGCGCGAGAGGTCGATCAGCTCCCGAACCCGCTCCTCGGTGATGTCCAGCTCGTGCGCCAGCTCGGCGTCGCTCGCCTCGCGGCCCAGCTGCTGGTTCATCTCGCGGCGGATGCGCTGCAGCTTGTTGACCTGCTCGACCAGGTGGACGGGCAGCCGGATCGTGCGCGACTGGTCGGCCATCGCCCGGCTGATCGCCTGCCGGATCCACCAGGTCGCGTACGTCGAGAACTTGAAGCCCTTGGTGTAGTCGAACTTCTCGACCGCACGGATGAGCCCCAGGTTGCCCTCCTGGATGAGGTCGAGGAACGGCATGCCGTGGCCGGTGTAGCGCTTGGCGAGGGACACGACGAGACGCAGGTTCGCCCGCAGCAGGTGGTCCTTGGCGCGCTCGCCGTCGATCATCACCATGCGCAGGTCGCGACGCCGCGCGGGCGTGAGCTTCTCCGCGGTCTCGAGCAGGTGCTTGGCGTACAGCCCCGCCTCGATGCGCTGCGACAGCTCGACCTCGTCGGCGGCGGTCAGCAGCGCGACCTTGCCGATCTCGTTGAGGTACACCCGCACGAGGTCCGCCGACGCCGCGACCTCGTCGAGGTCGAGGGCGCCGCGCGACGACGTCGTGGTCGGGGTGCGGCCGTCGTCGGCGGACGCCGACCCGGCGGTCCGGGTCGGCGCCTCCTGGGTGGCGGTGTCGCCGTCCTGGGACGCCGACTTCGCGCGCCGCGCGGTCGCCTTCGTGGCGGCGGCCTTGGTCGCGGTCTTGGTGGGGGCCTTCGCGCTCGGCTTGCCGCCGGCGGCGCTCCGGGCCGGCTTGGCGGTCTTGGCAGCTTCGGTGACCGGGGCCTCGGTCGTCGCCGCGGCGGTCTCGGACGCGTCGACCGCATCGACCGCGTCGACAGCCGCAGCGGCCGCGGCGCGCGCCGTGCGGTGGGCCCGGGTGGTGGCTGCGTCGCCGGACGCGCGCCGGGGCGTGCGGGCGGTGGTTGCGCTCGGAGTGGTCGTCATGTCGTCTCCACCTCACTGAGAAACGTGGTGATGGTGGGTGTCAGAACCAGGGGTGGCCCGGCGAGAGCACCGCGTCATGGGCTGCGGCGTGCTTCTCGGGGACGGGCCGGATGGAACTGCGCTTCCCGCTGTCATGTGTTCGAACGTGCCGACGGTGGTCGGTGTTCCCGCCGCTGAGACGGGCCCTGCGGTGCTCAGGCCGGGCTCAGCGCGGCGATTCCGGAGGGATCGCGACGAGATCCGGCCGACGGCACCGACGTGAGCGAGGAGGTGCGACGGGCTTCACACCTCGAGCAGCAGGGTCATCGGGCCGTCGTTGACGATGTCTACCCGCATGTCGGCCCCGAATACACCGGTTTCGACCGTGGCGTCGGCCTGTCTCAACGCGGCAACGAAGGCGGCGACGAGCGGCTCGGCGATCGGTCCCGGTGCGGCGGCCGCCCAGGTGGGGCGACGCCCCTTGCGGGCGTCGCCGTAGAGCGTGAACTGACTGACCACGAGCACGCCCGCACCGTCGACCTCGGAGACGCTGCGTTCGCCGTGCAGGATGCGCAGCCCGAGCACCTTCCGGGCCAGGGTGCGCGCCTGGTCCGCGGTGTCGTCGTGGGTGACGCCGACGAGCACCACCAACCCGGTGCCGATGCTGCCGACGGTCCGGTCGTCGACCGTCACCGCGCCGCGGGTCACCCGTTGCACGACCGCCCTCACGCGGACGCCTCCGGGAACAGCAGGAACCCGCGCGAGACCAGGTCCCGGACGACGGGGGCCGCCGCCTGCGCCACGGCGCCCCCGTCGGCGCCCGTCGTCGCCGCGAGCAGCTCGCAGGCCAGTGCGGGGGTGCCACCGGCCGCGCACGCGCCGACGAGCCCGCCGATCGCGTCGTCCGCCTCGAGCTCCCACCGCATGCCATGGGTCTGGCGCAGCACCTGCCGGGCGGTGGACCAGCCGTCGTCCGTCGTCAGGTCGTCGCGGGTGCGCACGACGCCCGGGGCCGGCAGCAGCGGCATGCCCAGCAGCTGCGCGTCGTCGATCGCGGCGAGCCGACGCTGCCGCCGGTGCCAGGCGGCGATCTCGGACCCGATGGGCTGGGACACCGGCTGGACGACGTCCTCGAGGACCACCACCGGGTCGGACGCGCCCCCGGCCCACAGCGTGATGAGCCCCATCCCGACCGCGACGATGCCCTGCGCGGCGAACCAGTCGAGCCAGGCGTCGTAGCGGCCGGTCCAGTCGGGGGAGTCCGGGTCGTGGCCGGCGTCGCGCAGCCAGAGGGTGACGTACTCGCCCAGGTCGGCGACCTCCCGCTGCCAGACCCAGGCGTCGCACCCCGAGTCGGACACCCACTCTGCGACGTGGTCGCGCCAGTCGCCGTCCGCGGGCACGGCCCAGTTCGCCAGCAGCTGTGCGGTGCCGCCGGGCGCGAGCACACCGGGCAGGCCTCGCACCAGGTCACGGCAGGCGGTGTCACCGGGACGTCCGCTGTCGCGGTACTCGTGCTCGGTGACGCCGGGGGAGAGCACGAACGGCGGGTTGGCCACGACGAGGTCGAACCGGTCGCCCGCCACGGGCTCGAGGAACGACCCCTGGCGCAGCTGCCACGCCCGCCCGCTGAGTGCCGCGGTGGTGGCGGCCATCGTCAGGGCGCGCGCGCTGAGGTCGGTGGCCACCACCTCCGACGCGTGCGCGGACAGGTGCAGCGCCTGCACCCCGCACCCGGTGCCGACGTCGAGGGCCCGCCGCACCGGGTCGCGTGGCGTGGCCTGGGCCAGGGTCAGCCCCGCCGCCCCGACGCCGAGCACGTGGTCGGCCGCGAGCGGCCCGGACCGCACGTCGGCGCCGAGGTCGGACACCACCCACCACGGGTCACCGTCCGCCCGGTTCTCGCCGTACGGACGGATTTCGAGCGCCGCCCGCACGTCGCCGTCCGGGGTGCCGTCGAGCAGGCCCGCCGCCAGGGCCGACGGCAACGGCAGCGGGTCGAGCGCCTCGCGGGCGGCGCGGGCCGGCACCGCCCGTCCGAGCAGGAACAGCCGGACGAGCGTGGCGGTGGGGTCGTCGCCGCCCCCGAGGGCGCGGGCGGTGCCGGCCCGGTCGCCGCGCGACTGGGCGGCACGTCCGACCGGGCCGAGGCGCTCGTGCACGAGGTCGACGGTGAAGGCGCCGGCGAGTGCGGTGCGCGCCCGGTCGACGTCGTCGGGGGCCAGCAGCGGTCTCGGGTGGGTCACACAGACCATCGTGATGGACGGCTGGGAACAGGTCGTGCGCAGGACGAGCATTTCGCGCCGCGCGGTGGAACCATTGCGGTATGCGCAACGAGGCACACGGCGGACATCCCGGACATCGGACGGACGACCCGTGGCTCATCACCAGCGCTCCGGAGGTCGCCGGCGACGGCTACGACCAGCGGCGCAAGAAGTACGCGATCATGATGTCGATCCGCGCCCTGTGCGTGATCCTCGCGGCTGTCACCTACCAGCTGTCGATCATCCTGGCGTTGGTGTTCGTCGTCGGCGGCATGGTGCTGCCGTGGTGTGCCGTGCTGATCGCGAACGATCGGCCCGCCAAGAAGCGCGCCCCGGTGCCGAACCTGGCCACCGGCTATCGCACCGAGCGGATGCTCACCGCCGGCGACGACCGCTCCCGCACCATCGACGGCTGAGCCCCGCCGCGCCGTTCGTATTAGGCAGACTGTCGGCATGACCGACACGCAGGTTCTGGAGTCGCCGAGCACCTCCGACACCGACACCGGTCCGGAGATGTTCCACTACGTCAAGAAGAACAAGATCGCCGAGAGCGCCGTCATGGGCACCATGGTCGAGGCGCTGTGCGGCGAGGTCTTCCCGGTCACCAAGAGCCCGAAGCCCGGCTCCCCGGTGTGCCCGGCGTGCAAGGAGATCTACGAGAGCTTCCGCGACTGACGCGCCCGGCGCGCGGCACCGCGCGAGCGCAGCCGCCGTGCCGGCTCGTGGGCGGTGTCGTGGCCGGTTTCGTGTTCGGTGTCGTCGCCGATGTCGTGGCCGGTGTCGTGGTCGGTCTCGTGCCCGTTCACGGACGTCTCCGGGCTCTCGTCCACGATCGGCGTGGGTCCCGAGAAGACCTGCCAGTTGCGCGGGTCCAGCACGCGCGGCTGGCGGCGCTTCGAGGGTTTGTACTGCTCGACCGCGGCGTTGAACTCCGCCCCCAGCAGCACGCCGAGCGCGAGGACGAAGAAGAACAGCAGTGCCGCGATCGGGGCGGCGAGGGTCCCGTAGGCATGGTTCTGGTCGAGGATGAACGCGATGTACTCGCGCAACCCGGCCGATCCCGCCAGGAACACGAGCAGGGCCAGGGTGGCCCCCGGCAGGCCCCGGTGCCAGGGCAGCCGGCGGGGCGGGGCGAGCTTGTAGAACGTGGTCAGGCCGAGCATCAGCAGCACGACCAGCACCGGGTAGTACCCGACGTCGATCAGCGTCGTGACGGTCGGACGGACCCGTTCGGGGAAGGTCCGCCGCAACAACCCCGGGCCCAGGACCATCATCGGCAGCAGGAACACGCCGAGCACGACGGTGCCGAGGAACAGCCACAGGGCCAGCAGCCGGCTGCGCACCGGTCCGCGCAGGTCGCGCATGTCGTAGGCGATGGTGATCGTGTTGACGAAGGTCGCCGTCGCCGACGAGCCGGCCCAGAGGGCCAGCACGAAGCCGATGCTGATGATGTCGGCGCGGTCGCCGCGCAGCACCTCGCGCAGCGTCGGCGAGATGACCTCGGCGACGACCTCCTGGCTGAAGCCGCGCGACAGCGTGTTCTCGATCTGCCGCTCGACACTGCCGACGGTGCGGGGGCCGAACCAGCGCGAGACGTAGCCCAGGGACGCGATCAGCGCGAGAAACAGTGACGGCAGGCTCAGCATCTGCCAGAACGCGGCCTCGGCGGACAGCCCGAGCACGCGGTCCCGCCAGGCCTTCACCACGGCGCGTTTGAGCAGCACGGGGGTGAGCCGCACGGCGCGGGCTCCGGTGCGTCCCGCGCGGCGCAGCCGCCTCACCGCCGACCCCTCACGACGGTCCAGTCTCACCCATCCGGACCTCCATGGGGTCGGCGGCGCGCGGTCCGGGTTCGTTTGCCGACACACCGGCGTGCCGCCGTCGGGGTGTCGCGGCGCCGCGCGTTAAGGTGGGCGGACCGCCCTGGGACCTGCTCGTCCGTCTCAGGGCATCGTCGTGCCGACGGTTCGCAGATGCTGGTTCGAAGGGGTGGTGTGCTTGGCCGCGCCCCTGGCGAACCCGGTGTCCGACGTGCGGTTGCGCGCCTGGCAGGTCGCGGCGCTGGAGCAGTACCGCAGCGAACCGCGCCGACGCGACTTCCTGGTCACCGCGACGCCCGGCGCCGGCAAGACCACCTTCGCCCTGGCCCTGGCCCGCACCCTCATCGCCGACCGGGTCGTCGACCGCGTCATCGTCGTGTGTCCGACCGACCATCTGCGCACGCAGTGGGCGGACGCCGCCGACCGGCTCGGCATCCCGCTCGACCCGTCGCTCAGCAACGGCGTCGGGCCCGTCCGCCCCGACCTGCGCGGCTACGTGACCACGTACGCGCAGGTGGCCGCCAAACCGGCCCTCCATGCCGCGCGGACGTCCGCCAAGCGGTCGCTGGTGATCCTCGACGAGGTGCACCACGCCGGTGACGGCCTGTCGTGGGGCGATGCGGTCGCCACCGCGTTCGACCTGGCGCCGCGGCGGCTCTGTCTCACCGGCACCCCGTTCCGGACCCGTCCGGACGAGCGCATCCCGTTCGTCCGCTACGAGTCGGACGCCGACGGCGGGTGGCGCAGCGAGGCCGACTTCACCTACGGCTATCGCGAGGCGCTGGCCGACGGTGTCGTCCGCCCGGTCGTCTTCGCGGCGTACACGGGCACGTCGCGGTGGCGTAACAGCGCCGGGGAGGTGATCGCGGCCTCGCTGTCGGAGCCGAACACCCGCAAGACCGAGACGATCGCGTGGAAGACGGCGCTCGATCCCCGCGGCAAGTGGGTGCCCCACGTCATCGCCGCGATGGACGAGCGCATCAGCCACCTGCGCCGCACCGGCCAGCCGAACGCCGCCGGCCTCGTGCTCGCCAGCGACCAGGACGACGCCCGCGCGTACGCCGGCATCGTCGAGCAGGTCACCGGCGAGAAGCCCGTCGTGATCCTGTCCGACGACCCGAAGGCCAGCGAGAAGATCGGCGAGTTCACGGTCGGCACCCAGCGCATCGCGGTGTGCGTGCGCATGGTGTCCGAGGGCGTCGACGTGCCCCGCGCGGCGTGCCTGGCGTGGATGACGTCCTACCGGACCCCGCTGTTCTTCGCGCAGGGCGTCGGACGTGTCGTCCGCTCGCGGGCGCCGGGAGAGACGGCGACGGTATTCCTGCCGGCCGTGCGCCCGCTGCTCACCCTGGCCGCCGAGCTCGAGCAGGAACGCAACCACATCATCCCGCCGCCGTCCGCCACGGGCGACGAGGAGCTGCTGGACGTCGAGCGCCCCGAGCCCGAGCCGGGGGAGCGCGACCTGAACGAGCTCGTCGACGCCGACGCCTCGTTCGCCCACCTGCTGCACAGCGGACGGGCGGTGGTCGCGTCCCCACCGCCCACTACCCCGCTGACGGACCTCACCGACGACGACGAGGAGTTCCTGGGTCTGCCCGGCATCCTCACGCCGGAGCAGACCGCCGACCTGCTGGCCCGCCGTGACGGCCACGCCCGCCGCCGGGCCGCCACCGCCAGCGTCGCACCACCGTCGGCCGAGGCCGCGGCCTGGCGGGCGGGCGCGGAGTTGCGGCGCGAGGTCAACCGGCTCGTGTCGGTGCTGTCGGCGCGCACCGGCGCGCCGCACAGCCGCATCCACGCCGACGTCCGCCGGGCGGTGCCGGGTCCGGCGTCGGCCGCGGCGAGCGTCGAGGTCCTCGAACGCCGGCGTGACCATCTGATGGAACTGCTCGGGACGTGATCCGCCCGGCGATCTTCCGGGCGTTCCGGCACAGATCAGGCGTTCGCCGTGGGTGAAATCACGGCGATGGGTTTCGGGAATCCGGCCTGGGGTATCAGTCGTTGGTAACACTTGTAACGACTGATTCACCGACAGGTTCAAGAACCGGCGACGACCGACGATACGAAGGTTGTTGCGAGCAGGTTTCGACTCCAGGGTGTCGCCACCGTGACCGGCGGCGGGATGGTTTCCTGGACGACGAGCGACTTGCTGCACATGACGACGGCCCGACCGGCACCCGCCGCAAGGGCCACAGCAGAAACGAGGTGTCCCGTGACCCCGACGATGACCACCCCTGGTCTGACGGCGTCCGACCGGTGCGACCGGTGCGGCGCCCAGGCCTACGTCCGCGCCACCATGGAGTCCGGGTTCGACCTGCTCATGTGCGCTCACCACTTCCACGAGAACGAGGCGCGCCTTCGCGAGATCGCGGTGTCGATCCACGACGAGAGCGACCGGCTGGGCGGCGTCCCCGCCACCGCCACGCTCGAGGAGCGATAGGCAACCCGCGACCGAAACGACTGCGGCCCCGTCCCTTCTGGGACGGGGCCGTTTTCTGTGCTCCTCCGCCGACGACGGTGGTGATCGAGAAGAGGACGTGCACACCAGGGCGTGCACGTCCTCTTCTTGATCGCTGATCGAGGTGGATCAGTCCAGATAGTCGCGCAGGACCTGGGAGCGGGACGGGTGCCGCAGCTTCGACATGGTCTTGGACTCGATCTGGCGGATGCGCTCACGCGTGACGCCGTAGACCTGGCCGATCTCGTCGAGGGTGCGGGGCTGGCCGTCGGTGAGACCGAAGCGCAGCTTGACCACGCCGGCCTCGCGCTCGGACAGCGTCTGCAGCACCGACTGCAGCTGGTCCTGCAGCAGCGTGAACGACACGGCGTCGACGGCGACGACGGCCTCGGAGTCCTCGATGAAGTCGCCGAGCTGGCTGTCGCCCTCGTCGCCGATGGTCTGGTCGAGGCTGATCGGCTCCCGGGCGTACTGCTGGATCTCCAGCACCTTGTCCGGGGTGATGTCCATCTCCTTGGCGAGCTCCTCGGGCGTGGGCTCGCGGCCCAGGTCCTGCAGCAGTTCGCGCTGGATGCGGCCGAGCTTGTTGATCACCTCGACCATGTGCACCGGGATGCGGATGGTGCGGGCCTGGTCGGCCATCGCGCGGGTGATCGCCTGCCGGATCCACCAGGTGGCGTACGTCGAGAACTTGTAGCCCTTGGTGTAGTCGAACTTCTCGACGGCGCGGATCAGGCCGAGGTTGCCCTCCTGGATGAGGTCCAGGAACGCCATGCCGCGGCCGGTGTAGCGCTTGGCCAGGGAGACGACGAGGCGCAGGTTGGCCTCGAGCAGGTGGTTCTTGGCGCGCTCGCCGTCGCGGACGATCCAGCGCAGGTCGCGCCGCATCTGGGTGGTCAGCTTCTCGTTCGCCTCGTCGGCCTGGCGGACGCGCTCGGCGGCGTACAGGCCCGCCTCGATGCGCTTGGCGAGGTCGACCTCCTCCTCGGCGTTGAGCAGCGCGACCTTGCCGATCTGCTTGAGGTAGGCGCGGACGGAGTCGGCCGAGGCCGTCATCTCCGCGTCCTTGCGCGCCTGGCGCAGCGCCTCGGACTCCTCCTCGGCGTCCTCGTCCCAGCTGAACTCGCTCGACGACTCGGACGACTCGGAGGAGTCGCCGGCCTCGGCGGCCGCGGCGTCGCCGGTGCCCTCGGCGTCGTCGGCCTTCGGGCCGGCCTCGGCGTCGTCGGTCTTCGCGCCCTTGGTGGCGGTCTTGGCCGCAGCCTTCGCCGTCTTCGCGGCGGGCTTCGCGGCTGCCTTCTTGGCGGCCTTCTTCGCCGGGGCGGGGGCGTCGACGGTGGCGGTGCTGGTGCGCCGGCCCGTGGCGGCGGCGGAGACGGGGGCGCTACCCACGCTCACGTCGTCGGTGCCGGATTCGGTGCCGCTGTCGGCGGCGGCGGAGCGGGAGGAGCGGGTGGTGCTGCTGGAAGCCACTGAGGACCTTTCACGACGAGGCACACGCCGGACCGAGGACCGGCGGCGGGGACAGTAGGGGAGACCCCTGGTCGAGAACGTGAACGGGTGGCAGGCCGTCTGTTGGTCGGCTCCGAGTTCGAGCCCAGTACGTGCGCAGTTCCCTTCGAGGGTTCAATTGTAACGACGGGTGCGAACAATGCGAGCGGGCACACGCCGCGCTTCGCCCCGGCCTCACACCCACGCCCCGGACGTGGGGGACGTGCGCTACTCGCCGTGGCGTTCGATGGCCGCGATGGCCGCGCCCACGATGCCCGCGTCGTTGAGCAGCTGCGCCGGCTCGACCGGCGTCCTGAGCTCGAGCAGCGGCACCCACTTCTCGGACTTCTTGCTCACGCCGCCGCCCACGACGAACAGGTCGGGCGTGAACAGCCGCTCGACGTGCTGCATGTACGCGTTCACGCGCTTGGCCCACTGCTTGTAGGACATGCCGTGCTCGTCGCGCACGGACGCGGCGGCGCGGGTCTCGGCGTCGTGACCGTCGAGTTCGAGGTGGCCCAGCTCGGTGTTGGGCACGAGGACGCCGTCGATGAGCAACGCGCTGCCGATGCCGGTGCCGAACGTCAGCATCAGCACGACGCCGGACACGCCCTTGGCCGCGCCGAAGCGGTCCTCGGCGATGCCGGCGGCGTCGGCGTCGTTGAGCACGAACACGTCGCAGTCCTCGCCCGTGGCGGCCGCGACAGCGGCGGTGAACACCTTGTCGGCGTCGGTGCCGATCCACGACGGGTCGACGTTGGCGGCCGACTGCGCGACCCCGTGCTTGATGACGGCGGGGAAGGTGGCCCCGACCCTGCCGCTCCAGCCGGCGCCGGCGACGAGGCTGCCGACGACCTCGGCGACGGCCGCGGGCGTGGCGGGGCGCGGGGTCGGGATGCGCTCGCGAGGCGTCACGAGCGTGCCGGTCGAGGTGTCGACGACGGCACCCTTGATGCCCGTGCCGCCGATGTCGACGCCGAAGGCGTGCGTCGCGGGATCCCAGCTGGACGGGTCGGGCGTCGCGTGTCCCGACGCCGCGGGACCCGACGTCGCGGGGTCACCCGCCGTCGAGTCCGTCGTAGCCGTGGACGCCTCGGTCATGGACGCAGACATTAGTACGCGGCCCGACCGAACCATGGTGCGATGGGTGCATGAGCGACCGTGTCCGTCCCGAACGCGAGCCCCTGGTCGACGAGCTGGCGGTCCTGACCGTGGAGTTGGCCCGACGCGCGGGGACGCTCGTCAGCGACGGACAGGCCCGGGGTTTCGGTACCGAGTCGAAGAGCACCGGCACCGATCTGGTGACCGAGGTCGACCGCCGCGTCGAGCAGTGGTTGCTCGACGAACTGTCCGAGCGCCGTCCGGACGACGCCGTGCTCGGGGAGGAGCGCGGCGGGCGCGAGGGCACCAGCGGGGTCCGGTGGCTGCTGGACCCGATCGACGGGACGGTCAACTTCGTGCTCGGCATCCCGCAGTTCGCGGTGTCGGTGGCCGCCGAGCTCGACGGCACCGTCGTGGCCGGCGCGGTCTGCAACCCGGTGTCGGGCGAGCTGTTCCGGGCCCGGATCGGGGCGGGCGCGTTCCTCGGCGACGAGCGGCTGGGCGGTCCGCGGGGAGTGCCGCTGGAGCGTGCGGTGATCGCCACCGGCTTCGGCTACGACGCCGGCCTGCGGTCGAGGCAGGTGGCGGCGGTCGTCCCGCTGCTGCCGCGCATCGCCGACCTGCGCCGCCTGGGGTCGGCCGCTCTGGACCTGTGCTTCCTGGCCGCCGGGCGGCTGGACGGCTACTTCGAGGCGGGTCTCAACCCGTGGGACTACGCGGCGGGCGCCCTCGTCGCGACCGAGGCGGGGTGTGTGGTGACCCACCCCGACGGGGTCGCCTTCGAACGGTTCCTGGTGGCCGCCGGCGCCGATGTCGCCGACGAGCTGCTCGAGTTGCTGGTGTCCCTCGGCGCCGCGGACGCGCTGCCGGGGTGAGGGTCCGGCAGGTGGGTTGGGCGCTCAGCAGGTGGGCGACGGCGAGGCCGCCGAGGACCCCGACGACGTCGCGGACGAACGCGACCCCGACCCGGTGGGGGACGGCGACGCCGGCGCGATGCCGATCTTGTCCGAGGTGAGTTCCCGGGAGACCCGCTCGGGGTCGGGCAGCGCCTTGAAGCGCGCGCCGAGCGACACCACCACGGTGCCGGACGTGAACGTGTTCGGGCTCAGCTTGGCGCCGGGGAAGTAGTAGCGCAGCAGCTTGGCCGCCTCGGTGCCCTTCGGGCCGTAACGGATGTCGGCGACGCCGAGCACCTTCTTCTTGTCGTTCCCCGCGACGCGGGGCACCAGGAAGCCGCGCTGCACCAGTTCGGTGCGCACGGTGCCGGCCAGCCCGCTGCGGGACGTGCCGTTGAGGACGATGAGCGTCACGGACGACGGGGCCGGCAGCGTCGCGGTCGTGGTCGGCGCGGGCGTGCTCGGGCAGGAGGCCTGGGCATCGCCCTCGTCCCGGCTGACCACACGCCACCAGACGATGCCGGTGAGCAGCAACAGCGCCAGCAGCGCGATCAGGGCCGGCAGGGGCCGGCGCACCGCGCTGTTCGCCATCGGTTCCGCGTCCTTCCGGGTGCGTGCGTGGTCCGTCCGCCACTGCTCGGGCGGCGCAGCGAATGGTAACGGCGGACACTCCCGGAATGAGTTCGGCGGGCCGCGCGTTTGTCGGACACGTCGACGCGGTACCGTTCCGCGGCCGGACGGGCATGAACCCGCCGACCCGGACGTTGGAACCGCCGACGGGTTCGGCACGAAAACGCTACCGAGCCGCGGGTCACGGCACGCATCCGCCGCAGTGACATCGGCCGTATCACCCGCAGCAGCGAGTGAACCCAGAGCACCACCGGAACGTCAAGAACGACGGGACGCGACAGCAGGAACGACAGTGGGGCGACCCACCGAGGAGTTGACAGCATGGCCACCGACTACGACGCACCGCGTCGGGGAGATGTCGACGAACTGAACGAGGACTCCATCGAGGAGTTGAAGGCGCGCCGCGCCGAGGCCCAGTCCGGCACGATCGACGTCGACGAGACCGAACTCGCCGAGTCGCTCGAACTGCCCGGAGCGGACCTGTCCAGCATGTCCGGTGAGGAACTCACCGTGCGCGTGCTGCCGAAGCAGAGCGACGAGTTCACGTGCTCGTCCTGCTTCCTCGTCCACCACCGCAGCCGTCTCGCGCGCGAGCGCAACGGACAGCTCTTGTGCAAGGACTGCGCTTGACCGCCTCCCCGGCACTTCACTGCTGCAGGGCGACCCAGCGCGACGTTCAGTAGACCCGGCTTTTCCCCACTTCCATCCGACCCCCACCCGAAGCCCGGTGCCAGTTGGCACCGGGCTTTCTCGTACCTAGAGGGCAGTGGTGCGCAGGCTCGCGCCGCCGTCGACGACGATCGTCTGCCCGGTGATCCAGGCGGCGTCCGGTCCGGCGAGGAAGGCGGCCGCGGCCGCGACGTCCTCGACCTCGCCGAGCCGGGCCAGCGGGTACTTCGCGGCGGCACCGGCCTCGTCGTCGGCGTAGAGCGCGGTCGCGAAGCGGGTCTTGATCACGGCCGGGGCGATGGCGTTGACGCGGACGGCCGGGGCGAGCTCGGCGGCCAGCTGCGCGGTGAGGTTCAGCAACGCCGCCTTGCTCACGCCGTAGTAGGCGATGCCCGTCGAGGGGCCGAGCCCTGCCACCGAGGCCATGTTCACGACCGCGGCGCCGCCGGCGGGCGACTGCGCCCCGAGCCCTGCGGCCAGCGCATCTCGGGTCCACTGCAGTGCGGCGAGCACGTTGACGTCCATGATCTTGCGGGCGGCGGCCGGGTCGGTGTCGACGACCGGCCCGTAGGCCGGGTTCACGCCGGTGTTGTTGACGAGGACGTCGAGGCGGCCGAAGTCGCGGAACGCGGTGGCGATCGCGTCGGCGCGGTGCGCGTCGTCGTCCGCCTTGCCCGCGACGGTGCGGACGGCGTCGGCCTCGGCGAACGTCGCCAGTGCCTCGGCGAGACCCTCCGGCTTGCGTGCGGTGATCACCACGCGCGCGCCCTCGGCCACGAGCCGCTGGGCGACGGCGAGACCGATGCCCCGGCTCGCGCCGGTGACCAGCGCGACCCGTCCGTCGAAGCGCCGGCCGTGGGAGTCGTCCGCGAGTGTGCTCACGAACGACGAACCTAGAGGTGCGCTCGCAGTGCCGCGACGAGGGCGTCCGGCTGGCGGGTGCTGACCACCCAGTAGGGCGTGGGGTCGTCCTCGTCGTCGACCCAGACCTGGACACCCGGCCCGACCCACGACCGGATGGACACGAACGCGTCCGGGTCGCCCTCGCGGCCGACGACGAGACGCAGCGTCCGCTGGTCGAGCGCGACGGCGCCGCTGACGTACTCGAGCGGCAGGTGGGCGCCGCGCACCCGCAGTTCGCCGCCGGACACCTCGACGGTGCTGCGGCCGAACCACCACACGACCGCGACGGCCAGGGGGACGAGGACGGCGAACGGGATCCAGGCCTCGTCGAGGCCGGCGACGCGGAATTCGGCCGCGAGGATGGCGGCGACGCCGATGGCGACGACGAACCACCACCACGGCGTGCGCAGTGTCTCCCGGTAGGCCACGGCAGTGTCCATCACCGCGAGGGTAACGTCCTGCGCTGTGCAGCCCGACCCGTCCGCCGCCGACTCCACAGGGGCCGTGACCGACCGTCCGGTCGTCCTCGTGCAGCGGCTGGACGCGGGGGTGCCGCTGCCGGTGTACGCCCTGCCGGGCGACGCCGGGGCCGACCTCGTCACCGCGGTCGACGTGGTCCTGGCGCCGGGGGAGCGGGCGGTGCTGCCCACGGGCGTGGCCCTCGCGCTGCCGGCCGGGTATGCCGCGTTCGTGCACCCGCGATCCGGACTGGCCGCCCGCGCCGGGCTGGGCATGGTCAACGCGCCGGGCACGATCGACGCGGGGTACCGCGGCGAGATCAAACTCATCGTCATCAACCACGACTCCGCCCGCGAGCTGCACCTGGCCCGCGGCGAGCGGGTCGCACAACTCGTCGTCCAGCAGGTGGCGCACGCGCAGTTCCACGAGGTCGCCGAACTGCCCGCATCGGTGCGCGGCACGGGCGGGCTCGGGTCGACCGTGGGCGCGGCGGCACTGACCACCGCGGGGACGCAAGGAGGGGACCGGTAGTGCCGGGACGACGCAGGCAGAGGCGCACGGACGCGTCCAAGATCGACGCGACGCCGCCGTGGGAGCAGCGCATCCGCGAGGAGCCGGCCGCGACGACCGGTCCGTTCGACGAGCGCGACGCCCCCGAGGACGAGATCGCGCGCGTCGACCTCGGCGCGTTGCAGGTGCCGGTGAGCGACGGGCTCGACGTCCGCGTCGACCTCAACGAGGTGCGCCAGGTGATCTCGGCGACCCTCGCCGGTCCCGACGGCACGATGCAGCTCGGCGTGTTCGCCGCCCCCCGCAACGAGGGCATCTGGGACGAGGTGCGTGCCGAGATCGCCGAGTCGCTCGAGGCGGCGCGTCGCAAGAGCACCAGCCAGCCCGAGGGACCGTTCGGCACCGAGTTGCGCGGCACCGTGCCCGACGAGTCGGGCCGGGGCGCGGTGCCGGTGCGTTTCATCGGCGTCGACGGGCCGCGCTGGTTCCTGCGCGCCATGCTCGCCGGCCCGGTCGCGAGCGACGAGGCCAAGGCGGAGGCGTTCGAGGACGCGCTGCGCCACTGCATCGTCGTGCGCGGCACCGAACCGCTGCCGGTGCGCGAGCCGGTCCCGCTCAAGCTGCCCGAGGGCGTCGAGCTGCCCGAGGAGTGACGGCCGTCCGATGGGCGTGCTGAGCGTCATCGGACGCGGGCGGCGAAGCCCGGCGACACGTCCTATCCTGGGCGCGTGGGCCGTCGACCGTCGTTGCTGCGCCGCCTGACCGCGAGCGCCGAATCCCTGGATGCCGTCGACCTGCAGGACGAGGTCGAGGTGCGGTCGTGCACCTCGGTCTGCGACCTGAGCCGCGGCAAGTACGTGCGCGTGGTCGGACGGTTGAAGTCCGTCGTCTACACGCCGAGCGAGACGCTGCCGACGCTCGAGGCGCACCTGTTCGACGGGTCCGACTCGATCGAGCTGGTATGGCTGGGCCGCCGGCGCATCGCCGGCGTCGAGCCCGGCCGCCGCGTCATGGCGCGCGGCCGCGTGGGCGTGCACAACGGCCGGCTGGCCATCTACAACCCGTGGTACGAGCTGCTGCCGGCCACCTCCGCCGCGTGAGCGACCCCGACACCGGGGCGTCCGCCGAGGCGGGGGAGCCCGCGCAGGCGGAACAGCGGTCGCTCAAGGAGACCTACCGCCAGCAGATGATCGCCTCGATCGGCGGCTGGCAGGGCGCGCTGATCACCGCGATCCCCACGGCCGTCTTCGTCATCGTCAACGTGGCGACCACGCTGAAGCCCGCCATCATCGCGGCCGTGGGCAGTGCGGTGGTGCTCGCCGGCTACCGCCTGGTGCGCAAGCAGTCGGTGCAGCAGGCCGTCTCGGGCCTGCTGGGCGTCGCGGTGGCCGCGATCATCGCGGCCCGCACCGGCGAGGCCCGTGGGTTCTTCCTGCTCGGCATCTGGACCAGCTTCGTCTACGCGGTCCCGTTCGCGATCTCGCTCGTGGTGCGGCGTCCCCTGGTCGGGCTGGCGTGGGAGTTCCTCGACCCGACGCCGATCGACGGCGAGAAGCCGTGGCACCGCCACCGTCCACTGCTGAGCGCGTACATGTGGGCGACGCTCGCCGCGACGCTCGTGTTCCTCTCGCGCGGCATCGTGCAGCTGCACCTGTACGGCGACAACGCCACCGGCTGGCTGGCGTTCGCGCGCATCGCGATGGGCTACCCGCTGTTCATCGCGGCGGTCGGGTTCAGCTTCCTGGTCGTGACCCGCGCCCGGAAGCGGCTGGCCGCGGCCGCCGGTCCCGAGCCGGCCTGACGTCGCCGGGGCCCGGCGCCGCTAGGGCAGCACGGCCTCGCGCAGCGCCTCCTCGTTCTCCGGCAGCGCGACGAACAGCAGTTCGTCGCCGGCCTCCAGGGGCTCGTCCGCACTGGGCGTGATGACCCGCTTGCCCCGCACGATCGCGACCAGCGTGGTGTCGGGCGGCAGCTGCAGGTCGCGCACCGGCGAGCCCGAGACCGGGGCGTCGTCGGGCAGGGTGAGCTCGACGAGGTTGGCCTGGCCCTCGCGAATGCCGAACAGCCGCACGACGTCGCCGACCTCGACGGCCTCCTCGACGAGGGCGGCCAGCACCCGCGGTGTCGACACCGCGGTGTCGACGCCCCAGGCGTCGGTGAACAGCCACTCGTTGGCCGGGTGGTTGATGCGCGCGACGACCCGTCGGACGGCGAACTCGGTCTTGGCGAGCAGCGACACGACCAGGTTGACCTTGTCGTCCCCGGTGGCGCCGACGACGACGTCGCAGTCCTCGAGCCGGGCGTCCTCGAGCAGGTCGACCTCGCAGGCGTCGCCGTGCAGCCAGTCGGCGCCCAGCACCCGCTCGGGGTCGATCTTGCGGACGTCCTTGTCGATGAGCAGAACCTGGTGGTGCTTGCCGATGAGCTCGCGGGCGATGGAGCGGCCGACGGCCCCCGCCCCGGCGATGGCGACCCTCATGTCACTCGCTCCCGTCGGGTGCGCGGCCGACGACGTCGCGCAGGCCCGCGGCCTGCTCGTCGGCGGCCAGCAGGTACACCTTGTCGCCGGACTGGATCAGCGTGCTCGGCGTGGGCAGCGCGCCGGTGCCGAAGCGGTTGTAGAGCGCGGCCCGGGTGCCGGTCGCGGCCTCGAGGTCGGCGAGCGGACGTCCGACCCACCCCTCGTGCGGCGCGACGGCCACGAGCGCCACGTGCCCGGTCGGGTCGCGCCACGCCTCGGCCGTCGCCTCGCCGAGGACGGTCTTCATCAGCCGGCTCGCCGTCCAGGGCACCGTCGCGACCGTCGGGATGCCCAGCCGCTCGTACACCTCGGCGCGCCGGGGGTCGTAGATGCGCGCCACGACGCGGGTGACGCCGAAGGTCTCGCGGGCGACCCGCGCGGCGATGATGTTCGAGTTGTCACCGCTGCTGACGGCCGCGAACGCGCCGGCCTCCTCGATGCCGGCCTCGACCAGCGTCTCGCGGTCGAAACCGACGCCGCGGATCATCCGTCCGGGGAAGTTCTCGCCCAGCCTGCGGAACGCGAGGGGGTCCTGGTCGATGACCGCCAGCGTGTGGTCGGTCGTCGCGAGCTGCAGCGACAGCGCGGCTCCGACCCGACCACAACCCATGATTACGATGTGCACGGCACCCCTCAGTGACGTTGCGCTGCTTCGACCGGCATCCGACCGGCACGCGACTGGCACCAGCGACACCGAAGGCTAACCGGTAAGGCGACGACAACAGTGAAGGGCCGGGGAGGCGGGCGGTGGCCGTACTACCGCGGGTGCTGAAGCGCATCGTCATCGGCAGCCCGATGTCGTCGTCCGAGGCGGGTCACACCCTGCTGAAGAAGCGCCTGGCCCTGCCCATCTTCGCCAGCGACGCGCTCTCGAGCGTGGCCTACGCCACGCAGGAGATCCTGATCGTGCTCACGATCGGCGGCACCGCGTTCCTGTACCTCGCGCCGTGGATCGCCGCCGCCGTCGTGGTGCTGATGTCGACGGTCGTGCTCTCGTACCGCCAGCTGGTGCGGGCGTACCCGACCGGCGGCGGCGACTACGAGGTGGCGTCCAAGAACCTCGGCCGCGCGGCCGGCGTGGTGGTCGCCAGCGCGCTGCTCGTCGACTACGTCATGACGGTGGCGGTGTCGGTCAGCTCCGGCGTCGACAACGTCATCTCCGCCTTCCCGTCGCTCGGTGAGCACCGCGTGCTCATGGCACTGGCGTTCGTGCTGCTGCTCGCCGCGGTCAACCTGCGCGGGTTGAAGGAGGCCGGGCTGACGTTCGCCGCGCCCACCTACCTGTTCGCGGCCGGCGTGTTCGTCATGATCGGCACCGGGCTGGTGCGCACGATCGCGGGCGACGCCCCCGTGGCCGAGAGTGCGCGGTACGGCATCGAGCCCCACGAGGGGTACGGGTCGCTCGGGCTGCTGGCGCTGATGTTCTTCACGCTGCGCGCCTTCTCGTCCGGGTGCACCGCCCTCACCGGCGTCGAGGCGATCGCCAACGGCGTGCCCGCGTTCCGTCCGCCGAAGGCCCGCAACGCGCAGCTGACGCTCGTCGCCATGGGCGCGATCGCGGTGTCGATGTTCGCCGGGCTGACGGCCATGGCGCTGATCTCCGACGTCCGCATCACCGAGAACACCCTGAACAGCTGCGACCTCACCGGGTTCGCCGGCAACTGCGAGAACACCCCGCAGCGCACCGTGATCGCCCAGGTGGCCGGCGCCGTGTTCGGCGGCGCCGACTCACCGGGCTTCTTCTACATCCAGGCCGTCACCGCGCTGATCCTCGTGCTCGCGGCGAACACCGCGTTCAACGGCTTCCCGCTGCTGGGCTCGATCCTGGCCCGCGACCGCAACCTGCCCGCCCAGCTGAACAACCGCGGCGACCGGCTCGCCTACAGCAACGGCATCCTGATGCTGGCCGTGGTCGCCGGCCTGCTCATCTGGATCTACGACGCCAACGTGACGCGGTTGATCCAGCTGTACATCATCGGCGTCTTCACGTCCTTCACGCTCGGCCAGACCGGCATGGTGCGGCACTGGAACCGGGCCCTGCGCACCGAGCGCGACGCGGCCGAACGCAACCGCATCCGCCGCTCGCGGGCCATCAACGGCTTCGGCGCCTCGCTGTGCGCGATCGTGCTCGTCATCGTGATCCTGACGAAGTTCACCAAGGGCGCGTACCTCGTACTGATCGCGATGCCGATCCTGTACGCGCTCATGCGCGCCATCAACAAGCACTACCGGCGGGTGGCGGCCGAGCTGGCCACCGAGGACACCGGCCTGGTCATGCCGTCGCGCAACCACGTCATCGTGCTCGTGTCGAAGGTGCACAAGCCGACGTTGCGCGCGCTGGCCTTCGCGAAGGCCACCCGCCCCGACACGCTGACCGCGCTGACCGTCAACGTCGACGACGAGACCACCCGCGCGCTGCAGGCCGAGTGGGAGCGCCACGACCTGCCGATCCCGCTCACGGTCGTCGAGTCGCCGTTCCGCGAGATCACCCGTCCCGTGCTCGACTACATCCGCCAGCTGCGCACCGACCGGCCGCGCGACATCGTGAGCGTCTTCATCCCCGAATACGTCGTCGGACGGTGGTGGGAGCAGTTGCTGCACAACCAGTCCGCGTTGCGGCTCAAGGGACGACTGCTGTTCCAGCCGGGCGTCATGGTCACGAGCGTGCCCTGGCAGCTGCAGTCGTCCGAGGTGGCGGCCAACCGCCCGCTGCGTCCCGACGGCCCGGCGGCGCTGCCCAACCGCGCGCCGGTGCGCACACCCGGCGCCGCGCCGGGACAGGCGCAGCCGCGCCGCACGGCCCGCAGCGCCGAGCGGCCGCCGGGCGACACCTCCCGCGACGTGCCCGCACCGCGTGGCTGAGCGCGCCGGCGGCGACGGCCCGCTCGCCGGGGCCACCCTCGAGCTGCGGGTCGGCGGCCCGGCGCACGGCGGCTCGTGCGTCGCCCGCCACCCCGACCCGGACGGGCGCGTGGTGTTCGTCCGCCATGCCCTGCCCGGCGAGCGGGTACGGGCCCTCGTGACCGCCGACCGCGGTGGCGCCTATTGCTTCGCCGACGCCGTCGAGGTGCTCGAAGCCGCACCCGGACGGGTCGCCCCGCCCTGCCCGCACGCCGGACCGGGCCGGTGCGGCGGCTGCGACTGGCAGCACGCCGACCCGGCCCTGCAGCGTGAACTCAAGGCGACCGTCGTGCGCGAGCAGTTCGCGAAGCTGGCGGGGCTGGACGTCGACGCGCTGGGCTTCGCCGGCGTCGAGGAGCTGCCCGGCGGCATGCTCGGCTGGCGCACCCGGGTGCAGTACGCGTCGCGGGGCGGGACGGTGGGGTTGCACCCGCACGCGTCGCACGCGGTGCTGCCGATCGACCGCTGCCCGCTCGGGGTGCCCGGCGTCGACGTCCCGCCGCCGGCCGACACCCTCCCGGCGGACGCCACCGGGGTCGAGCTGGTGGCCGGCACGGGGTCCCCGGCCGATCCTCCTGACCTGCTTCCGGAGCGGAGGCAGGTCAGGAGGACCGGCAGAGAGGGGGTGGCGGTGCTGGCCCACCGTCCCTCCGCGCGTCAGCGCGACCGACGGCAACGGGGTCGCCGACCCCCGGATCGGGTCGAGGTCGTCGCCGGCCCGGCGACCGTCACGTACAGCGCGCTCGGTCGCGACTTCGAGGTGGCGTCGGGCGGGTTCTGGCAGGTGCACCCGGCCGCCGTCGACACGTTCGCGGCCGCCCTGCTCGAGGCCGCCGGACCGCAGCCGGGGGAGCGGGTGCTGGACCTGTACGCCGGCGCGGGAGCCCTCACCGCCGCGCTGGCAGACGCTGTGGGCGAGCAGGGCGCCGTCATCGGGGTCGAGTCGTCCGCGCAGGCCGTGCGCGACGCCGCCCGCAACCTCGCCGACCTCCCGCAGGCGCAGGTGCGCCACGGCCGGGTCGACGCCGCGCTGCTCACCGGGCTCGAGGTCGGGCCCGACGTCGTCGTGCTCGACCCGCCCCGCGCGGGCGCCGGTCGCGACGTCATGACCGCGCTCGCCGCCCTCGGCCCGCGGGTCGTGGGCTACGTCGCGTGCGACCCGGCAGCGCTGGCCCGCGACGTCGCGGTGATCACCGGGCTGGGCTGGGAGCTGGCGTCGTTACGGGCCTTCGACGCCTTCCCCATGACCCACCACGTCGAGTGCGTGGCGGCTCTGCGACCTCCGGGAACGTAGGATCGAAGGCGTGACACAGGTACTGGACGGCATCGCCGGTCCGGCCGACCTGCGCCGACTGAACGCGGACGAACTGAGCCTGCTCGCGGCCGAGATCCGCGATCTGCTCGTCCACACGGTCGCGCGGACCGGCGGTCATCTCGGACCCAACCTGGGCGCGGTCGAGCTCACGATCGCCCTGCACCGGGTCTTCGACTCGCCCACCGAACCGATCCTGTTCGACGTCGGCCACCAGGCCTACGTCCACAAGATCCTCACCGGCCGGGCGCGCGACATGGCCACGCTGCGACAGAACGGCGGCCTGTCGGGCTATCCGAGCCGGGCCGAGAGCGAGCACGACTGGATCGAGAACTCGCACGCGTCGACCGCGTTGTCCTACGCCGACGGCATGGCCAAGGCCTTCGACGTGCGCGGCGACCGCCGTCCGGTCGTGGCCGTCGTCGGTGACGGCGCGCTCACCGGGGGCATGTGCTGGGAGGCGCTGAACAACATCGCGGCGTCCGACCGTCCGGTCGTCGTCGTGATCAACGACAACGGCCGTTCGTACTCGCCGACGGCGGGCGGGCTGGCCAAGCAGCTCGCCGCGCTGCGGCTCTCGCCCGGGTACGAGCGCACGCTCAGGCAGGTGCGCGGCACCCTCGAGCGGACGCCCGTCGTGGGCCAGCCCCTCTACGACGCGCTGCACGGCGTGAAGCGCGGCCTGAAGGACCTGCTGCAGCCCCAGGGCATGTTCGAGGACCTCGGCCTCAAGTACTTCGGGCCGGTCGACGGCCACGACATCGCCGCCCTCGAGGACGCCCTGCGCATGGCCCGCGGGTTCGGCGGGCCGGTCATCGTCCACGCCGCCACCCGCAAGGGTTACGGGTACGGCCCGGCCGAGAACGACGAGGCCGACCAGATGCACCAGTCGGGCGGGTTCGACCCCGTCACCGGCCTGGCGCGCAAGGCGACCGGGCGCACCTGGACCAGCGTGTTCGGTGAGACGCTCGTCGAGCTGGGCGAGAAGCGCGACGACGTCGTCGCCGTCACGGCCGCGATGTGCGAGCCCACCGGCCTCGGCGCGTTCCTGCGACGTTTTCCCGAGCGCACCTACGACGTCGGCATCGCCGAGCAGCACGCCATCACGTCCGCCGCGGGGCTGGCGTCCGCGGGACTGCACCCCGTCGTCGCCGTGTACGCGACGTTCCTCAACCGCGCGTTCGACCAGCTGCTGATGGACGTCGCCCTGCACCGCCTGCCGGTCACCGTCGTGCTCGACCGCGCCGGCGTGACCGGCAACGACGGTGCGAGCCACAACGGCATGTGGGACCTCGCCCTGCTCGGCATGGTCCCGGGCCTGCGCCTGGCCGCACCGCGTGACGAGCCGACCCTGCGCGAGCTGCTGCGCGAGGCCGTCGGCGTCGCCGACGGCCCGACCGTGCTGCGGTTCCCCAAGACCCCGCTCGGCCGTGAGCTCCCGGCCGTGCGCCGAACCGGCGACACCGACGTGCTCGAGGAGCGCTCCGAGCACGACGACGTCGACGTCCTGCTCGTCGGGGTCGGGGCCACCGCGGCCGATGCGATCGAGGCGGCGGCCGCCGTCCGCAGCGCCGGTTGGTCGACGCGGGTCGTGTCACCGCGCTGGGTTCAGCCGGTCGACCCCGCGCTGGTCACCCTCGCCCAGGGGGCCCGGCTGGTCGTCACCGTCGAGGACGGCGTCGCGACCGGCGGCGTCGGCTCACGGCTCGCGCAGACTCTGCGCGAGTCGGGATGCGATGTTCCGACACGCGAGATCGGCATACCGGTACGGTTCCTCGAACACGGCAGTGTGGCGGACGTGAAAGCATCCGTCGGGCTCACCGTCCAGGACATCGGACGGCGGGTCGTCGAATGGGCCGCCCGCACCACGGACCGGTCCGGCGGCAGTGCCGGCAGTACGGCTAGTACCGGCAGTTCCGACGCCGACGCCGCATCCGCGCGGCGATCCGGTGATCACGGGGGACAGTGACACAGCGGGAGGCCGAGGATGCGGATCCTCGTCGTGGAAGACGAAGTACAGCTCGCCGAGGCGGTCGCACGCGGCCTGCGTCGTGAGGGCATGGCGGTCGACGTGGCCACCGACGGCGACGAGGGGTATCGCAAGGCGGCCCTGACTCGTTATGACGTCGTGGTGCTCGACCGAGACCTGCCCGGCATGACCGGCGACGAGATCTGTCGGCGGCTCACCGACGAGGGTGTGCTGACGCGGGTCATGATGCTGACCGCGAGCGGCACGGTCGAGGACAAGGTCTCCGGTCTCGCGATCGGCGCCGACGACTACCTCGCCAAGCCCTTCGCGTTCGCCGAACTCGTGGCGCGCGTACGGGCGCTCGGCCGCCGCACCACGCCCGCCGCCCCGCCGGTGCTCACCGCGGGCGACATCGAGCTCGACTCGGCCAAGCGCACGGTCACCCGGCGCGGCGAGCTGATCGACCTGACCCGCAAGGAGTTCGGTGTCCTCGAGACGCTGATGACCGCGGGCGGAGCCGTGGTGAGCAGCGAGGAACTGCTCGACCGCGTGTGGGACGAGAACGCCGACCCCTTCACCACCACGGTGCGCGTCACGATGATGACGCTGCGCCGCAAGCTGGGTGAGCCGGCGATCATCGACACGGTGGTCGGCTCCGGGTACCGCATCGACCCGAACGTGCTCGGCGACGGTGCCGAAGGAGCCGGTTCGGACCGGTGACCGTCCGATGAGGTTCTTCCGCCCGACGCTGCGCGTGCGCATGGCGCTGCTCTACGGCGGACTGATCTTCCTCGTCGGCATCTCGTTGCTGTTCACCTGCGCGATCCTGATCAACAACGCGATCAGCGACCTGCCCGTCTACAACTCGAACCAGCCCGTCTTCACGCGCGACCAGGCGGGCCGGTACACGCAGATCCAGATCGACCAGGCCGGTCAGGACGCGCAGGACAAGGCGCTGACCTACCTGCTGCACTCCGGGCTGCTGTACTTCGTGATCATCGTCGTGATCGGCACGACCGGTGGTTACCTGCTGGCCAAGCAGGCGCTGCGGCCGATCGCGAAGCTCACCCAGACCGCCCGCGCGCTGTCGACCGAGACGCTCGACCAGCGCATCAACCTCGGCGGCCCGGACGACGAGCTGCGCGAACTCGCCGACACCTTCGACGAGATGCTCGCCCGGCTCGACGCGGCGTTCGACAGTCAGCGGCTGTTCGTGGCGAACGCCAGCCACGAGTTGCGCACCCCGCTGTCGGTGATCAAGACCGAGCTCGAGGTCACGCTCGGCGACCCGGACGCCGACCCCGACGAGCTGCGGCGCATGGGTTCGGTCGTCGCCAGCGCCACCGAACGGGCGCAACGCCTCGTCACGTCGCTGCTGAGCCTCGCGCGGCTGCAGGCGGTGGGCGGCGGCGAGCTCGAGGTCAACGAGACCGTCGACCTCGCCTGGTTGGTGCCGGCGGCGCTGCACGCCGTCGCGCCCGAGGCGGACGAGAAGAACATCAGCATCGAGACCGAGGTCGACGCCGCCCTCACCAACGGCGACCCGCGGCTGCTCGAGCGGCTCATCGGCAACCTGGTCGAGAACGCGATCCGCCACAACGTGCCGGACGGGTGGCTGCGCATCACCACCGGTCAGAGCGCCGACAAGGTGTGGCTGCACGTGGCCAACGGCGGCACGGTCATCCCGGGCGGGGACGTCGACCGCCTGTTCGAGCCGTTCCGGCGCGGCGGACGGATGCGCACGGCCACCCGCGGCGCCGGGTTGGGGCTGGCGATCGTCCGCCTCATCGTCGAGGCGCACCGCGGCAAGCTGCAGGCTGCGGCCCCGCCCTTCGGCGGCCTGGCCATCCGGGTGGAACTCCCGCGCGACCACTCCGAACCCGCCCGGCGCACCGAGCGGGCCGGAGTGGACGCGCGCGCCTGAGCTACGGCAGGTAGTACATCGGGTTCGGCAGCTTGAACCCGCGGTCGGCGTAGCCGCCGGTCAGGTCGCTGTACTGGTCACCGAAGTTGGCGGTGATGTCGTAGCCCTGCGACTCGATGTACTTCCGGGTCAGCGACTTGTACTGGATCGTCGAGCAGCTCGGGGCGCACGACGAGTAGATCGGCTTCGTGAGGTCCTTCAGGTACACGTTCGAGTCCTGGAACGAGTAGCCGGCGTCCGAGAGGTTCTCCTCGGTGCCGCTGCGCTGGCTCTCCGGCCGGCCGGTGAGGAAGAACAGCGTGTAGCCCTTGCTCTGCGCGTACTGCGTCAGCTGCGGCATCGACGGCACGGCCGGGAAGACGCCCGCGTTGACGAACGCCGCGTTCGAGGTCGGGTTGTAGACGAAGTTCGTGTAGATCTCGTAGTTGTAGGTCGACAGCGACGTGTCGTCGACGTCCAGCAGGATCGCGCGCTTCGCGTTCGAGGGCACCGGGTAGCGCTTCAGCGACTTGTCCAGCCACTTCTTCGCGTCGGTCGTGATCCCCGTGACCTCGTTCGCGTACGCGCCGTTCGGGTCGAAGGTGTACAGGTCCGTGGTGCCGGTGACCGGGTTGACGGTCGTGGCGTCCTTGGTGTTGCCGTAGTAACCCTTGATGGCCGTCCGCACCTGGTCGATGTTCTGGATCTGATCGGCGCTCGTCGGGGACGTCGGCGGGGCCGGCACGGCCTTCTGGGACGGGTCGGCCGAGGCGGTCAGCGTCGTGGCGAGCACGGCAGCCAGGGCGACGGCCGCGGTCGCGATGCCGGTCGGACGGAGTCGGGAGATGCGGGGCATCAGACACCTTTCGGGTGAACGGGCGAACGTGCGCCTATGCGCACAGCGTGCGCATACCTTCTCCGATCGGTGGCCCGCCGCCAACCCCCGGGGCGGGAATCGACGGTCAGTGGTCGTTCTGGAGGGCGGCCGCGAGTGCGGCGGCGGTCAGCTCGACCTGCCACGGCCGGGCGCCCAGTTCGGCCAACCGGGCGGCGACGGCGTCCTCGTCCGCGGGCCGCGGCGGCTCCCAGCACAACCGCCGTACGACGTCCGAGGCGAGCAGGTTCTGCGCGAGCACGGCGTGCCGCTCGGCGGCGGCGGCCACGACGTCCCGGGCCGCGGCCAGGCGCGCGGCAGCGGCCGGGTCGCGTTCGCGCCACCGCGACGGCGCGGGGATGCCGTCGCCACCGCCGGCGGTCAGCGTCGGCAGCTCGGCCGGGTCGAGCGCGCGGGCGCGCTCGAGGGCGCCGAACCACCGGTCGAGGCGGCGGCGCTGGCGCGGCCCCCCGAAGACGGGCAGCGCGGCGAGTTGGGGCGCGGTGGCCGGGTTCGTGCGGGCGGCGTCGATGATCGCGGCGTCGGGCAGCACCCGTCCGGGGGCGATGTCGCGCTCGGCGGCGTATTCGTCGCGGGCGGTCCAGAGTTCGCGGACGGCGGCCAGTTGCGGGCGCGTGCGCAGCTTGTGGATGCCGGACGTGCGCCGCCACGGGTCGTGGCGCGGCGCCGCGGGCGGGGCCAGCCGGACGGCCTCGAACTCCTGCCGGGCCCAGTCGAGCTTGCCGGCGGCCTCGAGCTGGTCGGCGAGCGTGTCGCGCAGCGGGACGAGCAGCTCGACGTCGAGAGCGGCGTACACCAGCCAGTCGTAGGGCAGCGGACGGGTCGACCAGTCGGCGGCCGAGTGGCCCTTCTCGAGGCCGACCCCGAGGTGCTTCTCGACCATCGTCCCCAGGGCCACGCGCTCGTCGCCCAGCAGCCGTCCGGCCAGCTCGGTGTCGAACAGCGCGGCCGGACGCAACCCCAGCTCCGCCAGGCACGGCAGGTCCTGGTTGGCGGCGTGCAGGATCCATTCGGCGTCGCCGATGGCGGCGTTCAGCGCGGTCAGGTCGGGCAACGCGATCGGGTCGATCAGCTCGGAGCCGACGCCCGCGCGGCGCAGCTGCACGAGATAGGCGCGCTGGCTGTAGCGGTAGCCGGACGCGCGTTCGGCGTCGAGCGCGATCGGGCCGCGCGCCGCTGCCATGCGCTCGACGAGCGCCGCCAGTTTCGCGGGGTCGGTGAGCGGCTCGGGGACGCCGTCACGCGGCTCGCGCAGGACCGGGACCGGCGGGACGTCCGACGGTTCGTCCGTGGCCGGGGTTGCTGCCGGGTCGGCCACGTCAGGCGGTCGGCAGGAAGGAGACACCCTCGGGTGGCAGGCCGGCGGCGGTGCAGAGCAGGTCGACGAAGGCCAGCAGGTGCGGCCCGAGCTGCGGGTTGTCGGCCGTCCACGACGCCCGCAGTTCCATCGTCACCGCGGTCGCCGGTCCGGCGACGTCGCCGAAGCGGGTGGACGTCGTCTGGGTGACCGTGCCGCCCGCGGCCCGGAACGCGGCGCCGCGCTCCTCGAGACTGCCGGTCAGCCAGCTCCAGCCGACGGTCGGCAGCATCGGGTCGACGCCCATCGCCTCGTCGAGCTCGGCCGAGGCGTACGCAACCAGCCGCAGCACGCCGTCCCAGGCGTCGTGGCCGCCCGGGTCGTGCAACAGCACGAGCCGGCCGGTGGCCAGGTCGAGCCCGGCGTTGTCGCCGCTGCCGGCGACCTCGGCGCTCAACGCATAGCTGTAGGGGGCCAGCCGCTGCGGCGGGCGCAGCGGCTCGACGCGCACCTCGCGGCGCACCGAGGTGGCGGTCAGGGCCGCGACGGCGGCCCGGAAGACGGCGGGTTTGGGCTCGTCGGGCTTCGGGGGCGCGGACGGGGGCGGCGAGGACACGGTGCCGGTCATGTCGCGGAGGTCATGGAGGTGAGTGTCATCCCGTCGTCTCGAGGGCCTCAGGCGGCGTGCCGGCTGCGCCGGCGGGGACGGATCAGCTGGACCACCAGCGCGTCGAACAGCACCGCGGTGCCGCACTCGACGCACGCCCGGTCGGGACAGTCGGCCCCGTGTCCGTCGGCGCAGGGAGGTGTCTCGGCCGCGGTCTCGCGATCGCAGGCCGGGCAGAACAGGTACTCGGGTCCGGCGTCCACGACAGCTCCTTTCCGCAGGTCGGGCCCGGCGCGAGGCCGGGTTTCTGTTGTCACCGTGACACGGTCGCCCGGCGGCGGGTCGGAGGCGCGCCGTGGGACCATGGCGGTGATGTCCGCGCTGCCCGCACCCGCCACCCCGTCGCCGGCGGACCCGTTGCTCGTCCGCGCCGCGCTGGCGGACCCGGGTCCCCGTCCGCCGGTGTGGTTCATGCGCCAGGCGGGCCGTTCGCTGCCCGAGTACCGCGCGCTGCGCGAGGGCACCGCCATGCTCGACGCGTGCCGTGACCCCGAGATGATCACCGAGATCACGCTGCAGCCGGTGCGCCGTCACGGCGTCGACGCGGCCATCTTCTTCTCCGACATCGTGGTGCCCCTGGCCGCGGTGGGCGTGGGCGTCGAGATCGTCCCGAACGTCGGGCCGGTCGTGGCCGACCCGGTGCGCACCTCCGCCGACCTCGAGGTGCTGCGGCCGCTGGTCCCTGACGACGTCGACTACGTCGACACCGCGGTGCGCGCGCTCGTCGGCGAGCTGGGCGGCACGCCGCTGATCGGGTTCGCGGGCGCGCCGTTCACCCTCGCCAGCTACCTGATCGAGGGCGGGCCCTCGAAGGACCACGCCCGGACCAAGGCCCTGATGCACGGCGAGCCGCAGCTGTGGCACGCGCTGCTCGAGCGGCTCGCGGTCATCACCGCCGCGTTCCTGCGCGTGCAGATCGACGCCGGCGCGGCGGCGGTCCAGTTGTTCGACTCCTGGGCCGGCGCGCTCTCGCTCGCCGACTACGAGACCTTCGTGCTGCCGCACAGCCGCGCCGTGCTCGAACCGCTCGCGGGCACGGTGCCGCGCATCCACTTCGGTGTCGGCACCGGCGAACTGCTCGCCGCGATGCGGACGGCGGGCGCCGACGTGGTCGGCGTCGACTGGCGCACTCCGCTGGACGAGGCGGCGCGGCGGCTCGGGCCGGGGGCGGTGGTCCAGGGCAACCTCGACCCGGCCCTGCTCAGGGCGCCTTGGCCGGTCGTCGAGGCCGCCGTCCGCCGTGTCGTCGCCGAGGGACGCGCCGCCGCCGGGCACATCTTCAACCTCGGCCACGGGGTACCGCCGAGCACCGACCCCGATGTCCTGACCCGGATCGTCGAGCTGGTGCACTCGCTGTGAGCCGCCCCGATCTCGTCGTCGTGGGTGGCGGGGTCGCCGGTCTCGCCGCCGCGTGGTTCGCCGCCGAGGCCGGTCTCGACGTCACGGTGCTCGAAGCGGCCCCGCAGGTGGGGGGCAAGCTGCAGCTCGCCGAGGTCGGCGGGGTGAGCGTCGACGTCGGCGCCGAAGCCATGCTGGCCGCCCGTCCCGAGGGCGTGGCCCTCGCCGGCCAGGTGGGTCTCGACACCGTGGCCCCGGTGACCACCGCCGCGCGGGTGCGGGCGGGCGGACGGTTCTTCCCCCTGCCCAGGCGCACGCTGCTCGGCGTGCCCGGCGACATCGAGGCGCTGCGCGAGTCGGGCGCGCTGTCGGACGCCGCGCTGCGCGTGGTCGAGGCCGAGCCGTCGCTGCCACCCCTGCCGCCGCTGACCCGGGACGTGAGCGTCGGGTCCCTCGTCCGCAGCCGCCTCGGCGACGAGGTCGCCGACCGGCTCGTCGACCCCCTGCTGGGCGGGGTCTACGCGGGCAGCGCCGACGGCCTGTCGCTGCGCGCCACCGTCCCGCGGTTGGCCGAACTGCTCGCCGGCGGCGGGTCGCTGGTCGAGCTCGTCGCCTCGGTCACGGGCACGGGTGCCCCCGCTGCGGCCCCGCGCCCGCCGTTCACGTCCGTCCGCGGCGGCATGGGGCGGCTGCCGCAGCAGCTGGCCGCCTCGGGCCGGTTCACCGTCCGCACCGGGGTGACCGTGCGACGTATCGACCGCACCGGGCGGGGATTCGCGCTCGAGTGCGGCGCGGTGCCGGTGTCCGAGACGCTCGACACCGACGCGGTGATCGTCGCGGTGCCCGCCCCGAAAGCGGCTCGGCTGCTCGGCGGCGTCGCCCCGGACGCCGCTCGCGAGCTCGGTGCGATCGAGTACGCCAGCATGGCCGTCGTGTCGTTCGCCTACGACGACCCGTCCGGCGATCTCGCACCCCAGGGCAGTGGCCTGCTCGTCGCGGCGGGGGAGCGGCTCGCCACCAAGGCGATCACGCTGACCAGCCGCAAGTGGCCGATCGAGACGGGCGGGCGCACCGTGCTGCGCGCGTCGGTCGGACGCTTCGGCGAACCGCACGCGCTGCGCCTCGACGACGGGCAGCTGGGTGAGATCGTCCGACGCGACGTCGCCGCGCTCACCGGCATCGAGTCCGCACCGCTGGACACCGTCGTCACCCGGTGGGGCGGCGGGCTGCCCCAGTACCCGCCCGGTCATCTCGACCGCGTCGCCCGGACGCGGGCCGCGCTGGCACCGGTGCCCGGGCTGGCGGCCTGCGGCGCCGCGTTCGACGGCGTCGGGGTGCCCGCCTGCATCGCGAGCGCCCGGGTGGCGGTGGACCAGGTGCTCGCCGGTCCGGACCCGCGAGGATGATGGACCCATGGCTGAGGGACGGGTCGACGGCAGGACCGCACGCGAGCTGAACGACGTCATGCGCTACACCGCCTGGTCGGTGTTCCGGGTGGCCCGTCCGCTGGGCGACGGCGATCGCACGGCAGTGGCCGGTGAGGTCCGGGAGCTGTTCGACCAGCTCGCGGCCAAGGACGTCGTGCTGCGCGGCACGTACGACGTGTCCGCGCTGCGGGCCGACGCCGACCTCATGGTCTGGTGGCACGCCGAGACCGCCGACGCGCTGCAGGACGCCTACTCGCGCTTCCGGCGCACCGAGCTCGGCCGGCACCTCGACCCGGTGTGGTCGAACATGGCGTTGCACCGCCCGGCCGAGTTCAACAAGAGCCACGTGCCCGCGTTCCTCGCCGACGAGCAGGCACGCGGCTACGTCTGCGTCTACCCGTTCGTCCGCTCGTACGAGTGGTACCTGCTGCCCGACGCCGAGCGCCGGGCGCTGCTGGCCGAGCACGGCCAGATGGCCCGCGACTACAAGGACGTCCGCGCCAACACGGTGTCGTCCTTCGCGCTGGGCGACTACGAGTGGATCCTCGCCTTCGAGGCGGACGAGCTGCACCGCATCGTCGACCTGATGCGCCACCTGCGGGGGTCCGGCGCCCGGCGCCACGTGCGCGAGGAGGTGCCGTTCTACACCGGACGGCGCCGCCCGGTCGCCGAGCTGGTCGAGGCGCTGCCGTAGCTCACTGCGTGGGTGCGGTGCTGGCCGGGTCCGACGAACTCGACTCGGGCGCCGCCGCCTGCGGGCTCGAACTGGACGACGCCGACGACGCGGACGACGCGGACGACGACGAGCTGCTGCTCGACGAGTTCTCCGTGGCCGAGCTGCTCGTCTGCTCGCTCGAGCTCTCGGTCTGGGGCGGCGGCTGCGGGTTCGAGCGCGACTCGGAACTGCTGGTGCTGCGCTCGGTCGAGCTCTGCGACGAGCTGCGCGTCCGGGTGCGGGACTCGCGCGAGGTCGTCCGCTCGCTGGACGGCGCGCGGGTGCTGCGCGACGTCTGCGACGTCGTGGTGGACGGGTCGGCCGTGTCGCCGGGACCGTCGTCGCCGCCGGTCGTCGCGATCAGGATGACCGCGCCGAGCGCCAGCAACACCAGCACGAGCAGCGCGCCGACGACGAGGCCGGCGTTGCGGCGGCGGGGCTCCTCGTGCACCGGCAGCCGCTCGGACACCCGCGACGGCGGCACCCCGGCGGCCGCGACGGCTGCGGCGGCGGGCGCCACGGACGGGATCACGGTCGTACCGGCGGTCGCGGACGCCGGCGCGACCGGTGGCGGGACGGCGAACCCGGCCGTGCCCGCCCGCAGCGCGGACGCCACCTGCTGGGCGGTGGGGCGGGCGTCCGGGTCGCGGGCGGTCATGGCCCGCAGCAGGCCCGGCCACGGCGCGGGCAGGTTCGGGGGGATCTCCGGGTCGCGGTCGAGCCGGGCCACCACCGCCTCGAGCGGGGTGGGCCCGTCGAACGACCGGATGCCCGTCAGGGCCTCGATGAGCGTGAGCCCGAACGCGTAGATGTCGGCCGCCGGGCCGACGCCGGAGCCGCGGGCCTGCTCCGGCGCGAGGTACGAGGCGGTGCCCAGCGTGGAGTCGGCCTGGGTGAGGCGTTCGGCGCCGAGCAATCGCACGATGCCGAAGTCGGACAGCCGGGCGCGGACCTCGTCCGGGCCCGTTCCGGCCCCGAGCAGGATGTTCGCGGGTTTGATGTCGCGGTGCACCATGCCCTGCGCGTGCACGTAGGCCATCGCGTCGGCGATCTGGGCTCCGACGACCCGCGTCTCGGGTTCGCTCGGCAGCGGTCCGCGGTCGATCCGGTCGCCGAGGTTCGGGCCCTCCACGAGCTCCATCACCAGGTAGGCGCGCTCGCCGGTGCCCGGCTCGCCCAGCGACCCGTCGTACAGCGTGATCAGGTTGGGGTGGTTGAGGCGGGCCAGCGCGTGGAGCTCGGCTCGCTGCCGCTCGATGCCGGCGGCGGTGTCGGCCGCGGCGGCCGTCCGGAACACCTTGACGGCGACGTCCCGGTCGAGGGACTCGTCGTGGGCGCGGACGACGTCCGCCATCCCGCCGGACCCCAGGCGGCCGGTGACGCGGTAGCGCCCGCCGATCACCCACCCGGTCTGCGGTTGCGACGGCGCCGGGAAATGCTGGGTGGCGTCGTCGGGCGCGTCGGCGGGCTCGTCGGGCATGTGTTGATTCATTCCGCGCATCCCGCGCGCGTCAAACCGGGCTCAGGCGCCCGGCTCCTCCTCGAAGGTCATCGAGATGGAGTTGATGCAGTAGCGCAGGTCGGTCGGGGTCGGGTAGCCCTCGCCCTCGAACACGTGGCCGAGGTGGCTGTGGCAGTTCGCGCACAGGACCTCGGTGCGCACCATGCCCAGGCTCGAGTCGCGCCGCTCGATGATGCGCTCGCCCGCAAGGGGGGAGAAGAAGCTCGGCCACCCGCAGTGCGAGTCGAACTTCTGGTCGCTGCGGAACAGTTCGCTGCCGCAGGCCCGGCAGCGGTACACGCCCGTGCGGTGGTTGTCGGTGTACTCGCCGACGAAGGGCCGCTCGGTGCCCGCCTCGCGCAGCACCGCGTACTCCTCGGGCGAGAGCTCGGCCCGCCACTCGTCGTCCGACTTCTGCACCGGCGCGGGCGGCAGGGCTTCCTGGCGGGAGAACAGACTCATGCCAGGAACGGTACTCAGTGCACCGGTGAAGCGGACACGCTTTCAGTTGTCGGCGGGCGGCCCGCCGACGACGCCGAGCGCGTGGGCGGTGGTGGCGAGCGCGGCCAGGGCGGCGCGGCGCCGCAGGCCCCTCAGGCGGTCGAGCGGTCGGCTCGGCGCAGGTGTCGTTCGGTGCATGGACGTTCCCCCGTTCAGCCCTTCCATCTTCGTTGCGACCGGGCTGTCCGGATCGCGGCAAAGGTCCCGCAGGCTCAGTCGTCGGTACCGTCGCCCGATCTGCCTACTGGAGCGCCCACTGCATCAGGGCGAGCGAGTGGACGCCCCCGGTGAACGGCGATCCGTTGAGGGTGCCGGTTGCGTCCGTCGCGGCCGACGAGTCCCACACGTATCCGTTGTGGTCGTAGCACGGGAAGGTGTAGTCGACGGCCCACACGGCGCCCGGCAGGGCTTCGGACGAGGACGGCGGAACGAAGTCACAGCCGGTGCTGCCGATGACGACCCAGAAGGTCCCCGACCCGACCTGCGCGGCTCCGCCGGCGATCACCTGCTTGATGAAGGGGGAGCCCTTCTGGATCTGGGTGCACTGGACGGTCGCCGGGGTGCACGGCAGGTCGACGCCCCCGAACGGGGTCGAGAAGGTGAGCGCGGTCCGGACGGCAAGTCGCGGCGGGAACAGCGGGTCGCGCGCCTTCACCCGCTGCATCGCGAACGCGATGATCAGGCCGCCCATCGAGCCGCCGACCAGGTTCACCGGCAACCCCTTGGCGGTGAACCTGTCGTAGAGGTACCACGCGAGCTCGTACCCGACGTGGCGGATGTCGGTGTCCAGACCGTCGTTGTCGGGACTGGGGAAGTACTGCTTGTTCCGCGGGCCGTAGCCGACGATGCGGTCGCCGTTGGTGTCGCAGCCGTAGAAGGCGACTGCGTGCAGCTTGTCCGCAGGCTGGTTCTGGAAGTAGTACTGGGTCTGCAGCGGGCCGGCGCCGGTGACCAGCACGTCGTTGCAGCCGCCGTAACCGTGCACGTACACGAGGTCCGTCGTACTGGTGTACGCCGAAGCGGGCGAGGCGGCGGTGAACACGCCGACGCCGAGGACGGCCGTCACGATCAGGGCGACGAGCGCGCGCAGGCGGGCGCGATGGAGCGACGACATCAAAGAATTCCCCCCCCCCCCCGGGGTGCTCGCGGCGCACGTCCGGCTTCTTCGTGCCGAGGCGTCCGCGATCGCGACCCATCGTGCGTGGGGACCGACCAGGATCCGGACGGTCGGAGGTCCCGTCCGGACGGCTGTTGGTACTTACCGGAGAGTGACGTCGGTCCGGTTCACCACATCCGGACGATGCCGATGACCCCGTAGACGATGGTCAGGCCGACGCCGATGAGCAGCAGCCAGACGACGATCTTGGCCGCGGTGCGCTTCGGCCCCGAGAGCCGGGCGAGGCCGTCGCCGAACGCGGCGAGGTTCTGCAGCTCGCCGTCGGCGGTGTTGGGATTGGCCGTGCGGCCCCACGCCCCGTCGACGACGTGCCGGCGGGCGGGGTCGGACCACGTCCATTCGCCCACGTCGCCGACGTCGCCGTCGTCGTCGCGGTCCTCGGTGCGCACGCGCCCAGGGTAGGTCAGCGGCGGAAGATCGTGCCCCCGACGAGTGACCGTCCGAACGAGCGGGTCAGCGTGGCCCCGCGCTGCGCGTCGGACATGACGTCGGTGAACGCGGTGACGAAGCGGTCGGCCTCGCGCTCACCGATCACCAGCGGCGGGATGAGCTTGATGACCTCGATGTGGTCACCGCTGACCTGCGTGAGGATGCGGTGGCGGTGGAACAGCGCGTGGACGACGGTCTGCGCGAACAGGCCCTTGCGGGCCAGGCGCAGCGCGCGCCAGTTCGCCCGGGCCCGGCGGCTCTCCGGCGGGCCGAACTCGATGCCGATCATCAGCCCGCGGCCGCGGACGTCGTGCACGTGGTCGAAGCGCTGCGCGAGGTCGGCCAGGCGCTGCTTCAGTTGCGTGCCGGTGACGCGGGCGTTCTCGACGACGTCCTCGTGCTCGAGCACGTGCAGGGTGGCCAGCCCGACGGCCATCGCCTGCGCGTTCGACCCGAACGTCGAGTCGTGCACGAGCACGCGGTCCATGGACGAGTACACCGACCGGAAGATCTCGTCCCGTCCGAGCGTCGCGCCGATCGGCACGTACCCGCCCGACAGCGCCTTCGCGGTGGCGACGAGATCGGGTTCGACGCCGTCGTGCTGGAAGGCGAACCAGTCGCCCGTCCGCCCGAGACCGCACTGCACCTCGTCGGCGATGAACAGGGTGCCCGCCTCACGGCACGCCTGCTGCGCGGCGGCGAGGTACCCCGGCGGGCTGACCGCGACGCCCTTGCCCTGGACCGGCTCGACCACGAACCCGGCGACGTCGCCCTTGACCAGCTGCCGGCGCAGGGCGTCGACGTCGCCGAACGGCACCGCGGTCGACGGCAGCATCGGCCCGAACCCCTTGCGGAAGTCGGACGCGCCGTTGACCGACAGCGAACCGGCGGTGAGGCCGTGAAAGGCGCCGCCGCAGTGGACGATGCGCTTGCGTCCGGTGAAGTAGCGGGCGAACTTCAAAGCCGCCTCGACCGCCTCGGTGCCGCTGTTGCCGAAGTAGACCCGGTCGAGGTGCGGCACCTTCGCGAGCAGCGCCTCGGCCAGCGGCCCGGCGAGGGGAGGGGCGTCGAACTGGGTGAGGTCGCCGAGGCCGGCGTCGATCACGTCGTGGAGCGCCTGCCGCACGACCGGATGATGGCGGCCGAGGGCGAAGACGCCGAAGCCGCTGAGCATGTCGAGGTAGTCGCGGCCGTCCCGGTCGAACAGGTAGGAACCCTCGCCGCGCACGTAGTGCTTGTCGAAACCGATGGCGCGCAGCGTGCCGCTCAGCTGCGGGTTCAGCAACCGCTGCTGCAGCTCGTAGCGTTCCGGCTCGCGCCGGTCCAGCAGCGCGCGCAGGTCGAACGGCTCGCTGCCCACCGGCCACCTCCTGCGCGACGAGACGTCGCTGTCACACGCCCGTACTAGCTTGCCTCTACGAAAGATACGGGTCCGGAGCCGCTAACCGGAGGGTGGCGCCGGATCTGCTATACCTGGGAGCCGAGGGAATGCTGAGCTTGCCCAGCATGGTTCCCCCGGACGTGTCCGACGGGGAGGTAGCGACATCACGAGCCGGCCGGAATCGGTGGTGGCGGCGGGCGTGACCACGTGTGGCACGCCCGATCTCGCCCGGCTCGCCCGTACCGTCGGCGCCCGCATGAGCGGCGAGAACTTCCCGGTCGCACTGCGCGTCCTGCCGCGCGAGGTCCGCTCACAGCTGAGCGCCGTCTACGGTTTCGCCCGGTTCGTCGACGAGGTCGGCGACGCCCACGACCTGCCGTCCGAGCGGCGCCTCGCCCTGCTCGACGAGATCGACGCCGACATCGACCGGCTGCCCGACGCCCGCCTCGACCCGGTGCGCGGCCTGGCCGAGATGGTGGCGGACGCCACGGTCCCGCGGCCGCCGCTGCACGACCTGGTGGCCGCGAACCGGCTCGACCAGCAACGACCCGTCCACGAGACGTTCGGCGAGCTGATGCACTACTGCTCGTTGTCGGCCGCGCCGGTCGGGCGCATCGTCCTGCACCTGGCCGCCGCGGCGACGCCCGAGCGCATCGGCTGGTCCGACGACGTGTGCGCCGCCCTGCAGGTGCTCGAGCACTGCCAGGACGTCCGTGAGGACGCGCTCGCGGGGCGCGTGTACCTGCCCGCGACCTCGTTGCGGGCCCAGCGGGTGTCCCGCGACGACCTCGTCGCGGAGCGCGCCACCCCGGCACTGCGCGCGGTGGTGCAGCAGCAGGTGCTGCGCTCGCGCGACCTGCTCGAGGCCGGCCGTCCGCTCGTCCGCTCGCTGCACGGATGGGCCCGGGTCGCCGTCGCCGGGTTCGTGGCCGGCGGCCTGGCCACCGCCGACGCGCTCGAGGCCGCGTCCCACGACGTGCTGGCGACCGACGTCCGTCCGTCGAAGCAACGCACGGCACGGCACGCGCTGCGACTGGCGGTGGCGCGATGAGCGTGACCGTCGACGAGGCCTACGCCGAGTGCGAGCGCATCACCGGCGAGCAGGCGCGCAACTTCGCGTGGGGCATCCGCCTGCTGCCCACGCCGAAGCGCCGCGCGCTGTCGGCGGTCTACGCGATGGCGCGCCGCATCGACGACATCGGCGACGGCACGCTGCCCGTCGACCGGAAGCGGACGGCGCTCGCCGAGGCCCGGCACGTGGCGACCCGGCCCTCCGAGCACCCGGACGACGTGGTCGCGGTCGCGCTGGCCGACGCCGCCGACCGGTTGCCCGTGCCGCTCGACGCCTTCGGCGAACTCGTCGACGGCTGCGAGATGGACGTCACCGGCCGCACCTACGGCGATCTCGACGACCTGGTCGAGTACTGCCGGTGCGTCGCGGGATCCATCGGACGGCTGTCCCTCGGCGTCTTCGCGCCCGAGCTCGACAGCGCGCGGCGGGCCGAGGCGGACCGGCTCGCCGACGACCTCGGCGTGGCCCTGCAGCTCACGAACATCCTGCGTGACGTGCGCGAGGACCTGCTGATCGGCCGCGTGTACCTGCCCGCCAAGGACCTCGAGCTGTTCGGGGTGCGGCTCGCGATCGGTGCCGACGGGGCGCTCGACCCCTGCGACGGGTCGCTGGCGGAACTCGTCCGCTTCGAATCCGCGCGCGCGTGGGGCTGGTACGACCGCGGGCTGCGGTTGCTGCCGATGCTCGACCGGCGCAGCGCCGCGTGCTGCGGGGCGATGGCCGGCATCTACCGCGAGCTGCTCGTCCGTATCGCAGCCGATCCGGCGCAGATGATGCGCGAGCGCATGTCGCTGCCCGTCCGCACGAAATTGCGCGTTGCCGCGCAATCGTTCGTCCCGAGCCGGGTGACGACGTGACCGCGCCCGACGTCGTGGTCGTCGGCGGGGGACTCGCCGGCATCACCTCCGCACTGCGGCTCGCCGATGCGGGACGCCGGGTCACCCTCGTCGAGTCCCGGCCGCGGCTCGGCGGGCGGGCGTTCTCGTTCGCGCGCCAGGTCGCCGGTGCCGACGTGACGGTCGACAACGGGCAGCACGTCTTCCTGCGCTGCTGCGACGCCTACCGCGGGCTGCTCGAACGGCTCGGGGCCACCGAACGCACCTTTCTGCAACCCCGCCTCGACATCCCCGTGCTGCGACCGGACGGACGCTCGGCACGGCTGTCGCGCCTGCCGGGTGTCCCCGCGCCCGCTCACCTCACCGCCGCGCTCGCCCGCTATCGGTTGCTGTCGCCGCTCGACCGGGCACGCGCCGCCCGGGCCGCGGTCGCGCTGCGCCTGCTCGACCCCGCCGACCCGCGCCTCGACACGCAGACGCTCGGCGACTTCCTGCGGCGGCACGGGCAGCCGCCCGCCGTCGTCGACGCGTTGTGGGGCGTGCTCGCCACCGCCACGCTCAACCTGCACCCGGACCACGCGTCGCTCGCGCTCGCCGCGAAGGTGTTCCGCACCGGCGTGCTCGACCACGCCGCCGCCGGCGACGTCGGGCACGCGACGGTGCCTCTGGGCGACCTGCACCACGGCGCCGCGGAGCGATCGCTGCGCGACGCGGGCGTCGACGTCCGGCTCGCGCATCACGTCGAATCCGTCGCCCCGGACGGTGAGGTCCGGGCGCGGCACCGCACCGCGGCCAGTGATGACGAGGTGGTGCTGCGTCCGACACGCACGGTGCTCGCCGTGCCGCCACGGGTCGCGTTCCGGCTGCTGCCGGCGCTGGCCGACTCCGACGCCGGTGCGGCAGCACGCCTGACCACGTCGGCGATCGTCAACGTCCACGTCGTGTACGACCGCCGTGTCACCGACCTGGCCTTCGCCGCCGGCGTCGGCACGCCGGTGCAATGGTTCTTCGACCGCACCGAGAGTTCCGGGCTCGCCCGGCAGCGTCCCGGCGCGCAGTACCTCGCGGTCACCGTCTCGGCGGCGGACGACGTCGTCGACCTGCCGACGACCGTGCTGCGGAAGCGTTTCACCGAGGCACTCGCGGCGCTGCTGCCCGCGGCCGCGCCCGCGACGGTGCTCGACTCGTTCGTGACACGCGAGCGGCACGCGACGTTCCGGCAGGCCGCCGGCACCGCGGCGCTGCGCCCCGGACCCGACCCGGGGCTCGGTGCCGTGCTGCTCGCCGGGGCGTGGACCGACACCGGCTGGCCGGACACCATGGAGAGCGCCGTGCGCAGCGGCGAGGTAGCTGCCGCCGCGGCCCTGGCCGGCGACCGCGACGCGGCACGGCCCGGAACCGCTCTGAGGGATCTGAGGGAGCCGTCATGACCACAGGACTCGACCGCACCCGACCACCGGCCGCCATCGACGCCGCCCGCGAGGTCTTCGACGCACCGTTGCGTGCGGCCGTCGAGGGCATCGCCGATCCGCGCATGCGCCTGATCGCCGGGTACCAGATGGGTTTCTGGGACGCGGCGGGCGAGGCCGACGCGTCGGGCCGCGGCAAGGCGGTCCGACCCGCGCTGGCGCTGCTCGCCGCCCGCGCGGTGAGCGGGTCCCCGCAGCCCGGCGTGCCCGGTGCGGTGGCCGTCGAGCTCGTGCACAACTTCTCATTGCTGCACGACGACATCATCGACCGCGATGTCGAGCGGCGGCACCGTCCGACGGGGTGGGTCGTGTACGGCGAGGGGCAGGCCATTCTCGCCGGCACCGCGATGCTCACGGCCGCTGTCGAGAGCCTCGCCGCCGACGCGGCGACCGCACCGCGCACGCTGCCGATCCTGCTGTCGTCGGTGCAGCACCTCATCAGCGGCCAGTCGCGCGACATCGTCCTCGAGGGCGACGACACGGCGTCGATCGAGCAGGTGCTCTCGATGGAGGAGGGCAAGACGTCGTCGCTGATCATGTGCGCCCTCGCCCTCGGCGCGGCGGGCGCCGGCGCCCCCGCACCCGTGGTCGAGCAGCTGACCGAGGCCGGACGCCGGCTCGGGCTGGCGTTCCAGATCGTCGACGACGTGCTCGGCATCGTCGGCGACGCAGCCGCGACCGGGAAGTCGGCGTCGTCCGACGTGCGCGCGGGCAAGCGCAGCGTCCCTGTGGTCATGGCATTGCGTTCGGGCACCGACGCGGGCGCACAGCTCGGCGCGCTGCTGACCGCCCGCACGCCCGAGACCGACGACGAGGTCGCGCACGCCGTCGGGCTGATCACCGCGTCGGGCGCACTCGACCGAGCGCGAGCAGAGGCGGAGCAGCACCTGACCGAGGCACTGAACCTCATCGAGTCCGCCGACCTGGCCGACGCCGACGCCGCTGCCGACCTGCGCGACGTCGCCCGCTTCCTCGTGCGCCGCAATTGGTGAGACGGCGGGACGAGAATGAGCACTGATGCGACAAATCGAGGGGACGCAACCGTGAGCACGCCCGGTGTCGTGAAAGTGAGCAATTCCGCGTCGACGACGCTGCGCAAGGCGCGCGAACACCTGGTCTCGCTGCAGTCGAGCGCCGGTTGGTGGAAGGGCACGCTGCAGACCAACGTCACCATGGACGCCGAGGACCTGCTGCTGCGGCAGTTCCTCGGCATCCTGCGCGACGACGAGCTCGAGCAGGCGGCCCGCTGGATCCGCTCGCAGCAGCGGGCCGACGGCACCTGGGCGACCTTCGAGGGGGGTCCCGGGGACCTCTCGACGACGATCGAGGCCTACGCCGCACTGCGGTTGGCCGGCGACGAGCCGTCCGCCCCGCACATGCTCGCCGCGCGCGAGTTCGTCGTCTCCGGTGGCGGCATCGAGGCCAGCCGTGTGTTCACCCGCATCTGGCTCGCGCTGTTCGGCGAGTGGTCGTGGGACGACCTGCCCGCCATGCCGCCCGAGGTCGTCCTGCTGCCGTCCTGGGCGCCGTTGAACGTCTACGACTGGGGCTGCTGGGCTCGGCAGACGATCGTGCCGATCACGGTGGTGGCGACGCTGCGGCCCGTCCGTCCGCTGCCCTTCTCCCTTGCCGAACTGCACGTGGCCGGGGGCCGCCGCGCGTCCCGCGGTGGGTTGATCGGCACCGCGTTCACCCTGCTGGACAAGGGCCTGAAGCTGTACGAGAAGGCGCCGGTGCAGCCGGGCCGCCGCGTCGCGATGCGGCAGGCGGCCGAGTGGATCATCGCCCGCCAGGAGGACGACGGCGGGTGGGGAGGCATCCAGCCGCCATGGGTCTACTCGATCCTCGCGCTGCACCTGCTCGGCTATCCGCTCGACCATCCCGTGCTGTCCCAGGCCGTATCCGGCCTCGACACCTTCCTCGTGCACGAGCAGACCCCCGAGGGACCGATGCGGTGGCTCGAGGCGTGCCAGTCGCCGGTGTGGGACACCTGCCTGGCCGCGATCGCGATGCTCGACGCGGGCGCCACCGCCGACGACCCCGCGCTGCAGCGGGCCGTCACGTGGATGCTCGGCGAGGAGATCGACCGCCGCGGCGACTGGGCCATGCGCCGCCCGCACCTCGACGCCGGTGGGTGGGCGTTCGAGTTCGCCAACGACGGTTACCCCGACGTCGACGACACCGCGGAGGTCGTGCTCGCGCTGCACCGCGTGCAGGACGACATGCCCGAGGTGAAGTCGGCCGTCGAACGCGGCATCGCCTGGGTGAAGGGCATGCAGAGCAAGGACGGCGGCTGGGGCGCGTTCGACGCCGACAACACCCGCCGCCTCGTCGAGAAGCTGCCGTTCTGCGACTTCGGCGCGGTCATCGACCCACCGTCAGCGGACGTGACCGCGCACGCGGTCGAGATGCTGGCCCGCTGCGACGACCCCGCCGGCGCCGAGTGCCGGCGCGGCGTGCAGTGGTTGCTGCGGGCGCAGGAGAAGGACGGGTCGTGGTTCGGCCGCTGGGGCGCCAACCACGTGTACGGCACGGGCGCGGTCGTCCCGGCCCTGGTGTCGGCGGGCGTCGACCCGCGCGACCCCGCGATCCGCAGGGCGGTCGGTTGGCTGCAGTACCACCAGAACGCCGACGGCGGCTGGGGCGAGGACCTGCGTTCCTACGTCGACGACGCCTGGATCGGACGCGGCGACTCGACCGCCTCGCAGACGGCATGGGCGTTGCTCGCCCTGCTCGCGGCGGGCGAGCGTGGTCAGGCCGTCCAGCGCGGCATCCGCTGGTTGTCCGACACGCAGCGCGAGGACGGCGGCTGGGACGAGCCACAGTTCACCGGCACCGGCTTCCCGGGCGACTTCTACATCAACTACGAGATGTACCGGCTGGTGTTCCCGATCAGCGCCCTCGGCCGCTACGTCGAGTCGTCGGGGCGCCGATGAGCGACGCCTGCGGAGCGAACGAACGGCACAGCGTCCCTCGTGCCTCGTCGCGTCGCCCGGAGCGAAGCGAGGACGCGCGATGAGTCTGACCGTCGTCACCGCGCTGCGCGCCGAGCAGGCCGCCCTCGCCGGCCGCGTCGGCGACGCGCGCCTCGTGCACTGCGGCATGGGCCCGGCCCGTGCGCAGGCCTGGGCGGAGCGCGCCCGCCACGACGACACCACCGCGGTCGCGATCGCCGGCGTGGCCGGCGGGCTCGACCCGTCGTTGCGGCCCGGCGACGTCGTGGTGGCCAGCGAGGTGCGCGGCCCGGGCGGGCGCACGCTGCTGCGCGCGGCCGCACCACTGGTCGCCGAGCTGCGGCGGCTGGGCTTGCGCGTCCGCTTCGGACCGGTACTGACCAGCGCCACGCTGGTCGACGACCCGGACGAGCGCGACCGGCTCGCGGCGACCGGAGCGCTGGCGGTCGACATGGAATCCGAACCGCTCGTGCGCGGACTGCGCGGCGTGCCCGCCGCGGTCGTGCGGGTCGTCGTCGACACCGCCGCGTCGCCGCTGCTGCGGCCGGCCACCGTCACCAACGGGGCGCGGGCGCTGCGGACGCTGCGCCGGCTCGGACCGGCCCTGCAGACCTGGTCGCGGCTGGTGCGGCCGCGCACGGTGCTGCTCGCGTCCCCCCGGTCGTTCTGCGCCGGTGTCGAGCGGGCCATCGACATCGTCGAGCGGGCGCTGCAGCGCTACCCGCACCCGGTGTACGTCCGCCGCCAGATCGTGCACAACGCGCACGTGGTGAGCGACCTCGAGCATCGCGGCGCGGTGTTCGTCGAGGAACTCGACGAAGTGCCCGACGGTGCCACCGTGGTGTTCTCCGCGCACGGAGTGGCACCGGCCGTCCGTGACGAGGCCGTGCGGCGCGAACTGTCGGTCGTCGACGCCACCTGCCCGCTGGTGGCGAAGGTGCACGCCGAGGCGCGCCGCTTCGCCGGGCGCGGCGACTCCGTCCTGCTCATCGGGCACGACGGCCACGACGAGACCGAGGGCACGCTCGGCGAGGTGCCCGGCCGCATCCAGCTCGTGCAGACGCCGGCCGACGCGGCCACCGTCGAGGTCGGTGACCCGCAGCGGGTGTCGTTCCTGATGCAGACGACCCTCGCGCTCGAGGAGGCGTCCGAGACCGTCGACGTGCTGCGCCGCCGGTTCCCTGCGCTGCAGTCCTCGGCCACCGACGACATCTGCTACGCGACCACGAACCGGCAGCAGGCCGTCCGCGACATCGCCGCCGACTGCGATCTCGTGATCGTCGTCGGGTCGCGCAACTCGTCCAACTCGCTGCGCCTCGTCGAGGTGGCCGAGCGGCTGGGCGCCGCCGCCCACCTGGTCGACGACGCCACCGACCTCGACCCGCGCTGGCTCGAGGGTGCCGGGCGGGTCGGCATCACCGCGGGAGCGTCCGCCCCGCCCCACCTCGTCGACGAGATCGTCGGCACGCTGCGCGCACTCGGCGACGTCCACGTCGACGAGCGCGTCAGCGCAACGGAACAGATCACGTTCAGCCTCCCGAAGGGAGTGGTCTAGATGGCGGTCCCGCTCAAGCAGGCCCTGCGCATCGGTTGGTACGGCATCAACCAGCGCTACGTGCAGCGCAACGAGAAGTTCCCGTTCGTCGTCGAACTGGAACCGCTGTTCGCGTGCAACCTGGCGTGCAACGGCTGCGGCAAGATCCAGCACCCGCACGACGTGCTGCGCCAGCGCATGCCCGTCGAGCAGGCCGTCGCCGCCGTCGAGGAGGCGGGCGCTCCGGTGGTGTCCATCGCCGGCGGCGAACCGCTCATGCACCCCGAGATCGACAAGATCATCGACGCGCTCGTCGAGCGCAAGAAGTACGTCGTGCTCTGCACGAACGCCGAGCTCGTCCGCAAGCGTTGGGACCGCTTCGACATCAAGCCCTCGGAGTACCTCTCGTTCGCCATCCACATCGACGGCCTGCGCGAGCGGCACGACGAGTCGGTCTCGAAGGAGGGCGTGTTCGACGAGGCGATCGAAGCCATCCGGTTCCTCAAAGACAAGGGCTTCAAGGTCACGACGAACTCGACGTTCTTCAACACCGACACACCGCAGACGATCATCGACGTGCTGAACTTCCTCAACGACGAGGTCGAGGTCGACAGCATGATGATCTCGCCCGCGTACGCGTACGAGAAGGCGCCCGACCAGGACCACTTCCTCGGCGTCACCGAGACCCGCGAGCTGTTCCGCAAGGCGTTCGGCAACGGCAACCGCAAGCGCTGGCGGCTCAACCACTCGCCGCTGTTCCTCGACTTCCTCGAGGGCAAGCGCGACTTCGCGTGCACCGCCTGGGGCATCCCGTCGTACTCGCTGCTCGGCTGGCAGAAGCCGTGCTACCTGATGGCGGACGGCTACGTGAAGACGTACCGCGAGCTGCTCGAGACCACCGACTGGGACGCCTACGGCCGCGGCAAGGACCCGCGCTGCAACAACTGCATGGCGCACTGCGGCTACGAACCGACGGCCGTGCTCGCCACCATGGGCTCGCTCAAGGAAGGCCTGCGCGCCCTGCGCGAGCAGGGGTGACGGTGTGTTTCGGCCCGCTTGGCCCCACGTGGGCGTCGTGAGTGGATCTTCGGCGCGGCGCTCGCATGGGGCCAAGCGGTGACGCTGTGTGTCGGCTCGCTTGGCCCCACGTGGGCGTCGTGAGTGGATCTTCGGCGCGGCGCTCGCATGGGGCCAAGCGGTGACGCTCGCGTGGTCCCGGCTCGCCTGGCCCCACGTGGGCGTCGTGAGTGGATCTTCGGCGCGGCGCTCGTATGGGGCCAAGCGGTGACGCTCACCTACGCCGAGGTGGGCGCGACCCGCGGCGCACTGCCGTCCGGATACCGCCACGTCCGTCGCTCGCGCGTGCTGCACCGGCGCGATCTCGACGACGCGGCCGACGACCTGTTCACCTGGCAGGCGCACCGTCGCGCCGGGTTGCGGACGCCGGCGTCGACACCGCGGGTGGCCGACGGCGTCGAGGTCGAGTCCGGCTTCGGTGTGGGACCGCTCCGGGTACGGGTCCCGTGCCGCGTCGTCTACGTGATCGACGAGCCCGACCGCCGCGGTTTCGCCTACGGCACGCTGCCGGGGCACCCCGAGACGGGGGAGGAGGCGTTCGTGATCGACCGCGCGGCGGACCGCACGCTCACCTTCACCATCACCGCGTTCTCCCGTCCCGCCACCTGGTACGCGCGGCTCGGCGGGCCGGTCGCCACCTTCGTCCAGGACCGCATCACCGACCGCTACCTGCGCGCCCTCGACCGCGATTCGCGCTAGCGTTCGACCATGGCCTCATCGCCCGCGGAGGAGATCCAGGTCGGGCCGCACACCGTGCGCATCAGCAATCCCGACCGCGTCTACTTCAGCGAGCGCGGCGAGACGAAGATGGATCTCGTCGAGTACTACCTGTCGGTGTCCGACGGCATCGTCCGCGCGGTGCGCGAGCGTCCGTGCATGCTGCACCGCTACCCGACCGGCACCGACGGCGAGAAGATCTACCAGAAGCGGTTGCCCAAGGGCGCGCCCGAGTGGGTCGAGACCGTCGAGGTGCGCTTCCCGTCCGGCCGTACGGCTGACGAACTGTGCGTCACCAAGCCCGCCGACATCGCGTGGGCGGTGCAGATGTCGACGGTCGAGTTCCACCCCTGGCACTCGCGGCGGGCCGACACCGAGAAGCCGGACGAGTGGCGCATCGACCTCGACCCCGGCCCGGGCGCCGGGTTCGCCGAGTGCCAGCAGGTCGCCGTCACCGTGCACGAGGTGCTCGACGAGCTGGGCGCCGTCGGCTGGCCGAAGACGTCCGGATCGAAGGGCGTGCACATCTACGTGCGCATCGAGCCGCGTTTCGGGTTCCGCGAGGTGCGCCGCGCGGCACTCGCGTTCGCGCGTGAGATCGAGCGGCGCGTGCCGCACCTCGTCACCACGTCGTGGTGGAAGGAGGAGCGGCCGGACGGCACCGTCTTCGTCGACTACAACCAGAACGCCCGCGACCGCACCATCGCCGCGGCGTACTCGGTGCGGGGCACGCCCGCCGGACGGGTCTCCGCCCCGGTCACCTGGGACGAGCTCCCGGACGTCGAGATGGACGACTTCACCATCGCCACCATGCCCGCGCGCTTCGCCGAACTGGGTGACCTGCACGCCGGCATCGACGACGCGGTCTGGTCGATCGAGCCGCTGCTCGAGTGGGCCGAGCGGGACGAGGCCGACCGCGGCCTCGGTGACGCGCCCTACCCGCCGAACTTTCCCAAGCAGGAGGGCGAGCCGCCCCGCGTCCAGCCGTCGCGCAAGAACCCCGCCAACTGGTCCGACTGACCGGGAGCAGAATCGGGTCGGTGACCACACCGATCCGATGGGGCCTGCTCGCGACCGGCGGTATCGCCCGCACCTTCGCGAACGACCTGAAGCTCCTGCCCGACGCCGAACTGGTGGCCGTCGGGTCCCGCACCCAGCAGAAGGCCGACGAGTTCGGCGACGAGTTCGACGTGCCGCACCGGCACGGGTCGTACGAGGATCTCGCCGCCGACCCGGACGTCGACGTGATCTACGTGTCGACGCCGCACCCGGGGCACCACGACGCCACGCTGCTCTCGATCGAGAACGGCAAGGCGGTGCTGTGCGAGAAGCCGTTCGCCATGGACGCGTCCGAGTCGCGGGCGATGGTCGCGGCGGCGCGCGCGAAGGGCGTGTTCCTCATGGAGGCGATGTGGACGCGCTTCCTGCCCCACGTCGCGCGCATCCGCGAGATCCTCGCCGCGGGCACCCTCGGGGACCTCGTCTACCTCACCGCCGAGCACGGGCAGTGGTTCGCCGAGGACCCGGAGTTCCGTCTGTTCGCGCCGTCCCTGGGCGGCGGCGCGCTGCTCGACCTCGGCATCTACCCGGTGTCGTTCGCCCACTCCGTGTTCGGCACGCCGAGCGACATCACCGCGGTGTCCACGCCCGCGTTCACCGGCGTCGACGGCACCACCTCGATGGTGCTGCGCTACGAGGGCGGGCAGCACGCGGTGCTGACCACGTCGCTCGCGGCGGCGTCCGACAACCCGGCCGCCGTCTACGGCACCGAGGCGCGACTCGAGATCGACGGCTGGTTCTACACGCCGACGACCTTCACGGTGACCTCCCGCGACGGCGAGCTGATCGAGCGGTACGAGACCCCCGCCGGCGGACGCGGGATGGAGCACCAGGCCGCGGAGGTGCACCGCTGTCTGCGCGCGGGCCTGACCGAGTCGCCGCTGCTGCCGCTGGACGAGACCGTGGCGATCATGGAGGTGCTCGACGAGGTGCGCCGCCAGATCGGGCTCGACTACAGCGCGTTGCGATGACGGAGCTCGGCTTCGACCAGGTCGACGTCTTCACCGACACCCTCACCCTGGGCAATCCCGTCGCGGTCGTGCACGGCGCCGAGCTGCCCGACGACCGGATGCTGGCGTTCGCCCGCTGGACGAACCTCAGCGAGACGACGTTCGTGCTGCCGCCCACCGATCCGTCCGCCGACTACCGACTGCGCATCTTCACGCCGGCGCGGGAGCTGCCCTTCGCGGGACACCCCACGCTGGGGTCGGCGCGCGCCTGGCTGTCGCGCGGCGGGAACCCGAAGGCGGACGACCTCGTGCAGGAGTGCGGCGCCGGTCTCGTCCGCATCCGGCACGACGGCGGCCGGCTGGCGTTCGCGGCGCCGCCGCAGCTGCGCAGCGGACCTCTCGCCGAGGACGAGTTGGCGCGCATCCTCGCCGTGATCGGGGTCGGCCGCGACGACGTCGTCGCCGCCGCGTGGTGTGACAACGGACCCGGGTGGACCGGCGTGCTGCTGCGCGACGCGGACGCCGTGCTCGACGTCCGCCCGGACTGGGGTCGCTTCGGCGAGCACAAGATCGGTCTCGTCGGCGCGTACCCGGACGGGGACGACGACAACTTCGAGGTGCGCGCCTTCACCACGGACGTCGGCGGCGAGGACCCGGTCACGGGCAGCCTGAACGCCGGCCTCGGACAGTGGCTGATCGCGGCCGGGTACGCACCGCAGCGCTACACGGCCCGGCAGGGCACGGTGCTGGGACGCCGTGGCCGCGTGCACGTCGAGCAGGTCGGCGACGACGTCTGGGTCGGCGGCGACACCGTGGTGGGGGTCAGCGGGGTCGTCCGCCTCGACTGAGTCGGACGGGGCGCCGGGTCAGCAGACGGCGCAGGCGTCGATGATGCGGGCGCGCGTCGCCGCGACGGCGGCGGCGAGCGTATCCGTCGCCTCGATGTACCGCAGGAACATCGCGACCACGACCTTGGCCGAGATGAGCGGGAATTCGGACGTCAGTTCCTCGAGGGCACGGTCACGCTGGGACATCGGGAGTCTCCGGGGGGTGAGACTGGCCGCCGGGCCCCGAGGTGGGGGGTAGGACCCGTCGGCGTGTGGCGGGGGTTATGGGGGACTACTGAGAGTGATGACGCGTTCTCTATGCCCACGCGAGTGGCGGTGTAACCAAGCTGCGATCAACCTGTCCACATCACGGTGGCAATGTCGGAAAAGTTCTCCCTCTCAGTTAGAGCGGGTGCGAAATCGTTTCCGGAAATGTAAAGCAAGCGTGAGCCCAGGGCAAGTCTTTCTTTCCAGTCGCTGGCGAAAGTCGGACGGGTGCTCGCCCGGGGGTTCGCGCCGCAGCGATGGCAGGATTCCGCCGTGACCACCTCCCGCCGCGGCGCCCCGGACGCGTCGCGCGCGGGACTCGTCCGCGCCGTGCTGCGCGGTGAGGTCGAGCGCGACCGCATCCGCGAGACCGCCCGGGTCTCCCGTGACCTGATCGTCGCCGCGATCGTCGTGGCGAACGTCATCGGCGCCGTGGTCGTGGTCGGCCTGCTCGGCTTCGTCCTGCCCCGCCCGCCCGAGGTCCGCCGGACGGGAGGCTTCCTCGGCATCGGCACGGGCGCCGTGGTCGGGGCGGTCGCCTACGTGGTCGTCGCGGTCGCGGTCGGCACGGTGGCCGGCCTGCGGGCCGCCCGTCCGGTGATCGAGTTCTTCGCCTCGGGCCGTGACCCCGACGAGCACGACCGGCGCGCGGTGCTGCGGTTGCCGGTCGTGCTGCTGTGGCTGCAGGTCGCCCTGTGGGGCATCGCCACCGTCGTGTTCGGGCTGTCGGCCATCTCGACGTCCGGCCTCTGGGCGACCGAGGTCGCCATCACCACCGCGCTCGGCGGCATCCCGACCGCCAGCCTGGCCTACCAGCTCACGCAGCTGCTGTTGCGCTCCGGCATCTCGCTGGTGCTCGCCGACGCCCCGCCGCGCATTCGCGAGGTGCCCGGTGTCCGTCCGCGCGCGCTGCTCACCTGGGCGCTGGGGGTCGTCCCGCTCGGCGGCGTGTTCGCCCTCGTCGGCTTCGCCCCCTTCACCGACATCGACCGCGGCGAGCTCGTGCGCGCGGTCGCCGTGCTGTGCGCCGTCTCGTTGCTGGTCGGCCTTCGCGCCACGCTCGGTTTCGCCCGGGCCGTCGCCGACCCGCTGCAACGCCTGCGCGCGGCGGTCGAGAAGGTCGAGGACGGCGACTACGACGTCGCCGTCCCGGTGTTCGACGCGACCGAGGTCGGGTACGCGACCGCCAGCTTCAACCGGATGGCCGCCGGGCTGGGGGAGCGCGAGCGGCTGCGCGACCTGTTCGGACGGCAGGTGGGCACCGACGTCGCGCGGCAGGCGCTCGAGCAGGGCGTCACCCTCGGCGGTGAGGAACGCACCGCCGCCGCGCTGTTCGTCGACGTCATCGGCTCGACCGCGTTCGCGGCCGACCGTCCGCCCGGCGAGGTCGTCGAGGCGCTGAACGAGTTCTTCGACGCCGTCGTCGGTGCGACGCAGGACCACGGCGGGCTGGTCAACAAGTTCATCGGCGACGCGGCGCTCTGCGTGTTCGGGGCGCCTCTCGCCATGGACCGTCCCGCAGCCGCCGCCCTCGCCGCCGCCCGAGACATGGCGCAACGGCTGCGCGGCGGCGTGCTCGACGCCGGCATCGGCGTCGCCTTCGGCACCGTGGTGGCCGGCAACGTGGGCACGTCCGAGCGGTACGAGTACACCGTCATCGGCGACCCGGTGAACCAGGCCGCCCGCATCACGGACCTGGCCAAGCAGCGCGACGGGCGCGTGCTCGCGTCCGACGACACCCTCGACGCCGCCGACGAGGACGAGCGCAGCCGCTGGACCGCCGTCGACGAGGTCACCCTGCGGGGGCGCACCCGTCCGACTACTGTGTGGGAGCCGACCGACGAGGCGTCCGCCTGAGGCCGGCCGCGACCTACCGCAGCCGCGCGGCGGCCGAGCGCACGAGCTCGGCGACGGCGTCGAGGGCGGCGGACTGCAGCCGCCACTGCTGCCAGTAGAGGGTGACGTCGACCGACCGGGACGGGTCGAGGTCGACGAACCGGTCGCCGGCTGCGTCGGGCAGGCCGGTCTGCTCGTCGGGCAGCATGCCCCAGCCGAGCCCGAGCCGGACGCCCTCGGCGAAGGCGTGCGAACCGGGCACGTGGTGGCGCGGCGGGTCGAGCCGGCGCCGGGTGCGGCGGCGCAGGTACCGGTCCTGCAGCAGGTCGCTGCGGTCGTAGACGACGACCGGGGCGGACGCGAGCGCCTCGACGGTCGGGCCGTCCGGGAACCACCGCCGCGCGAACTCCGGGGAGGCGCACACGCGGTAGCGCATGCGGCCGAGGCGGTGCACCGAACATCCGGAGACGGGCTGCGACAGCGTGGTGATGGCAGCCATGACGGTGCCCTGGCGCAGCTGGTCGGCGGTGCGGGTCTGGTCGTCGCGCCGCAGGTCGAGCGCGATGCCGGGGCCGGCGCCGGCGAGCGCGGGCAGCAGCCAGGTGTCCAGGCTGTCGGCGTTCACGGCCAACGGGACGACGGTGACTCTCGCGTCCGCGCCGATCTCGCGCAGCGTGTCGGCGGTCAGCGACTGCAGCTGCCGGGCCAGTCGCAGCAGTGCCTCACCCGAGGGCGTCGGTGACACCGGTTTGCTGCGCCGCACCAGCACCCGTCCGACCTGGGTCTCGAGCGCCTTGATGCGCTGGCTGACGGCCGACGGGGTGACGTGCAGCCGGTGGGCGGCGGCGTCGAAGGTGCCCTCGGCCACGACGGCGGCGAGCGCCGCGAGCTGGTCCGGGTCGGGCCGCATCCGGTGACATTAGCACGACTGATGACCCTGAAGAATCATGAGCTTGGCTGATGCCGTCGGGGACGGCACCGTGAAGGGGTGTTCGCAGCTCTCGCCGCCGGTCTGCTGTTCGGCCTCTCGCTGATCGTCGCCGTCGGCCCGCAGAACACCTTCGTCATCCGGCAGGGCCTGCGCCGTGAGCACGTCGCGCTCGTCGTCGCGGTGTGCTCGGCGTCCGACATCGCGCTCATGGCGGGCGGTGTCGGCGGGGCCGGCGCGCTGCTGCGGGACCGGCAGTGGCTGGTCGTCGGCGTCGGCATCGTCGGCATCGCGTTCCTGCTCGGCTACGGCGCGCTCGCCGCGCGGCGGGCGTGGCGACCGAAACCCGGCGGCGAAGCGGCCACCGGCGGCGCCACCGGGTCGGCCCGTACCGCCCTCGCCGCGTGCCTCGCCTTCACCTGGCTCAACCCCGGTGTGTACGTCGACACCGTGTTCCTCGTCGGGCCGCTGTCGAACTCGCACGGCGACGCGCGGTGGTGGTTCGGCGCCGGGGCCATGGCCGCCAGCATCGCCTGGTTCGTCGCCATCGGGTTCGGCGCGACCCTGGTCGCGCCGCTGTTCGACCGCCCGTCGGCCTGGCGGATGCTCGACGCGTCGGTCGCCGTCGTGATGCTGGTGACGGCGGTGCGTCTCGCGGTGACGCTCTAACGCTTGGTCAGCACGAACTGCTGGACGTCGAGGTACCCGGTGCGGAAGCCCGCCTCGCTGTAGGCGAGGTACAGCGACCACATGCGGCGGAACGTCTCGTCGAAGCCGATCGCGTCGATCTCGTCCGCCTTCTGCTCGAAAGTCGCGCGCCAGCGGTGCAGCGTCTCGGCGTAGTGCCGTCCGAAGCTGAACCGCTCCGACACGCGCAGGTCGGTGTGTGCGGCGAGGGTGCGCTCGATCGCCTCGACGGACGCCAGCTGCCCGCCGGGGAAGATGTACTTGCGAATCCAGGTGTAGGTGTCCTTCGTGGCGAGCACGGTGTAGTCGTCCTGCAGGATCGCCTGCAGCCCGACCCGTCCGCCCGGCGTGAGCACGCGGTCGATCGTCTCGAAGTACGTGTTCCAGTGGTTCGCGCCGACGGCCTCGATCATCTCGACGCTGACGACGGCGTCGTAGCGGCCCTGCACCTCGCGGTAGTCCTGCAGCAGCACGTGCACGCGGTCGGTCATGCCCGCCGCGTCGATGCGCTGCCGCGCGAGCTCGGCCTGCTCGGTCGAGATCGTCAGCGTGGTGACGTCGGCGCCGCGGCGGGCGGCGCGCAACGCCAGCTCGCCCCAGCCGGTGCCGATCTCGAGCACACGGGTGTTCTCGCCGACGCCGGCGCGGTCGAGCAGCCGGTCGATCTTGCGGTGCTGCGCCTCGGTGAGCGACTCGGGGTTGCCGACCGGCTCGCCGTCGAAGATGGCGGACGAGTAGGTGAGCGACTCGTCGAGGAAGGCGGTGAACAGCTCGTTCGAGAGGTCGTAGTGCTGGTGGATGTTCGCCCGCGCGCCCTCGATCGTGTTGTCGTGGCGCGACGGCTGCACGCTCAGCACGGCGTTGCGCAGCTTGTGCAACACCGGCGGAACCATGTCCTTCATGTTGGCCGCGAAGGCCGACAGCACACCGGTCAGGTCGTCGGTGGTCCAGTCACCGGCCATGTACGCCTCGCCGAACCCGATGGTGCCGGTGTCGCCGACGCGCTCGAAGAACGCGGTGGGGTCGACCAGCTGCATCACCGGGTCGTCGCCGGTGCCACCACCGCTCCAGCGGTCACCCGGTTCGAGCACGCGCAGGGGCAGCTTCTGCACCGCGTGGCGGAACAGCCGGCGGGCGATCGCGGCGCGCACCGGACGGTGCGGCACGGCGGCGATGTCGGGCCATCGCCGGGCGTCGACCGGGCGCTCGGCGCGTTCGGCGCCGTCCGTCTTCGCCGAATCCTGCGTGGCCGTCATGCGCGCTCCTCCTGATCAGTGCTGCCGGTGCTCACACTACGACGGGAGATCGACCGTCCAGTGCCTGCTGCACGGTGTTCGCGATGTCGCCGCGGACGGTTCCCTCGGGCGACACGGCACACAGCGCGCCGAGGGTGAAACCGGCCGCCAGCTCGTGCCACAGCCGGGCCCGCCGCAGCATCGGGTGGCCCTCGTTCGCGACGGACACGAACGCCACCGACGCGGCGACGCCCTCGAGCTGGTGGGCGAGCCGTTCGCTCGCCGGGGCGGACGTCATGCGGTCGCGGTCGCCGTGCACGAGCAGCACGCGCCGTCCGGCCAGCTGACGGGACGGGTCGCCGGGCTCGATCCACGGCGCGAGTCCCACGACGCTGCGGACGGCCTCGTGACCGCCGGCGAACAGCGCGGTGCGGCCGCCCATCGAGTGGCCCACCAGCCCGACCGGCAGGCCGGGGAACCGCTCGGCGAGCCGGTCGAGGGCCCATTCGGCGTCGGGGACGGGGGAGCGTTGCGCGCCGTTCCATCCCCGCACCTGGAAGCGCAGCCGCGCGACCACGAGCCCGTGGCGGCGTCCGGCGCGCGTCAGCGCGGTGGCGAACGGGCGCATGCGCAGCACCGCGAGTTGCCGCGCCGTCGTCGCGGCGGTGCTCTGCGAGCGCCCGCCGTGGAGCACCAGCGCGACCGCCCGGGGATCGTCGGGGATGTGGTCGACGGACAGGACGGGGTCGGTCACTGGCACTCGGCTCCCTCGCGCGGCAGCGTGGCGCGCTCGAGGTAGGCGTCCACGTATCGGTCGATGCAGGCGCTGCCCTGCAGGAACGAGGTGTGGCCCTCGCCGTCCCAGGTCAACAACCGGGCCTTTCCCATCGTGCGGGTCAGTTGCACCGCACCGGCATAAGGAGTGGCGGGGTCGTTGCGGTTGCCGACGACGAGCACCGTCGTCGCGGCGGCGCGGGCGGTGGGCAGGGCGGGCACGGTGCGGTCGGGCTGCCACTGCTGACAGGAGAACAGGCCGGCGGCCGCCCAGCGTCCGAACAGCGGGTACCGGGCGACCCACTGGCGGGCCGTCGCGCGGATGGTCGCGTCGCTCGGGCCGCGCCGCTGGTCGTTGCAGCCGATCGTCGTGTTCGCGTCGGAGATGTTGGTGTACTTGCCGGCGTAGCGCTGGTTGTAGCGGTCGGCGAGCGCGAGCAGACCCTCGGCGCGCCCCTGGCGCGCCGCCGTCAGCGCCTCGGCCAGCTGCGGCCACAGCGACTGCGAGTACAGCGCCGACAGCACCCCGGTGAACAGCAGCGAGCTGGTGAGCTCGCGCGGGTCGGCGGTGGTGCCGGACGGGATCGGGGTGCGCGCGGCGAGACCCTCGACCAGCAGGCGCGCGTCGCCGAGGCCGCGGCAGGCCGGGGCGCTGCACTGCGACTCGAACTGGTCGAAGGTGTTCTCGAAGCCCTGGATCTGGTTGGCGAAGGACGCGATGTCGCCGGTGACGGGGTTGACGGCGCCGTCGAGCACGAAGGCGCCGACCCGGGACGGGAACAGGTGCGCGTACTGCGCGCCGAGCTCGGTGCCGTAGGAGAAGCCGAGATAGGTCAGCCGCCGGTCGCCCAGCGAGGCCCGGATGCGGTCGAGGTCCCGGGCGGTGTTCACGGTGTTGTACTGCGCGATCGCGCTGCCGTACTTGCGGGTGCAGGCGCTTGCCGTCTGCGCGGCCAGGGACTTCGCCTGCCGGAAACCGGCGGTGGTCAGCACGTCGGGCGAGGCCGCGTTCTGAGCATCCTTCTGTGCGTCGGTCAGGCACCGGACGGGGCTGGACAGGTTGACGCCGCGCGGGTCGAACCCGACGACGTCGAGCCGGCGCAGCACGCCGTCGGACAGTTGTGCCGACAGCGACACCGCCAGCTCGACGCCCGACGCACCCGGCCCACCGGGGTTGACCACCAGGCTGCGCGGGTCGGCGGACGTGTTGCGCCGGTCGTGCACGCGGACGAGCTGCAGCGCGATCGTCCGCCCGCGGGGTTTCGAGTAGTCGAGCGGCACGTCGATGCGGGCGCACCCGAACTGCAGCTGCTGCGCGCGGCCGGCGGGGAAGGGCAGCGCGTCGAGCCGGAAGGCGGAGCGGCAGTCGGTGAAACGCGCCGGCGCCTGCGACGGCGCGGAGCCCGTTCCCGACCCCGCGGACCCGCTCGGCGGCGCCACCGCGGACGGGACGGACGACGGATCGGCCGATCGTGAGGTCGACCCGCTGCCGTCGGTGGTGGTGCAGGCCGCCGCGAGGACGAGCACGGCGATCGTGCCCACGACGGGACGCAGGCGGCGGATCACCCGTCCGACGCTACTGACCGTTCCTGACAGTCGGTTCAGCGGCGCGGCGCGCAGGCGGCCCAGAACTCGCGGCCCAGCGACGACAGCCCCACCGTGCGGCGGACGACGCGGCCGTTGACCCGGGGCTGCCGCTCGATCGCCGACAGCGCCGAGCGCACCTGCTCGGAGTGCTCGATGCGGCGGTAGTCGCCGCCGAAGCGGTCGTCCTCGCGGCCGTACTGCAGCAACCCGTAGCCCTCGAGCCGGGACAGGTAGGTGGCGGTGTCGTCCGGCAGCGACACCTGCGCGGCGGCGCCGATCGGCGACACGTCGGCGAGGACCCGCCGGACGCCGGAGCGGCTGCGCGCCTCGACGTCGACGAGCGGGAACGTCCGTCCGTCGCCGAGAGCGGCGAGGATGCGGGCCTCGTCCGGCACGAGCTGGCTGACGATCGTGCCGAACAGGTACTCCCGGCTCTGGGCGCCGCTGGCCTCGTGGGAACGGGCGAGCAGCTCGGTCATGGCGGTGCGCAACGGGGCCGGGTCGCTCGCGCCCTGCGCGGCCAGCCGCGCGGCCCGCTGTTCCTCGAGGCTCGGGGGTGCCTGCTCGGGTTCGAGCAGCCGCTGCAGCTCGCCGGCCGCGGCGTGCCCCAGTTTGCGGCCCTGCCGCTCGAGCTGCGCGACGGCGGGCACCTGGCGGGCCATGCGCCACCCGGAGCGGCCCAGCAGGCGTCCGACCCGGGCGACGGTGACGATCGCGGCCCCCGCGGTGTTCACGAGGTCGGCGGTCGGGTCGCGGCGGGCCGGGAGGGTCGTGCGGGGCTTCATCGCATTCGGGGCGGGACGGCGGGGCTCCACCGCCGGTGGGACGTCGGGCTCGGTCGCGGCCATGCGTCCCCCTTCACGATGTGCGGTTCGCGACGAGAATAGGCGACGGTCCGCGATCGGCCAGAATGACCCGATGCAGCTGCCCGTGATGCCCCCGGTCGCCCCGATGCTGGCGAAGTCCGTGCCGACGATCCCCGACGGGGCCTCGTACGAGCCGAAGTGGGACGGGTTCCGCTGCGTGCTGTTCCGCGACGGTGACGAGGTCGAGTTCGGCAGCCGCAACGAGCGTCCGATGACCCGGTACTTCCCGGAGCTGGTCGAGGCGGTGAAGAGGGAGCTGCCCGAGAGGTGCGTGCTCGACGGCGAGATCGTCATCGCCACCGACGACGGGCTCGACTTCGAGGCGCTGCAGCAGCGCATCCACCCGGCGGTGTCGCGGGTGACGATGCTGTCGGAGAAGACGCCGGCGTCGTTCGTCGCCTTCGACCTGCTCGCGCTGGGCGACGACGACCTCACCGGTCGTCCGTTCGCCGAGCGCCGCGCCGCGCTGGAGACGGCACTGGCGGACGTCCGCGCGCCCATCCACGTGACGCCCGCGACCACCGACCGCGAGGTCGCCGAGCGCTGGTTCGTCGAGTTGGAGGGTGCCCACCTCGACGGTGTGATCGCCAAACCGCTCGACGGCACCTACCAGCCCGACAAGCGGGTCATGTTCAAGATCAAGCACGTGCGGACGGCCGACTGCGTGCTCGCCGGGTTCCGGTGGCACAAGACGTCCAGCGAGAAGCAGCCGCTGGTCGGGTCGCTGCTGCTGGGCCTCTACGACGACGAGAACGCGCTGCAGCACGTCGGCGTCGTCGGGTCGTTCACCGCCAAGCGACGGGCCGAGCTGGTCGCCGAGCTCGAACCGCTGCTCGTCGGCGAGGGCGACACGCACCCGTGGCAGGAGTGGGCGAGTTCCGAGGCCCATCAGGGCCAACGGCTGCCCGGCAACGTCAGCCGCTGGAACGCCACCAAGGACCTCTCGTTCGTGCCGCTGCGTCCGGAACGGGTGCTCGAGGTGAAGTACGAGCACATGGAGGGCACCCGGTTCCGGCACCTGGCGCACTTCGTGCGGTGGCGCGACGACCGCACGCCCGGGTCGTGCACCTACGAGCAGCTGGAGCAGCCGCTCACCTACGCCCTCGACGACATCGTCCCGGGCCTGGGTTCGCGCTGACCCGAGTGCAGGATCACCTCGCTGCCGACAGGCGTGAAGCCGAGGGCGAGAAAGGCCCGCAGCGAGCGGGTGTTTCCGGGGGCGACGGCGGCGAAGACCGGATCGCCCTCGGGAACCAGCTTCAGCGCCTCGACGATCAGTGACCGTCCGACACCGGCGGGCGCGGCGGACGGGTCGGCCAGCTCGACCGACAGTTCCGTCCGTCCCGCGAGGCCCTGCGCGACCGTGACCAGGCCGCGCGGGTCGGCGTGCACGCGGACGTCCGTGCGGATCGCTCGGGCATGGCGGACGCGGGGGTGGTCGTCCAGATCGTGCACGCGGGGCAGCGCGCCGCCGCCGAGGCCGCGTGACACGAGCGTGCCGTCGAGCACCCCGACGATCGGGTTCTCCAACCCACCGGCGAGCCGCAGCAGCACGTCCGGGCGGTGGACGCTGCCGTACCCGTCGACGGGCGGGTCGTCGAACGGTTCGATGTCGGCGCAGATCACGGCGTGGGCGGTGAACGCGACGGCGGCCGCGAGTCCGGGCGCGGGCGCCGGCAGCCAGGTGACGCCGCCGTCCTCGGCCGGGAACCGGCCGTCCGCCGCGGCGAGCAGCAGCGGCAGCAGGGCGTGGGTCACCGCTCGGGCGCGGGGTCCACGGAACGGTAGCGGCAGAACAGCGCGCCGTCCTCCTCCAGCAGTCCGGCGAGCGTCAGCGCGCGGGTGCCGCCCCACTCGCTGCCGCCGACGATGCGGCCGGGGCCGGGGCCGGCCAGCACCGGGGACACGGTGAGGCACAGCTCGTCCATCACGTTCGTCTCGGCGAACTCGCCGAACACCGACGGCCCGCCCTCGCACAGGATGCGGGTGAGGCCACGCTCCTCGAGGGCCGCGCGCACGAGCCGCGGCTCGACGGTCTCGTCGCCGCAGTCGACGACGTCGGCCACCTGCTTGAGCACCCGGCGCTGCTCGGCGTCGGCGGTGGCGCAGGTGAGCACGAGGGTGCGGGCGTCGGGCAACGCCTCGGTGAAGAGGTCGCTGTCGGTGTCGAGGTGCAGCGAGCGGCTCAGCACGGCCACCGGGGCGGTCTCGCGCAGGCCGTGGTCCCGACGCACGCCGGCGCGCCGGTCGCCGAAGCGGACCGGCCCGTACCCCTCGGCGCGCGCCGTGCCCGACCCGACGAGCACGACGTCGGCGAGGTCGCGCAACGCGGCGAACACGCGGTTGTCACCCGGTGTCTGCAGGCCGCGCGACAGCCCGTCCGCCGCCGACGCCCCGTCGACGGAGGCGACGAAGTTGACGCGCAGGCCGGCGCGGTCGAGCCAGCCCGCCGCGTAGTAGGCGTGGACGTCGACGTCGTCGACCGGGCCGGGCAACAGGGCACGCACATCCCCATCCCACCACGCGTCCGGCCGTAGGGTGGGGCGGTGTCCGAGCCCGCGCAGCACGACGAGCCCGAGCACACGTACGAGGAGGTCGTCGACGTTCCGCCCGGACGTCCGCTCCACCGCGACTCGCCGTTCTTCCGCGGGTTCTTCCTGACGCTCGGCGCCCTCGCGGCGCTGCTGGTGGCCGTCGCCGTGCAGGCGGCCGCCGCGATGCTCGTGCTCGTGCTCATCGCGGCCTTTCTCGCGATCGCGCTCGAACCGGTCGTCGGCTTCGTCGGACGTCGAGGGGTGCCGCGACAGTGGGCGGTCCTCGTCATCGGCATCGGCAGCGTCGCCGTCCTCGGCACCGTGGTCTACGTGCTCGGCACGACGTTGCAGGAGCAGATCTCGTCCCTGGTCGACAACACGCCCGACCTGGTGAAGCGGCTGCGCGAGAACGCGACCGTCCGGTCCCTCGACGACCGATTCAAGATCCTCTCGACGATCGAGGACGAGGCCAGCAACCCCTCGACGGTCCGCAGCGCCCTCGGCGGGGCCTTCGGCTTCGGGCTCGGGCTCGTCAACGTCGCCGTCAACGCCGTCGTCGTGTACGTGCTGATGCTTTACTTCCTCGCCGCGCGTCCGCAGATCACCCGGGCGCTCTACTCGGTGGTGCCGGGCAGCCGCCGCGAGCGGGTCGCCGCGCTCGGCGACGAGATCCTGCACCGGGTCGGCCGCTACGCGATCGGAGCGTTCGTCGTCGCGCTCGTCGCCGGCACGGTGACGGCCATCTTCTGTCTCAGCGTCGGGCTGGGGGAGTACGCCGCGGCGCTGCCATCCTCGTGGCACTGCTCGACCTGGTGCCCCTGGTGGGCGCCATCCTCGGTGCGGCGACGGTGTGCCTGGTGGCGCTGGCCGACTCGACCAGCACGTTCGTCATCGCGGTGATCTTCTACCTGGTCTACGAGCTGCTCGAGGGCTACGTGATCTACCCGCGGGTGATGCGCTCGTCGGTCGACGTGCCCGAGTACGTCACCATCATCGCCGTGCTCGTCGGCGGCGCGGTGGCCGGCATCGTCGGTGCCCTGCTCGCCCTGCCGATCGCGGCCGCGGCGCTGCTGCTTGTGAGAGAGGTCTGGGTGCGGCGGCAGGACGAGGTCTGATGGGTACCCCCTCACCATGGCCCGGAAGAAGAAGTCGCTGCTGTCCCGCGTTCCCATCCCCAAGGGGGTCGAGCAGAAGCTCGACGCCGCGCTCGACCGGGCGCTGGAGATCCAGCAGCCCATGGTGCAGAAGTACCTCGCGCGCGTCCGGGACAAGAACCCGCGGATGAGCCCCGCCGAGACGATCGAACTGCTGGAGAAGCGCTACAAGCAGACCGTCATCGGCATCGGCGGCGCGTCCGGGGCGAGCGCCGCGGTCCCCGGCATCGGCACGGCGGCGAGCCTCGCCACCGGCGCGGCCGAGATCGGCGGCTTCATCTCGGCGACCGCGATGTACGTGCTGGCGCTCGCCGAGCTGCACTCCATCCCCATCGCGGATCCCGAGACCCGGCGGGCGCTCGTCGTGGCCGTTCTCGTCGGTGAGGGGGCGGGCGACGTCATCAAGGGCACCGCCTCCGAATCAGGGCACTGGGCGCAGATGATCGGCCGCGCCTCCGAGAAGAAGGAGGGCGGCAAGCTCGGCTCGATCAACAACCGGCTGTTCCGCATGCTGCTGACCCGCCTCGGCGCGCGGCAGGGAGCCCTCGCCCTCGGGCGTGCCCTGCCGCTCGGAATCGGGGCCGGCGTCGGAGCCGTCGGCAACGCCGCCCTGGCCAAGGGCGTCATCGCGTCCGCCCGCAAGGGCTTCGGTCCGCCGCCGGCGGTCCTGCCGACGCGCATCGTGGACGTCGGCAAGACCGCCTGACCGTCCGCCGTCCGACACCGCGGTGATCAAGAAGAGGAAACGCACGTCACGACGGTTGTCCGGGCGAGCACGTCCTCTTCTTGATCACCGGCAGGGGTGGCGCGGCAGGGGTGGCGCGGCAGGGGTGGCGCGGCAGGGGTGGCGCGGCAGGGGTGGCGCGGCAGGGGTGGCGCGGCAGGGGTGCCGCGGCAGTGGTCAGCGGCGGACGATCGCGGCCGTCTCGGGTCCCAGCACGAGACGGTCGCCGTCCGCCCGCGCCGTGCCGGTGGCGAGGACCACCTCGCCTCCGGTGGGCAGGGCCTGCTCGGCGCCGGACAGGTTGACGGCCACGTCGAAGCCGCCGCGGTGGACGACGACCCACTGGTCGTCCTCGCTGTAGTCGAGCCGGACCTGCCGCAGGTCGCCGTCACGCAGGTCGGGCTCGGCGGCGCGCAGCGCGATCAGCGAGCGGTAGAGGTCGAGGACGGCGGCGTGCTCGTCATCGTCCGCCTCCTCCCAGTTCAGGATCGCCTCGCGGTAGGCGGCGGGATCCTGCGGGTCGATCATCTGCGAGACGTCCCAGCCGTGGTCGGCGAACTCGGCGATGCGTCCCTCGCCGGTGAGCCGGCCCAACTCCTCCTCGGGGTGCGAGGTGAAGAACGGCCAGCGGGTCGAGGCGGCCCACTCCTCACCCATCCACAGCATCGGCGTGAACGGCGAGGTGAGCAGCAGCACCGCGCCGATGCGGACGCGTCCGGGGGAGGCGAGTTCGGGCAACCGGTCACCGACGGCGCGGTTGCCGACCTGGTCGTGGTTCTGCAGGCAGACGACGAACTGCCAGCCGCGGTCACGGTCGGCGTCGATGGGCCGCCCGTGCTCGCGCTTGCGGAACGTCGAGTACGTGCCGTCGTGCAGGAAGGCCTTGGTGAACACCTTCTCCAGCACGGCGAGCGAGCCGAAGTCGCAGTAGTACCCCTGCGTCTCGCCGGTGAGCAGCGAGTGCAGCGCATGGTGCACGTCGTCGTCCCACTGCGCGTCGATGCCGCGACCGTCCTGGTCGCGAGGAGCGATCATCATGTCGTCGTTGAGGTCGGACTCCGCGATGAGCGTGAGCGGCCGGCCGAGCTCGGCCTCGAGCGCGTCGACCTCCTGCGACAGCTGCGCGAGGATGTGCTGCGGCGAATCGTCGACGAGGGCGTGGACGGCGTCGAGTCGCAGCGCGTCGACGTGGAAGTCGCGCAGCCACATCAGCGCGTTGTCCAGGATGAACCGGCGGACGGCCGGCTCCTCGACGTTGACGAGGTCACCCCACGTGTTGCGCCCCGTCTTGAGGTAGGGGCCGAACTTGGGCAGGTAGTTGCCGGACGGTCCGAGGTGGTTGTAGACGACGTCCAGCACGACCGCGAGACCTCGGGCGTGGGCGGCGTCGACGAAACGCTTGAACCCGTCCGGGCCGCCGATCGGCTCGTGGACGGCGTACCAGTCGACGCCGTCGTACCCCCAGTTCCACACACCGTTGACCGCGTTGATCGGCAGTACCTCGACGTGGGTGATGCCCAGCCGGACGAGGTGGTCGAGCTTCTCGATCGCGCTGTCGAACGTGGCGCCGGGGGTGAACGTGCCGATGTGCAGCTCGTACACGACGGCGGCGGTCAGGTCGCGCCCGCGCCACCCGGAGTCGTTCCATGCGTGGGCGTCCTGGTCGTAGACGCGGCTGAGGCCGTGCACCCCGTCCGGTTGCCACCTCGTGGCCGGGTCGGGCAGTGGGGTGTCCTCGTCGTCGACGAGCAGGCCGTAGTCGGTGCCGGCGGGCAGGACGGGACCCTCCCACCAGCCGTCCCCGGCGGCGGTCAGGTCGGTGTCGGAACCGTCGGTGCGGACGCGGAGGCGGGTGGCGAGCGGGGCCCAGACGCGCAGTGGGCTCGTGGTGGTCACACCGCCACCCTGCCCGGGGGTGTCGCGGCGCTTAACACCGGGAAGGATCGACGCGTGAGTGTCCTGACCCTGAGCGCCAAGGGCGGTCTGCCGCCGGACGAGGTGTGGCAGCGCTACGCGCAGCTGTCCCGGTGGACGAACTGGTCGCCGCAGCTGACCCGTGTCGACGCCACCGACGACGAACTCGCGTTCGGTGTCAGCGGACGGGTCTTCGGCCCGCTCGGCGTCCACGCCGATTTCGTCGTCGAGTCGTACGACGAGGCCAACCGGCAGTGGAGCTGGGCGGTGCGCCGGTGGCCGCTCACCGTTCGGCTCGACCATGCGGTGACGAAACGAGGAGGCGGTTCCATGACCACCCTGCGGCTCGACGGCCCCCTACCGGTGATCGTGGGCTACGCGCCGGTGGCGCAGCTGGCGTTGCACCGGCTCGTGACCAAGGAGGACGCGTGACCGGGCGCGGCATGCGCGAGGCGCTGCGGGTGCCGTCCGGCGAGGTGGTGCTGGCCGGGTTCGACACGTCCGCCCGTCCGCTCGCCCCGACGGAGAAGAACCGCGACCTCGCCAACGACACCGCGGCCATGAAGGAGCTGCAGCAGAAGCTGTGGGCGGAGTCGACCGCCGGGGGCACGCGCAGCGTGTTGCTGGTCATGCAGGGCATCGACACCGCGGGCAAGGGCGGTGTCACCAAGCACGTCGTCGGCACCTTCGGCCCGATCGGTGTCGAGTACACCGGGTTCAAGAAACCGACGGAGGAGGAGCTCGAGCACGACTTCCTCTGGCGCATCCGCAAGCGGCTGCCCCGTCCGGGCGTGCTGGGCGTCTTCGACCGGTCGCACTACGAGGACGTCCTCGTCGTCAAGGTCCACGAACTCGTCGACCGCGACACGATCGAGCAGCGCTACGAGTTGATCAACGAGTTCGAGAAGGAGCTCGTCGACAACGGCACCACCGTGCTCAAGGTGTTCCTCGACATCAGCTTCGACACCCAGCGCGAGCGGCTGCTGGCGCGGCTCGACCGTCCCGAGAAGCACTGGAAGTTCAACGAGGCCGACCTCGACGAGCGCGCCCGGTGGAGCGACTACGAGGTCGCGTTCGAGGCCATGCTGCAGCGCACGAACACCGACCACGCGCCGTGGTACCTCGTGCCTGCCGACCACAAGAAGTACCGCAACTGGGCGGTGGGCGAGCTGCTGCACGAGACGCTCGCGGACCTCGACCCGCAGTGGCCGCGGCCGTCGCTCGACGTGTCCGCGCTGAAGGCGCGGCTCGCGCCGCCGCACTGATGGCCCTGCGGCACGACGTGACCGCGCTGCTGACCCGGCTGTCGCGCCCGCGCTACGGGCGTGAGGTGCTGTTCGAGGGCGCCGACCTGCCGTCGCCCGTGCGCGACAGCGTCCGCACGAGGCATGGCCGGGTGCGGTGCCTGCGCTACCCGGGTTCGGCGGACGGGCGGTACGTGCACCTGCACGGCGGCGCGTTCGTCATGCGCTACCCGCAGATGGACGACTTCTGGGCGCGCTTCGTCGTCGCCACCACCGGCGTCGAGGTCGTGCTGCCCGACTACGCGGTGGCGCCGTTTGCCCGCTACCCCGTGGCGCACGACCAGATGCTCGACGTCGCCGCGCACTACGCCCGGGACCGCCCACTGGTGGTCGGTGGGTTTTCCGGCGGTGGCAATCTCGCGGCGTCGGTGGCGTTGCGCTCGCGCGAGGAGGGTGTGCCCCTGCGCGGACAGCTGCTGGGGGTGCCGTCCCTCGATGTCGCCGAGGAGGTCGGCGCCAAGATCGCGACCTCGCCCGGCGGGATGATCGGCCCCGGCGTGCTGACGCTTGCGCGCGAGGCCTATTTCAAGGACAGGTCCCGCCGGGGCGAGCCCACCGCGTCGCCGCTGCTCGCCCCGCGCGTGGACGGACTGCCGCCTGCGCTCGTCGTCACCGCCGAGCGCGACACCCTGCGCCGGGAGGGTGACCGGTACGCGGCGCGACTGCGCGACGCGGGGGTGCCGACACAGCACGTCGTCGTCCCCGGCGTCGATCACTACTTCCTCCACGGGGCGGGGGAGACGCAGGCCCGGGCGCTCATGCGCCGCATGGCCGACTGGATCGGCTCACTCACGGTACGGTCCCGATAGCGACGTCGATCTTGGCTCCTTGGGAGGACCCATGGGAAACCCGGGCTGGGGACCACCCCCGGGCAACGACCCCTACAACCAGCAGCCCGGGCAGGGCGGCTACGGCCAGGGTGGTTACGGCCAGCAACCCGGGTACGGCGGCCAGCCGGGGTACGGCAACGACCCGTACAACCAGCAGCCCGGTTACGGCCAGGGCGGCTACGGCCAGCCGGGTTACGGCCAGCCGGGTTACGGCCAGGGCGGCTACGGCCAGCCCGGGTACGGCGGCCCGGGCGGTTACGGGCCGCCGCCGAAGCAGGGCCCGAACAAGGCCCTGCTCGGTGTCGTCGGCGCCGTCGTGGTCGCGGGGCTGGTCGTGCTCGTCCTGTTCCTCACCGGCGTGTTCGGCGGCGACGACAACGGCGGCGAGTCACCGTCCGCGGTCGTCGGCAAGACGCTGCAGGCCCTCAAGGACAAGGACGTCGACGCGGTCAAGGCGACCCTCTGCAAGGCCGACCTGAAGGAACTCGCCGACGAGAACGACCGCATCGACGACAACGACGCCCCGGACAGCTGGAAGATCGGCGCCACCACGACCGTCGACGACAACAACGCGTCGGTTGCCGTCACCGCGACCCAGAACGGCCGGACGCGGACCGTGTCGGTTCCGACCGTCAAGGAGGACGGGGACTGGAAGACCTGCCTGAGCAACCTCAACAGCCCCGGTGGCAGCGGCCCGTCCGCCAGCGCGCCGGCGCCGTCGGGCAGTTACAGCGCGCCGAGCTACAGCGTCCCCAGCTACAGCCTGCCGAGCTTCAGCATCCCGAGCCTGCCGAGCTTCTCGATCCCGAGCATCCCCAGCTTCAGCTACCCGACGCCGTAGGCGTCAGCGCACCAGCACCGCGACGGGGTACGTGGCCAGCAGTTCGGCCAACTGCCCCGTCGCCGGGCGCCCGGTGAGCAGGTCGCGGGCGTAGTCGCCGACGTCGAGCGTGCTCGTCCGCCAGCCGCCGATGCGCTCGAGCGTGACCGGCAGCCGCGTGGCGACCACCAGCACGCCGCCGCGGTCGTAGGCGACCGCGTGCTCGTGCGACGGTCCGCCGGCGGCGACCGGGGTGTAACCGTCGAACGCCTCCGGGTGGTCGCGGCGCAGCTGCAGCACCGTGCGCACCAGGTGCAGCTTCGCGGCACCGGTGGCGTCGATTCCGGGCGGGCCCTCGTGCGTCAGCAGCGCGCGGCGGGCCTCGAAGTCGACCGCCCGGCGATTGTCGGGGTCGACGAGGCTGTCCTCCCACAGCTCGGTGCCCTGGTAGACGTCGGGCACGCCGGGCATCGTCAGCTGCACCAGCTTCTGCGCCAGTGAGTTCGACCAGCCGTAGGGGGTGATGCGCCGGACGAACGCGGCCAGCGGGTCGCGCACCTCCGGGTCGTCGTAGGCCGCGTCGACGGCAGCGTGGACGGTGGCCTCGAACGCCTCGTCCGGGTCGGTCCACGTCGTCGACTGCGATGCCTCCCGCATCGCCTTCTCGGCGTAGGCGTGCATGCGCTCGCGCTCGGCGAGGGTGCCGTCCGTGCTGGCGCCGGCGAACGTCTGCCAGAGCAGGTGCGCGAACGAGGCGTCCGGCACCGGCGCGGCGGACATCAGCCCGCGCAGCAGGTCCGACCACTCCTCGGGGATCTCCGAGAGCACGGCCAGACGGGCGCGGACGTCCTCACCGCGCTTGGTGTCGTGGGTCGACAACGTGGTCATGGCGCGCGGCGCGCGGGCGAGCCGCTCGTGCTGTGCTGCGTGGAACTCGTCGACGGAGAGGCCGAAGCGCGCCGGGTCGCCGCCGACCTCGTTCAGCGCGACGAAGCGCGTGTAGCGGTAGAACGCGGTGTCCTCGGTGCCCTTGGCCATGACCGCACCGGACACCTGCTGGAAGCGGCGCGCCAGCTCGTCGTCGGCGTCGTGCAGGCGCGGCGAGAGGGTGTCCAGGGTGGGTTGGAGATGCGGACGGTCCGTGCGCACCGCGTTCATCGCGGAGTCGAGGTCCTCGACGCCGCCCGGCAGGTAGGAGCGGTAGACCGGGAAGTGCACGGCGAGCTCGGCGAGGGCCTCGCCGGCGTTCGGCACGTCGGGCACGAGCCGTACGAGGCGGTTGATCTCGGCCTGCAGGATCGTCGTGACGACGTGCCGCTTGCCGGCCTCGACGTGCTCGTGACTCGTGCGGTCGTCGCCGGTGAGGTCGCGGTTGAGCACCTCGAACGCGGCCTCGCCCGCCGGGTCGACGAGGATTCCGCCCGCCTCGGCGAGCGCGTCGTACCCGGTCGTGCCGTCGACGGGCCACTCGGCCGGCAGCGTCTCGCCCGGCTCGAGGATCTTCTCGACCAGCAGCCAGGCGTCGTCGCCCGCGAGCTCGCGCAGCCGCCGTGCGTACTTCTCCGGGTCGACGAGACCGTCCGGGTGGTCGACCCGCAGCCCGGCGACGCCGTCCTCCCGCGTCCACCGCGCGATCTGTTCGTGCGTGGCGTCGAGGACGGCGTCGTCCTCGACCCGCAGACCGGCCAGCGTCGTGACCGCGAAGAAGCGGCGATAGTTCTGGTCGGTGTCGGCGCGGCGCCAGTTGACGAGCTCGTAGTACTGGCGGTCGTGCACCTCGGCCGGCGAGCCGCCGAGGGTTCCGGGAGCGACGGGGAAGCGGTGCTCGAAATAGCGCAGTTCCGCGCTATCGCCGTCCCCGACGATCTCGAGTTGTGTCGCCGGGTCGAAGTCGTCGCCGACGACGGGCAGCAGAATACGACCGCTGGCCCACTCGATGTCGAACCAGGACGCGTGCTCGGCGTCCTTGCCGTGCTTCAGGACATCCCACCACGCGGCATTCTGCGCGGCGTCCTCGACGCCGGCGTGGTTCGGGACGATGTCGACGAGCACGGTGAGCCCGCGCGAGCGGGCGGCGGCGAGCAGGTGCGTCCACCCGTCGACGCCGCCGCGCTGGGGGTCGACGGTGTCCCAGCCGACGACGTCGTAACCGTGGTCCGAGCCCTTGGTCGACGGCAGGATCGGCGACACGTAGACGGTGGACACCCCGAGGTCGGCGAGGTAGTCGCAGACGTCGGCCGCGGCGTGCAGGTCGAACGACGACCGGATCTGCAACCGGTAGGTGCTCGCCGGTGTCATGCGGTGGCTGCCTGCTGCAGCACGACGATCGAGCGCGGCGCCATCGTCAGGGTCGCGCCGGCGTCCTCGACCCGCTCCTCGTCGTGCTCGACGCGCGTGGTGTCGAGCACGACCTGCCACGCCGAGCCGTACTCGTCGGCCGGCACCACGAAGTCGACCGGCTCCCAGTGGCTGTTGAACACGAGCAGGAACGAGTCGTCGACCAGCCGCTCGCCGCGCGGGTCGCGCTCGGCGATGCCGTTGCCGTTCAGGAAGACGGCGATCGTGCCGACGCCGGCGTCCCAGTCCTCCTCGGCCATCTCGCTGCCGTCCGGGCTGAACCAGCCGATGTCGGGCAGGCCGCCGCGGCGACGGGTCGGACGTCCGTCGAAGAACCGGCGGCGACGGAAGACCGGGTGGTCACGGCGCAGCTCGCTCACCCGGCGGGTGAAGGCGAGCAGGTCGACGTCCATGGCCGACCAGTCGATCCAGGTGATCTCGTTGTCCTGGCAGTAACCGTTGTTGTTGCCGCCCTGCGTGCGGCCGAGCTCGTCGCCGTGACAGAGCATCGGCACGCCCTGGCTCAGGAACATCGTGGTGATGAAGTTGCGCTGCTGGCGGGCCCGGAGGTCGAGCACCTCCTGGTCGTCGGTGTCGCCCTCGACGCCGCAGTTCCAGGACCGGTTGTGGCTCTCGCCGTCGTTGTTGTCGTCCTGGTTGGCCTCGTTGTGCTTGTCGTTGTACGAGACCAGGTCGCGCAACGTGAAGCCGTCGTGGGCGGTGACGAAGTTGATCGACGCGACGGGCCACCGTCCGGATGAGGCGTACAGGTCGGCCGAGCCGGTGATGCGGGCGGCGAACTCGCCGACCGTGCCCTGCTCGCCGCGCCAGAAGTCGCGCACGGTGTCGCGGTACTTGCCGTTCCACTCGGTCCACTGGGGCGGGAAATTGCCCACCTGGTAGCCGCCGGGGCCGACGTCCCACGGTTCGGCGATGAGCTTGACCTGCGAGATCACCGGGTCCTGCTGCACGAGTTCGAAGAAGGCCGACAACCGGTCGACGTCGTAGAACTCACGCGCGAGCGTGGACGCGAGGTCGAAGCGGAAACCGTCGACGTGCATCTCGAGCACCCAGTAGCGCAGCGAATCCATGATCAGCTGCAGCGAGTGCGGGTGGCGGACGTTGAGCGAGTTGCCGGTGCCCGTGTAGTCCATGTAGTACTTCTGGTCGTCCTCGACGAGCCGGTAGTAGGCCGGGTTGTCGATGCCGCGGAAGCTCAGCGTGGGTCCGAGGTGGTTGCCCTCGGCGGTGTGGTTGTAGACGACGTCGAGGATGACCTCGATGCCCGCCTCGTGCAGCGTGCGGACCATCGTCTTGAACTCCTGCACCTGACCGCCGGGCGAGGTGCTGGACGAGTACTTGTGGTCGGGGCAGAAGAACCCGATCGTGTTGTAGCCCCAGTAGTTCGACAGCCCCTTGTCGATGAGGGTCGAGTCGTTCGCGAAGTGGTGTACCGGCATGAGTTCGATCGCCGTGACGCCGAGCTGCGTGAGGTGCTCGATCATCACGGGGTGCGCGATGCCGGCGTACGTGCCGCGCAGCTCCTCGGGCACCTCGGGGTGCGACTGGGTCATGCCCTTGACGTGCGCCTCGTAGATCACGGTGTCGGCGTATGCGCGGCGGGGTGACCGGTCGTTGCCCCAGTCGTAGAACGGGTTGATGACGACGCACTTGGGCAGGTGGGCGGCCGAGTCGTCGTCGTTGATCGAGTCCTCGTCGCCCCAGTGGTAGCCGAACAGCGACTCGTCCCAGTCGATGCTGCCGTCGATCGCCTTGGCGTACGGGTCGAGCAGCAGCTTGTTCGGGTTGCAGCGCAGGCCGTTGGCGGGGTCGTTCGGGCCGTGCACGCGGTAGCCGTAGCGCTGCCCGGGCTCGGCGCCCGGCAGGAAGCCGTGCCAGACGTAGCCGTCGACCTCGTGCAGCTCGACGCGGGTCTCGGTGCCGTCGGCGTCGAACAGGCACAGTTCGACCTTCTCGGCGACCTCGCTGAACAGGGCGAAGTTGGTGCCGGACCCGTCGTAGGTGGCGCCCAGGGGGTAGGCGTGGCCGGGCCAGATCTGCACAGTCGTGCTCCTCGTTGCTGAAATGTCGACGGGGTCGTCGGGGACGTGACCGGCCGGTGCGTCGGTGACGATCGGTGCGGTCATACCCCGGCGCGTACGCCGGTAACGATTTCAGCCCCGGTTGCGACGGGATGCACTGGCCCGTCGGACGGGCGTTCCGCGTCAGCGGCGGCGCAACCGGTCGCGCACCGCGTGCAGGTTCAGGTTGTAGCCCCAACCGAAGCGCTTCGGCGTGAAGATCCGGCCGTCGTCCGGGTCCCACATGCTGCGGCGGGCGTCGCCGCGGCGGGGCCGTTCCCAGTTGTAGGGGAGTCCGAGGAACCGCTTGTCCTGTTTGTCGGCCATGGTCGGGTTGTACGCCCGGCGTGCGTCGGGCGGCCTGAGCGTCGGACGTCAGGCGCGACCGACGGCCAGCAGGTGCGAGCTCGCCGGTACGAGCGCAGGATCCTGCTCGACGAGGCGCGCCGCGCGGGCGGCGGAGTCCAGCAGGTCGGGCAGTCGGGACATCCCCAGTGCGCGCAGGGTCGGCGCCGCGGGGCCCTCGACACCGAGCACCTGGACATCCCCGAGGCCGGCCTCGCGCAGTTCGCCCGCCAGCCCGTCCGGGGTGTGGAAGTAGGCCTCGGTGAAGTCGACGACGCCGGCGCGGAAGCGTCCGGTGGCGAGCAGTTCGCGCAGGAACGGTTCGAGGTCCGACGTGAGGCGGCCGTCGGATCCGAGGTCGAGCAGGGCGGCGTAGCGGCTGATGCCCGCCGCCAGCACCGGGGCGCCCGGCCGGGCCACGCGTCGCGCCTCGCGCAGCGCGACGAGCCGGTCCGCGCGGTCGGGCAGGTGGTACAGCGGGCCGAGCAGCAGCACGGCGTCCTGGCTCCCGTCCGCGTGGGTGAGTCGGCGCGCGTCGCCGCGCTCGGCCGTCACCCCGTCCAGCGCCGCGGCGGCCTCGACATGACGGCGGACGGGGTCGACGAGGTGCACCCGGTGTCCCCGGCCGGCCAGCCATTCGGCGTGGACCCCGGGCCCGCCGCCGACGTCCAGCAGGTCGGACGGCGCCGACGGCAGGTACCGCTCCAGCAGCTCCTGGGTACGGACGCGCTCCAGCACGCCGTGCGCCCGCGAGCGCAACCGTGCGCTCTCGTCGTACTCGGATTCGTAGAACGCCTCGACGACCGGGTCCATGCGTCGAGTATCTGTTGCGGCAGCTCGCGAGTTCTGTCGGTGGTCGTTCCTACGATCGAATACATGAGCAGCAGCAGCCTCGTGGTCGAGCCGGTTGTGCTCGCGCGGGATGCGTTGCTGGACGAGCTGGAGACGCTGCAGGCCGAGCAGTGCGCGCTGGACGCGCGCCGGCTGGTGGTGTTGGCCGAGATCGACCGGTTGGACGAACGCGAGCATCCGGCGATGCGGTGGAACCGTGAGGCGGTGTCGTCGCTGCTGCGGTGCGCGCCGGTGACCGCGGCCGGGCGGTTGGCGCAGGCCCGGACGGTGTGCGACCTGCTGCCCGACACCCTGGCCGCTCTCGAGGCAGGCCGGCTTACCGGCGGTCATGTCGCAGTGTTGTTGGACGTCACGCTGCTGGCCGACGCCGAGACCACCGGTCGGGTGGAGGCGCGGGTGCTGCCGCGCTGTGATCACTTGTCGGTGGCGGAGTTCAAGGCCCACTGCCGCAAGGCGTTGGTGGCGGTCGATCCGGACGGGGCGCAGCGGCGCCATGCGATTGCGCGCCGGGCGCGGCGGGTGCGGTTCGTCGCCGACCCGGACGGGATGGGCTCGTTGTTCGCGCACCTCGGCGCGGACGAGCTGGCCCGGGTGCGGTACGAACTGGACGCGTTGACCGAGGCCGAGGTGGCCGCGGCCGCCGAAGACCCGGGCGACGAGCGCACCCGTGACGAGATCCGCGCTGATGTGCTGGTCGATCTGCTCACCGCCGGCGCCGACCCCCACAACAGTGCCGCCGACGCCCCCGACACACCCGTCGCAGACGCCGACGCGTCCGAGCCGGAACCGGCACCCGAGCCGACCGCTGAGCCGACATCTGGGCCGGAGCGCGGGCGTGCGCGGCATGCAGGTCGGGGGCGGCGGCGTCCGGCGAGGAAGCCGCGCCCGATCCAGGTGATCGTCCCGCTCCGCGCCGCCGAGACCGGCGACCCGGCCGCCGAGCCGGGTGCAGTGGCCGAGATCGACGGCGACCCCGTCCCCGTGTCGGTCGCGATGCGCCTCGCGACCGACCCGACAGCCTGGTGGCGGCCGGTGCTGATCGACCGCCACGGCCGCCTCGAAGCCGTCGGCGCCCGCACCTACAAGCCCGGCGCCATGCTCAAACGGCTCATCGAACTCACCGACCGCACCTGCCGCTTCCCCGGCTGCCGCCGCCGCGCCGAGGCCTGCGACTGCGACCACCTCGACCCCTTCGACCACACCGACCCCGCCCGCGGCGGGCTCACCGAGGCCGGCAACCTGCACTGCCTCTGCCGCCGTCATCACCGCCTCAAACACGAAGCAGGCTGGATCACCGCTCGCCACGACGGCACCACCCACTGGCTCTCACCCGACAGCCGCTACTACGCCAGCCACCCCGAACCCTGGCTCGACCCACTCCCGCCCGACCCGGTCCCCGAGACGGTAGGAGATCCCGACCCACCCCCGTTCTGACCTCGTCATACCTGCGGACGACGCGAGCGCGGGGACGTCATATTTACGATCACCGTGTGACGCAGTGGATCAAGGCCCGCCCCTGGGTGGCCGATCTGGTGCTCGCGCTGCTCGTCGCCGTGCCTGCGGGGGCGTCGACGGTCAGCCTGCTCGCCGACGCCGACACGGGGATCACGGTCGTGCTCGTGGCGACTGCCGTCGCGCTGCACGCGACGGTCGCCATCAGGCGGGTTGCGCCCGTGGCCGCGTTCGTCGTGGCCGCCGTCGCCGAGGCGGTGCTGGTCGCGTCACCGCTGGTACCGGTCGACGCCGCGTCGGGGCGGGTGGAGTACTCGCCGGTGCTGCTGCCCTCGAGCGTCGTGTTCCTTCTCGTGCTGTACGCGGTGGTCGCGTTCGGTCCGCCGCCGGTGGCCCGTCCGGCGTTCGCGGCGGCCCTCGTCGGGGCGCTCGCGGTCACTGTGCGCCTCGGCGCAGGCGCGGACGTCGTCGACGGCGTCGGGCCGGTCGCCGGCGCCGGGCTCGGGGTCGCGGCGGCCGCGGTGGCGGCTTGGACGCTCGGGCTGCTCCGCCGAGTCCAGGGCGAGCAGTCCGAGCAGCTGCGGGCCGAGCGGGAGCGCGCCGCCGTCCGCGCCGAACGCGACCGGATCGCCCGCGACCTGCACGACGTCGTGTCCCACTCGCTCGCGGTCATGGTGCGGCAGGCCGATGCCGGACGGTTCGTCGTCCGCACCGACGCCGACGCGGCGGCCGAGGTCCTTGCCACCGTCGCGGACACCGGCCGGGCCGCGTTGGGCGACATGCGCGCCCTGCTCGGCGTGCTGCGCACGGACGGCCCGGCCGAGCAGGCACCCGCCCCCACCACGGCCGACATCGACGCCCTAGCCGCGGGCGTGCGCGAGGCCGGGCACCCGGTGTCCGTCCGCCACACCGGCACACGCCGTCCGCTGTCCGCCGCCACCGAGCTGGCGGCGTTCCGCACCGTTCAGGAGGCGCTCACCAACGTGGTCAAGCACTCGGGCTCCGGTGCGTCCGTCGAGGTCGTCCTCCAGTGGCAGCCGACGGAACTGACCGTCACCGTCCGCGACGACGGCGGGCACGCCCGCCGCGGACCCGTCGCCCCGGGCGGCCACGGCCTGGACGGCCTGCGCGAACGCGTCCGGCTCGTCGGGGGTGACGTCGAGGCGGCCTTGCTCGGCGACGGCTTCGAGCTCTCGGCGCACCTGCCGGTGGACCGGTGACCATCCGGGTCGTCCTGGTCGACGACCAGGAACTCGTGCGTTCGGGGCTGGCCATGCTCGTGAACAGCCAGCCCGACCTGGAGGTCGTCGGCGAGGCCGCCGACGGCCGGGCCGCGCTCGACCTGCTGGCCGCGACGCGGTGCGACGTCGTGCTCATGGACGTCCGCATGCCCCGGCTCGACGGTATCGAGGCGACCCGGCGGCTGCTCGCCACGCCGGGCTTCGCCGCCCGCATCGTCGTCCTGACGACCTTCGACCTGGACGAGCACGCGTTCGCCGCGCTCCGGGCGGGGGCGAGCGGCTTCCTCGTGAAGGACGCGCCCGCCGAGGACGTCCTGCAGGCCGTGCGCACCGTGCACGCCGGCGACGCCGTGATCTCACCGTCCACCACGCGACGCCTGCTCGACCACGTCGCGCCCACCCTGCCCTCGCCCGGCGGCGACGCCGACCCGCTGGCCGCGCTCACCGAGCGGAAGCGTGAGGTGTTCGTGCTGATCGCGCGGGGCGCGTCCAACGCCGAGGTCCGTGAGCGGCTGTTCCTCGCCGAGCCGACCGTGAAGACCCACGTCGGACGCATCCTGGCCAAGCTCGGGCTGCGCGACCGGGTGCAGCTGGTGATCCTGGCCTACGAGACCGGGGTCGTCCGTCCGGGCGACTGACGCGATACCAGCGGACGACGCGAGGGGCGCCCCGTTCCCGCGACCGTGGACGGCATGAGAACAGACACCGCGGGCGCGCTGTGGGCCGCCGCGTACGTCCCCGTCCACGCCTACTGGGCCCTCGGCGGCGCGACCGCGCCGTTCGGCATCGCCGACCCGCCACCGGAATGGGTTCTCGCCAACGGGGCGGCCTGCGTGCTCATCGCCGGAGCCGGGCTGCTGTCCCTCGCGCTCGGACGGTCGTGGGGGAGGGTCGTGCCCGCCCGACGGGGCATCGGGTTCGCCGGCGGCGCGCTCGCCCTGGCCCATTGGGCGCTGTTCAGCGTGCTGGTGGTGGTCGACGGTCCTGACCTGTTCGGGTGGTGGAACCTGCTGGTGTTCGAACCCTGGTTCGGCGTCATGGGTGCGGTGCTGCTCGTACTGGCGCGACGGGTGGGGCCGCAACGGGCGTCGTCGCGGTCCGGCGCGACCGTCCTGCTCTTGGGCGTGGCGGTCACGGTCGTCGGCGTCATCGCGTTCTCGCCGTGGCTGTTCCTGCTGGCCGGACCCGTCCTGACCGCCGGCGGCGCCGCCGCGTCATACCTGCGGACGACCCGGGACGATGCCGTCGACCGACGTGGCGGACGGTCTCTGCGTGCGGGCGTCGGGGCATGACACACGCCTCCGCCCGCCTCGCCGTCGCGTGGGCGGTCGTCTTCGCCGTCCCGCACCTCGTCTGGGCCGCCGGGTCCGAGGTGGGGCTTCGCACCGCGCTCAGCGCGTCCGTCGTCGACGGTGGCGGAGCGACGCTGCGGCTGGCCAACCTCGGCATCGCGCTGTTCTGCCTCGCCGGCGCGGCGGTCGCCCGGGACACCGCGCACGGACGGCTGCCCCGCCGCCTGTCGCTCGGCCTCCTGTGGTTCGGTGCCGTGCTGCTGGCCGGGCGCGCCGTCGACATCTACGTCGAGTTCGGACGGGCGCTGACCGGGCTCGAGCCGGTACCGGCCGACCGCCGGGCGGAGTACCTGCGCCTGTCCCGGTGGTTCCTGTTCCTGTACCTGCCGTGGTTCGCGGCCGGAGCGGTGGCGTGGACGGCGCTGGCGGTGCGGACCGTCCGCGCACCCCGCGCGAGGTTCACCCCTGCGCGAACCCGGACGCGGTTGTCGGACCCCTCTCGTACCGTGGAGGCATGCGGGTCAAGTCCGACATCGTCCCCACGACGGGCAAGTTCGAGGTCGTCTCCGATTTCGAGCCGTCCGGCGACCAGCCGACGGCCATCGAGGAGATCGACCGTCGGCTGTCCGCCGGCGAGAAGCACACCGTCCTGCTCGGTGCCACCGGCACCGGCAAGTCGGCCACCACGGCCTGGGTGATCGAGCGGCAGCAGCGTCCGACCCTGGTCATGGCGCCGAACAAGACCCTGGCCGCGCAGCTGGCGAACGAGCTGCGCGAGATGCTGCCGAACAACGCCGTCGAGTACTTCGTCAGCTACTACGACTACTACCAACCCGAGGCGTACGTCCCCCAGACCGACACCTACATCGAGAAGGACAGCTCGGTCAACGACGAGGTCGAGCGGCTGCGCCACTCCGCCACGATGTCCCTGCTGACCCGTCGCGACGTGGTCGTGGTCGCGACCGTGTCGTGCATCTACGGCCTCGGCACGCCGCAGGAGTACGTCGACCGGTCGCTGCGGCTGCGGGTGGGCCAGGAGATCGAGCGCGAGACCATGCTGCGCCGCCTGGTCGACGTCCAGTACACCCGCAACGACGTGTCCTTCACCCGCGGCACGTTCCGCGCCCGCGGCGACACCGTCGAGATCTTCCCGGTCTACGAGGAGCTCGCCATCCGCGCCGAGATGTTCGGCGACGAGATCGAGCGGCTCTACTACCTGCACCCGCTCACCGGCGAGGTCGTGCGTGAGGTCGAGGAGGTCTTCGTCTTCCCGGCCACCCACTACGCCGCCGGCCCCGACCGCATGGAACGCGCGATCGCCGGCATCGAGAAGGAGCTCGAGGAGCGGCTGGCCGAACTCGAGGGCCAGAACAAGCTGCTCGAGGCGCAGCGGCTGCGCATGCGCACCACCTACGACATCGAGATGATGCGCCAGGTCGGGTTCTGCAACGGCATCGAGAACTACTCGATGCACATCGACGGCCGCCAGCGCGGCAGCGCCCCCAACTGCCTGCTCGACTACTTCCCCGACGACTACCTGCTCGTCATCGACGAGTCCCACCAGACCGTGCCGCAGACCGGCGGCATGTACGAGGGCGACATGTCCCGCAAGCGGATGCTCGTCGACCACGGTTTCCGGCTGCCCTCGGCCATGGACAACCGGCCGCTGAAGTTCGAGGAGTTCGTCGACCGCGTCGGCCAGACGCTCTACCTGTCCGCGACGCCGGGCGACTACGAGATGAACCTGGCCAAGGGCGAGTTCGTCGAGCAGGTCATCCGGCCGACCGGCCTCATCGACCCCGAGATCATCGTCAAGGGCACCAAGGGCCAGATCGACGACCTCGTCGGTGAGATCCGTGAGCGCACCGAGAAGAACGAGCGCGTCCTCGTCACGACGCTCACCAAGAAGATGGCCGAGGACCTCACCGACTACCTGCTCGAACAGGGCATCCGGGTGCGATACCTGCACAGCGAGGTCGACACGTTGCGGCGCGTCGAGCTGCTGCGCGAGCTGCGGCTCGGCGAGTACGACGTGCTCGTCGGCATCAACCTGCTGCGCGAGGGTCTCGACCTGCCCGAGGTGTCGCTCGTGTCGATCCTCGACGCCGACAAGGAGGGCTTCCTCCGTTCGGGTCGGTCGCTGATCCAGACGATCGGCCGCGCGGCGCGCAACGTGTCCGGTCAGGTGCACATGTACGCCGACACGATCACCCCGTCGATGGCGCAGGCGATCGAGGAGACGAACCGCCGCCGCGAGAAGCAGGTCGCCTACAACACCGAGCACGGCATCGATCCCACGCCGCTGCGCAAGCGCATCGGTGACATCACCGACCTGCTCGCCCGCGAGGCCGCCGACACCGAGGAGCTGCTGGCGATGCCGCAGGGCGGGTCGGGCCGGTCGCAGTCGCGGGGCAAGTCCGCCGACCGGCGCAACCAGAAGTCGCCGGCACCGGGCAAGGGCGGCCGCGGGGTCGCCGGCCAGCAGTCCGGTCACGCGGCCGGTGTCGTCGGGGTCGGCGCCCACGCGCAGGGCGGCCTCGACGTCGCCGAGATGCCCCGGGCCCAGCTCGCCGACCTCATCCAGCAGCTCAACGACCAGATGCTCGGCGCCGCCCGCGACCTGCAGTTCGAGGTGGCGGCCCGGTTACGTGACGAGATCGGCGAACTGAAGAAAGAGCTGCGCGGCATGGATGCTGCCGGAGTGGGCACGTGAGCGACGCGTACGCAGCGATCCGGGGCAGCGGCGTGCGTCGGGCCTGCCGTCGCCGGCCGCAGCGCCACGAGGACGCGGCGTGACGGTCCAGATCGTGTTCGACGCGGCGAGCCCCCGGCTGCTGGCGCAGTTCTGGGCGGCCGCGCTCGGCTATGTGCGCCAACCCCCGCCCGAGGGCTTCGCCGACTGGGACACCTTCCTCGACTCCGTCGGCGTCCCCGCTGACCAGCGGGACACGAAGGACGCCGTGGTCGATCCGTCCGGCTCGGGCCCGCGGTTGTTCTTCCAGAAGGTGCCCGAGGCGAAGACGGCGAAGAACCGCGTCCACCTCGACGTCAACGCCGGCGCCGGCATCGTCGACCCCGACGAACGTCACCGAGCGGTCCGCGCCAAGGTCGACGAGCTCGTCGGCCTGGGCGCGACCGTCGTCCGCGAGCAGCAGGAGTTCGGCGACAGCTGGGTCGTGCTGCTCGACCCCGAAGGCAACGAGTTCTGCGTCCAGTGACCGACCCGCTCTACCGGCCGCGCACCGCGTTGCCCGGCGACGCCGATCCGGTCTGGCTCGCCGGCGTGCCCGCCGCGGTCACCGTCACCGACACCGATCCGGGCGCGCTCGAGGCGCAGTGGATGGACGACCACGAGGTGTCGCTCGCGCTCGTCGACGACCTGCCGGTCGACGTCGTCCCCGCCCTGCTGACCGCGTTCGTCGACGAGGCCCGCGCCCGGGTCGCCGACCGCCCGGGCACGGCCACCGCCGCGTTCGCGCTGGCGAGCAGGGACATCACCCGCGCCCGGCAGGCGCGCGATGTCGGCTTCCTGCCCGCGTCCGTGCTCGCGGTCGCCGATCTGCGCCGCCCGCACGAGCCGGCACCCCAGGCATCGGTCGAGGTTCGCGACGCCGGTCCCGAGGACGTGGACGCGGTCGGCCGGCTCTGGTGCGAGCAGGCCGACTACGAGGCCGCTGTGGGCACGTTGCGGGTGTCCGACGGCATCCGCGCGGCCATCGCCCGGCAGGCCGCCGCGAGCATCCACGACCCGGCCACGACCGTGCTGGTCGCCGACGACGGCGCCCTGTGCGGCGCGATCGTCGCCGATTCCGTCGAGACGTCCGGGTGGGCGGGGGAGCGGTTGACCCTCGCGCCGGTTTCGTACCTGGCGATGGCGTCGACCACGTCCGCGCGGCGCGGTTCGGGTGTGGGGGCCGCCCTCGTCGACGCACTGCACCGGCGCCACCGCAGCGCCGACATCGCTGCCAGCGCGCTGCACTACAGCGCGTTCAACCCGCTGTCGGTGCCCTTCTGGTCACGTCGCGGCTACCGTCCGGTCGTCACGATCCACACCCGCCGATTGCGCTGACGGGCCGCGTCCGGCAGCGCCGCGCGACCGCCGTAGCCACGCGGCCCCACCGAGAACGAGCACGAACGCCAGGGCGAGACCGCCCGCTCCGACGGCCGCGTCGCGCAACACCGTCGAGGTCGGTGCCGATGACCGCACGGGCGGGGCCGCCGGATCCGGGCCGCCGTGGTGCGCGGGCATGGACATGTCCATCCGCATCGGTGTCGTGGGACGTGCCGGGGCCGGGCCGGCGAGGTGGTAGCCCGCGGCGACGCCGTGCGCGGCACCGGGTGACGTCACCTCGAACTGCGCCATCATGCCGTGGTCCTCGTGGTCGAGCATGTGGCAATGGATCATGAACACCCCGGTGTGATCGGTCATCCGGGCGGCGACCACGACGGTGTCACCGGGGTCGAGGCGCCAGGTGTCCTGCAACCCGCCCTCGTAGGCGGGCGGTGGCGTGCCGTTGCGCAGCACGGTGTGCCACTGCTCCTCGTGCAGGTGGATGTAGTGCGTGACGGTGCTGCTGTTGTGCAACGACCAGCGCTGCACTGACCCGAGCGGCACCTGCAGGTCGACACGGGTCGGATCGAAGGCGCGGCCGTTCACCGTCCAGTAGGTGCCGGCGCCGGTCTTTCCGCCGAGCCCGAAGTCCCACGCGAACGTGGTCCGCGCGGGCACGGTGAGCCTGGGCGTCGCCTCGAGCGTGCTCCTCACCTTCGTGCGGTCGGGGACGCCTCGGACGACGCGGAACTGCATGATCGGCACGCTGGGCGTGCCGATGCCCATGGCGGGCCGTCCGATGCGGGCGACGCTGCGCAGCACCACGTTCTTGTGCAGCTCGCCGCGGAAGTCGACGACGACGTCCGCCCGCTGGGCCGGGCCGAGCAGGATGTGCGTCCGCGCCACCGGACGGGGCAACAGGCTGCTGCCGGTGCCGACCTGCACGAAGCGGCGTCCGTCCGACAGCGTCAGGTCGTAGGACTGGAAGTTCGACGCGTTGAGCAACCTCAGCCGGTAGTGATGGGTGCGGACGGCGAAGTGCGGGGCCCAGCGACCGTTCACCAGCACGCGGTTGCCCACGGTGGCGTCGCCGGGGGGCGCGTCGCTGCCGGTCATGGGCATCGGCATGACACCGGGAGTGGCGGGCACCGCGGTCAGCCGGTGCGTCGAGGTGAACGACCGGTCCGACAGCAGCAGCGACCTGTCGTAGTAGCCGGTGGGGAGGCCGAGGGACCCGGCGCGACCGTCGTCGACGATGAACATGCCCTGCTCGCCGAGCCAGTTGTTGCGGCCCGTCGCCCCCATCACGTGGTCGTGGTAGAAGCCGAATGCGGGCGGGATCGGAACGCCGTGATCGCGCAGTGGGTAGTGGTAGGTGCGGGCAGCGCCGGGACGGAACAGGTGGGTGGTCGGCTGCCCGTCGTCGGCGGACGCGTGGTGGTCACCGTGCAGATGCATCGACTGCGGCCCGGCCGAGGCGGGCAGGCGATCGACGAAACGGACCGTCGTGGCCCGTCCGCTCGGCCGCCGGATGGTGGGCCCGGGATAGGAGCCGCCGAATGCCCGGATCGGGGTCTTTGCGCCGGTGGGCAGCATTTGTTGTGATGCACTGGCGAGTGAGATCGTCGAGGACGCCGCGGTGATCACTTTGGGGAAGGTGATCGGCAGGCTGAATCGCATTGTCGAGCCGGTTGTTCCGCCCTTTCCGCCCACCACGACCAATGTCGCCTTCATCGACGGATGCAGGCGACACGTGAACACGAAGCGGCCCGCTGCGAGCGCTCCGACTCCCCGGACGGTGACCGTCCTGCCCGGCCCGACCGTGGTGTCGAACAGCGGGTTGCCGCTGCGGCCGCGCGCGGCCGAGGTGACGGTGTGGGTGACCGTGTCGTGGTTGACGACCCGCAGCGTGCCACCGTTCGCCACGGTGTAGCTCGAGGCCCCGAAGCCCGTGAACATCGCACGTTTCGGGATGGTGACGGTCGCGATCCTCGGCGCGGCAGCGGTCACGGCGACCCCCGGCGCCACTGCCCGGGCGCGTGGTTGCGCCGGCGCGGGCACGACGGCGCTCGCCAGCACGACGAGGGTCGCGGCGGCGACGGCGGCGGCTCTCGCGGGCCGGGTCGAGGTGGTCACGCGCGCAAGCTAGGCGCGTCCGCCCGGACCGCGCAACCGGCGTCCGGCCGTTCGGCGAACAATGACGGGAATACGGGACGAAGGGCCTTGGTGCCACCACCCTTGTGCAATTCCGGGATGGTCTGCGATGCGCGAGGAAATGCATGTCGATGTGCTTCCTTCGGCCTCTGGCGCAATTGATTGTTCGGTGGTCTCATAGCTCGCGCTTACATCCGTGGACACGAGAGGATCGACCATGGCAGTGACAGCGAAGCGGGTCGCGGTGGCGGCAGCCGTCGCCGCGACCCTTGCAGGCGGAATGGCCGTCGGTGCCGACGCCGCAGGCGCGAGCGCCGGCGCCAGGCCGACGGCGACGTACCAGGTCTACGCGAACCAGGCCGTCGGCGGCGGGCCGTGGGCCCTGCGCCCCGGCGTGGCCAAGATCCACGTGGTGGGCAAGGGGCGGCTGTTCCAGCTGCTGCGCTCGCGCAAGGGCGCCGGCGAGAAGAAGTTGATCGCCGACTTCGCGACCTTCAACCAGGGCAAGCCGATCCCGCTCGAGCGGGACTTCCAGCTCATGGGCGGCACGACGCCGGGCCACTCGATGTGGGTGCACCTGGTGCCGGGCACCTACTACGCCCTCAACCCGCAGCAGCAGTCGCTGTCCGCGCCCAAGATCAAGAAGATCGTCGTCCGCAATGCCGACTGGAACGCGCCGGTGCCCGCTGCGTCCACGATCGTCGCGATCAAGTCGCACTCGTTCTCGCTCAAGCCTGCCGGCATCCCGCGCTCCGGTGTGCTGCGGTTCAAGAACGACGCGAACCAGTCGCACTTCGTCGAGATGATCCGCATGCGGCCCGGCAAGACCCACTACGACGTCGCGAAGGCCCTGCGGAACCAGGAGCCGTTCCCGAAGGTCTTCTACGGCGGCAAGACCGACGACATCTCGACCGGTGCGATCTCCCCGGGACGCACCATGCTCCAGACGTACGCCGGCAAGCCGGGCAAGTGGGCGATCCTCTGCTTCTATCCCGACCGCATGACCGGCATGCCGCACGCATTCATGGGCATGTACCGGGTGATCACCCTGCGGTAGCCGCCCCCCGCTCCGCCGCGGCGGGGACGGCATCGTCCGTCCCCGCCGTCGTGCCGTCCGTGGCAGGATGTCCGACAACGAGTGTTGTCAGAATGGACTCCAGCGAGAGGCGGACGGCATGGCGCAGGGCGGCAGCATCCAAGGCAAGGTCGTGGCCATCACCGGCGGCGCGCGCGGCATCGGCTATGCCACCGCGCAACGGCTCGTCGCGGACGGCGCGAGGGTGGCGATCGGCGACGTCGACCCGCAGCGCCTGAAGGAGGCCGTGGGCGAGCTCGGCATCACCGCCTACGCGCAGGTCGACGTCACCGATCCCGAGTCGTTCGAGCGCTTCCTCGATCACGTCGAGGACGTCCTCGGGCCGCTCGACGTGCTGGTCAACAACGCGGGCATCATGCCGCTCGGCCCGGTGCACGAGGAGTCGGACTCGACCAGCCGCCGCATCCTCGAGATCAACGTGCTCGGCGTGATCACCGGCACCAAGCTCGCGCTGCAGCGGATGCTGCCGCGGCGCAGCGGTCACATCATCAACATCGCCTCGATCGCGGGGGAGAGCTACGTGCCCGGTGGCGCGAGCTACTGCGCGACCAAGCACGCGGTGAAGGGCTACACCGAGTCGGCGCGGCGCGAGTACCGCTCGTCGGGCGTCCGCTTCTCGCAGGTGCAGCCGACCTACACGAACACCGAGCTGATCGCGGGCACGAAGGGCTCGCGCGGGCTGCGCAACGCCGAACCGGCCGAGGTCGCCGCCGCCGTCGCCGGTCTGATCGAGCGGCCGCGCCCCGTCGTGCGCGTCACGAAGGTGGCGGGTGCGCTCGCCGCCTCGCAGGCGTGGATCCCCCGCGGCATCGCCGAACGGATGGCCCGGGCGTTCGGGGTCGAGAAGGCGTTCGTCGACGTCGACGCCACGGCGCGCCGCGACTACGAGGCCCGGGTGGCCGGCAGCTAGACCCGTCCGCCGATGCGGCGGGTGAGCAGGTGCGCCGTCCGCACGACCTGCGTCGCGATCGCGTCGCGTCGCTGCACCGGCAGGGCGTCGGGGAACGTCACCGCGACCGCGGCCACCGGGAAGCCGGACGCGTCGAGCACGGGCGCGCCCACCGACGACCAGAACTCGGTGACCTCGCCGTCCTCGACCGCGAAGCCGCGTCGCCGGGTCTCGACCAGCATCGCCCGCAGGGCCGACAGCGACCGGGGACCGCGGCCGTTGCGCAGCACGAACGACTCGGGTCCGGGGAACAGGGCGCGCAGCTGCTGCTCGGGCAGGGCGGCGAGCATCGCCCGTCCGCTCGCGGTGAGTTGCGCGGGCAGGCGCACGCCGACGTCCGTGACGAGCGGACGGCGGTGGCGCGCCCGTTCCTCGATGACGTAGACGACCTCGCCGCCGTGCAGCACGGCGAGGTGGGCGCTGTCGCGCACCCGGTCGACCAGCTCGGCCATCGGCACCCGCGCGAGCCGTGCGAGCGGCGCCTGCCGGCTGTACCCCGTCCCCAGTTCGTACGCCGCGAGACCGAGCGCGTAGCGACGGTCCTCGGGCAGGTGGGTGACGAAGCCGGCCTCCTGCAGCGTCGCGAGCAGGTGGTAGACGCTCGAGCGGGGCAGGCCCAGGTCGCGCACCAGGGCGGCGGCGGGCACGGGGGACGCCTGACGGCCGAGGTAGGTGAGGATCTCCAGCGCGTGCGACGCGGCGGGGACGGACGCCATGCACCCCACCCTAGTCTCGGATCCGAGACAGTGGTGACGGTCGGGTGGTCCCGCGTGGAGGCGGGTCGGTGTGCAATGGGGGCATGGATGGAGCCCGACCCGTGACCGCCGCGCGCGGCACCGACCTGACCGCACGCTCGTGGCAGACCGAGGCGCCGCTGCGGATGCTGATGAACAACCTCGACCCCGAGGTCGCCGAGCGTCCCGACGACCTCGTCGTCTACGGCGGCACCGGTCGGGCCGCTCGCAACTGGGCCAGTTACGACGCGCTCGTCCGCACCCTGACGACGCTCGAGCGCGACGAGACCATGCTCGTGCAGTCGGGCAAGCCGGTCGGCGTCATGCGCACGCACGAATGGGCGCCGCGCGTGCTCATCGCGAACTCGAACCTCGTCGGCGACTGGGCCAACTGGGACGAGTTCCGCCGCCTCGAGCAGCTCGGCCTGACGATGTACGGCCAGATGACCGCGGGGTCGTGGATCTACATCGGCACCCAGGGCATCCTGCAGGGCACGTACGAGACGTTCGCCGCCGTCGCCGCGAAGAAGTTCGGCGGCACCCTGGCCGGGACGATCACCCTCACCGCCGGCCTCGGCGGCATGGGCGGTGCGCAGCCGCTCGCCGTGACCATGAACGGCGGCGTCGCGATCTGCATCGAGTGCGACGGCTCGCGTATCAAGCGCCGCATCGACCACGGTTACCTCGACGTCGAGGCGTCGTCGGTGGCCGACGCGCTGCGTCTGGCCGAGGAGGCGCGCGACGCCCGCAAGCCGCTGTCGATCGGACTGCTCGGCAACGCCGCGCAGCTGGTGCCGCAGTTCGTCGCCAACGACGCGCCGATCGACATCGTCACCGACCAGACGTCCGCGCACGACCCGTTGAGCTACCTGCCCGTCGGCGTCGAGTTCGACGACTGGCACGACTACGCGCAGCGTAAGCCCGACGAGTTCACCGGGCGCGCGCAGGCGTCCATGGCGCGGCACGTCGAGGCCATGGTCAAGTTCATGGACAAGGGCGCCGAGGTCTTCGACTACGGCAACTCGATCCGCGGCGAGGCGCGCACCGCCGGGCTCACCCGCGCCTTCGACTTCCCCGGTTTCGTGCCCGCGTACATCCGTCCGCTGTTCTGCGAGGGCAAGGGCCCGTTCCGGTGGGCGGCGCTGTCGGGTGACCCGAAGGACATCGCCCGGACGGACAAGGCCGTGCTCGACCTCTTCCCCGAGAACGAGTCGCTCGCCCGCTGGATCAGGATGGCCGGCGAGAAGGTGCACTTCCAGGGCCTGCCCTCGCGCATCTGCTGGCTCGGCTACGGCGAGCGCGACCGTGCCGGCGTCGAGTTCAACCGGCTCGTCGCGAACGGCGAGCTCAGCGCGCCGATCGTGATCGGACGCGACCACCTCGACTGCGGCTCCGTCGCCTCGCCCTACCGCGAGACCGAGGCCATGCTCGACGGCTCGGACGCCATCGCCGACTGGCCGCTGCTCAACGCCATGGTCAACGTCGCCAGCGGTGCCACGTGGGTGTCGATCCACCACGGTGGCGGTGTCGGCATCGGACGGTCGATCCACGCCGGCCAGGTCTGCGTCGCCGACGGCACCGACCTCGCCGGGCAGAAGATCGAGCGCGTGCTCACCAACGACCCGGGCATGGGCGTCATCCGGCACGTCGACGCCGGTTACGACCAGGCCGAGGACGTCGCCGCCTCCCGCGGCGTGCGCGTCCCCATGCAGGAGACCGCGTCCGCCCCCGGCGACTGACCCCTGCCTCTCCCGTTGACTGGTGGCTTCTGTGCCTCGCTGGCGACTTGAGGTCATCCAGTCAGCGGTGAAACGTGCCAGTCAACTCGGGAAGGTGCCAGTGAACCGGGCAGTGGACGCATGAGTTTCGACGCGATGTGGGACGCGCTCGCCCCGATCGGGCGCCAAGGGCGGACGAACGGGTACCGCCGCTTCGCCTGGACCGACGAGGATGCGACGCTGCGCGAGTGGTTCGCGGGGGAGGCGTCCGCCCGCGGGTTGGATCTCACGACCGACCGCGCCGGCAACCAGTGGGCGTGGCGCGGTGATCCCGATCGCGACGGTCCGGGGCTGGTCGTCGGCTCGCACCTCGACTCGGTGCCCGACGGCGGTGCGTACGACGGTCCGCTCGGTGTCGTGTCGGCGCTCGCGGCCCTGGACGAGCTGGGGCCGACGGACCGTCCCGTCGCCATCGTGAACTTCGGGGACGAGGAGGGCGCCCGGTTCGGGGTCGCCTGCGCGGGATCGCGGTTGATCACGGGAGAACTCGACGCCGACCGCGCCCGGTCCCTGCGCGATGCGGACGGGACATCTATGGCGGAGGCGTCTCCGTTCGCGGCCGGCTACGGACGTGACGACGAGACGCTGCGCCGCATCGGGACCTTCGTCGAGCTGCACGTGGAGCAGGGCCGCGACATGGTCGACCGCGGTGCCGCGATCGGCGTGGCGAGCGCGATCCGTCCGCACGGACGATGGCGCATCGAGCTGCCCGGCGAGGCCAACCACGCGGGCACCACCCTGCTGGGCGACCGGCGCGACGCGATGGTGTCGCTGGCGCACGTGGTGCTGGCCGCCCGGACGGCCGCGGAGGTGCACGGCGGGGTGGCCACCGTCGGACGCGTCGCGGTGCAGCCCAACGGCGTCAATGCCATCGCCTCGCACGTGACCGCCTCCCTCGACGCGCGCGCGTCCGAGAAAGAGCAGGTTCGCGCAATCGTCCGCGACGTGACGATGTGGGTCACCGAGTTGGGCGGCCAGGTGCACGAGCAGTCGTGGACCGACCGCACCGCGTTCCCGACCGACCTGGCCGACCGTCTCTCCCTGCTGCTCGACGCCCCTGTGCTCGACACCGGCGCCGGCCACGACGCGGGCATTCTCGCCGCGGCCGGGGTACCGACGGCCATGCTGTTCGTCCGCAATCCCACCGGCGTCTCGCACTCGCCGGCCGAGTTCGCCGAGCGGGACGACTGTCTCGCCGGGGTGGCCGCGCTCGCCGCCGTGATGAGGGACCTCGTGTGACCGCGTACTTCGCGGAGCACGCGCTGCTGCCGGACGGGCCGGCGCGTGACGTGCGCTTCGAGATCGCGGACGGCCGGTTCACCGCGGTCGTCCCGGACGGTGACGCGTCCGGCGCGCAGCACCTGCCCGGCGTCGTGCTGCCCGGCTTCGCGAACGATCACAGCCACGCGTTCCACCGCGCTCTGCGCGGACGCACGCACGGTGACGGCGGCACCTTCTGGACGTGGCGCGAGCGGATGTACCGCGTGGCGGCCGGCCTCGACCCGGACGCCTACCTTGCGCTGGCCCGGGGCGCCTACGCCGAGATGGCGCTGAGCGGGGTCACGTCGGTGGGGGAGTTCCACTACCTGCACCACGACCCGTCCGGACGTCAGTACGCGGACCCCAACGTCATGGGAGAGGCGCTGCGTGAGGCCGCGCGCGACGCCGGTGTGCGGCTCACGCTGCTGGACACCTGCTACCTCAGCGGCGGACTGACCGCTGAGGGCTATCAGCCGCTGGACGACGTGCAGCGCCGGTTCTCGGACGGGTCGGTGGACGCCTGGGCGGCACGAGTCGCTTCATTGCGCGAGGACGCGCAATTCCGCGTCGGGTCGGCGGTGCACTCGGTGCGCGCGGTCCCTGCCGAGGCCTTGAGTTCCGTCGACGTCCCCGGACGACCGCGGCACGTGCACCTCTCGGAGCAACCCGCCGAGAACGAGGCCTGTCTCGCCGTCCACGGGCAAACGCCGACCCGGCTGCTCGCCGACCACGGCGTGCTCGGCCCGCGGACGTCCGCCGTGCACGCCACGCACCTGAGTTCCGACGACATCGCGGACCTCGCCGCCACCGACACCGTCGCCTGTTTCTGCCCCACCACCGAGCGCGACCTGGCCGACGGCATCGGACCCGCTCGTGCCCTCGCCGATGCGGGTGTCCGGCTGTCGCTCGGCACCGACCAGCACGCCGTCGTCGACCTGTTCGAGGAGTCCCGCGCGCTCGAGCTCGACGAACGCCTGCGTACCGGACGCCGCGGCTCGTTCTCGCCGGCCGAGCTGCTCACCGCCGCGACCCGCCACGACGCGATCGGCTGGGACGACGCCGGGCGGCTGGCCGCCGGCGCGCGCGCCGATCTCGTGGCGGTGCGGCTCGACACCGTCCGCACCGCAGGGTGCGATCCGGCGCAGGTGTTGTTCGCCGCGGGCGCGGCGGACGTCGACACGGTGCTCGTCGACGGCCGTACGGTCGTGTCCGGCGGGGAGCACGTGCTGGGCGACGTCGGTGCCCTGCTGCGAGAGGGAATCGAGGACGCATGGCGCACCTGATCACGGGTATCGGCGAGCTGGTCACCAACGACCCGTCCGTCGACGGCACCGCCCTCGGCGTGCTGCACGACGCGGCGGTGCTCGTCGAGGACGGCGCGATCGCCTGGGTCGGACCGTCGCGCAGCGCACCGTCCGCCGACACCCGCGACGATCTGGGCGGACGGGCCGTCGTCCCCGGTTTCGTCGACTCGCACACGCATCTCGTGTTCGCGGGCGACCGGTCCGCGGAGTTCGCGGCGAGACTCAGCGGAGCGCCGTACGACGGCGGCGGCATCGCCTCGACGATGTCGGCGACCCGCGCCGCCGACGACACGACCCTGGCCCTGCTGCTCGACCGTCGCCTCGCCGAGCTCCGCGCGCAGGGCACCACGACGGTGGAGATCAAGAGCGGGTACGGCCTGACGGTCGAGGACGAGCGCCGCGCGCTGCAGCTCGCCGGTGTGCACACCCCCGAGACGACGTTCCTCGGTGCCCACGTCGTGCCACCCGACGTTGCCCGCGCCGACTACCTCGCCGCCGTCACCGGCCCGATGCTCGAGGCGTGCGCACCCCACGCCCGCTGGATCGACGTGTTCTGCGAGCCGGCCAGCAGTCACGCGTTCGACGGCGACGAGGCGCGCACGGTGCTCGAGGCAGGGCGCGCCGCCGGTCTGGGGCTTCGGGTGCACGGCAACCAACTCGGTCACGGTCCCGGCGTGCAACTGGCGGTCGAACTGCAGGCCGCGAGCGTCGATCACTGCACGTTCGTCAGTGACGCCGACGTCGCCGCCCTCGCCGACAGCACCACGGTGGCGACCCTGCTGCCCGGTGTCGAGTTCTCGACCCGCACGCCGTACCCGGACGCGTCCCGGCTGCTCGCTGCGGGCGTCACCGTCGCGCTCGCGACGGACTGCAATCCCGGAACCAGCTACACGTCGTCCATGCCGTTCGTGATCGCGCTGGCCGTGCGGGAGCTGGGCATGACACCCGCGCAGGCGCTCTGGGCGGCCACCGCCGGCGCCGCGCTGTCGCTGCGGCGCGACGACGTGGGGACGCTGCGCCTCGGCGCCCGCGCCGACCTCGCGGTGCTCGACGCGCCGACCCACCTGCACCTGGCGTACCGGCCGGGGGTTCCGCTCGCGCGGGCGTACGAACTGCCCTGAGGGACCCCACCGTGCCGTACCCGCGCTCCTGGGTTTCGTGCTCTGCGGTCTCGGGTCGGCGCTCGCGCCGCGCCGAAGCGAGGCCGTCAACCGCCCAGAGCGCGCTTCATCGCCGTGTACGCCGGCGTCGGACGCCCGCGGTCGAACAGCAGGTCGTGACCCTGCTGAAGGCTTCCGTCGTCGTCGACGAACCAGTCGTAACGGTCGTCGACGCCCCAGGTGGTGTAGGCGACACAGGTGCGCGAGCGCAGGCAGGTGGTCAGCACGGTGGCGTACTGCTTCGCCTGGATGCGCGTCCCCCGGTCGTCCGAGACGTCGTTCTCGGAGATGCGGACGTGCAGACCGGCCTTCGCGACGTTCGCGAACGTGTCGGTGAGCTCCCGGGCGGAGACGGCGTCGGTCCCGATGTCGTAGACATGGGCCTGCAGTCCGACGCCGTAGATGTGACCGCCCAGCGCGTTGGTGCGGCGCGCGAGAGCGAGCAGGGCGTCCTGGCGCTCGCCCGGCACGTCGGCCCCGTTCTCGTTGACGAACTGCTTGACGGCCGGGTCGGCGGCGTGCACCGCCTTGGACACGACCACGGGGTAGTCACGACCGAAGGTTCGGTACCAGACGTTCTTCTGCAGGCTGGTTCCCTGGTCGACGTCGAAGGGCTCGTTGACGACGTCGAGGGAGGCGAGCCGACCCTTGAAGTGCTTCACCACGGTGGTGAGGTAACCCAGCAGCGCACGGGCGCTGGCACGGCGCTGCGTGGCCGACGCCGTGGGCAGCTGCCGCATCCACCGGGGCATGGCTTCGCTGAACGCGATGGTGTGCCCGTGCACCGCCATGCCCCTGGCCTTCGCCACGGCGAGGAGCGCGTCGGCCTCCTGGAAGTAGTAGACGCCGCGGCGGGGCGAGAGGAACTGCGCCTTCATCGCGTTCTCGGGCGTGATGGCCCCGAAGTCGCCGGCGAACTCGCGCGCGTAGTTCGCGTCCGAGGCGAGGGGACCCAGGGCCACCGCCGCCCCGACCCGGAAGCCCGGACGGATGCGCGCAGCGAGTGCCTGCAATCCGCTGCCCGATCGTCCGACGCGCTCGATCACAGGTCGCGCGGTCCGCAGCGAGCCGCCCGCCGCTGCCGTGGCGGTGAACGAACCGACCCTGAAGGACCCGCTCGTGCTCGACAGTCCCAGCCAGAGCTCGCCGGACCTGAACACCCGGCCGAGAGGCATGCTGGTCAGAGTGCGCCCGCTGCTCGTGATCGCCAGTGCGTTCCCGGAGCGGCGTATCGAGATCACGGCCTCCGGATCCGGGATCGACACGTGCTCGTCGTGCACCGGACGGGGGGCGGTCACGTCCTTCGGGCGCGAGCCGTCGAAGACGCTGATGCGCAGATCGTGACCGCGCAGGGTGAGTCGCAGGCCAGGCGGTTCGATCCGGAACTCGTCCGCGATGACCGGCGGCGAGTCGTACACGGCCCAGGTCGCGTCGGCGGTGACCGCGGTGAAGCGCGCGCTGAGCGTGTAGTTGCCGTGGACCACCAGGTGCGTCCCCGCGAGATCGACCGGGGGATCGGGCTGACGCTCCCCGCCGTCCTGACGGACGATGCTCCGCCCGGTGCGTGCGACCAGCAGGGCGTCACCGTCCGCGGTCACTCCCGGCACGCGGCGCCAGTCCTGCTTCGCCAGGTCGACGACCGTCCGCTTCGCCTCGGCGGACGGCGTCGTGCAGCCCGCGAGGACGACGGCGACGACCGACGCCGACGCGGCCAGCACGCAGGCGCGTACGACCCTCGAGGTCACGAGCGGGCTGCCGGGGCGGCGATCATGGCGGCAGCATAGGACGACGCGGCGCGGTCCCACGCACCGCGTGCACGACGGCGACGCCCGCTCGGTCGTGCGTCGCCGTCGAACGCTGCGCTTATACGTGGGCTGCTCGAATCCGGGCCATGACCATGTCGTCCACGCCGCTCCGGTCCCGCACGCGCGTCGCCTCGGTGGCTGCTGCCGCTGCGCTCGTCCTCGTGCTCGCCGTCATCGCCCTCCGCAGCCGCGCGTCGGACCATCTCTCGCGTGACGCGGCCCGGTCGGACTGCCATCTCGCGCAGTGCACCGGAGAACCCGGGCCCGTCGGTTCGACCGTCACACGCAGCGAGGTGGCCGCCCGGGCACGGCAGTGGCTGGGCGACCCCGCGATCCGGTACTCGATGACCAGCGGCCACGCGGGTCCCGGCGGATGGGGGTGGTACCGGCGCGACTGTTCCGGCTTCGTCTCGATGGCGCTTCGACTGCCGGACGACGGCGGCGGCGCCTCGACCGTCGGACTCGCCGACGTCGTGGTCGGCATCCCGGCGTCGCGCCTGCGTCCGTACGACCTCATCGGGCGCCTGGGTCCGGGTTCAGCCGGCGCGAACGGGCACGTGCAGCTGTTCCTCGGCTGGGCCGACCGGCGGCACACCCGGGTTCGCGTGATCGAACAGGGTGGCCTGGGCACCCCACGGGCCTGGCCGCACGTGGCCTCCTACCGATGGCCCGAGCGAATGAACGACGGTTCGGTGCTGCGCCCCTACCGTTACGTCCGCATCGCCGGCTGACGCGCCGGTGATCGTCACCCGCGGGGCTGCTCGTCCTCGACGAGGAAGGCCGGGCCGAGCAGGTCCAGGACCGTCAGCGTGTTCCGGGCCTGAGAACGCAGGCCGCGCAGCGAGACGCTGCCACCACGCCGGGTCGCCTCGTTGTTGAGCTCGATGAGCACGCCGATACCGCACGAGTTCAGGATCTGGACGTCGTGCATGTCGACGACGACCCGCGCCGTGTGCGCGGACGCCACCGCTTCGAGCAGTCGGCGCGTCGTCCGTCCCGTGTTCGGGAGCGCCAGGTCGTCGTCCGTCACGACGAGCAGCAGCGGGTCCGTGCCCGTCATGGCCGCACCGTACCGATCGTGTCCGCGAGCCCCGTCACCAGTGCAGAGCGTGACGACGCCTCTGTTCGTTACCGACGCATCGCCCGGCACCGCGCGCTACGCGCCGCCGACACGCTGTCCGGACGCGACCTGGACGTATCCCCGCGGCTGGTGGCGGCGGGCACCCGACCGATCTGTGCTCGATCAGCCCGCCGCGACGACGACGGAGATGACGGCGGCGATCACGACGAGCACCGCGATCACGGCCAACGTGCGGACGAGCACGTCGGGCTGCTTCTGCGCGGGCCGGCCGCCGCGCGGCGGCAGGGAGTTGACCGGCCCGGCCTGCGGTGGGCCGGAGCGGGGCGGGACGGAGTTGACCGGCCCGGCCGGCGGCGGACCCGAGCGCGGCGGTATCGAGTGCGGCGGCCCCGCCTGCGGCGGCGTCGACCGCGGCGGAGCCGACTGCGGCGGCGCGGAGTGGGTGTGCACCGGCTGCGGGTGGCCCGTGCGTGGCGGGAAGGAGTTCACCGGACCGGCGGACGGCGGGAACGAGTTGACCGGCCCGGCCTGCGGCGGGCTCGACTGCGGGTACCGGGGAGGGAACGAGTTCGGCGGGCCCGAGCGCGGGGGAGCCGACTGCGGCGGCGGCTGCTGACCCGGCGGACGCGTGCGGGTGTTGACCACCGTCGTCGGATTGCCGGCGAACGCCTTCATCGTGGTGCGCGCGGCGGACGCGAACTCGGTGACCGTCTGGTACCGGTCGTCCGGACGCTTGGCCATGCCACGGCGGATGACCGCATCGAGACCCGGCGGCACGCTGCGGCGCAGCTCGGCCGCCGACGGCGGCGCATTGTTGACGTGCGCGAACAGCACCTGCAGCGCCTCGCCGGTGAACGGCGCCTGCCCGGTGACGCACTGGTAGAGCAGGCACGCCAGGGAGTAGATGTCCGAACGCGCGTCGCCGGAGGAGCCACTGATGCGTTCGGGCGCCATGTAGGCGACCGTGCCGAACCAGTCGGTCGTCGTCGTCAGCGCGGTGCCCTCGGTGCCGACGATCGCGCGGGCGATGCCGAAGTCGACGAGGTACGCGAACGGGCTGGTGCGGTCCTCGGGCGTCACGCCCGTGATGAGCACGTTCGAGGGCTTGATGTCGCGGTGCATCAGCCCCGCCTTGTGCGCGGACGCGAGCGCGGACGACACCTGGCCGATGATGTCGACGGCGAGTTCGGCGTCGAGCGCGCCGCCCTCGTCGGCGATCAGCTTCGACAGGTCGAGGCCCTCGACGAGCCGCATGTCGATGTAGAGCTGGCCGTCGATCTCGCCGAAGTCGTGGATCGGGATGATGTGCGGCTCGTTGAGCCGGGCGGCCAACCGCGACTCGCGGCGGAAGCGGGCCTGGAAGTTCTCGTCCGCCGCGAGCTCACGCGGCAGCCGCTTGACGGCGACCGTGCGGTCGCGGCTGGTGTCGTACGCGCGGTAGACGACACCCATGCCGCCACGCCCGATCACCTCTTCGAGGCGGTACGGGCCGAAGTCCTCGAGGGCTTCCTCGGCCACGGTGCCTCCTGTTCTGCGCTCGGACGGACGTCCGGGTGATCGTACGCAACCCCACGGTTCGGCGTGTCAGGATCGAACGGTGACCGCTCCACTCCCCGCGTACGCGCCGCCACCCCCCGCCCGCCGTTCCCGGTGGCCGCGGCGGCTGCTCGTCGGGCTCCTCGTCCTGGTCGTGCTGCTCATCGCCGTCGACCGCATCGGCGATTTCGCGGCCGAGAAGGTGGCGGCGTCGGCGCTGCAGCAGTCGCAGGACCTGCCGAGCGAGCCGGACGTCGACGTCGGCGGCTTCCCGTTCCTCACCCAGTTCGCGAGCGGCACGTACGACGAGATCACGGTGACGGCCGCGAACGTGCCGTTGAACAAGGCGAACCTCGACGTGACCCTCGACCAGCTGCGGGTGGTGCTCGACAACCTGACGGTGTCGGACAACTTCCGCTCGTTCCGCGCCGAGACGGGCCACGCCACCGGCGTCCTCGGGTACCGCGAGCTCAGCGACAAGCTGGGTGTCGACCTGAGCTACGCCGGCGACGAGCGGGTCAGGGTGAGCAAGGAGTTCACCGTCCTCGGACGGACGTTCAGACCCGGCGTGACCGTCGCGCCGATCGTGACCGACAACGTGCTGTCCTTCGGCAAGTCGCAGATCAACGCCGGCGGTGCCCTGGCCGGTCAGATCGCCCGGTTGGTCAACCAGCTGTTCGACAAGCCCATCCCGTTCGACGGCATCCCGTTCGACGTCACGCTGCAGAAGGCCCAGGCCACCGCGGCCGGCCTGCGACTCGACCTGGTGGGCACCGACCTCAGCTATCGACGCTAGGCCGAGCACCCATCCGGGTGACTGCGCGGGCGGCGGTCGCGTTCGCGTTGAGCAGGCACTCGTCGATCTCGCCGACCGCCGCGAGGAACCCGGCGGCGAAGGCATCGCCCGCGCCGGTCGAGTCGACGACGACCACCTCGGACGCGGGCACCGACCGCACGCCCGACCCGTCCGACCAGACGGCGCCGGACGCGCCGCGCTTGACGACCGCGCTGCCGCACCGCAGCGCCAGGGCCTGGGCGGCGGCGGCCGGCTCGTCCGTGCCGGTGAGCACGAGCGCCTCGGCGGTGTTGGCGAACAGCAGCACGTCGCGCAGCTCGCCCGGACACACCCAGTCGAGGAACTCGGGGTTGCGCGACAGCGGCGCGGCGGACGCCGCGTCGACGGCGATCGCCCAGCCGCGCTCGCGTGCGACCGCCAGCGCCGCGTGCCCGAAGGCGCGCGAGCCCGGGTTGAGCAGCGAGTAGCCCGACACGTACAGCCAGTCGGCGTCCGCGGGCAGCAGCGACGGATCGGCGGACGCGTCGTTCGCGCCGGCGGACGGGATCATCGTCCGCTCGCCGTGCTCGTCGACGAGCACGATGCACAGGCCGGTGGCCCGCTTGGGGTCGATCTCGACCATCGGGGTGACGCCGGCGGCGGTGAGCGCGTCGACCGCGCGCAACCCCGCGGAGTCGTCGCCGATGCGGCCGACGAACGTCGACCGGACGCCGCACTGCGCCAGCCAGGCGGCGACGTTCGCGGCCGCGCCGCCGCCGTAGACCTCGATGTCCGCGGGCGTGTCGGACCCGAGGGCGAGCGGTCCGGGCAGGGCGGCGACGAGGTCGACCATGACGTCGCCGACACAGACGACGTGCATCAGCCGGCCCGGTAGGCCGCGGCGACCTCGGCGGCGAGACGGGCGTTGCTGCGCACGAGGGCGACGTTGGCGGTCAATGACGCGCCGCCGGTCTCGCGGTGGAAGAAGTCGAGCAGGAACGGTGTGACGTCCTTGCCGCGTACGTTGCCCTCGGCCGCCGCGACGAGCCCGGCGGCCAGGGTGCGGTCGTGCAGCGTGCGGTCGAGCTCGTCCGCCTCGGCGATCGGGTTGACCAGCACCAGCCCGAAGCGGTCGGTGCCGAGCTCGTCCTGCGCCCGCAGCGCGGCCGCGACCTCGTCCGGGGAGTCGGCGCGCCACGGCACCGCGTGGCCCGAGTCGCGCAGGTAGAAGCCGGGGAAGCGGTCGGTGCGGTAGCCGAGCACGCCGACGTTCAGCGTTTCGAGCCGTTCGAGGGTGGCGCCGACGTCGAGGATCGACTTCACGCCCGCGCAGACGACGAGCACCGGGGTGGCGGCGAGGGTGGTGAGGTCGGCCGACTCGTCCCAGGTGTCGCGCGCGTCGCGGTGCACCCCGCCGAGACCACCGGTCGCGAACACGCGCACCCCGGCCCGCGCGGCCAGGTGCGCGGTCGAGGCGACGGTCGTCGCGCCCACGCCGCGGCGCGCGGCGACGACGGCGATGTCCCGCACGCTCGCCTTGACGACGTCCGGGTCGGACGCGACCCGCTCGAGCGCGGTGTCGTCGAGACCGACGCGCGCCTCGCCGTCGACGATCGCGATCGTGGCGGGAACGGCGCCGCCGGCCCGCACCGCGTCCTCGATCTCGCGCGCGATGCGCAGATTGTCCGGACGGGGCAGGCCGTGGCTGATGATGGTGCTCTCGAGGGCGACGACCGGCCGGTTCTCCGCGAGTGCGTCGGCGACCTCGGGGTGCACGTGCAGCATGGTCGCGACGTTACGTGCCGCGCCGCGCGAGCCGTCGCACCGGGACGGTCACCACGGCCGCGACCGCGAACGACAGGATCGACGCGCTCATCCAGCTCTGCGGCTCGAACGGGCGGACGGAGCTCCAGAAGTCCACCCACCACGTCACGTAGCCGGGGTTGATCAGCTGGTACGTGACGAAGCCCAGCAGCCACGGCAGCAGCATCCACGGCCGGGCCGGGGCTCGGTCGGTGACGTCCCAGGCGCTCGCCCGTCCCGACCGGCCCGACGCGAAGTAGTCGACGGCGAACACGCCGAGCAGCGGTACGAACAGCGAGCCGAGCAGCACGAGGAAGTTGTAGTAGTCGCCGATGTCCAGCAGCAGCGTGAGGACGGTGGCGATCAGCCCGACGACGAGCGCGATCACGCGACGGTCGTGGCGGGGCAGCAGGTTCTGCACCGACACCGCGGCCGAGTAGGTGTCGACGAACGACTGGTCGATCTCGCGCACCGCCAGCACGACGAAGGCGAGCACGCCGAGCGGCAGCGCGAGGAACGACCCGAAGATCTTGTCGGCGTCGCCGGCCGCGACACCGACCAGCGCGATCATGCCGACGAGATAGCAGCCGATCTGCGTGATCGAGTACCCGGTGAACGTGCCGATGACCGTCGCCCGGGTCGAGGTGGAGTGCCGCGAATAGTCGGCCGCGACCGGAACCCAGGACACGGCGACGCTGACGACCCCGTCGACGGCCAGCCAGAAGCCGTCCCACGATCCGCCGTCGACGCCGTGCACGGGCTGGCGCAGCAGCTGGATCGCGATCCACACCATGGCCGCGAGCACGAGCACGGTGACGTACTTGCGCAGCACGCGGATCCAGCCGAGCGGACGCAGCGCCAGCACCGTGGTGATCGCGCCGCTGAGCAGCACCCACACCCAGCGCGGCACGCCGTCGACCACCTGGTCCATCGCGGCACTGATGGTGACCAGCTCGAAAGTGGTCCAGCCGGTCAACTGCACGACGTTCAGCACGCTGGGCAGCCAGGACCACTTCGCGCCGAACAGCCCGCGCAGCAGCACCATCGCCGGTGCGCCCGTCTCGGCACCGGGGACGGCCGCGACGGCGACGGCGGCGGTGCCGAGCACGGTGCCGAGCACGAGGGCGACCACGCCCGCCGTGAACGACAGGGCGAGCACCCCGGTGCCGCCGGGGTCGAGCACGTAGATCGCGCCGGTGAAGCCGAGCAGGCTGACGCCGAGGTTGCCCCACATGCCGAACTGGTCGAGCAGCCCGAGCGAGCGGGTGGTCGGTTCCTCGAGGGTGAGGGGCACCTCGTCCGGACGGTCGTCGACCGCGGTCACAGGACGGGCATCCCGTCGGTCGGGGACGACGCGTGCGCGTGGAACCGTTTGGGGATCCGTCCGGCGCGGTGGGCGAGACGTCCGGCGCGGACGGCGAACGCCATCGCCTCGGCCATGGCGCGCGGGTCCTGCGCTCGCGTCACGGCGGAGGCCAGCAGCACCGCGTCGCAGCCCAGCTCCATCGCGAGCGCGGCGTCGGACGCGGTGCCGATGCCGGCGTCGAGGATCACGGGGGTGCCGGCCGCCTCGCTGACGATCAGCTCGATGTTGTGCGGGTTGCGGATGCCGAGCCCGGTGCCGATGGGGGAGCCCAGCGGCATGACCGCCGCGCACCCCGCCTGCCGCAGCCGACGCGCGAGCACGGGATCGTCGTTCGTGTACGGCAACACGGTGAACCCGTCCGCGACGAGCATTTGCGCGGCGTCGAGCAATTCGATCGGATCGGGCAGCAGGGTGTGGTCGTCGGCCACGACCTCGAGTTTCACCCAGTCGGTCTCGAGGGCCTCGCGGGCCAGCTGCGCGGTGCGCACGGCCTCGCGCGCGGTACGGCAGCCGGCGGTGTTGGGCAGCACCCGCACGCCTGCGCGGTCGATCACGTCGAGGATCGAGCCGCTCGTCGCCGGGTCGACCCGCCGCATGGCGACCGTGCACAGCTCGGTGCCGGACGCGGACAGCGACTGCGCGACGACGTCCAGGCTCGGAGCGCCACCGGTGCCGAGCACCAGCCGCGAACCGAACTCGACGCCGGCGATGACGAGCGGGTCGTCGACGGTCTTCTTCTGCACAGCGGTCACGGTCAGCCTCCCTGCGTCGCGGTGACGATCTCGACCTGCGCACCCTCGGCCAGGGTGGTCGTCGACCACTGGCTGCGGGGAACGATCTCGCCGGCGACGACGGCCGCGCTGCCGCGCGACGCCCCCGTCACCCGCTCGATCAGCTCGGCGATCGTCGTGGTGCCGGCGAGCTCGTAGGGCGCGCCGTTGAGCGTGATGGTCATGCGATCGCCGCCGCGGGCTCGCGACCGGGCGCGAACGGCACGAGCACCGGCGGCACCGAACCCGTCGTGAGCAGGTCGGCCACGCCGTCCGCCGTCACCGGCGTGAGCAGCACGCCGTTGCGGTAGTGGCCGGTGGCGAGCACGACCCCGTCGCGCTCGCCGATCAGCGGGGCGTTGTCGGCCGAGCCGGGGCGCAACCCGGTGCAGATCTCCTCGAGCTGCGCCTCGGCGACCTCGGGCAGCAGGCACTGGGCGTCGCGCAGCAGCTCGTACACCGCCCCTGCGCGCGGCGTGCGGTCGAAGCCGGCCTCGTCCGTACTGGCGCCGACCACGATCCGTCCGTCGCCGCGGGGGACGAGGTACACGGGATTGCCGCGCACGCGTCCGCGCAGCACGTGCTGCAACGGGCTGCCGGGCAGGCGCAGCCGCAGCGTCTGTCCCTTCACCGGGCGGACGGGCGCCGCCGCGAGCAACCCCGACCAGGCCCCGGCGGCGAGCACGACCCGCCCGGCGGCGAGACGGCTGCCGTCGTCGAGGGTGACGCCGTCACGGTCGACCGCGGTGGCGGTCGCGGTGACGAAGCGGACGCCGCGCCGGCCGCCCGCGGTCACCAGGGCGGCGCGCAGCAGGCGGGGGTCGACGCTGTGGTCGTCGGGGGCGAGCAGCCCGCCGGGCAGGCCGGGCGCGGCCTGCGGTTCGAGGGAGCGCAGCTCCCGTCCGGTGAGGAACTCGGCCGTGACACCGAGGCGCTGCGCGAAGGCGTGCAGGTCGCGCAGCCCGGCGAGGTCGGCGGCGTCCCACGCGACGAGCAGCGTGCCGGTGGTGCGGAACCCGATGGGCAGCTCGGCCTCGGCCGTGAGCTCGTCGGCCAGGCCGGGCCAACGGGCCACCGAGTCGAGGTTCAACCGCAGCAGCGGGGTCTCGGTGTAGGTCAGCTCGGTGACGGGCGCGAGCATGCCGGCGGCGGTGTGCCACGCACCGCGTGCGGGCTCGGCGTCGACGACGGCGACGGAGAGTCCGCGCTGCGCGCAGCGCCAGGCGATCGCGGACCCGATCACGCCGGCTCCGACGACGACCACGTCGGGATGACTGTCAGACATGTGCTCCCTCACGCCGGCATGACCCGGATCAGGTTCGACGGTCGGCTGGTTCGCCCTCTCAGCCCCGCTGGTGTCGGGACTCCCGTGCGCCGCCGACAGTACGCCTGCGCGGACGCTGTGCGCCGCGGGGTCGATCAGGTTTGCGCGCGGGGTGACCGCTTCCGGACCATCGAACCGGCGATCTCGCGCGCAAACGTGATCAGGGCAGCGAGCGGACGCGCCAGAAGTGCCCGACCGGGCCGAGTCCGGCGCCGAGCGGGTAGGAATCTCCGACCGCCCCGGTGATGTAGCGCTTGCCGAAGCGGACGGCCTCGACGAGGTCGAGACCGCGGGCGAGGGCGGACGCCGTGGCGGCGGCGAGGGTGTCGCCCGACCCGTGCGTGTGGTCGGTGGTGCGGCGGGGGGCGGACAGCTCGACGGCGGTGGTGCCGTCGTGCAGCAGGTCGACGGCGTCGTCCCCGTCGAGGTGGCCGCCCTTGACGATGACGGCCTGCGGCCCGAGGGCGAGCAACGCGGCGGCGGCCTCGTCCATGTCGGCGCGCGAGTGCACCTCGACGCCGGTGAGCAGCTTGATCTCGCCGAGGTTGGGTGTGATCAGCGTGGCCAGCGGGATGATCGTGTCGCGCAGCGCCTCGACGGCGTCCGGACGCAGCAACGGGTCGCCGTGCTGCGACGCGCACACCGGGTCGACGACGAACGGGGTCGCGAGGCCCCGTCCGATGCCGACCCGTCCGACGACCTCGGCGATCGCCGCCATGATCGCGGCGGACGCGAGCATCCCCGTCTTCGCCGCTCCGACGCCGATGTCGGTCGCGACCGACTCGATCTGATCGGCGACCGCGTTCGGCGGCAACTCGTAGAAGGCGCTGACCCCCAGCGAGTTCTGCACCGTCACCGCGGTGATCGCCGACATGCCGTGCACGCGGCAGCCGAGGAAGGTCTTGAGGTCGGCCTGGACGCCGGCGCCGCCGCCGGAGTCCGACCCGGCGATCGTCAGCGCGGTGGGAGGGGGCTGCACGGACACAGTATGTCCAGGCAGGATCACGTCCTGTGACGCCGGTGACGCAGCAGTGGTGGGACGAGAACGTTGCCGTGTACGACGCGATCCTGGCGCACCCGTTCCTCGTCGGGCTGACGGACGGCACGCTGCCCGAGGACGCGTTCGCCTACTACGTGGCCCAGGACGCGCACTACCTGCGCGACTACGCCCGCGCGCTCGCGGTGGTCGGGTCGAAGGCGCCGACGCATGCCGACACCGGCATGCTCGCGCGCCACGCGGCCGAGACGGCGTCGGTCGAGGTGTCGCTGCACGAGACGCTGCTGCCCCAGCTCGGCCTCGACCCGGCGGCGCTGGCGAGCGTCCCCGTCTCGCCGACGACCACGGCGTACACGTCCTACCTGCTCGCCGTCGCCCACGGCGGCAGCTTCGGCGAGGGGCTCGCCGCGGTCCTGCCGTGCTACTGGATCTACCAGCGGGTCGGCGCGGCTCTCGCCGGACGCGGCTCGCCCGACCCGCGCTTCCAGGCCTGGATCGACGCCTACGCCGCGGACGAGTTCGCGGCCACGGTGGCCGACGTGCTCGCGCTCGCCGACCGGCAGCCGCCCGCGTCGCTCGCCGGGGCGGGACGGCACTTCGCCGTCACCGCGCGCTACGAATGGATGTTCTGGGACGCCGCCTGGCGGCGGGAAGGCTGGCCGCTGTGATCGACCATCCGCTCGACTCCGTGACGGTCGCGGCGTCCGACGTCGCCGCCTCCATCGCGTTCTACGACGCGGTGCTCGAACCGCTCGGTCTCGTCCGCTCGCACGAGCTGGTCGACGAGGAGGAGGAGGACCCCGCGCTGGAGGCGGCCGGCTGGGGTCCGCCCGGCCGTCCGGCGGTGGTCTGGGTCGTGGCCGGCGCACCGACGACGGTCGGCGTGCACGTGCGGTTGCGCACCGCCGACCGCATCGACGTCGAGGACTTCCACGCCGCCGCGCTCACGCACGGCGGCACCGAGCACGCCGCGCCCCGCCGGTGGACCCCGTACCGGCGTGGTGAGTTCAGTGCGGTCGTGCGCGACCCCGACGGGAACCTCGTCGAGGCCGTGGCGCCCGAATGACCGTCAGAGCTCGCGTTCGAGCGTCGCGACCAGCTGCGCGACCGTCTCGTCCGCGACGGGTTCGAACCCGCGGCGCAGGAAGGGCTCGGCCAAGCGGTAGACGCGCTTGAAGCTGAAGTGCGCCCGGTAGGTGATGTGCGTCGTGTCGCCGCGGCCGGTGAACGTGAGGTCGTCCGTCGCCTCGACGGTGCGGTTGTCGCCGACGAACGTGAGCCGGGTGTCGAGCTCGAAGCGCTCGACGCGGTACTCGAGCTCGGTGGTGCGGCCGCGGTAGCGCGAGACGTTGCGGAAGCGGGCACCGACGCGCAACGGCCCGTCGTCGAGGCGGGTCGTGGTCACCGTGCCCGGGTCCCACTGCTCGGTGTGGGTGAAGTCGGCCAGGTAGGCGAACACGGCCGGGACCGGACGGTTCACGGTCGCGGAGCGTTCGACGGTGATCATCGGTCCAGCGTGGCAGGTGGGTTGCACGGAGCAGAACCATGCCCGTGCGTCACTTCAGTCACATCCTTCACACGTGGCACACTGGCCCCATGAGTATCGGACGGGTCGTGGGTGGCGTCGTCTCCTGCGCGGCGGTCGCCGGCTGCGCCGCCGTCGTGATCGGAATGACCCAGGCCGGACGCCCGGCGCCGTCCCGCAGCACCACCGCGGCGGCCGCCGAACCGACGAGCCGGCCCGCGTTCCTCCCGGACTCCGACGCCGTGGCCGTCCCCTCGACCTCGGCGCGGCTGCGGGTGGAGTCGACACCGGTGAGCACGACGGCGCGGCCGTCGGCCCCCGCCGCGACCTCGGCCCCGACCCCGGCCACCACCTCGGCCGCACCCGGCACGACCGCGGCCCCGGTCACCACCTCCCGTCCGGCACCGCGCACCACGGCGCAGCCGGCGCCCCGGACCACCGTCCGGACCACTCCGCCGCCTGCTCCTCGTTCGACCCCGCGCTCGACCCCGCGCCCGGCGCCGCGTCCGGCCGCGAAGCCCGGACGGGCCCTGCCGCTCGGGTACTCGACGGGGACCGCGACGCGGGTGATCACGGTGACCGCGTCGTCGTCCTGGAGCACGCGCGCCACGCTGCAGGCCTGGACGAAGCTCGGCCCGGGACGCTGGGCGCGCCACGGCGGTCCCATCGGCGCGTGGGTCGGTGCGGACGGCATCGGCCGCGCCAGCGAGTCGACGTCCAAGACGCCCGCCGGCAGCTGGACGGTCACGCTCGCCTTCGGCCGCTACGGCGACCCGGGCACGGCACTGCGCTACTTCCGCACCAACGCGGACGACTACTGGATCAGCACCGGCGGGTCGAAGTACAACACGCACCAGCGCTGCGGCAGCTGCGGTTACGACAACGGCGTCAACGAGCGCCTGGCGTACGTGAACCCGGAGTACAACTACGCCGCGGTGATCGACTACAACACCCGCAACGCCCCCGGCGGGGTGCGGCAGGGCGCGGGCAGCGCGTTCTTCTTGCACGTGTCCGGCGGGGAGCCCACCGCGGGGTGCGTGTCGATCCCGCAGCCGAACCTGGTGAGCCTGTTGCGCTGGATGACCCCGGGGTCCCACCCGCGCATCCTCATCGGTGTCACCTGACCGGCATGTGATGGGGTGGGACGCATGCGCGTCCCCCGCTCCGCTCGCGCGTGGCTGACCGCCGCGGTCGCCGCCGTCGCCCTCGCCGGCTGTTCGTCCGGCGGTGAGGCGCCCGCCTCGCCGAGCCCGTCCGTGGCGTCGAGCACGTCGTCGACGAGCACGGTCACGAGCCCGGCCGCGACGCCGACCACCCCGTCGCAGACGTCCGCTCCGGCCCGCCGGACGACGACGAAGCCAATGATGAAGCCGACGACGAAGCCGAAGTCGAAGCCGAAACCGAAGCCCCTGCCGACGCGGACCTCGTCCGCCCGTCCGTCGACATCGTCGACCGCCGTCCGTCCGCGGGCCGGACGGTTGCCGCTGGCGCTGCCGACCGCGGACGCGCGCCAGGTCGTCACCGTGGTCACGGACGGCCCCGGTGACACGACCGGCACCCTGCAGCGGTGGCGCAAGGTCGCGGGCGGCTGGCGGACGGTCGGGCCGCCGAGCTCCGCCTACGTCGGCAGCGGCGGCGTCGGGCAGGCGAGCGAGGGCAGCACCCGCACGCCCGCGGGCAGCTTCACGCTCACGCAGGCGTTCGGGCGCAACGGCAACCCGGGCACGCGGCTGCCCTACTTCGCGACGAACCCGTCCGACTACTGGATCAGCAATTCGGGACCGCTCTACAACACCCACCAGCGGTGCGGCAGCTGCGGCTACGAGCGCGGCATCAACGAGCACCTGTACTCGATCGTCCCCGAGTACCAGCAGGCCGTGGTCATCGACTACAACACCCGCAACGCCCCGGGCGGGGTGCGGCAGGGCGCGGGCAGCGCGTTCTTCCTGCACGCGACCGGCGGCGAGCCGACCGCGGGGTGCGTCGCGATCGACCTCGGGCGCCTCGTCGACGTCATGCGATGGCTCGACCCGCGGCAGCACCCGCGCATCCTCATCGGCACCCGCTGACCCGCGCCCCGGGTCCACTAGCGTGGCGTCCGTGCCACACGTGCAGGCGGGAAACCGCGCGATCTCCTGGCAGCGTCCGCGCCCGAACGACGGCGGCGCGCCGCTGCTGCTCGTGCAGGGCATGGCCGGCCACCACGCGCTGTGGGGCGACTCGTTCCTCGACGCGCTCGCCGCCGACTTCGACGTGATCACGTTCGACCACCGAGGCATCGGCGACAGCACCGACCCCGACGGCGGCGACTTCACCATCGCCGAGCTCGCCGACGACGCCGTCGCCGTGATGGACGCCGCGGGCCTCGACGTCGCCCACGTCATGGGCATCTCGATGGGCGGCATGGTCGCGCAGGAGATCGTCCTGAACCACGCGCACCGGGTGCGGACGCTGACGCTCGGTTGCACCTACTGCGGCGGTCCCGGCTCGTCGCTGGCCGCGCCCGGACCGTTGCGCATGATGCAGGCGATGGGAGCCGGCGATCTCGACGGCGCGATGCGCGTCGCCTACGAGGCGAACCTCGGACCCGCGTTCCGCGAGGACGAGTCGCACTTCGCACCGTTCACCCGCACCAGCCTGTCGGTGCGCGTGCCGGTGCCGGTCGTGCTGCGCCAGGCGAAGGCGGCGTTCGGGCACGACACCAGCGCCCGGCTGCCGCAGATCACCGCGCCGACGCTCGTCGTGCACGGCACCGCGGACGAGATGCTCGAGTACGCCAACGGCGAGCTCATCGCCTCCCTCGTCCCGGACGCCGAGCTGCACTCTCTCGACGGCGTGGGGCACCTGTTCTGGTGGGAGCAGCCCGACGTCACGGCATCGCTGCTGCGACGGCACTGTCTTCGCTGACGCCGACCTCGGGCTCGATACGCACGAGCAGCGGGCGGTGCCGGCGCAGCAGGCGTCCGAGCACGACGGACATCCCGAGCAGCAGCGACGCCGCGACCACGACGACGCCCCGGATGCCGATCCACGACGCGATTGCGCCGCCGGCCAGCGCACCGAGCGGGATGCCGCCCCACACCACCGTCCGATAGGCACCTTGTACGCGCCCGAACAACGCCTCGGGGATCAACGCCTGCCGCAGCGACATCGTCAGCACGTTCCACGTCATGACGCCGACGGACTCGACCGCGAACAGGGCGCCCGCCACGTACCCGTTGGACGTCGCGGCCATCGCGCCGAGGCTGAGCGCGCTCGTCACCGCGCCGGCGGTGATCACGGGTCCGCGCCCGAACCGCCGCGCGAGCGGCGGGGTGACCAGGCCACCGGCGACGGCACCCACCCCGCCCGCGGCCAGCAGCAGGCCGAAGGCGCTCGCGGGCAGGTGGACGACCTCGAGCACGTAGAGCACGAGCAGCGAGGAGGCCATCGACTGCGAGAAGGCCTGGCACGCCGACACCATCGTGAGGCCGCGCAGCAGGGCATGTCCGCGCAACCACCGCACCCCCTCGGCGATGTCGGCCCGGAGCGATGTGGGCTCCTCGCGCACCGGTCGGTACCCGCCGCGCAACGACAGGATGAGCACGACGGCGAGGGCGAAGCCGGCGGCGTTGAGCACGAACGGCAGCGACACGGCAACCGCGAACAGCGCGGCCCCGATGGGCGCGCCCGCGAACGTCTGGCCCACCGTCTCCTCGACGGTGAGCAGACTGTTGGCGCCGTCGAGCTGGTCGCGCCGCACGACCTGCGGCAGCAGCGCGCGGACCGCGCTGTCGTACACGGTCTCGGCCAGGCCGAGCACGAACGCGCACACGTACAGCGCCACGATGCCGCCCTCACCGGTCACCAGCAGCACCGTGAGCGCAGCCGTCGTCGCGGCCCGGGCGGTGTTCGCCATCGCCATCGCACGCCGCCGGTCGAGCCGGTCGACCAGCGCGCCGCTCGGCAGCGCGAACAACAACCACGGCAGGAACGCGAACGTCACCAGTCCGGAGATCAGGAACGGGTCGCGGGTGTACGCCGCGGCGGCGAGCGGCAGTGCCGTCCGACCGATGCCGTCGGCGAGATCGGATGCGCCCGTCGCCGCGTACAGCCGCCAGAAGCGGGCGCCGTACCTCACGCCCGCGTCCCGTCGTCGGCCGGGAAGACCGCGAGCTGCACCTCGACCGGACGCGTGTCCGCGGTCGGCGGCGACGACGCGAACCGCTCGACCACCGCCTGCAGTTCGTCGGCCAGGGCCCGGGTCCGGGCCGGGTCGAGGTGCAGCACCTGGTCGCCGTCGCTGGACGCCCGCTGCCAAGTCTCGGACCATTCGGTGGCGGTGGCGAACCAGTGCGCGAGGGTGCGGGCGCGGTTCGCGGCGATGTCACGCAACAGGAACTGGGCGGCCTCTCGGGTCGTGGGGTCGGACTGCATGTCGAACCCGGACATGTGGATGGTGTCGACGGCCTCGCGCCACCAGCGCTGCGGTCGCCCGGTGGCCTTCTTGCCCTCGGCGGGCGGGGGAGGGGTTTCGGGGGTGAACTCCTCGACGAACCCGTGCCGCGCGAGTTGCCGCAGGTGGTAGCTGATCGCGGCCGTCGTCTCGCCGGTCGCCTCGGCGAGGGAGGTGACGCTGGCCTGCCGGCGCAGCTGCAGCAACCGCATGATCTGCATGCGCAGCGGGTGCGCCAGGGCCTTGAGCGTCGTCGCGTCGAGCTCGATCCGGGACCGTTCCACGTTTGCCAAGCTAGCTTTGCAAAGAAAGGATTGCAAACATTGTTTGGGAAAGCCCGACCGAGGCGGGCCGGGGGGATTGGGCGATCGCACGATGCCGGGGGGCGATGTTGGTAGACCTCTCCATGGGGCCGCCACGGTGCCGTCGCGGACGATGTGCGGACGACCGGCACCGGCCGGTCCGACGCCCAGGGGGTTCCATGCGCCGGTCCACGTTCCTCGTCGCGCCGCTGGCGGTCGCGGTCACGCTGCTCGCCTCGTGCAGCGCGGCGGACGACTCGCCGTCGCCGAAGGGTTCGGGCAGTGCGAAGGGCACGCTGGCGAAGGGCGGCACCTTCGCCATCGGCGTGGCCAGCGATCCCGGCAACCTCGACCCGTCGATGACGCCGAGCAGCGTGGCCCGGTCCGTGCTGGGCCTGGCCTACGACACGCTCGTGTACCAGAAGGCGGACGGCACCTTCGTGAGCGGCCTGGCGCAGAAGTGGTCGTCGACGGCGACCACGGCGACGTTCACGTTGCGCAAGGACGTCACCTGTTCCGACGGCTCGAAGCTCACCGCCACCGACGTCGCTGACAACGTCAGCTACATCGCGAACCCGAAGAACGCCTCGCCGCTGCTGAACGTGCTCGTCAAGCAGGGCACGACCGTGAAGGCGGACGACGCAGCGGGCACGGTGACGGTCACGTCGCCGTCCGCGGACGGCTTCCTGCTCACCGAGCTCTCGGGCGTGTACGTCATCTGCCGCTCGGGACTCGACGACCACAAGTCGATCGCGACGAAGACGGCCGGCACCGGACCGTGGGTGCTCAAGAACGCCGTGGCCAACGACAGCTACGACTTCGCCCCGCGCAAGGGGTACGCGTGGGGCCCGGACGGCGCGAAACTCGAGGGCGAGGGCACGCCGGACGCGGTCAAGGTGCGGGTCGTCACGAACGTGTCGACCACGGCCAACCTGCTGCTGAACGGGTCACTGAACATGGGCGAGGTGACCGGCCCGGACACCGCGCGCCTGAACCCGCTGAACCTGCCCACGATCGACTCGGTCGACACCTCCGGCGAGGTGTGGTTCAACCAGACGGCCGGCCGCCCGGGTGCGGACGCGGCGGTGCGAGAGGCTCTCGTCCTCGGCGTCGACCGTGCCGCGCTGTCCCGCATCGCCACCGGCAACAACGCCCAGCAGCCCCGCTCGTACATCACGCTGCAGCCGAACGCGTGCGCCTCGCAGTCGCCGCTGAGCGGTGCGCTGCCCGCGCCCGACGTCGCGAAGGCCAAGCAGCTGCTCGACAGCGCGGGCTGGAAGCTCGGCAGCGACGGTGTCCGGGTCAAGAACGGCACCAAGCTGTCGCTCTCCTTCATCTACGACCGCAAGGGTTCCGACGCCCGGCAGGCGGGCACCGAGTACCTGCTCGCACAGTGGAAGAAGCTCGGGGTGCAGACCAGCCTGAAGACGCTGCCCGAGGCGCAGCTGAACCAGGCGCTGTTCCAGACCGGCGCGTGGGACGCCGCCTTCTCGAGCTTCACCTTCAACCTGCCGTCGCAGATGGTGGCCTTCGTGTCGGGCACGCCGGCCCCGAAGGGTGCGAACTTCCCGCACATCTCCAACGCCGCCTACGACGCCGCGGTGCAGAAGGCGACGCCGAAGGTGGGCACGGCGAGCTGCGCCGACTGGGCCCGGGCCGAGAAGGCGCTGGCGGCGAGCTACAACCCGTCCCTGCTCTACACGTCGATCACCCGTACTTACCTGCGCAAGGCGCAGGTCACGGCACCGGGCGGCCAGATCTGGGGTGCGACCCTGCGGCTGCGCACGGCCTGATGTCCGAGCAGCTCGCCGGTGCGGGCGCGGTGGTGACGTCGGGGGACGCCATCACTGCGCCGCTGCGCCGCGGCAGGTCGATCGGGGGCTGGCCGGCCTTCCTCGCCCGGCGGCTCGTCCGCCTGCTGGTGTCGGTCTGGGTGCTCGTCACGTTCTCCTTCCTCATCGTCCACCTGATCAAGGGCGACCCGGTACGCGCCGCGCTCGGCGCGCAGGCCTCGGTGGCGACCGTCGAGGCGAAGCGTCGCGAACTGCGTCTCGACGACCCGTTGCTGACGCAGTACTGGCATTACATCGGCAACCTGCTGACCGGCCGGCTCGGTGAATCGATCCAGCTGCAGCTGCCCGTCGCCGACGTCATCTCGCAACGACTGCCGAACACCCTGGTGCTGGCCGGCCTGGCCTTCGTCGTCGCCGTGCTGCTCGCGTTCCCCATCGGCATCGCGATGGCGATCGTCACGCAGCGCGGACGTCGTCGCGGCACCGAGTTGGGTTTCACGACCGTCGCGGTCGTGCTCGCGACGATCCCCGACTTCGTGCTCGCGGTCGTCCTGGTCGCCGGTCTCGCCGTGGCGACCACGCTGTTGCCCGCCGCGTACGACGGCACGTCCGCGTCGTACGTCATCCCGGTCGTCGCCCTTGCCCTCGGACCGGCCGCGGCGATGGCCCGGATCGTGCGCATCGAGACGCTCGGAGTGCTCGAGCAGGACTACGTGCGCACCGCGTGGTCCAAGCGGTTGCCGCCGGCGCGCGTCTACCTGCGCCACGCGGTGCCGAACGCGCTCACCGGATCGCTGACCGTCACCGGTCTCGTGCTCACAGGTCTCGTCGCCGGCACGGTGCTCGTCGAGAGCGTGCTCGCGTGGCCCGGCCTCGGGCCGACCATGGTCGACTCGATCATCAAGAAGGACTTCCCGGTCGTGCAGGGCATCGTGCTCGTCTACGGCGTGCTCGTACTGCTGATCAACCTCCTCGTGGACCTGCTGCTCGCCGCGGTCGACCCGCGCTCCACCATCCGGGCGCAGGCATGACCACGTTCCGGCGGCTCGCGCGCTCCGGCATGGGCATCGCCGCGCTCGTCTCGGTGCTGCTCGTGGCCGCGTTCGCGATCGTCTCCCCGATGATCTGGGGTGACGCCGCCGCCCGCTACGACACCGACGCCATCAGCCGTCCGGCGTCCGGCGCGCACCTCGCCGGCACCGACGCCGGTGGCCGCGACATCTTCCTGCGGGTGCTCGTCGCGACCCGGCTGTCGGTCGGGCTGTCGGTCGCCGCCACCGTGATCGCCGTCGTGGTCGGCGTCGCGATCGGCAGCGTGCCCGCCATCACCGGCCCGCGCGTCGGACGCTTCGTGGCGGCGGTCGTGTCGACCGCGATCGCCTTCCCGGCCGTGTTGCTCGCCATCTTCGTCGCGACGGTGGTGGGCGTCGGCGCGACCGGCGCGGTGCTCGCGCTCGGCATCGCCGGCGCGCCGTGGTTCGCGCGGCTGACGCAGACGCTCGCGGCGTCCGTCGCCGCCCGCGACTACATCGCGGCGGCGCGCGTGCTGGGGGTCGGGCGCCTGCGCCTGCTCGCCCGCCACATCTGGCCCAACATCGCCGAACCGCTCGCGGTGAACGCCACCATCGCCGCCGGCGCGAACCTGCTCGCGTTCGCCGGCCTGTCCTATCTCGGCCTCGGGGTGCAGAGCCCGTCCTACGACTGGGGACGGCTGCTCAACGAGGGCGTCAACAGCGTCTACACGAACCCGGCCGCCGCCGTCGCACCCGGACTCGCCATCGTCGTCGCCGGTCTCGCGCTGAACCTCGGCGGCGAGCTCGCCGCGCAGGTGCTGGGCGGACGGGCGCCCCGCGCCCGTACTGCCCGGCGCGAGCGTCCGGGCGGCGAGGTCGCCGACACCGACGCACTGCTGCGGGTGCAGGGGCTGTCCGTCCGCTTCCCGCTCGAGGACGGGCGTACCCACGAGGCGGTCCGGGAGGTCGACCTCACGGTCGCGCCGGGCGAGGCCGTCGGCATCGTGGGCGAGTCCGGCTCGGGCAAGAGCCTCACCGCGCTCGCCGTCGCGCAACTGCTCGCCGAACCGGCGGACGTCCGCGCCGACGCGATCACCTTCGACGGCGCCGAGTTGACGGGCCTGTCCGGACGGCGACTGCGCGCGCGGCTGGGCGACTCGATGGCCTTCGTGTTCCAGGACCCGATGAGCTCGCTGAACCCGGTCATGCGGGTCGGCCGGCAGCTCGCCGAGGTGGCCGTCGTGCACGCCGGCGCCGACCGCGCATCGGCGATGCGGCAGGCGGTCGAGCGGCTGCGGGCCGTGCGGATCCCCGCCGCCGAGCGCCGCGCGCGGCAGCTGCCGCACGAGTTCTCCGGCGGCATGCGGCAGCGCGCGATGATCGCGATGGGCCTGATGGGCGACGCCAAGCTGCTCATCGCCGACGAACCCACCACCGCCCTGGACGTCACCGTGCAGCGCGACGTGCTGCGTCTGGTCGGCGAGGCCCGTGCGAGAAGCGGCGCCGCGCTGCTGCTCATCTCGCACGACATCGCCGTCGTCGGTTCCATGTGCGAGCGCATCGTCGTGATGTACGCCGGGCGGGTCGTCGAAGAGGTCGCCGCCGCGTCGATCCGCGAGGACGCCCGCCACCCCTATACGCGGGGGCTGCTGGCCTCGCTGCCGACGATGACGACCGCGCGCGACGAGCCGCTCGCGACCGTCCCCGGACGTCCGCCCGCGCCCGGCGCGGTGCCGGACGGGTGCGCGTTCGCACCCCGCTGCGCCTTCGCGGACGAGCGGTGCCGCACGGCCGAGCCGCCGCTCGTGGCGACGCCGTCCGGACGCGCCGCGTGCTTCCACCCGCAGGCGCCGGACCACCGTGCCGTGCGGACGGTCTCGACCGAGAAGGTGGCACCGTGACCGCCGTCGTCACCGGACACGAGCTGGCGTTCCGCGACGTGGGCGTCCGCTACGGCAGCGGCCGCACCGCGCTGCAGGCCGTCGACGGCGTCGACCTCACGGTGCCACCGGGTGCGGTGGTCGGGCTCGTCGGCGAGTCGGGTTCGGGCAAGTCGACGCTCGCCCGCGCCGCCGTCGGGCTCGCGCCGGTGACGTCGGGGGAGATCCTGCTCGACGGCGCCCCGATCATGGTGCGCCGCGGCCGGCGTCCTGTGCAGATGGTGTTCCAGGACCCGCAGTCGGCGTTCGACCCGCGCCAGCGCATCGGCGACGCGATCGGCGAGGCGCGTCCCGATCTCGACCGCCGTGCCCGACGTGCCGAGGCCGAGCGATTGCTGGAACTGGTCCAGCTCGACGGTGCCCTGGCCGGACGGCTGCCGGGTGAGCTGTCGGGCGGGCAGCGGCAGCGCGCCGCCCTCGCGCGGGCGCTCGCCGCCCGTCCGGACGTGCTCGTCGCCGACGAGATCACGTCCGCCCTGGACGTGTCCGTGCAGGGCGCGGTGCTCAACGTGCTGCGCGAGGTGCAGCGCGAACTCGCGCTGTCGGTGCTGTTCATCTCGCACAACCTCGCGGTCGTCCGTCATGTCAGCGACGTCGTCGCGGTCATGTACCTCGGCCGCGTCGTCGAGGTCGCCCCGCCGGACGAGCTGGTGGCGAACCCGCAGCACCCGTACACGCGGTTGCTGCTGTCGGCCGTCCCGTCGCTGGACGACCCGGACCTGCTGCACCGCCCGGCGGACGCGCGCCTGGTCGCCGAACCCGCCGACCCGCACGCCCCGCCGCCGGGGTGCCGCTTCCATCCGCGCTGTCCGGTGGGGCCGCTGGTCGACGACGCGCGGGAGCTCTGCCGCACCGACGACCCGTCCGCAGGCGCCGCCGAGCGTCCGCACCGGGCTGCGTGCCACTTCGCCGGGGAGACCGCGTGACCTCGTTCGCCGAACGCCTCGACGCGATGATCGACGAGACCGGACGGCTGGTGCGCTGCGAGTCGCCCTCGAAGGACCAGGACGCCTGCCGCCGCAGCGCCGCGCTCGTCGCGGAACTCGCGTCGCCGTACCTCGGCGCCGAGCCGGAGACCCTGGACGTGCGCGGTGCCACGCACCTGCGCTGGACGATGGGCGACCCGGACGCGTGGGAGCGGGTGCTGCTGGTCGGTCACCACGACACGGTGTGGCCGCTCGGCACCCTCGAGCGGCTGCCCTGGTCGGTCACCGAGACCGACGCCGGGCCGGTGCTGCGCGGGCCCGGCTGCTTCGACATGAAGGCCGGACTCGTCGTGCTGTGGCACGCGGTCGCCGCGCTGCGCGACGCGGGCACACCGAACGTGACCGTCCTGGTCACCGGCGACGAGGAGATCGGCTCACCCGACTCGCGTGACCTGATCCAGGCCGAGGCGCGCCGCGCCGCCGCCGCGTTCGTGCTCGAGGCGTCCGCCGACGGTGGCGCGCTGAAGAGCGCCCGCAAGGGCGCGTCGATGTACACGCTCGAGATCACCGGACGGGCGGCGCACGCCGGCCTCGAACCCGAGCGGGGCGCGAACGCCGGTGTCGAGCTCGCCCACCAGGTGCTGCGCATCGCCGCCCTCGCCGACGCGGCCAGGGGCACCTCCGTGAGCCCGACGGCGTCGACGGCGGGGACGACGACGAACACCATCCCGGCCGAGGCCCGGCTGGCGGTCGACGCCCGCGCGTGGACGCTCGCCGAGCAGGAGCGCGTCGACGCCCAACTGCGCGCGATCGGCCCGACCGTGCTCGGCACCGGCGTCACGGTCTCGGGCGGCATCAACCGCCCGCCGCTCGAGGACGCGATGTCGGCCGACCTGCTGCAGCGGGCGCGCCGGTGCCACCGCGAGCTGGGTCTCGGCGAGCTCGACGACGTGGCCGTCGGCGGCGCGTCGGACGGCAACTTCACCGCCGGCGTCGGCACACCCACGCTGGACGGCCTCGGCGCCGTGGGTGGCGGCGCGCACGCGGACGACGAACACGTGCTGGCCCGCCACCTGCCCGAGCGCGCCGCACTGCTCGCCGCCCTGATCTCGGAGGTGACGGGATGACGGCGCTCGACCTGCCCGCCGTGCTCGGCGCCGCACCCGAGGCGCGCCTGCTCGCCACCGAGGCCGCGCTGCGGTCGGGCGTGCGCATCGAGCAGGTGCGCGACATGGCGATGCTGCAGGTCGTCTGCGACGTCGTCGACGAGATCTGGCGGCCACCCGCGGGTCAGACCACCGTGCGCATCGACTTCCTGCGCGCGCTCACCCACGCGGGCAACTACTGCGTGCTGGCGTGGGACGGCACCCGCCCGGTCGGCGTCTGCTTCGGCTTCCTCAGCGTCGAGCCCGCGCGCGAGCTGCACTCGCACATCGCGGGGGTCGTCCCGTCCACCGGCGGACGGCACGTGGGCCGCGCCCTCAAGCTGGACCAGCGCGCCTGGGCCCTCGAGCACGGCCTGTCGAGCATCGGGTGGACGTTCGACCCCCTCATCCGGCGCAACGCGTTCTTCAACGCGGCGAAGCTCGGCGCGCTGCCGACCCGCTACCTGGTCGACTTCTACGGCGTCATGAACGACTCGATCAACACCGGGCAGGCCACCGACCGGGTCAAGGTCTCGTGGCCGCTGCTCGGGGCGCGCACCTCGGCGGTGCTCGCCGGGCGCGAGGTCACCCGGCCGGTGCCCGACCTGCTCGCGGCGGGCGCCGGCATCGTGCTCGACGTCGTGGACGACGCACCGTCCGCCCGTCCGTCGTCGGCGCCGGTGCGGCTCGTGCGGGTGCCGGCCGACATCGAGACGCTGCGGGTCGCCGACCCCGCTCTGGGAACGGCCTGGCGAACGGCCGTCCGCGACTCCCTCGGCGGGTTGATGGACGAAGGCTGGACGGTCACCGACTTCGGCCGCGACGGCTACTACGTGCTCGAGCGCGCGCTCGGGAACGAAGGGGGAACACCGTGAAGCTCGAGGCCGTCGAGCTGCGGCGGGTCGAACTGCCGCTGCGCTCACCGTTCCGCACGTCGTTCGGCACGCAGACCCGCCGGGCCGCCCTGCTGCTGCGTGCGGTGACCGACGTGGGCGAGGGGTGGGGCGAATGCGTCGCCATGGACGACCCGCTCTACTCCGAGGAGTTCAACGACGCGGCCGCGATCGTGCTGCGCCGGCACCTCGTGCCCGCCCTGCTCGCCCGGCCCCGGCTGCGGGCGGCCGAGGTCGCCGAGCTGCTCCTGCCGTTCAAGGGCCAGCGGATGGCCAAGGCCGCGCTCGAGATGGCGGTGCTCGACGCCGAGCTGCGCGCGGCGGGCTCGTCGTTCGCCGACCACCTGGGCTCGGTGCGTGACCGGGTCGCACCCGGGGTGTCGGTAGGAATCCAGGACGATGTCGAGTCCCTCGTCGCCGTGGTGAAGGACTACGTGGCCCAGGGGTACGCCCGGATCAAGTTGAAGATCGAACCGGGTTGGGATGTCCAACCCGTTCGCGCCGTCCGCGAGGCGATCGGCGACGACGCACTGCTCCAGGTCGATGCCAACGCCGCCTACACCCTCGCCGACGCGCCCCGGCTCGCCGCGCTCGACCCGTTCGACCTGCTGCTCATCGAGCAGCCCCTGGCCGAGGGTGACCTCACCGAGCACGCGCAGCTCGCCCGGCGCGTCCGTACGCCCATCTGCCTGGACGAGTCGATCGTCTCGGCGAAAACAGCCGCGGACGCGATCGCGCTGGGCGCCTGCGCGATCGTCAACGTCAAACCCGGACGGGTCGGCGGGTACCTCGAGGCACGGCGCGTGCACGACGTCTGCCGGGCGCACGGCGTGCCCGTGTGGTGCGGCGGCATGCTCGAGACCGGGCTCGGCCGCGCCGCCAACCTGGCGCTGGCCGCGCTGCCGGGATTCGTCCTGCCGGGCGACGTGTCGGCGTCCGACCGGTTCTACGAGCAGGACATCACCCCGCCGTTCGTGCTGGAGGACGGCGCCATCGCCGTGCCGACCGGCCCGGGGCTGGGCGTCGACGTGCTGCCCGACGTGCTCGAGGCGATGACCGTCTCCCGCGAGGTGATCTCGCTCTGAGCCGACGCCGGGATACTGGCGCCATGCCCGCCGAGGTGCACGACGCCGCCGCCGCGCCGCCGCGCGTCGACACCGCGCGGCTGGTCGACACGCTGGCGCCGCTGCTCGTGGTCGAGCACGACGGCGGCGGGCCGCGGGTCGTCCGCGGTGTGGTGGTGCACGACGCCACCGAACCGCTCGTCGCGAGCGAGGGTGACGTCGTCCTCGCGGTGGGTGCGCCCGACGCCGACTCGCTGGCCGACCTGCTGGCTCGGGCCCACGCCGCCGACTGCGCTGCGGTGGTGCTGAAGGCGCATGTCGTGGCGGTCACCGACGCCCCGCTGCCCGTGCTGCGGCTGGCGCGCGACGCGGTGTGGTTGCACGTGGCCGAACTCGTCCGCTCGTTCGTCACCGCCGCATCGCACACCGACGGCGGGCTGTTCGAGCTCGCCGACGCGATCGCCGCCGTGGTCGACGGGCCCGTGACGATCGAGGACGTCCACTCGAACGTGCTCGCGTTCTCACGGCGCCAGGACGAGGCCGACGAGGGACGCATCGCGACCGTGCTCGGGCGGCGGGTGCCCGCCCGCTACCTCAAGGTGCTGCAGCAGCAGGGCGTGTTCGCCGCCCTGCGCAACAGCGACGAGCCGGTGTTCGTCGGGCCGGTCGAGGACGGCCTGGTGCCGCGGGTGGCCGTCGCGGTCCGCGCGGGAGACGAGTTGCTGGGTTCGGTGTGGGCGGCCGTCCGCTCCGAGCCCGACGCGGCGCAGGCGCGGGCCCTGCGCGACGCCGCCCGGGTCGTGGCACTGCACCTGTTGCGCCGGCGGGTCGGAGCCGACGTGACCCGGCGGTTGCAGGCCGACCAGCTGGCCACGCTGCTCGCGGGCGGCCCGCGGGCCGCCGACGCCGCCGACCGGTTGCAGCTGCGAGCGGGCGCCATGCGGGTCGTCGCGTGCCGGTTCCACGACCTGGCCGACCGGCCCGAGGCCGAGACCGGCCTCGACGGGCTGCGCGACGTGATCGCGTTCCACTTCGGCGTGCTGCACCCGCACGCCGCGACCGCGCTCGTAGGCGGTGTCGTCTATGCGGTCGTGCCCGGGCGGACCCTCGCGGGCGACGACCGGTTGCGGACGGCCGCCTCGGCCCTCGTCGCCCAGATCGGCGCCCGCCACGACCTCGTCGTCGCGCTGAGCAGCGTGACCGAGTCGTTCACCGGGCTGCCCGCCTGCCGCGCCGAGGCCGATCGCGTGCTGCGGGCGCTCGGCGTGCTGCGACTGCGCACCGGGCAGCGGCTGGCCGCGCCCGAGAACGTCCGCCTCGAGACGCTGCTGCTGCGGGTCTCGGACGCCATGCGCGCCGACGGCGACGCGGGGCTCTCGGACGACGCCCCGCTCGCCGCGCTGCAGGCCTACGACGCCGAGCACCACACCGACCTCGTCGGCACCCTGGCTGCGTACCTCGCCGCCATGGGCAACGTGAAGACCGCCGCCGAACGGCTCACCGTGCACCAGAACACGCTGCGGTACCGATTGCAGCGCATCCGCGCCGTGAGCGGACTCGACCTCGACGACGCGGACGCCCGGCTCACCGCGATGCTGCTGCTGCGCATGCGGTCGCTGACCGACGGCGGGTAGCGCGCCGGGGACGAACGGGTGTGTGCTCGAGGTGGTCGGCCCGCCGTCCGGACGATCAGGTTTGCGCCCGAGGTGACCGGTTCGGACGTCCGTAACGGTCACCCCGCGCGCAAAGGCGATCAGCGCAGGGCGTCGACGGCCGTCCGGGCGAGGGCGCCGATGGCGGCGTCGGCGACGGGGTCGCGCGGGCCGGCGTGGGTGCCGACGACGAAGATCGCGAGCGCGACGCGCCGTCCGCCCCCGGTCTCGACGACGGCGGCCTCGGTGCGCCACGGGCCGACGGTGCCGGTCTTGCCGCTGATGCGGACGTCGGACTCGGGGAACCCGGAGCCCACCCGCTGCGGCCAGATCTGGGTGCCGAGCACGTGCCGGGCCCGCGCGCACGCCTCGGGGTCGAGCACGGCGTCGGTCCAGAGCTGGGTGAGCAACCGCGTCGTCTCGCGCGGCGTGGTGCTCGTCGTCTCGCCCGGCCGGCACGCGCGCACGTGCATCATCGATGCCGGGTCCGGCTCCTCGCCGGGCTCGTCCAGGCCGAGATCCTCGGCGATCGTGCGGAACAGGAAGTTGCAGTCGCCGACGAGCTGCGTGGTCGGATGGCCGAGCGAGCGCATCGTCGCGTTGACGGCGTCGAGCCCGACCAGGCCGAGGACGACGTCCGTGGCGCGGTTGTCGCTCACCGAGATCATCGAGACCGCGAGGTCGCGCAACGACACGTCGACGTCGTCCTGCACGATGGAGAAGCCGGTGCCGCCGGGGGTCAGCAGCTCGCCCGCCGGCAGGTGCACGCGCTGCGTGGGGGAGAGCTCACCTGCCGACCACTGCCGGCACAGCTCGACCAGGATCGGGATCTTGAAGACGCTCGCCGGGACGACGACGTCGTCCGCACCGAGCCCGACCTCGGCGCCGGAGTCGATGTCGACGGCGTGCACGAAGCCGCGCAGCCCGCGCTCGGCGAGGATCGCCTCGAGGTCGGTCATCGTGCGGGTCCCATCTCGTCGAAGATCAGCACCGTCTGGGTCGACAGCACCTCGGGCATGCTCTGCAACCGCGTGAGAACGAGGTCGCGCAGGGCCGCGGCGTCGGCGGTGCGCACGAGCAGGACGATGTCGTGCTGCCCCGAGACGAGCGCGCCGGACGCCACCTCGGGGATCTGCAGCACCTTGCGCCGCAACGTCTTCCACGAGTGCTGCTTGACGTCGAGGTAGACGAACGCCGACAGGCCGAGCCCGAGCGCGCGCGGGTCGACCGTGGCCGCATACCCGGTGATCACGCCGTCGCGTTCGAGACGGGACACCCGCTGGTAGACGTTGGCCCGCGACACGTGCACCTTCTCGGCCAGCGATCGCATGGACGCGCGCGCGTCCGCCTGCAGCGCGGCGACCAGTTGCCGGTCGACGTCGTCCAGCTCGGCCATTCGTCCAGCCCGCCCTTCGGTTCGGTGTCGGTGGAGGTCCGAATGTCCAGCGCACGAGACATCGAGGGCTCAGACGTCTCGTCCGCTCTCACCACCGTAGATGAACGGCCCTGGTCGGCGGAAGACTGTGACAACCTCTGGTCGACCCCGACCGTGCCGGACGAGAGGACGCCGCCCGTGACCACCCTGCACGAGCCCACGTCGCCGCTGTCGGTCCCGGGGCTGCTGCCCAGCAGCACCCCGCTGTCACTGGTCGCGCCCGACGGCCGTCCGACCGGCACCGGCGAGCTGGCCATGCCGTCGGACGAGACGCTGCGCGAGCTGTACGTGCGCATGGTGCGCGGCCGCCGGTTCGACACCCAGGCCACCGCACTGACCAAGCAGGGTCGGCTCGCGGTGTACCCGTCCTCCCGCGGCCAGGAGGCGTGCCAGGTCGCGGCCGCGAGCGTGCTGCGCGAGCACGACTGGCTGTTCCCGACCTACCGCGACTCGATGGCCACCGTGACCCGTGGCGTCCCTGCCGCCGAGGTGCTGTCGCTGCTGCGCGGCGAGTGGCACTGCGGCTACGACCCGCACGAGCACCGTGTCGCGCCGCAGTGCACCCCGCTGGCCACCAACACCCTGCACGCCGTCGGCGTCGCCCATGCCGCGAAGGTGCGCGGGCTCGACGAGGTGTCGCTCGTGCTGCTCGGCGACGGCGCCACCAGCGAGGGCGACACCCACGAGGCCCTCAACATCGCCGCCGTATGGCAGGCGCCGGTGGTGTTCCTGGTGCAGAACAACGGCTACGCCATCAGCGTGCCGCTGGCCAAGCAGACGGCCGCCCCCTCGCTCGCGAGCAAGGGCATCGGCTACGGCATGCGCTCGGTGCTCGTCGACGGCAACGACGCCGCGGCGATGCACGCCGTGCTGCACGAGGCCGTCGAGCACGCTGCCGCCGGCCACGGACCCACGCTGGTCGAGGCCATCACCTACCGCATCGAGGCGCACACCAACGCCGACGACGCGACGCGCTACCGCGACAGCGCCGAGGTCGAGCACTGGCTGGCCCGCGACCCGCTGGCCCGCCTCGAGACGCTGCTGCGCGAGCGCGGCGTGCTCGACGACGCCGCGGTCGAGGCCGCGAAACACGACGCCGAGCGGTTCGCCGCGTCCGTCCGCGACGCGATGAACGCCGACGTCGACGTCCAGCCCGACGAACTGTTTGCGCACGTCTACGCAAACATGCCCGCGTCGTTGCGTGCCCAGCGCGAGATGCTCCGCGCGGAACTGGCCGACGCATGACCGCCACCCTGGCCGATGCCCCCGCGGTGTCGATGGCGCAGGCGATCAACCGTGGCCTGGCCGACGCCCTCGAGGCGGACGACCGGGTGGTCGTGTTCGGCGAGGACGTCGGCACCCTCGGTGGCGTCTTCCGTGTGACGGACGGCCTGGCCGCCCGGTTCGGCGACAGCCGCGTGTTCGACTCGCCGCTGGCCGAGTCGGGCATCGTGGGCACCGCGATCGGCATGGCCATGAACGGGCTCGTCCCCGTGATCGAGATGCAGTTCGACGCCTTCGCCTACCCGGCCTTCGAGCAGATCACCAGCCACCTCGCCAAGCTGCGCAACCGCACCCGCGGACGGGTCGAACTGCCCGTGGTCATCCGCATCCCCTACGGCGGCGGTATCGGCGGCGTCGAGCACCATTGCGACTCGTCCGAGACCTACTACGCGCACACCCCGGGCCTGCGTGTCGTCACGCCCAGCTCGCCCGCCGACGCGTACCGCCTGCTGCGCCAGGCGATCGGGTGCCCCGACCCGGTGATCTTCCTCGAACCGAAGCGCCGCTACTGGACGACGTCGTCCGAACCGCTCACCCAGGAGGGTCCCGCGATCGACCGCGCCGCCGTGCTGCGGCCGGGTGCGGACGCCACGATCATCACCTACGGCGGCACCGTCGCGACCGCACTCGAGGCCGCGGACGCCGCGTCCGAGGAGGGGCGTGACCTCGGGGTCGTCGACCTGCGCTCGCTGGCCCCGTTCGACGACGAGACGGTCGTGGCCGAGGTGCGGCGCACCGGACGGGCCGTGGTCGTCCACGAGGCGTCCGGGTTCCTCGGCTACGGCGCCGAGGTCGTGGCCCGCCTCACCGAGCAGTGCTTCCACCACCTCGAGGCGCCGATCCGCCGCGTCACCGGGTTCGACGTGCCGTACCCGCCGCCGTCGCTCGAGAAGCACCACCTGCCGTCCGTCGACCGCATCCTCGACACCGTCGACTCGCTGCAGTGGGACGACCGTGCCTGACTTCCTGCTGCCCGACCTCGGCGAGGGCCTCGACGGCGCCGAGATCGTCTCGTGGCACGTCGCCGTCGGCGACACCGTGCAGATCGACCAGCCCGTCGTCGAGGTCGAGACCGCGAAGGCGTCCGTCGAGGTGCCGGTGCCGTTCGCCGGCACGGTCACCGCGCTGCACGCCGAGCCCGGCACGCGCCTGGCTGTCGGGCAGCCGCTGCTCACCGTCGGCGAGGCGCAGGGACTGCGTGAGCCGGGGGTCGTGAGCGCCGGGGGCTCCGGCAACGTCCTCATCGGCTACGGCACGCCCGCGGACGAGCCGCGCCGCCGGCGCCGGCGTGCGCTCGAGGCCGTCCCCGAGCCCGCCCCGGAACCCGTCGCGGCGGGTCCCGTCCCCGTCATCTCCCCGCTGGTGCGCAAGCAGGCGCGCGACGCCGGACTCGACCTGCGCGCGCTCGCGGCCACCGCTCCGCACGGTCTCGTGCGCCGAGCGGACGTCGAGGCCGCCCTCGCCCGCCAGGAGCGGCAGCCGGACCCCGCTTCCCGGACGCCGCTGCGCGGGGTGCGCGGCGCGATGGCCGAGATGGTCGCCCGCTCGCGTCGCGAGATCCCCGAGGCGACGGTCTGGGTGGACGTCGACGCCACCGAACTGCTCGCCGCGCGCGACGTGCTGCGGGCCCGGGCGGACGGCAACCGAATCGGCGTGCTGGCGCTGCTCGCCCGCTTCGTCGTGCTGGGGCTGCGGCGCTTCCCGGAGCTGAATTCCAGCGTCGACGGTTCGGACGTCGTGCAGCACGACGCCGTGCACGTCGGCTTCGCCGCACAGACCGAGCGCGGGCTGGTCGTGCCCGTCGTCCGGGATGCGTCGTCGATGTCGCTGCGCGCACTCGCCGACGCACTCGCCGAACGCACCGCGGCGGCACGGGACGGGAAGCTGACCCCGTCCGACCTCACCGGCGGAACCATCACGGTCAACAACTACGGCGTCTTCGGCGTCGACGGCTCCGCCGCGATCATCAACCATCCCGAGGCGGCGATGGTCGGCATCGGACGGATCGTCGACAAGCCGTGGGTCGTCGACGGGCAGCTGGCCGTCCGCAAGGTCACGCAGCTGACCCTCGCCTTCGACCACCGCGTCTGCGACGGGGGAGTGGCCGGCGGGTTCCTGCGCTACCTCGCCGACTGCGTCGAGTCGCCGCTCGTCGCGCTGGGCGACGCGTAGGCCCGCCCGCACCGGGCGAGCAGGGCCGCCGCGACCGCGGTCACGGTGTCGCGGTCGTGGGTGAGCACGTAGTCGAAGCGGCGACGCTCATCGGGCCCGTCGTCCCCGCGGTCGCGCGCCACCAGCGCGGCGGCGTACTGGGCGCCGAGCACTACGACGTCCCACTCGCCGCGCACCGGGTCGCTGGGCAGCAGGCGGCCGCCGCGCACACCCGCGACGGGTTCGGATGCGAGGTCCTCGCCCAGCAGGGCCACGAACGCGCACGTGCCCGCCAACCGCCGGTAGCGGCGGCTGGTCGCCGGTGTCAGGAAGCGGGCGTGCTGCAGCGTCGAGACCACCAGCGCGTTGCCGTCCCCCTCCTTCGCCCGCCGTTCGAGGTGGTGACTGAGCTCGAGCAACAGCGGTTTGGCGAGAGTGCGGACGGTGCCCCGGCCCGCGACGAGGTCGAACGGTGCGGCGGCGAGGTCGAAGCCGGCCGGCGAGGCACGCGGCACCAGCGGCGCCGTCCCGGCATCGGTCTCCCCGTCCGCGCGCCGCGGTAGCGGTCCGGGACGGCCGAACAGCCATCCCTGCCCGAGCCGGGCGCCCCAGCCGAGGGCCACGTCGCGATGCTGCTCGGTCTCGATGCCCTCGGCGAGCAGGACGCTGCCGGATCTCTCGACCTCGGCGTTGACGGCGCTGAACACGTCCGCGACGTGCCGGTCGGGCCGATCCTGCACCAGGCGCAGATCGAGCTTGATCACGTCCGGCCGCACCAGGGGGAGCATGGCCAGCGACTCGACCTCGGCGCCGACGTCGTCGAGCGCGATGCCCATGCCGCGCTCGCGCGCCGCGGCCACGAAACGCAGCAGCGCGACCGGGTCGGACGCCACGTCGCGTTCGGTGATCTCGATGAACCGCGTCGCGTCGCCCGTGGCGGCGATGCCGATGTCGCCCAAGTCCGTCCGGTCCCGGCCGGTGAGGGCCACCGGTTCGACGTTGAGGAACAGCGAGTGCGGACGGCCCAGCCGTGCCGTCCGCGCACCCCGGACCGCCGAGCGTCGGCACGCCCTGTCCAGCTCGGCCGTCAGGCCGTCGCGCGCCGCGGCGGCGAACAGCCGATCCGGCGTGGCGAGCGGGTGGCCCTCGGGGCCGCGGGCGAAGGCCTCGAACGCGACCGTCGTCCCGGAGTACAGATCGACGATCGGTTGGTACACCGACCTGATCCCGCCGTCCAGCAGCAGCTCGGACAGGGTGTGGCGGTCGGCCGGCGGGTCAGGCCGGACGGCAACGGGGTGGGCGGTCACGCGGCGACTCCGGACATGCTGGACGCGGGCGCTGACCGCTGGCTTCAGTCGTCACCCGTCCGCACCATCGGCAGGCGACGGCGCCGATCAAGCCCGTCCGGTCACGATCCTCACGGGCGGACCGCCGCGGGTCACGGGTCGGAGGCGAGGATGTCGGCGGCGCAGAGCGCGACCTGCAGGTCGAGCGCCACGGCGGGATCGCCCGGGTCGACCCCGAGCAGGCTCCTGATGCGCTCGAGACGGTGGCCCACCGAGTTGCGGTGGATGTGGGTGCGGTTCGCGACGGCCAGCCAACTGCCGCCGGAGCCGAACCACGCGCGCAGCGTGTCCAGCAGTTCCGCGCGGTCGAGCACCGGCCCGAGACGGCTGCGAACGAAGGTCTCCAGGTCGTCGCGGGACAGGTCCGACAGCAGGCCGAGAGCGCCCAGCGACCCGAACGTCACGGCACCGTCCAGGCCGGTGCGGATCGCGTGCGCCATCGTGAACCGGGCCCGGGCGAACGAGCGTCGCAGCGCCGTCGCGCCGGCGGCCGGGCTGCCCGTCGCCACCCGCACCGTGCCGTCGCCCACCATCGACGCGAGCCGCCGGGCGGTGAGGCCGGCCCGGTCGGGTGCGTCGGCGGGCAGCACCGTCCACGCCCGCTGTTCCTCGTGCCGGACGGGTGTCTCGATCCAGGTGAGAGCGGTGCTGAACATGCGCCGGTCGGTGCCGTCGTAGTGCAGCTCGACGCCGACCTGCTCCGTGGCCAGGTCGACGCCGAAGCGGCGTCCCACCGCGGTCAGCTCGGTCGGGTCGCGGGAGGTGCCGAAACGCAGCTCGTCGACGAACCAGGCCGCGGTCTGTGCGACGGCGGCGGCCTCGGCGTCGCGACGCACGGCGACGATCGCGGTCGCGGTCACCACGTCGGCCAGGTGGGCGCGTGCTTGCGGTCCCGCCGCCGCGACCATCAGCAGGCCGACGCGCCGTTCGCCGGTGCGGACGGCGATCGCGGTCGTCCGCACCCCGTCGACGCAGCGCACCGCCACGGGTCCGGACGCCGCGAACGCGCGCCGCAGCTCGGCGGCGGACACCACGGCCGGACGGTCGGCGTCGAAGGTCTGCGCGCCGTCGAACTCGTGGACCCCCGCTGCGTCGACCTGGCACAGCAGGGCGCCGTCCGCCGCGACGAGCCGGACGGCCTCACCGCTGGCTCGGTGCAGCGCGAGCAGCACGTCGGCCCATTCGCCGCCGGCGAGGGCGGCGGCCTCGGCCGACGTGCGCAGTGAGTGGTCTTCGGGCGTGGTCAGACGACGGCCGCCTCGGGTGCCCGCCAGTGTGCCGGCCGCTTCGCCGGACGCAGGAACACCTCGCGCACCATCGGTTCGAAGTGCTCGAGCGGCAGGTGGTCGTAGTCGGGGTCGAAGGCCTTCTCGTCCCACTCGTCGGCGAACCGCTCGGCCAGCTCGTAGGCGGGGTGGTCCTTGTGCTGCAACCGCATCATCGGGTCCAGGCCCATGTAGCCGAAGTAGTGGATGCCCTCGAAGTCCTGGTGCACGTTCACCATGAAGTACGCGTCGTCGTGCACGTACGCCTTGATCATCTCGGCGGCGATCGCCGAGTGGTTCGGCGTCGAGATGACCTTGCCCATGTCGTGGCACAGCGCGGCGACGACGACGTCGACGTCCATGCCGGCGCGCTCGGCCATCGTGGCCGTGATGAGTCCGTGCTCGAGCTGGTTGATCTCCATGTTCTGCACGATGCCCGCGGACGCCTGCAGCATGGCCAGGATGCGGTCGGGGACGTACTGCAGGTCCCGGTCGACGTGCGTCTGCAGGAAGGCCGCGTAGTCGGCGCTGAACCGGGACATCCACGGGCCCTTCTCGCCGTCGAAGTGGGCGAGCTCGGGCGGGTCCGCGGGGAAGTGCACCGTCGTCATGGGCACAAGTTAGCCCCGATCAGGCCCCGCGTCATCGTGCCCGCGCTGCCGGTTCCGCTGGGCGAGTTGGGCTGGCAGCACAATCCCTCCCGAATCGCCATGCAAGACGGCATCTTGCATTGACGCTCGCGCCGTGGTCGTCGATAGTCCGGCCATGCGCATCACGAGTGTCGAGCCGGTGCCGGTGACGTTCGCCTTGGGGCGGGAGCCGATGTCCTTCCTGTTCGTCCGCGTCGAGACGGACACCGGGCTCGTCGGGTGGGGCGAGGCGTGCGACAGCTACGGGGTCACCTACGCGGGTGTGCTGGCCACCGTCGTCCGCGACGCCTTCGCGCCGTTGTTGCTCGACCGGGACCTCGTCGCCGCGCCGCCGCTGGCCACGCTGCTGCGGTTGTCGACACGACGCAGGCTCGGCGACCAGTGGGTGGCGGTGCAGGCGCGCAGCGCGATCGAGATCGCGCTCTGGGACCTCGTCGGGCAGAGCGCCGGCCTGTCCGTCACCGACCTCATCGGACGGGCGCACGACGCCGTCCCCGTCTACGCCTCCGCGACGTTCCTGGAGGAGGGGCCGGCGCAGCAGCATCTCGAGCTGGTCACCCCGCTGCTCGAGCGCGGTGTGCGGATGGTGAAGGTGCGCACCGGCCCGGACTGGAAGAGCGACCTGGCAACGCTGGCCGAGCTGCGTGAGTTGCTGCCGGCCGACGTCGAACTCATGGTCGACGGGGGAGAGACCTACACCCTGCCCACGGCTCTCGAGATCGCCGATCGCCTGCACGAGCTGGGCGTTCGCTGGTTCGAGGAACCCGTCCCGCAGGTCAACCGCGCGGCTATTGCGCGACTGTGCGACAAATCGCGCGTCCCCATCGCCTACGGCGAGCACCTCTACGGCCGCGAGGAGGCGATCGACGCGTTGCAGCACGGTGGCATCAGCGTCTTCCAGCCGGACGCGTCCGTCAGCGGCGGTATCGCCGAGACGCGCGAGGCGGCGCTGCTCGCGGCGTACTACGGCGCGCGCGTCGCCCCGCACGTCTGCGCGGGCCCGGTGTCCCTGGCGGCGAACCTCGTGGTGGCCGCGACCGTCCCCGCCGTGCGTGCGATGGAGTACCCGGTGCACCTGGTTCCCGCGTGGTCCGCGCTCGGCACCGGCGCGGACCTCGGCCTCGACGCGATCGTCGACGGGCGGCTCGCCGTACCCACGTCACCCGGGCTCGGGGTCGCGTTGGACGAGACGGCCGCCGCCGACAGCCCCTACCGTACGCCCGGCCGCCGGGTGGCCGGCACCGTCGCCGGGTTGCCCGACCGGTTCGTCGGCGACCGCTGAGTGGAGCAGGTGACCGCGCCCGAGGCGGATTTCGGTGAGGCGCCGGTCTGGCTGCCCGGCCAGGGCGGGTTGGTGTGGGTCGACCAGGGCGCGGGTGACGTGCTGCGGCTGACCCCGGACGGTGCCGTCGAGCGGTGGCACGTCGGTGAGCGGGCCGCGTTCGTCCGTCCCCGTCGCGACGGCGGGCTCGTGATCGCCCTGGCACGCAGCATCGCATTCGCCGACGACTGGGGTGCGCCGGTCACCGTTGGTCCGCCGCTGTGGACCGAGCGCGACGTCGTCCTCAACGACGGCGGGTGCGCTCCGGACGGCGCCCTCTGGGCCGGGTCGGCGGCGACCGACTTCGCGGGCGCCCGATGCGCACTTCTGCGCATAACCGGCGGTAGGGCGACGACCGTGGTGCGGGACGTGGGGCTGTCCAACGGCATCGCCTGGTCGCCCGACGGCGCGCACGCCTACTGGACCGACACGCTCACCCGCCGGGTCGACATCCTCGAGACCGTGGCGGACGGAGGCGTGCGCCGCCGCCCCTTCGTCACGATCGAGGACGGCGCCGGGTACCCGGACGGTCTCACCGTCGACGCGGACGGCCGGGTCTGGGTCGCGCTGTGGGACGGCGCCGCGGTGCGCTGCTACGAACCGGACGGCACCCTCGCCGACGTGGTCCGCCTGCCCGTCCGCCAGGTGACCGCGTGCTGCTTCGGCGGGCCCGACCTCGACGAGCTGTACGTCACCACCAAGCGGGACGGGCACCGCGCGGACGAGGGAACGACCGCGGGCGCCGTGTTCCGCGAGCGTCCCGGAGCGCGGGGTCTGCCCGTGGCCGAGGCCGATTGACAGGCAAGTAGCTACTTGCCTATGGTCGCTCGGTGTGGGCGACGTGTTCAAGGCGCTCGCCGACCCGACCCGGCGCGCGATCCTCGACGAGCTCGCAGAACGAGATCACCAGACGCTGTTCGAGCTGTGCGCCCGGCTCGCGAGCAAGCACCGTGTCGCGTCGTCACGCCAGGCGGTCTCGCAGCACCTCGACGTCCTGGTCGATGCGGGACTCGTGACCGCGCACCGGGAGGGCCGGTACAAGTTCCACGACCTCGACCGAGGTCCGCTCGCCCATCTCGTCGACCGTTGGCTGACACGACCGCAGGAGGACACATGAGAATCGCGATGACGAGCGTCTTCGTCGACGACCAGGCGAAGGCGTTGCGCTTCTACACCGACGTGCTCGGCTTCGTGCTGAAGCACGACGTCCCGCTGGGGGAGCACCGGTGGCTGACCGTCGTGTCACCCGACGCGCCGGACGGTGTCGAGCTGGTGCTCGAGCCCGACGAACATCCCGCCGCGAAGACGTTCAAGGCCGCCCTCGCCGAGGACGGCATCCCGTTCACCGTGTTCGCCGTCGACGACGTCGAGGCGGAGTACCGCCGACTCGACGCGGCGGGCGTGCGGTTCACGCAGCCGCCGACCGTCATGGGACCGGTCGTCACCGCCGTTCTAGACGACACCTGCGGCAACCTCGTCCAGCTGATGCAACAGGCGTAGGCGCACCCTTGACGCGCAACTTGCATTTTGCAAGTGTCACCGCATGAGCCTCTTCATCACCTGCCCCGTCGACAGCGTCGAGCGGGCGACGGCGTTCTACAGCGCCCTCGGCTGGACCCTCAATCCCGAGATGTCCGACCACAACGTGTCGTGCTTCGCGATCGCGCCGGAGCAGTTCCTCATGCTCGGCAGCCGTGAGATGTACGCGAGCGTCGGCGGCACCGAGGATCTCGTCGGCGGACCGGACACCCCGTCCAAGGTGACGGTGTCGTTCGACCTCGACAGCCGCGAGGCGGTCGACGAGCTCGTCGAACGCGCCGGTGCCGCGGGCGGACGCATCGGCGACGTGGACGACTACCCGTTCATGTACCAGCGCCAGTTCGACGACCTCGACGGCTACCACTGGTCGCCGTTCTGGATGAAGCCGGACGCCGACCGGGCCACGTGAGCGACCTCGCCTCGGCCGTCGAGGTCGTCGGGGCGCGGTGGGCGCTGCTGATCGTCGAGCGGCTGCTCGACGGACCACAGCGGTACGGCGATCTGCAGCGCGATCTCGGCGTGCCGACCAACATGCTCGCCACCCGTCTGCGCGAACTCGAGGCGGCGGGCGTGCTCACGCGCCTGCCGCTGCACCACAACACGAGGGCCTACGCCCTGACCGAGCGCGGACTTGCCCTGCGCGAGGCGATCGATGCCCTGGCGCGCTGGGGCGGGGTGTAGGCCGGCGCGTCAGGTGACCCGGAAGACCGGCCAGCCGATCTCGGTGCGCCACGCGTCGGGGTCGGGTGTGTCACCGGGCCCGACGCGGTACACCTCGCGGACTGGGCCGGCGACCGACATCGCGTTCTGCACGACCCAGGTGCCGAGTTGCCCGTAGGTGACGTCGGCGCCGTCGTGTTCGCCGACGTGCGTGGCGACGGCCAGTTCCGCCGCGGGCAGCGTCACCGGGTGGACCCGTCCCGTGCGCGGCGGCGCGGCAGTCGGCAGGTAGAGCAGCGCGTGCCCGTGCTCCTGCTCGAACAGGGCGTTGTCGTACATGCCTCCCAGCGGGCCGGTCGCGTCCGCGCCGACCGCTGCCACGAGCTCCGCCACCGCGCCGGCGAACCAGCTCTCGACCTCGCCCTGCCGCAGATCCGCCTCGACCGCTGCGACCGTCTGCGCCGGCTCGGCCCTCAGTTCGACGCCGATCGGCGCCGGGTCGGGCCGCAGCAGGCGGCGCAGCGACACGACCGCGGCGCGGGTGCGGGCGAGCTCGTCCTCGAGTCGCTGCAGATGGTCGGCGACCAGCGTCGACCGAACGCTTGGATCGGGCGTCCGCAGGATCCGCTGCACGTCGTTCAGCGGGACGTCGAGTTCGCGAAGCCGGTGGATGACCTGCGCCGTCGGGATCTGGTCGACGCCGTAGTACCGGTACCCGGTGGCCTCGTCGACGACCGCGGGTTCGAGCAGCGCGGCGTCGTGGTAGCGGCGCAGCGTCCGGACGCTCAGGTGGGTCAGGCGCGAGAACTCGCCGATCGTCAGCACTCCCGCAGTCTGGACTCTCCCCCTGGGGGAGAGTCCACTGCTTGACCCTCCCGCGCGGCGACGCCACGCCGTGGACCCATGACACACGACATCGAGAGCCAACTCCCGACCACCGTCCGCGACTTCCTCGCCGCGGCGAACCTCCACGACGCCGACACCGCGATCGCGTTCGTCGCCGACGACGCGGTCGTCGTCGACCAGGCGGAGACCTTCCGCGGCCGAGACGCGATCCACGCGTTCGTGCGCGACGCCGGCACCGAGTTCGAGTACACGACCGAGCAGGTCGGCGCCCGGGGCGTCGACGACATGCACTGGATCGTGACCCTGCGGCTCGAGGGCACGTTCCCCGGCGGCGTCGCCGAGCTCGACTACCGGTTCACGCTGCGGGACGACCGCGTCGCCGAACTCGTCATCGCCAACCACGAGGCCTGAGATGACCCACTCGGGCCGCGACCGTTTCGACGGTCGCCGCGCGCTTGTCACCGGCGGACGTCATCAGGTGGGTGTACGACTTGTTCAAGGCGTTCGCGATCGTGCTCGTCGTGGCAGTGCTGCTGGAATCCGCCTACTGGATGGATCGCGCCGACCGTAGGCACAGATCGAAGACCGCCTCGGCCGGCCTGATCGGAAGACGGTTCCGCGATGCTCGTCGTCTCGCCCGTCAGCGAGAGGCATTCCGCGGTGACGTGCCCGGCACCGATTGGGCCAAGCATCGCGACCAGCCGTGACGTCGTCGTCCCTGACCGGCCGGCACAGGTCGTGACGACGGCGCATCCACGAGGTCGCGCCGGAGGCGCCGGGGGCCGCTTGCGGCAGCCATGCGCCCCTTCTTCGCAGCACGCGGGGTTGTGGCCCGACCGGGGGTTCGTTAGGACTGGTGGGCATGCACCGGATCTTGTTACGAGAGGTCGTCGTCGACGCACCGGCCGCCACTTTCGCAGCGACGCGCGCCTTCTGGGCGGCTGCGCTCTCGACCGAGGCGCAGGAGGTCGCGGCACATCCTGAGTTCTCGGCTCTGCCTGATGCGGCGTCGCTGCCGTGGGTCGGTCTGCAGAACGTCGGCGACGACGCGGCGCGTTTTCATGTCGACATCGAGACCGACGACGTCGACGCGGAGGTCGAGCGATTGACCGGACTCGGGGCCGTCAAGGTTGCCGACGGCCGGGCGTGGGTCGTGATGCGTGATCCTTCCGGCCTGCTGTTCGACGTCGTGCCGTTCGAGTCACCATGGTTCGCCGAGCGATCCGTCGAGGTGTCCCGACCGACGCGCTGACGCGGCTGAGCCGGCCGGCTACTGAACCGCTCACAAAGCTGCCGATCGACGGGGCGGCCGAAACGCGCCGTCCGAAACGCATCCGCACCAACCTTCGGACTAGCGTCTCGACCTGCGCGGAATCTCCGGGACGCCGGGTCGTCGTACGCGGTCGGGGTCGCCCCGCCATTCGCGCACCGCGAGGAACAGCGGCAGCGCGAACGAGACGGCCACGGCCACCGACAGCACCGCGAACAGGATCGGTACCCACCACGCCAGCCGCAGACGACGACTCTCGCGGGCGTAGAGCAGCCACGCGACGAGCACGATGACGATCAGGTCGACGCCGGCGGACGAGCTCGCCGAGTTCGCGAACCACCCGCGCAGATAGTTGCCGACGGTGAAGTCCTGCGAGCCGCCGAACTGCAGGTTGAAGTACCAGGTGCCGAGCAGACCGGCGACGGCCAGGACGAGGTAGGCGGCAACCGTCGCGCGGGCGCCGCGGTTCATGCCGGCACCGGTTCGAGGACAGACCGACGGCCGGAACGGATGACGACCGCGGCAGCCACGCCCACGGCCGACAGGAGCGCCGACGCCGCCGCGAGCGTCGCCGCGTCCGGCGCGACGACGGACTGTCCGCGCAGCGCCTGCCACAGCGTGAGGGCGACGCCGCCCGCGTACCCGCCCGACGCGACGAGCATCAGGTGCCGCCGTGCCCGTGCGCCGATGCGGGCCGCGAGAGGTCTGCTCGCCAGCAGCAGCGCGACCAGCGGCAGCACCTGCAACGCGTGCAGGCCGACGAAGTGCGGCACCCGCAGGTCGCCGGCCTCGGTGTTCCACCCGATCAACGGCAGGGACGGCCCGCCGTCCTCGGCGCCGACGCTGTGCGCACCGATCGTCGTCGCCCGCGGCCCGTCCGCACTCTGCGCGTTCGTGGGACGCAGCATCAGGAACGCGACGGCCATGCCGACGACGCTCAGCAGCAGCCCGGCGCGCAGCGCGGTGGCAAGGGGTGCGTCCAACGCGGGGGAGTCGCGCAGCAACGCCGCGGCGACGGCGACGGTGGCCAGGAAGATGACGACGACCAGCGCTCCCATCGCGCCGAACACGGCGCGGTCGAACGGCGTCGCGGTGTTGAAGTGGCTCTGCCGCCCCCGCACGGCCTGCCCGACGATCGCGGCCATCTCGAGGGTCGACGCGACGGCGAGCACGGTGCCGGCGCGAGTGGCCCACCGACGTGCGCGGGGCCGCTGCAGCCGCGAGATCAGCCAGGCGAGCGTGCCGGCATAGACGGCGAAGGACACCGCGAACTTCAGCGGCTTGGCCCAGATCGGGACGCCCGCGAGCGTGCGGTCGTCGAGCAGGTAGCCCAACGCGGCGGCGAGCGCGGTGACCGTCATGGCGGCGGCGAAGAGCATCAACGGCCGATGCCACGCGACGGCGACACGGAACCCCAGGAACATGCTTGTCTCCGTCCGAGAACTTTACGACTGTTTAGCCAGTGAATAGGTGAACAGCTGTAAAGTCAAACCATGGTCAGGGCGCCGAACCGTCGCGGTCAGGGTGCGCGGCTGCGCGAGGACATCGTGTCCGCGGCGAGCCGCCTGCTCGAGCGCACCGGTAGCGAGGACGCCGTCACTTTGCGCGCGGTCGCGCGCGAGGCGGGCATCACCGCGCCGGCCATCTACGCGCACTTCGACGGCCCGGCCGACATCGTGCTCGCCGTCGTCCAGGAGACCTTCGGTGAACTGACCCAGGCTCTCCTGGCGGCCCCGCACCGCGCCGACGATCCGGTCGAACGGCTGCGGGCCGTCGGCAGCGCCTACCTCGCGTTCGCCGCCGAACGTCCGCACCACTACCGGGTGCTGTTCCAACGCCACCGTGTCGAGCAGCCCGTCCCCACCGCCGACTGCGACGGCCCCGCGGTCACCGTCCGCACCATCCCCGGCGCGGAGGCGTTCGGCGCCCTGCTCGACGCGGTGGCCGCGTGCATCGACACCGGGGCCTCGACGGCGACGTCCGCGGAGGCCGCCGCCACGCGCATGTGGATCGGACTGCACGGCCAGGCGACGCTGCAGGCGAGCCTGCCGTGGTTCCCCTGGCCCGACACGCACCAGCTGGCGGACGAGGTGTGCGCGCGGCTCGCCGACCTCCGTCCGCCGGACATCAAGGGCGCGCGGTCGGCAGGCGGGGCACGAGCCGCCCGCGCCCCTCGGCGGCGGTGATCTCACCGTCGTCGACGACGACGTCACCGCGGCTGACGGTGAAGCGCGGCCACCCGGTCACGGTGAGCCCGTCGTAGACGCAGTAGTCGGCGCGCGACTGCATGGTGGCGGCGTCGATCACCCGCGACCGCTGCGGGTCGAGCACGACGAGGTCGGCGTCCGACCCGACCGCGATCGTGCCCTTGCGCGGGTACACGCCGTTGAGGCGGGCGGCGTTGGTCGAGACGACCGCGACGAGCCGCTCCGGGGTCAGCCGGCCCTGCGCCACACCGTCGGACCACAGCATCGGCAGCATCGCCTCGATCTCGGCGACGCCCTTGCGGCAGGTGTGCAGGTCGACGTCCGGGTCGATCTTGTCGGCGAGGAAGAACGGCGCGTGGTCGCTGGCGACGGTGTCGATGCTGCCGTCCGCGAGGCCCCGCCAGAGCACCTCGCGGTCGCGATGTTCCCGCAGCGGCGGCATGCCGAGGAACCGTCCCGGTTCGTCGCCGTCGTAGGCGTCGCGCGTCAGGTTCAGGTAGAACGGCCGCGTCTCGACGAACACCGGCAGGCCTCGCGCCCGGGCCCGGCGGGTGACGTCCAGGGCGGCCTCGCTCGACAGGTGGACGATGCACACCGGCGCGCCCGTCGCCTCGCACAGCGCGACTGCGCGCTCGACCGCCGCCGACTCGGTGAAGTCGGGACGGCTGTCGGCGTAGCGCTCGAGACCGTGCCCGTGGCGCACGAGCTCGTCGGTCACGAAGTCGATGAGCGCGTGGTCCTCGCAGTGGACGAGCGTCAGCATCCCGTTCTCGCCCGCGAGTGCCACCGAGCGGACGAGGTTCGCCGGGTCGACGTCGAACCCGAGCGTCACGATCTTGAAGCTGAGGTGCCCGGCGGCCGCGAGCTGCGGCACCGCGTCGGGCAGGTCGGGAGTCGCGGTGAACACGCCCGGGTGCAGCAGGTAGTCGGTCACCGACTGCTGCGCCGCGGCCGCCTCGTCGCGGGCGATCGCGCCGCGGATCGTCGGGTGCTCCTCGTCCGGAAAGCTCATGTTCCCGAAGGTCGTGATCCCGCCCGCGACCGCGGCGCGTGACCCGCTGGCGAAGTCGTCGACGAACTGCGGCGGGCCGCCCGGCTGCGGTGCCTGAGCGGCGAAGTGCACGTGCAGGTCGAGCCCGCCGGGCAGCACGTAGCACCCGCGGGCGTCGAGCTCGCGTTCCCCGTGCATCGTCCCGCCGAGTTGGACGATTCGACCGTCACGGACGCCGACGTCCGCCTCGCCGCGGCCGCCGGCGGTGACGACGGTGCCGCCGCGCACCACGAGGTCGAACGGTTCGCTCATCGCGGTTCCCCTCGGACGGCCCGTCCCGGGCGGGCATCGGTCACCAGCGAACCGTCGCGGACGACGAACTCACCGTTGACCAGCAGGTGACGCACGCCCTCGGACGGGCGGGTCGGATCGGCGTAGGTGGCCGCGTCGGTCACCCGGTCCGGGTCGAGCACGACGAGGTCGGCGTCGGCGCCGACGGCGAGCGTTCCCTTGCGCCGCATCGCGGGCGCGACGTCGTCGAGCACTCGCGCCGGCAGGTAGGAGCAGCGCCGGAACGCCTCGGCCCACGTCCAGGCACCCTGCTCGCGGACCATCGTCCGCAGCGCCTTGGTGAACGTCCCGGCCGTGCGGGGATGGGTCGCGCCGCCGGGCGGCAGCGGCCAGACGTCGGTGTCGGCGACCGTCGCGCCGTCCGTCGCGTAGAGCACGGGCAGCGCGTCGCTGGCGACGATCGCGTCGGGATAGGCGAGCGCCCGCTGCAGCAGAGCCGCGTCGGACGGGTTGCTCTCGTCGAGGAACTCGACGACGCACGGCGCCCCCGGATCGGACGCCCGCAGCTGCAGCAGGCGCGCCTCGTCACCGACCCGCTCGCCGGTCGTGAGCACGGTCAGGCTCGACGGCCCGATGCCCCATCGGTGCAGGCTCTCGGGCGTCAGGAAGGCGGCGCCGATGGCGGTCGTCCCGGCGCCGTACGGATACGCCTCCACGGTGATCTGCGACCCCTCCGCACGGGCCCGGTCGAGCGTGCGCAGCACACGGTCGACGTGTCGACGCGACGTGCTGTTCACATGGCAGTGGTGCATGCGCGCGCCCGTCTCGGCGGCCGCGATCGCGAGCTCCTCGCTGCCGTCGATCGGGGTCGTCGGATCGACCTCGATCAGCTCGCGCACGTGGCTGTAGACGGGCACGTCCGCCCGCGCGGCCAGTCGCGCGACGGCGAGGAACTCGGCCGGGTCGGTGCGGGGTGCGTACCCGATCGTCACGCCGATGCCGAGGCCGCCGTGCGCGAGCTCGTGCTCGATCAGGTCCAGCCAGGCAGCGAGCTGCTCGGGCGTGGAGTCCTGCTGCCAGCGCGGGTCGTCGAGAAGGTGCAGCGCACCCAGCACGGACCCGTCCGGGTCGGTGCCGCTGAGCACGCGAGCGCGCGCTCCTGCCCACGACGCCGAGAAGCCGAAGTTCAGCGGGCGGCCCTGGTCGGTCGCCCGCCGCAGCGCGTCCTCGATCGGCATGAGCCCCGACTCGAGGTCCAGGGCGGTCGTCACGCCGTCGAGCGCCTGCAGCCGGTGGCCGGCCACCGAGTCGACGTGGCTGTGCAGGTCGACGAACCCGGGACCCAGCACGAGACCCGTGACGTCGACGACCTCGTCGCCGTCCTCGGGCACGAGCGGCCCGCGCCCGGCGATACGGCCGTCACGCACCCGCAGGTCGGCCGCCGCGTCGCTGCCGTCGGCCGGGTCGACCAGCCGCGCACCGCGCAGGAGCACCGCCATGGCGCGGACGGTATCCGACGCCGGGCGCGCCGGGCCTTGTGCGTCGCTACGAGGCGGACGGTGTCGTGTCGTAGCACCCGACAGGCCGCCTGGCCCCATGGCAGCGTCGCCAGTTGATCTCCGTGGCGGCGCTGCGATGGGGCCGAGCAACCCACCCGCGGCGCTGACATGGGGCCGAGCGGGCCGGGGAAGCGGGAGGTCAGTCCTGGATGCGGGGGAACGGCCGGGCCGCCTCGAGCGTGTACGCCAGCTCGATCAGCGTCCGCTCGTCGCCGTGCGCGGCCGAGAGCATCACCGAGGTCGGCAGGCCGTCGTCCGTCAGCCCGGCCGGCAGCGAGATCGCCGGCTGACCGGAGATGTTGTGCAGCGGGGTGTAGGAGACGTAGTTGATCAGCCGGTCGATGAGCTCGTCGTACGGCACGGTGGGGGAGATCCACCCCAGCGGCGGAGCGGTGCGGGCGAGCACCGGCGAGAGCACGACCTCGCCGCCCTGCTGCACGAGCTTCGCGCACTGGTCGGGCACCTTCTTCAGCCGGCGGATCGCGCCCGGCGTGCGGTGCAGGTGGCGCCGGTGGAACGCGCGCAGCCCGCGGGTGAGCCCGTCGCACCGGGACGCGTCGAAGCCGCGGTCGAGCACGAGGCGCGCGGTGGCGACGACCAGCTCGGACAGCAGCGCCCAGTACTGCACGAAGTCGGCGGCGAACTGCTCGGTGACGGGCAGGTCGATCGGCTCGACGATGTGCCCCTCCTGCTCCAGCAGCTTCGCCGTCGACAGCAGCGCATCGCGCACGGCCGGGTCGACCGGCGCACCCGTCACCGACGTCTCGATCAGCCCGACCCGCAGCCGCCGCTGAGCGGGCCCGGTCACGAGGCCGACGGGCGGCAGCTTCGGGTTGCGCCAGTGGTCCTCGGCGGCGGCGACGAAGGCCGCGGTGTCGCGGACGGTGCGCGTGACGACGCCCTCGCTGACCATGTTGATCGGCAGCTGCCGGGCCTGCTCGCCGTCGACGTGCCGGCCACGGGACGGCTTGAGCCCGACCAGGCCGGCGTTCGCGGCGGGGATGCGGATCGACCCGCCGCCGTCGTTGGCGTGGGCGATGGGGACGACGCCCGCGGCGACCATCGCGGCCGACCCGCCGGACGACGCGCCCACCGAGTGGCCGGTGTGCCACGGGTTCACCGTCGGCGGGCCGGTCATGAACTCGGTGGTGGCGTTGAAGCCGAACTCGGGCATCCGCGACTTGCCGAGCACGGTCATCCCCGTGCTGCGGTACTGCCGCGTGTACGCGCCGTCCTTCTTGGCCGGACGGGCGGTGTAGGCCTCGCTGCCGTGGTTGGTCGGCACCCCGCCGACATCGGTGTTGTCCTTCACGAACGTGGGGACGCCGTCGAGCGCGCCGTCGCGTGATTCGGGGTAGCGCGGCTCGTCGCGCAGGTCGAAGGCGATGGCGTGCAGCGTGGGTTCCACGGCCCGCGAGCGCGCGGCCGCCGCGGCGGCCAGCTCCTCGCGGCTGACCTCGCCCCGCCGGACCAGCTCGGCGAGACCGACGGCGTCGTGCTCGCCGAGCGCGTCGTCGGTGAAGGCGTGGACGCGGCGTCGGGGCTCCGTCATGAGCCGGATGTTACCCACCGGTCACTTAGGTGTCAGCCCGAGAGGACGCGCTCCGGCTCGGGCGCGGCCACGGCCGGGCGACGGCGTTGCTCGTTCCAGCCGAGGGCGACCACCGAGACGGCGACGACCGCCAGCCCGACCCACTGGGTGCCGGTGAACGTCCGGTCGTTGAGGAACCACACGCCCACGAGCGCCGCGGTGGCCGGGAAGGCCAGCTCGGCCAGGGTGGCCCGCGACGCCGCCGTCGAGCGCAGGCCCCGGTAGTAGATGGCGAGCGCGATCAGGCCCGGGATGAGGGCGAGCAGCACGAGGCCGGTCATGTTGCCCCAGCCCGGCGTCCAGGCGGCGTCCGTCACCTGCACGACCGCGACCGCCCCGACCAGGCCGAACGCGAACCGCAGCGCGGTGGTCTCGCGCCAGGTCAGGGATGCCGACACCAGCCGTCCCAACACGGTGCCCGCCGCCCACAGCACGGCCGCGCCGATCGCGAACAGCGCCGGCTTCAGGGCCGAGACCTGCACGTCGGACGGGTGGGGAAAGGTCAGCAGCCACGCTCCCGCGAGCGCGGGTACGGCGTACAGCGCATAACGGGCGCGCAGCCGTTCGTGCAGCAGCACCACCGCGAGCAGGACGGCGAAGACCGGTTGCAGCTTCTGCAGCACCAGCGGGGTGATGTAGTCACCGCTCGCCCCGGCGAGGGCGAAGGACTCCGTGAACAGTGCCGTGGCGACCGCCGACGATCCGACGCCGATGACGACGACGGCGAGCTGCTCGCGGCGCGTGCAGCGCGTCGCGAACGCACGGAGCGCTCCCGGCAGCACCGGCAGGAGAAGCGCGGTCACGATCAGGTGCTCCCAGAGCACCACCGTGCCCGCGTCCAGGTCGGTGGCCAGCGGTTTGCGGAGCAGGCCGTCGAGGCCCCACAGTGCCGCGGCGAAGGCCACGAGCAGCGTGGCGTCGCGGCCGCGGGCGGTCGAGGGATGGTTCACGCGCACATCCTTCCTGTCGCCACCGGCGGTGGCCGACCCGGGGACAACCTGCGGGCGTCGGGAACACATCCCGCCCCGGGCCGCACCGTCTACTCTGTGCCCCGGGTCACAGCGGCGGTCGACGCCGCGACGGCGATGCGGGGTGGTCGTGTCCGACAACGCGGGACGCGTGCTGGTCGTCGACGACGACGACGGGGTGCGCACGGTGGTCGCGTGGCAGCTCGAAGCGGCGGGGTTCACGGTCGCGCAGGCGGGCGACGGCGGCAGCGCGGTCGCGCGGCTCGGCGACGACCGTCCGGATCTCGTGGTGCTCGACCTGTCGCTGCCGGGCATCGGCGGGCTGGACGTGTTGCGCAAGGTGCGCGACGGCGCCACCGCCGCGCCGGCCGACCTGCCGGTGATCGTGCTCAGCGGGCGCAGCGGGCAGACCGACCGCATCGTCGGCCTCGACCAGGGTGCGGACGACTACCTCGTCAAGCCGTTCTCGCCGGGCGAGCTCGAGGCACGGGTCCGCTCGCTGCTGCGGCGCAGCCGCGGCACGCTGCGGCCGGCCCGCATCGAGGCCGGCGCGCTGACCATCGACCCGGCGTCGCGCGAGGTGACGCACGACGGCACCCGCGTCGAGCTCACCGCCCGCGAATTCGACCTGCTCGCGTTCCTCGCCGCCCACCCGCGCCACGTGTTCACCCGGGCGCAGCTACTGGCACAGGTGTGGCAGTCGTCGTCCGACTGGCAGGGCGAGGCCACCGTCACCGAGCACGTGCACCGGCTGCGGCACAAGCTGGGCACGGGCCACCGGGTGCCGGCCCTGCGCACCGTCCGGGGCGTCGGCTACCAGTTCGAGCCGCCGGACGGGGACGAGGCCACCCCATGACCGCCGTCGCCCAACGCGATGCCCGCGAGGAGCGGGCCGACACCGAGACGCTGCTCGCGTGCCAGAGCGAGGTGCTGGCCCGCATGTCGTCGGGGTCGCCGCTGCCCGCGGTTCTGGACGTCATCACCGGCACGCTCGAGCGGCTGCTGCCCGGCAGCGCGTGCTCGCTGCTGCTGCTCGACGGCGGCGTGCTGCGCCACGGTTCGGCGCCCAGCCTGCCGGCCGACTACTCGTCCGCGATCGACGGTCTCGCGCCCGGCCCGGACGAGGGTGCGTGCGGGGCGGCGGCCTACGGCGCCCGTCCGGTCGTGATCCGCGACGTGCACACCGATCCGCGCTGGGCGCGGTACCGGCATCTCGCCGACGCCGCCGGGTTGCGCGCCTGCTGGTCGTCGCCCATCCTCGGCGCCCACGGTGACGTCACCGGCACGTTCGCCGTCTACCACCGGCACGTCCACGAGCCCGACGGCCGCGAGCGTCGGGTGGTCGCCCACCTCACCGGCCTCGCCGGGGTCGCCATCGAGCACGCGGGCATGGTGCGCCGCCTGACCGTCAGCGAGGAGCGGTTCCGACGCGCGTTCGAGGACACCGCCGTCGGCCTGGCCCTGCTCGACACCGACGGACGGGTGACGAGCGCGAACGCCGCGCTGCAGGACCTGCTCGGCCGGGACGCCGGCGACCTGGTCGGCACCGCCCTCGCCGACCACGTCGATGCGGACGACCGGCCGCGGTTCGCTGCCGCCGTCCGCCGGGTCGCGGGCGGACGCGAGCGCAGCAGCCATGCCGAGGTGCGCACCGTCCGGCGCGACGACGGGCCCGAGACCGTCGTCGTGGCCACGGTGTCGCTGGTGCGCGGCGCCGAGGGTGAACCCGTGCAGCTGAGCGCCACCGTTCTCGACGTCACCGCGCGCCGGGCCGCCCAACGCGAACGGCAGGCGCGGCTCGAGGCCGAGCTCGCCCGGCGCAGCGCCGAGGCCGCGAGCCGCGCGAAGTCGGAGTTCCTTTCGGCGGTGAGCCACGAGATGCGCACCCCGCTGCAGGCCATCACCGGGTTCGCGGAGCTGCTCGGCACCCTCGAGCTCGACGCCGCGCGACGCGAGCAGGCGCTGCGGCACATCGGGGACGGCGCCGGCCACCTGCTGTCGCTGGTCGACGACACCCTCGACCTCGCCCGCATCGAGGCCGGGGCCCTGCCGCTCTGCCCCGAGCCGGTCGACGCCGAGGCCCTGCTCGACGAGGTCGTCGCGTTCCTCGCGCCGGTCGCCGACCGCTACGGCGTGCGGGTGCGGCGGGCACCAGGTGCCGCGACGGTCCGCGCCGACCGGCGCCGGCTGCGGCAGGTGCTCATCAACCTGGTGTCCAACGGCATCCGCTACAGCGGCCCGGCCGGCGTGGTGACCGTCCGCGCCGGCGCGAGCGGCGACACCGTCCGGCTCGAGGTGAGCGATGACGGGCCGGGCATCGCGCCCGGCGTCCGCGAGCGGTTGTTCCAGCCGTTCCAGTGCCATCCCGACCGCAGCGGCGACGGCGTCGGGCTGGGTCTGATGCTCGCGCTGGGTCTGGCCGAGGCGATGGGTGGTTCGCTCGCGCTCGGGGACGGGGCGGACGGCGGCACCTGCGCCGTGGTCGTCCTCCCACAGGGGTGAGCGGCCCGGACCGGCTACGGCACCGTCCCGACTTCGTCCGCTTCTGGACGGCCTTCACGGTGTCGTCGTTCGGCACGTACGTCACCACGCTCGCGCTGTCGGTCATCGTCGTGCAGGTGCTGCACGAGGGCGCCACCGAGGTCGGTGTCGTGTCCGCGGCGCGGTGGGTTCCCTACCTCGTGCTGGGAGTGGTCGCGGGCGTGCTCGTCGACCGCGCGCGGCGGCGTCCGATCCTGGTGGTCGTCGACGCGGCACGCGGCCTGCTGCTGCTCGTGATCCCGCTGCTCGCCCTGCTCGACGTGCTGTCGCTCGGGTCGCTCGTCGCGGTGATGGTGGTCTTCGGGTTGCTGTCGGTGGTCAACGACGCCGCGTGGCAATCGATGATCCCGCGGCTGGTGCCGCCGCGACGGCTGCCGCACGCCCACTCGCGGCTCGACGCCAGCGACGCCGTCGCGCAGGCCGGCGGACCCGCGGTGGCGGGCGGTCTCGTCGCGCTGCTCACCGCACCGGGGGCCGTGGTCGTCGACGCTGCCAGCTACCTCGTCGCGGCTGCGCTGGTCGGACGGATCCGTATCGAGGAGCCGCCCGGGCGTCGGCCGTCCCTGCGGGGCATCGGCACCGAAGCGGCCGAAGGGCTTCGCTGGACCTACGCCCACCCGGTGCTGCGCTGGTACGCCGCCGGTTCGCACGTGTGGTTCGTCTTCTGGGCCGCGACGGGCGCGGTGGTGCCGGTGTTCGCGTTGCGGACGCTCGACCTCGGTGCCGCGGGGTTCGGCGTTCTCACCGCACTGGCCGGCGCCGGCGCGGTCGGCGGCAGCATCCTGGCCCCGACGCTCGGGACCCGGTTCGGGCCGGGACGGGTCGTGATCACCGGGTACGTCGCCGCCGGTCTCGCGGTCGGCCTGCTCGTGCTCGCGTCTCCCGGCACGTGGTGGCCGTTCGCGGCGGGACAACTGCTGCTCGGGGCCGCGCTCGGCGTGCAGAACGCCAACGAGCTCGGGTACCGCCAGCTCGTCACCCCGGACCGGCTGCAGGCGCGGATGAACGCGAACCTCCGCTCGACCAACCGGGCCATGATCGTCCTGGGGGCACCGCTCGGCGGGCTGCTCGCCGACGCGGTGGGACTTCGTCCGGTGCTGGTCGTCGCCGCCGGCGGGTTCGTCGTGGTCGGCCTCCTCGTGGCCTGCACCCCGTACCGGCGGGCGTCCTTCGACGACGTCGCCCCGGAGCACGCGGGACACTCGTCCGTATGACCGCTTACTGGATCAATACCTTCGTCGAGATCACGGACGAGACGAGACTGCAGCGCTACGCGGAGCTGGCCGGCCCGGCGATCCGCGCGGCGGGCGGACGGTTCCTGGCCCGCGGCAACCCTGCCCACACGCTGGAGGAGGCGCGGCCGCTGCGGGTGGCGCTCATCGAGTTCCCCTCGGTCGAGGCCGCCCGCGCCGCGTACGACAGCGAGGGCTACCAGCAGGCGCTGGCGGCACTCGGCGACGGCGCCCGCCGCGAGATCCGCATCGTCGACGGGGTGTGACGCTCAGACGAAGCGGGTGCCGTCCGGCAGTCGCTTCCGCATGACCTCGATCGCCGCCGGGTTGCTGTCGATCAGCGCGAAACGACGACCGAGGTCGGCGGCCACCTTGCCGAGCGTGCCGCTGCCGGCGAAGGGGTCGAGCACGCGATCGCCGGGGCGCGACGAGGCCTGCACGATGCGGCGCAGCACTCCCTCGGGCTTCTGGGTCGCGTAGCCCGTCTTCTCCCGTCCGGTGGGGGAGACGATGGTGTGCCACCAGACGTCCGTCGGCAGCTTGCCGCGCGCGGCCTTCTCGGGCGTGACGAGCCCGGGTGCCATGTAGGGCTCGCGGTCGACCGCCTCGGAGTCGAAGTGGTAGCGCTTCGGGTCCTTCACGTACACGAGGATCGTGTCGTGCTTCGAGGGCCAGCGTGACTTCGAGCGGGCGCCGTAGTCGTAGGCCCAGATGATCTCGTTGAGGAAGCACTCACGGCCGAACAGCGCGTCGAGCAGCACCTTCGCGTAATGCACCTCGCGGTAGTCGAGATGCAGGTAGAACGTGCCGGACGGGTCCAGCAACCGCCGGACCTCGACGAGCCGCGGTTCGAGGAACGCCCAGTAGTCGGCGAACGTGTCGTCGTACTGCGTCACGAGACCCTTGATCGTCTCGTAGCTGCGGCCCTGGAAGCCGATGCGGTCGCCGGTCTCCGAGCGGACGGTCCGGATCGCGTGCCGCGCCTGCGTCCGCCCGGTGTTGAACGGAGGGTCGGCGTAGATCAGCTGGAACCCGCCGTCGGGCAGCGTGGGCAGCACGTCGGCGTTGTCGCCGTGCACGACCAGGTCGCGGTCCGGATCCACCCGACGAACGTAGCGAAGCGCTGTCGGCCGTCCGTGGGACGATCGCCGGCGTGACCGCCCGGGCCGACGACGCGCAACGGCGCAGCGACCTCGCCCGGCTGCGACGGGTGCGTGACCGCATCGACCGGGAATACACGCGGCCCCTCGACGTCGAGGCCCTCGCGGCCGGCGAGCACGTGTCGGCGGGGCACCTCAGCCGCGAGTTCGCCCGCGCCTACGGCGAGCCGCCGTACTCGTACCTGATGACGCGCCGCATCGAGCGGGCGATGGCCCTGCTTCGCGTCGGAGGGCTGACCGTCACCGACGTGTGCTTCGCCGTCGGGTTCTCCTCGCTCGGCACCTTCAGCACCCGCTTCACCGAGCTGGTCGGGGTCTCGCCGAGCGAGTACTCGCGGCGGGCCGCCGGAGCGGCCGAGGGACTGCCCGCGTGCGTCAGCAGGCAGGTCACGCGACCGATCAGGAATCGAGAAGCGCCCGCTGTCGGGCTGCACCTAGCGTGACCGGCATGGACCTCGACCTTCACATCACCTTCCTGCCGCACGACGACCCGGAGGCCTCGCTGGCCTTCTACCGCGACATGCTCGATCTCGAGGTGCGCAACGACGTCGGTCAGGGCGCCATGCGCTGGATCACCGTCGGCTCCCCGCGCCAGCCGGGCATCTCCGTGGTGCTGAGCCCACCCGGCGCCAACCCCGGCATCACCGACGACGAGCGCCGCACGATCTCCGACATGATGGCCAAGGGCACCTTCGCCACCGTCGTCTTCGAGACCTCCGACCTCGACGGCGCGTTCGCGCGCATCGAGGCGGCGGGCACCGAGATCGTCCAGGAGCCCACCGACCAGCCGTGGGGCGTGCGCGACTTCGCGGTGCGCGACCCCGCGGGCACGATGGTGCGCGTCAACCAGTCCCGTCGCGCCACCACCGACAGCAACGGAGCCGACTGAGCGATGCCGTCCCCCCGACCTGCCGACCGCCACGACGTGATCCGCGTGGTCGGCGCGCGCGCCAACAACCTCAAGGACGTCAGCGTCGAGCTGCCGAAGCGGCGGCTCACCGTCGTCACCGGGGTGTCGGGGTCGGGCAAGAGCTCCCTCGTGTTCGGCACCGTCGCGGCCGAGTCGCAGCGGCTGATCAACGAGACCTACAGCGCGTTCGTGCAGGGCTTCATGCCGTCGATGGCCCGTCCGGACGTCGACGTGCTCGAGGGGCTGACGACGGCGATCATCGTCGACCAGGAGCGCATGGGCGGCGACCCGCGCTCGACCGTCGGCACCGCGACCGACGCCAACGCGATGCTGCGCATCCTGTTCAGCCGGCTCGCCGAACCGAGCATCGGCGGGCCGATGGCCTACTCGTTCAACGTCGCGTCAGCGCGTGGTGCGGGGGCGGTCACCACGTCCAAGGGCGGGCGTCAGGTCAAGGAACGGCGCAGCTTCGAGGTCGTCGGCGGCATGTGTCCGCGCTGCGAGGGTCGTGGCGCCGTCAGCGACATCGACCTCACCGCGATCTACGACCCGTCGCTGTCGCTGGCCGACGGTGCGCTGCTCGTGCCCGGCTACAGCATGGACGGCTGGTACGGGCGCATCTTCGCCGGCGCCGGCCTGCCAATGGACAAACCGGTCGGTCGGTTCACGAAGCGCGAGCTCGACAGACTTCTCGACGGCGAGCCCACCCGCATCAAGGTCGAGGGCGTGAACCTCACCTACGAGGGCGTGATCAGCAAGCTGCGCAAGATGGTGCTGGCGAAGGACAAGGACTCGTTGCAGCCGCACGTGCGCGCGTTCGTCGACCGCGCCGTCACCTTCACGACCTGTCCCGAGTGCGACGGCACCCGGCTCACCGAGGCGGCACGGTCCTCGACCATCCGCGGCCGCAGCATCGCCGACGTCTGCGCCATGCAGATCAGTGACCTGGCGCAGTGGGTAGGAGAACTGGACGCACCGTCCGTCGCCCCGCTGCTCGACCGGCTGCGGCACACGCTCGACTCGTTCGTCGCCGTGGGGCTCGGCTATCTGTCGCTCGACCGCCCGTCCGGCACGCTGTCGGGTGGCGAGGCGCAGCGCACCAAGATGATCCGACAGCTCGGGTCGGCGCTCACCGACGTCACCTACGTCTTCGACGAGCCGACGGTCGGGTTGCACCCGCACGACATCGAGCGCATGAACGGTCTGCTGCTGCAGCTGCGGGACAAGGGCAACACCGTCCTCGTCGTCGAGCACAAACCCGAGGCGATCGCGATCGCCGACCACGTCGTCGACCTCGGCCCGGGTGCGGGCAGTTCCGGCGGCGAGATCGTCTACGAGGGCACCGTCGCGGGGCTGCGGAGATCGACCACGCTGACCGGACGTCACCTCGACGACCGTGCCGTGCTCAAGCCGGCCGTCCGCACCGCCTCGGGCGTGCTCGAGGTGCGCGGCGCCGATCTGCACAACCTGCAGCACGTCGACGTCGACATCCCGCTCGGTGTGCTCGTGGTGCTCACCGGCGTGGCGGGATCCGGCAAGAGTTCTCTCGTCCACGGTTCGGTCGCAGGGCGGGACGGCGTGGTCGTCGTCGACCAGACGCCGATCAAGGGGTCGCGGCGCAGCAACCCGGCCACCTACACCGGGCTGCTCGAACCCGTCCGCAAGGCGTTCGCGAAGGCCAACGGCGTCAAGCCCGCGCTGTTCAGCCCCAACAGCGAGGGCGCCTGCCCGCACTGCAACGGCGCCGGCGTCGTCTACTCGGACCTCGGCATGATGGCCGGCGTGGCGACCCCGTGCGAGGTCTGCGAGGGCAGGCGGTTCGACGCAACGGTGCTCGAGTACCGGTTGGGCGACAAGGACATCAGCGAGGTGCTCGCGATGTCCGCGCACGACGCCGCCGCGTTCTTCGCCGCGGACGACGCGGCGGTGCCCGCGGCGCTGCGCATCGCCCAGCGGCTCGTCGACGTCGGCCTGGGCTACATCACGCTGGGCCAGCCGCTGACGACGCTGTCCGGCGGTGAACGGCAGCGGCTCAAGCTCGCCGCACACCTGGGCGAGAAGGGCAGCGTGTTCGTGCTCGACGAGCCCACGAGCGGCCTGCACCTGGCCGACGTCGAACACCTGCTCGCCCTGCTCGACCGGCTCGTCGACGGCGGACGGTCGGTGATCGTCATCGAGCACCACCAGGCCGTCATGGCGCACGCCGACCACATCGTCGATCTCGGGCCGGGTGCCGGGCACGACGGCGGACGCGTCGTGTTCCAGGGTTCCCCGGCCGAGCTCGCCGCCGACGGCAGCACCCTCACCGGGCAGCATCTCGCCGCCTACGTCGGGGCAACTGCATGACGGCGGTCGAGGGGCGGACGCTGCGCGCCCGCAACGGCACGCTGCTCGTGTTCGGCACGAACGGGTTCGCGTTCGCGTCGTGGATGTCGCGGGTGCCCGACGTGAAGTCCGACCTCGAGCTGTCCCCGGGGCGGCTCAGCATCCTGCTGCTGTCCATCTCGATGGGTGCGGTGCTCGGCCTGCCCGCGGCCGGCCGCATCGCGCACCGCCACGGAGCGGTGAAGGCCGTCCGCCTCGGGGCGTTCGTCGCCCTGCCCGGCACGTTCCTCGCGGCGGTCGGGGTCTGGTTCGACTCCGGACCCTTCCCGGTGATGCCGGGTCTGTTCCTGCTCGGGCTGGGCACCGGCATCTGGGACGTGTCGCAGAACCTCGAGGGCAGCGTCGTCGAGCGCGGCCTCGGTCGGGCGATCATGCCCTGGTTCCACGCCGCGTTCAGCCTCGGCACCGTCCTCGGCGCCCTCGTCGGCGCCCTGCTGACCTACCTCGAGGCGCCGCTGGTCGCACACCTCGGTGTGGTCGTCGCGATCGGCCTCGTGCTCATCGTGTGGGGCACGAGCCGCTTCGTGCCGGCATTCGACGAACCGGACGACCCCGCCGCGGCCGCCGCCGGACCCCGGGCACGTTCGGCGTGGCTCGAACCGCGGACGCTGCTCATCGGTCTGGTGGTGCTCGCCGCCGCCTTCGCCGAGGGCACCGCCAACGACTGGATGGCGGTCGCGTTCGTCGACGGCCACGACGTCAGCGAGGCGCTGGGCGTGGTGGCCCTGGCGGTGTTCCTGTCGTTCATGACCCTCGGACGCATCCTGGGCACGCAACTGCTCGACAGGTACGGCCGCATCCCGGTCCTCAGCGTGCTGTTCGTCGCCGCGATCGTCGGCTGCGTCGTCGTGGTCGCCGCCCCGGCACCGATCGCCTATCTCGGGGCGGCGATCTGGGGACTGGGCGCCAGCCTCGGCTTCCCGGTGGGCATGTCGGCGGCCGCCGACGACCCGCGCCGCGCGGCGCTGCGGCTCAGCGTCGTGTCGACCATCGGTTACCTCGCCTTCCTCGCCGGACCGCCGGTGCTCGGCTTCCTCGGCGACCACTTCGGGGTGTTGCCGGCGCTGCTCACCGTCGGCGGTGTCTCGGTGCTGGCGCTGCTCGTGGTGCCGGCCGCCCGTCCGCTACCGAGTGCGCAGCCTGCGCGCGCCGTCTGAAGATCCGTCCGGCGTGGTGATCTTCAGGCTGGTCGGGTGCCCTGGCGCCGGAGACGCCTGAAGATCCGTCCGGCGTGGTGATCTTCAGGCTGGTCGGGTGCCCTGGCGCCGGGGACGCCTGAAGATCCGTCCGGCGTGGTGATCTTCAGGCCCCGCCGTCCTAGCCGATATGGAGTCGCGGCCGGCCTCAGCGGCGGCGGTCGCGCTTCGGGGTGTCGCCCGCGAGTGCCTTCTCCAACAACCGGGCCAGGGTGGCGCGCTCGGCATCGGTGAGCGGCGCGAGGATCTCGGTCTCCTCGGTCTCGACCTCGAGCACGGCGGTACGGAACAGCTCCCAGCCGGCGCGCGTGAGCGACACGAGCGAGCGGGTGCGGTTCGTCGGGTCGGGGTGTCTCTCGACCAGGCCGCGCTCGACCATGCGGTCGAGCCGATGGGTCATCGTGGACGCCGACACCCCGGCCGACTCGGCCAGCGCGGACGGCGTGACCGTGCCGTGGCGTCCGGCGACCGCGAGCGCCTGCAGCACCGGCCACTCGGTGCGCGAGACGTCGATCGCGTCGAACCGCTCGCTGTAGTAGACGTCCAGGCGGCGGGAGAGCCGTGAGATGGCGGTCACGATGCGCTGCACGGTCTCGCCGGCGCCGGCCTCGGTGTAGACGCGGACCGCCCGCTCGTACTCCGCCCACGGGGTCCGCGACATGACCCGCACCCTACGGGTGAACGGGATCACCGCGCGCGCGTCCCGGGAACAACGACGCATCGGCAACGCTTACAGTTTCGATATCGAAGTTCGAAGTGCAAGTTTCAAATCGAAGTGTGAGCTCTCCGTGTCCTCCCGCACCACCCGCCTGACCGTCCTGCTCGTCGGCGCCTCGCTCGGTTCCGTCGGGTGGGGTGCCGTGCTGCCCTTCCTCTACGCCGACATCGCCGACGCGCGTGGGCTCGGTGCCGCCTCGGCGGCGATCACCTTCACCGCGTTCGCGATCGGCTCGCTGGTGGCGGCGCCGTGGGCCGGACGGCTCGCCGACCGGTCTCGTCCGGCCGTCGTGGCCACGGTCGCGCGGCTGGCCATGGTCGCCACGATCGTCGCGATCATGCTGGCGCAGGGCCTGCCCGTCCTGGCGCTTGCGGCGATCGGGTACGGGGCGTCGCTGGCGATCGTCCAGCCCGCCGTGTCGGTGATGGTGCTCGAGCTCGCGCCGGTCGCCAAGCGGCGCGACGTGTTCGCATGGCAGTTCATCGGACTCAACCTGGGTCTTGCGCTCGGGGGAGTGGTGGGCGGCCACGTCGTCGACCTCACCCACGCGACCGGCGCGCGTCCGGCGTACGCCTTCGCCGCGCTGTGCTCGCTCGCCAGCGCCCTGCTCGTCGGACGGGCCGGCCGGGGCACCGCACCCGCGGCGGCCGACGTCCGCATCGAGGACTCCGTCGGCTATCGGACGGTGCTGCGCGCACCCGGCGTGCGCTGGATGCTCGCGGTCACCGTGCTGCTGACGCTTGCCTGCTACGCGCAGTACGACTCGGGGCTGCCGGCCTACGCGCTGTCGGTGCTCGACGTCGACCCGGCCACGCTCGGCACCGCTGTGGCCGTCAATGCCGTGCTCGTCGGTGTGCTCACCGCGCCCGTCGTGCGCATGACCCGGCACGTGTCGCCGGCGCGGCTGCTCGCGCTGTGCGGGCTGATGTGGATCGGCGTCTGGGTCGTGCTGGGCATCCCGATGCTGTCCGGCGGTCTCGCCGGCAGCCTCGTGATCGGCGGGTACGCGCTGTTCAGCATCGGCGAGACCATGCTCGCCCCGGTGCTCACACCGCTGGCCGCCGCGCTCGCGCCCGAGGGTGCCGTCGGACGGACGCTCGCGGCCGTCACCGGTGCCCAGACGCTCGCCACCGCCGTCGGTCCGGGCCTGTCCGGTGCGTTGCTCGCCCTCGGCGCGCCGTCCGGGTTCATCGTCCTGCAGATCGCGGTCTGCGCGATCGCCGTCGTCGGCGCGAAGCGACTGCACGGCTCCATCCGGCACCTGCGCCGCGAGGAGCTCACCCTCGCCGGCTGACGCGGCACGTCAGGGCCTGTGGACAACTCGGATCAGTACCCGGTGGCCTCGGTAGCTTCGCGTCATGAGCCGTAGCGAGGTCATTGCCACCGGTGTCGACGCCAACGGTTGCCCGACCTACGTTGAACGCTCCGCCCTCTGATTGTGAAACGTATGCACTGGCGCCACAATGGCGCCATGCCGAGTGTGCAGATCAAGGACGTGCCGGAAGAGACGCACCGCGTGCTCAAGGTGCGCGCCGCCCAAGCGCACCAGTCGCTTCAGGAGTATCTGCGATCGAAGCTCATCGCCGAGGCCAGTCGGCCGACGGTGGCCGAGGTGCTGACCACGGCCGGCAACCGCACCGGCGGTTCCGTGACGTTCGACGACGCGGTCGCCACGCTGCGCTCCGACCGTGATCGTCGTTGACGCCAGCGTGCTCGCGCCCGCGTTGAGCGACGACGGTGTTTCGGGTGAGCGGGCGCGGGAGCGGTTGGCATCCGAACACCTGGCTGCCCCCGAGCTGGTCGACCTCGAGGTGGCGTCCGTGTTGCGCGGGCAAGCCCTGGCGGGAAAACTGACCGACCGCCGAGCGACCCTTGCGCTGAAGGATCTTGCGGACCTGCCCCTGGAACGCGTGGCCCACGCGCACCTGCTGCGACGGTGTTGGGAACTGCGGACCAACCTGACCGTGTACGACGCCGCCTACGTCGCGCTTGCGGAACTGCTCCAGGTGCCGCTGCTGACGGCGGACGGCGCGATGGCGGGCGCGCCCGGCACGACGTGCAGCATCGAGGTGCTCACCGACTGACCGGAGAGCACCAGGTCATCGGCCGGCCAGCGCGGCGAGAGCGGCGTTGACGATCGAGCCCGCGTCGAGGTCGTGGGCGCGGTAGAGCTCGCTCACCGAGCCCGACTGGCCGAAGCTGTCGACGCCGAGGCTGATGCCGGGCACACCCAACGCCGTGCCCAGCCAGCTCAGACTGTGCGACGCGGCGTCGTGCACGGTGACCAGGGGAGCACCTGCCGGGAACGCGGCGCGCAGCGACCCCGCGACGTCCGGGGTCGACGCGGTGCGGACGGCACGGCGGACGCTGCGCTGCCAGTCGCCGTACAGCCGGTCGGCCGACGTCACGTCGACGACGTGCGCGGCGATGCCCTCGTCGCTCAGTTCGGCGGCCGCGGCCAGCACCTCGGGCAGGACGGCCCCCGCACCGACCAGCGCGACCTCCGGGGCACCCGTGCGCGCCTGCTCGGTCGCGTCGACGAGGCGGTAGCCGCCGGCGAGCACGTGACGGCGCAGCACCGCGTCGCCCACGCGCTCGCGGGCGCGGGCGAACGGTTCCTGGTCGATGCCCCGCGTCGTCAGCCGGAAGTAGTAGGAACCGGACTCGGAGTCGGGGGCGGCGGGGTGGGCGTTCGCCGCGGCGATCGAGCCGAGCGCGTGGCACATCAGCCAGTCCAGGGCGGCCGCGTACGCCGGTTCGATGGTCGTCGTGTTCGGCAGTTCGAGCCCCACCGACGGCGTGATCGTCGACTGGTGCGCACCGCCCTCGGGCGCGAGCGACACCCCCGACGGCGTGCCCGCCACGACGAACCGGGCGCCGGAGTAGACGCCGTACACGAACGCGTCGAGACCGCGCAGCACGAACGGGTCGTACACGGTTCCGATCGGCAGCAACGGCTGGTCCGAGAGGTCCCAGGACAGGCCGAGCTGGCCGAGCAGCAGAAACAGGTTCATCTCGCTGATGCCCAGCTCGATGTGCTGTCCGGTAGGGCTTTCACGCCACTTCAGGCCCGCGTCCTCGCTCCACGACCTGCGCTCGTCCGGGCTGAACACGCCCGTGCGGTTGATGAACCCGGCGAGGTTCGTCGAGGTGGCGACGTCGGGCGCCGTCGTGACCAGGTACGGCGCGACCGCCTCGTCCCGCGACAGGTCGACCAGCACCCGTCCGAACGCTTCCTGGGTCGACATCGGTCGCGGGGTGCGCAGGTGGACGGATTCGGGCACCACGACCGCGGGCGCGGGTGTGCGGGGCGGACGGGTCAGGCGTCCCTGCGTCCGCTCGATCCACCGGCCCGCCGGGGTGTCGGGGTCGAAGCGGTCCCACTCGTCGGCGTGGGTGAGGCCGTTCGCGATACGGAACTCGTCGACCTGGGCGCTGGTCAGCAGGGCCGAGTGGTTGCGCGGGTTGCCCGCGATCGGCAGCCCCCAGCCCTTGATCGTGTACGCGAAGACGACGCTGGGTCGGTCCTTCTCCTCGTCGCACCGGTCCAGCACCTCGAGCAGCGTCCGCAGGTCGTGCCCGGCGAGGTCGGTGACCAGGCGCGCGAGTTCGTCGTCGTCGTGATCGGCGACCAGGGCGGCGACGTCGTCGGGTGCACCGTCGAGGAAACGTTCACGCACGTCCCGGGCCGCCATCCCGAACAGCGACTGGTAGTGCTCGTTGGGCATGGCGTCGATCCAGGTCCGCAAGGCGCTCCCGCCCGGACGGGCGAAGGCGTCCTCGAGCCGGGCGCCGTACTTGGCTTCCTGCACGTGCCAGCCGGCGGCCTCGAACTGGTTCTTCCACTGCGCGATACGCGTTCCGGGCACGACGCGGTCGAGCGACTGGCGGTTCACGTCGACGATCCACGTGACGGCCCCGAGCCCCTCGGTGGCGTGGTCGGACACCGCCTCCCAGATGTTGCCCTCGTCCAGTTCGGCGTCGCCGATGAGGGCGACGAAACGGCTGGCCGGACGGGCACCGAAGTGCGCGTCGACGTAGCGGCGCGTCGCCGCCGCGAACAACGGTGCGGCCGCGCCGAGCCCGACCGACCCGGTGGAGAAGTCGACCTGGTCGGGGTCCTTGGTGCGCGACGGGTACGACTGCAGGCCGCCGAACCCGCGCAGCGTGGTCAGGTAGCGCCGCTCGAGATTGCCGAGCAGGTACTGGATCGCGTGCAGCACCGGTGACGCGTGCGGTTTGACGCTGACGCGGTCCGCTGCGTCGAGGTGCGCGAAGTACAGCGCGGTCATGACGGTCACCAGGCTCGCGCTGGACGCCTGGTGGCCGCCGACCTTCACGTCGTCACCGGTGACGCGGTCGTGGTTCGCCGCGTCGACGATGCGGGTGGCGAGCCAGAGCACGCGTCGCTGGATCGTGTCGAGCACGTCGAGGTCGGGCGTGTCGCTGTCGGGCACGGGTGTCCTCACCGTCGGGTCGGGCAGGGGAGGGGAGGGGTCTGCTAGTTGCGGAACAGGGCGCTGTACGCGTTGAGCGCGGGCTGGCCACCGAGGTGGGCGTAGAGCACGTTCGAGTCCGGGCCGATGTCGCCGCGCGTCACCAGGTCGATCAGCCCGGCCATCGACTTCCCCTCGTACACGGTGTCGATGATCATGCCTTCGAGCCGTCCGGTCAGCCGGATGGCGTCGAGCGTCGATTCGACTGGGATGCCGTAGTAGTCGCCGGCCCAGCCGTCGAGCACGGTGATCTCGTCCTCGCGCAGGTCGCGGTCCAGGCCGATGAGCCCGGCGGTGTTGCGGGCGATCTTGGCGACCTGCGCGCGCGTCTCGTCGATCTTCGCGGACGCGTCGATGCCGATGACCCGCCGCGGCCGTCCGCCGGCGTCCTCGAGCGCGGCGAAGCCCGCGATCATGCCGGCGTGGGTCGAACCGGTGACGCTGCAGACGACGATCGTGTCGAAGAAGACGTCGAGTTCGCGCTCCTGCTGCTGCACCTCGTACGCCCAGTTGGCGAAGCCGAGCCCGCCGAGACGGTGGTCGGACGCGCCGGCCGGGATGGCGTACGGGACACCGCCCTGGTCGCGGACGTTCGCGAGGGCCTGCTCCCAGCTGTCCTTGAACCCGATGCCGAACCCGGCCTCGACGAGCTGAACGTCGGCGCCCATGATGCGCGACAGCAGGATGTTGCCGACGCGGTCGTTGACGGCGTCGGGCCAGTCGACCCAGCTCTCCTGCACGAGCACGGCCTGCAACCCGAGCCTCGCCGCGACCGCGGCCACCTGGCGCGTGTGGTTCGACTGCACGCCGCCGATCGACACCAGGTGGGTGGCGCCCTGGGCCAGCGCGTCGGGCACGAGGTACTCGAGCTTGCGGGTCTTGTTGCCGCCGTACGCGAGCCCGGAGTTGCAGTCCTCGCGCTTGGCCCACACCGAGGCGCCGCCGAGATGGGCGCTCAGCCGTTCGAGCGGATGCACCGGGCTCGGGCCGAACGTGAGCTGTTGGCGGGGGAAGTCGGTGATGGGCATGCGTTCTCCTCGGGTTCGGGCGGACGGGTCGGTGGTCGGGTGGGTGCGGCGGACGGCGCCCGTGGTCGGTCGCGGTCAGCCGCGGTCGTCGTCGGGCAGCAGCTGCAGCGTGTGCCAGTTGGCCCGCGACTCCGTGCCGGCGCGTTCGGCGTCGCCGGCCTCGCACAGCGCGATGATCGCGGCGTGCTGGGCCACCGAACCGCGGCCGGTCAGCGAGGCGAAGCGCACCCGTTCGGCCCGCCGCACCAGCGGTGTCACCTGGTCGAGCACGGCGCGGACGACGGAGTTGCCGCACACCTGCACCGCCACGCCGTGGAAGTCGTCGTCGGCCGCCACGGCGGCGTCGACGTCGTCGGCCCGCAGCGCCGCGGCGAAGCGGTCGTTGGCCGCGCGCATGGCGTCGATGTCGGCGGCCGTCAACTGCGGCACGGCCTCGCGGACGGCGAGCTCGTGCATCGCGGCGGCGACGGACTGCGCCGCGCGGGTCTCGCGGACGTCCAGCGGGCTCACGATCGTGAAGCGGCCCGGCTTCGTCTGGACGAGACCCGCCTGCTCGAGCCGCGCCAGTGCCTCGCGGATCGGCGTACGGCTGATGCCGAGCCACGCGATGAGGTCGCCGTCGTTGAGGCGCTCGCCGGGCGCCAGCGTCCCGTCGACGATCGCGTCGCGAATCGCGCGGAACGCGTCGTCCCGCAGCAGCGACTTCGCGACAAGACCCTGACTGGACGGCACCGGCATGCAATATATTGCACATCAGCACCGGCTGCGCTGTCAACCGGACGGCCGGGCCACGCACGTTATGTCAGGGGGACGTCCGAGGCGTCGGCCGGGCAAGACCTGGGCGCGGCGAGCCGGAAAGGGCTCAGGCGGGCGAGGCCGTTCAGGGCGCCGGGTCCTTCACGCGCTCGAGCACGAGGATGAGCACGACGGCCACGACGAGGGCGACGGCGGACACCAGCCACCACCACGGCGCGTCCAGCCGTGTCGGGAAGGCGAGGAAAGGGTGCCAGTCGAACACTCGGCTCAGGAACGGCAGCGCGCCTTCGTAGATGCCGGCAACGAGGATGAATCCTTGCAGCGAGTCGACGTTCGTCTTTGCGGGCCGGTTCTCCGAGGACATGTGTCCAGGACACCGTCGCGGGCGCTGGTCCCGCATCGGCAGATGGTCGAGGACCCGGCGCGACTTTCGCCTAGTGCCGATAATGCACATTATGTCATCTGCGCGAGCTCGGACCCCGCCCCGTGGAGCGTGCCCGGCGGGCCGCTGAGGTCGGTGCATCGCGAACAGGCGCGACACTCCGTGCGCCTGCGGGCCACGATGCACTGTCGACGGTCGCACCGTCGCGTCCGGTCACGGCGCGCGTCAGGAGTCGGTGGGTTCGGCGTCCGGCTCGGTGTCGAGGTCGATGTCGACGAGCAGTTCGTCGCCGAGGCGTTCGAGCTCGCCGCGGACGTCGGCCTCGGCCACGTGGTCGGGGACCGAGATGACGATGCTCGCCTCGAACAGGGTGCCGCCCGACATCGGCGCGTCACGGACGTCGCTCTGCAGCGACTCGATGCCGACGCCGTGGCGCGCGAGCGCGGTGGAGATCTCGGCGACCACGCCGGTGCGGTCCTGGCCGAGCAGGCTGACCGTCCAGGTGTGCGCCGGCGTGGCGGTGTCCCGGCTGTGGGTGATCGTGACGTCGAGACCGTGGTCGGCCAGGGCGGCCAACTCCCCCTCCAGTGCGGCGACGCCGGACGCCGGCACCGACACCAGGACGACGCCGGCGAACTTGCCCGCCAGGCGGGACAACGCGCTGCGCTGCCAGCTGCCGCCGTGCTGCTCGACGACCTTCGACACCGACGCGACGAGTCCGGCGCGGTCGTCGCCGATGAACGTCAGGACGAGGTCGGTCACGACGGTGAGGCTAGGGCATCGGGTCCCGCGTCCGGACGCCAGAATCCCGCGGCCTCCGCCGGCAGGCTGTCGAGCAGCGCGTCCAGCTTCGCGAGATCGACGTGCCGGCGCAGCGCTCGCACCACGTCGGCCACGCAGGTGTCCGGGGCGGCGTTGTGCCTCGACCGCAGCGACCGGACCTCGCGGGCGAGTTCGAGCGGATCCGCGAACGACCGGCGCGGCTCGTCGAGATCCCAGTCGGACGCGTACAGCGCGCGCACCGTGACCGGCAGCAGGTCTGCGACCCGCAGCGACGTCTGCGGGTCGACGCGGCGCCGGAACACCAGCAGCACACCCTGCAGGACGGTGTACGCCTGATTCTTCGTGACGACCGCCGTCTCGCGCCGCACGTCCACGAGGACGTCCTGGAACACCTGCGACGCCTCGGCGTAGGCGAACGGGTAGGGCATCAGCGACTCCTTCCTGGCTCGCGCGTCCACCGCTGCAGGTCCGTCCCGTCGTCGGCCGCCACCGCGCGGCCGGTCGGGAGCGACGGCCTTCCGGTCACGACCTGACCCTAGGACGCGGGCCGCGTAGATTCCGCGGGGTGCATCTGGGCATCGACAGCTTCGTCTCGCAGGTGACCGATCCGTCGACCGGCCACGTGGTCGGACCGGCGGAGCGCATGGCGCATCTCCTCGAGGAGATCGCGCTGGCCGACGAGGTCGGGCTGTACTCGTTCGGCATCGGCGAGCACCACCGCGAGGAGTACTACGACTCGGCGCCGCCGGTCATCCTCGGCGCGGCCGCCGCGCGCACGTCGCGCATCCGGGTCGGCAGCGCCGTCGCCGTGTTGTCGGCCAACGACCCGGTACGCGTGTTCCAGCAGTTCGCGACGCTCGACCTCATCTCCGGCGGCCGCATCGACCTCGTCGTCGGCCGCGGATCGTTCACCGAGGCGTTCCCCCTGTTCGGCCTCGACCTCGCCGACTACGACGAACTGTTCGACGAGAAGCTGCAGCTGCTGCTGCGGATCCGCGAGTCCGAGCACGTGACGTGGTCCGGACGTCACCGTCCCGCGCTCACCGGGCAGGGCGTGTACCCGCGCCCGGTGCAGGACCCGCTCCCGATCTGGGTCGGCGTCGGCGGTACCCCGGAGTCGTTCGTCCGCGCGGGCCTGCTCGGACTCCCCCTGATGGTCGCGATCATCGGTGGTGAGCCCCGCCGCTTCGCGCCGCTCGTCGACCTCTACCGGCGGGCGGGCGCCCAGGCCGGCCACGCGCCCGAGACCCTCCAGGTCGGACTGCACGTCTTCGGCTACGTCGGCGAGAGCCGCGAGCAGGCCGCCGACACGATCTACCCCGGGTGGCACGAGATGTTCACCAAGGTCTCGCGCGAGCGCGGCTTCCCGCCGCCGAACCGGGCGCAGTTCGACGCCACCAGCGGGCCGGACGGGGCGTTCTTCCTCGGCTCCCCCGACGACATCGCCGCCAAGCTGCTGCGGGTGTCGGACCAGCTCGGCGGGGTCGACCGGGTGTCCATCCAGATGACCAACCCGCGGCTGGCGCACGGCGACCTGCTGCGCGGCATCGAACTGCTCGGCGAGGTCGCCCCGCGCGTCGCGTCGGTGTGACCGCAGGCCGAGATCCGGACCTCCGTCCCCGGCCAGCGGCGGACCGCCCGGTCGTCCTGTGACCTCGGCCCCTCCCCCATCTGCTCGCGTCGCGGTGGGCTCGTCAGGAGTGTGCGGCGAGCCCGCGCCACCTCGACGTGAGGACGCCGGCGATGCAGGTCGATGGCCGGGCGCCGGCCCCCGAGCCGGCGGCCGCCTCGGCACCGCGTGCGTTCGCGCGGCGTCACCCGGTGTGGGTCAGCGTCCCTGTCGTCCTGCTCGGGACGGTCGTCACGGCGCTCGGCGCCGGGGTCGCCGTGCGCCACCTGGCGAAGGACGGCCTGCGCGCCGGCGTCGTCGGTGTGCTGGTCCTCGCCGCCGGGGTGGCGGTCCTGGCGTTCGCGTGGCACACGCTGTGGCGCGCCCTGCGACGGTGGCGCCGGCTGTGGCTCGTCCCGGGTTCGCTGGTCGTCCTGCTGCTGGCCTTCTCGATGGCGCAGGGTGTCGCCCTCTCGTGGGCGCCGCGCACGGCGCCCGGCTCGCAGACGCCGCGCGACCGCGGCCTCGCCTCAGAGGACGTCGCCTTCCGCACGCGTGACGGCGTCCGGCTCTCGGCCTGGTACCTCCCGGCGGCGAACCACCGGGCGGTCGTCACGGTGCCGGGCTCGGGGTCCGATCGCACTGCGACGCTCGGGCAGGCAGCGGTGCTGAACCACCACGGGTACGGCGTCCTGATGGTCGACCCGCGAGGCCAGGGACGCAGTGGCGGCCAGGCCATGGACGCCGGGTGGTCCGGCGACGAGGACCTGTCGGCCGCCGTGGGTTTCCTGCAGCAGCGCGCGGGCATCGACCCGTCCCGCATCGGAGTGCTCGGACTGTCGATGGGCGGCGAGGAGGCGATCGGTGTCGCCGCTGCCGAACACGCAGTACGAGCGGTCGTCGCGGAGGGTGCCACGCACCGCACGGCGGCCGACAAGGCCGGTTACCTCCCCACCGGGGTGGCGGGCACGATCCAGCGTGGCCTCGACTGGCTCACGTACCGCACCGCGGCGCTGCTGAGTCCGGCGCGGCAACCCGGGACCCTGCACGACGCCATCGCCCGGACGTGTTGCGCGCGCTTCCTGCTCATCGCGGCGGGAGACGGTGTCGACGAGTCCGAGGCGGCGGCCTACCTGGCTTCGGCCGCCCCGGCGCGGGTGACGACGTGGACGGTGCGCGGCGCGACCCACACGCACGGGCTCACCACCGCGCCGCACCGATGGACCGAGCGGGTCATCGGCTTTCTCGATCGCGCCCTGGAGGTGCGGGCCGACCGGGACGCCGGCCCGTGACCCTGTCCGACGGCTCCGGTCGTCAGGGCGTGGGACCGCGCGGCATCGAACCCCGCGCGCGGACGATCAACTCGGTGCTGTGGTCGAGGTGCTCGCGCACCGCCGGGGTGCCGCGGCGCTGCACGTCGTCGAGGTAGCGCTCGTGCTCGGTGACGAGCCCCGCCACGGTGTAGTCGGGGCGCACCTGCACGAGCAGCAGCAGCATCTCGGAGTGCAGCCGGCGGTAGGCCTCGCTGATGCGGACGCTGCCGGACGCGGCGACCAGCGCCGTGTGGATCTCGGCGTGGGCGGCGGCGACGGCCGGCCAGTCGTCCACTCCCCCGGCCTGTTCGCCGAGGCCGGCGATCGCCGCGCGGACCGGGTCGGTCACCCACGACGGCCAGGCCTCGCCGTGGGCTGCCCGCAGCAGCCGGACGGCCTCGCTCTCGAGGGCGCCGCGCAGTTGCTGCAGCGCGAGCACGTCGGCGTCGGTGAAGCCGGTGACCCGCATGCCGCGGTACGGCTCGGCGATCACCAGCCGCTCGTCGGCGAGACGGGCGAGCGCGGCGCGCACCGTGTGCCGCGAGACGTCGTGCGCGGTGGCGAGCTCCTCCTCGCGCAACGGGTGGTCGGACGGGAGCCTGCCCAGCAGGATCTCCTGCCGCAGCTGGTCGGTGAGGCGTGCAGTGCCCGTCGGCCCCGGCGGCGCCTCACGCCGCCGCGGGGACACCGGACTCCGCATCGCGGCGGCGCAGCGTCAGCACGGCCAGGCCGGTGCCGAGGACGACGATGCCGATCGACGCGGCCGCGCTGAGCCGTTCGTCGAGCACGCCCACTCCGAGGACCGTCGCGCACAGCGGCTCGAACAACGTGAGCGTGGCGACGGTGCTCGCCGCCAGCGTCCGCAGGCCGTAGCCGAACAGCAGGTACGCGACGGTCGTCGTGACGACGCCGAGCCACGCGACGAGCGCGACCCCGCGCCCGGTGAGCAGCCAGGACGGACCGCTTGCCACGAGCGCCACCGCCGCGACCGCCGCCGCCCAGCCGAACAGCACGCCGATGGCCCGGTTCGAGGCCCACCCGCGGTCGAGCAACTCCTTCGCCGCGACCGCGTACAGCGAGTACGACACCCCTGCGGCGATCGACCAGGCGATGCCGGCGTGCACGTCGCCGAACCCGCCGTCGGCGACGCCCGCGACCAGCGCCAGGCCGACCAACGCGAGACCGGTGGCCGAGTACCAGCGGCCCTCGGGGCGACGAGCCCGGACGAGCGCGTCGAGCGCGCCGGTGGCGACGGGCGCGGACCCCAGCGCGACGACGGTCCCCACTGCCACCCCGTTGGACGACGTGCCGGCGAAGAACGTCGGCTGATAGGCGAGCACGCCCAGCGACCCGAGGGCGACGACCGCAGCGGTCGGCACGCGCGCCAGCAGCCCCGTCGCCGAGGACGACGGCGCCGCGCTCCCCCGCGGTGCGCGTTGCAGCACCACGACGAGGGCGAGCAGGCCACCGCCGACGGCGATGCGGCCCGCGCCGACCGACAGCGCGGACGCTCCGGTGTCGGCGAGGGCCTTCGCCGTGCCGGTCGTGGCGAAGCACAGTGCCGCGACCAGCACCGCGAGGATCGCTCTCACAGGAACATTGTTACACAATCATCGGCCCCGTCCGCGGCGAGACCGGAGGTCAGGCCCGCTCGAGCAGCCGATCGAGGACCACGTCCGGGCGGTCGCGGTGCACCGAGTGCGTGGTGTCCGGGACGACCTCCCACGTCCAGCGCGGGTTGCTCGCGGCGATCGCCTCCAGCTGCCCCGGCCACACCGTGCTCCCGTCGGACGCGACGAGGACGTGCACCGGCGTCGTCACGGTCACGGCCGCGTCGAGCACGTCCCAGGGACGGCTGTCGACCGCCGTCGCCCGGATCGCGTCCGGCACGGCCTGCGCCGACGCCTGCACGCGCAACTCGATCGTGCGCGGATGCCAGTGGGGGTGCTCGGACGTGACCTGCTCGACGGTCGTGCGCAGATTGCCGACGAACTCCTCGGCCATCACCTCGAGCCGCTCGTCCGGGACCCTGAGTGCAGGATCGATGAGCACCGCGCGGTCGACGAGACCGGGGTGGCCGGCGAGCAGCAGCGTCCCGATGGCGCCGCCGAGCGAGTGGCCGACGTAGAGGTCCCAGTGCGTGCCGAGCTCGGCGAGGGCCTCGGCCGAGTCGGTGATGCGGTAGGACGGCCACGCGCCGGTGCGGCCGTGCCCGGGGAGGTCGGCGGCGGTGACGGACCATCCCTGCGCGGCGAGCCCCTCCCCCAGCTGCCACATCGTCGCGGCGGACGACGTGATGCCGTGCACGAGCAGGGCGCGGGGGGCGGACGGATCGTCGGTGCCCCAGTGTTCGGTGGCGAGTGCAGTCACACGTCCGTTCTAGCAGTGAGGATGCGCGGCCCGTCGTCGGTCACGGCGATCGTGTGCTCGAAGTGGGCGCCGTTCGAGCCGTCCGTGCTGCGCAGGGTCCACCCGTCCGCGTCGACGCGGTAGGCGTCCAGCCCCCCGGCGAGGAACCACGGTTCGATCGCGACGGTCACGCCGGGGCGCAACCGCAGTCCACGCCCGGCACGACCGTCGTTGGGGACGGACGGGCTCTCGTGCATGGTGCGCCCGACACCGTGGCCGCCGAAGTCGGTATGAAGACCCAACCCGGCTTCGCGGGCGACGCGTCCGATCGCGGCCGACACGTCACCGAGCTTCGCACCCGGCTGCGCCGCCGCGATGCCCGCGTCGAGCGCGGCCGACGTGCGCTCCAGCAGGTACGCGTCGGACTCCGACGTGGCGCCGACGCAGAACGAGACCGCGGCGTCGCCCGTCCAGCCGTCGAGGGTGGCGCCGCAGTCGACGCACAGCAGGTCGCCGTCGCGCAGCCGGTAGGGCGACGGGATGCCGTGCAGGACGGCGTCGTTCACCGACAGGCAGAGCACGCCCGGGAACGGGCTGTCGGCGAAGCGCGGTTGGTAGCCGAGGAACGGCGAGCTCGCGCCCGCGTCCCGCAGCACCTGGTGCGCGGCCTCGTCGAGCTCCAGCAGGCTCACCCCGGGTGCCGCGGCGGCCCGGGCCGCCGCGAGCGCGTCGGCGACCACCGCGCCCGCCGCCGCCATCGCCTCGATCTCCCCGGCCGTCTTCAGCTCGATCACGCGCCACTCCTCACCGTGATAGTTATACCGGTATTACTATCACGGTCATGGTGCGTCCGATCCTGACCCCCGCCGAGCGTGAACGCGGCCGCCGGCTCGGCGCCGCCCTGCGTGAGGCCCGCGGCGACCGCAGCATGGTCGAGATCGCGGCCGCCGCGGACGTTCCCGTCGAGACGTTGCGCAAGATCGAGACCGGACGGGTCGCCACGCCCGCCTTCTTCACCGTGGCCGCGCTCGGCGCCGTGCTCGGGCTCGACCTGCGCGAGCTCGCCGACGTGGTGCAACCGTCGACGGGCGCCGGCGCGGCCACCGCCTGACCGCCGGCCGGTGAGACGGTCGTGCGCCCGGGACAGACCAGCACCTAGCGGCCGTCCGATAACAGAACCGGGACCCGGCCGCTGTGCCGGAGCACGATGTCCAACCTGGTCCACGTTTCCCCAGCAACCGACGACACCACCCTGCCGTCGCGTCCGATCACCGTCGCCTCGGTGCCGTCCGACCACGTCTACGTGGCGCACCTGTCCGACCCCGGGGCGGACGACGGCGTCGTGCGCCTGCCCGATCCGCCGCCGCTCGACCCGACGTCCACCGGATGGTGGCCGCCGCGCATGCTCGACCCGCAGTGGCTGCGCGCCCACGCCGGCACGTTCGACCTGCTGCACCTGCACTTCGGATTCGACGCGCTGTCGGTCGAGGAGCTCGTTCGCGTCGTCGACACGCTGGACGAGCTGAACACGCCGCTCGTCTACACCGCGCACGACCTGCGCAACCCGCACCATCACGACCGCTCCACCCACGACGCGCACCTCGACGTGCTCGTGCCCCGCGCCGCCGCGGTCATCACGCTCACCGCGGGCGCCGCGAACGACATCCGGCGCCGGTGGGGACGCCGCGCGACCGTGCTTCCGCACCCGCACGTCGTCCCGCTGCCCGTTCTCGGACGGGTCCGTCACGAGCGCGACGGGTTCCGCGTGGGCGTGCACCTCAAGAGCCTGCGGCCCAACGCCGACCCGCGCGGCGTCGTCGCGGCGCTGCTGCCGCTGACCGACGAACTGCCCGGGCTCGAGCTGCGCTTCGACCTGCACACGGAGGTCGTCGACCCCGCCCACCCGCGCCACGACGCCGAGCTGGTGCGCATGCTGACGCGCGCGCGCGACGACGGCCGCGTCGACCTCGCCGTGCACGACATGTTCACCGACGACGAGCTGTGGTGCTATCTCGCCGGCCTGGACCTGTCCGTGCTGCCGTACCGCTTCGGGACCCACTCCGGATGGCTCGAGGCGTGTCACGACCTGGGCACCGCGGTGGCGGCACCGGTGTGCGGTTTCTACGCCGAGCAGCGACCGTGCCTGCCGTTCGCGAGCGCCGACGACGGCATCGACGCCGAGTCCCTGCGCGACGCCGTCCGCACCGCCTACCTCGCGCGCCCGTCGTGGCAGGCCACGCCGGCGGGGCGGTGGACCGAACGCGTCGCCGTCGCCGCGGCGCACCGCCGCGTCTACACCGAGGTGCTCGCGTGACCCCGCTGCGCATCGCACTGATCGCGTCCGCCCGTTTCCCCATCCGCGAGCCGTTCGCCGGCGGCCTCGAGGCGCACACCTGGTTGCTGGCCCGCGAGCTGCGCCGCCGTGGTCACCACGTGGCGGTCTTCGCCGCGCCCGACAGCGATCCCGAGCTGGACGTGGAGCCGCTGAAGGTCGGCACGGTCGAGCTGTCGCCGGCCGCCCGGGCGGACGTCAGCATGCCGCCGGAGCTGTGGCTCACCGAGCACCACGCCTACCTCGACCTGATGCTGCTGCTGATGGCCGGCCGCGGACGTTTCGACGTCGTCCACAACAACAGCCTCCACCACCTGCCGCTGTCCATGGCCCGGGCGCTGCCGATGCCGATGGTGACCACGCTGCACACCCCGCCGACCCCCTGGCTGGAGTCGGCGTTGGCGACCGGGCCCTGCCCGTCCGCCTTCGTGGCCGTCAGCGGGGCCACCGCCCGGTCGTGGCAGCACCTCGTGCCCTCGGCGACGGTCGTCGCGAACGGCATCGACCTGGAGGCCTGGCCGCCCGGTCCCGGCGGCCCGGACCTCGTCTGGACGGGACGGCTGGTGCGCGAGAAGGGCCCCGACCTCGCGATCCGCGCGGCACGCGCCGCCGGGCTCAGGCTGCACCTCTACGGACCGGTGCCGGACCGGCCGTGGTTCGAGCGCGAGATCGTCCCGCTGCTCGACGACGACATCACCTACGGCGGGCACCTGCCGCACCGCGAGCTCGTGCACGTGGTGGGGCGCAGCGCGGCGGCGCTCGTCACTCCGCGCTGGGAGGAGCCGTACGGCCTCGTCGCCGCCGAGGCGATGGCGTGCGGCACCCCGGTGGCGGGGTTCCGCGCCGGCGGGCTCCCCGAGGTCGTCGGGCCGGACGCCGGCGTGCTCGTCGACCGTGAGGACGTCGCCGCGCTCGCCGCGGCGGCGCTGCGGGCCTGCACCCTCGACCGTGACGCGGTGCGGGCGCACGTGTGCGGCCACGCGTCGGTCGCTCGCATGGTCGACGGTTACGAACAGGCCTACCTGTCCGCGTTGGGCGCACCTGCGGCGTGATCGGGTACTACGTGCACCACGTCGGACGCGGGCACCTGGTCAGGGCGACGGCGATCGCGCGACACCTCGGTGACGTGACGGTGCTGTCCTCGCTCCCCCGTCCGGACGGCTGGGAGCACGGTTGGGTCGACCTGCCGCTCGACACGGACGGGTCGGACGACCCCACCGCGAACGGTCGGCTGCACTGGGTTCCGCGATATTGCGCAGGACTGCGTGAACGCAGCAACGTGGTGTCGTCGTGGATCGCCCAGCACGATCCCGACGCGTTCGTCGTGGACGTGTCGGTCGAGATCGCGCTGCTCGCACGCCTGCACGGCGTGCCGGTCGTGAGCATGGTGCTGCCCGGCGACCGTTCCGACGCCGCACACCGTCTCGGCTTCGACGTCGCCGCGGCCCTCGTCGCTCCGTGGCCCGACCTGGCCGGCACCTCGACGCCGCGAGTTCACCATGTCGGCGCCATCTCCCGGTTCGACGGACGCGCCCGCGAGCGGGCGCCCGGCGACCGCACGGTGGTGCTGCTCGGCGGGCTCGGGGGCGGTGGCCCGGCCCTGCCTCCGGACGGTGGTGGCTGGCGCTGGACCCGGCTCGGTGGCGACACCTGGGTCGACGACCCGTGGCCCGCTCTGTGCGCCGCGGACGTCGTCGTCACGCACTGCGGGCTCGGCGCCCTGGCCGACGTGGCGGCGGCGCGGCGGCCGGCGGTGCTGCTGCCGCAGACCCGTCCGCACGGCGAACAGCTGGCCAGCGCCCGCGCGCTCGCCGACGCACGGGTCGCCGTCGTCTGCGAGGCACCCCCGTCACGATGGGAGCCGGTGCTCGAGCGGGCCGTCGACCTCGGCGGCGGGGGGTGGTCGCTCTGGTCGTCCGGCGAGGGCGCCGCCCGCGCCGCCGCGGTGATCCGCGGGGTGGCCCGGTGATCGGGCTCGTCACCATCGCCGCGGGCCGGCACGACCACCTGCGGCTGCAGCTGCGGGGTGTGAGCGTCGGCGCGCGACCCGAGCTGCACGTCGTCGTGGCGATGGGCGACCCGCAGATCGCGGACGTCGTCGCCGGCCGCGCCGAGGTGCTCGACGTCCCGCTCGTCGAGGGGCGTCTGCCGCTCGCCGCCGCCCGCAACGCCGGCGCCGCTCGGGCGATCGACGGCGGCGCCGATGCCCTCGTGTTCCTGGACGTCGACTGCGTGCCGTCACCGTCGACGGTCGACGAGTACCGCGCCGCGCTCGGCGCCCGTCCGGACGCGATCGTGAGCGGACAGGTCGGCTACCTGCCGCCACCGGGAGACGGGTACGTGCTCGAGCGGCTCGCCGCTCTCGGCCGCGCGCACCCCGCGCGCGCCGTGCCGGCCGGCTCGCCGGCGGTGCCGCTCGCGCACGAGCTCGTGTGGTCGCTCTCGTTCGGCGTGACCGCCACGACCTGGGAGCGCATCGGCGGGTTCGACGAGGCCTACACCGGCTACGGCGGCGAGGACACCGACTTCGGCCTGCGTGCCCGCGCGGCGGGCGTGCCGCACCTGGGTCTGGCGCAGGCGTGGTCCTACCACCAGTGGCACCCGTCCGCTGACCCACCGGTGACGCACCTGGACGACATCCTGCGCAACGGACGGGTGTTCCGGCAGCGCTGGGGCCACTGGCCGATGACCGGCTGGCTGGAGGCCTTCGAGCGGATGGGGCTCGTCCGTCACGATCCCGACGCGGACGAGTGGACCGCGGCCGCCCGTGACCCGTCCGCGCGCCCGGGGTAGGTCGCTGGCGACACGCTCCGTCCCGAGACCGCGGCCTTCGCAGCGTGTCGAGCACGAGGAGAAGCCCATGACCGCGACCAGCGAACCGGACGTGATCGAGGTCCTGACCGGCGACCACCGCGACGTCCTCGAACTGCTGGGCAGGATCGTCGAGATCTCGGACGCCGACCTGCGCCGCGACCTGGCCGACACCGTCATCGCCGAGCTCGTCCGCCACTCGGTGGCCGAGGAGATGTTCGTCTACCCCGCGATACGCGCACACGTCCCGGACGGCGCGCAGCAGGTCGAACACGACATCGAGGAGCACCAGCGGCTCGAAGCGGCCCTGAAGGCCTGGGAGGGCGTCGACCCGACCGACGCGGAGTTCGACGAGTGCGCCCGGACGGTCACCGAGCTGCTGCGCCACCACGCGGCGGACGAGGAGAACACCCAGTTCCCCCAGCTGCGCGAGGCACTGTCGCAGGAGGACCTGTCGCGGCTCGGCGACAAGGTGAGCATGGCCAAGATGGCGGCACCGACCCGTCCGCATCCGGCGTCGCCGCACGCCGCGCTGTTCCACAAGACGGTCGGGCCGGGCGTCGGCCTGGTCGACAAGTTGCGTGACGCCCTCAGCGGACGCGACCGCAACGTCTGACCGATCAGCGTTCGGCGAGCGCCCTGATGCGCTCGAGGCCGGCGGCCATGCCGCGCTCGAGTTCGTCGTCGTGGTTCTGCACCCCGCCCAGCAGGCGGTTCGCGAACCACACCGCGAACCGGCTCTCGCCCCGTGGCATGGCGCGGGTCTGCGTGAGCCGGGTGCCACCGTCGGTGGGCTGAAGGTCGTAGCGCCACTCGGCGCGGTTCTGCAGCACCGTCCAGGCGATCGTCCGCGGCGGCTCGACGACGGTGAGCCGCGACAACGTCACCCAGCGGACGGGACCGCGCCGGTTGCGTCCCAGCAGGAGACCGCCGCGGCGCACTCCGCGGATCGGGGTCACCCCGGTGCACTCGGGTGACCACTCGCCGGTGCGCCGCACGTCGCCCACCACCGCCCAGACCGCCTCCGGCGGGGCGGCGATGTCGACGGCGGCGGTCAGTGGGCGCGGCTCGGTCGCTGTCACGGTGTCAGTCAACCGTGCCGCGCGGCTCAGCGCGCGGGCAGTGCGCCGCGCAGCACGCTGCGGTCGTGCGCGGGATTGCCGTCGAAGCGCTGCGCCGACACGTCGACGACGTAGTAGCTGCGCAGGTCGATGCCGGCGGGCACGGTGAACACCCCGCGCCCTCCGGTGCCGAGCGTGCCGACCGCGACCATCTTGTCCTCGCGCGGGTTGTACAGCCAGACCTCGAAGTAGCCCTCGTGGGCGGGCAGGCCGCGCGCCTGGACGTCGAGTTGGTAGCCGCCCGTGCCGGGACGCAGCTTCGCGGTGCCGTGCGCCTCGTCCCGCACGCCGGGCTGCGCCGCGAGCGCCGCCGCGGACACGGTTGCGGTGTCGGCGTCGCTGCCGCCGGCGCCCAGGACCCATCCGACGCCGCCGGCCAGCCCGACGGCGACGACCGCCGCGGCGGCGAGCACTGCGCGCCGGACCCGGTGGCGGCGTGACCGGTCGAGGGGTACGGCCGTGGCACGGGGGCCGGGAGGTGTCGCGGCAGCGGTCGCGGTCGCCGCCGACACCGCGCCCGGGTCGGCTACGGCAGCGGAACCCGCGGACGCCGGGCCTTCCAGTGCGGCGACCTCGGCCGCGATGCGGTCCCACAGGTGCGGTGGCGGGGCGGCCTGCGACCGGCCCGGCGGTCCGCCCTTGGCGAGCTCGACCAGCGACGTCAGCTCGGCCAGAGCGTGCCGGCACCGCTCGCAGTCGGCGATGTGATCGCTGACCGAGGGATCGGCAGGCTCGCCGAGCGCGAGCGCGGCGAGGTCGTCCTGGGCGCGGGCGTGGGCGGCGTCGTGCTCAGGCGAGGGAGACACCGGCGGCCTCCAACTTGTTGCGCAGGGCACCCAGCCCCCGGCGCGCGTGACTCTTCACGGTGCCCAGAGGCAGCCCGGTGACCCGCGAGATCTGCTGGTGCGTCAGGTCGTCGAAGAACGCGAGTTCGAGCACCCGGCGTTGCGTCTCGGGCAGCTCGGCGAGCCCGTCGGACACGACGATGCGGTCGACGACGCCGTCGGCGTGCGTCGCGAGCTCGCCGGTGGTGACCGTGGTGCGCGCCGACTCGAGGTCGCGGCGCTCCCGCGCGAGTGCCCGCATCCGGTCGATGCCGCGCCGCCGCGCGATGCCGACCAGCCAGCCTGCGAGCGACCCGCGCCGCGGGTCGAAGGTGGCGCGGCCCTGCCACGCCGACACGAAAGTGTTCTGGGTGACGTCCTCGGCCTCGGTCGGGGACGACACGCAGTGCCCGGCGATGCGGTAGACCAGTGCCCCGTAGCGCTCGTAGGCGGCGCGCAGCGCCCAGTCGGCGCCCTCGGCGAACGCCACCGCCAGCTGTTCCTCGGGCTCCCCGGCCACGCCGTCGACCATCTCGGTGTGCCCGACCTGGTCGCTCACGCCGGCCCTGCCGCGACGACGTCGTCGTGCTGCTTGCGGGACGCCACGCGATGGCGGACCGATTCGCCGGACCCCAGGATCACCGCAGGAGTTTCCCCACGCGTGACCTGCCGCAATCGGAAGAAGGTCCCTTGTCCCCGCTGTGCGTCGTCACGCAGCGGCGCCGGCCACGGACGGGGCCCGGGGACCGGGCACGACGGCGCGGCCGACCGTGTCGTTCAGGAACCGAGGCGGGCGGTGCAGCGGATGGCCGAGGTGTCGTCCTCGCGGATCTGCTTGAACAGTCGCGGCGCCTTCACCGGGTCCCACGTCACCGCGAGGTTGATGATCGGGACGACGCACTGCTTGGAGTTGCCGCCGCGCATCGCCCGCGCGAACCGCTGCATGTCCCACAGGCCCACGTTGTCGCCGACGCGCAGTGACTCGGCGCCGGCGAACCAGACGCTCCAGTAACGCCACGGCAGCAGGAACGTCGACGGGGAGACGACCTCACCGGCCGTCGCCGCGACGACCTCCCGCTGGTGCAGCGCACGGTCGATGTCGCCCTGCTGTTGGCCGTAGCGGCTGCGGGCGTACCCGAGGGCCGTCGGTCCGTCCGCGTCCTGGCAACCCGCCTTGATGTTCAGGTTGGCTTTCTTGTCCTTGATCGCCTGCTTCGGGCAGATCGTGATGCCGTTGACGGCGTCGATGATGTCGACGAAGCCCGCGAAGCCGATCTCGACGTAGTCGTCGATGCGCACGCCGGTGTCCTGCTCGATGGTGCGGACGAGCAGTTTCGGGCCGCCGATCGCGAACGCGGCGTTGATCTTCTGCGTGCCGTGGCCGGGGATATTCACCTGCGAGTCGCGCGGGATCGACAGCAGCAGGTTCGGACCGTCGCCGTCGGGCACGTGCAGCATCAGGATCGAGTCGGTGCGGGCGCCGACGTCGCCCACTCCCCCGGTGCCGTACTGCTTGTCCTGCTCGCGGGACAGCCCCTTGCGGCTGTCGGACCCGACCAGCAGGTACGTCGTGCCCGGCGTCTCGGACGGCCGGTTGCCCTCGGGTTCGGCGTCGACGCGCCCCACGTCGCTCCACGCGAACAGGGGTACGGCGATCAGGTACGCCAGCCAGAGCACGATCACCGCGGCCAGCGCCAGCAACCACCGTTTCAGCGGCCGCTTCCGTCGCGGCGGTCGGCCGCCCGGCGCTCCCGGCTGCCCCGGCTGCTGCGGGCGTCCGGGAGGAGGCCCCTGCGGCGGGTAGCGGTCCGGGAGGCGCTGCTGCCGGCCGTCCCGCGGCGGTCCCGCGGGATCCCAACCCGACGGCTGGGCCGGCGGGGCCTGCGACGACGACGGCGGCTGCGTACGGCCGCGGCCGCGGCGCGGGTCGAGATGCGGCGGCAACGGCTCGTTCGGGTCCCGGCGACCCGACGACCGCGACGCGGACGGGCCGGAAGGGTCCCAGCTGCCCGGCTGCCCCGGTGTGCCGCGTCCGTCTGCCACGCCGGGCGACGCTACCCGCCGGAGCCCGGCGGCACCGGTAAGCGGGCTGAGGACGGCCGGGAACTTTTTCCGTCCGACCGCCGCCGCCGATGTCGAGAACGCCGCTCCGGCTCCGTCCCCGGTGCGAACGCGGCCAGAATGGCCGTGCCGACGAAGGGAACGACGATGGCCAAGTACCTGCTTCTCAAGCACTACCGCGGCGGCCCGACCCCGCTGTGCGACGTCCCCATGGACCGGTGGACGCCGCAGGAGGTCGACGCCCACATGACGTTCATGGTCGAGCTCGCCGGGCGGCTTCAGGCGTCCGGCGAATGGGTCGACGGCCAGGCCCTGGCCCCCGAGGGCACGTTCGTCCGCTTCGACGGCGAGGGCCGTCCGCCGGTCACCGACGGTCCCTTCGCCGAGACCAAGGACCTGATCGCCGGCTGGATGATGATCGACGTCGACGGGTACGACCGGGCCGTCGAGGTGGCGGCGGAGCTGTCGTCTGCACCCGCGGCCGGCGGCCGTCCGTTGCAGGAGTGGATCGAGCTGCGCCCCGTGCTGGCCGACAACCCCGTCGCCGTCGAGTGACCGTCGACCGTTCCGGCGACGAACAGCTGCTGCGCCGGCTCGCGCCCGTCGTCACCGCGGTGCTCGTGCGGCGCGGGGCCGACTTCGCCACCGCCGAGGACGCGGTGCAGGAGGCGCTGCTCGAGGCGGTGCGCAGCTGGCCGGACGACCCGCCCCGCGACCCGCGGGCGTGGCTGGTCGCGCGGGCGTGGCGCCGCTTCCTCGACGCCGTCCGGGCCGACTCGGCCCGGCGGCGCCGGGAGGAGCGGGTGCAGGACGAGCCGCCGCCCGGCCCGGCGCCTGAGACGGACGACACGCTGGCGCTCTATTTCCTGTGCGCGCACCCGTCGCTGTCGCCGGCATCGGCGGTCGCGCTCACGCTCCGTGCCGTGGGCGGGCTGACCACCCGTCAGATCGCCGCGGCGTACCTCGTGCCCGAGTCGACGATGGCGCAGCGCATCAGCCGCGCGAAGCGCACGGTCAGCGGCGTGCGGCTCGACCGTCCGGGTGACGTGGCCACGGTGCTGCGCACGCTTTACCTGGTCTTCAACGAGGGGTACTCCGGCGATGTCGACCTCGCCGCCGAGGCGATCCGGCTGGCCCGCCACCTGCACGCACGGTACGACCACCCCGAGGTCGCCGGCCTGCTCGCGCTCATGCTGTTGCACCACGCCCGGCGGGCCGCGCGCACGACCGCCTCGGGTGCGCTCGTCCCGCTCGCGGAGCAGGACCGCGGCCGGTGGGACACGGCGCTGATCGCGGAGGGCGTCGGGGTGCTGCAGGCGGCGCTGGCACGCGATCGGCTCGGCGAGTACCAGGCGCAGGCGGCGATCGCGGCGCTGCACGCCGACGCTGCGAGCGCGGACGAGACCGACTGGGTGCAGATCGTGGAGTGGTACGACGAGGTGCTGGCGCTGAACGACAGCGACGTCGTCCGGCTCAACAGAGCGGTGGCCGTCGCAGAGGCGGACGGACCCGGGGCCGGTCTCGCCGCGCTCGCCGAGGTCGGCCCGTCGGTTCCCCGGCGGACGGCCGTGGAGGCGCACCTGCGCGAGAAGGCCGGTGACGCGGCAACGGCCGCCGACCTCTACGCGCGGGCGGGACGGGAGGCGTCCAGCGTGCCCGAGCGCGACCACCTCATCCGGCGGGCGGCGGCGTTGCGGCAAACGTGAAGCGCGTGCAGTCGGTTGGAAAACTGAACCAGGCGAGCGCGCGCCTCGGCACGACGACCCGCAGGCCGCCGCCGTCGACCCACGCGTCGGGTTCCGGCGCGTACTCGGGGTGGTACTTGGCGAAGGCGGCCGCTATGCGGGCGCCGAGGCCGTCGGCGTCGGCTCGTGTCGCGTGCGACGTCCCCTCGACGATGACCACCTCGGCCCCGCTTTCGAGCGTGAGCGTGGTCGCGGGGTTCCGCTCCGCGTTGCGGGCGTGCACGGTCGTCGGCGCGCCGTCGTAGTAGAACCGGCCGTCGACCCACACACCCCAGCGCGGCACGGCGTGGGGTGTGCCGTCGGGGCGCACGGTCGTCAACCAGTAGTGCTTCGACGCGGCCAGCCGCGCCTCGACGTCGGCCCACGCGAGCAGGCCGTCCGCCGTCTCGGGCAGGCCGTAGCCCTCGGGCATGGTGGGTCGGGAGGTGGTCGGGTCCGTCATGGACCCGGACGGTAGGACGTCACGCCGACAACGGGCGACGTCACCGCGGGCTGCCGTACAGCAGCGACCCCGCCGTCGTGAGCTCCTCGCCGGTCTCGAGCCACGACTTGAGGCCCGACAGGATCATGGGCCAACCGCCGTACAGATGGTCGTCGGCGTCGGGCGCGAGCTGGTCGTGGACGACGACCAGGCGGCAGCTGTCGCCGACGGGTTCGATCTCCCACCTGACCCGGCTGGTGCCCTGCGCGGCGACATCGTCGTCCCACACCGCACGGAACGACTGCACGAGCCGTCGCGGCGGGTCGACCTCGAGGTTCTCGCCCTCGATCAACCCGTTCTCCACCCCGGGGTGCGTCACGCGGTAGGGGGAACCGGCGGTCCAGTCGGACTCGACGGCCGCCCCGAACTGGAAGCGCCGCCGCGTCTCGGGGTCGGTGATGGCCTGCCACAACCGCTCGGGGGTGGTACGGATCCAGATCTCGAACATCTTCTGCACGGTGGCCTCCAGGTGCCGTTTCAGGTCGACGAGACCGCCGGCCCAGTGCTGCGTGTACTTGTCGACCCACCGGTCGTGGACCTCGCGGATCGGCACCGGGTTGAGGAAGTGCAGCTTCTCCCTTCCCCGCTTGTCGGTCAGGACGACGCCGGCCTCCTCGAGCAGGCGCAGGTGCTTCGCCACGGCTGGGCGGGTCATGGCGAACCTGCCCGCGAGGGCGCCCAGCGTCTGGCCGTCGTGGCGGAACAGTTCGTCGAGCAGCGCCCGCCGCGTGGGGTCGGCCAGCGCCCGGAACACCGCGTCCATCGCGCGACAATAGGAAACCATTCGGTTTCACGTCAAGGTCTAGCCTCGGTCCATGGCCACACGGCGGTCGGTGCCGGATGTCCGCGGGGCGTCGGGTGCGCTCGGTGCCGTCGTCCGCGCCCTCGACCGGTTCCACCGCCGGCACCCGTGGAGCCACAACGACCACTACCACCGCTGGATCGTGCGGCGATTGCCGGTGGGCGCGACGCGCGCGCTGGACGTCGGCTGCGGTCGGGGTGGCCTGCTCGCCGAGCTGGTCCGTCACGTGCCGGTCGTCGACGGTGTCGACGTCGACGCCGAGATGGTGCGCGCGGCGTCGGCACGGTTCGCCGGCGACGACCGGGTGACCGTGCGGCAGCTGCGCTTCGACGAGGTGGAGGGCGCGCCCGACACCGGTTACGACGTGATCACCATGGTCGCGGCGCTGCACCACATGGGGCTCGAACCGTCGCTGCGCCGTGCGGCCGGGCTGCTCCGGGCCGGCGGACGCCTCCTGGTGGTCGGCATCGCACCCGCCTCCGACGGCCGGGACCTGGCCGTCGACCTGCTCCCGGCGGTGCTGAACCCGTTCGTCGGGCTGGCGAAGCATCCGCGCCGGGCCCGGCCGGGCGAGCGAGCGGGCGGCTTCCCCGTCGCCGAACCCACCGCGACCCTCGCCGAGATCCGGACGGTGTCCGCGCGGGTCCTCCCCGGCGCGCGGGTGCGCCGGCGGCTGTGGTTCCGGCACACCCTGGAGTGGACGAAGCCCGCCACGTTGTCGTAGCCCGGGAGCACAGTGCTCGCCATGGAGCGACTCTCGAACGACGACATCGCCGCGGCCGGCCTGGCCGACTGGCGCAAGCTCGCGCAATCCCTGCACGCACGCTTCACCGGTGACGCGCAGGGCATCGCGTCGATGGCCTCACTGCTCGCCCGGCTCGAGCGGCCCTTCTCCGCCGGACAGGGGTTCCTCGACGTGGAGGTCTGCACCGACGCGGACGGCCGGTGGGTGACGGCCGACGACGTCGACGCGGCCCGGGCGATCAGCGAGCAGGCACGTGAGCACGGCCTGACGGCGCAGCCCGGCGAGGTGGCGCAGCTCGAGTGGGGCCTCGACACCGCCCGGGCAGACGTCGTGGGCCCGTTCTGGTCGGCGCTGCTCACCGGCAGCTCCGCCACCGTCCACGGCGAGGTGCTCGACCCGACCCGTCGTGTCCCCAACGTGTGGTTCCAGGGCGCGGAGCAGATCGAGACGCCGCCGCAGCGCTGGCACGGCGACCTCTGGCTCGCACCCGAGGTTGCCGAGGGCCGCATCGCCGCCGCCGTCGCGGCGGGTGGCGCCGTCGTCGACCGCAGCGGCGCGCCGTCCTACACCGTCCTCGCCGATCCCGACGGCAACCGGGTCTGCGTGTGCACCTCGCTCGATCGCTCCTAGCCTGGGCGCCATGAGTGCTCCCGTCGTCACCGTCGACGGCGGCGCCGTCCGTGGCACCTCGGACGGGTCGGTGGCTCGCTTCCTCGGCGTGCCGTACGCCGCCGCGCCGGTCGGCCCGCTCCGGTTCCGTCCGCCCGCCCCGGTCGACGCATGGACGGGTGAGCGGGACGCGGCCACGCACGGGCCCACTGCGCCCAAGATCCCCTATCCCGTACCGTTCGACCGGCTGTTCCCCGAGGTCGAGATCGCCGGCGACGAGTACCTCAACGTCGCGGTGTGGGCGCCCGCCGACGGCCTCGGGTCCGGGCGGGCGCCGGTGCTGGTGTGGATCCACGGCGGCTCGTTCGTGAACGGGTCGAATTCCGTGCCGATGTACGACGGCGCCGCCTTCGCGCGCGACGGGATCGTGGTGGTGTCCGTCAACTACCGGCTCGGTGCCGAGGGGTTCGCGCACCTGCCGCCCCATGCGGTGAACCTCGGGCTGCAGGACCAATTCGCCGCGCTGCGTTGGGTGCGCGACAACGTGGCCGTGTTCGGCGGTGACCCGTCCCGTGTCACCGTCGCCGGGGAGTCCGCCGGCGGCATGAGCGTCGCCGCCCTGCTCGCGATGCCCGCGACGGACGGGCTGTTCGCCCGCGCGATCCTGTCGAGCGGCGCGGCCGCGCACGCCGTCACCGCCGACGAGGCCGCCGCCGTCGCCGCCGAGCTCGCCGCCCGGGTCGGGCCGCTCGACGACGTTCCCGCACCGGAGCTCGCCGCCGCGTCGGCGCAGCTGGTGCGCGACATCCGCGCCGACCGCAGCGGCCGGTGGGGCCGCCTGACGCGCAATCTGCTGCCCTTCGCCCCCGTTGTCGACGGGGACGTCGTGACGGCCCGTGTGCGGACGGACGTCCCGCTGCTCGTCACCACCAATCGCGACGAGCACCGGGCGTTCCTCGTCGCGCCGGGGCTGATCGACCGCATCGACGACGGCGGCCTCGGGGCAGTGGCCGCCGCGCACGACCTGTCCGCCGACGGACTCCGGGCCTACCGGGACGCGCTGCCGGACGCCTCCCCCGGCGACCTCGCGGCCGCCGTGCTCACCGACTGGTTCTACGCGGTCCCGGCGACCAGGTTGGTCGAGGCGGTGGACGTCGCGTGGCGCGCCCGGTTCGACCACCCCGACCCGTCCGCCAACGACGGCCTCGGCGCCTGTCACGGCGTCGACCTGCCGTACGCGTTCGACACGATCACCGACCCGCTGTCGCACGGGCTGACCGGGTCCGCTCCCGACCCGGAGGTCGCGGCCGTGGTGCACCGCGTCTGGGTCGACTTCGTGACGGACGGCGACCCGGGCTGGCCCCGGTACGGCGGCACGCGCACCACCGCCCGGATCGGACGGACACTCCGCGTGGGCGACGACGTCGATTCCGACCGGCTCGCGGTCTGGGAGGGGCGGCGGTGACCGACTCGCTGCCGGATTCGGGCCTTTGTGTACTGCCGCGGTCCGCACTTCACGGCTAGGTTACGGGCGTCGCGGCACTCGCCCGGCACAGTGGATCTTCGCGGGAGCTTCGCATGGGTGGCACCGAGCGCGCCGAACTCGACATCGACATGCCCGGCTTCGCGCCCGCCGCCGCGGACCACGACGCCCCGCAGCTGACCGTGGGGCACGCGTTCGACCCCGCCGAGCACGAGGCCGACCAGGTCGCCGACCGGGTCATCGCGCGGATGCGCGCGACCGGCGGCGAACCGTCGCAGGGCGACACCGCGCAGCCGGCGCTCGCCGACACCGCGACCGTCCGTCGCGAGCCGTCTCCGGGAGCGGGCATCGCCGGCGGTGCGGCAGGCCCCGGCGTCGAGGCGGGCATCGCCGCCGCCCGCGGCAAGGGCGCCCCCATCGACCCGTCCGCCGCGCAGCACCTGAACGCCGGCGGCGTGGCGACGTCGGGCATCGGCGTGCACACCGGAGGCAACGCCGACGCGCTGTGCCGCGCGGTGGGTGCCCGCGCGTTCTCCGTCGGCCGCGACATCTTCTTCGCCCGGGGTCAGTACCAGCCCGGCACCGAGGCCGGCGTGCACCTCATCGCCCACGAGGCCGCCCACACCCACCAGCCCGCCACCGGCATCGGGCGCAGCGTGCGCCGCCGCCTCGCCGGCACCGCCGAGACCGCCGAGCGGTTGGGCGGCGGCGAGAGCACGGGCGGCACGCGCACGAAGCTCGGCCTGACGAAGAACTGGGACGACATCCTCGACAACCTCCACGAGTACGAGCGCAAGGAGGCGAAGCTCGTCGACGCCGACGACGACAAGTTCCTCAAGTCGCGTTCGTCGATGACCACGCTGCTCAAGGAGGTCGACAAGAGCATCACGGCCTGGCGCCGGGTCAACGACAAGCCGACGCCGGAGCAGGAGGACGAGCCGAAGGACTTCAAGGAGAAGGCGACCAAGAAGGCCAAGGGGCTGTTCAAGTCCGTCAAAGCCGCGCTCAAGGACAAGAAGTCGTTCGCCCAGGCGGTCGCCGGCGCCGCGAGGTCCGCCGGCCAGGAGCTCGGGCTCACCGAGGTCGACGTCGAGCAGAAGAAGAAGCGGCTCGGGGCCGTCGAGCTCATCCAGCCGCGCATCGAGCAGGAGCTCGACACGATCAAGGACCCCGACCTCTCGGTGTGGATGGAATCGGTCAACCTCACCTCGTCGGCAGTCCTCGACGAGGACGGCAACGAGACCGACGAGCGGACCTTCGGCCACGGCGACAACACGTTCGTCGGCACGTTCACACCCTCCGCCGCCGGCACGCGGCGCGGGGACGACGACCCGGGGCTCGAGGCGCGCGCCGTCGCGATGTACCGCCTCGACCGCCTGTTCGGTGCCGGTGTCACCGCGCGCGCCGAGCTCGCGGTCGACAAGGACAGGGACGCCGACAACGCGTTCGGCGTCGTCGTCGAGCAGGTCAAGGGCGAGAAGGGCGGCACCAGCGCCGCCGCGAAGGACGACGCCGTTCTCGAGCGCAGCCTCAACAAGCTGCAGATCCTCGACGCCATCGCGGGCACCGTCGAACGCGACGCGGACGACTACACGGTCGAGACCGATGCCGCCGGCAACGTCGTCCGGGTCACCGGCTCCGCCGTCGCCAAGCCCGGCGCCGGTGCCGCGCCGAAGCTCGTCGGGCTGCCGCCGTTCCTCGACGAGGAGATGGCGCACGCCGTGCTCGGGGTGAAGCCCCGCGACGTCGAGGAGGTGCTGTACGGCCTCATGGCGCCCATCGAGGTCAAGTCGACCGTCGCGCGGTTCCGCACCGTGCAGAAGTCGATCCGCGAGGCGTTCGCGGAGACCGAGAAGGCGCAGTGGACCGGCGGCGAGGGTCGTATCAAGAAGGGCTGGGGTCCGGAGAAGGACGAGGAGGAGGACGTCGCCGGCCCCACCGCAGCCGACAAGGACGAGGACGGTGCCGTCGTCGCGGCCGTCACCGACGCAGCGCAGAAGAAGGCGGCGGAGGGCAAGTCCGACAGCACCGACACCGACCCGCTGCACCAGGCGTACTCCGCCGCCCTGGCCTCCGGCGACGCGGGCAAGCTCGAGGACGCCGTCGCGGCGTCGTTGCGGGCGCTGTTCGAGGCCAACACCGACATCGCCGAGATGGAGGCCGAGCAGCGCGAGGCCGTCGTCGACGCGTTCCTGAACTCGCCGCAGCTGGGCGTGATCACCCAGTACCTGTCGGACAAGTCCGTCGGTGCGGCCGGCGCCGACGCGCTCTACGCCATCGTGGTCGAGTTGTACGCCGAGCCGGGTGAGCTCGCCGACTTCGTCCTGGCCACCCAGAACGGCGACAAGCCCGGCCCGGCCGCGCGCAAGCTGGTCACCGAGTACCGCAACACGCACTCGCGGGCGGCGCTGCAGCGCTTCGAGGCGGAGCACGGCTGAGCGTGCCCGACCACACCGCCGATGGCTCCGGCTGGCGGCGCTACGGCCGGCTGCTCGTCGAGCGGGCGGCGCTCGAGGCGTCCCGCGGGCCCCTGCCGGGTGCCGCGCTGTCCGGCGAGGACGTCCGGCAGCTGCTGGGCCGGCCCGCGATCGAGCCGGGCCCGTCGTCTCACGACGTCCGCACCGCGTTCGAGGGGCCGCTCGCCGAGGCCTGGCAGGAACTGCTCGACGACGTCGACCCCGACGTCGGGCTCGGGCGCATCACCTCGGCATGCGATCTGGACGACGTCGAGGTCGCGGTGCTCGCCCTGCTCGGCGCCGTCGAGCTCGACCCCGGGCTGGCGCGGCTGTGCGCGCTCGCCAACGGCGACCCGACGCGGGCGTTCGTCACGGCCGGACTGGTGCGCGACGCGATCGGCGGCGCCGCGCTCGCGGCGCTGGCTCCCGGTGGCGCGTTGCGCGGCGCCGCGCTGGTCGACGTCGACCTCGACGCCCCGCTGACGTCCGCCCGGGTCCGCGTGCCGCGGGTCGTCGCGTGGGCCCTCGCCGACGTGCCGTCGGCCGACCTGCCGGCGGGCTGCGAGCTGCTCGCGGCACCCGACACCGACCGGGACGACCCGCCGCGGCGGGTGCTCGTCGCCGGCCCCGACCGGGTGCGGCGGCTGCAGGCCGCGGCGGCGTGTTCGCAGCTCGGGCTGCTCGCCGCGCCGCTGCCGGCCGACGACGCCACGTGGACGTCGCTGGTGCGGCACGCGAGCGTGACCGGTCTCGACGTGGCGCTGGAGCTCGACCGTCCGGGCGATCTCGACGCGCAGGCACGACGCTGGATCGAGCGGGCCGCGCACCTCGGCTGGGCGCTGCTGTGCGAGGAACCGATCGCGATCGGCTCGCTCACCGCCGAGCGCTGGCTCGACGTGACGCCCGAACCGGCGCAGGCCACGCCGACCGAGTGGGGCGCCGTGTTCGGCGACGCCCCCGAGCCGGGGCGCCGCCTCGACGCCGGGATGCTGCGGCTCGCCTCGCTCGTCGCGTCGGACGGGTCGCCCCAGGACGCCGTGCGCCGGGTCGCCGTCGGCGCGCTCGGCCAGCACGCCCGCCGGGTCGAGCCGCGGATGAGCTGGGACGAGCTGATCCTGCCCGAGTCGCACTCGAGCCGGTTGCGCGATCTCGTCGACCGCTACCGGCACCGGCACACCGTTCATCACGAGTGGGGGCTGCCGCTGTACCCGTCCCCCGGGGTGACCGCGCTGTTCAGCGGCCCGTCCGGCACGGGCAAGTCGACGGCGGCCGAGATCATCGCCCACGAGCTGCACATCGGCATGTACCGCGTCGACCTCAGCGCGCTGGTCAGCAAGTACGTCGGCGAGACCGAGAAGAACCTCGAGGAGCTGTTCTCGGCCGCGCACGCCGGCGACTACCTGCTGCTGTTCGACGAGGCCGACTCGCTGTTCGGCGTGCGGTCCAACGTCAGCGACGCCAAGGACCGCTACGCCAACATGGAGGTCAGCTACCTGCTGCAGCGTCTGGAGACGTACGACGGCTTCGTGGTGCTGACCTCCAACTTTCCCGGCAACATCGACCCGGCGTTCCTGCGCCGCATCCACGTGTCGCTGCACTTCCCGGTGCCGGTGGCGGCCGACCGCCGCCGCATGTGGGACCGCTCGCTCGGCCGGGCACCGCTCGACGCGGCCCTCGACCTGGACGCCGTCGCGCAGAAGTACGACCTCACGGGCGGTTCGATCCGCAACGCCGCGCTGTCCGCGGCCTTCCTCGCCGCGTCGGCGGGCACCCCGGTCGGCACGGAGCACGTGCTGCGCGCCGTCACCCAGGAGATGACCAAGCTCGGCCGGCGCACGACGGAGCCTGCGGGCTCCCGCTGAACCGTCCGTCCGGCGGGTTCCGCTTCACCCCGACGCGGACGAGTGTGGACGCACCGCCGCAGCCGAGCAGAGGAGCCGATCGTGAGCACACCCACGAGGGACCGGGCGGCCGTCGCCGCCGCGGCCGACGCCGTCGTGCAGCGGGCCTCACAGGGCGAGCAGCGCGTGCCCGGTGTCGTCGCCGGGCTGACCGACCGCAGCGGAACGTTCTACCTGGGAGCGTCGGGTGCGAGCGACCTCGGGTCGGGCACGCCGATGGGCACCGACGACGTGTTCGCGATCTTCTCGACCACGAAGGCGATCACCGGCACCACCGCACTGCAGCTCGTCGAGGAGGGACGTCTCGATCTCGACGCGCCGGCCGCCGACCATGCGCCCGCCCTCGCCGACGTGCAGGTGCTGGACGGGTTCGACGGCGACGGCAACCCGGTGCTGCGCGCGCCGAAGCGCCCGGTGACGACGAAGCACCTGCTGCTGCACACCGCGGGTTTCGCCTACGACTTCTTCGACGAGCAGTACCACCGGCTGGCCACCGAGCACGGGCAGCCCAGCATCGTCGCCGCGACGCCGGAGGCGTTACGGACGCCGCTGCTGTTCGACCCGGGCGAGCGGTGGCAGTACGGCAGCAACATCGACTGGGTCGGACAGGTCGTCGAGGGCGTCACCGGGCAGAAGCTCGGCGACGTCATGGCCGAGCGGGTCTTCGCGCCGCTCGGCATGACCGACACGTCGTTCGAACTGACCGACAACCTCGAGCCGCGGCTGGCGCGCATGCACGCGCGCAACGCGGACGGATCGCTGACGGCGACCGGCTTCCGGCTCCCCGCGCCCGAGGTGCACATGGGCGGGCACGGCCTGTACTCGACCGTCGGCGACTACCTGCGCTTCATCCGCATGTGGCTCGACGACGGGGCGAGCGACGCGGGCGCCGCCGTGCTGAAGCCCGAGACGGTCGCCTGGGCGGTCGAGAACAAGCTCGGGGACCTCAAGGTCACGGGGCTGCCGGGTGTCATCCCGTCGCTGTCGAACGACGCCGAGTTCTTCCCCGGCCTGTCGAAGTCGTGGGCGTACACGTTCATGGTCAACGACGAGGACGCGCCCACCGGTCGTCCGGCGGGGGCGGTCGCCTGGGCGGGCCTGGCCAACCTCTACTACTGGATCGACCGCCGCACCGGCATCGGCGGCTTCTGGGCCACCCAGATCCTGCCGTTCGCCGACGCCGTGTCGGTCGGCCGCTACCTCGAGATGGAGACCGCCGTCTACGACGCGCTGCGCAGCTGACCGACCAGCCGGGTGACCTCGTCCGCGCAGCCCCAGGCGAGCGTCACGCCGGAGCCGCCGTGGCCGTAGTCGTGCACGACGGGCCCGTGCGCCGTCACCTCGCTCTCGAGCCGCACCGTCGGACGGCCGGGCCGCAGCCCGACGACGGTCTCGAGCGGCTCGGCACCCGCCAGCGCGGGCACGATGTCGGCGCAGCGGGAGAGGATCGCGTCGGTCTCGTGCGGGTCGGGGGTCGTGTCCCACTCCCCCACGTCGAGGGTGCCGCCGAGGATGCAGTCGTGCTCGCGCGGATGCACGTAGGCCCGGCCACCCGGGTGGTGCTCGTCGCGGACGCTCGTCGTGAGTCCCGGGTTGGGCACGCGGACGATCTGCCCGCGCACCGGGAACATCGTGTCGTCGCCGGCGAGCCCGCCCGCCGCCAGGCCGGCGCAGTTGACCACGACGTCCGGGACGCCGTGCCCCCATGCCTCGTCCAGCGCGTCGATGCGCCGCACGCCGCGCCGCACCCCGGCGGCCGCGACGCGCCCGGCGAGCCAGGGCAGGTACACCGGCATCTCGACGGACGGCACGACGAAGCGCAGGCCGAACCCGTAACCCGGCGGCAGCTCGTCCGGACGGGCAGGACGCAGCTCGCTCACCGCGGCCTGCCACGGTTCGGCGGACGGCGGCTCCCGGTACAGCGCGAGCGATTCCCGCATGACGACGCCGGGGACACCGGCCGACGCCTGGCCGGCGAACTCGGCGAACGTGGCCTCGCCCTGCCGTTCGACCAGCTCGGCCGGTCCGGCGTGGGTGGGGAACCAGACGGCGGCGGCCAGCAACGAGGTGACCGTCGCGCCCGCGGTGTCGGGCGCGAGCACGGTGACGTCGTGCCCGGCCTCGCGCAGCCGCAGCGCACAGGTGAGGCCGCTGACCCCGGCCCCGACGACCGTGGCCCTCACGACTGCTCCTCCGAGCACCGCCACGTCGTCCGTCCGCCGACCGTCGCGCGGGCCATGGGCGCACCGCACCGCGGGCAGTGGCCGTTCGTCGAACGGTGTTCGACGATCACCCCGGTGTGCACGCCGCCCTTGCGGATGGCCGCTCGAATCGCCCTGCGCAGTTCACGGTGCAGGTCGGCCACCTGGTCGTCGGACAGGTCCCGCGCCTCGCGCCGGGGATCCAGCGCGGCCTGCCACAGGACCTCGTCGGCGAGCAGGTTGCCGACGCCCGCCAGCGCGTTCTGGTCCATGATGCGGGCCTTCAACGGGGCCTTGCTGCGTCCGACGATCTCGCGCAGCTGCCGCAGTGTCACCTCGCCGGCGTCCGGGCCGAGTGCCTCGACGTCCGGGTCGAGGTAGACCCGTCCGAGCCGCCGCTTGTCGAACAGCCGCAACGTGCCGCCGTCGGCGAAGGTCAGGGTGAAGCGGTCCCACTCGGGCTTGCGGGCGGCGGTGCGGTTCGTGTTGCCCGGGCCGGCGTAGTCGCCGCCGGAGTCGGTGCGCCCGGAGCGCCGGGTGACCAGGATGCGTCCGGCCATGCCGAGGTGCAGGGCGAGGGTCGGGCCGGGCGTGCGCGACCGGCCGACCCCTGACGTCTCGCACCACATCAGCTTTCCGCGCCGGTGGGCCGCGGTGAGAGAGCGCCCGGTGAGGGCGTCGGCCAGCTCACCGGCCCGGTGCGGACGGCACTCGTACTCGTCGGTGTCGTCGACCGCGACGATCGTGCGCTTCAGCGCGGCCGACTCGATGACGGCGCGGGCGGACTCGACCTCGGGCAACTCGGGCACGCGTGCCAGTTTCCCCGCGACACCAGCCCCCGACACACCACCTCCCGGCCCGATCGGCTGCGGACACGCCGTCCGTTGGCAGCCGTTCCGGCCGGGAAGCGGGGTACGGATCAGCGGGAGGCGCGCTGCGCCTTGCGGGCCTTGCGGTAGTCGCGGTTCATGTCGACGATGCTGAAGAACGGGATGCCCTTCGGGCAGCTCGACACGCACTGGCCGGTGTTGGTGCAGCCACCGAAGCCCTCGTCGTCCATCTGCTCGACCATGGCGACGGTGCGGGTGGTCCGCTCCGGCTGGCCCTGCGGCAGCGTGTTGAGGTGGGCGAGCTTCGCCGAGGTGAACAGCATCGCCGAGCCGTTCGGACACGCGGCGACGCACGCACCACAGCCGATGCAGGTGGCGTTGGCGAAGGCCAGGTCGGCATCGTCCTTCGGCACCGGCGTCGCGTGTGCCTCGGGCGCCGCACCGGTCGGCGCGGTGATGTACCCGCCCGCCTGGATGATGCGGTCGAGGGCGGTGCGGTCGACGCTCAGGTCCTTGATGACGGGGAAGGCGGCCGCGCGCCACGGCTCGACGTCGATGACGTCGCCGTCGGAGAACGAGCGCATGTGCAGCTGGCACGTGGTCGTCTGCACCGGGCCGTGGGCCTGGCCGTTGATGACCATGCCGCACGAGCCGCAGATGCCCTCACGGCAGTCGTGGTCGAACGCGACCGGCTCGTCACCGTCGAGGATGAGCTTCTCGTTGAGGACGTCGAGCATCTCGAGGAACGACATGTCCGGGGACACGTCGTCCATCGGGTACTCGACCATGCGGCCGTCGGCCTCGGGGCCGGGCTGCCGCCAGATACGAAGGGTGATCTTCACGCGTAACTCCGCTGTGCCAGGTGGACGTACTCGAACTCGAGCGCTTCCTTGTGCAGGACCGGATCCTTGCCGAGGCCGGTCCACTCCCACGCCGCGACGTGACTGAAGTTCTCGTCGTCGCGCTCGGCCTCGCCGTCGGCCGTCTGGTGCTCCTCACGGAAGTGCCCGCCGCACGACTCCTCGCGCGCGAACGCGTCGAGGCACATGAGTTCGGCGAACTCGATGAAGTCGGCGACCCGGTTGGCCTTCTCGAGCTCCTTGTTCATGTCGTCGCCGCTGCCGGGGACCTTGACGTTGGTCCAGAACTCCTCGCGCAGCTCGGGGATGCGCTCGAGCGCCTTGCGCAGGCCCTCCTCGTTGCGGGCCATGCCGCAGAAGTCCCACACCAGCAGGCCGAGCTCGCGGTGGAAGGAGTCGACGGTGCGGTTGCCCTGGATCGACAGCAGCTTCTCGATGCGCTGCTTGGCCTCGGTCTCGACCTGCGACACCACGACGTCCTTGCTGTCGACGTCCGACAGCTTCGCGCTCGCGATGTAGTCGTTGATCGTGGGCGGCAGGACGAAGTAGCCGTCGGACAGACCCTGCATGAGCGCGGACGCACCGAGCCGGTTGGCGCCGTGGTCGGAGAAGTTGGCCTCACCGATCGCGAACAACCCGGGGATCGTCGTCTGCAGGTCGTAGTCGACCCACAGCCCGCCCATCGTGTAGTGGACCGCCGGGTAGATGCGCATCGGCGTCTCGTACGGGTTCTCGCCCGTGATCTGGGCGTACATGTCGAAGAGGTTGCCGTACTTCGCGCTGACGGTGTCGCGACCCATGCGCTCGATGGCGTCGCGGAAGTCGAGGTAAACCCCGAGGCCGCCCGGGCCCACGCCCTTGCCCTCGTCGCACTGGTTCTTCGCCGCGCGCGACGCGATGTCACGCGGCACCAGGTTGCCGAAGGACGGGTAGATGCGCTCGAGGTAGTAGTCGCGCTCGTCCTCGGGGATCTGCTCCGGCGGGCGCTCGTCGCCCCGCTTCTTCGGCACCCAGATGCGGCCGTCGTTGCGCAGCGACTCACTCATCAGTGTGAGCTTCGACTGGTACTCGCCCGAGCGCGGGATGCACGTGGGGTGGATCTGGGTGAAGCACGGGTTGGCGAGGTACGCGCCACGCCGGTGCGCCCGCCAGATGGCGGACGCGTTGCTGCCCTTGGCGTTCGTCGAGAGGTAGAAGACGTTGCCGTACCCGCCGGTGGCGAGCACCACGGCGTCGGCCAGGTAGGTCTTCACCTCACCGGTGACGAGATCACGCGCGACGATGCCGCGGGCACGTCCGTCGACGACCACGAGGTCCAGCATCTCGGTGCGGGCGTGCATCTCGATGTTGCCGGCGTCGATCTGCCGCTCGAGCGCCTGGTAGGCGCCGTAGAGCAGCTGCTGGCCTGTCTGGCCGCGGGCGTAGAAGGTGCGCTGCACCTGGACGCCGCCGAACGAGCGGGTGTCGAGCAGGCCGCCGTACTCGCGGGCGAACGGCACGCCCTGCGCCACGCACTGGTCGATGATCTGCAGCGACACCTCGGCGAGGCGGTGCACGTTCGACTCGCGGCTGCGGAAGTCGCCGCCCTTGATCGTGTCGTAGAACAGCCGGTGCACGGAGTCGCCGTCGTTGCGGTAGTTCTTCGCGGCGTTGATGCCGCCCTGCGCGGCGACCGAGTGGGCGCGGCGCGGCGAGTCCTGGAAACAGAACTGGATGACGTTGTAGCCCTGTTCGGCGAGTGTCGCGCCCGCCGAGCCACCGGCCAGGCCGGTGCCCACCACGATGATCGTGTGCTTGCGCCGGTTGGCGGGGTTGACGAGCTTGGCCTCGAACTTGCGGGTGCTCCAGCGCTCCGCGATCGGCACGTCCGGTGCCTTGGTGTCCTTGATCGGGTCGCCCTCGGTGTAGCCGAGCATGCCGTCCTCCTGCCTACCTGGTGATCCCGGTCATGACCGCGACCGGGACCATGATGAAACCGACGCTGATGACGACGGCGAGCGTCGTACCCGTGATCTTGAGGGCACGGTCCCTCGCGGTGCTGTTGATACCCAGCGTCTGCGAGGCGCTCCAGAATCCGTGGTTGATGTGCAACCCCACCGCGATCATCGCGACGATGTAGATGACGTTGGCGTACCAGAGCTGGAAGTCGTCGACGACGTTGTCGTACACCTCGCCCTTCTTGAAGTCGGGGTTCACGACACCGGCGGTGAGATCGAGGATGTGCCACACGATGAACAGCGCGAGGATGACGCCGCCCCAGCGCATGGTCCGCGTCGCGAACGTCGCCCGGGCCTTCTGCCCGCGGGCGTACTTCACCGGACGGGCCTTGAGGTCGCGCCGCGACAGCTGCGCGGCGGCGGTCACGTGCAGCACGACGGCCAGCAGCAGCACCGCGCGCACGATCCAGAGGAACCACGCCCCCTTGAGGGCGGGCGTGCCGATCGTCCGCAGCCATTCGGCGTAGTGATCGAAGCTCTCGCGGCCGAAGAAGATCTTGAGGTTGCCCAGCATGTGCACGAGCAGGTAGGCCAGCATGATCAGGCCGGTCCAGGCCATCACGATCTTCTTGCCGATCGTGCTCTGCCAGTAGCCCGCGAGACCGCCCCGCCGGGCCGGCGTGACGGGGCGCCGTCCGGCGCCCGCCTTCTTGATCGGTTGCTTCGTCGGTTGGGTGCTCACCACGTCCGCCAACGCTAGGCCTGTGAGTCCAGAGAGCCAATCGATGAATCCGCTGCGGCCGATAGCCAGTGTCTATACCGGCGTACGCTGGAACACGTGCAACTGCAGCAGGTCGCCTACTTCGTCGCGGTCGCCGAGCAGCGCAGCTTCACCCGCGCCGCCCTCCATCTGGACGTGTCGCAGCCGACCCTGTCGCAGCAGGTACGGGCGCTCGAACGGTCCCTGGGCACCGAACTGCTCGCCCGCAGGCCCGGACGCGTCGAGCTGACCGACGCCGGTGACGAGTTGTTGCCCATCGCACGTCGCCTGCTGCTCGAGGCGGAGAACGCCCGGCGCGCCGTCCGCGAGGTCAAGGACCTGCGGCGCGGCCAGGTGCGGCTGGGGGCGACCCCGAGCCTGTGCACCGGCCTGGTCGCTCCCATCGTCGGGGCCTTCCACCGCGCGCACCCGGGTGTGGCGATCATCATCTCCGAGGGGGGCTCGCGCGACCTGCAGGAGCAGTTGGCCGAGGGCGCCCTCGACCTCGCCCTGCTGGTCGACTCCCGGGCCCAGGACGACGACCGGCTCGACGCCGAGCGGCTGTTCGTCGAAGAACTGGTGGTGATCTCCTCCCCCGCCGTGCCCCCGCCGACCCGCCGGGCCCGATTGCGCATCGACGACCTGCAGCGGGCGCAGCTGGTGATGTTCCGTGACGGTTACGACCTGCGCGAGACCACGCTGGCCGCCTGTCGCGACGCGGGTTTCGAGCCCACCTTCGCCGTCGAGGGCGGGGAGATGGACGCCGTTCTCGGCTTCGTCGCCGCCGGCGTGGGGCTCGCCGTCGTCCCGTCGACCGTCGTCGGTCCCGAGCGTTACCGCGTCACCCGCCTGGCGCCGCCGGGGCTGTCGCGCACGGTGCAGCTGGCCCGCCGTCGCGACGTCGAGCTGTCGCGGGCGGCCGAGGAACTGCAGCGGGTGATCGTGGCCGACGCGACCGAGCGTTACGCGCGCGCCGGCGTCGGCTGACCCGCGCGCAGCGCCAGCCGGTCGGCGACCAGCCGCATCACGCGCGGGTCGGTCGCCATGCCCACGTGACCGGCGTCGATCTCGACCTGCTCGGCGGCGGGGTCGAGGCAGGTGCGCCAGTCGAGGATCGCGTCGTGCCGGGAGTACACCGACAGCAGCGGCACCTGCGCCGGGAACGGGGCCGCCAGCTCCGCGGCCACCCGGGCGGCGCAGTCGCCGACGACGCAGTCCCTGGCGAGCACGCGGGTCAGGCCGCGACGGTGCAGGCGGAACAGCAGTTCGAGCTGCTTGCGCACGTGGGAGGCCACCGACAGCGTGCCGGTGATCGGAGCGCTGAGGGCGATGACGCCGGCCACCAGCTCCGGACGCCGCCGCGCGGCCAGCGCGGTCACCATGCCGCCGCGGCTGTGCCCGACGAGGGTCACCGGACCCTCGTCCGCGGCGACGGTCTCGAGCCGGGCGACCAGCCGCTGCACCATCGTCTCGGTGCAGCCCACGTTGGCGCCGATGTCGCTGCGGAAGGTGCGGTGGCCCCGACGCCGCAGCTCGCGGAACAGCAGGGTCAGTGAGACGTCCCCGGACAGGAAGCCGGGCACGAGCAGCGCGGGCGACCCGACGCCACGCGCGGGCTGCGGCACCGCCGGCCCGACCATCCGCAGCATGCGCCCGTAGGCGCGCAACTCGCCCGCGCGGGACCCGGGCAGCGGCACGTAGTCGGCGTCCGGTTCGAAACGCGGCAGCGCGATCGCGGTCATGTCGTGGCCTCCGGAGGCGGTCGTGCATCCGGACGTCGCCGGGCGTTCGTCCGACATTAACGCACCGACCCTGGGAACGGCCCGTCCCGAGCCGCGGGATTGAATGGATCGGTGACGGACGTGACCGACTTCGTGCGGGCCGATGAAGACCTGATCCTCGAGCAGTGGGGCGCGATCGCCCGGCTGCCGGCGCCGCTGGGCGGTGAGGGTCCGCGCGCCGAGCTCATCGCGCAGTTCGCCCGGGACGCCGGCGCGGGTGACGTCCGCATCGACACCGCGGGCAATGTGGTCGTGACGGTCGACGGGGACGACCCGGACGGCGGGTCGCTCACGTTCCTCGCGACCATGGACGATCTCGACACCGTCGCCGGACACCGGGCGGCGAGCGACGTGCTGTACCGCGACGGCGACCGGTTCGTCGGCCCGGCCACCGAGACGACCTCGTCCGACGCGTCCGCGCTGTCGCTGCTGCGGTTCGTGCGCGACGAGCCCAAGCCGTGGCGGCGCCTGACGGTGGCGTTCGTGCTGGGCGAGGAAACCGGCCTGACCGGTGTGCGTGCGCTGGTCGCCGACCACGGCGAGGCGCTGGGCGAGGTCGTCGACCTGATGGGCGGCATCGGCACGGTCAGCTGGAACGCGATCGGCTTCGCCGGACTGGACGTCACCTTCCGCGCCGCACCGCGGCACACGCTGTACGGCGGCATCTCCGAGGTGTCGGACGCGATCGCGCGGTTGATCACCGCGCTGCACGCCCACCCGCTGCCGCACCACGGGCCGCCGTTCGACAAGGACCCGCTGCTCACCCGCCGGGTCAATCGCATCCACGCCGGCAGCGTCTTCAACCACTCGCCCGAGACCGGCTTCGTCGGCATCGACCTGCGCTGCACCGATCCCGACCTGCTCGCCCGCACCGAGGCCGAGACCCGAGCGGCCGTCGAGGACGCGGCGCGGTCGGCCGGCGTCGAGGTCGAGATCGCCGACGGCGAGCGGCAACCGGCCATCCGCCTCGAGGGCGGACGCGACCACCGCCTCGTCCGGGCGCTCGCCCAGGGCATCCGCGAGACCGGACGGGAACCGGTGTTCCGTGCGTGGAGCTCCTCGAACGTCAACGTCACCTACGAGGCGGGGCTGCCCGGCGTCGTGCACGACGGCACCTTCCGCGGCGGTGGCCGCGGCACCGCGGACGAGTGGACCGACATCCCCGGCGTCCTCGACGGCATCCGTGCCGACTGCCGGATGCTCCAGCTGCTCGGTGAGGGGTCACAGCGTTAGTGCGGCGATCGTGGGAAGGCTGGCGTCATGACCACCGCTGACACCCGTCCGACCGGCGCGACGAAGGACCTCGACGACGGCGGCAACTTCGAGCGCGACCAGAACTACATCTCCGACCGCATCACCGCGGACGGCCGGGACGGCTGGCCGGTCGAGGCCGGCCGGTACCGGCTCGTCGTGGCGCGGGCGTGCCCGTGGGCCAACCGCGCGATCATCGTGCGCCGCCTGCTCGGGCTCGAGGACGCGCTGTCGATGGGCCTGTGCGGTCCCACGCACGACGAGCGCAGCTGGACGTTCGATCTCGACCCCGGCGGCGTCGACCCGGTACTGAAGATCGAGCGGCTGCAGCAGGCGTTCTTCGCCCGCGACCCCGAGTACCCGCGGGGCATCACCGTGCCGGCCATCGTCGACGTGCCGAGCGGCAAGGTCGTCACCAACGACTTCAAGCAGATGACGATCGACCTCTCGCTGGAGTGGACGCAGTTCCACCGCGACGGCGCCCCCGACCTCTACCCCGAGGCGCGCCGCGACGAGATCGACGAGGTCATCGACTCGTTCTTCGAGGACGTCAACAACGGCGTCTACAAGTGCGGCTTCGCGACCTCGCAGGAGGCGTACGAGACGGCGTACGACGCGCTGTTCGCGCGCCTGGACGCGCTCGGCGAGCGGCTCGAGCGGCAGCGTTACCTGGTCGGCGACACGATCACCGAGGCGGACGTCCGGCTGTTCACCACGCTCGCACGCTTCGACGCGGTCTATCACAACCACTTCAAGTGCAACCGGCACAAGCTCGCCGAGCTGCCGGTGCTGTGGGCGTACGCGCGCGACCTCTTCCAGACCCCCGGCTTCGGCGACACGACCGATTTCGTCCAGATCAAGCAGCACTACTACCTCGTGCACAAGGAGATCAACCCGACCGGCGTCGTGCCGAAGGGACCCGACCTCGCGAACTGGCTGACCCCGCACGGCCGCGAGCAGCTCGGGGGCCGCCCGTTCGGCGACGGCACCCCGCCGGGGCCCGTCCCGGAGGCCGAACGCGTCCCCGAGGGTCACGGCGCCGGCTGACGGCGGGCGCCGCGACCGGCAGATCGTGGCATAGCATCCTCACGCGGTTGAGCACCCAGCCGCGGCGGCCTCCGGTCGCCGCTTTCTGCTGCCGAGGAGCGATGCCGTCGCCCATGGAGCCGGAGTACGCCCTCACCGTCACGTCGGCGCGACGCGGCGCCGTCGTCGCCGACGTCTCGGGAGAACTCGACTACGGCTGGGTCCCGGCCCTGCGGCGCAAGCTGTTCGACCTGGTCGACGACGACGTCGAGGTGCTCGTCGTCGACCTCTGCGACGTGCGCCTGCTGTCGGCGGCGGCCATGGAGATGCTGCTCGCGCTGGACGTCCTCGCGGCGGCGGCCGGCTGCGAGGTGCGCATCGTGGCCTCGACGCGGCCGGTACGGCGCCCGCTCACGCTGACCGGGCTCGTCGACCGCCTGCGGTTGTACGACACGCGCGAGGCCGCACTCGCGGACGGTGTCCGTGACGGGATGTGACACGCACGGCGGCTAGGGTCGGGCCATGAGCGCCGCCGCCAGCGTCCCCCGCCGTATCAGCACTCCTGACGGCGTCACCCTGGCCGTGTACGAGGCGGGCGATCCCGGATCGCCCACGATCGTCGCCGTGCACGGTTACCCGGACGACCATCACGTCTGGGACGGCGTCGTCGACCTGCTGGCCGACAGCTACCACGTCGTCACCTACGACGTACGTGGCGCCGGCGCCTCCGACCGCCCCGGTCCGCGCAGCGCCTACCGCAGCGCCCACCTCACCGACGACCTGCTGGCCGTGCTCGACGCCGTGAGCCCGGGCGGACCGGTGCATCTGCTCGCGCACGACTGGGGTTCGATCCAGAGCTGGGACGCGCTCGCCGACGACCGCTTCGTCGGACGGGTCACCTCGTTCACCTCGATCTCGGGCCCGTCGCTGGCGTACGCCGGTGCGTGGGCGCGACGGGGACTGCGGCACCCGCGCGCCGCGACGCGGCAGCTCGCCCACTCCTGGTACACGCTGGCCTTCCAGCTGCCCGGGTTGCCCGAGGCCGCGGCCCGATCGGGAGTGATCGGCCGCCTGGCGCGGGGGTCGTCCGGCAGCCGTGCGGACGCCGAGCACGGCCTCTCGCTGTACCGCGCGAACCTGTCCGGCGTGGCGACGCGAACCCCGCGACCGCTCGAGCTGCCGGTGCAGGTCATCGTCCCGCAGCGCGACCCGTACGTGACGTCCGCGATGGCCGCCGGGGCGCCGCAGCCGTGGGTCGCCGACCTGCGTGTCGTACCCGTGGCCGGCGGCCACTGGGTGGTGCGCGACCGTCCGGACGTCATCGCGCGGCTGGTCGACGCCTTCGCCTCCGACCCGCAGGCGCGGCCGCCGCAGCGCGAGGGTGCGTTCGGCGGGCGGCTGGCCGTCGTCACCGGCGGTGCGAGTGGCATCGGACGGGCGACCGTGCTCGAGCTGGCGCGGCAGGGCGCCGATGTCGTGGTCGCCGACGTCGACGACGTGCGGGCCAAGGAGACGGTCGACGAGGCGCGTGCCCTCGGGGTGCGGGCCGACGCCGTGCACCTGGACGTGACGGACGAACGGTCGTGGGACGCGCTCATCGCCGGCCTGCCCGCGACTCCCGACGTGATGGTCAACAACGCGGGCATCGGGATGGGCGGCACCTTCCTGGGCACGTCGGTCGACGACTGGCGCCGCATCCTCGACGTGAACCTGTGGGGCGTCATCCACGGCAGCCGCCTCGTGGCCCGGCTGATGGTCGACCGCGGCGAGGGCGGCCACGTCGTCAACGTCGCCTCGGCCGCGGCGTACTCGCCCTCGATCGTCTACCCGGCCTACGCGACGACGAAGGCCGCGGTCCTCATGCTCACCGAATGCCTGCGTGCCGAGCTGGCGCCGGAACAGATCGGGGTGACGGCGGTGTGTCCCGGGTTCGTCGACACCGACATCTCCCGCACCACGATCCACGTCGGCGTCGACGACGCCGAGGCCCGGCGGCGGCGCGAGCACCAGGTCGCGTCGTACCGCCGCCGCGGGTACCCGGCCGAGAAGGTGGCACGGCAGATCGTGCGCGGGATTCGGGCGAACCGCCCGATCGCCTACGCGACACCCGAGGCGCGGGCGTTCCGCGCCGTCAGCCGGCTGTCGCCGACGCTCGCGCGCCGCATCGCCGCCGTCGACCTGAACAAGATCTGATCACCCCGCTCGCTCGGCCGCGCTGCGCAGCACGCAGAACTCGTTGCCCTCGGGGTCGGACAGCACCCACCACCCGGAACCGTCCGGCCGGCGGTGGTCGGCCACCACGCCGGCGCCGAGCCCGCGCAGCCGCTCGGCCTCCTCGTCGCGGGTGACGCCGTCGGGCGACAGGCACAGGTGCATGCGGTTCTTCACCGTCTTGCTCTCGGGCACCTTCAGCATGATCAGCTCGCCGCCGTGCTCGAGGGGGATGCCCACCTCGTCGTCGGAGGGTTCGTTCTGCGGATCGACCGGACGGCCGAGCGCGGCGCTCCAGAACTGGGCGAGCGCCCACGGGTCGGCGCAGTCGAGGCAGGTGTTCTCGATGTGAGACGGCATGCGACGGACGCTAGCGAGCGGGTACGACACGTCTTATGGAGATCGAGCTCGTCACCGGCGACATCACGACCCTCGAGATCGACGCGATCGTCACCGCGGCGAACTCGCGGCTGGCCGGTGGCGGTGGCGTCGACGGCGCGGTTCACCGCGCCGCCGGGCGCAGTCTGGTGCAGGCGTCGCGAGCGCTCGCGCCCTGTCCGCCGGGCGGCGCCGTGGTCACCGACGCCTTCGACCTCGCTCCGCGCGTGCGCTGGGTCGTCCACGCCGTCGGGCCTCGGTTCGGCATCGACGAGCCGGGCGCGGACCTGCTCGCGTCGGCCTACACGCAGTCGCTGGCCCGGGCCGACGAGGTCGGCGCCGCGTCGGTCGCGTTCCCGTCCATCTCGACCGGGGTCTACGGCTACCCGCTCGAGGCGGCCGCCCAGGTGAGCGTCGCTGCGCTGCGGGCTGCCGCCACCCGGGTCGCCCGGTGCGTGCTGGTCGCCTTCGACGAGCGGACACACGCCGCCTGGCGCACCGCCCTCGAGGCCCCGCCGCACCCGCGCTGACGCCGGCGACGCCGACGATGCCGACGACGACGCCGAGTCCGACGCCGACGACGATGCTGACGATGCCGACGGCGGCGGACCGGCGCGTGCTGCCGCGGGCGACCGAGGATCACCGCGTCCATGTGCGTCGCGTCGCGTCGCGTCTCGTCCGACCGGCCACACACCCTTCTCGAAATCAATTGAGTGGGCTTCACGAGTGGGCTTCACGAGTGGGCTTCACGAGTCGGCCGCCGACGTCGAGGGACTGGCGTCCCCATGCCGCCACCGGGCCATGAAGATCGCGCCCGGAGCCGGACGAACGCCTCGAGTCCCGCCGTGGAGGGGTCTCGTGAAGCGGTCTTGTGAAGCGGTCTCGTGAAGCGGTCTCGTGAAGCGGTCTCGTGAAGTGGTCTCGTGAAGCGGTCTCGTGAAGCCGCCTCAATTGTTTTCGCGGAGGGTGTGTCCGGCGCCGGGGCCGGTCAGAGCGCGGCGACCTTCTCCAGCGCGGCGAGCTCCTCGTCCAGGTGCGTGAGCAGGTGCTGCAGGTGCGGCACCGAGCGCCGGCATCCTGTGAGCCCGAACGCCAGCCGATCGGAATAGCTGGTGCAGGTGATGTTCAGCGCCTGGCCGTCGAGCGGGATGGACAGGGGGTAGAGACCGTCCATCTGCGCGCCGTTCCAGTACAGCGGCACCCGCGGCCCGGGCACGTTCGAGATCACGAGGTTGAACGGCGGGCGGACGGTGTCGACGAGGTTGAGCGCCGGCCACAGTCCGAGCGGGGAGATGCCGAGCCCGCTCATCGCGAGCACCTGCAGGTGGCTGAGCCCACCCATCGTCTCCTTGCCCTGCTCCATCGAGTGGTGCACGGCGGCGAGGCGGGCTCCGGCGTCGTCGAGGTCGGTGCCGAGCCGGCAGATGACCATGCCCACGGCGTTGCCGCCGCCGTCGACGCCTCCATTGCTGCCATCCCCGCTGTGCAGCGAGATCGGCACCATCGCGGTCAGCGAGCTGTCGGGCAGCGCGTCCATCGAGATCAGGTACCGCCGCAGGGCCCCCGAGCACATCGCCAGCACCACGTCGTTCACGGTGGTGTCGGTGGCCCGGCCCACCGCCCTGATGCGGTCGATGGGCCACGACTGCGCCGCGAACCGGCGGGCGCCGGTGATCTTCACGTTGAACATCGAGCGCGGCGTCGAGAACGAGAACGGGGCGGCCTGGTCGCGGCGGGCGCGGTCGAGGGTCTTGAGCAACGACGGCCCGAGCCCGGCGGCCTCGCCGAGCAGGCCCGCGACGGACGGCCGGCCACCGGCGCGAGGCCTGGAGCTGCGCGGCTTCGGCGCCCACGGCGCCGGCATGCTGCGTTCGTCCGGGTCCTCGGACAGCATCCGCGACAGCATCCGCAGGGCCGAGACGCCGTCCACCAGGGCGTGGTGCACCTTCGTGTAGACGGCGAAGCGCCCGTCGTCGAGGCCCTCGATGAGGTGCGTCTCCCACAGCGGACGCTGCCGGTCCAGCAGGGTGGAATGCAGCCGGGACACCAGCTCGAGCAGCTCCCGGATGCGGCCGGGCGAGGGCAGCGCGCTGCGCCGCACGTGGTGCTCGAGGTCGAACTCCTCGTCCCGCTCCCACGCCCACTGCCCCAGCGACGACAGGCTGCGACGGGGCCGCTTCAGGAACAGCGGCGCGACCTCGTCGTGGGCCATCGCCTCGTCGAACATGGCGCGGATGTCGGACACGTCCGCGCCGGCGGGCGGACGGAACAGCTGCAGTCCGCCGACGTGCATCGGGTAGTTGCGCGTCTCGGCGAGCAGGAACATCGAGCTCGTCGGGGACATCGGCAGCGGCATGGCTCCGATCCTCCCCCGCGCCGGCAGTCGGCGAAACGCTCGACCTTTGGCATGCTCGATCGCGTTCGCCGAAACAGCCGAGACGGGAGTGAGCGATGGTCGACTTCGACAACCTGCGTCACAAGGCCGAGGACTGGGCCGAGAACAACGCCGACAAGGTCGACGACACGATCGACAAGGCGGCCGACAAGCTGGGCGGCCGCTTCGGTCACGCCGACCAGATCGACTCCGCGGCCGAGAAGCTCAAGGACGCGATCCCCGGCGAGGGCGGCCACACCCCGGGTGGCTCGCAGAAGTAGCCGTCACCACCCGGCGTGCAGGGGGCGGCCCTCGGCGAAGCCCGCCGCGCTCTGCACGCCGACCACGGCCCGCTCGTGCAGCTCCTCGATCGAGCGGGCACCGGCGTAGGTGCAGGCAGACCGCACACCCGCGGTGATCGCGTCCAGCAGGTCCTCGACGCCCGGACGGGCCGGGTCGAGGAACTGGCGGCCGCTCGAGATGCCCTCCTCGTAGAGCGCCTTGCGGCTGCGGTCGAACGCGCTCTCGTGACTCGTGCGGTTCGCGACCGCCCGTGCCGACGCCATGCCGAACGAGTCCTTGTACGCCCGGCCGTCGGCGGCGACGTGCAGGTCACCGGGCGACTCGTAGGTGCCGGCGAACCACGAACCGATCATCACGGACGACGCGCCGGCGGCCAGCGCGAGCGCGACGTCGCGTGGGTGCCGCACTCCCCCGTCCGCCCACACGTGCGCGCCCAGCTCACGGGCCGCGGCCGCGCACTCGAGCACGGCGGAGAACTGCGGACGGCCGACGCCGGTCATCATCCGGGTGGTGCACATCGCGCCGGGCCCGACGCCGACCTTGACGATGTCGGCGCCGGCGTCGATCAGGTCGCGGGTCCCCTCGGCGGACACCACGTTGCCCGCCACCACCGGCACGTGCGGGGCGAGGTCGCGCACCGCGTTGAGGGCTTCGATCATCCGCTGCTGGTGGCCGTGCGCGGTGTCGAGCACGAGCAGGTCGACCCCGGCATCGAGCAGGTCGGCGGCGCGCTGCTTCACCTCGCCGTTGACGCCCATGGCGGCCGCGACGCGCAGCCGTCCGGACGCGTCCAGCGTCGGTCGGTAGATCGTCGACCGCAGGGCGCCGACACGGGTGAGCACGCCGACCAGCCGCCCGTCCGCCCGCACGACGGGCGCGAACTTGCGGCGTTCGGCGTCGAGCGTCTCGAAGGCGGCGACGGCGTCGAGCTCGCCGTCCGCGGGCTCGGTGAGCGTCAGGGGGTTCGCTGTCATCACCTGGTGCAGCTGCGCGAACCGTTCGGCGCCGGCGCAGTCGGCCTCGGTGACGACACCGACCGGTCGGTCGTCGGCCACGACCACCACGGCGCCGTGAGCGCGCTTGGGCAGCAGCGCCAGCGCGTCGCTGACCGTCGAGTGCGGCGCGAGCGTCAGGGCGGTGTCGACGACCAGGTGGCGGCGTTTGACCCACTCGGTGACCTCGCGCACGACCGGGACGGGGATGTCCTGCGGCAGCACGGTGAGGCCGCCGCGGCGGGCGACCGTCTCGGCCATGCGCCGGCCGGCGACGGCGGTCATGTTGGCGACGACGAGCGGAAGAGTGGCGCCGCTGCCGTCGGTGGCGGCGAGGTCGACGTCGAAGCGGGAACCGACATCGGAACGCGCCGGGACCATGAAAACGTCGTCGTAGGTGAGGTCGTACGGGGGCTCCGTGGAGCCGGTCAGGAAGCGCACGAGGACCGGACTCTACGCTGGCGACGTGGGTGTGGCCGTCTTCGACATCGACGGCGTCGTCGCCGACGTCCGGCACCGGGTGCACCACCTCGACCGTGGCGCGTGGCACCGCTTCTTCCTCGCCGCCGACCACGACACGCTGCTGCCCGAGGGTGCGCGCCTCGTCGCCGACCTCGGCGCCGGGGACGAGATCGTGTGGTTGACCGGTCGTCCGGAGTGGCTGCGCGACGTCACCGAGACCTGGCTGGCCGACCACGGGTTACCGGTCGGCGAGCTGCACATGCGCCCGGACGGCGACTACCGACCGGCGGCGTCGTACAAGCTGGGGGTGCTGCGCCGGCTGCGCGAGCGGGGCGTCACCGCGGTGATCGACGACGACGACCGGGTCGTCCGGGCCGCTCTCGCGGCCGGTTTCCCGGCCGTCCTCGCCGACTGGGTCCCCCGCGGCAGGTCGCTGCGGGTGGCGCAGGACGAGGCCGGCCGGACGTAAAGTCCGGGTTTGTCAGATGTTATGTAACGGTGAGGTCACGATCTCACGAAGACTTTACGTGTGAGCCAGGTCACGGGTATATATAATTTGTCCGCGGCCCGAGCAAGGTGCTGGACTTTCCCACGGTCCGGTGCACACACTGGGGTCGATCCTACCCGGAAGCGATTGCAGGAAGCAGCGATGACCTCCATCGACATGGGCGCCACCACCCCCGGTGCCCGTCACCAGTCCCACGACTCCCACCGGTGCAGCCACGTTCCCTGCTGCCCCTCGGCAGACGCGGCGGACCACTTCGCCGCCCACGTCGTGTCGGCCCACCCCGAGCAGGGCTGGAGTCTGCTGTGCAACGGCGTCGTCGCGTTCGAGGACTTCGGCGAGCTGCTGCCCGACGGCCAGAGCGTCGCCTCACGCCGCGCCGACCTGCTTCTCGCGTCGCCGCACCGCAAGGTCAGCTGACCCCAACCGTTCCGTCCGGGTCGTGGCCGACCCGCGGCGACCTGCGGCACCCCCGTCACGAGCCGGTGGCCGCCCGGTCCAGCAGCAACGCGGTGTCCGTGCCCGGCGGCAACGTCCCGTAGGCCAGTCCCTGGTCGCCGGCCACCCGCGTCGCCACGAACGCGTCGGCGACGCCGCGCTCCCCGTGCCGCAGCAGCAGTGACGCCTGCAGCAGCACCGCCATCCGCTCCACCACCCGTCGCGCCCGGAACGCGAGATCGTCCGTGGGCGCGACCAACTGCTTGTGCAGCCCCGCCAACGCGTCGTCGTAGCGGGGGTCCGCGCCCGTCGCAAGGTCGAGCTCGCCGAGGAACGCCTCCACCGTCTCCGGTTCGCGACCCATCGCGCGCACGGTGTCGAGCGCCGCGACGTTGCCCGACCCCTCCCAGATCGAGATGAGCGGTGCCTCCCGGTAGAGCCGGGGCATCCCCGACTCCTCGACGTATCCGTTGCCGCCGAGGCATTCCAGGGCCTCGACGGTGTGCGGGGCGAGGCGCTTGCAGAGGAAGTACTTCGTCACAGAGAGGGCGACCCGCCTGAAGGCGCGCTCCGCGTCGTCACCCCGCACGGCCCGGTCGACCGCTCCGGCCACCCGCATCACGAGGGTCGTCGCCGCCTCGGACTCGAGCGCGAGGTCGGCGAGCACGTTCGTCATCGCCGGCTGCTCGAGCAGCCGCCGTCCGAACGCCTGCCGGTACGTCGCGTGGTGCACGGCGTTCGCGACGTCGAGGCGCATGCCCGCCGCCGCCATGAGGGCGCAGTCGAGGCGCGTCATGTTGACCATCTCGATGATCGTCGCGACGCCGCGGCCCTCGGGGCCTACCAGCCAGCCGACCGCGCCGTCGTACTCGACCTCGGCCGACGCGTTCGAGGTGTTGCCGAGCTTGTCCTTCAGGCGTTGCAGGAAGAACGCGTTGCGGGTGCCGTCGGGCAGCACGCGCGGCACCGCGAAGCACGACAGTCCCGAGGGCGTCTGCGCGAGGGTCAGGAACAGGTCGGACATCGGCGCCGACGTGAACCACTTGTGTCCGGTGAGCGACCAGGTGCCGTCCGCGTTCGCCACGGCCCGCGTGGTGTTGGCGCGGACGTCCGAGCCGCCCTGCTTCTCGGTCATCGACATGCCCGCGATCAATCCGGATTTGCTCGAGGGCGCGCGAAGTCCGAAGTCGTACTCGCGGTTGGTGAGCAGTGGTTCGTACGCGGCCGCCAGGTCTGGTGTCGTGCGCAGCGCGGGGACGGCTGCGTAGGTCATCGAGATCGGGCAGAGATGGCCCGCGTCGGTGGCGCCCCAGGCCATCACCTTCGCCGCGCGGGCGACGTGGGCGCCCGGACGTGCGTCGATCCAGGGTGCGCCGTGCAGTCCGTGCGCGACGGCCGTCCGCATCAGGTCGTGGTACTGCGGCAGGTACTCGACCTCGTCGACCCGGTGGCCGTAACGGTCGTGGGTGTGCAGCACCGGCGGGTGCTCGTTCGCGAGCCGTCCGGCGTCCTGCCACGCCTGGGTGTTGGCGAGCCGGCCGAGCTCGACCACCTCGTCGACCGCCCAGCCCGCACCCTCGCGCCGCAGTCCCTCGACGAGCGCGGGATGGGTGGTGATGTCCCGCCCGGTGTGGGGCGGAACCTGATTGGTCACCTCGTGGGTGGGCATGACGGCAACCCTCCTGTGTCGATCGGGTCCCGCGCCCCGACGGCGCGGTGGACGAACTCGAGCAGCGTGGGGACGGTGGCCGGATCGGGCATGCCGGCGGCCAGCGGGCCGATCAGCGCCTCGGCGATGGCACCGACGAGCGCGGCGGCGACCACGGTGGCGTCCTGCGGCGGCAGCGAGCCCCGGCGCACGCCGTCGGCGATCGCGTCGGCGATGAGGTCGCGGAACGCCGTCCGGAACTCCAGGCGCAGCGCCTCGACGGCCGGGACGACCGGCTCGGCCAGCAGCGCGTACGCCCGCCGGGGGTGCTTCTGCGCGCGGCCGGCGAAGGTCTCGACGACGCGGGTCAGCCGGTCCGCGGCGTCACCGGCGTCCCCGACGGCGTCCCGCACGGCCGCCAGCTCGCGCGACACCAGCGCGCGGAACAGTTCGGCGGCGAGCTGGGCCTTGCTGTCGACGTGGTTGTAGACGGTGCCGGTCGCGACACCCGCCCGGGCGGCGACGGCGGCGACGGTGCAGGCGGCGTAGCCGTGGTCGGCCAGCACGTCCGCACCCGCGCGCAGGATCGCGGCGCGTTGCGCATCCAGCCGGGCCTGGACGGCCGGCGTCCGGCGGTAGGGCATCGAAGCAGTGAATCACGACTTCAGTTCTTGCGCGACGTCACGCGTCGAGCGCGTACACCACGGCCGCCGCGACCGCTCCCAGCGCGAGGGCCAACCGCACGGTGTCGACCACCAGCAGTCGGCGGAACGCCGTCCGCACGAACCCGTCGGACAGCGTCCGGTGCTGCGGGACGGCGGCGAGGCCGGTCACCGCGACGACCCCGGCCACGCAGGCCGCGGCCGCCCCGGAGGCGAGGCCGGGACGCGCGACGAACGCGGTGATCGCCGCGACGCCGGCGAACGCGAAGAGCGGGCCGACCGCGACCGACACGCGGTGCTGGTGCGTGCGCTCGTAGGCCGGGAACGCGTCCGGCGGGACGGCGTCGAACTGGGGATAGACGAGCAGCCGAACGGTCCACTGGAAGCCGGCGTACAGGCTCGTCGCCACCAGCAGCAGGACCGCGGCGACGCTCACCCGGCCAGTCTGGCTCACCCGCCCGGGCGCACCACGCCGAGCTCGTAGGCCAGCACCACGGCCTGCACGCGATCGCGCACGCCGAGCTTGCCCAGCAGCCGGCTGACGTGCACCTTCACGGTGCCCTCGGACACGGTCAACCGTTCGGCGATCTCCCGGTTGGACAGGCCCGCCGCGACCAGCCGGAACACCTCGTGCTCGCGTTCGGTCAGGTCGGCCACCCCGGCTGCATCACCGTGGTGCTGCCCGGGCTCGTCGGGCAGCGAGGCGAAGCGCTCGATGAGGCGGCGCGTCGCGGCCGGCGCGAGCACCGCGTCGCCCGCCGCCACCGTGCGGACGGCGTTCAGCAGCTCGGCGGGCGGGGCGTCCTTGAGCAGGAACCCGCTCGCGCCCGAACGCAGGCCGGCGTGCACGTACTCGTCCAGGTCGTAGGTGGTCAGGACGACCACGCGCGCGCCCGAGCCGCCCGCCGTGATGCGGGCCGTCGCGGCGAGGCCGTCCGTCCCGGGCATGCGGACGTCCATGAGCACGACGTCCGGACGGGTGCGCTCGACCACGCGGACGGCGTCGTCGCCGTCGGCGGCCTCGCCGACGACCGAGAGGTCCGCCTCCGCCTCGAGAATCATGCGGAAACCCATGCGCAGCAGGGCCTGGTCGTCGACCAGCACGACGCGGATCACGCGGCTCCCCCGCCCGTCGTCGTGGGCACCCGGGCCGCCACGTGCCAGCCACCGGCGGGCCCGGGTCCGGACGTGACCCGGCCGCCGACGGCGGCCATGCGTTCGCGCATGCCGGAGAGGCCGCGGCCACCCGCGGACGGCGCACCGGTGCCACGGCCGTCGTCCGACACGTCGACGCGGATCTCGTCCGGACGGAAGCCGAGCCGCACGCACGCCGACGCGCCGGTTCCCGCGTGTTTCATCGTGTTGGTCAGGGCCTCCTGCACGAGGCGGAACACGGCGAGCTGGGTCCCGGTGTCGAGCTCGGGTCGCTCCCCTTCGACCTCGTAGCGCACGGGCAGTCCGGCGGCGCGCACGCCCGTCACGAGATCGTCCAGCTCCGCGAGCCCGGGCAACGGCGAGCGGACGGGCTCGGCGCCGGCCACCGCCGCCTCGCGCAGCACGCCGAGCAGCCGGCGGGTGTCGGTGAGCGCCTGACGTCCGGTGGCCGACACCGTCCGCATGGCCCGTTCGGCCTGCTGCGGGGTGCGGGTCGCCTGCGCGGCCGCGCCGTCGGCGAGCGCGACCATGACGGTGAGGTGGTGGGCCACGACGTCGTGCATCTCGCGGGCGATGCGGGCGCGTTCGGCCGCTGCCGCCAGCTCGCCCTGCTGGTCGCGCTCGTGCTCGAGGCGGACGGCGCGTTCCTGCAGCTCGAGCAACAGCGCCCGGCGGGTGTGGATGTACAGGCCGAACGCCGTGACCGCTCCGACCACGACCGCGAGGAACACGGCCGCGAACGGCCACTCCTGGTCCGGTTGCTCGGTGACGTGCCACGACCACACCGTGGTCGCCACGACCAGCGCGCCGGCGCAGGCGAGCGTCTCGCGCCGCGGCCGGTTCGCGGCGACCGTGTACAGCGCGACCAGGTAGGTCGCGCTGAACACGGAGTAGTGAAGCCACCAGCCGGCGACGGCTCCGACGGCGTACAGCAGGGCGAAGACCGGCACCGGCCAGACCCGGCGGACGAGCAGCGGCAGCACGAGGGCCGCGCCGACGATTCCGACGACGAGATCGGGGAGCACCACGGGTCCGGAGTTCGACGCCGCGGTGACCAGCCAGGTCGCGCCGACGCCGAGCGTCACCACCACGTCGAACACCCACGACCGGCGTGGGCGCCCGCGCAGCGGCGTGCTCGGTGTCAGGAGGTCCATCGAGGGCAGTCTGCCAGCGGCTCAGACGTCCGTGCGGCGCAACCGGACGAGCGCGACGAGAAGCAGCGCTGCCGTGTATGCGCAGAACAGCGCAAAGCCGATGCCGCCCGAGAGGGGGTGCCGGGCGAGGGTCTGGTGGCTGAGCGCTCCTCCTGCGTTCGACGGCAGCACGGGCGCGATGTCGCGGACACCGGCGACCAGCCCGGCCACGGCCGGCACCACGAAGAACAACCCGGCCAGCGCCGAGACCGCCGCCGCCGTGTTGCGCACGACCGTGCCCGCGGCGACCGCGAACACGGCGGCGACCACCAGGTACAGCGGGCCGCCGAGCACGATCACGGCGACGCCGTCGTCCGTCAGCGAGGCGCTGCCCTTGCCGGTCGCATCCACCACGGCGTCCGTGAGCGTGAACGTCGCGAGCGACGTCAGCAACGTCGTCGGCAGCAGCACGCCGACGAGCACGACGATCTTGGCGAGCACCGCCGGGACCCGCCGCGGCACGGCGGTCATCGTCGAGCGGATCATCCCCGTGCCGTACTCGCCGGTGACGAACAGCGCGGCGAGCACGAGGACGGCCAGCTGCGCGAGCAACACCCCGAACTGGCTGGTCTCGGCGATCTCGGTCGGCGTCCGGCGCCCGGAACCTCCCCCGTCGGCGGCCGCGAGCAGGCCGACCCCCGCCGAGACGAGCAGGCCGACCCCCAGCGCCCACCACGTCGAACGCAGGCTGCGGAACTTCGTCCACTCGGAGCGGACGATCCGCCCGAAGGTGACGGCGCCGGCGAGGGTGCGGGGCTCGGGTGCGGTGAGCGTGGTCATCGGGTGCCTCCCTGGGCGGTCGCGGCGTATTCGACGGCACCGCGGGTGGCGGACATGAACGCGTCCTCGAGCGAGGCGCGGCGGGTGGTCAGTTCGTGCAGCGGCAACCCGGCGCGCCACGCGGCGTCGCCGATCTGCTCGCTGGTGAGGCCGGTGACGTCGAGCACGTCCGGATGGTCGCTGCGGACGGTGACGTCGGGGGCGAGCAGCAGCTCCCGCAGCCGGTCGGCGGCGGGGGTGCGGACCACCACCGACGCGTGTGTCGTCTCGGCGACGAACTGCTCGACCGTACTGTCGGCGATCAGGCGGCCGCGTCCGACGACGACCAGGCGGGTGGCGGTCTGCGCCATCTCGGACATCAGGTGCGACGACACGAACACGGTGCGGCCCTCGTCCGCCAGGGTGCGCAGCAGGGTGCGGACCCAGCGGACGCCGTCGGGGTCGAGGCCGTTGACGGGTTCGTCGAGCACGACGGTGCGCGGGTTGCCGAGCAGCGCGGCGGCGATGCCGAGGCGCTGCCCCATGCCGAGGCTGAACCCGCCGACCCGCTTGCCGGCGACCTCACCGAGACCGACGAGGTCGATGACCTCGGTCACGCGGCGACGGCCGAGGCCTGCGGTCTGCGCCAGGGCGAGCAGGTGGTTGCGGGCCGAGCGCCCGGTGTGCACCGCCCGCGCCTCGAGCAGCACCCCGAGTTCGGCGAGCGGAGCCCGCGCGTCACGGTAGGTCGCGCCGTTCACGCGCACCGTGCCGGACGTCGGGGTGTCGAGCCCCGCGATCATGCGCATGGTCGTCGACTTGCCGGCGCCGTTCGGGCCCAGGAAGCCGGTCACGGTGCCGGGTGGGACGGTGAAGGACAGGTCGTCCACGGCGAGCTTGGCGCCGTAGCGCTTGGTGAGGCCCTCGACCTCGATCATGGATCGGTCTCCGCGTCTGTCGTCGGAACAGGACGTCGCCGACGCTAGGGAGGCAGCAGGGCGATGCGCGTCCGTCGCGCGGCCACGATCGACGATCCGCGTACGCCTTCGGAGGTATGCCGGTCAGCGACCGGTGACGCCGTCGATCGCCTCGCGCAGCAGGTCGGCGTGGCCGTTGTGGCGGGCGTACTCGCCGATCAGGTGCACGTAGACCATGCGCAGCGAGAGCGTCTCGCCGTGCACGACGATCTCGTGGTCGAGCGGGACGTGCGCCACCGCCGCATCCGCGTCCCGCCACTCCTGCTGCAGCGCCGCCACCTCGGACTCCGCCCGGGCCGGATCGGTGTCGTCGAAGTCGGCCGGGTCGCCGGCCCCGCCGAGCAGCGGCGGGACGTCCTGGCCCGCGACCCTCGTGCGCAACCAGATGCGCTCGACCTTGGCGTAGTGGCGGATCAGTCCCTGCAGCGACAGCGCGGTCGAGGCGAGGGGCCGGGACGCGAGCTGCTCGGCGGTGAGCCCGGCGCAGATGCGCAGCAGGGCGGTGCGTTGCCACCTGTGGTACCCGAGCAGGATCGCGCGCTCGTCACCGGTGGTCGCGCCGCCGGGTTCCGTTGAGGACGGGACGGTCCAGCTCACAGCAGCGCCCGCGCGCCGCACTCGGCGCACACCCACACGCCGCCCTCGTCGACGAGTTCGCCGTGCGCGGTGCACTCGGGCCTGCCGGACGCCCCGAGGACGACGTTGCCGAGGCCGACGTCCCAGCCGCCCTCGACGTCGCGCAGCACGGCCCCGGACGGAGTCGCCGCGCGGCGGGCGGCGTCGAACGCCGCGACCGCGGCGACGGTCGCGCTCACCGCGGTCACGGGCAGACCGGCCGGCAGCGCCGACTCGGCAAGGTGCACCGCGCCGGACGCGTCGAGCTGGGCCACGGCACTCTGCTCACCGCCGTCCGCACGCCGGAAGCCGACCGCGTAGCGGCCTTCGCCGGGCAGTGCCTCGATGCGGTGCAGCGTGGTGACGGTGGTCGAACGTCCGGCGGCCGTGTCGGGGGAAGCCACCCGTGCAGCATGCCGCACGCGGCCGGTGCGGTCAGGCGGGACTCTGCGGACCGCGGGGCGGCCGTGGCGACCACGGCGACGGCGTGTCCTTGGCGCCGAAGTAGTCGCCGCCCTTCGCGCGCACGTCGTCGGTTCCCCAGTCGACGGGCGCGTCGGCACGCGGGAAGTGCTTGCGGCAGTGGATGTAGCCGGTCTCGAGCTGCAGCACGACCCAGCGTTCCGGCGGCCGCCCGGTCATCGGCACCGCGACCACCGCCGGGTGCTCCGCGGCCATGACGTCGGGTTCGAGGATGCGGGCCTGGCCGCGCAGGTGCAGTCCGATGCGCTCGATCTCGTCGAGGAACATGAGGTGCACCCAGGGGTTCTTCGCGATGTTGCCGAGGGTGGTCATCACCCCGTTGCCGCGCAGTTCGGGCCAGGCGAGGGTGCGCGCGTCGATCATCTGCACGAATCCCGGTTCGCCGAAGCGGACGGACGCGTCCGGACGGCCCTCGGGGTCGGCGCTGGCGACGACGACCTGGGTCTGCACGGCGATGAACTCGGCCATCCGCGGGGTGAGGACGTCCAGCACCTGGTCCTGGTAGAAGCGCTCCGCCCGCTCGGACGTGCCGTAGGCCTGCTGCAGCATGTGCTCGCCCTCGGACCCGGGCAACGGTGCTGGCGTCACGTCGACCCCCGTGTGTCGCGTCGTTCGTCCGGCCGGGAAGGCTCCGACAGCTGCCGACCGTCGGACCGTCGACCACTTTCGGTCGCCGCGACGACCGTCGATCACGAAGCTACCCCGGACGGGGGTCCGTCCGTAAAGTGAACCTGAACGTGACCTGGAGGCATCGGATGGGTTTTCGGGACAGGTTCCGTCGGCGCCACGCCGACGACGGGGGTGGCGGGACCGGCGGTGCGCCCGGGTACGGCGGCACGGTCGGTGCCGTCGGCGCTGTCGGTGCCCCGGTGTCGGTCGGTGGTGTCGTACCGCGGCCGCGGCACCAGGCCGATCCCGCCACCGGCGAGCTGATGCGTGTCGAGATCTCCCCCGACCCCGTGCCGTCCGATCCCCCGCCGTCCGAGCCCCCGCCGTCCGAGCCACCGCCGTCCGAGCCACCACCGTCCGAGCCCGCACCGTCCGACCCGGCGGCGGGCTTCGGGCCGGCAGCCGTGTACGGCCCGCGTCCGTCCCCGTCCGGTGGGCCGCGACCGTCCGACCCCGACCGCACCGTCGCCGCGGCGGCCGACCCGGACCCGGTCCCCGCCCGCGAGCGGACCACCCCGCCTGCCGCCGGGATCGTGGTCGGCCAGGCCGACCGTCGCCGCGCGGCGCTGGTCATGCCGGCCACGTACTCACCCTTGCCCCGCCCGTACGACCGCAGCGTCGTGCGCGAGGCGTGGCAGCGCGTCGCCGACCACGCGGGCGGGCCGGCGAAGCTCGTCGGCAACTTCTACGCCGAGCTGTTCCTGCTGCTGGGCGACGAGGCGTTCGGGATGTTCCCGGCGGGGATGACCGCGCAGCGCGAGGACTTCGGGCGGGCGCTCGTGCAATGGGTCGTCGCCGACGACCCGGACGCGCTGTCGGCGCACCTGGCGCAACTCGGGGCCGATCACCGCAAGTTCGCGGTCGAGCCCCGCCACTACGACGTCGCGGGGACCGCCCTGGTCAACGCCTGGCGCGGCCTGCTCGGCGAGCACTGGACGCCGGAGGTCGAGCGCGCCGTGCTCGGCAGCTACACCCGGCTGGCCAGCATCATGATCGACGGCGCCCTCGCCCACCGCGACGAGCCCGCCAGCTGGGGCGCGACCGTGGTCGGCCACGAACGGCCGCTGCGCGACTTCGCGGTGCTGCGCCTGCAACCCGACGAGCCGTACCTGTTCAAGGCGGGTCAGTACCTCACCGTCGAGCTCGCGAGCCGCCCGCACGAGTGGCGCCGCATGTCGGTGGCCAGCGCTCCGCGTGCCGACAACACCCTCGACCTGCAGGTGCGCGCGGTCGACGCCACGGGCGTGTCGGCGGCGCTCGTCATGCACACGGCCGTCGGCGACCGGGTGCGGCTGGGACCGCCGCGGGGCAACGACCTCGTCGTCGAACCGGGGACGGTCGGGCCCGGTGGCCTGCTGTGCGTGTGCGCCGGCACCGGCGCCGCCCCCGTGACCGCGGTCGTCGAGTCGCTGCTGGCGCGGCCGGACACCCCGCCGGTGCACGTGTTCGTCGGCGCCCGCACCGCCGCGGACCTCTACCCGGCCGAGCAGCTGGCCCGCGCGGTCGACGCCGCCGGGCGGGCCGATCAGGTGCAGGTGCACGGCGTCGTCGCCCAGGACCCCGGTTACACCGGGCTGCGCGGCAAGGTCGAGGACGTCGTGCCCACCCTGAAGGACTGGGCGCAGCTCGGGGTGGACGTCCTCGTGTCCGGCCCCGACACGATGATCTCGACGACGATCTTCGGCCTGGTCGGACGGGGCGTCCTCAGCTCCCGCATCCACTTCGACCAGTACGACGCCGACACGGCACGGGGCGTCGCGCGGGGCTGACCGGCGCAGTTGCGCGTGGCACAGTGGCGCGCATGTGCCGGAACATCCGAACGCTGCACAACTTCGAGCCGCCGGCGACCGAGGACGAGGTGCACGCCGCCGCGCTGCAGTTCGTCCGCAAGGTCAGCGGCAGCACGAAGCCGTCCCAGGCGAACCAGGAGGCGTTCGACGCCGCCGTGCACGAGATCGCGCACATCACCCGCCACCTGCTCGAGTCGCTGACGACGACCGCGCCGCCGAAGGACCGCGACGTCGAGGCCGCCAAGGCCCGCGCCCGCGCCGCCGAGCGGTACGCCCGGACCTGAGGGTGATCGGCCGCGGGCGACCCGGCCCCGCGCCGAGGGGCGCCGACGACCCGATCGCGCGCTACGCGACCCGCTTCCACCGGGTCATCGGCGGCGAGCACGCCGTCTGCTCGCCCGCGGGCGCGTGGCTGCTGCTCGCGTTGATCGGCCCGTCCGCGACCGGTGCCGCCCGCGACCGGTTGTCGGCCGCCCTGGGCTGCGACCTCGAGCTCGCGCACGAGCGGGCGCGGGTGCTGCTGGCCGAACCGCCGGCCGACCTGGTCGCGGCCGCCGCCGTCTGGAGCGACCCGACGGCGAGCGGTCCGGGTCTGCGGCGGCTGGCGACCTCGCTCGCCGGCGTCGCCGCCACCGGCGCCGTGCCCGACCAGGCGACCGCCGACCGGTGGACCCGCGAGCACACCCTCGGCCTGGTCGAACGCTTCCCGCTCGAGCTGGACGACCCGTCCGCGCCGGTGCTCGTGGTGCTCGCGACCGCGCTGGCCACCCGCATCCGCTGGACACAGCCCTACCTGCTCGCGCCGCCGGACATCCTGCGGCGCACGCCCGCCGACCCCGCGTTCGCGCGGGTCCCGATGCTGACCGACGGGCCGCGCGCGACGACCTGGAACGGCATCGTGCACGGACGGTTCGGCGTGCACGCCGCGTCCTCCCCCGGCGGCCTCGTGGTGGCGTCCGCGATCGGCGCGCCCGGCGAGGACCCCGCGGCCGTGCTCGACGTCGCCCAGCAGGCGGCGACGGAGCGGGCGGCGGGAGGGCCCGTCACCCACGCCTCCTCGTTGTTCGACCTGCCCCTCGGCGACGGCCCGGCGTGGACGATCGCCGAGCACGAGGCACCGGGGCCCCGCGAGCAGGTCCGCTCGGTGGTCGCCGCCTGGGAGGCCGACAGCGATCTCGACCTGCTCGAGCACCCCGACCTCGGCTTCGGCGAGGCCGGCGCGGCGCTGGCGGCGTTGCTGTCCGCGGACGCGCCCCCGCTCGACGTCGAGGCCCGCCAGGTCGCGACGGCGCGGTACACCCGTCTCGGGTTCGAGGCGGCCGCGGTCGCCACCCTCGCCGTCCGGGCCGCCGGCCTGGCCCGCAGCTCGACGGTGCGCACCGCCCAGCTGGAGTTCACCCACCCGTACGCGGTGGTCGCCGCGGTCGGCAGCGAGGGTCCGTGGCGGGGGTTGCCGGTCTTCAGCGCCTGGGTCGCCCGGCCCGCACCGTCCGACAGGCCGTAGCGTGTAAGCACTTGTACAAGTGCTTATAGTTCTGTCGTGATCACGCCGCTGCTCGTTCCCCGCCTGCGCGCCCTGATCGAGGCCATGGACGACGACGTGGCTCTTGCGCTCGCCGACCTCGGCCTCGACGACTACCGCACCCGCTACTCGTCGGTGATCCGCCTGATCGTCCGCACCGGCCCGGTGCCGATCGGCACGGTGGCCACCGAACTCGGCGTCTCGCACTCGGCGGCCAGCCAGACCGTCGCGGAGATGGAGCGGCGGGGCTACCTGCGGTTGCGGCCGGGGGCGGACGCCCGGCAACGGCTCGTCGCGCTCGCGCCGCGTGCGCGTCGCCGGCTGGCCGCGATCGACGCCGAGTGGGACGCGACCGAGGCCGCGTCCGCGGCGCTCGAGGCCGAGCTGCCGTACCCGCTGTCGCAGCTGATCGACGACCTGGAACGGGCGCTGCTGCGGCGCCGCTTCCGCGACCGCATCGCCGACGCCGCCGCCGACCTCCCGCCGGAGGTGCCGGCCGAGGTCCGTGACGCGCTCGCCCGCGTCCGTGGCTGACGTCCGGCGGCTGCTCGTCGACGTCCGGCCGCTGCGCACGTCGCCGCACTTCCGGCGGCTCTGGGCCGGGCAGGTGCTCTCGTCGATCGGGTCGCAGATGACGGTCTTCGCCGTCGCGTTGCAGGCCTACCTGATCACCGGTTCGTCGCTGGCGGTCGGCGGTGTGGGACTGGCGAGCGCCGTGCCCGGCATCGTCGCCGGGCTGCTCGGCGGCAGCGTCATCGACGCCGTCGACCGGCGGCGTCTGGTGCTGGTGACGTCGACGCTGGCGCTCGCGGTGTCCTCGGCGCTCGCGGTGCAGGCCTTCGCCGAGGCGGAGTCGCTGTGGCTGCTCTACGCGCTCGTCGGCGTCCAGGGAGCCGTCGGGGCCGTCGGCGGGCCTGCCCGGCAGACCTTCATGCCGCGGTTGCTGCCCCCGGACCAGGTGGCGGCCGGTGCCGCGCTCGGCATGCTCGCGATGCACACGAGCACGGTCACCGGCCCCGCCCTCGCCGGCGTGATCACGGCCGCGGGCGGGTTGAAGGTCTGCTACCTGATCGACGCGCTGTCCTTCGTCGGGGCGCTCTACGGCGTGGTGCGACTGCCGGCGATGCGTCCCGAGGACGGCGGACGGCCGGCCGGCCTGCGCTCCACGCTCGAGGGGCTGCGCTTCGTGCGGCGGACCCGCGTGGTGGCGGGCGCGCTGCTCGCCGACGTCAACGCGACCGTCCTCGCGATGCCGTTCGCGCTCTTCCCGGCCGTCGCCCACGACCGCTTCGGCGGCTCGCCCCGGCTGCTCGGCCTGATGACCACGGCGGTGGGGGTCGGCGGACTGGCCGGAGCCGTGCTCTCCGGACCGCTGGGCCGGGTGACGCGTCCCGGACGGGCGATGCTGGCGCTGGTCGCGGTATGGGGCCTCGCGCTCGCCGGGTTCGGGATCGTGGACGGCGCGGCGGCCACCCTCGTGCTGCTGGCCGTCGCCGGCGCGGCCGACGTGGGAAGCGTGGTGCTGCGCCAGACGATCGTCGCCCTGGCCACGCCGGACGGGTTGCGCGGGCGGGTGAACTCCGTGAACTACGTCGTCGGGGCACTGTGCCCGCAGCTGGGCAACTTCCGAGCCGGGGTCGTGGCCTCGCTCGCCGGCCCGGGCACCGCCGCGGTCGTCGGCGGCCTGCTGTGCGCGGCCGGGGCCGCGGGGCTGGCGCGGGGCGTCCCGTCACTCACCGGTTACCGCACGGACACCGTCTCGCAGGCTGCTTCCAGGCCTGCCGGTTAGGGTGCTGGGTGAAGTCGCACTGAAACCCGACTTCAGATGCGCTGCCCAGCAGCGAGCCACGCACCGACCGGAGGGACCACGCCATCACCGTCACGCCGTACCACCCGCTGTCCATCACGCTGCCCGACGCCGGCGACCTCGACCAGAACGAGGAGTACGCGGACGTCGTCGTCGACGGCACCGAACACCGCATCCGCTTCCACGACTACGCGTCGATCTTCACGGTTCCCGGGCTCTACGAGCAGCTGTTCGTCGAGCGGCTCGGCTGCCGCTCGCCCGAGGTCCTGGTGGGGCTGCTCGGCGACGCGGTGCGCGAGGCCGGCGGCGACCCCGCACGATTGCGGGCGCTCGACTTCGGCGCCGGCAACGGCATGGTGGGAGAGGAACTGCGCCGGCTCGGCGTGGCCGCCGTCGTCGGGTGCGACCTGCTGCCCGAGGCCCGCGAGGCGGCGCTGCGCGACCGCCCGGGTGTCTACGACGACTACGTCGCCGTCGACATCGTCGACCCTCCCGAGCCCGCGGCCACGACGCTGCGCAGCGCCGGGTTCGACACGCTGACCTGCGTCGCCGCCCTCGGGTTCGACGACATCCCGCCCGCCGCGTTCGCGGCCGCCTTCAACCTGGTCGGCGAGACCGGCTGGGTCGCGTTCAACCTGCGCGACCGCTACTGGGACACGCCGACCGACTTCGGTCGCCTGCTCGACCGCATGGTCGAGGCCGGGCTGCTCGAGACCGTGTCCAAGACCCGCTACGTGCACCGCCGCTCCGTCGCCGGGACGCCGCTGGAGTACTTCGCGGTGGTCGCCCGCAAGCACGGGCACATCCCGTCCGACTGGATCTGACGGACGGTCGGTGGGCCGACCGCCGGCAGGCTGCTATCGCGCGCCGTTGAGCGCGTCGAGCAGCTCGTCGGCGGTGGCGCACCCGTCGAGCAGGTCGCCCACGTGGGCCTTGGTGCCGCGCAACGGCTCGAGCATCGGCACCCGCACGAGCGAGTCGCGTCCGACGTCGAAGATCACCGAGTCCCACGACGCCGCCGCGACGGACGTGCCGTAGCGGCGCAGGCACTCGCCGCGGAAGTACGCGCGGGTGTCGGTGGGCGCGCTCGACACCGCCGACTGCGCGTCACCCGGGCCGAGCAGCGTCTCGAACGCGCCGCGCGACACGAGGCGGTTGTAGAGGCCCTTCTCCGGACGGATGTCGCTGTACTGCAGGTCGACGAGTTGCAGCCGCGGGGAGTCCCAGTCGAGCCCGTCCCGCTCGCGGTAGCCCTCGAGCAGGCGCAGCTTGGCGACCCAGTCGAGTTCGCGGGCGCACGACATGGGGTCGTCGGCGAGGCGGGTGAGTACGGATTCCCAACGCTCGAGCACGTCGCGGGTCTGGGCGCGCGCGTTCTCGTCGTCGTCCTCGGCGCCGCCGCCCTGCTCGTCGACGAACTTGCGCGCGCGGTCGAGGTACTCACCCTGCAGGTCGAGCGCGCTGATGGTGCGGCCGTCGGCGAGCGTGATCGCGTGCCGCAACGACGGGTCGTGCGAGACGAGGTGCAATTCGCGGACGGGCTGGGCGATGGTCAGGTCGTCGGGCAGCACCCCGGCCTCGATCATCGCGAGCACGAGCGCGGTGGTGCCGACCTTGAGGTACGTCGAGATCTCGGACAGGTTCGCGTCGCCGATGATCACGTGCAGGCGCCGGTAGCGGTCGGCGTCGGCGTGGGGCTCGTCGCGCGTGTTGACGATGGGGCGCTTGAGCGTGGTCTCGAGGCCGACCTCGACCTCGAAGAAGTCGGCGCGCTGCGAGAGCTGGAACCCGGCGGAACGTCCGTCCTGCCCCTTGCCGACCCGTCCGGCGCCGCACACGACCTGGCGGGTGACGAAGAACGGGATCAGGTGGCGCACCAGCGACACGAACGGGGTCTCGCGACGGCAGAGGTAGTTCTCGTGGGCGCCGTAGGACACGCCCTTGTTGTCGGTGTTGTTCTTGTACAGGTTCACGACCGTGTCGATGCCGGGCATGGTCGGCAGCCGCCGCGCGGCCTCGAGCATGACCAGCTCGCCCGCCTTGTCCCACCGCACCGCGTCGAACGGGGTGGTGACTTCCGGGCTGGAGTACTCGGGGTGCGCGTGGTCGACGTAGAGGCGGGCGCCGTTGGGGAGGATGACGTTCGCCATCCCGGCGTCCTCCTCGGCCTCGATGAACTCCTGCGCCACCGTGCCGCTGCCGCCGCCGAGGTCGAAGCCGCGCGCATCGCGCAGCGGCGACTCCTCCTCGAAGTCCCAGCTCGCACGCCGCGAACGGCCCGCGGGCAGCGTGCTGGCGTACGCGTTCACGACCTGGGCCGAGAGCAGCATCGCGTTCGCCGCGGGCTGCCCGGGCTGGCTGACGCCGTACTCGACCTCGGTGCCCATCACCCGACGAACCGTCACGGGTCCAACTTACGCAGCGCGCGTAGGAGCGGGCACGGCAGCCGCTCGGTTGCCGTCGGTCCTACGGTGTCGCTATGCCAGGTTTCGCGAACTTCGACGACTATCTCGCCCACGACCGCGTGACCGACCTCGCGCTGTCGCCCGACGGCACGCGGCTCGTCGCCACCGTGCAGACGCTGAACGCCGACGGTGACGCGTTCGTGTCGTCGCTGTGGGAACTCGACCCGTCCGGACGGTCGGACGCCCGCCGGCTGACGCGCTCGAAGGAGGGCGAGTCGGGACCGGTGTTCGCCGCGGACGGGTCTCTGCTGTTCACCTCCGCCCGTCCCGCGCCGAAGGCGCCGACGTCGGGTGACGACGACGCCGCGGCGCCGGACGACGACGTGCCGGCGCTGTGGCGACTGCCCGCCGTCGGTGAGGCCGAACGGGTACTCACCCGTCCGGGTGGCATCGCCGGCGTCCGCGCCGCGCGTCACGGCGACCGCGTCGTCCTCGGCTCGGACACGCTGCCGGGCGCGACCGACGCCAAGGACGAGGCGGCACGCCGCAAGGCCCGCAAGGACCTCAAGACCACCGCGATCCTGCACACGGCCTCTCCGGTGCGCTTCTGGGACCACGACCTCGGTCCGGACGAGACCCGGCTGCTGTCCTGGGACGGCGCCGGCGAGCCGGTCGACCTCACGCCCGAACCGGGCCGTGCCCTGGACGAGGCCTCGTACGTCATCTCGCCCGACGGCACGACCGTCGTCTCGTCGTGGGCCCGTCCGACGACGCCCGGCTTCCCGCACGCCGCGCTCGTCGCGATCGACACCGCGACCGGCGAGCGGCGCACCCTGGCGCAGGACGACAGCGCCACGTTCGAGGCGGCCGACGTCTCCCCGGACGGCCGGTGGGCGCTCGCCGTCCGTCACGGCGACTGCACCCCGGACGAGCCGTGGACGACCTCGCTGCGGCTGGTCGAGCTGGCGACCGGAGAGGGACGGGAGCTGGTCGGCGACCCCGACGTGCAGCCGTCGTCCGCACGGTTCGGTGCCGACGCCGGGACGGTGTACTTCACCGCGGACGAGCAGGGTCACGCGCCGGTGTTCCGGCTCGACGTCGCGTCCGACACCTGGACCCGGGTGACCGCGTCCGGCCACTACACCTCGCTGCGCGTCGCGGCCGACGGCACGACGCTGTACGCATTGCGCGACGCCTGGGACAGCCCGCCCCGGCCCGTCCGCCTCGACGGCAGCGCGACCGACGGCGAGCCCGCCCACCTACCCGCACCCGGCGAGGCGTCCGTCCCCGGCACGCTCGAGCGGTTGTCGGCCATCGCGCCCGACGGCACCGAGATCGGCGCGTGGCTGGTGCTGCCCGAGAACGCCTCCGCTGACACGCCCGTGCCACTGCTGCTGTTCATCCACGGCGGGCCGTTCGCGTCGTGGAACGGGTGGACCTGGCGCTGGAACCCGTGGCTGATGGCGGCGAAGGGTTACGCGGTGCTGTTGCCCGACCCGGCGCTGTCGACCGGGTACGGCGTGCACATGCGCAAACGGGCGTGGGGTCGCTGGGGCGAGGTGCCGTTCGGTGACCTGATGGCCGTCACGGACGCCGTCGTCGCTCGGCCCGACATCGACGGGTCCAGGACGGCCGCCATGGGTGGTTCGTACGGCGGCTACATGGCGAACTGGGTCGCCGGGCACACCGACCGGTTCCGCTGCATCGTCACCCATGCCAGCCTCTGGGCCCTGGACCAGTTCCAGGGCACCACCGACGTGCCGGGCGACTGGGCGCTCGAATGGGGGCTGCCCGACACCGACCCGGAGCGCTACGCCCTCGACTCGCCGCACCTGCACGCCGACGAGATCCGCACCCCGATGCTCGTCGTGCACGGCGACAAGGACTACCGCGTACCGGTCGGCGAGGGGCTGCGGCTGTGGTGGGACCTGCAGCGCCGCGGCGTCGAGTCGAAGTTCCTGTACTTCGCCGACGAGGGGCACTGGATCCTCAAGCCCGGCAACGCGCGACTCTGGTACGAGACCGTCTGGGCCTGGCTGGCGCAGCACGTGCTGGGCGAGCAGTGGCAGCAGCCCGCCGCTCTCTGACCCGCCGGCGGCTCAGTCGAGCAGGGGCGGCAGCGGGCAGCCGAGCACGCCGCAGGTGACGCGGAGCAGCTCGGCCTCGGCGACGGTCACGCGCCCGTCGTCGGCGACCGCGGTGACGACGCCTTCGACCAGGGCCCGTCGCCGGGACGGCGGCAGCGAGGCCAGCAGCGGCCAGGCGGAGTCCAGGGCATCCCAGGGCTGCGCCGGCGGACGGAACGCGACCTGCTCGCCACCCAGGGCGACCGCCGTGCCGGCGGCGAAGGCGCGTTCGGCGGCGGCGGGGTCGGCGTTGCCGCTCGCGGCGACGACGGCGAGCAGGGTGGTGACCGCTGCGTCGACGGCCGCGACGGACGCCCGCGCAGGGCGCGGCGGGCCGACGAGGTGCACGGTCAGCAGCCGGCTCAGGCTGTACTCGAAGGCCGAGACGCGGCCGTCGGCGTGCACGAGCCCGTCGACGGCACGGGCGACGGCGGCCCGCTCCGGTTCGGGACGGGTCACGACCTGCGGCACGGCCAGGTGGGCCAGCGGCAGGGCGAGGGCGCGGTCGAGGCCGGCGAGTTCGGTAGCGATCGCGTCGGCGTCACCGGCTGCCTGCGGACCCAGTTCGCGCGCGACGGCTGCCAGCTCGGCCTGACGTACGTCCGGACGCGGGTCCAGCAGCAGGGCCAGCACCAGTGGCACGGCAGTGCTGCGCTGCTCGGCGAGCGCGCGGGCGCGGGCCGGGATTCGGTCGTTGAGGCGGGCGCCTCGGCTGATGTCGTCGTGCGTGAGGGTGCCGACCCGTGCGCTCACCGTGGGCGGATGCAGCGCGACCGGCGGCGGCCCGGCGACGCCGTCCGTGGCGGCGGACGGGCCGCCGAAGCCGGCCGCGGCGGGCGGCGCCTGGCCGGCGCCCGGTCCCGGTGCGGTGATCTGCTCGACCGGCACCCCGGTGAGCGCGGCGATGCGCTCCTCCAGCGGCGGGTGGGTCGCGAACAGGCTGCTGAACCGGGCCCGGCCCTCGCCGAACAGCATGTGTCCGACCTGCTGCTCGCTGTGGCGGTCGGCCAGCGCGGAACCCTCCGGCAGCCCGGCGATCTTGCGCAACGCGCCCTCGAGTCCCACCGTCTGGCGCGTGAACTGCACGGCGGACGCGTCGGCGAGCCACTCGCGCTGCCGGCTCACCGCGGCCTGGATGAGCCGGGCGAAGAACTGCCCGACGAAGCCGACGACAACGAACAGCAGGGCGATGATGAGCAGGGGGTTGCCCTTGCTGTCGCGCGAGCGTCCGCCCCCGAACATCAGGAACCGGGAGCCGACCAGAGCGAGCAGCAGGATGCCGTACAGCAGGCCGATCAGGCGCACGTTCAGCCGCATGTCGCCGTTGAGCACGTGGCTGAACTCGTGGCCGATGACGCCCTGCAACTCGTCGCGGTCGAGCCGTTCCAGCGCACCCGCGGTGACGGCGATGGCGGCGTCGTCCGGACGGTAGCCCGCCGCGAACGCGTTGATGCCCTGTTCGCGTTCGAGCACGAACAGGCGCGGCATGGGCACGCCCGACGCGATCGACATCTCCTCGACCACGTTGACGAAGCGGCGCAACCGGGGGTCGGACGAGGTGGGGTCCACGGGCACGGCGCCGACCGACTGCGCGACCGCCGCTCCCCCGCCCCGCAACGCGACGAGCTTCGTGAGCGTGCCGCCGCCGATGAGCAGGACGGTGATCGCCGACATCGTGGCCACCCATCCCCACGGCGACGCGTAGCCGGCCCAGCGGGTCGCGACGAAGGTGGCGACGTCGACCACCGCCACGATCGCGACGACGGCGAGGACGAAGAGCACGACGAGCTTGGTGGACGAACCACGCGCGGCGTCCTGCCGCTCGAAGAAGTTCACGCCGGGGTCAGAACTGGACGCGCGGCGCCTGCCGGGTCTCGGGCGGGGCGTCGGGCGCGATCTGCCACTGCGCGGCCTCGCGGAACGCGAACATGCCGGCGATCACCGAACCGGGAAACGCCTCGCGCCTGTTCTCGTAGGTCATGACCGAGTCGTTGTAGGCCTGGCGCGAGAACGCGACCTTGTTCTCGGTGGACGTCAGCTCTTCGGACAGCTGCATCATGTTCTGGTTCGCCTTGAGGTCGGGGTACTGCTCGGCGACGGCGGTGAAGCGGCCCAGCGCGCCGGCGAGCATGCCCTGCGTTCCGGCCAGCTGCTGCATGGCCTGCGGGTCGCCCGGCGCCTGCTGGGCGGCCTGCAACCCGGAGATCGCCGCCGCCCGCGCCTGCGTCACCGCCTCGAGCGTCTCGCGCTCGTGGGTCATGTACGCCTTGGCCGTCTCGACCAGATTGGGGATGAGGTCGAAGCGACGCTGCAATTGCACGTCGATCTGCGCAAAAGCGTTCTGGAAGGCGTTGCGCGCCCGCACCAGCCCGTTGTAAGTGACGATCACCCACACCACGAGCAGCACGACCACGACTGCGACGACGATCCCGATGACCAGTCCCATCGCCGCAGCCTAGCCGCCTAGAGGTGTTCGCCGCTGCGCGTCTCCGACCTCTTCGATCGCCTCGGGAATGTCAGCGAGCTGCCATTCCGCTCGGCTCACTCAGAGGTACTGGCCGGTGTTGCCGACCGTGTCGATGGAGCGTCCGGCCTCGGTGCCCTTGCCGCCGGAGACGAGGGTGCGGATGTAGACGATCCGCTCGCCCTTCTTGCCGGAGATGCGCGCCCAGTCGTCCGGGTTCGTCGTGTTCGGGAGGTCCTCGTTCTCCTTGAACTCGTCGACGCACGCGGCGAGCAGGTGCGACACCCGCAGCCCGCGCTGGGCGCTGGTGATGAGGTCCTTGATCGCCATCTTCTTCGCGCGGTCGACGATGTTCTGGATCATCGCTCCCGAGTTGAAGTCCTTGAAGTACAGGGTCTCCTTGTCACCGTTGGCGTAGGTGACCTCGAGGAAGCGGTTCTCCTCGCTCTCGGTGTACATGCGCTCGACGGTGCGCTGGATCATCGCGTCGAGGGTGGCGTTCTCGTCGCCGCCGTTCTCGGCCCTGTCGTCGTCGTGGATCGGCAGGCCGGGAATCAGGTACTTCGAGAAGATGTCCTTCGCCGCCTCGGCGTCCGGACGCTCGATCTTGATCTTCACGTCGAGCCGGCCCGGTCGCAGGATCGCGGGGTCGATCATGTCCTCGCGGTTCGACGCACCGATGACGATGACGTTCTTCAGACCCTCGACGCCGTCGATCTCGCTCAGCAGCTGCGGCACGATCGTGTTCTCGACGTCGGAGCTCACGCCCGAGCCGCGGGTGCGGAAGATGGAGTCCATCTCGTCGAAGAACACGATCACCGGCGTGCCGTCCGAGGCCTTCTCCCGCGCCCGCTGGAAGACGAGGCGGATGTGGCGCTCGGTCTCGCCGACGTACTTGTTGAGCAGCTCCGGGCCCTTGATGTTCAGGAAGAACGCGGTGGCCTTCTCGTCGCCGCCGTGCACCTTCTGCACCTGCTTGGCCAGCGAGTTCGCGACGGCCTTCGCGATCAGCGTCTTGCCGCAGCCGGGCGGGCCGTACAGCAGGATGCCCTTCGGCGGGCGCAGCTGGTGCTCGCGGAACAGGTCGGCGTGCAGGAACGGCAGTTCGACGGCGTCGCGGATGGCCTCGATCTGGCCGGCGAGACCACCGATGTCCTCGTAGTCGATGTCGGGGACCTCTTCGAGGATGAGTTCCTCGACCTCGCTCTTCGGCACCCGTTCGTAGGCGTAGGACGACCGGCTCTCGAGCAGCAGCGAGTCGCCTGCGCGCAACGGCTTGTCGCGCAGCAGGTCGGCGAGGTGGACCACCCGCTCCTCGTCGGTGTGACCGACGACCAGCGCGCGGTCGCCGCCGTCGAGCACCTCCTTGAGCATGACCACTTCACCGGAGCGTTCGAAACCCCGCGCGGCGACGACGTTCATCGCCTCGTTGAGCATGACCTCCTGGCCGTGGCGCAGCGCCTCGACCTCGACCTCGGGCGACACCGCCACCCGCAGCTTGCGGCCCCCGGTGAAGATGTCGACCGTGCGGTCCTCGAACAGCTCGAGGAAGACGCCGTAGCCCGACGGGGGCTGGGCGAGGCGATCGATCTCCTCCTTCAGCTGCACCATCTGGTCGCGCGCCTCGCGCAGCGTGTCGGCGAGGCGGTCGTTGCGGTCGGTGAGAGCTGCCACCCGTGCCTGCGCCTCGGCGAGCCGGTCCTCGAGCATCCGCATGTGGCGCGGGGACTCGGAGACCTTCGCGCGCAGCAGTTCGAGTTCTTGCTCGAGGTACGCCGTCCGGCGGCGCAGATCGGGTTCGACGTCCCGGTTCTCGTGCTCGTTCGCCATGGTTGCCAACCTCCCGGCTGGGTGTCCGAAATCCCACCCTACACACGCAGGTCACGTCCCGAGCGCGCTCTACGCTCGGTGTCGGGAGAGGATGTCGTGGAGTGGTTTCGCAGGCATTTCCAGCACGTGAGTGAGGCAGCATGACGAGTTCGACGGACGAGCAGTTGACCGTGCACATCGATCAGGATCTGTGCACCGGCGACGGCCTGTGCGTGCAGTACGCACCGGAGGTCTTCGAGTTCGACATCGACGGCCTGGCCTACGTGAAGAACGAGTCGGGCGAGCTGCTCGCCGCTCCCGGCGCGCGGGTCGACGTCCCTCCGGAGCTGCGCCTCGACGTGATCGAATCGGCGCAGAAGTGCCCGGGCGACTGCATCCACGTGCGCCGCTCGACCGACGACGTCGAGGTTGCCGGACCCGACGCCTGATCCGGCCTACGGCAGGTTGGGGCGGAAGGGCACGTCCGGGTCGGTCTCGGGCGCGACCGGCTTGTCCGAGGCGGTCGGACGCCGCTGCCGCGCCGGCGCCACGACGCCCGGCGCGAGTCGCCGCGTGGTCACGAGGAACGCCGTGTGCCCGATCATGCGGTGCTCGGGCCGCACCGCCAGGCCGACCACGTGCCAGCCGCGCAGCATCGTCTCGAACGCGCTGGGCTCGGTGAACCCGCCGTCGGCGCGCAGCGCCTCGACGAGCCGGGACAGTTGGGTGGTCGTGGCCACGTAGCCGATGAACACCCCGCCCGGGCGCAGCGCGGCGGCGACGGCGGGCAACGCGTCCCAGGGGCTGAGCATGTCGAGGATCACCCGGTCGACCTGCTCGTCGGACGGGTGCTCGGCGACGTCCTTGCGGCGCAACGTCCAGTTCGGCGGGGTGTCGCCGAAGAACGTCGCGACGTTGCGGACGGCGACGTCGGCGTGGTCGTCGCGCACCTCGTAGGACAGCACCGAACCCTGCGGACCGACGGCGCGCAGCAGCGAGCAGGTCAGCGAACCCGACCCGGCTCCCGCCTCGAGCACGGAGGCGCCGGGCGCGATGTCGCCCATCGCCACGATCTGTGCCGCGTCCTTGGGGTAGATGACGGCCGCGCCGCGCGGCATCGACAGCACGAAATCGCTCAACAGCGGACGCAGCGCGAGGTAGGGCGTGCCCGAGGTCGCCTGCACCACGCTGCCCTCGTCCGCGCCGATCAGCGCGTCGTGCTCGATCGCGCCGCGGTGGGTGTGGAACTGCTTGCCGGCCTCGAGCGTGACCGTGTGCAGCCGGCCCTTGGGATCGGACAGCTGCACCCGCTCGCCCACCTCGAAGGGACCCGAGCCCGGGACGCCGTTCACCGATCGCCTCCTGCGGTGCGCAACTCGTTCGCGAATTCGGCCGCGACGATGATGCCGGCGGGCCGTCCGTGGTCGTCGACGGCGAGGTACTCCCCCGCCGGGTGCTGCTGCATGTGCTCGAGCAGGCCGTCGGCGTCGATGCCGACGGGCACCGTGCCGCCGTCGGCGAGCGGACGCGACACCTCGGAGACCGGTGTCCACGGCAGGCGGTGCGGCGGCAGCGCGCCGATGCGGCGTTCGTCGACGATCGCGGTCGGACGGTGCTCGGCGTCGATCACGACGAGGCCGCGCGCGTCCGTGGAGTGGATGCGCCGCAGCGCCTCACCGGCGGACGTGTCGGCCTCGACCATCAGCCCGGGACGCAGCAACGCCGGGACCTGCACCCGCGGCAGGCGGGCGAGCAGGTCGGCGAGGCGGAGCGACTGGGTGGCGTTCGCCCACAGGTAGAGGCCGAGCACGACGGTGAGCAGCGCGCTCGCGAAGCCCAGGTTCAGCAGCACGCCCGCCGCCACCACCACGACGGCGAGGGCGCGACCGGTCCACGCCGCCGCCTTCGTGCTCGTGGCCTTCGACGCGCCGCACGCCCAGACGACGGCGCGCAGCAGCCGTCCGCCGTCGAGCGGCAGGCCGGGCAGCAGGTTGAACACGGCGAGCACGAGATTGCTCCACGCCAGCAGGGCGAGCAGGACACCGGCCACCGAGGCGGGTTCGACCGCGGCGTGGCCGCCGAACGCCGCCGCCGCGATGAGCAACGACACCAGCGGGCCGGACCCGGCGATCATCGCCTCGTGGGACGGGCGCCGCGCGTCACCCTCGATCTCGGACACCCCGCCGAGCAGGAACAGCACGACCCGCCTGACCGGGTAGCCCAGCCGGGTGCTCACCACCGTGTGCCCCAGTTCGTGGGCGAGGATGCACAGCGCGAACAGCACGCTGAAGCCGAGGGCGGCGAGGTAGGCGGCGCCGCGGCCGAGGCCGTCGACGAGGTCCTGCAGCAGCGGTCCGTAGAGCAGGGTCAGCAGTGCGCCGACGATCAACCACGACGGCGACACCTGCACCGGCACGCCGCGGACGCGTCCGAGCGTCAGCAACGCCGGCTGCGGCACGGGGCCGCGGCGTTGCGGCGGTCCCGGTCGCGTCACGCTTCGAGCGTACGGGTGCTGCGTACCCGGCGAGGCGGGGCGCGAACGGCTACCTTTTGGTGGTGACCGACGACACCGAGCTGCGCGCGCGCATCGCAGCCCGGGTGGCTGCCCGGCGAGCCGCCGGTCAGGCATCGGGCGATGCCCGTGCCGACGACGGTGCCGCCGGCAGCGCGTCCGACGGCGCCCCTGCTGCCGACGGCGCCCCTGCTGCCGACGGCGCCGCCGCCGAGACCGGTGACACCTCCCCGGACGGCCGCGCCACGCTCGACTCCCCCGTGCACGTCCGGCCGACCCGGCCGTGGGTGCGCCCGTCGGCGGCAGCTTCGGCAGCGCCTTCCGCAGCATCGTCAGCGGCACCCGGGCGTCCGGCCGCGGCCACACCGGACAGCGCGTCGGGACCGCGGGTGCTCGAACCGACCCGGCCCTGGCTGCGCCGTGCCCCCGGGGAGACGAACGAGACCGGGGAGACGAACGAGACCGGGGACGAGACGGGCGCGGCCGGCGGGCCCGGTGACGACACGCGTCGTCCGGGGTCCGCGGCATCCGGACGCCCGCGCCCTTCGCAGCCCGATGCCGTGCTCGACCGCCTCGGCGCCGCTGTCGCGTCTCCCGGGGGCGGGGGGCCGGACGGGTCCGAGGACGACGCGTCGCGGCGGCGGGAGATCGCGCGCAAGCACGCCGAGGCCGACCGGGCCGACGAGCAGCTGCGTCGCGAGAGCGGCGAGCAGGGCGCGCCGTGGCAGCAGCCGCAGGACGAGATCGATCTCGACCTCAAGGGCGCAGCGACGTGGAACCCCACCGAGTACGGCGAGGACGACGACTCCGGGCTGATGCAGCGCGGCCGCAAGGCGGCGCGCTGGCTGTTCGCGAAGCGGGACGCCGACGCCGTCGCCGACGGAACGCCGAGCGCGGCGAGCGGCACCGCTGCCGGCACCGCATCGGACACGGCGAACGACACGGCGAACGACACGGCGAACCACACGGCAAACCACACGGCAAGCGACACGGCAAGCGACACGGCAAGCGACACGGCAAGCGACACGGCAAGCGACACGGCAAGCGACACGGGCGCGACCACGCAGCACGGGATCGCCGCCGAGCCGGTCGCAGCGCGGCAACCCGTGGAGTCGCCGGACGCCACCGCGCGCCCCGACAGCGACGCGGCGGCCGGAGAGGCCCGGGCCGGCCGACGCGACGCCGACCCGGCTGCCGACCCGGACTCCGAAACGGACTCCGAAACCCGCACCGACGCGAGTGTCCGCACCGCGGGCGCCGCCGACCCGGACGTCGAACCCCGCACCGGAACGCGCGCCCGCGCAGACGTCGCCGGCGACCGCGGCCCGTCCGACCGCGGCCCGTCCGGCAGCGGTGCGTCCGGCAGTGGTGCGTCCGGCAGTGGTGCGTCGCCCCAAGGTCGACGGGGCGAGGCGCCGCAGGGTGCCGCCACAGCGCGACCGAAGCCGGCACCCCGACCCGGGGGCACTCCGCCCGCGACCCCACCCGCCGACGGGTCGGCACCGCCGGCTGCGTCCGCGCGGCCCCGTCCGCGGCCGGGTGCGGCCGCGCCACCGCCGCCGCCGGCGACGACTCCGCCGGCTGACAGCGGGTCCGGCGGCGGGACCGGCAGCACCGCGTTCAGTGCTCGCGCCGACGACGGACCCGACCTGAGCCGATTCCTGGCCGCCACCGAGCCGCACCCGGACGACCGTCCGTCCCGCCGCATCTCGCTGCGCAAGCGCGACCGCGACGACACCGCCGAACGCAGCGATAGGGCATCTCGCGCCGGGTCAGCACAGCGCGGCGGCACCGTCGGCGCCGGTCGTCGTGAGGGAACGAGTGCTCCGGCCGCGAAGCAGGACGCGCCGAAGCGCCCGGCGACGACGGGGCGCGGTGCACGCAAGCTCGTGCGCTGGGCCGTCGTCGTCGTCATCGGCGCGGCGGCGGTGCTGCTGCTGCGCGCGTTCGTCGTGTCGCCGTACTACATCCCGTCCGAGTCGATGGAGCCCACGCTTCACGGCTGCCGCAACTGCGACGACGACCACATCCTGGTCGACAAGATCGGCTACCGCTTCACAGAGCCGAAGCAGAGCGACATCGTGGTGTTCAACCGCCCGAAGGGCGCCCCCGTGAACGAGGACGTGCTCGTCAAGCGCGTCATCGCGACCGGCGGGCAACTGCTCGACATCCGGCGGGACGGCACGGTCCTCGTCGACCGCAAGCGTCTGAACGAGCCGTACGTCAACAAGGCCTGCCGGGGTGACCCGCTGTCGGGTCCGGGTTCCCGGAAGTTCCCGTACCGGATCCCTGCCGGCGACGTATGGGTCATGGGCGACAACCGCTGCAATTCGACCGACAGCAGGGTCTTCGGCCCGATCGCGGACTCGTCGATCATCGGGCGAGCCTGGTTGATCGTCTGGCCGTTGAAGCGTCTCGGCGGCATCTGAGCCCTGGCTCGCCCCCGCACCCCTCCATGGAAATCTGTAATACACGCAGATCTGCGTGTATTACAGATTTCGACAGAGGTGGTGGCGACGGTGACGGACGGCAGCGCGCGGACGGCAGCGCGCGGACGGCAGCAGGCGGACGGCAGCAGGCGGACGGCAGCGTGCGGACGGCGGCGTGCGGACGGCGGGGCGCGCACGGCCGGTGCGGACGGGAGTGGACGGGCGACCAGGAGCGCGCTCAGCCGGCGGGCGGAGTTGTCGGTGGGCGCGGTTACCGTGAGGTCGTGTCGACGCTGCGCGGGTCGCTGTCGCCCTCCCGGGCGATGGAGTTCAAGAGCTGCCCGCTGCAGTACCGGCTGCGCTCGATCGATCGGCTGCCCGAGCGGCCGAGCCGGGCGGCCGCCCGCGGAACCGTCGTGCACGCTGTGCTCGAGCACCTGTTCGACCTGCCGGCGGCCGATCGCACCGCCGAGGCCGCGGTCGCGCTGATCCCGGGCGCGTGGGCGCGGGTGCTCGAGGCCGAGCCGGTTCTCGGTGAGTTGTTCGGCGATCCGGCGGAGCTCGACGAATGGCTCGATTCGGCCGCCGGTCTGGTGCGTACCTACTTCGTGCTCGAGAACCCCGCCGCGCTCGAACCGCTGGCCCGCGAGGAGCGCGTCGAGGCTGTACTCGGCGACCTGCTGCTGCGCGGCGTCATCGACCGCATCGACCGCACCGACCGCACCGACCGCACCGACCGCACCGACACGGCAGACCGCACGGAAACGACCGACGCGACCGACCGCGCGGCCGCTCCCGAGGCGACGGGCCTTCGCATCGTCGACTACAAGTCCGGCCATTCGCCCGGCGTGCCGGGCGAGGCGGCGGCCATGTTCCAGCTCAAGTTCTACGCGCTGCTGCTCTGGCGGTCCCGGGGCGTCGTGCCCGAGCTGCGGCTGATGTACCTCACCGACGCGACGACCCTCGCCTACCGTCCGGACGCGGTCGAGCTCGAACGTTTCGAGGGCGTTCTGCTCGCGATCTGGGACGCGATCCGCGCCGCGCTGCCGACCGGCGACTTCCGCCCGAACCCGAGCGCCCGGTGCCAGTGGTGCGACTTCACCGCCCATTGCCCGGCGTTCGGGGCGACACCGCCTCCGTACCGGGCGCCGGAGGTCCTCACCGACCCGCGTGACGCGCCCGGCGCACCGCTCGGCGTCGTCGTGCCGGAGGCTCCGATCACCGTCCCGGCAGCAGCAGCGGGATCGCCGTCTCCACCGGTGTGAGAGCGCCGTGGAACCCGACGAGCCGCGCCATCTCGGGCGGTTCGGCGGAAGCCACGCCGCCGGTGGCGAGCACGACGGTGTCGTCGAGGCAGACGGCGATCACGTCGCCCAGCCGGTCGGCGTTCGTGCCCTCGACACACCCGAACCAACCGCGTCCGATGGCCTCGTCGCGGGTGAGCACGTCCGCGCGAGTCCCCAGCACGGCCCGCCACGCCGCGACGACGTCGGCGGTCGCGCCCGGCACCGTGTACAGGTAGCGCACGCGCGGCTCGCCGGCGACGGTGCGCACGCCCACCGCGAGGTCCGGCTCCCGAGCCAGGTCGACGCGCGTGCCCGCGTTCAGGCCACCGTGGTCGGCGGTGACCAGCAGCACCGCGTCCTCGGGCAGTCCCTCGACGATGCGGGTGAGGTAGGCGTCGACCTCGGCCGCCGCCGCCAGCCACGCCGGCGAGCCGACCCCGTGCAGGTGCATCGCGGTGTCGAGGCTCGAGATGTAGCCGTAGACGAGCCCCGGCCCGCGCCGGACCTCGTCGACGAGCGCCGCGGCGGCGTCGTCGTCGCGGCCCACGCTCCTCAGGGCGGCACCCCGGTAGGCAGCGTCCGTGAGGCCGCTGCCGACGAAGAACGAGGGCAACACCGCGGTGGCCCGCAGGCCGGCGGCGGCCACGTGCGCGAACCAGGTCGGCAACGGCTGCCACTCGTGCGGTGGCGGGTCGTCGCGCCAGTGGGTGTGCACCAGCACCTGCCGCTCCACGCCCGGGGGCGGTCCCGGCAGCCCGACGGTGAACCCGAGCACGCCGTGCGCGCCGGGTGGTTCGCCGGTCCCCAGCGTGACCAGGCTGACCGGCGTCGTCGACGGGAAGCCGCACGTCAGCTGCCGGGCTCCCGCGCGCGCCGCGGCGAGCAACGGCGCGCGCTCGGCGAGCGCGTCGAGCAGGTGCAGTCCGAGCCCGTCGACCAGCACCACCGCCACGCGCGGCACCGGCCCCAGCTCCTCGCGCAATCCCAGCCGGTCGGGCGCGCCCGGCACACCCAGCAGAGCGGCGGCCGAGGGCAGCACGTCGCGCAGCCCGGGTGGCGTCATCGGCGGCTCAGCGTGCCGCGACCAGCGAGCCGAGCATCTCGAGGTCGACCCCGACCAGGGTGTCGCGCACCGTGCGGCGCCCGGACGCCCCGATCGGCACCTCGGCGGGCACCGCGAGCACCACGCACCCGGCCGCCTCCGCCGACGCCACCCCGAGCGGGGAGTCCTCGACGGCGACGCACTCGTCCGCCGCCACGCCCAGCAGCCGGGCGGCGCGCAGGTAGGGGTCGGGGGCCGGCTTGGGGTGCTCGACCTCGTCGCCGCACACGGAGGCGGTGAAGTTGTCCCGTCCGAGGGTGTCGAGGGCGATTTCGGTGAGCGAGCGGAACGTCGAGGTCACGAGGGCGGTCGGTACGTCCGCCTCGCGCAGGGCCGCGAGCAGCTCCGGGGCACCCGGGCGCCAGGTGAGGTCGGTACGGAACAGCTCGGCCGTCCGCGCGGCCAGGAAGTCGGCGCTCTCGCGGGGGTCGGCGTCGGGCGTGCCCACGTCCTCGTGCAGCAGGGCCACCGAGCGCATCAGGCTCGACCCGACCATCGCCGCGCGGGCGTCAGGGGACAGAGCACCGCCCCGGAAGGCGGCGAGATCGGCCAGCGAGACGTCCCAGATCTTCTCGGAGTCGAGCAGGGTGCCGTCCATGTCGAGCAGGACGGCGCGGGGAACGGGCACGGAGCGCGGGTCGGTCTGGTCAGCCGGCGACGTGGCCGCGTTCGTCCCACTGCCCGGCGAGGCCTGCAACCTCGAGGATGCGCTCGACCGGACGGGACGGGTCGCGCACGAGCAGCGAGCCGCCGGCTTCGGAGGCGGCGCCCGCCGCGTCGACGAGCGTGCCGATGCCGGTGGAGTCGATGAAACTGACCCCGGCGAGGTCGAGCACGATCGTGCTCGCGCCGCTGTCGAGCGCCGTGCGGGTCGCGTCGGCCAGGCGGTCACGGCTCGCGACGTCGATCGACCCCACGACCTCGATCACCGCCGTCCCGGAGTCGTCGGTCGGCTGGGCCTGCACGGTCAGATTCACGGAGCCGACGCTACCGGTACGGCGCGCGTGACCAGAAACCGGGTTACGGCGTAAACCGGGCAGGTTCGGGCTCAGACGGGCACCGGACCGGCTGCGCACGGCTGCGCACGGCTGCGCACGGCGCGATCAGGGGGTGGGATCGGTGGCCTTGATCTGCCGGAAGTTGCGGTAGCTGTACACGATGAGCGCAGCGGCGATGAGCCCCGACAGGATCAGCGACAGCCCGGTGCCCCACCCGCCCGGCAGCCACCACGTGTCGTCGAGCGGCCACCAGCCGGGCACGGGAGGCTTGATGCCCCAGTAGACGCCGAGGGCGATGAGGGCCGCGGCGCCCACGGACGACATGAGGATGCGAGGCCAGGTCTCGACACCGTCCGCCGCGGTCTGCAGTGCCCGACGCCGCACCGGGTCGAGGCGCTTGCGCGCCCACTCGTACTGCTGCGAGAGCAGGGCGAGACCGGCCAGCAGCATCAACAACCCGGGTCCGGGCAGGATGAGCGCGGCGATTCCGCCCACGATCAACAGCCAACCCAGCGTCTCGAGGCCGACCCGGCGCAGCGATCTCGCTCCCACTCCCATGCGGGCCATCGTTCCCATCCGAGCTGTGTGTCGCGCGCACGTGCTCGCATCGGTCGCGCGAACCGTGTGCGAGACCCGTCACTCTGCGTGAATGTGACAGTACGGCTCTCGTACGTCACGACGGCTATACACATGGTCACGGGGGGACATACGACCCGTGCCGGGCCCCGCATACGGGGGTAGCGCGGTCCGGCGGCGTCGTTCGGTTCCGGGGGACCGACCAGACGCATCAGGCCCGGCCGCTGTGGCGGCCGGGCCTTCCTCGTCTGCGGCTCCTGGGGCTACTCGTCGTCGGTGCGGTACCCGAGGTTGGGCGACAGCCACTTCTCGGCCTCCGCCACCGTCCACCCCTTGCGCTTGGCGTAGTCCTCGACCTGGTCGCGACCCAGGCGCCCGAGCACGAAGTACTGCGACTGCGGGTGGGAGAAGTACCAGCCGCTGACCGACGCGCCCGGCCACATGGCCATCGACTCGGTCAGCCCGATGCCGACGTTGTGCTCGACGTCGAGCAGGTCCCACAGCGTGCGCTTCTCGGTGTGCTCCGGGCAGGCCGGGTACCCGGGGGCGGGACGGATGCCGACGTACTTCTCCTTGATCAGCTCCTCGCTGTCGAGCTTCTCGTCGGCGGCGTAACCCCAGAACTCGTGACGGACGCGCTGGTGCATCCGCTCGGCGAACGCCTCGGCGAGCCGGTCGGCGAGCGCCTCGAGCATGATCGCGCTGTAGTCGTCGAGCGCCGCCTTGAACTGCTGGATGCGCTCCTCGATGCCGAGTCCGGCCGTGACCGCGAACGCTCCGACGTAGTCCTTGATGCCGGTGTCGGCAGGCGCGACGAAGTCGGCGAGCGAACGGTGCGGCACGCCCTCGCGGTGCTCGGTCTGCTGCCGCAGCATGTGCAGCGTGGTCAACACCTCGCTGCGCTGCTCGTCCTTGTAGATCTCGAGGTCGTCGTGCTCGACCGCGTTGGCCGGGAACAGGCCGATGACGCCGGCCGCCGTCACCCACTTCTCCTCGATGACGCGATCGAGCATCTGCTGTGCGTCGTCCCAGAGCTTGCGCGCCGCCTCGGCGGTCGTGGGGTTGTTGAGGATGTCGGGGTAACGCCCCTTCATCTCCCACGCGTTGAAGAACGGCTGCCAGTCGATGTATTTGCGCAGTTCCGCGAGATCGTAGTTCTTGAAGACCTTGACGAACTGCGTCGGCGTGCCCGACGGGTGGTAGTCGTCGGTGTGGAAGTCGCGGGCCTGCTGGGCGATCAGGTGCGGACGGAACGGCCGGTGCCCGTCCCAGTCGATCGGCGTGCGGTCCTCGCGGATCGCATCCAGTGGCAGCAGCTTCTTCTGGTCTTGGCGCGCGGCGTGCCGCTCGCGCAACGAGTCGTAGTCGGCCTGCAGCTCGTCCAGCAGCGCGTCGCGGCGCTGCGGCGACATCAGCTGCGCGACGACCGGCACCGACCGGGACGCGTCCTTCACCCACACCACGGGGCCGTGGTACTTCTTGTCGACCTTGACCGCGGTGTGGGCGCGTGACGTGGTCGCGCCGCCGATGAGCAGCGGGATGTCGAAGCCCTGGCGCTCCATCTCGGAGGCGAAGTTCACCATCTCGTCGAGGCTGGGCGTGATGAGCCCGGACAGCCCGATCACGTCGGCGTCGTGCTCCTTGGCCGCGTCGAGGATCTTCTGCGCCGGCACCATCACCCCGAGGTCGACGACGTCGAAGTTGTTGCACTGCAGCACGACGCCGACGATGTTCTTGCCGATGTCGTGCACGTCGCCCTTGACCGTCGCCATGATCACGGTGCCGTTGCTGCGGCCCTTGTCGGCGGGGTTCTTCTCCTGCTCGATGTACGGGATCAGGTACGCGACGGCCTTCTTCATGACGCGCGCCGACTTCACGACCTGGGGCAGGAACATCTTGCCGGAACCGAACAGGTCGCCGACGACGTTCATGCCGTCCATCAGCGGGCCCTCGATGACCTCCAGCGGACGTCCGCCGCGCTCGGCGATCTCCTGCCGCAGCGCTTCGGTGTCCTCCTCGACGTGCTGGTCGATGCCCTTGACGAGCGCGTGCGTGATGCGCTCGCCGAGCGGCAGCTCGCGCCATTCCTCGCTCGCGACCTCCCGGGCCTGCCCGCTGCCGGCGAACTCGGCCGCGATCTCGAGCAGCCGCTCCCCCGCGTCGTCGCGCCGGTTCAGGATCACGTCCTCGATGCGCTCGCGCAGCTTCTCGTCGACCTGGTCGTAGACGACGAGCGCTCCGGCGTTGACGATGCCCATCGTCAGGCCGGCCTTGATGGCGTGGAAGAGGAACACGGCGTGGATCGCCTCGCGCACCGCGTTGTTGCCGCGGAAGGAGAACGAGACGTTCGAGATGCCACCGGACGTCTTGGCGTACGGCAGGTTCTCGGTGATCCAGCGGACGCCCTCGATGAAGTCGAGGCCGTAGTTGGCGTGCTCCTCGATGCCGGTCGCCACGGCGAACACGTTCGGGTCGAAGATGATGTCCTCGGCCGGGAAACCGACCTGCTCGACGAGGATGTCGTAGGCCCGCTTGCAGATCTGCTTGCGACGTTCGAGGTTGTCGGCCTGGCCGTCCTCGTCGAAGGCCATCACGACCACCGCGGCGCCGTACTTGCGGCACAGCCGGGCGTGCTCGACGAACGCCTCCTCGCCCTCCTTGAGCGAGATCGAGTTGACGATCGACTTGCCCTGGACGTTCTTCAGGCCCTCCTCGATGACCTCCCACTTCGAGGAGTCGATCATGATCGGGACCTTGCTGATGTCGGGCTCGCTGCCGATGAGCCGCAGGAAGCGCTGCATCGCGGCGAGGCCGTCGATCATGCCTTCGTCCATGTTGATGTCGATGACCTGCGCGCCGTTCTCGACCTGCTGACGGGCCACCGACAGCGCGGTGTCGTAGTCGCCGTCCTTGATCAGGTTGCGGAACTTCGCCGAGCCGGTGATGTTCGTGCGCTCGCCGACGTTCACGAACAGCGAGTCGCCGTCGACGATCAGCGGCTCGAGTCCGGACAACCGCAGCGCGGGCGCGATCTGCGGGGGCACGCGCGGCGTCTTGCCGTCGACGTGGCGTGCGATCGACGCGATGTGGGCCGGCGTCGTGCCGCAGCAGCCGCCGGCCATGTTCAGCAGGCCGGCCTCGGCGAACTCGGCGACGAAGCCCGCGGTCTCGTCCGGTTGCTCGTCGTACTCGCCGAACGCGTTCGGCAGGCCGGCGTTCGGGTAGGCGTGCACGAAGCAGTCGGCGATGCGGGACAGCTCGGCGACGTAGGGACGTAGCTCCTTCGCGCCGAGCGAGCAGTTGAGTCCGACGATCAGCGGACGGACGTGGCGCACCGAGTGCCAGAACGCCTCGGTGACCTGGCCGGTGAGCGTGCGCCCGGACGCGTCGGTGATGGTGCCGGAGATGATGACGGGCCAGCGCCGGCCCTCCTGCTCGAACAGCGTCTCGACGGCGAAGATCGCCGCCTTGCAGTTCAGCGTGTCGAAGATCGTCTCGATCATGATGATGTCGGCGCCGCCGTCGACCAGGCCCTGGGCCTGCTCCTGGTAGGCGGCCACCATCGTGTCGAAGTCGATGTTGCGCGCGCCCGGGTCGTTGACGTCGGGCGAGATCGAGCCGGTGCGGTTCAGCGGCCCGATGGCGCCGGCGACGTACCGCGGCCTGTCGGGCGTGCGTGCGGTCATCTCGTCCGCGGCGTGCCGGGCGAGTCGAGCGGACGCGACGTTGAGCTCGTAGGCGAGCTCCTGCATGCCGTAGTCGGCCAGCGATACGACCTGCGCGTTGAACGTGTTCGTCTCGATGATGTCGGCTCCGGCCTCGAGGTACTCGAGGTGAATGCCGCGGATGATGTCGGGCTGCGTGATCGAGAGCAGGTCGTTGTTGCCCTGCACGTCGCTCGGCCAGTCGGCGAACCGCTCGCCGCGGTAACCGGCCTCGTCCGGACGGTCCCGCTGGATCGCCGTCCCCATCGCGCCGTCGAGCACCAGGATGCGCTGGGTGAGCGCAGCGCGCAGCGCGTCGGTGGCGTCGGGGCGGTGCTGAGCGGCGTCCGGCACTGGTTGGTCCCTTGCGTCGGTTTCGGGCGGGCTCGTCGATTCTTCCACCCGTCCGCCACACCGACCCGCGGAACCGGGGTGCGGCGCGCGCGGACCGTAGGGTGGACAGATGGTCACCCCACCGACCGGCGGCTGGCCCGTGCTCCACAAGCCGGTCCTCGTCGCCGCCTTCGAAGGCTGGAACGACGCCGGCGACGCCGCCAGCGGGGCCGTCGAACACCTGCAGCTTGTGTGGGACGCGCAGGAGCTGGCCGAGCTCGACCCCGACGAGTACTACGACTTCCAGGTCAACCGCCCCAGCGTGTCGCTCGTCGACGGCCTCAGCCGCAACGTGACGTGGCCCACGACGCGCCTGTCCTGGTGCCGCCCTCCGGGGGCCGACTTCGACCTCGTGCTCATGCACGGCATCGAGCCGAACATGCGGTGGCGGGCGTTCTGCGACGAGTTGCTCGACGCCATCAACGCACTCGAGGTGCAGATGGTCGTCACCCTCGGGGCGCTGCTGTCCGACACGCCGCACACCCGTCCGACATCGGTCACCGGCACCGCGTACGACCCCGAGTCGGCCGAGCGCTACGGGTTGGAACGTTCCCGCTACGAGGGTCCGACCGGCATCGTCGGTGTGCTGCAGGACGCATGTGTCGGTGCGGGCATCCCGGCCATCTCGTTCTGGGCCGGAGTGCCGCACTACGTGTCGCAGCCGCCGAACCCGAAAGCGACGCTCGCGCTGCTGCAGGGCGTCGAGGAGGTCCTCGACATCCCGATCCCGCTCTCGCAGCTGCCCGAGCAGTCCGAGGAATGGCAGAAGCTGGTCGACGAGATGGCCGCCGAGGACGACGAGGTCATCGAGTACATCCGCAACCTCGAGCAGCGCGACGACGAGATCGACCGCAGCGAGCTCAAGGAAGCGTCCGGCGATCTCATCGCGAGGGAGTTCGAGCGCTACCTGCGCCGCCGCGACCGCGGTGGCGGGCACGCGGGCGGGCACGGCGGCCCGTCCCTCGGCCGCGACTGACGCCTTCTCCCCCGACGGGCGCCTTCCGACGTCGAACGCTCGTCACCACGGAGGCATCGGCGCCCAGGGCTGGTCCCACGGGGTGCCGTCCGCGTTGCGGCGGGTCCAGTAGATGTGTTCGGGCGTGGCCGGATCGCCGTCGTACCAGGCGATGTGGCGCCATCCCCACCACCGCGGATGGCACCACAGCAGGTTCGGCTTACCGCCCCAGTGAAGATGGGCCGGGAAACGCCGGCCCCGGCCGTCCCGGATCGCGTCGTGCTCGTCGTCCGGACGCAGCCGGGCGCCCGCACCGTCGGCGTCGCTCACCCGCACGTCGACCAGCTCGAGACGGAAACCGCAGACCTGGGCGACGCGATCGAGGAAGCGGACGGTCGGCAGACGCGTCCCGCTCTCGTAGCGACCCACGGTTCCGGCGGCCACCCCGAGCAGCCTGGCGAGGTCGCGCTGGCTCAGCGCCCGCGCCCGCCTGACCGCGCGCAACATCCGGCCGATGTCGAAAGCCGTGGTCGTCTCGTCCATCGGGTCAGCATGGGTCCATCGCGTCACATGGCGCGGCTCGTTGCGCCGGCCTGTGGATGAGCGTCCCGACGCCGGCAGCCGTCCACAGGGCCCCGGCGTGGCCCGCCCGGCCCACCCCTCGCGCGTGCCTCCTGACCTGCTTCCGCGGTGGAGGCAGGTCAGGACGTTCCGGACGGGGTGAGGTGTGCAGCGTGTGCTTCCGGGGTGGAGGCAGGTCAGGACGTTCCGGACGGGGTGAGGTGTGCAGCGTGTGCTTCCGGGGTGGAGGCAGGTCAGGAGGTTGCGGACGGGGTGGGGTGCGCGCCGCGTGCTTCCGGGGTGGAGGCAGGTCAGGACGTTCCGGACGGCGCGGGGTGAGCGCCGCGTGCTTCCGGGGTGGAGGCAGGTCAGGAGGAACTCCGCAGAGGGTGCGTCCCGCCGATCACCCCGGAGCTCCGGCGACCCCTAACCCCAGACGGCGGCGATCTCGTCGGTGACGGACGCCGCCTGGTCACGTCCGGCGCGGGCCGATGCCGCTCGGGCCGAGAGGTCGAGCACGTCCTTGCCGATGGCGGCGACGGCGGCGGCGTCCGGCATCACCAGCGCGTGCGGGACGCCGAGCCGGCCCAGGGTCGCGGCCGTCGACGGCACCCCCGGCACGGCGCGGTCGGCGGGGGCGACGGCGACGACCCGCGAGCAGCCGCGCGCGAGGTCGGCGTTGGCGAACGAGCGCACCCCGCCGTCGATGTAGAGCCGGCCGTCCAGCGGGACGGGCGGGTACACGCCGGGCACCGCACAGCTGGCTGCGACGGCGCGCGCCAGCGGCACGCCGTCGGCGCGGGTGATGACCCGGAACTCGCCGCTGCGGGCGTCGACGACCGTGATGCGCAGGTCGGCTTCGGGCCACTCGCGTGACGGCAGCCGGGACTCGATGGCCCGAAGCCGCGACCCGATGGAGGGCAGCCGGCCGGCGGCGGCAGCTCTGATCGACATCGCGCCGAGAAGTCGGGCGAAGCGGGTGCGGTCGCCGCGTGCCCGGACCAGCGCCCACGCGTACCGGGCGAACACCGCGCGGCCGAGCGAGGCGCCCTTGATCTCCCGCGTCGGCTCCTCGAGCTGGCCCGCGTAGAGGTCCTCGAGCGACGCCCCGCTGAGCAGTTGCGCGCCGACGACCGACCCGGCGGACGTGCCCACGACCCGGTCGGCGTTCTCGAGGCGGACCCCGCGCTCGGCGAGGCCGGCCAGCAGGCCCAGCTCCCACGCGATACCGGTGATGCCGCCGCCGCCGAGGACCAGTGCCCGTCCGCTCACCTACCGGACGCTAGCGATCAGATCGGCGGCCACGGCATCGGGGGCCAGTCGCCGCCGGGTTCGGGGTGCCGTCCGGTCGACAGCAGCCGCCGTACCCGGTGCTTGGTCTGGCGCACCTCGCGCTGCGTGAGCAACTCCCCCAACCGTTCGCCGAGCGCGCCGTCGAGTGCGGACGCGACCCTGCCGAGCACGTCCAGCGCATCGCCGGGCAGCTTGGCCCCCGCCCACTGCCACAGGACGGTGCGCAGCTTGTCCTCGGTGCTGAACGTGACGCCGTGGTCGATGCCGTAGACCTCGCCGGACTCGGTGGGCAACAGGTGCCCGCCCTTGCGGTCGGCGTTGTTGATCACGGCGTCGAACACGGCGATGTGCCGCAGCCGCTCGAGGTCGCGCCGCCGCATGAACCGGGCGATGTCGATCGACTCGTCGACGTCGACCCACAACTGCACCATCCCGGGCCCCGCCGGCCCCTCGCGCAGCACGGTCGGCGGCACGATCGTCCAGCCGGTGACGGCCGAGACCTCGTAAGCGGCGACCTCGCGCTCGGCGAGCGTGCCGTCCGGGAAGTCCCACAGCGGACGCTCGCCGACGATGGGTTTGTAGACGCACGCCGCCCGCCGCCCGTCCGCCTCGACACCGCAGTACAGCGTGGCGTTCGAGGCGTCGAGGACGCGTCCCTCGACGTGCAGGTCGCCTGTGGTCAAGAGGTCGATCGCGTCCTCGACCGTGAGGCCCGTCGCGCCGTCGGCGCTCAGGGCGACGGCCGGGGTGAGCTCCGGCTCGGTCACGTCAGGGGTTGAGGGAGACGCCGCGCCGGTAGCCGTTGAGCCGGGCGCACACGTGCCCCTGCGGCGTCAGCGGCTGCCCGCACAGCGGGCACGGCGGCCGGCCGGCGGACACCAGCGCCCGGGCCCGCTCGATGAACGCCCGCGCCGTCGGGGGCTCGATCAGCACCCGGAGCGCGTCCGGGCCCTCCTCCACGTCCTCGAGCAGGGTCTGCTCGGCCACCTCGGGCTCGTCGACGGGCGCCTGTGCCTCGATGACGACCAGGCCGGTGTCGCCGTCCCACGCCAGCCCCATGGCCGCGACGCGGAACTCCTCGTCGATCGGCTGGTCTAGCGCGTCGGTGTCGGACTCGCCGGAGGGGCCGGCCGCGGCGCCGGTGCGCTCGGCGACGTCGTCGAGCAACTGCTCGAGCCGGTCGGCGAGCACCACGACCTGCTGCTTCTCGAGCGCGACGGACACGACCCGGGCGCCGTCGACGGCCTGCAGGTAGAAGGTACGGTCGCCGGGCTCGCCGACGGTGCCCGCGACGAACCGGCTCGGGCGCTCGAACACGTAGAGCTGACGCATGATGCCCTCCAGCCTAATCGGACCCGGTGGTCAGACGGCGCCGCCGCCCGCGCCGCCGCCGACCGTCGCGTCGTCGGCCTTCTTGCGCCGTCCCCGACGCTTCGGGGGCACGAAGGCGGCGAGGTCGCCGCCGGTGTCGTTGACGCGGATCACGTACGGACGGGTGGACGTGTAGCGGATCACCGACACCGAGCACGGGTCGGGCACGATGCGCTGGTACTGGTCGAGGTGCAGGCCGAGCGCGTCGGCGACGATCGCCTTGATGATGTCGCCGTGGGTGCAGGCGACCCAGACGGCGTCGTCGCCCAACCGCTGGTCCCAATCGCGGACGGCGGCCACCGCCCGCGCCGACATGTCGGCCAGCGCTTCGCCGTTCGGGAAGCGGACGGCGGACGGCTGCGTCTGCACGACCTTCCACAGCGGGTCCTTGGTGAGGTCCTTGATCGCCTTGCCGGTCCAGTCGCCGTATCCGCACTCGATGAGGCGGTCGTCGACGTCCCAGGTCGGCTCCCCGGCCTGTGCGCCGCGCACCGTCTCGGCGGTCTCGACGCAGCGCTCGAGCGGGCTGGTGACGATCGCCGTCAGAGGCAGGGCGGCGATGCGCTCGGCGACGGCCGCGGCCTGCTTCTCGCCGCGCTCGTCGAGGTGCAGGTCCGGGGTGCGCCCGGCGAGCACCGGGCCGGTCATCTTCGTCAGCCCGTGCCGAAGGAGCAGGACGGTGCTCATCCGGTCGCCGACAGCACGCCGGTGGACAGCAGCACGATGAGCAGCGCGCCGAGCGCGACGCGGTACCAGATGAAGACGTAGGTGCTGTGGTTCGCCAGCCACCGCATCAGCCAGTGGATCGAGGCCAGGCCGACGAGGAACGCGAAGATCAGCGCCAGGCCCGTGAGCCCGAGGCCGGGGCTGTCCTTGCCGCCGACGTCCTTCAACTCGTACAGGCCCGACAGCACGACCGCCGGCACCGACAGCAGGAACGAGAACCGTGCCGCGGCCTCTCGGGTGAGCCCGCGGAACAGGCCCGCCGTGATGGTCGTGCCCGAGCGGGACGCCCCCGGGATCAGCGACAGCACCTGGGCCGAGCCGACGACGACGGCGTCCTTGGTGGTGATCTGCTCCTCGCCGCGGTTGCGGGTGCTCACCCGCTCGGCGAGGGCGAGCACGCCCGCCAGCACGATGAGGGTGGTCGCGATGACCCAGAGATTGCGGGCCCCGGTGCGGATCTGGTCCTGGAAGATCAGCCCCGCGAGCCCGATGGGGATCGTCGCGAGGATCAGGTACCAGCCCATCTTGTACTCGAGCGACGAGCGCACCGACTTGTCGACGAGCCCGCGCGCCCACGCCACCGTGATGTGCAGCAGCTCGCGCCAGAAGTAGACGACGATCGCGAGCATCGTGCCGAGCTGGATGACCGCGGTGAACGCGGTTCCCGGGTCGTCCCAGCCGAAGAGCGCCGGGACGATGCGGAGGTGAGCGGTGGAGGAGATGGGGAGGAACTCGGTCAGTCCCTGGACGATGCCGAGGACCGACGCCTGGAGGATGTCCATCAGGCGGGAGTACCCCCGACCCCGGACTTCTCCAGGGCATCGGCCGCGGCCCGCAGCCCGGCGACCCGCTCGTCCGGGGTGCTGCCGTAGGGGGCGACCGACAGCGTCGTGACGCCCGCCTCGGCGTAGGCGACCATGCGCTCGGCGATGCGGTCGACGGACCCGAGCAGGGCGGTGCGGTCGATGAACTCCAGCGGCACGGCGGCCTGCGCCTGCTCGTACTGCTTCTGCAGGTACAGGTCCTGCACGTGGTCGGCGGCCTCGCCGTAGCCCATGCGGTGCGCGAGGTCGTTGTAGAAGTTCTGGTCCCGGCTGCCCATGCCGCCGATGTACAGCGCCGTGTAGGGGCGGACGGGGTTCGCGCACTCGTTCACGTCGTCGCCCAGGACGATCGGCACCGTCGTCGCGATGTCGAAGCCGGACATGTCCTTGCCCGCCTTCTCCCGTCCGGCGCGGACCTTCGACACGGTCACGTCCGCGTGCTCGGGGACGAAGAACACCGGCAGCCAGCCGTCGGCGATCTCGCCGCACAGCTCGAGGTTCTTGGGCCCGATGGCGGCGAGGTACAGCGGGATCTGCTCCCGCTCGGGGTGCAGCATCAGCTTCAGGGCCTTGCCCGGGCCGTCCGGCAGCGGCAGCTCGTACGTCCTGCCGTGGTAGTCGACCCGCTCGCGGGCCAGCGCCATGCGCACGATGTCGACGTACTCGCGGGTGCGGGCCAGCGGCCTGGCGAAGCGGACGCCGTGCCATCCCTCGGACACCTGCGGTCCGGACACGCCCAGCCCGAGCCGGAACCGGCCCTGCGACAGCATGTCGAGCGTCGCCGCCGTCATGGCCGTCATCGTGGGGGTCCGGGCGGGGATCTGCAGGATCGAGCTGCCCACGTCGATCGTCGACGTGTGGGCGGCCAGCCAGGTCAGGACGGTGACGGCGTCCGAGCCGTAGGCCTCCGCGACCCACACGACGTCGAATCCGAGCCGTTCCGCTTCCTGGACCAGGGCGAGATCGTCCGACCCGTCGCCTCCGAGTCCCCAATAACCGACGTTGAGTCCGAGGCGCACCGCGCCACCATAGCGAGCACCCTGCGACCCGTCCGGACGGCGGACGGGTAGTTTCAGCGCTCGTGAAGCAGCGCACGGTCGGCGCGAGCGGCCTGGCCGTGTCGCAGCTGGGCATCGGCACCTGGCGCTGGGGTCTCGAGACCGACCCGGACGAGGCGGCGGCGATCCTGGTGGCCTTCCGGGACGCCGGCGGGACTCTCGTCGACACCGCGGCGTCCTACACCGGCCCCGAGGGGTCGCCCCACGGCGCGGCCGAGGAGATCCTCGGCGGGTTGCTCGCCGACGTCGTCCCCCGCGAGGAGCTGGTCGTCGCCTCCAAGGGCGGGTTCCGGTTCGACGACGGATCGCCGGTCGTGAACAACTCGCGCAAGCAGCTGCTCGACGACCTGGACCGGTCGTTGCGGCGGCTCGGCATCGACCACCTCGACCTGTGGCAGGTGCACGTCCCCGACCCGCACGTGGCGATCGAGGAGACGCTGTCGGCGCTGGACACCGCCGTGAGCTCGGGCAAGGCCCGCTACGTCGGTGTGTCGAACTTCTCCGGCTGGCGGACGGCGCAGGCCGCGACGCTGCAGGCGAACAGCGGCACGTACGCGCCGATCGTGTCGAACCAGGTGAAGTACTCGCTGCTCGACCGCGGGGTCGAGCGCGAGGTCGTCCCGGCGTGCCAGGCGCTCGGCGTGGGTGTGCTGCCCTACTCGCCGCTGGGCGGTGGTGCCCTGACGGGCAAGTACCGCACCGGCATCCCGGCCGACTCCCGAGCCGCCGCGGGCACACGTCACCTCGCCGACCTCGACGACCCGGTCACGCACGGCGTGATCGAGGCCGTCGCCACCGCCGCCGAGGGCCTGGCCGTGTCGCCGCTGGCGATCGCGCTGGCGTGGGTGCGCGACCGTCCGGGCGTGGCCGCGCCGATCCTGGGGCCGCGCACGCTCGGCCAGCTCACGGCGGCGCTGGCGTCCGAGACGGTCGAGCTGCCCGACGCGATCCGCTCCGCGCTCGACGACGTCTCGGCGCCCGCGCTCGGCTACCCGGAGCTGCAGGGCTGAGCGCATGACCGACCCGTCCGCGGTGTTCCAGGCGGGCTGCGAGGCCGGGCTGTGGCCGGGTCTCGGCAAGCGGCTCGCCGCAGAGCTGGCCGGGGTCGGCATCACCGGTCCCGAGACCGTCACGACGGCGCGGCTCACCGCCCTGCCGAAGGTCGGCCCGCAACGCGCCGGACGGCTGCTGTCGTCGTTCGTGGCCGCCCAGCCCGCCTTCGGGGTGGCGGGCCTGCTCGTGCCCGCGGGCCTGGACGCCCGCGTCGCGGGCCGGGCCGTCGAGGCACTCGGGCCGCCCGCGCCGCGCCTGCTGCGAGACGACCCGTGGCGGCTGCTGGCCGTCACCGGCGTGACGCCCGACGACGCGGACCGCGTCGCGCGGCTCGCGATCCCCGGCGTCACGCGCGACGACCCGCGCCGGGCCCGCGCGCTGGTCGGCTGGGTGCTCGCCGGGCAGGCGCGTGACGGCCACACCGTCGACACCCGCGAGGACGTCGTCCGGGCGCTCGGCGCCTTCGGCGGGTCGGACGCCGAGGCGGCCGTCGACGCCGCGGTCGAGTCGGCGCTGGTCGTCGAGGCGGACGACGGCACCGTCGGGCTGGCCCGCTACGCCGAGGCCGAGGACGGCGTGGCGCAGGGCATCGCCCGGCTGCTCGCCACCGCCGAGCCCATCGAGGCCAAGGTCAAGCGGACGAAGGATCTCGACGCCGTGCAGCTGTCGGCGGTCACCGCCGCGCTCGCGGGCGGGGTGACGGTGCTGACGGGCGGACCCGGTACGGGCAAGAGCCGCACGGTGGCGACGCTCGTCCACCTGGCCGAGGAGGCCGGACGCTCGGTGGCGCTCGCCGCCCCCACCGGACGGGCCGCCAAGCGGCTCGAGGAGCTGTGCGGCTCCCCCGCCTCGACGCTGCACCGGCTGCTCGGCGCGCAGGCCCGGCAATCCGGTGAGGACGTCAGCTTCGACGGCGGCTTCCAGCGCGGCGAGGAGTGGCCCCTCGACGAGGACGTCGTCGTCGTCGACGAGGCCTCGATGCTCGACGTCGAGCTCGCCGACGCGCTGCTGTCGGCGTGCTCCGATGGCACCCACCTGGTGTTCGTGGGTGACGCCGCCCAGCTGCCGTCCATCGGGCCGGGACGCGTGCTGGGCGACGTGATCGACTCCGGCGTCGTCCCGGTCACGGAGCTGACCACGCTGTACCGGCAGGCCGAGGGCGGCTCCATCGCCAGGCTCGCGACGTCGGTGCGCGAGGGCGAGCTGCCGCCGGTCGACGACCCGTCCCGCGAGGTGGTCGTGGTGCCGTGCCGCGGCTCGGCCGAGGCGGCGCACCGGGTGACGCAGCTGGTCACCGACTCGATCCCGCGCGCGCTGTCGATCCCGGCCGACCAGGTGCAGGTGGTGACGCCGGTGCACCGCGGACCCGCGGGCACGCAAGCCCTCAACGCCGCTCTCAAAGCGCGCTTGAACCCGGGCTCCGGGCACCGCCGCTTCGACCCGGGCGACCGCGTCGTCGCCACCGCCAACCACCTCGAGGCCGAGCCGACGGGCTACGCCAACGGCGAGGTGGGCACCGTCCGCGACGTCGACGGCGAGGGCGTCGTCACGGTCGCGTTCGCGTCCGGCGAGGCGCAGGTCAAGGGCAAGGCGCTCGGCAACCTGCTGCACGGCTGGGCCATCACCGTCCACCGCGCGCAGGGTTCGGAGTTCCCCGCCGTCGTCGTGGTGCTGCCGCCCGAGGCGGGCCGGCTGATGTCCCGTCCGCTGGTCTACACGGCGCTGACCCGCGCGCAGTCGCACCTGTCGGTCGTCCACGCCGCCGGGCCGGCCGTGGCGCGCGCCGTCCGGCTCGTCGGGGCCGTCCCGCGGCGCACCCGGCTCGTCCCGCTGCTGCGCGAGTACTGCGAGCCGCTGCCGTCGTAGTCTCGGGCAATGGCCGACTACCCGCCGGAACCGTGGACCCTCGCCGGGCAGCTGCACACGTCCGTGTTCCTCGTCCCCCTGGCCGACCTGCCGCTCGAGCTGCCGCCGGGCTGGACGCCTGTCCGCCTCGGCTCGCGCGCCGTCGTCGGTACCGCCTGGGTCACCTACGAACCGCCGGGGATCATGACGTACGGCGAGCTCATGGCCACCGTCCTGGTGCGCAAGGGCCTGCGGACGGCCGTGCACATCGTCCGCATCTGGGTCGACAGCGAGTCCTCCCGCGACGGCGGGCGCGGCCTGTGGGCGATCCCGAAGGACCTCGCGTCGTTCAGCTTCCGCGGTGACGAGCAGGCGTCCTGGGACGAGAAGGGCGACATCGCCCGCGGCACCGTCCGGTCACGGGTGCGGCTGCCGGGTCGGCTGCCGGTGCGCTTCTCGATCGTCCAGCGGCGGGACGGACGGGCGCTGGTCTCCCCCGTCCGCTCGAAGGCCGGGGCCGCGCTCGGGTCCGCGACGTTCGAGGCCGACCCGTCCGGGCCGCTCGGCTTCCTCGCCGGACGGCGTCCGTGGTTGACGCTCTCGCTGCGCGACTTCGCGATGATCTTCGGCACCGCCGACCGGGTTGGCACAATGGACGGCGATGACCGACCGCACTGACCCCGACTGGGAGTACGCGCCGCTGCGCATCCCGTCCGAGGTGTCGCGCGCCAACGCCGCCGCGCAACTGTCCCTGCACGCCGAGTTCGGCGGTTGGGAACTCGCCCGCGTCGTGAAGTACATGGACGGCACCCGCCGCGTCGTGCTGCGGCGCAAGCGGACCAAGACCTCGGTGCCGCTACCCGGCCTGTCGTCCTGACGCGGACGCCATTCCCAGCCAGGTGTGCCGGTTGCCGGCCCAGCACCAGCCCACCTTCGGTGCGTCGCGGCGTTCACGCCCGTCGCGGCCGGTGCCGTTGCTGATCCAGACGGCCGGCGTGCGCGCGTCGACGCGGCCGTTCGGCCTGCGCAGCCGCGAGCCGATCGTCATGAAGCAGCGGTCGCGCTCGAGCACGTCCGGGCACTGCAGCAGCCACGCGATGCCCTCGGTGAGGGTCAGCGGCACCCGGCCGCGTTCGCGGATCGCCGGCAGCGCCTCGTCGGGACTCCAGTTGCGGTACTCGTCGCCGCGCTCGGGCCCGACCAGCAGGTAGGGGACCTCGGGGATCTCGTCGACCGGCGCGAAGTCGTCGACGTCGGTCAGGTCGACGACGACGAAACCCGGCTTGTCGTCGCGCCGCAGCAACGGGGCGAGGTCGGACGGGCGGGTGGCGGGGACCAGGAGGCCGTCCCCGTCGGGGATGCGGTCGACCACCACCCCGAGGTCGAGCAGTCGTGCGGCCTGGGCGGACACGGGCGGGAGCGTGAGCGTGGCGGGCATGGCACCCTCAACGAGTTCGGACGGGTGGTGGTTCCCGGGTGGTGGATCGCGGGCGCCGGATCTTCAGGCGGACGCTGTGCCCCGACGCCGGATCGGTCTCAAAGTCGGTGCCGGACGCGGATCTTCAGGCGGACGCTGTGCCCCGACGCCGGATCGGTCTGAAGGTCGGGGCCGAACGTGGATCTTCAGGCGGACGCTGTGCCCCGACGCCGGATCGGTCTGAACGTCGGCGCCCGCTGTGGGCTTGTCCGCGATCCAACGCCGCTCGAATAGCCAGATGTTCGAATACGAACCATAATAGAACACATGACGACGGCACTGGGCTCTGACAGCGCGACGGACGCGCTCGCGCGGTACCGGGACGCGGTCGCCGGGCTGCGAAAAGTGCCGTTGGACGAGCTGGCCGACGCGGAGCTGACCGACCTCGTCCGCGACGTCGAGACGGTGTCCCGGCAGTTCGCTCCGGTCCCGCACCGGCTCACGGCCGAACTCGACCGCCGCGGTCTCGCGCACGAGCACGGGTGCGCGTCGTCCGCGGCGTTCCTGGTGCAGTTGCTACGCATCTCCACCGGTGAGGCGCGGGCGCGTGTCCGTGCCGCCGAGCGTCTCGCGCCGCGTCGCACCCTCACCGGTGAGCCGCTTGCGCCGCAGCACCCCGTCGTCGCCCGGGCGCAGGCCGACGGCGAGATCTCCGACCAGCACGCTGCCGAGATCGCCCGCACGATCGAGAAGCTGCCGTCGGCGATCGACGAGCGCGGCGAGGTCGAGGGCATCGAGACGTTCCTGGTCGAGCAGGCTCGGTTGTTCGCGCCCGAGCAGCTCGCCAAGATCACCCGTCACCTGCTCGACGTGCTCGACCCGGACGGCAGCCCCGATGACGACGAGCGTCGCGAGCGGCAGCGTGACCTGACCTTCCGCCAGCGGGCCGACGGGTCGGTGACCGGACGCTTCGAGGGCACCGCCGCGCTCGGCGAGTTGCTGCAGACCGCACTCGACGTGACCGCGGCGCCGAAGCCCTCGGCGGACGGCTCTCGCGACCTGCGCACGCCGGGCCAGCGCCGTCACGACGGCCTCATGGACGCCTTGCGCATGACGCTGCGCTCGCAACAGTTGCCCACCGCCAACGGCGTCGTGAGCACCGTCGTCATCACCGCCACCGCCGAGCAGTGGGCGTCCGGTGAGGGCCTCGTCCGCACCGGGCACGGCGCCCTGGTCACCGTCCCCACCGCGAAAGCCATGGGGCTCGGCGAGTCGCGCCTGTTCCCCGTCGTGCTCGGCGCGGACGCCGGCGCGAACATCGACGGATTCGCCACGGCCTGCGCGAGCATCGCGCGGATCTTCCGCAGCGTGCGTCCGATCGAGGCCTACGGCACCGCCCACCGCCTGTTCACCGAGCGCGACCGGCTCGCGATGATCGCCCGTGACATCGGCTGCACGTTTCCGGGGTGCACGGTCCCGGCGCTGTGGTGCGAGGCCGACCACGTCACCGATTGGGCCGACACCGGCCGCACCGGCGTCGACGACGGCCACCTCGCCTGCCCGCACCACCATCGCGAGAAGCGGCGCAACGGGTGGGACGTGATCATGATCGACCGCATCCCCCACTGGGTGCCGCCGTCCTGGGTCGACCGCGACCGGGTGCCGAGACGCAACCGCGCGCACGACCCGACCTCGGTCTGACCATGCGGGGACCACGACCCGCGGGAACCGGTCCCCCTTGGTGACTCCGCCGTGCGCCGGGCAGGGTCGAGGCATGGTTTTCAACAAGCTCAAGCGCCTGGCCGGTATCGGCACCCTGGACGTCGTCGTGCTCGGCCCGGACACCGTCGATCTGTCCACCGGAACCCTGACCGCCACCATCCAGGTGACGGCGAAGAGCGACTGCGACGTGAAGGACGTCGAGGTCACCTTCGTCCACGAGTACACCGACCACGACGAGCGCGACGGCCGGGACGTCGAGACACAGCGCACCCGCACCCTTGGCCGCACCAAGCTGCCGGGCTTCCAGATCGCCGAGGGCGACAGCACCACCGTCACGGTCGACGTCGGGTTCACACCGAAGAACGTCGGCATCCTCGACGACAAGCTGCGCGAGAAGGGCGGCATGCTCGGGCGCATCGGCGAGCTCGGCCTGCTCAGCGGCGCCAGCGGCACCTACGAGGTGAAGGCGGTCTTCGACGTCGTCGGCGCCGCCAACGACCCGGACGACAGCCGCACCGTGCGCGTGCAGTAGCCGCCGTCGGGGGTCAGTGCGACTCGAAGAACGTGCGGACGGTGCCGATGGTGTCGGCCTCGTCGGGACGCTTGTCGTCGCGGTAGCGCAGCACCCGCGCGAACCGCAGCGCCATGCCGCCCGGGTACCGGGTCGAGGTCTGCAACCCGTCGAACGCGATCTCGACGACCTGCTCGGGCCGCACCCGCACGACGTACCCGTCCGTCGGGCCGTCCGCGATCGACAGGAAGTGCTCGGTCTGCCAGGCGAGCATCTCGTCGGTCATGCCCTTGAAGGTCTTGCCGAGCATGACGAACCCGCCGGTGTCGGGGTCGCGGGCCGCGAGGTGGATGTTCGACAGCTTGCCGGTGCGCCGGCCCGAGCCCCACTCGACCGCGAGCACGACGAGGTCGAGCGTGTGCACCGGTTTGACCTTCAGCCAGCCCGCGCCGCGGCGACCGGCCTCGTACGCGGCAGCGAGCGACTTGGCCATGACGCCTTCGTGACCGGCGGCGAGGGTTCGCTCGAGGAACGCCTGCGCCTCGGCCGGGTCGGAGGTGACGAGCCGGTCGACACGTTGCTCGGCGGGGACGACCCGTGCGAGCAGCTCGGCCCGCTCGGACAGCGGCCGGTCGAGCACGTCGTCGCCGTCGACGTGCAGCACGTCGAACACGAACACCGACAGCCGCCGCGGGTCGGCGTCGGCGCTCTTGCGCCCGAACCGCGAGGCCGTCACCTGGAACTTCTCCGGACGCCCGTCCGGACGCAGCGCGATCGCCTCGGCGTCGGCGATGATCGACGAGACGGGCAGCGACAGGAACGCCTCGACGACCTCGGGCAGGCGGGACGTCACCTCGTCGAGCGACCGCGTCCAGATGCGGACGTCGTCGCCGTCGCGGTGCACCTGCACCCGTGCACCGTCGAGTTTGGCCTCGAACACCGCCTCGCCGAGCCGCTCGAGCGCGTCGCCGACGTCGGACGCGGTCTGCGCGAGCATCGGGCCCACCGGACGCCCGACCTGCAGCGCGAACTGCGCCAGCGCGTCCTCGCCGCGGGTGAGCGCGGCCGCGGCCACCGCGGGAAGCTCGCCGCCGAGCATCGCGGCCCGGCGAACGGCGGCGGCGGGCACCTGCGCGGCCTGCGCGACGGCGTCGGCCATCGTGCCCAGCAGCGCGCCCTGCCGCAGTTCGCCACCGAGCAGCCGCCGCAGGAACGTCTGCTCCGGTGCGGTCGCGGCCGCGAACAGCGCGCCCAACAGGTGCGCCCGGCGCGCCTTCGACCCGGCGCCCGACGTCTGCTTGATCTCGTCGAAGGTGGCGTGCACCCCGGTCACCGTCAGCGTCGCCTCGTCCGCCGGCGCGGGCGTGTCGCGCAGCGAGGCCCAGCCCACGCCGATCTGCCGCTGCGGCAACTCGCCCGACAACCACGACACGACGACGGCGACCTCGTCGCCCTCGGCCGCCGACAGCATGGTGGCGATGCGCGCCCGCTTGGCCAGCCGGGACGAGGTGGCGCCGACGTCGGCGGACGCGGCGGCGACCTCGGCGATCAGCATGACCCGACCTTCGCACGGGCCACCGACACGATCAGTCCGGGATCTCCTGCATCGTGCGCGAGAGCAGGCAGAACTCGTTGCCCTCGGGATCGGCGAGCACCACCCAGCTCGCGTCCCGGGACTGCCCGACGTCGACCCGGCGGGCGCCCAGGGCGAGCAGCCGGTACAGCTCGTCGGCGGTGGTCGTGCCGTCGGCGCGCAGGTCCAGGTGCAGCCGGTTCTTGACGGTCTTGTCCTCGGGAACCCGGACGACGTCGATGCCGGGGCCCCCGCCGTCGGGGCCGATGACGATCACGAGACCGTCGGAGTCGTCGCGTTCGCGCTCGGGCCACCCGAGGACGTCCGACCAGAAGCGGGCGACCGTGTCGGGGTCGACCGCGTCGATCACGAGGGAAGAGATCGCCGACGCCATCAGCGGGAGACCGTCAGCAGTTCTCGAGCAGGCGCTCGAGCACGCGCACGCCGAACTTCAACCCGTCCACCGGGACGCGCTCGTCGATGCCGTGGAACAGCGCGGTGAAGTCGAGGTCGGCGGGCAGCAGCAGCGGCGAGAACCCGAAACAGCGCATGCCGAGCGTCGAGAACGACTTGGCGTCCGTCCCCCCGCTCATCAGGTACGGCAGCGGGACCGCGATCGGGTCCTCGGCCTTGAGCGCCGCGGACATGACGTCGACGAGGTGGCCGTCGAAGCCGGTCTCGACGGCGATGTCGCCGACCTCGGTCTCGTAGGTGACGTGCTCGCCGAGCAGCTCTTCGACGGTGGCGAGCAGCGCCTCCTCCTGCCCGGGCAGGAACCGGCAGTCGACGGTGGCCTCGGCGGTGCCGGGGATGACGTTGGCCTTGTAGCCGGCCTGCAGCATCGTCGGGTTGGCGGTGTTGCGCACCGTCGCACCGATCATGCGTGAGGCCCCGCCGAGGATCGGCAGCCACTCGTCGGGCTTGTCGGGATCGATGTCCATGCCGAGCGTCTCGGCCAGCCCCTTGACCAGCGCACGGACGGTGTCGGTGATGACGACCGGCCATTCGTGGTTGCCGATGCGCGAGACCGCCTCGGCCAGCCGGGTGACGGCGTTCTCGTCGTGCACCATCGAACCGTGGCCGGGGCGGCTCTTCGCCTTCAGGCGCAGCCAGCGGATGCCCTTCTCCGCCGTCTGGATCGCGTAGGCGCGGGCGTGCTCGTTCAGCGAGATGGAATACCCGCCGACCTCGCTGATCGCCTCGGTGCAGTCGGCGAACAGGTCGGCGTGGTGGTCGACGAGGTGGTGGGCTCCCTTGCGTCCGCCCGCCTCCTCGTCGGAGACGAACGCGAGGACGACGTCGCGCGGCGGCTTGCGCCCGGAGCGGGCCCAGTCGCGGACGATCGCGAGCGTCATCGCGTCCATGTCCTTCATGTCGACGGCGCCGCGGCCCCAGACGTAGCCGTCCTTGACCTCACCGGCGAACGGGTCGACCGACCACTCGGACGCGTCGGCCGGCACGACGTCGAGGTGGCCGTGGATGAGCAGCGGCGGACGGGAGGAATCGGTGCCCTCCCACCGCGCGATCGTGGAGGCACGGCCGGGTTCGGCCTCGATGATCTGCGACGCGATGCCCACCTCGTCGAGCTTCGCCGCGACCCATTCGGCCGCGGGCCGTTCGGGATTCGTCGGGTTCGACGTGTCGAACCGGATGAGGTCGACGAGCAGGTCGGCGACCTCGTCCTGGGCGGAGGGGGTGGCCGTGCCGGTGGGGGTGCTCATCCCCCAGTCCTACCAAACGACGGGTCAGCGGCGATGGTGTCGGGCGCGAACCGGCTGCAATCCCGGACGGCGGCCGGCCGCGCGCACCACGACCGTCGTGCCGGCCAGGAAGCCCGCCAGCACGAGCATCAGCACCCACGTCGGCACGCCCGGGATGACGCTGCGGCGGAACAGCGTCTGCACCGCCGTCTCGTCCCGTTGCGCGGCCCTCGTCCTCCCGGGCGTCCTCACGGGCGCCGGGCGGGACGGCGCCGACACGACGGTCGACACGGCGGACGGTGCGGGGGCCGCCGCGCGGACGGGCACGGCGCGGTTCACGGCGGTCCGGCGCACGGGCTTCGGCGCCGCTGCGGGACGGGTCTGCGGACGGGTCTGGCGGCGCGGGGCCGACTGCTGTCGCGGGGCGGCGGTCGGGGCCGGCTGCGCCCGCGTCGGGCGGGCGGCGGCGGACGTCCGCGGTCCGGTCGGCCCGGCGGCGGCGGTGGACGGTGCCGGGGGCCGCGCGCCCAGGACGCCGGGCAACAGCTGCGGCACCTGCGGGACCTCCACCGTGACCACCCCCGGCAGGTCGAGGCGCAGCAGCGGGCCGGTGGTGGGCGTGGGCGCGGGCTTCGACGGCGATGCGCCGACCGGCTGGGCCGACAGGACGACGCCGGCGGCGAGGGCGAGCGTGAGGAGCACGGCGCCGGGGCGTACCCGCGACAGCGCAGGAACTCGGGGAAGTCGGGGAGCTCGCACAACGGCCTCCGCTGGTCGCGTCGCAGGGTCGGACAGGTCCCCGTAGATCGTGAGCAGGTTAGATCCTCGTTAGCTGTGCTGTCGAATCGTCGGCGCCGGCCGGCGCGGCGGACGGGTGCCCGAGCCGGTGTCGGAACCGGTCGCGGGCATCGGCTAGGGTTGTCGTCGCACTCGTCCGGGTGGCGGAATGGCAGACGCGCTAGCTTGAGGTGCTAGTGCCCTTTATCGGGCGTGGGGGTTCAAGTCCCCCCTCGGACACGCTGTGTTGAGACAGTGACAAGGCCCCGGGCGACCGGGGCCTTTGTCGTGTCCGGCCGAGCGAAGCCCGGCGACGGTCCGACTCGAGCGGCTTCGCCCCGGTTCGTCCCACGACTTTTCTTCGCCGGCCGTCCAGTGCTTGCGCGCATCGCAAGACGGATGTAATTTTCGTGTTAGGCAGTTCGGTGCTGGTATCGGGACTCTTCGACAGCATCGGCCACGGGCGTTCCGACGTCCGCGTCTGCGCGAACCCGTTGATCGGGGGAACAACGGAGATACCCGCCGCAGCCTGCCTCATGCTTCACCGCCCCGCTCGCGCTCCGCGAGCGGGGCGGTTCGCTGTCCGGGGCCGGTCGGGCGTCAGCGGCGGGTCGGCGACAGGGTGACGAGCACCGGACCCGTCCGCCCGGACGACGGCGCCGACGCGCCGCATCCCGGCGACGAGCCGTGACCCGGGGCGCACGACCCGCAGCCGCCGTCCGGACAACCGACGGTGAGCTCGCGCGCTTCGAGCCGTCCCATGCGTACGAGGTGTTCGATCGCGGCGTCGACGACGTCGCGGGACAACCCCGTCCGGGCGCAGACGTCGTGGCGCGACGCGGCACCCCCGGCGAACGCGTCGAGCACCGCGCGCAACGGGCTGCTCACGAGAACAGCCGTCCGAGCTGGAAGACGACGAGGCCCAGCGTCCAGGCGACGCACACCTGCAGCCCGATGCCGAACAGCGTCCACCGTCCGCCGATCTCGCGCCGCTGCGCCGCGACCGTCGCGACGCACGGCGTGTACGCGAGCAGGAAGACGAGGAAGGCGAACACCGCCGCCGTCGTCACCCCGCCGGACGACGCCGTGAACGCGTGGGTGATGTGCTGCTGCAACTGGTCGGGGGCGAGGCCGGAGCTCGGGTCGTCGGCGGCGTACGTCTGCGCCCACGACGAGACCACCGCCTCCTTGGCGACGAACCCGACGACGAGGGCACCCGCGGTGTGCCAGTCGCCGAAGCCGAGCGGGCCGAACACGTGCGCCACTCCCCCGGCCAGCAGCGCGAACAGCGAGTCGCCGGGCGGCACGTGACCGAAGGCGGCCTCACCGCGCACCGGGACCGCCTGCATCAGCCAGACGACCGACACGGTCACGACGATGATGCCGCCGGCGGTGGCGAGGAAGCCGCGCACGCGCAGCCACGTCTGCGAGGCGAGCAGCCGCGGCGACGGCCGCTGGTAGGCGGGCAGGTCGAGCACCAGCGGGTCGTTGCCGACCGTGCGCCACAGCGTCGACTTCAAGGCCAGACCGACGAGCACGACGAGCAGGATCGACACGACGTACATGCCGAAGACGACGGTGCCGGCGTGGTCGGGGAAGAACGTGGCTGCGACCAGCAGGTACACCGTGAGCCGGGCGCTGCACGACGTGAACGGCACCAGCAGCGCGGTCATGATGCGGTGCCGCGCGTCGGGCAGCACGCGGGTCGCGCCGATCGCCGGCACGTTGCACCCGAAGCCCACGACCAGCGGCAGGAACGCGCGGCCGGGCAGGCCGATCGCCCGCATCGCCCGGTCGGTGACGACGGCGGCCCGCGCCATGTAGCCGGAGTCCTCGAGCAGCGCCAGCAGCAGGAACATGATCGCCATCAGCGGCACGAACGTCAGGAGCATGCCGACGCCGGCGACGAGGCCGTCGACGACCATGCCGCTCACCCAGGTGCCGCCGAGGCCGATCGCGTCGAGGGCGTGCCGCGCGCCGTCGGTGACCGGGCCGCTGATCAGGGCGCCGAGCCCGTCCTGCAGCGGTGTCGCCAGCGTGGTGGTCGCCTGGAACACCAGCCACATCGACCCGAGGAACAGCAGCGGTCCGAGGACGGGCGCGGTGACCCAGCGGTCGACCCGGTCGGTGCGGGTGCGGCGCACGCCGCCGTCGCCGGTGACGGCGGCGCGGACGGCCGCGTCGATCCACGAGAACCGCTCGTCCGCGGCAGCGAGGTCGTCGTCCGCGTCGACGTCCCCCACCGCGCGGGCGTCGGGCGCGGGCCCGGTGAGCGAGCGTCCGACCGCGGCGGCGAGATCGTCGGTGCCGGTGCGACGGCGCGGGTCGACCGGCACCACGGGCACGCCCAGCACGGCCGCCAGCCGGTCGGCGTCGACGCCGAGGCCGTGTGACGCGGCGACGTCGCGCAGCGTCAGGGCGACCACGAGACGGCGGGACGCCTCGCGCAGCTGGGCCACGAGGTACAGCGAGCGCGCGAGGTGTGCGGCGTCGGCCACCACGACGGTGACGTCGGGGTCACCGTCCACCAGCAGGTCGCGGGTCAGCGCCTCGTCGGGAGAGGTGGGGTCGAGCGAGTAGGCGCCGGGCAGGTCGAGCAGCTCGCACTCGACGCCGGCGCAGGTCCACGACGTCCGGCCCACCTCGACGGTGCTGCCCGGCCAGTTGCCGACCGTGCGGTGCCCGCCGGTGAGGCCGTTGAACAGGGTCGACTTGCCGGAGTTCGGCGCGCCCACGAGCGCGACGCGCGGCGCCCCGGCATGCACGTGGCCGTCGTGCTCGTCGGTGCAGCAGGGCTTCTCGAGCAGAAGTCCGCGACGGGCGGACGGGTCGCCCGTCCGCGCCGAGGACCGTCCGAGACGGGCGGTGAGCGAACGGGTCATGCGGGGACGACGACCTCGATGCCGCGCAGCACCGTCCGGTCGAGGGCGAGGCGCGAGGTGCCGATCGCGACGGTGACGCCGCCGCCGGCCGAGCGGCCGAGCACCCTGATCTCGCTGCCGCGCCGGATGCCGAGTTCGGCGAGCCGGCGCGTGGGGACGTGGTCGGCGACGGAGCGGACGCGGGCGCGGGAGCCGGGCGCGAGCGCGTCGAGGGTGACCGCCCCCGGCGGCCCGGAGGGCGCCGGGACGGCGGGCCGCGCGCGGCGTGCCATCGGCGTCACGGACCCGAGGCTAGACCTCGCGGGAAAGGCATGCCTACCCTGCCCCGGCACCGTTCAGCGGGGTTTCAGTGCGGCACGTCGACCACGAGTCTGGTGGGGGCCCGCAGCGCGAACACCCGCGTGCACGACGCCCGGGACAGCCCGAGCCCCCACGACGTGACCGCCTCGAAGTCGCCGAGGCGACGTGCCTCGCGCAGTTGCGGGAAGCGCGGTCGCAGGTCGGTCGGCCCGCGGTAGCTGCCGATGCCGGACGCGCCGTGCATGACGAGCTTCGGCCCGGCGCGACCGCCGAGTACGACCCGCAGGTCGCTCGGGTCGAGCCAGAACACCGCGGACGACTTCGGCGTGAGCGTCCAGCGCGGCACGTGGGTGCCCCGGAACTGGACGACGAAGCGGTCGAAGCCGGCGTGACGACCCACCCTGACGTCCGTGATCGCGGCGAACCCACCGCCGGTGCCGCCGTGACGGGTTCCGCACCGGTACGCCGGCAGCGTGGCGCCGCGGGCGCCGTCCGAGGTCACGGTGACGACGGTCAGCACCGTGAGCAGCACGACCAGGATCGCGACCATCGCTCGCAGGGGTGAGAACAAGGGCATGACAGGCCTCCGCGTCGTCCGTCGTGGACGTCCCACGGTCGGCTGCCGGGGCCCCGCGCCCCCAGGGGCGGACGGCTCCCCGCGTCAGGGACCGGCGCGGGATCAGACCTCGTACGGCGGGCGCGTGTCGTCGCCGCGGCGGCGCAGCAGCGCGCGCCGGTAGAGCCGGGTGTTCTCCCAGCCCGGGTAGGTCGTCGGCCGCTGCGACGCGTCGGCGGGCGGGTCGGCCGGCTTGGGCCGGCGGACGGAGCGCACCGTCATCGGCCCGACGAGGCGCGGTCCGGCCAGGCGCTGCTCGAGGCGGCGGGCCTCCCGCTTGAGCGGCTGGGCGATGTACTCGCCCAGGATGACGCCCGAACTGAGCGCGATCGCCAGGGTGCCGGCGGTGAACAGCGCGACCAGCCCCGCGGCCGCGTCCTTGCCGATCACGGCCAGCCCCCGGTAGATCGACAGTCCCGGCAGCAGCGGCACCAGCGCCGAGGTGACGATGATGAGGGCGGGCACCCGGACCCGTCCGGCGGCGGTGAACGACACCAGGCCGATCACCAGGGCCGCGACGACCGACCCCATCGCGACACCGAACCCGGCGCGGTCGACGAGGAAGTACCCCGCCGCGGCCAGCGCCGCGATGAGTCCGATGGGCACGAGCGAGCGCAGCGGTGCGTACGAGGCGAAGGCGTACGACGCCGCTGCGATCGCCGCCCCCGACGCCATGAGCGGCAGCCCGGCGAATCCCGCCACCCCGCCGACCGTCTGGCCCAGCGGCGCCCCGGCGACCCGGGCGATCGTGAGCCCGACGCTGACGCCCGCGATGGCCCCGGCGGTGGCGATCACCGCCTCGAGCATGCGCGCGGCGCTGGTGAGCGGGAACCCGGTCAGCGCGTCCTGGATCGCGCCGAGGAAGCTGACCCCCGCCAGCAGCAGGATGATGCTGGCGGTGATCACCCGGCCCGGCGCGATCTCGAGACCGGTCTTGGCCACACCGGACGCGAGCAGGGTCGCGATCAGCCCGCCGGCCGTCTGGGAGTAGAAGACCGGCCAGCGCGCCTTGGCCATCACGAACTGGACGCGGTCGACGAGGCAGGCGGCGACGAAGGCGATGAGGACCATGATCGCGTTGCCGCCGAGCAGCATGCCGACCCCCGCGCCGAGACCGCCGAAGCCCAGCGTGACGGCCCAGCGCGGACGCGCGTGCCCCGTCGAGACGATGCGCTTGATGCGGGCGGTCGCCTCGTCACGATCGATGCGGCCGGACACGAGGTCGCGCACCAGGTGGTCGACGAGCGTGAGGTCCTCGTAGTCGACCTCGCGCTGCCGCACCTGGCGCACCTGCATGATCGCCGGCTCGTCCGGTGTCGGCTGGAAGCTCATCGCCAGCTCGGTGAAGGTCACGTCGGACGTGAAGCGGCGCAGACCGCAGGCCCGTCCGACGTTGTCCATCTGCGCGGCGACGTCCGACGCCCCGGCGCCGGAGGAGAGCAGCAGCTCGCCCACCCGCAGGGCGAGGTTCATCGTCTTGTAGACGTCGGCGGTGTCCACCCGGCCAGTGTTCCGCCCCGGCCGCGGGAGCGGCCAGCGGCCCCCGTCACGTCGGCGTTGCTGTTCCCGATCGCCGGAAATGGGTAGGTGGCTGCGAGAAATTCTCCGAGGAGGGACGCGCATGACGGTTCTCGAGCCAAGGGAACGTCCGAAGGACTGGACGGTCGACGACGTGGTCGTGACCGACCCGCCGGTGATCCGCAAGGCGATCGGTGCGGCGGCGATCGGCAACATCACCGAGTGGTACGACTTCGGCGTCTACGCGTACCTGACCGTGACGATGGAGCACCTGTTCTTCGACTCGCTCGGCGACGGGCTGGGCACCATCGCCACGTTCGGCACCTTCGCGGTGGCATTCCTCGTCCGCCCGTTCGGCGGGATGTTCTTCGGGCCGCTGGCCGACCGCATCGGACGCAACAAGGTCCTCGCCATCACCATGATCATGATGGCGCTCGGCACGTTCGCGATCGGCTGCCTGCCCACCGAGGCCCAGCTCGGCTTCTGGGCCCCGCTGCTGCTGCTGCTGTGCCGACTCGTCCAGGGCTTCTCGACGGGCGGCGAGTACGGCAACGCCATGACCTTCATCGCCGAGTACGCGCCCGACCGTCGCCGCGGCTTCCTGGGCAGCTTCCTCGAGTTCGGCACCTTCACCGGCTACCTCGGCGGCGCCATCGCCGGCACCGTCGTGCAGGAGGTGCTGACCGAGGACCAGCTCTACTCGTGGGGTTGGCGGCTGCCGTTCTTCCTCGCGCTGCCGCTCGGCGTCGCCGGCGTCTACCTGCGCTCCCGGCTCGCCGACACCCCGGCGTTCGCGGCGCTGGAGAAGGAGTCGGAGGAGAAGGAGAAGGAGCGGACGGCCGGCCGTGAGGCCAAGGCGCTCGCGGGCCTCTGGCCGTTCGTGCTCGTGTGCATGGGCCTGGTCATCGTCTGGAACGTCACCAACTACATGCTCACCTCCTACATGCCGACCTACGTCACCGAGACGGTTCCGGACAAGGAGGGCGGCGGGGTCTCGTCGCTGACGTCCAGTCTGCTGCAGATCGGCGTCATGGCCGTCGCGCTCGTGTGCATCCCGCTGGTCGGGAAGCTGTCCGACCGCATCGGCCGCAAGCCGCTGATCGTCGGCGGCTCGGTCGCGCTGATCGTGCTGGCCCTGCCGATGGTGCTGCTGATCCGGGCCGAGAGCGCGGTGTCGATCTTCCTCGGCTTCCTGCTCATGGGGCTGGCCCTCATCACGTTCAGCGCGACGATGCCCTCGACGCTGCCGGCGCTGTTCCCGACGAAGGTGCGCGGTGCCGGGCTGTCGGTGGCGTTCAACGTGGCCATCTCGCTGTTCGCCGGCACCACCTCGGTCGTCGTCGGCGCGCTCGTCGGGGCGACCGGTGACCTGAACTGGCCCGCCTACTACCTCATGGGCGCCGGGGTGATCGGGCTGATCGCGGTGTCGTTCCTGCAGGAACCGAACGGCCGCCGCATGTGGGGCTCGCCACCCGCGGCCGAGTCGCCCGAGGCCGCCCGGGAGCTGGTTTCGTCGGGAACCGGCGGGACCGCACGGGCGACCGCCGACCGCGCGTGACGGAGGCGGCCGGAGTGGTTGCCGTGGGTGACTGCACGCGTACGGCTGCTGTACGGCGCTGCCCATAGCGTGATCCGCACGGGGAGATCGTCGCGAGACCGGCGCGCGATCGGCACCCGGTCCGCCGGAGATCAGGTCTGCATCCGCGCCCGGATCGGGGGTCGGCCCTGGCGCGACCTCCCTCACCACGGGGGATGAGGGAGTGCGGCGTCGGCGCGTTCACACGTGCCGGCGCCGCGTCTCGCGAGACGGCCGGTCCACCGTGCCGGGCGTGCACGGCGACCCGTGTGGGTACGTTGTGAACCGATGTCCGACACCCCCGAACCCACCGCGGCCATGCCGCAGCGACCCGGCCCCGACCGCGTCGTCGGCGGTCGCTACGTGCTGCGCGAGATCGTCGGACGCGGCGGCATGGGCACCGTCTGGCGTGCGCACGATCCGGTGCTGCAGCGCGACGTCGCGGTCAAGACGTTCCAGCACGCGGCCGCCGCCGAGCACGACGCCGCCGCCCGGGCGACCGGCGAGGTCCGCCTGTTGGCCGGTCTGAGCCACCCCAACCTGGTCGCGGTCTACGACGCCCTCGGCGACGAACCGGACCGCTTCGACCACCTCGTCATGGAGCTCGTGCACGGCCGGTCGCTGCGCGATCGGCTCGACGAGGGGCCGTTGCCGCCCGCCGACACCGCCCGGCTGGGCGCCGAACTCGCCGCCGGCCTCGAGTACGTGCACGAGCGCGGCATCGTGCACCGCGACCTCAAACCCGCCAACGTGCTGCTCGAGACCACGAGCCGGGGCGATCACGCCAAGCTCGTCGACTTCGGCGTCGCCCGGCTCCTCGAAGGCGCCGCCCTGACCATGGCCGGTCACACCGTCGGCACCGCGAACTACCTCAGCCCCGAACAGGCGACCGGCAGCCACGTCGGCCCGCCCAGCGACGTCTACTCGCTGGGGCTCGTCCTGATCGAGTGCCTGACGGGCACGATGGTGTACCCGGGTCAGGGGGTCGCCGCCGCGTCGGCGCGGCTGCACCGGCCGGCGCTCGTGCCCGGCGGGCTCGACGCGCGTCTCGGCGCCGGCTGGCACGACCTGCTCGCCTCGATGACCGCCCTCGACCCGGCGGCGCGTCCCATGGCCGGTGCGGTCGCCGCCCGCTGCGCGGAGCTCGCCGCCGGCGACCCGGGCTCGGGACGCACCGAGATCATCACCACCGACGGTCCCGGCGAGCGCACGACCGTGCTTCCCGCGGCCGCGCCGCCCGGGGGCACGGCGGTCCTCCCGGCGGCAGGTGTCCGTCCGCCCGTCGGTGCCGGACCGCTGCCTCCCGGCGTGCCGGTCCCGCTCGCGCCGCCCGCCGACCGCCGCCGCCGCCGGCTGGTCCCCGCGTTGCTGTTCGGCGTGCTCGGCGTGGCGGCCCTCGCCGTCGTCCTCGGCCTGACCCTCGGCGGCAGCAGCGAGGACGGCTCCCCCGCAGGGCCGTCGCGGGCACCGACGACGTCGTCCGCCGGGAGCACCTCGTCCACCCCGCCGCCGTCGCGCACGACGTCGAGCGCGCCGAGCAGCACCCGCGCGTCGTCGAGCGCCACGGCACGCTCGACCACCGCTCGGCCGGCGCCGCGGCAGCCGCAGCCACCTGCCGGTCCCGGCGGCAAGAAGGACAAGCCCGGCGGTAAGGGCGGCGGCAAGAAGGACAAGGGCCCGGGCAAGCGGCCGTGACCGCGCCCACCCTGACCGCGCTGCTGCCCGACCCGTCCGACCGCACCCCGGGCGACGCCGACGCCGACGAGCTGTACGCGGCGTTCGCCGGCTGGGTGGGCGGGCAGGGCATCGCGCTCTACCCGGCGCAGGACGAGGCGGTGCTCGAGCTGGTCACCGGGGCGAACGTCGTGCTCGCGACTCCGACCGGGTCGGGCAAGTCACTGGTCGCGGTCGCCGCCCACTTCTTCGCGATGGCGCGCGGGCAGCGCTCGGTCTACGTCGCGCCGATCAAGGCGCTGGTCAGCGAGAAGTTCTTCGCGCTGTGCGATGTGTTCGGCTCCGCCAACGTCGGCATGATGACCGGTGACGCCGCCGTCAACGCCGACGCCCCCGTGCTCTGCGGCACCGCCGAGGTGCTCGCGAACATCGCGCTGCGCACGGGCTCGGGCAGCGATCTCGAGGTGGTCGTGCTCGACGAGTTCCACTTCTACGCCGATCCCGACCGCGGTTGGGCGTGGCAGGTGCCGCTGCTCGAGCTCACGCGCGCGCAGTTCCTGCTGATGTCGGCGACGCTCGGTGACACCACCGATCTCGCCGCCGACCTGACCCGCCGCACCGGACGGGAGACCACGACGGTCGCCGGGGCCGAACGTCCGGTGCCGTTGCACCACTACTACGAGACCACGCCGCTGCACGAGACGATCAGCGACCTGCTCGCGTCCGACCGCGCGCCGATCTACGTCGTGCACTTCACCCAGGCGGCGGCGCTCGAACACGCGCAGGCACTGACCAGCATCAACGTCGCCACCCGCGCCGAGCGCGACCGCATCGCCGAGACCATCGGCGGTTTCCGGTTCACGGCCGGGTTCGGCAAGGTGCTGTCCAGGTTGGTGCGCCACGGCATCGGGGTGCATCACGCCGGCATGCTCCCGAAGTACCGCCGACTGGTCGAGCAGCTCGCCCAGGCCGGTCTGCTCAAGGTCATCTGCGGCACCGACACCCTCGGCGTCGGCATCAACGTGCCGATCCGCACCGTCGTTTTCTCGGGATTGAGCAAATTCGACGGCGAGCGGCAGCGCCAGTTGCAGGTGCGCGAGTTCCACCAGATCGCCGGTCGGGCGGGACGCGCCGGGTTCGACACCGCGGGCACCGTCGTCGTGCAGGCACCCGAGCACGAGGTCGAGAACACGAAGCTGGTGGCGAAAGCCGGCGACGACCCGAAGAAGCTGCGGCGCATCGTCCGCAAGAAGCCGCCCGAGGGTTTCGTCTCGTGGGGCAAGAACACGCACGAGCGGCTGCAGACCGCCGAACCGGAGGCGCTCACGCCGCGCTTCGAGGTCACGCCCGCGATGGTGCTCAACGTGATCGCCCGTCCGGGCAATGCGTTCGAGGCGATGCGGGACCTCATCCGCCACAACCACACGACGCCGGCGCAGCAGCGCCAGCAGGTGAAGGCGGCCATCAGGGCATACCGCGCCCTGCTCGCCGCCGGGGTGATCGAGCGGTTGCCGCAGCCGGACGACGAGGGCCGGGTGGTGCGGCTGACGTCCGACCTGCCCCTGAACTTCGCGCTGAACCAGCCCCTGTCGACCTTCGCGCTCGCGGCCCTGGACCTGCTCGACCCCGAGTCGGACACCTACGCCCTCGACGTGGTGTCGGTCTACGAGGCCACTCTCGAGGACCCACGCCAGGTGGTGCGGGCGCAGCAGAACCTCGCCCGGGGCGAGGCCGTCGCGCAGCTCAAGGCCGACGGCGTCGAGTACGAGGAGCGCATGGAGCTGCTCGCCGACGTCACCCACCCCAAGCCGCTGCGCGAGCTGCTCGAAGGTGCGTTCGGCATCTACCGGCGGACCCACCCGTGGCTCAGCGACGACGACCTGCGCCCGAAGTCCGTGGTGCGCGACATGTGGGAACGCGCCATGACGTTCACCGAGTACGTGTCGTTCTACGGGCTCTCGCGCAGCGAGGGACTGCTGTTGCGCTACCTGACCGACGCCTACCGCGCGCTGCGCTCGTCGGTGCCCGACGCCGCGGTCGCCGAGGGCTTCACCGACGTGGTCGAGTGGCTCGGCGCGGTCGTGCGGCAGACCGACTCGAGCCTGCTCGACGAATGGGAGGCGCTCGCCGCGGGCGACGTCACCGCCGCGGGCGAGGTCGAGGTGCGCCGGCCCGCCTCCCTCACCGAGAACGTGCGGGCGTTCACGGTGCTGGTGCGCAACGCGATGTTCCGCCGCGTCGAACTGGCCGCGTTGCGGCGCACGGACCAGCTCACGTCCCTCGACCCGGACGTCGACTGGGAGGCCGCCCTGGACGGGTACTTCGCCGAGTACGACCGCATCGGCACGGGCGCCGACGCCCGCAGTCCGCGGCTGCTGCACGTCGATCGGCAACCGGGTGTGTGGCACGTCCGGCAGGTCTTCGACGACCCCGAGGGCGACCGCGACTGGGGCGTCGGCGCCGACGTCGACCTCGTCGCGAGCGACGAGGCGGGCGAACCGGTGCTCACCGTCACCGCGGTCGGGCCGTTCGCGTCCTGATCGTCGCTCGGTTCGGCGTCCGGCGCCGGTCGACGGCGATCCGCGGAGATCAGTCGTCGGCGACGGTGCGCACCAGGCGGACGGTGGCGCCGTCGAGGGTGGGCACCCGGCGGTAGCCGATGTGCTCGAGGAATCGCGTCGCGCCGGTCTGCGCCACGGGCAGGACACCCGACACCACCGTGAGCCCGGCCTCCCGGGCGCGCTCCTCCAGCTGGTGCACGAGCGCCGCCCCGACGCCGAGCCGGCGGCAGTCGGGACGCACGTAGACGTCCCCCAGCTCCGCCTCGGCGGGGCCGAGCCGCTGCAGACCCCCGCAGCCCACGGCGGTGCCGTCCGCCGAGCGTGCGACGAGGAACAGCACGAGCGGGTCGCAGCGCTCCGGGAGCTCGTGCTCGGGACCCGCGGCGGCGAGCTCGGCCGCCAGCGCCTCGCGCAGCACGTCGCTGTCGGGCGCGTCCCAGGGTTCCTCCAGGACGGAGACGACGAGGGTCACGGGGGCCTCCCGGTCTACAGGTACGGCTCGAGCAGGACGCGGTCGGCGGTGCCGAGCCGCTCGGCGGCGGTGTTGCGCTGGTGCCAGTACGGGTAGAGCAGCGGCGGCCGGCTGACCTGCTCGAGGCGCGCGATCTCGTCGGCGGTCAGCCGCAGCTCGACCGAGGCGAGGTTGTCGGCCAGCTGCTTCTCGTCGCGCGCGCCCACGATCAGGGACGTGACGGCCGGACGGGTCAGCAGCCAGGCCAGCGCCACCTGGGCGGCCGACACCCGGTGGGCCTTGCCGACGTCCTTGAGGACGTCGATGGTGGCGAACAACCGGTCGGGGTGGTCGATCGGGGGCTCGTCCCACTCGGACGCCAGACGCGAGCCCTTCGGCGACTTGAGGGTGCCGTCCTTGCCGCGGCTGTACTTGCCCGACAGCAGCCCGCCGGCCAGCGGGCTCCACACCAGCACGCCGAGGCCCTGGTCGACGGCGGCCGGCAGCAGCTCGTTCTCGGCGTCGCGCGCCTGCAGCGAGTAGTAGATCTGCTCGCTGGCGAAGCGCGGCAGCGCGAGCCGCTCGGCGGTGCCGAGGGCCTTGAGCAGGTGCCACCCGCTGTAGTTGCTGACCCCGACGTAGCGGACCTTGCCCTGCTCGACGAGGGTCTGCAGCGCGCCGAGGGTCTCCTCGACCGGCGTCTGGCCGTCCCACTCGTGCACCTGGTACAGGTCGATGTGGTCGGTGCCGAGCCGTCGCAGCGAGGCCTCGCAGCCGCGGATCACATGGTGGCGCGACAGGCCCGCGTCGTTCGGGCCCCCGCCCATCGGGAAGCGAACCTTGGTGGCGACCAGCCAGTCGTCCCGGGACGAGCCCAGCGCCTCGCCCACGATCTCCTCGGACCGGCCGTCGGAGTAGATGTCGGCGGTGTCGATGAGATTGACCCCGTGATCACGGCAGAGGTCGAGCTGGCGGCGGGCCTGCTTGACGTCGCCGTTGCCCACGGCCGCGAAGGTGCCGCCACCGCCGAACCCCATGGTGCCGAGGGTCAGGGTCGAGACGCGCAGGCCGCTGCGGCCGAGCTGGCGGTAGTCCATGGGTGATGTCTACCCGGCCTCCGGGGCGTCTAGGCCGAGGCCCACCGGGGAACGCTGCAGCCATGAACCGTTTCTCGGCCACGACACGGTCGCAGGCCACCGTCCTCGCCCCGCGTGAGGACATCTGGGCGGTGCTGACCGACCCCGAGATGCTGCCCCGGCTCACCCCGCTGCTCGAACGCATCGACGCCGACGGCGAGCTGTGGACCTGGCGGATGAAGCAGATCAAGGCGCTCGGCGTCGGCATCAGCCCGTCCTTCACCGAGCGGATGGTGTTCGACGAGCCGTCGCGCATCGACTACCACCACGCACCGCGGCCCGGCGCGCACGAGCGCACCGGCGCCGAGGGCTGGTACGCGCTCGACGAGGTCGACACCGACGACGGTCCCGGCACGCTGCTCGACGTCAGCCTGAGCCTCACCGTCGAGCTGCCGCTGCCACGCTCGGCCGGCCCGGCCGTCCGCAAGGTCATGGCGTCGACGATCGGCCGCACCGGCGACCGCTTCTCCGCCAACCTGCTGCGCCACCTGGGCGCCCGCCAGCTCGGCCCGTCCCACGTCGCCACCCGCTGAGCGACGGCGCCGACCGTCGACCACGGCGCAGCGGCCGTCGCGACGCCCGGTCGCGAGATGTCCGGTACCGTCCGTCACAGGTACACGACTGGAGGCACCGTGACGTCCGCCCGCCCGACCTCGTCCCGCCCGTCGCCCGGCCCCGCCGGCTCCCCCGAATTCGACGTCCTCGTCGTCGGCGCCGGCATCTCCGGCATCTCGATGGCCTGCCATCTCGAGCGGGAACGGCCCGGCACGTCGTACGCCGTCATCGAGCGACGGCAGAACATCGGCGGCACCTGGGACCTGTTCCGCTACCCCGGCATCAGGTCCGACTCGGACATGTCGACGTTCGCGTTCGGCTTCCGCCCGTGGCGCAGCCCCCGCATCCTCGCCGACGGCACCTCCATCCGCGACTACCTCGCCGAGACCGCCGAGGAGTACGGCGTCCGGGAACGCATCCGGTTCGGCCTCAAGGTGACGTCCGCCGACTTCGACACGCACGCCGGGTTCTGGACGGTCACCGTCGAGGACGAGGCGGCGGGTACGACCAGCGAGATCACCGCGCGGTTCGTCGTCGCCGGCACCGGCTACTACGACTACGACCGTGGCTACCGCCCCGACTTCCCCGGCGAGGAGCGTTTCCAGGGCACCCTCGTCCACCCGCAGCACTGGCCCGAGGACCTCGACCACACCGGCAAGCGGGTCGTCATCATCGGCAGCGGCGCGACCGCCGTCACGCTCGTGCCCGCGATGGCGGACGCCGCCGAGCACGTGACGATGCTGCAGCGCTCGCCCACCTACATCCTGTCGCTGCCGGTCGTCGACCAGGTCACGGCGGGCCTGAGCAAGGTGCTGCCCGACGCGTTCGTCTACCGCACCACCCGACTGCGCAACATCGCGATGCAGCGCGCCATCTACGGGCTGGCCCGGCACGCCCCGGGCGTCGTGAAGGACATCGTCCGGCGCGGGGTGAAAGGGCAGCTGCGCGACACCGGCGATCTTGCCGACTTCACGCCGTCGTACGAGCCGTGGGACCAGCGCATGTGCTTCGTCCCGGACGGCGACCTGTTCGCCGCCATCCGCTCGGGCACGGCGGAGGTGGTCACCGACCGCATCGAGACGTTCACCGAGACCGGCATCCGGCTCGAGTCCGGACGCGAGCTCGAGGCCGACATCGTGGTCACCGCGACCGGCCTGCAGGTGCAACTGCTCGGCGGTGCCGACCTCTCCGTCGACGGCGAGGCCGTCGCCCTCAACGAGCGGCTCACCTACAAGGGCGTGATGATCGAGGGTGTGCCGAACGCGGCGATGATCTTCGGGTACATCAACGCGTCCTGGACGCTCAAGGCCGACCTGTCGTCCCACTGGGTGTGCCGGCTGCTCGAGCACATGGAGCGGCACGGGTACGACCAGGTGGTCGTGCACGCCGACGACGACCAGCGCACCGACTCCTCGATGATGAGCGCGCTCAACGCCGGCTACGTGAAGCGGGGGAACGGGGTGCTGCCCCGGCAGGGCCGCAGCGGGCCCTGGCGGGTCACCAACGACTTCGTGCGCGACGCGCTCGCGCTGCGGCGGGGTGCCGTCGACGACGGCACGCTGGAGTTCGCCACCACGTCGGTCGACGAGCGTCCCGCGCGCCGCAGCCGCGCGTCCGCCTGACCCACGGGAGGGGCGGGGTCCACCCGCGATGGTGGACCCAGCCCCACTGCGCGGACGCCGTTCCCGCAGCACGCTCGGTGCATGACCAGCTACGCACCCTCGCAGCACCGTCCCGGGACACCGCAAGTCCCCACCCGTCCGGCCGGCCCGCTCGTCCTGCGGCTGTGGGTGACCGCCCGCGCGGCCGCCTTCGTCGTCACCTCGATGATCGGGGTCGCGCTCCTGCCGCTGTGGCTGACCCTCCTGGCCGTCTCGCCGCTCACCCTCGTGGTGCCGCTTGCGGTGGGCGCGACCGCGCTGGTGCGTGCGTACGCCGACGCGAACCGCCACGCGGCCGGACGGATGCGCGGTGAGGTCGTGTCCCGGCCCTACCGTCCGGCCGGCCCGGGATTGTTCGGACGGCACCTGGCCGCCGTGCGCGACCCCGCGTCGTGGCGGGACGCGCTCTGGATGTCGGTGCACGCGGTCGTCGGGTTCTTCACCGCGACGCTCACCGTCACGCTGGCGCTCGCGACCCTGTTCTGGGCGGTGTTCCCGTTCCTGTACGCCGTGACGCCGCAGGCGGCGTTCGGCCGCTTCCTCGGCTTCGTGACGATCCACTCGGTGGCACAGTCGTTCGTCGTCGTGCCGCTCGCGGCCGTGGCCCTCGCGCTGTGGTGGGTGCTCGCGGTGCCGCTGGCCCGGGCGGACGCCGCCGTCACCGCCCGGCTGCTCGGCCCCCGCCGGGTGTGGCCCGACGGGGCTGCTCCGGTCGGCGCTGCCGCTCGGCCCACGGCGCCCGTGCCGCCCGTGCCGTCCGTGCCGTGACGCCGCGGGGCCGAGCCGGCGTCACCGGTCGACCGTGCCTTCTGTGCCTCCCGTGCCTCCCGTGCCTCCCGTGCCGCCCGCGCCGTCGGGCAGCACGCGCGCGGCGAGCACGGCGGCGTCGTCCTCGGCCGGACCCACGTGCAGCATCGTGCCGATCACGACGTCGACGAGTTCCTGCAACGGCAGGTGCACCTGCTGCGCGAGCAGGTCGGTGAGCAGCGCGACACCGGCGTCGACCCCGCCGGGGCGCAGCTCGACGAGGCCGTCGGTGAACAGCAGCAACGTCTCGTCCGGGGCGATGGTGTCGACGTGATCGCGCCGGCTGCACCCGGGCCGCGCGCCGAGCATGGGGTCGACATCGGCGGTGCAGCCCAGCATCCGGCTGGTGCCGTCGGGCGCGAGCACGACCGGGGCGGGATGGCCGGCGTTCGACCATCGCACCGTCCGCAGGCCCGGGCCGCCGGAGACGGTGGCGAGGAAGGCGGTGGCAAGGGCGTCGAGACCGAGGTCGTCGGCCGCCTGGTCGAGGCGGGTCAGCAGCTGCGACGGCGGCGCGTCGCCCTCCCAGACGAACCCGCGCAGCATGCTGCGCAGCTGTCCCATCGTGGCGGCCGCCGCGGTGTCGTGGCCCACCACGTCGCCGACGGTGAGCGTCACGCTGCCGTCGGGCCGGACGACGGCGTCGTGCCAGTCGCCCCCCACCTGGTCCTGCGCGGCGGCGGCACGGTGCCGGGCGGCGAGCTGCAGGCCGGGCGCGGACGGCAGCCGGGTCAGCATGGCGTTCTGCAACGTGGTCGCGACGTCGACGCGTTCGGCGAGCAGCTGCGCCCGTTGCACCGCCTGCGCGGTGTAGGCGCCGAGCGCGCGCAGGATCGTCCGGTCGGCGTCGTCCGGGGACCCCTGCTGCGGCCAGACGGCCACCAGGCAGCCGAGCACCCGTCCGGCGGTGATCAACGGCACCATCGCCCGCGCCTCGCCGTCGTCGGTGTAGCGGCGTACCGCCAGGCCGGGGAACTCCGCGTCGTGGTCGGCGATCGTGGTGTGGAACAGGGTCCGGCCGGTCGAGATGGCGCGGCCGACGGGATTGTCGCCGTCGACGGGCAGCACCGCGTTGTTCAGCGCCTGCACCCACGGCCGGGACGGGTTCTCGACGTAGGTCGCGCGGGCGCCGTCGACGATCCACAGCCCGGCGTGCAGCGCGCCCAACTCGGTCAGGGCGATCGTGTGCAGCACCTGCGCGACCTCGGGCAGCGTGGTGGTCGCGGCGAGCTGTTCGCTCAGCGACAGCAACGCCCGGGCGATGCGGCCGTCGGCCACCGCCTGCTGCTCGCTGCGCTGGGCCGCGACCCGGGCGCGGCGCTGCTCGACCTCGGCGGCGCACGACGCGGCGATGTCGAGCATGGTCTGCTCGGCGTCGGGCCCCCACTCACGGACCTCGCGGTCGAAGGCCAGGGCGACCCCGATGACGGCGCCGCCGGAATCGAGCAGCGGGACCCCCGCGTAGCGGTGCATGCCGTGCTCGCGGACCGACGGCGCGTCCCTGGCACGCGGGTCGAGCGCGGCGTCCGCCAGCAGGATCGGGCGTCCGTCCTGGATCACGTGCCACGACAACGAGCCCGCCACGGGAGCGACGCTGCCCGGCGCCCACGGCCGGGGCAGGCCGTAGGTGCCGGCGAACGTCGCCTCACCGTCCTCGACGAGGCTCACGAGGGCCATGTCGGTGCCGAGGGCGTGGTGCAACATCCGGGCGTACCGGTTGAGCGTCTCGTCCTCCGTGACCGCGGACGGGGGGACGCCGGGAATCGACGAAGCGGTCATGTCGGGGGCTGGCAGGCCTTTCCGGTCGGTCGTCCGGATCTTTCGACCCGGACGGGGTGTCGACCCGCGGTTCGGTCGTGCGGTCGTCGATCGTAGCCCTGTCGGGCCCGTCCCCGGGGTCCGTCCCGGCGCCCGCGCGTCGGACCGGCGCGGCTAGGTTCGAACCCATGGCCAGCACCGACAGCACCGGCGAGCAGGTCACTCCCGCCATGTCTCCCGGCATGTCTCCCGGCATGTCTCCCGCCATGACGTCCGCCGTCACCTCGGGGATGGTCGGCACGCTCGGGATGGAGTTCCTCGAGGGCTCCCCCGACCGCGTGGTGCTCACCTGGACGGTCGACGACCGGCACCGGCAGCCCTACGGCATCGTCCACGGCGGCACCTACTGCACCGCGATCGAGACGGCGGCCAGCGTCGGCGCCGCGCTGTGGTTCGGCGAACGCGGCAGGGTCGTCGGCGTGTCCAACCAGACCGATTTCCTGCGTGCCGTCACCGAGGGACGGCTGACCGCGACCGGCACGCCGCTGCACCGCGGCCGCAGCCAGCAGCTGTGGCTCGTCGAGATCCACGACGACGCCGGGCGCCTCGTCGCGCGCGGCCAGGTGCGGCTGCAGAACCTCGAGAACCGCCCCGCCGATTCCGCGGCGGGCTGAACCACCTGGGTGAGCATCGCGCCACTGCCGAACGTCCACCGGGGACAGGCCCATCGGCAGTGGGTAGGTTCGCGACAGGACCGTGTTGGAAGGGGAACCATGACCGACAGCAAGCCGGCGGTATTCACCGACGCCTCGGGACAGACCCTCGAGCTGCCCGTGCACGACGCCGTCGAGGGCGCCTCCGGCGCCGACATCGGCAAGCTGCTCTCGACCACGGGTCTGGTGACCTACGACCCCGGGTTCGCGAACACGGCGTCGTGCTCGTCCGAGATCACCTACATCGACGGCGACGCGGGCATCCTGCGCTACCGCGGGTACCCGATCGACCAGCTGGCCGAGCACTCGACGTTCCTCGAGACCAGCTACCTGCTCATCCACGGCGAGCTGCCGTCGGCCGACGAGCTCGCCAGGTTCGAGAACAACATCCGGCGGCACACGCTGCTGCACGAGGACCTCAAGAACTTCTTCGACGGCTTCCCGTCCGACGCGCACCCGATGCCGGTGCTGTCGTCCGCGGTGTCGGCGCTGTCGACCTTCTACCAGGACTCGCTCGACCCGTTCGACGCCGAGGACGTCGAGCTGTCGACGCACCGCCTGCTGGCCAAGCTGCCCACCATCGCCGCCTACGCCTACAAGAAGAGCGTGGGGCAGCCGTTCCTCTACCCCGACAACTCGCTCGGCCTCGTCGAGAACTTCCTGCGCATGACGTTCGGCTTCCCGGCCGAGCCCTACGAGGTCGACCCGGTCGTCGCCCGCGCGCTCGACCGGCTGTTCATCCTGCACGCCGATCACGAGCAGAACTGCTCCACCTCGACCGTCCGCCTCGTCGGCTCGTCGCACGCGAACCTCTTCGCCTCGATCTCCGCCGGCATCAACGCGCTGTTCGGGCCGTTGCACGGCGGCGCGAACCAGTCGGTGCTCGAGATGCTGCAGGACATCAAGGCCTCGGGCGGTGACGTCGGCGAGTTCGTCCGCAAGGTGAAGAACAAGGAGGACGGCGTCAAGCTCATGGGCTTCGGCCACCGGGTCTACAAGAACTACGACCCGCGCGCGGCCATCGTGAAGAAGTCCGCCGACGAGGTGCTGTCGGCCATGGGCAAGCGCGACGACCTGCTCGACATCGCCATGGAGCTCGAGTCGCACGCCCTCGAGGACGATTACTTCGTCGAGCGCAAGCTCTACCCGAACGTCGACTTCTACACCGGCCTCATCTACCGCGCGATGGGCTTCCCGACGCGCATGTTCACGGTGCTGTTCGCGATCGGCCGGCTGCCCGGCTGGATCGCCCAGTGGAACGAGATGATCAACGACAAGACGACCCGCATCGGACGCCCGCGGCAGGTCTACACCGGCGCCACCGAGCGTGACTACGTGGCCGTCGAGAAGCGCTGATCGCGCGCACCGGGTACACCCGGCAAGTGGCGGTGGTCGTCGTCGTCAGTGACCGGCGACACCTGATCCGGGTGGTCTGAAACCGCCCGCGACTCCAGGGACGAACTGTGGACGTGGAAGCCGCCCTCGCCGAGATCGGCGCTCGCCTGAACCAGGGCCAGCCCGAGGCGCTCGAAGACGCGTACCGGACGCTCGGTCCGCTCGTGCGTTCCTACCTCGGGCGCTACGTGCCCGTCGCCGACGTCGACGACGTCATGCAACGGGTCTTCTACGAGCTGTGGCGTGTTCACGACCGCTACGACCCGAAGCAGCCGCTGCGAGCCTGGGTGCTGGGCATCGCGCGCAAGCGCGCCATCGACCACCTGCGCAAGCGCCGCGACGTCGTCGTCGACATGTCGACGATGCGCGAGATCTCCGGCGACGACGGCCGCGAGACCGCCGAGCGGTTCGCCTGGGCCGACGAGGTGCGTTCGGCGCTCGACCTGCTGCCCGACGTGCAGCGCAACGTCATCGAACTCGCCTACTTCGACGGGTACACGCAGAGCGAGATCGCCGCGGCGCTCGACATCCCGCTCGGCACCGTGAAAACCCGCACCGCCCGCGGCCTGCACCGGCTCGCGGGCCTGCTCGAGACCGCCACGGGGGGACGCTGACATGGGCACCAAGCATGTGACCGACGAGTTGCCGAGCCTGCTCACCGGGGACGCCTCCCGCGAGGTCGTGCTCGAGGCGGCCGAACACCTGCGCACCTGCGTCGACTGCCAGCAGGAGCTGGTGTGGACGGTCGTCGCCCACGCGTCGCTGACGTCCGCCAGCCGCTTCGCGCCCGAGATCGTGGTCGAGGCCGACACGGCGGCGGACGTGCCCGCGGACGACCGTCCGCTGCCGGATCTCAGTGACCTGTTCGCGACTGCGCGCGCCGAGGCCGCACCTCCGCCGGCCCAGGCGACGCACCGCCGCCGTTACCTCGCGGTCGCCGCGGCGGCCGCGGTGCTGGTCGGCGGGGGCACCACGTGGGCCCTGGTGTCCGGTGACGACAGCGACCAGCTGCCTGCCGGCACCACGGTCGCCCTGGACAACACCGCGACCGGCCCCGACGCCCGCGCCGTGGTCACCGGCGAGCGGATGCGGCTCGACGCCGCCGGTCTGCCCAGCCTCTCGGCGGGCCGGCAGTACGAGGTGTGGCTCGCCGACGGGTCGAAGCTGCAGTCGATCGGCTTCCTGCGGCGTGACCGCATCGCCGACATCTCCGTCCCGCGGTCGCTCATGTCGCGCTACGACACGATCGCCGTCAGCGTCCAGGACGAGGGGCAGACGCAGTTCAGCGGACGCATCGTTCTGCGCGGCGAGTACAGCTGATCCCGCCTCGCTGAGCATCGGCTGACCCACCGCCCGGCGGCACATCCGCTGCTGCCACGCTCGGACGGATGGCCTCCAGCGACGTGTCCCGGGTGTGGGACTCGGTGACGGCGGTGCAGCCCGTCCCCGGCGCGAGCACCATCGCGGCCTGCGCGCTCGTCGCGCTGGTGTGCGTGGTCTGGCGCCCGCTGTGGGTGCGCACCCGGCACCTGGTCACCATCACCCACGAGGGCGCGCACGGCGTCGCCGCCCTGCTGAGCGGACGGCGCCTGGGCGGCATCCGGCTGCACTCCGACACCTCCGGGCTCACGGTGTCGCGCGGGCGTGCCCGCGGGCCCGGCATGGTGGCCACCGCGCTGGCGGGCTATCCGGGACCCGCGCTGGTCGGCGTCGGCGCGGCCGCGCTGTTGCACGTCGGGCACGCGGTGGCGTTGCTGTGGCTCGTGCTGGTGCTGCTCGCCCTGCTGCTGGTGCAGATCCGCAACTGGTTCGGGCTGTGGTCGGTGCTGGTCGCGGGCGCCGGTGTCTTCGCGGTGTCGTGGTGGGGCTCCCCCGGGCTGCAGAGCGGAGTCGCCTATGCGGGCACCTGGTTCCTGTTGCTGGCGGCGCCGCGGCCGGTGCTCGAGCTGCAGGCGTCCCGGCGGCGGGGCGCGCGCGACACCGATGCCGACATGCTCGGCCGGCTGACCCGCACACCCGGCACGCTCTGGGTCGGGGTCTTCCTGGTCGTGTCCGTCGGTGCGCTGGTGGCCGGCGCGCTGCTGATCACCGCCGGCGTCAGGACCTCGTGATCACGAGGACGTGACGGCCTTCTTCACCTTCGGCGGCAGGGGGAAGAACATGCTCGTGCGGGCGGCGTACTCGTCCCACCCGTCGCGCTTGCTCATCGACTTCTCGAGGATGCGGGCGCCCGAACCGACGGTGAGCAGCAGCGTCATGACGATCGGCGCGAAGATCGTGGCCACGCCCGGCAGGGTGTCGGCGGCGACGAGGAAGATGCCCCACCAGACGCAGGCGTCGCCGAAATAGTTCGGGTGCCGGGTGTAGCGCCAGAGGCCGACGTCGATGAGCTTGCCCTTGTTGTCGGGGTCGGCCTTGAAGCGTTCCATCTGGGCGTCGCCGACGGCCTCGAAGAACAGCCCGATCGCCCAGACGACGACCCCGACCCACGCGATCCAGCCGACGGACCCGCCCTCGAACCCGCCGACCAGGATCGGTGACGAGACGATCAGGGCGAGCACGCCCTGCAGCCCGTAGATCATGCGCAGGGCGTAGAGGTCGCCCGAGCCGGGCTGCTTGTCGAGCAGCTCCTTGTATCGCGGATCCTCGGGCTTGCCGACCGAGCGGCGGCCGATGTGGACCGCGAGCCGGAGACCCCACACGACCGGCAGGATCAGCAGCAGCCAGCGCCGCACCGGATCGGCCGCGTCGCCCGACAGGGCGAACACGACCACCGCGACGGTGACGAACAGCAGACCCCAGACGGTGTCGATGATGCTGTGCTTGCCCACCACCTTCGACACCGCGAAGGTGATGAGCAGGACGGCCAGCACCGCCAGTGCTGCCCAGCCGAGGGTTGCGGCGAAGGCGGATCCGTCGAAGGTCACCCGGTGGTGGTACCCACCGCCCAGGGCCGGGTCGACGGCATCCCGCTGTGACCTTCGGCGGTGGGCTTCACGGCGAGGAACTGGTCGACGCCCATGCGTCCCTCCTCGAAGGTCAACATGCCGCCGACGAGGTACAGCCGCCAGACGCGCGCGACCTCCTCGTTCTGCAGCGCGACGAACTCGTCCCACCGGCTCTCGAACGTGTCGATCCAGTGCTGGACGGTCGTCACGTAGTGCTCGCGCATGGCCTCGACGTCGCGCACCTCGAAGCCGCCCTTCACGAGGTGGCGGGTCGTCTGCCACACCTCGCGCATGTGCATGTCGGGGGCGATGTAGCTCTCGATGAACGCGCCGCCGCCGGGCGCGGTGCCCTCGTGCCGGGACATCTGCTGCAGCAGCAGCCGTCCCGTCGGCTTGAGCGCCCGGTTCATGATCGCCACGTACTCGGGGTAGTTGCCCTCGCCGACGTGCTCGCCCATCTCGATGGAGCTGACGGCGTCGAAGGTGCCGGTGTCCTCGGCGGCCTCGCCGAACTCGCGGTAGTCCTGCAGGCGGACCTCGACCTTGCCGCTCAGTCCGCGGTCGGCGATGCGCTTGGTGATGAAGTCGCGCTGCTGCGCCGACAGCGTGATGCCGACGGCCTCGACACCGTAGTGCTCGGCGGCGTGCAGGATCATCGAACCCCAGCCGCAGCCGACGTCGAGCAGCCGCATGCCGGGCTTGAGGTCGAGCTTGCGGCAGACGAGGTCGAGCTTCGCGGTCTGCGCGTCGTGCAGGCTCTGGCCCTCGTGCGTGTAGTAAGCCGAGGAGTAGGCCATGTGCTCGTCGAGCAGCAGCTCGTAGAACTCGTTCGACAGGTCGTAGTGGTGCGAGATCGCGGCCCGGTCGCGACGGCGGCTGTGCAACCGTCCGCTGAGCCGGGCCTCCGACAGGGGCGGCGCCGGACGGGTGCCGAGCGCGCCGAGCCGGACGGCGGCGCCGGCCGCCTTGGCCTTGGCGCCGGCGGTGAGCTCGACCCCGGTCGTCGGACGGGAGCGGGCGAGCGCCCAGGCGCGGCGGAAGCCGTCCGCGAGATCGCCCTCGACGTCGATGTCGCCGGTGACGTAGGCGCGGGCCAGGCCGAGCTCGCCCGGCGCCCACAACAGCCGGCGCAGCGCGCGGCGGGTCCGGATCACGAGGACGGGGCCGTCGGCCGGTCCGGCCTCGCTGCCGTCCCACGCGCGCAGCCGGACGGGCAGGTCGATGCCGGCGGTCTCCTGCAGCAGGGACGCCAGACGGTCGGCGACGGTGGGCTTGCCGGACATGGGTACCTCACGGGTGTCGGACGGGTGGTCGGGTCGGGGTTGCACGGGCAGGCCCTTGCGCCACAGCCGGATGCCGTGGGCGGTGATGAGGGCGCGCACGAGCCAGGTCTCGAACGGGTGCCGCAACGCGGCGGCGAGCACCGCGCGCCGGGTGGCGGGGCGCCGGACGCCGCGCACGGACGCGGTGAACGGACGGCCGTCCGGGCGGTGCAGGGTGATCGTGATCGCCAGCGTCTCCCCCGGCTCCGGCACGCTCATGCGGTAGTAGCCGTCGACGGGATAGAACGGCGAGACGTAGAACTCCTTGGCGGTGTCGACGCGCCCGGCGTCGTCGGGCCGCAGCAGGTAGCGGTGCCGCTGCGAGTAGGTGTTGTGGACCTCGGCGACGACGCATTCGAGTGTGCCGTCCGTGCGGTGGCACCAGTAGAGCGTCAGCGGGTTGAAGACGTAGCCCAGGCTGCGCGCGTTGGTGAGCATGGTGATGCGTCCGCCGCCGAGGTCGACACCGCGTTCGCGGAGGAAGTCCTCGACGTTCTCGCGGATGCTGCGGGACGCGTCACCGACGTGGTCACGGGACTCGAAGCGCGCGAGCGGACCGTGCCGCGGAAGGTCGTCGACGTCGACGAACCAGAGGTAGCTCGAGTGCCGGACATCGTGCCGCACCGGATCTGCGCGGACATGCGCAATATCGACCTCGTAGAGCGAGGTCACCAGGTGACGCCCAGGGACGCGGCGGCGTCGACGCCGGAGCGGCAGCCGTCCTCGTGGAAACCCCAGCCGTGGTAGGCGCCGGCATAGGCCACGACGCCGTCGTTGAGCTCGGGAAGTCGCTCGCGCGCCGCCACGGACGACGACGTGTACACCGGGTGCTCGTAGTCCATGCGCTCGACGACCTTGGCCGGGTCGACGCGGTGACCGGCGTTGAGCGACACGACGTACGTCTCGGGCGCCTCGAGCCGTTGCAGCCGGTTCATGTCGTAGCTGACCTGCACCTCGGTGGGCACGGTGTGGCACGACGGCAGTGCGTAGTTCCACGACGCCCCCGCCCGGGGCGCGGTCGGCAGCACCGCGGTGTCGGTGTGCAGAAGGGTCGGGTTCGTGGTGTACGTGATCGCCCCGAGCACGTCGCGCTCGTCGGCGGTCGGCGCGGCGAGCATGCCCAGCGCCTGGTGCGGGTGCGTCGCGACGACGACGGCGTCGAAGTGTGCCGCGGTGTCGGAGTCGTCGCGTACCTCGACGCCGCTGCCCGTGCGCGTGACCGCCCGGATCGGGGTGGCGGTCTCGACGGCCGTGAGGCTCTTCGCGGCCTTCTCGACGTAGCGCGCCGAACCGCCGGCCACCGTGTACCAGGTGGGGCTGCCGCTGACGGAGAGCATGCCGTGGTTGTCGAGGAACGAGAACAGGTACTTGGCCGGGTAGTCGCCGGCCTGGTTCGGCGCGGTTGACCAGACCGCCGCGATGAGCGGCGTCATGAAGTGGGCGTCGAAGTAGGTGCTGAAGCGCCCGGCGGCGAGGAACTCGCGCACCGTCATGCGCTCCCCCGCCGGGTCGTCACCGGCGAGCAGCCGCTGCGCGCGGCGGTGGAACCGCTTGACCTCGGTGAGCATGCGCAGGTACCGCGGGCGGCGCACGGCGTCGACACTCGGCAGCAGGCCGGCCAGGCCCTTGCCGCCGGCGTACTCGAGCCCGCACCCGCCGCACGAGATGGACATGCTCATGTCCGACTCCTGCGTGCCGACGCCGAGCTCTCCGAACAGGCGCAGCAGGTTGGGGTAGGTGCGGTGGTTGTGCACGATGAAGCCGGTGTCGACGTTGCGCAGCACCCCGTCGACGCCGACGACGTCGTGGGTGTCGGCGTGGCCGCCGAGCCGGTCGTCCGCCTCGTACAGCGTGACGTCCGCCGAGCGTTGCAGCACGTACGCCGCCGTCAGCCCTGCGACACCACTGCCGATGACGGCGATGCTGCGGCGCCGGTTGCGCCGATCGCCGTGCGTTCTGCTGCCCTGCGTCACCCGGTGCCTCCCGCACGCGATGCCCGTCCGGAATCTAACGGGCGTACCGGGTGGGATTCGCGCAGGAGGGCCCTCGCGGTTTCACGGCGTGGCGCACGCCTCGGTACGGGGTGCGCGTGCGGGGACGAAACACCCGGACGCGGACATGAAGGAAGGGGCGACGGCACGGGAGGGATGTGCCGTCGCCCCTTCCACATTCACTGTAGGGCATCCGTCGTTCGAGCGCCGCAGTAGCGTCACCGTGTGTCGGATTCTTACTTCTCGCTGATCGCACACGGGGTCGACGCGGCCGCGGGGACGCTGTCGCGGCGGGTCGCGGCGGGGCCGCTCACCGAGGGTCCGTGGGCATCGCATCTCGAGCACGGCGGGCCACCCAACGCCCTGGCCGTGGCCACCGCCGAGACGCTGCTGCACGCCGTGACGGGCCGCGACGACCTCGCCGCGCGCCGCCTCGCCGCCGACTTCGTCGGCGCGGTGCCGGTGGGAGAACTGGACGTGCACGGCCGGGTCGTCCGCGCCGCCCGGTCGGCCGCGCTGGTCGAGGTGACCGTTGCCGCCGCAGGGCGCGACTGCCTCGTCACGCGCACCTGGTTCGTCCGCGACACCGACACCGCGGCGGTCGCACCGCCGCTGCCGCCGGCGGTCGCAGTGCCTGCCGACGACGCGCGATCGAGCGGCCACCAAGACGGGTTCGGTTACGGCACCAGCCTGCAGTGGGTGTTCGTCGAGGGTGCCCTGGCCGAGCCGGGGCCGGGAACGGCGTGGGTGCGTCCGCGTACGGAGCTGGGCACCGGCGAGGCGCTGTCACCGCTGGCACGCACCGTCCTGGTCGGGGACTCCGGCAGCGGCGTCTCGGCCGAGCTCGACTGGTCGCAGTGGTCGTTCGTCAACGTCGACCTCGACGTGCATCTCGCCCGCCCGGCGGTCGGCGACTGGCTGCGGATGTCGTCGGTCACGCAGCTCGGTGCCCACGGGTCCGCGCTGGCCCGCTCGACGTTCGCGGACGCGCACGGTGAGTACGGCCGCGGCCTGCAGACCCTCGTCCTCACCCCGGCGCGGTAATCCCTACCGTTTGGGTAGGCTTGGGGCGTGTCCGTGATCGGCTTCCCGAACCCCGTGAACGAGAAGGCCGCGCGCACCGTGGCGGCGGGGGTCGCGCTGATAGCGGCGCTGACGCTCGCGCTCGCGGCCGCGGCCGGGACCGGCTGGCTGTGGCTGGTCGCCGTGCTCGCGGCAGGCTTCGTGCTGCGGGTGTTGAGCGGTCCGCGGCTCAGTCCCCTCGGTCAGCTCGCGACCAGGGTCGTCGCACCGCGCCTCGGCGAACCGGTGCTCGTGGCGGGGCCGCCGAAGCGGTTCGCGCAGGCGATGGGCGCGACGATGACGCTGGCCGGCACGGTCGCGCTGGCACTCGGCGCCCCGACCGTGACGGTGGTCCTGCTCGCCGCTGTCGTGGTCGCCGCGACCCTCGAATCGGTCTTCGCGCTGTGCCTCGGCTGCGTCGTGTTCGGTTGGCTGATGCGGGCAGGTGTCGTGCCGCCGGAGACCTGTGAGGCCTGCGCGAACATCCGGTCCCGCCCGGCACACTGACCGGGTGGCAGCCAGCGCCGACCGTCCGGACGTCCGACCCACTCGTGACCCGAATCTGCCGCGGTACGGGCTCGAGCTGCTGGCCGTCCTCGCCGTGTCGTTCGGCACGAGCGGTCTGTCGTCGTTCCTGAGTTTCCTGCGCGCCCAGATCGTCATCAACAAGGGCGTGGGGTTCCGCAACGTCGCCACCGCGCCCATCCAGCGGGGCGAGAAGACCCCCGACTACCAGTGGCTCGACATCCTCGACCGGATCGTGTCCCTGCTCGGCGGCATCGCGCCCGCGCTGCTGGTGCTCGTGCTGCTGCTGCGCTCCCCCGGTGGCCCGGGCTTCGGCATCGGCCTCGACCGGTTGCGGTTCAAGGAGTTGGGGCAGGGCCTCGGTTTCGCCGCGCTCATCGGCCTTCCCGGTCTCGGATTCGTCTACCTGGCCCGCGAACTCGGTGCCAACGCGCGGATCGTGGTCACCGATTTCCCGGCCGTCTGGTACCGCATCCCCGCCCTGCTGCTCGAGGCGCTGCAGCAGGGCCTGAGCGAGGAGATCGTCGTCTGCGCCTACGTGCTGACCAGGCTGCGCCAGCTGGGCTGGACGAACAGCCGGGCACTCGCGGCCGGCTCGCTGCTGCGCGGCTCGTACCACCTCTACCAGGGGTTCGGCGGCTTCGTCGGCAACGCGATCATGGGGCTCGTCTTCGGTTGGTGGTTCCAACGCACTCGGCGGGTCTGGCCGCTGGTCGTCGCGCACGCGGTGATCGACGCGGTCAGCTTCATCGGCTACATCTACCTCAAGGACCACGTCGACTGGATCTGACGCGGACACGCGGACGGGGTGGGGACGATTCGTCCCCACCCCGTCCGCCGTCTGTCGATCAGGCGTTCACGAGCGTCTTCGCCGGCGGGTCGGACGGCACCTCGGCCGTCCCGTGGTCGTCGTCCGGCGCCATCGTGGCCTCGTCGAACGGCAACCGGCCGGCGAGCACGTCGACCATCCGGGTGCGGTCGAGCTGCTTGGTCCACGACCCCACCAGGACGGTGGCGACCGCGTTGCCGGCGAAGTTGGTCATCGCCCGCGCCTCGGACATGAAGCGATCGATGCCGACGATCAGGCCGACGCCGTCGACCAGGTCGGGCCGGTGCGCCTGCAGCCCGCCGGCAAGCGTCGCCAGGCCGGCGCCGGTGACGCCGGCGGCACCCTTCGAGGCGATGATCATGAAGACCAGCAGCGACAGCTGCTCGGTGAAGCTGAGCGGGGTGCCCACGGCCTCGGCGACGAACAGCGACGACATCGTCAGGTAGATCGCGGTGCCGTCGAGGTTGAACGAGTACCCGGTGGGCACCACGATGCCGACCACGGGCTTCTCGACACCGAGGTGCTCCATCTTGGCGATGAGCCGCGGCAGCGCGGTCTCGGACGACGACGTCGACACGATGAGCAGGAACTCGCGCGCCAGGTAACGCAGCAGGCCGAGGATGCTGACGCCGGTCGCCAGCCGCAGCAGCGAGCCGAGCACGCCGAACACGAACACGAAGCAGGTCACGTAGAAGGCGAACATGATGACGGCCAGGCTGGTCAGCGCGTCGACGCCGGTCTGCCCGACGACCGCCGCCATGGCACCGAACGCCCCGACCGGCGCCGCCCACATGATCATGGCCAGCACCTTGAACACGACCCGCTGCACCGACTCGATGCCCCGCAGCACGGGAGCGCCGCGGTCGCCGAGACCCTGCAGCGCGAACCCGACGAGCAGCGCGACGACGAGCGCCTGCAGCACCTGGCCGTCCGTCAGGGACGACAGCAGCGTCTCGGGGATCATCTCCTTGAAGAAGTCGACCATGCCGCCTGAGCTGCCCTTCTCGGCCGCCTCCTTGGCGGCCTCCGCTCCCTCGGGGGTGAGCTGCAGCCCTGAGCCGGGGTGCACGAGGTTCCCGACGACCAGGCCGATCGCCAGGGCCGCCGTCGACATGGTGATGAAGTAGCCGAGGGCCAGCCCGCCGACCCGTCCGACCTGCGCGGCCTTGCGCACCGAACCGATGCCCAGCACGATCGTGCAGAAGATGACCGGCGCGATCATCATCTTCACCAGGTCGACGAACGCCTCGCCGACGGGCTTGAGCTCGACGGCGAACGTCGGGGCGGCGAGGCCGACCACCACGCCTGCGACCACGGCCGCGATCACCGCGAGGTAGAGCCAGTGCGTGCGGTCGCGTCGGCCGCTCCGCTCGGTCTTGCGCTGCAGGATCGTCATCGACTGCCTCCGTCGCGGGATGTGGCCTGCGCCACGTTGTGGGGTGTGGGAGAGACGATCCGATTCCCGGGGCCCCCGGTCACGGTTGCGTTCGTTGTGTTCACGGCGTGCCGCGGCCGGGCTGCGGCACACTGGCCGCCGTGCGCGTCGGACGCTGGAGTCTCGCGCGGCAGCTGTTCGCCCTGCAGGCGCTGCTGTCGCTGGTGGTCGTCGCCGCCGTCGCCGCGGGTGCCGTCGTCGTCGGGCAACGGCGTGACGACGATGACGCGCGCGCCCGGATGCTCGCGCTCGCGTCGTCCGTGGCCGCGAACCCGTACGTCGTGCAACAGGTCGCCACGCCGGACCCGACGGCGCGGCTCGAGCCGTACGCCGAGCAGGTGCGCGTCCGTACCGGGGCGTCCTTCGTGGTGGTCATGTCGCCGCAGCGGGTGCGCTGGACCCACCCCGATCGCGGCCTCGTCGGCAAGCGCTACGTGGGCACCGTCGCGCCCGCCCTCGGCGGCCGCGCCTTCGCCGAGACCTACACCGGCAGCCTCGGACCGTCGGTACGCGCGGTCGCCCCGGTGCGGTCGGACGGCAGGGTCGTCGCGCTCGTGTCGGTGGGCATCACCGTCGAACGCATCCGCGACCGCCTGCTGCGTCAGCTGCCCTGGCTCGCGGGTGGCCTGCTCGCCCTGCTGGCCGTCGCGCTGCTCGGTTCCGCGCTGGTCGGACGGCGCCTGGGCCGGCAGACCGGCGGAGTCGACGCGGCCACGATGAGCGGCGTCCTGGCCGCCCACGAGGCCGTGCTGCAGTCGGTCGGCGAGGGCATCGTCGTCGTCGACCGCCGCGGCCGCGTCACGGTGTGCAACGACCGTGCCGCCGAGCTGCTCGGCCTGCCCATGGGTGAGGACGTCCGCGACCGGCCGGTGGCCGACCTGCCGTTGTCCCCGGCCGTCCGCACGTTGCTGACCGATGAGCACGAGGTGCGCGGCGAGCTGCACCTCACCGGGGACCGGGTGCTGGTCGTCGACCGGTTCGCGGCGGTGCGGGCCGGTCACCGCCACGGCACCGTGACCACGCTGCGCGACCGCACCGAGCTCGAGTCGCTGACCGGCGAGCTCGACGCCACGCGGTCGCTGGCACAGTCGTTGCACTCGCAGACCCACGAGTCCGCGAACCGGCTCCACACGATGGTCGTGCTCATGGAGACCGGCCGCACCGACGACGCGATCCGCTTCGGCACCGAGCAGCTCGAGCTGTCGCAGCGGCTCACCGACCGCACCGTCGCCGCCGTCGACGAGCCGGTGCTCGCGGCGCTGCTGCTCGGCAAGGTCGCCGCCGCCGCCGAACGTGGCGTCCGCGTCGAGGTGGAGGCGGTCGACGACCCGCCCCTCGCTGCGTTCTCGCCGACCCAACTGACCACGGTCGTCGGCAACCTCGTCGACAACGCCGTCGACGCCTGCCTCGAGTCGCCCGGTCCCGGGCGGGTCGACGTCCGGCTGGCCGGTACCGCGGACGGCGGCCTGGAGATCGCCGTCAGCGACGACGGGCCCGGGCTGCCACCGGAGGCGGTCGACGACGCCTTCCGGCGCGGCTGGTCGACCAAGCTCGCCACCACCGAGGCCGGACGGGGCCTCGGCCTCGCGCTCGTCCACCAGGTCGTGCGGCAGCACGGCGGTGACGTCGGGGTCGGTTCGTCCGAGCGCGGCGGAGCCCGGCTCGTCGTCCGACTGCCCCGGACGGAGCGGTCCGGTGGCTGACATCCGGGTGCTGGTCGTCGACGACGAACCGCTGATCGCCGAGGCCCACGCGCAGCTCGTGGGCCGGGTACCGGGCTTCGTCGTCTCGGACGTCGTGCACGACGCCGCGGGCGCGCTGCGGCGGCTGCGCGACCCGGCCGCACAACCCGACCTCGTGCTGCTCGACTTCAACCTGCCCGACGTGCACGGCCTCGAGGTGTGCCGGGTGCTGCGGGCGGGAGGCATCGAGGTCGACGTCATCGCGGTGACCTCGACCCGCGATCTCGGCGCCGTGCGCTCGGCGGCGTCGCTCGGGGTGGTGTCGTACCTGCTCAAGCCGTTCGCGTTCGCGGCGCTGCGCGACAAGCTCGAGCGGTACGCGGAGTTCCGCCGGCAGCTGCACGGCGAGCAGGACGTGAGCGCGCAGACCGACATCGACCGCGCGTTCGCCAGCCTGCGCGGCTTCGACCGCGCCGCCCTGCCCGGCGGCGTCACCGCCGAGACGCTGGACGCCGTGGCGCACGCGGTCCGCGAGGCGGGGGCGGCCTCCGCGGCCGAGGTCGCCGAGACGTGCGGGGTCTCGCGGGTCACGGCGCGCCGCTACCTCGAGCACCTGGCGGACGCCAACGTCGTCGCCCGGGCGCAGCGGCACCGGGGCAGCGGCCGTCCGGAGATCGAGTACCGCTGGGTATCCGCTGGCGGCGGCTGACAGCATCGAGGCGTGACCTCCGAGCCCGAGATCGTCCACCCCGTCCCGCTCGAGCTGCACGAGCCGTGGCTGCGCACGGTCTGGTCGAACCTGCTGTTCGATCCCGACTCCCCCGAGATGGCGGCCCGGCGCAGCAATCGGGTGCGCACCTGGAACCCGGACCGGCTGTGGGCGGTCGTCGACCACGGCGCGGTGGTCGGCACGCTCGCCACCGAGGCGCGCACGATCACGGTGCCGGGCGCGGACGGGTCGACGAACGTCGTGCCCGTCGACGCCGTCACGGGCGTCTCGGTGTCGGCCACGCACCGTCGCCGCGGCCTGCTGCGGCGCATGATCACGCAGTCGCTCGCCGACGCCCGCGACCGCGGTGACGCGCTCAGCGTGCTGATCGCGGCGGAGTGGCCGATCTACGGCCGCTACGGCTACGCGCCGGCCGTGCAGCTCGGCCGTTACACCTACCGCACGCGCGGGCCCGGGGCGGCGCCGGCGGGCGGTGACCCGACGTCCGTCCGCCCGGCCACGGCCGACGAGGTGGCGGCGCTCGCGCCGGACGTCTTCGCCCTTGCCCGCCGCGGCCACGCCGGCCAGATGGACCGCGACGGCGTCTGGTGGCCGCGGCGCCTCGGCGCCTCCGGCTTCACCGCCGTGCCCGGCACCACCGCGATGTGGGTCGTGCACGAGACCGACGGCGCGGTCGACGGCCTGCTGGGGTGGCGCGTGACCCGCGACTTCGACCTCGACAACCGCTTCGGCGCCGTCACGGTCACCGAGTTCGTCGCGGCGTCCGACACCGCGTACCGCGACCTGTGGTCCTACCTCGCCGGCATCGACGCGGTCGAGGAGGTGCTGCTCGACGACCGTCCGGTCGACGAGCCCGTGCGCTGGCTGCTGCCGGACGGACGTGCGCTGCTGCAGACGGCGACCCTGGACGCGCTGTGGGTGCGGTTGCTCGACGTGCCCGCGGCGCTCGGCGCTCGGGCGTACGCGGTGCCGGGCGAGCTGGTGCTCGACGTCGTCGACACCGACGGTGCCGGCTACGGCGCGGGCACCGTCGCCCTGACGGCGTCGGCCGACGGGGCGCACTGCGAACCGACCGCGGCGGCCGCGCAGCTGCGCGTCACCCAGCGGTCGCTGGCGTCGGCGTACCTGGGTGGTCACCGGCTCGCGACCCTGGCCCTCGCCGGCGGCGTCGAGGAGCTCGCGCCCGGAGCCCTCGCCCTCGCGGACCTGATGTTCTCGACACCGCGTCCGCCCATCAACCAGACGCATTTCTGACCGGACGTTGACTGCCGGCTCGGCCTCGGGATAGGAAGCCCATTCCGGACATCGAGGTCGAGGGGGACCCATGAGGCGCAGGCACGTCGGATTCGCGGCCGCAGCGATCGCACTGGCCACGGCAGGGACGCTGGCGGTGGCGGTCCAGCCCACGCAGGCGCGGCCGGAGAGCCACCGTCCCGCACAGGCGCGCGAGGCGCGCAGCGTGGTCGCGAACCTGTTCGAGTGGAACTGGAACTCCGTGGCACGCGAGTGCCGCACCGTGCTCGGCCCGTCCGGGTACGGGGCCGTGCAGGTGTCGCCCCCGGCCGACTCGCTGAAGCGCACGAAGCTGGGCGACGGCAGCGACACGGTGCTGAACCCGTGGTGGGAGGTGTACCAGCCGGTGCGCTACGCCCTCACCAGTCGCATGGGCACCGAGCGGCAGTTCAGGCAGATGGTCACGACCTGCCGCAAGGCAGGTGTGCAGGTCATCGTCGACGCCGTCCTCAATCACATGACCGGGCAGGGCGACACGTCCTACGGCGGCGTGACCTACGAGCGCTACCGGTACGCCGGGCTCTACGAGAACCGCGACTTCCACAAGTACTCGGGCGACTGCCCGTCGGCGTCCGGCGGCATCGAGGACTTCAACAACCAGCAGCAGGTCTTCAACTGCGAGCTGGTCGGTCTCTCGGACCTGCGCACCGACACCCCGAAGGTGCGCGCCACCCTCGCCGGGTATCTCAACAAGTTGCTCTCGTACGGCGTCTCCGGCTTCCGCGTCGACGCCGCGAAGCACGTCGGGCAGCGTGACCTCGACGCGATTTACGCGAAACTGCGCAAGACCGTCGACGGGACGCGTCCGTACTGGGCGCTCGAGGTGTTCGGCGGCGGCCCCGGCACCTTGTCGCCGCAGGCGTTCGTCCGCTCCGGCACCGTGCTCGGACTCGACGGCGTGAAGCAGTTGCAGGCGGCCTTCAAGAGCTACCCCGCCGAGCACGTCGGCAGCATCGCGACGCTGCGCGACTTCGGCGAGAACTCCGGACTGACCCCGTCCGGACGCACGCTCAGCTTCGTGCAGAACCACGACACCGAACGCAACGGCGACGGTCTCAACTACAAGGACGGTCGCACCAACATCATCGCCAACCAGTTCGTGCTCGCCTACGGCTACGGCCGTCCGCAGGTCTTCTCCGGTTTCGCCTGGCAGACGACGGACGACTCACCGCCGGCCACGGCCGACGGCATCATCACCGACACCGACTGCTCGTCGGGTTGGGTGTGCGTCGACCGTGACCCGGGCGTGCGGGCGATGGTCCGGTTCCACAACGAGGTCGGCGACGCCCGCGTCCGCAACTGGCAGGACGACGGCGCCAACCTGATCGGCTTCGCCCGCGGCGACCGCGGCTGGGTCGCGATCAACAACGGCACCGAGGCGAAGACGATGACGTTCACGACGGGGCTGCGTCAGGGCAGCTACCGCGACCTGGTCCACGGCGGGACCGTCCGCGTCGGACCGAACGGCAAGGCGACCGTCACCGTGCCGGCCAAGGACACGGTGGCGATCCTGCGCTGACGCGTCAGCCCTGCGGCGGGTAGGGCGGCTGGGTCGGCGGCGGCGGGGTGTAGCCGGGCACCTCGTCGCCCGCCGGCGGCAGCGGGGTCTCGCCGGGCGGGAGCGGACTCTCGTCCAGGGCGCCGGTGCCGTAGCCGACGCGGGCCTCGATGGACGCGGGATCATCGTCGGACGCGCGCAGGTTCTGCGCCTCGGGCTGGTCCTTGGCCGGCGGCAGGTTCGAGTCGAACCAGTCGCTGGTGTCGAGCGTCGACTCGGTCGCCGCGTGCGCGCCACCGGTGCCCTGCTGCGCCAGCCACGACGGCGTGCCGTCGTCGTCGTTGCCGGTGAGCTTGGCCAGGCCGTCGAGGGCCTTGCTGAACTCGCTCGGCACGATCCACATCTTGTTGGCGTCGCCCTGCGCGATCTGCGGCAGCGTCTGCAGGTACTGGTAGGCCAGCAGCGCCGGATCGGGCTTGGCGGCGTGGATCGCGTTGAAGGTCGTCTCGATGGCCTTGGCCTGTCCCTGCGCGCTGAGGTAGCGGGCGGCCCGCTCGCCCTCGGCCTGCAGGATGCGGGCCTGCCGGTCGGCCTCGGCGGCGAGGATCGCGGCCTGCTTGCGGCCCTCGGCCTCGAGGATGGCGGCGGCCTTCTGGCCCTCCGCGGTCTTGATCGACGACTCGCGCTGGCCCTCGGCGTTGAGGATGAGCGCGCGCTTGTTGCGGTCGGCGCGCATCTGCTGCTCCATCGCGTCCTGGATGGACGGCGGCGGGTCGATCGCCTTGATCTCGACGCGGGCCACGCGGATGCCCCACGGGCCGGTCGCCTCGTCGAGCACGCCGCGCAGCTGACCGTTGATCGAGTCGCGGCTGGTGAGCGCCTGCTCGAGGTTCAGCGAGCCGATCACGTTGCGCAGCGTGGTGACGGTGAGCTGCTCGACCGCCTGGATGTAGTTGGCGATCTCGTAGGTCGCCGCCCGCGGGTCGGTGACCTGGTAGTAGATGACGGTGTCGACGCCGACGGTCAGGTTGTCGGACGTGATCACCGGCTGCGGCGGGAAGCTCACCGTCTGCTCGCGCATGTCGATGAGCGGACGCATGCGGTCGACGAACGGCACCAGGATCGTCAACCCCGCGTCCTGCGTGCGGGTGTAGCGACCCAGCCGTTCGATCACGCCGGCCCGTGCCTGGGGCACGATGCGCACCGATCTGGCCACGACGAACACGAGCAGCGCCAACACCACGATCAGCGCGATCACACCACCGGACATGTCCTGCCTCCCTCAGAGTGAGGGGTCGTCGGCGAGTACGTACGCCGTCGCCCCGCTGATGCGCACCACGCGGACGGACACGTCCGCCGCGATGGGGCTGTCGTCGAACGAGCGTGCCGTCCACTCGCCGCCGTTGAGCCGCACCCGTCCCTCGCGCGCGTCGACCGCCGTCAACGTCACCGCCGGCATCCCGATCAACGCGTCGGTGCCGGTGCGGGTCGGGCCCACCGCGGTGAAGTGGCGGCGCGCCACCGGGCGCAGCGTCGCGAGCAGCAGCCCCGTGACCACCAGCGCCACGATGATCTGCAGCGCGACCGGCCCGCCGAGCGCGGCCGTGACCGCGCCGGCGGCGGCTCCGCCGGCGAACATCGAGAGCACGAACGTGAGCGTGGCGGTCTCCGCCGCGGCGAGCACCCCCGCCCCGATGAGCCACAGCAACCAGTCCGGCATCCCTCCATGATCGCACCGGGGCCTGTGCGGCGCCGCTGTCGACGCCGGACAGGGGGTGGCCGACGCTCAGCTCTCGACGGCCGTCACGAAGTCGATCAGTTCTTCGACGGCGCGCAGCAGCGGCACCTCGACGTCGGCGTACGTGTCGACGGACGCCAGCACCCGGCGCCACATCTCCCGCGGGTCGGACACGCCGAGCGCCGCGCAGATGCCCGTCTTCCAGTCGGTGCCGCGCGGCACGACCGGCCAGGCGTCGATGCCCAGCGCGGTGGGTTTGACCGCCTGCCACACGTCGACGTACGGGTGGCCGGTCACGAGGACGTTCTCGTCCCGCAGCGCCGTGACGATGCGCGACTCCTTGCTGCCGGCGACGAGGTGGTCGACGAGCACGCCGACCCGGCGGGCGGGTCCGGTGCCGAACTCGGCGACGGCCTCGGCCAGGTTGTCGATGCCGCCGAGCGGCTCGACGACGATGCCCTCGATGCGCAGGTCGTCACCCCAGATGCGTTCGAGGAGCGCGGCGTCGTGCACTCCCTCGACCCAGATGCGGCTGGCCCGGGCGGTGCGGGCCTTCGCCCCGGTCACCGCGTACGACCCCGAGGCGGTGCGGACGGGCGCGCTCGGCGCGGCCTGCACCGCAGCCGGCCGCACGAGGGTCACCGGACGTCCGTCCACGAGGAACGCGGCGGGCAGCATGACGAAGTCGCGGCGCTTCCCGTGCCGGTCCTCGAGGGTGACGACATCGCGCTTCTCCCCCGCGTCGACGGCGCGGCCGACCGCGACGACGGCGCCGCAGAAGCGCCCGTCCGCCGTCTCGACGACGAGGTCGCGGTCGGCGGGCACCTCGGGTACGGGCGGACGGCGGCCCGCGGTGCGGGGGTTCGCGAGGACGTCGGCATACCTGTCGGACACGTCCAGCGACGTTACGGGTGGCAGCGGCGGACGTCCGGCAACCACGCCCGTACCCTCGGACAGCGTGTCCGATCTGCGTTCCGGCCCGCTCGCCGCGTGGGCGCGCGCCTGGGTCGCCGGGGCGGCGAGCCCCGACGAGGTGCTCGACGCCGTCGCCGGTGACGACGCGCCGCACCGCGTGACCGGGTCGCTCGGCGACGGCGCGCTGCTCGACCTGCTGGCGGCCCTGCGCCGTGCCGGCGAGCCGTGCCGGCTGGTGCTGCCGGCCGCGGGCGACGTGCGCGGACTGCCCGGGCCGGCCGAGTTCCGCGACGCCGCGCTCGAGGCGGGCGAGGCGATCGTCGCGGGCGGCCTCGGGGCGGTGCCCGAGGTGGTCGAGTTCCACCCGTCCAGCGCGCCCGCGGCCGTCACGTGGTGGGTCTACGACGTGCACCCCGCACCGCCGGACTTCCAGTCGGTGCCCGACGCGCAGTACGAGCTGACGACGGCGATCCGCGAGTCGGCGAGCGTTCTGGCCGCCGCCGAGGTGGGCGCGTGGCGCGACGAGCTCTCGGCCGCCCTCGGCGACGCCCGCCGTGCCGGCGAGCGTCTCAACCTGCCGCCCGGCTACCCGCCGCGCGCGGTGGCGCTGCTCGCGCAGGCCGAGCGGATGCAGGCCGTCCTCGACCTCGCCCTCGCCGACCCCGTCGGCGGTGCCGTCGACACGCACGGCGTGGGCGTGCGCGCCGCAGCGCTGCGTCCGCTCGCCACCGCCGTCCGCCGCGGCCGGGCCACGGGGTACAACGCCGACGCGTTCTGACGAAACAGGGACGCAACCGGAGCACGCGACCATCACGGCATGACGCTGCGCGTGATCGACGGTGCGGTGCCGGTGCGCGGCCCCTCGGTCCGTGTCGAGTCGCGGATGGTGCACGGCTACAAGCGGGTCTTCCGCATCGGCGGTGAGGGACCGCCGCTGCTGCTCATCCACGGCATCGGTGACAGCTCGGCCACCTGGCGGACGGTGCTTCCCGCCCTCGCACGCCACCACCTGGTGATCGCGCCGGACCTGTTGGGGCACGGCGCGTCCGACAAGCCGCGCGCCGACTACTCGGTCGCGGCGTACGCCAACGGCATGCGCGACCTGCTCGGCGTGCTCGGCGTCGACGAGGTGACGCTGGTGGGCCACTCCCTCGGCGGCGGGGTCGCGATGCAGTTCGCCTACCAGTTCCCCGAGAAGACGCAGCGCATGGTGCTCGTCGCGTCCGGCGGCGCCGGTCGCGGGGTGTCGCCCTTGCTGCGGGCGGCGACGCTGCCCGGCGCGCAGGGTCTGCTGGCGGCACTGCGACTGCCGGGTTCGCGGGTCGCGGCCACCGCGCTCATCGCGCTGCTGGGCCGCCTCGACGCCGGCCTGGCCCTCGACGCCGCGGACCTGCGCCGCGTCGTCGAGGCGTTGCCGGACGCGACCGCGCGCGCGGCGTTCATCCGCACCCTGCGCGCGGTCGTCGACTGGCGCGGGCAGGTCGTGACGATGCTCGACCGCTGCTACCTCGTCCGGGCGCTGCCCACGCTGCTGATGTGGGGGTCGCGCGACAGCGTCCTGCCGATCGGGCACGCGCACCAGGCCCACGCGGCCATGCCGGGGAGCCGGCTGGAGATCTTCGAGGGCGCCGGGCACTTCCCGTTCCGCACCGACCCCAACCGCTTCGTGGCCGTGCTCGAACACTTCCTCTCGACGACCGAACCGTCGCGCTGGGGCGTCGACGGCTGGCGCGAACTGCTGCGGGCGGGACGGCCCGGCGTGGTCCGCGAGGAGTCGTCCGAGGTCGAGGACCGGCTGCGCGCCGCGTCCGAACGATCGGCCACCTGAACGCCTCTTGTCGGCCGGGCACCCGAGTCGTACCGTGACGTCATTCGGTGCGCGATACGAATCGAGTTGCATGATGCGCAACAGTCGCGGGCGGACGGAGACCCTCGTCCGGCTGCTGTCCCACACCCGGTACGAAGTGCTGCCCACCGCCTCGTGCGAGGACCAGGTGCGCGAGCACCTGAGCACCGACATCCCCGTCACCGTGACCGCGTCGCCGTCCAAGGGGCTCGCGGCGACGCTCGATCTCGCCGAGCGGCTCGCGGGCGCCGGGTACCGCGTCGTGCCGCACCTCGCGGCCCGGATGGTGTCCGGGCGCACGGAGCTGCAGGAGATCTGCGACCGGCTCGTACCCCTGGGCATCGACACCGTCTTCGTGCCCGCCGGCGACGCCGACCCGCCCGCCGGCGACTACCGCGCCTCGCTGGACCTGCTCGAGGACCTCGCCGCGCTCGGCCGTCCCTTCGCGCACGTCGGCGTCACCGGCTATCCCGAGTCGCACCCGACCATCACCGACGACGTCGTCGTGCAGGCCATGTGGGACAAGCGCCACCACGCGGCGCACGTGGTGTCGAACCTGACCTTCGACGCGGACCTGCTGGCGACGTGGCTGCGGCGCATGCGGCAGCGCGGCATCACCATGCCGCTGCTGGTCGGCGTCCCCGGACCCATCGACCGCGCCAAGCTGCTGCTCATGGCGACGAAGATCGGCGTCGGCGAGTCGACGAAGTTCCTCACCAAGCACCGTCGCACGCTCACCCGGCTCGCCGCGCCGGGCGGGTTCACCGGGCAGCAGTTCCTCGAGAAGGCCGCTCCCGCCTTCGCCGAGCCCGGCGCCGACGTGGCCGGGCTGCACGTCTACACGTTCAACCAGATCGCCGAGACCGAGGCCTGGCGCACGCAATGGCTCGCGCGGCTGCAGGAGAAGGTCGCCGCCGGGTCGCGCTGAGCGCCGTCTGAAGATCGCGCGCCTGCGTGGATCTTCAGACCCCGCACGCGCCGGGGCACCGCATCGGTCTGAAGATCGCGCGCCTGCGTGGATCTTCAGACCTCGGACGCGCCGGGGCGCCGCATCGGTCTGAAGATCGCGCGCCTGCGTGGATCTTCAGACCCCGCAGAAGGCGCGCAGGCCGTCGAGCAGGCGGTCGGCGTCCGCGTCGTCGTTGTAGGGCGCGAGGCCGATGCGCAGGCCGCCGTCGGGCAGGTTCATGCGGCGGGCGGGCTCGACGGCGTAGAAGCTGCCGGCGGGGGCGTTCACGCCGCGGCCGGCGAGGAACAGGTACGCGTCGCGCGCCGGACGGTCGTCGAACGTCACGAGCAGCGTCGGGGTGCGATGCGCCGCGCGCGAGCGGACCGTCACGCCGGGCAGCTCGGCCAGCCCTGCCTCGATACGGCGGCGCAGCGTGTCCTCGTGCTCCTCGGCGAGCGCGAACGACGCGACGATGCGCTCACGCCGGGTGGTGCCCGCACCGCCGAGCCCGGCGATGAAGTCGACGGCCGCGGCCGTGCCGGCCAGCAGTTCGTAGGGCAGCGTGCCGAGCTCGAAGCGCTCGGGCACGGCGTCGCTCGAGGGCAGCAGCTTGTCCGGGTGCAGCGTCTCGAGCAGCTGGGGGGCGGCGGCGAGCACCCCGCAGTGCGGGCCGAAGAACTTGTAGGGCGAGCAGGCGAGCACGTCGGCGCCGGTCGCGGCCAGGTCGATCGACGTGTGCGCGGCGAGGTGCACGGCGTCGACGAAGAACAGTGCTCCGGCGTCGTGCGCGATGCGGGCGGCCGCGGGCAGGTCCGGACGCGTACCGAGCAGGTTCGACGCGCCCGTCAGGGCGACGAGCCGGGTGCGGTCGCCGACGGCGGCGGCGACGTGCTCGGGCGCCAGCTCGCCGGTGTCGGGGTCGAAGTCGATCCAGCGGACGGCCGCCCCGGCCCGCTCGGCGGCGATCACCCACGGACGCACGTTCGCGTCGTGGTCGAGCCGGCTCACCGCGATCTCGTCGCCCTCACCCCATCCGGACGCGAGCGTGCGCGCCAGGTCGAACGTCAGCTGGGTCATGCTGCGTCCGAACACGACACCGCGCGGGTCGGCAGCGAGCAGGTCGGCCATGGCCGACCGCGCGTCCTGGACGACCGCCTCGGCCGTCCGCTCGGCCGCCGTGACCGTGCCCCGGTTCGCGATCGCCGACGTCATCGTGCCGGCGACGGCGGCCGCGACGACCGACGGTGTCTGCGAGCCGCCGGGACCGTCGAAGAAGGCGGTGCCGGACGCGAGGGACGGAAAGGCCGAACGGACGGCGGCTACATCGAGGGACACGCCACCAAGGCTGCCAGTTCCCGTTCCAGGCCTGCGTGTCCGGTGTCGATCACGGTCAGGGGCAGGCCGATGCGATCGGCCGCCTGCCGCGCGAGCGCATGCAGCTCGTCGTCCGGCTGCTGAGCGAGCCAGACGACGCGCGTGTAGCTGCCGAAGTAGTCGTCCCGCAGCTCCGGATACCGGTCGAGGCCGAGTTCCTGCACGACCGTGCGGGCGAACGAGCGGACGAGGAAGTCGGTGAGCACGTAGGTGCCGGGTTGCGCCTCGAACAACTGCGCCACCCGCGAGGCCCCGCCGAAGACGTCGTAGCAGTGCAGGCCCGACAGCCGACGGAAGCCACGCCGTTCACAAACCTCGTCGAGGGCGCCGTACGTGCCGCAGTCGGCGTAGCCGACCGCGATATGCGCGTAGGCGCGCGAAAGCTCGTCCGCCAGTGTCTCGACGGCACCGGCGATGCGCTGCGGCTGGTTGTGCAGCAGCGGCGGCAGGGGGTGCACGTCGACCGGCCAGCCGCGGCGGGCGACGATCTCCTGCGCCGGCTGTGACAGGGCGCCGCACGCGATCAGCGCGGTGCGCTCAGACCGGGAAGGCGAGCTGGTCGACGAACTTGTCGTTGAAGTCGGGACGGTCGCTGAGCTCGACGTAGCGCACCTCCTCCCGCAGGGCCGCGGCGCCCTCGCGCTCGCGGCGGCTGAGCAGGGCCATCTTCGCGCCCTCGCCGGCGACGTTGCCGGCCGACACGATGCGCAGCACCGGCAGCTTGGGGACGAGCCCGACGCGGATCGCCGCGGCGGGCGAGAGGTAGCTGCCGAACGACCCGGCGAGCAGCACCTGCTGGATCTCGGACGGCTCGATGCCGAACTCCTCGACGAGCAGTTGCCAGCCGGTGGCGATGGCGGCCTTGGCGAACTGCAGCTCGCGGATGTCCCGTTGCGACAGGTAGACGCCGTCCTCGCGGTCGTCGAGCCGGAAGATGCGCTCGTCGTTGATGCTGGTGAGCCGGTGCGCGAGCCCCGGGCGCAGCTCGGCGGCCTGCTCGGTGGTGACGTACCGCCCGGACCTGTCGATCAGTCCGACGCGGACGAGTTCGGCGACGGCGTCGACGAGCCCGGACCCGCACAGGCCCGCGGCGGCGACGTCGCCGATGACGCCGAGGTCGACGCCCTCGTCGGTGATGCGGACGGTCTCGATGGCGCCCTCCGCGGCGCGCATGCCGCAGCGGATCGCGCCGCCCTCGAACGCGGGTCCCGCCGGCGCCGCGGTGGCCAGCAGGCGGTCGCCGTCGCCGAGGACGATCTCGCAGTTGGTGCCGACGTCGACGAACAGCCGCAGCCGCTTGTCGCGGTCCATGCCGGTGGCGAGGATGCCGGCGACGATGTCGCCCCCGACGTACGCGCCGAGCGCCGGGAAGACGGTGACGCGCGCGCCCGGGTGCAGCGCGAGCCCGATGTCGGACGCCGGCACCACCGGCGGCGCCGGGCTCGTCATCACGAACGGCGCGACGCCGAGCGGCTCGGGGTCGATGCCGAGGGCGAGCGCGGTCATGGTCGCGTTGCCGGCGAGCGCGACCTCGTAGACCTCGGACGGGTCGACGCCGCCCTCGGCGCACACCTCGGAACACAGTTCGGCGAGCGTCTCGTGCGCGGCCTTCTCGAGCCGTCCCAGTGCCTCGGGGTCCATCATCGTGGCGCTGATGCGGGTGATGACGTCGCCGCCGAACGGCTGCTGCCGGTTCAGGCGCGAGCTCACCGCCACCGGGGTACCCGTCGAGAGGTCGAGCAGGGTCGCGACGACGGTGGTCGTGCCCAGATCGACCGCGAGGCCGAACATCCGCTGCCGGGTGTCGCCGGGCTCGACGTCGACGAGCGTCTCGTCGACCACGACCGCGGTGACCTTGAAGTCGGACTCGCGCAACACCTTCGGCAGTCGCCGCAGCACGTGCAGGTCGGCGTGGAGTTCGAGGTCGTCGATGGCGTCGAGGACGCGCTCGAGGTCGCTGCGCTGGTCCGACAGGGTTGGTTCGTCCAACTCGAGGTAGCGCTTCTGCACCGCCGGTCGCAGGATCACCTGCCGTCCGACCCCGACCGTCGCCGCCTTCGGACGGGTCTGCAGCGGCGGGACCTCGACGGTGAGGTCGGCGGTGGCCTGCGCCAGGCAGGCCAACCGCCATCCGCCGCGCAACTCGTCCGCGGTGAACGCGCGGGCGTCAAGCCGTGAGATCGGAACCGAACCGGACGTGATCTGCACCTTGCACTTCTTGCAGGTGCCGTGGCCGCCGCACGTCGAGTCGATGGCGATGCCGTTCCAGCTCGCGCCGTCGAAGACGGTGACGCCCGGGGGAACGCGGATCTTGCGGTCGGCGGGCAGCAGCGTCAGCTCGACCCGGCCGGTGCCGTCGTGCGCGGCACCGGCGTCGGGGTTGGTGCCGACGGGCGGGACCAGGAGCCCTTCGCGGCCGAAGCGCCCGTAGATCTCGTCCGGGTCGACCGGACGGGCACTCATGAGCCTGCGGCCGCCTGCTTGGCGCGGTGGCTCGCGATCCAGTTCATGCCCCACTCGTCCTTGCCGAACACCAGGTCGGCGGCGCGGACGGCCTCGACGATCAGCGGCGTGCGGGCGTCCATGATCGCGCTGGTGAGGCCGTTGGCCATCGCGATGGGCAGGAACGCGGCACCGATGGCGTGCCGTCCGGGCATGCCGAACGAGACGTTCGAACCGCCGCACGTCATGTTGAGGCCGTACTCGTCGCGGATGCGGCGCATGGTCTCGAGCGTCGCGATGGCCGAGTTCGTGTCGGCGCCGATGGGCATGGCGAGCGGGTCGATGACGATGTCGTCGCGCGCGATGCCGTACTCCTCGGTCGCCACCCGCACGATCTTGGCGACGAGCTCCATGCGCTTGTCGGCCTCCATCGGGATCTCGTCGTGGTCGTTCGGCAGCGCGACCACGGCGGCGTCGTACTTCTTGACGAGCGGCAGGATCTCGGCCATCCGCTCGTCCTCGGCGGTGATGGAGTTGACCAGCGCGCGGCCCTTGTACGCCGCGAGGCCGGCCTCGAGCGCCTCGACCACGGACGAGTCGATGCAGATCGGCAGGTCGGTGAGCTCCTGCACCATCGTGACGGCGCGGGCCAGCAGGTCGGCCTCGTCGGTCAGCGGCACGCCCATGTTGATGTCCAGGACGTCGGCACCCCCGGCGACCTGCGCGGCGACGTCACGCTCGATGGCGGACATGTCGCCGCTGCGCAGCTGCTCCTGGAAGATCTTGCGACCGGTCGGGTTGATGCGCTCGCCGATGATGCAGAAGGGCTTGTCGTGCCCGAGCACGACCTCTTTCTTCTCCGAGCGGATGACGGTGTGCGCGCTCTGGATCGTGGTCATGTGCTGCCTCTCAGACCGACGCCGTGGCGCGGCGCTTCTGCACGAGTTCCTTGGCCTTCTTCACGGTGGCGGACGCGTCCGCGGCGTAGCCGTCGGCCCCGACCGCGTCGGCGTACTCCTGCGTGACCGGCGCACCGCCGACCATGACGGCGACCGAGTCGCGGATGCCTGCCTTCTGCAGCGCGTTCATGTTCGCCTTGAACATCGGCATGGTCGTGGTGAGGAACGCCGAGAAGCCGACGATGTCGGGCTGGTGTTCCTCGATGGCCTGGACGAACTTCTCCGGCGCCACCTGCACGCCGAGGTCGATCACCTCGAAACCGGCGCCCTCGAGCATGATGTTCACGAGGTTCTTGCCGATGTCGTGGACGTCGCCCTTGACCGTGCCCATGAGGAACTTGCCGACCGTCTGCGCTCCGGTGTCGGCGAGCAGCGGACGCAGCACCTCCATGGCGCCGGCCATCGCCCGTCCGGCGATGAGCATCTCGGGGACGAAGAAGTCGCCGCGCTCGAAGCGGGCGCCGACCTCCTCGAGCGACGGGATGAGGGCGTCGAACAGCAGCGACTGCGGCTCCATGCCCAGCTTCAGCGCCTGATCGGTGAGCCCCAGGACGGCAGGAGCGTTGCCCACCAGGGTCTCGTCGTACAGGCCCTTGAGGATCTCCTCGGGTTCCATTGCTAGGCCACGCCCTTCCTGCGTTCCTTGGGACGGAGCAGGCGCGACACGGCTGTCGCGTGCCCGATCAGTTGTCGTCCAATGTCGTCGAGACGGCGCTCGAGTCGGGCGCTCGGGCCCGACACGCCGAGAGCGGCGGCGACCTCGCCGTCGGCGCCGACCACCGGCACCGCGACCGCGTCGAGGCCGACCTCGAGCTCGCTGCGGCACACCGCGTAACCCGTGCGGCGGATGGACGCGAGCTGACGCCCGAGCTCGACCGCCGAATCGATCGTGAAGTCCGTCCACTTCTCCAACTCGCCGGACGGCGCGGAGATGCGGTCGTGGGCGTAGAAGACCTTGCCCAGTGCGGACATGTGCGCCGGGACGTGCGACTGCATCCAGTCACGGGCGCTGAGCAGGTACGCGGAATCGGCCTGCGCCACGATGACGACGTCGCCGCCGCGCGGCACCGCCAGGTTCACCGTCTCGCCGACCTGCTCGACGACGGCCTCGAGGATGGGCTCGGCCAGCCGGGCGACCTGCGACCACGGGTCGTGGCGCGCGGCGTAGAGGGCGAACAGCGAGCCGGACCGGTATCCCCCGGCGCTGTTGCGTTCGAGCAGCGAGTTGGCCTCGAGCGCGGCCAGCAGCCGCGACACCGTCGAGCGGGCCAGGCCCGTCTCGTCGACCAGCTCGGTGAAGCTGATCGGCCCGTCGGCCTCGACGACCAGGCGCAGCAGCTGGGCGGCCCGGTCGACGGCCTGGGTGCCGGTGGGTGACGACATGCAGTCCCGATCTGTTTCATATCGTGGAACTCAACTTCCACTATGCGGGTCTACTATGCGACCGCACCCGTACCCGGTCAAGGAGGCCAGCCGAATGTTCCGCAACGCCATGCCGCGCTACGAGGTCCTGTCCCAGGACGCCATGGCGTCGCTCGACAAGGGCTGGCGCAGGCTGATCTCCGAGGTGGGCGTGCAGTTCGCGTCCGAGCGCGCTCTCGCGCTGTTCCGCGAGGCCGGGCAGCGCGTCGAGGACGAGACGGTGTTCCTCGATCCCGACTTCGTGCTGGCGCAGGTCGCGAAGGCGCCGAAGGAGTTCGACCTCGCCGCGCGCAATCCCGCCAACAACGTGCACATCGGCGGTGACGCCATGGCGTTCTCGGCCGTCTACGGCCCGCCCTTCGTCCGCGAGGGCGACGTGCGCCGCGACGGGACGATGGAGGACTTCCGCAACTTCACCAAGCTCGCGCAGTCGTTCGACGCGCTCGACTCGGCCGGCGGCGTCATCTGCGAGCCGAACGACACGCCGCTCGACTCGCGCCACCTCGACATGGTCTACGCGCTGCAGACGCTGACCGACAAGGTCTACATGGGCAACGTGGTGTCGGGCGTCAACGCCCGCGACACCATCGCCATGGGCGAGATCCTCTTCGGCGGCCGCGAGGCCATCGAGAAGACCCCGGTGTCGATCTCGTTGATCAACTGCAACTCGCCGCTGCGGTGGGACGACCGCATGCTCGAGTCGCTCATCGAGTACTGCGAGGCGGCGCAGCCGGTCGTGCTGACGCCGTTCATCCTCATGGGTGCCATGTCGCCGGTGACGATCCCCGCCGCGCTCGTGCAGCAGATCGCCGAGGCGCTGTCGGGCATCGCGCTGGCCCAGCTGGTCCGTCCGGGGTGCCCAGTCGTGTTCGGCTCGTTCCTGTCCAACATCGACATGCAGTCGGGCTCGCCGACGTTCGGCACGCCGGAGTCCGGGCTCGGGCTGCTGTGCACGGGTCAGATCGCACGTCACTTCGGTCTGCCGTTCCGCTCCGGCGGCGCGATGACGTCCTCGCAGGTGACCGACGCGCAGGCCGGTTACGAGGCGCTGATGACGCTGCTGCCGACGTTCCTCGCCGGCGCCAACTGGGTCATGCACTCGGCGGGCTGGCTCGAGGGCGGGCTCGTCGCCGGGTACGAGAAGTTCATCGTCGACGTCGAGCTCGTGCAGATGCTGAAGCACGAGTTCACGCCGCTGGAGATCGACGAGGGTTCGCTGGCGTTCGACGCCCACGTCGAGGTCGGGCACGGCGGTCACTTCCTCGGCGCCGCGCACACGATGGAGCGGTTCCGGACGTGCTTCTACCGTCCGCTCGTCTCGTCGTCGGAGAACTTCGAGCGCTTCGCCCGGGGCGGGTCGCTCGACACGTCCGCCCGGGCGACGAAGATCTACCAGCAGAAGCTCGAGCAGTACGAGGCTCCCCCGCTCGACGACGCCATCCGCCAGGAGCTCGAGGAGTACGTCGTCCGCCGCCGGGCCGAGCTCGGCGACTGACGGACCGAACGCCGGTACGACCGGCAACAGCGGACCGCGAGGCTCCCCGGAACGCGACGACAGCAGAAGAGTTCCGGGGAGGCGGGGTCGCTCAGCGGAAGACGACGGTGCGGTTGCCGTTGCGCAGCACGCGGGTCTCGGCGTGCCAGCGGACGGCGCGCGAGAGCACCTGGCTCTCGACGTCGCGGCCGGCGGCGACCAGCTGCTTCGGGCTGAGCGAGTGGTCGACGCGGGTCACGTCCTGCTCGATGATCGGACCCTCGTCGAGGTCGGCGGTGACGTAGTGCGCGGTCGCGCCGACGAGCTTGACGCCCCGGTCGAACGCCTGCTGGTAGGGCTTGGCGCCCTTGAAGCTCGGCAGGAACGAGTGGTGGATGTTGATGGCGCGGCCCTCGAGCGCTCGGCACATCCCGTCCGACAGGATCTGCATGTAGCGGGCGAGCACGACGAGGTCGATGTCCAGCGAGTCGACGAGACCGAGCACCTCGGCCTCCGCGTCGTCCTTCGTCGCAGCGGTGACGGGCACGTGGTGGAACGGGATGCCGTAGGACTTCGCGAGGTGCTCGAGGTCGGTGTGGTTCGACACCACCGCGGGGATCTCGATGGGCAGCGCGCCGATGCTCTGCCGGAACAGCAGGTCGTTGAGGCAGTGGCCTTCCTTCGACACCATGATCAGCGTGCGGTAGCGCGCGTCGGCCGACCACATCTGCCACTCCATGGACGACGCCTGGGCGACCGGCCCGAACGACGTCCGCAGCCGTTCGAGCGTGACCGTCGGGTCGAGCACCTGGAAGTGGACGCGCATGAAGAAGCGGTCCTCGGGCAGGTCGTCGTACTGCTGGCTCTCGATGATGTTGCCCGAGTGGTGCATCAGGAAGCTGGCGACCGTGAACACGATGCCCGGACGGTCCGGGCACACGATGGTGAGGACGTACTCCGGCGCGGCGTCGGTCATGGCAGCCTCCTGCAGCAGTTGCGCGATGCAGCTCGAAGTGTGCAATACGCAACACGCTCGCGCTAGGCTCGCGGACGTGGCGAGCGGCGAGTCGACCGAGTCCGAGACGGCATCGGACGCGACCGGTGGCGTGCAGTCCGTCGAGCGCGCGCTGGTGATCCTCGACATCCTGGCCCGTTCCGGTGAGGCCGGTGTCACGACGATCGCGCAGGAACTGGGCGTCCACAAGAGCACCGCGCAGCGCCTGGTCGCGACGCTTGAGCAGGGCGGCGTGGTGGAGCAGACGTCCGAGCGGGGCAAGTACCGCCTGGGCATGGGCGTCCTGCGCCTCGCCGCCGCGACCGCCGCCCGCCTCGACGTCGTCGCCGAGACCCGCCCGATCTGCCGGCAGCTCGCCCTCGACACCGGCGAGACCGTGAACGTGGCCGTCCTCAGCGAGGGCGCCGCGCTCTACGTCGACCAGGTCGCCGGTTCGGCCACGCTGCAGGTGCACAACTGGGTGGGCCAGCGCATCCCGCTGCACGCCACGTCCAACGGCAAGGTGCTCATCAGCGAGCTGCCGGCCGGCGAGGTCGAGCGCATGGTGCGCGAACTGCGGGCGTACACGCAGAACACGCTGACCAGCCGCAAGAAGCTGCGCGACGAGCTCGCCGCCGTCCGGGACAACGGCTGGGCCGTCGCCGTCGACGAGCTCGAGACCGGCCTGACCGCGGTGGCCGTGCCCGTCCGCAACGCGCACGGCGACATCGTCGCGTCGCTGTCGGTGTCGGGGCCGACGTTCCGGCTCGACCAGTCGCGGGTGGACGCGATCGTCCCCGTGCTCCGCAGGGCCGGGGACGAGGCGTCCCACCGGCTCGGCTGGGGCTGAGGACGGCCCGCGCGTCCCGTCGCGAGGGCGTTGCGTATGGCGCGCAGAGTTGTAGTATCCGCAACACCGTCATCCGCATCCGGCACGAAGAGGTGGCCGCTCATGGCTCCCGTCCCCACCAGCGCACGCGTCGTCGTCATCGGCGCCGGCATCGTCGGCAACAGCCTCGTCTATCACCTGGCGAAGCTCGGCTGGCGCGACATCGTCCAGCTCGACAAGGGCCCGCTGCCCAACCCGGGTGGCTCCACCGGTCACGCCTCGAACTTCATCTTCCCGGTCGACCACAGCCGCGAGATCACCGATCTGACGCTCGACTCGATGCGCCAGTACAAGGAGATGGGCGTCTTCACCGAGTCCGGCGGCATCGAGGTCGCGCGGACCGAGGAGCGGATGCAGGAGCTGCAGCGCCGCATGAGCTCTTCGAAGGCGTGGGGCATCGAGTCCGAGATGCTGACGCCCGACGAGGTCGTCGAGAAGGTGCCGTTCCTCGACCCGTCCGTCATCCTCGGCGGTTTCCACACCGCATCCGTCGGTGTCGTCGACTCGTTGCGGGCCGGCACGATCATGCGCGAGCGCGCGCTCGAGCTGGACGCCGTCACCATCGTCCCGAACACCGAGGTCACCGACATGACGGTGGTCGACGGGCAGATCACCGCCGTCCGCACCACCGGCGGCGACATCGAGACCGACACCGTCGTCATCGCCTGCGGCGTGTGGAGCCCCAAGCTCGCCGCCATGGCCGGCGTGCACATCCCGCTGACCCCGGCCGTGCACCAGATGATCAGCGTCGGCCCGATCCCCGTGCTGGCCGAGAAGCCGGGCGAGATCAGCTACCCGATCGTCCGCGACATGGACACGTTCTGCTACGAGCGTCAGCACGGCAGCGACATGGAGGTCGGCTCCTACGCGCACCGCGCGATCCTCATGGACGCCGAGGAGATCCCGTCCATCGACGAGGCCAAGCTCTCGCCGACGGAGATGCCGTTCACCGAGGACGACTTCGACCCGCAGCTCGAGCAGGCGCTCGAGCTCATGCCGGAGATCCTCGGCGACGAGAGCGCCGAGATCCGGTACGCCATCAACGGTCTGCTGTCGCTGACGCCCGACGGCAACCCGATCATGGGCGAGTCGCCCGAGGTCAAGGGCGTCTGGTCGGCCGCCGCGATCTGGATCAAGGAAGGCCCGGGCTGCGGCCGCGCGGTCGCCGAGTGGATGACGCACGGCAACCCCGAGATCGACGTCCACGGCGCCGACATCGCGCGCTTCTACCCGCATCAGCGCACCAAGCACCACATCCGCTCGCGCACGAGCGAGGCGTTCAACAAGACGTACGGCATCGTGCACCCGGCCGAGCAGTGGGACGGCGAGCGCAACGTCCGCCTCTCCCCCATGCACGCCTCGGAGAAGGAGCTCGGAGCGTACTTCTACGAGACCGCCGGCTGGGAGCGTCCGCACTGGTACGCGTCCAACGAGGCGCTGCTCGGCGAGTACGGCGACGCCGTCATGCCGCGCACCGCCGAGTGGGACAGCCGCTGGTGGTCGCCGATCATCAACGCCGAGCACCTCGCCATGCGCGATCGCGCGGGCTACGTCGACCTGTCGGCGTTCGTGGTGTTCGACGTGCTGGGCAAGGGGGCGCTCGACGCGGTGCAGCGCATCGCCGTCGCGCAGTGCGACGTGCCCGTCGGACGGGTCGTCTACACCCCGGTCCTCGACGCCCGCGGCGGCTTCCGCGCCGACCTCACCATCATGCGGTTGGACGACAACCACTTCCGTGTCGTCACCGGTGGTGCGCACGGCAACCTCGACCGCAAGTGGTTCCGCGACCACCTGCCGTCCGACGGGTCGGCGTACCTGGTCGACCTGACGTCGTCGTTCACGACGATCGGCCTGTGGGGCCCGCGGGCGCGCGACATCCTCGGCGCGATCACGTCCGCCGACGTGTCGAACGACGCGTTCAGGTTCAGCACCTGCCGCACCATCGAGGTGTCGTCGCTCGACGTGCTCGCCTCGCGCATCAGCTACGTCGGCGAGCTCGGCTGGGAGCTGTACGTGCCGATGGAGTCCGGCGCGCGGCTGTGGGACCTCGTGCGCGAGGCGGGCAAGGAGCACGGCGCGGTGCCGGTCGGCATCGGCGTCTACGGCACCACCGGACGCCTCGAGAAGGGCTACCGCGCCTACGGTGCCGAGCTCGACAGCGAGCGCACCATCGTCGAGGCCGGCATGCAGCGGCCGCGGGTCAAGGACGCCGACTTCGTCGGTCGCGAGGCCTACCTCAAGCAGCGCGACAACGCGCCCGAGACGGTGCTGTGCACGCTGACCGTCGACGACCACACGTCCGCGTCGGGCGAGAAGCGCTACATGCTCGGTGGCGAACCGATCCTCACCGCGGACGGCGGTCCGCTCACCGACGGGCACGGCCACCACCCGTACGTCACGTCCGCGGGTTCCGCGCCGTCGCTCGGCAAGCACGTGCTGATGGCCTACCTGCCGCCGGACGTCGCCTCGGTCGGCACGAAGCTCTCGGTCGAGTACCTCGGCGAGCGGTACCCCGTCACCGTCGGCTCGGCCGACGCGACGTCGCTGTTCGACCCGAGCAACGAGCGGATCAAGGCGTAGTCATGGCGGATGTCCTTGTGTGCATCAAGCGCGTGCCGGACGTGTCCGGTCAGGTGCTTCTGAGCGATGACGCGCAAACAGTGGACGCGCGCCACGTCGGGTTCACCGTCAGCCCGCACGAGGAGTGCGCGGTCGAGCTCGCGGTGCAGATCGCGGGCGCGACCGGCGGCACCGCCACCGTGCTCACGCTGGGTCCCGCCGACGCCGTCGAGCAGCTGCGCAACGCGCTCGCCCTCGGCTGCGCCGACGGCGTGCTCATCGAGGCCGAGACCGAGGCGTACGGCCCGGCCGACGTCGCGTCCGCCATCGCCGACGTCGTGCAGAAGCGCGCCGAGGCCGGCAAGAGCTACGACGTGATCCTGCTCGGCAACGACGCTGCCGACACCGGTGACTTCCAGGTGCCGATCCGGCTGGCGTACAAGCTCGACCGGCCCGTCGTCACCGGTGTCTCGAAGTGCAGTGTCGAGGGTCCGCAGCTGCTCGCCCAGTCGGACGCGTCGGGTCTGGGCACCGAGCACTACGAGGTGCCGTTGCCCGCGGTCGTCGCGGTCATGGAGGGTGGCGTGAGCCCGCGCTACCCCTCCGTCCCCGGGCGCATGAAGGCCAAGCGGGCGCCGGTCGAGACCCTCGCGCCGTCCCTCGAGCCGGTCGGGTCCGGACGGGCGAAACTGACGCTCCCTCCCCCGCGACCCGGCACCGTCGAGATCCTCGGACGGGGCCCCGAGGCCGCTGCTGCCGTCGTCGACAAGCTCGTGGAGATCGGAGTGGTGGCGTCATGATCGTCGTCCTCGTCGAGTCGGACGCCTCCGGCCTGAGCCTGGCCTCGCAGGAGGCGCTGACCTTCGCCCGCGAGCTGGGCCGCCGCGCGAACTACGCGGTGACCGCCGTGCACGCCGGAGTGCTGCCCGAGGCCCACCGGGAGTCCGTCCTCGCCGGCCTCGGGGAGCAGGGCGTGGCGCAGCTGCACGTGCCCTCCGACGAACGGCTCGGCACCTACGCCGCCGCCGCGTGGGCCGCTGCGGTCGCCGATGTCGTCAAGTCCCAGGCCGCCCACGTGCTGCTGGCCACGGGCACGCCGCGCGGGCTCGAGATCCTCGCCCACGTCGCCACCCGCCTCGAGGTCGCCATGGCCGCGAACGTGACGCTCGTCGACCAGGTCGAGCCGTTCACCGTCACCCGGCAGGTCGTCGGCGGTGCCGCGCTCGAGGAGATGGTGCTGCCCGACCAGCTCGCCGTCCTCTCCATCGCCGGCCACGCCTGCGATCCGCAGGTCGCCGCCGAGCCGGCGACGTGCGAGGCCGTCGCGTTCGAGCCGTCCGTCGCCGACCGCGACCTCGTCGCCCGGGTCGTGCGGACGGAGGAGACCGAGACCGACGACACCGGCGCGCTCACCAGCGCCCGCGTGGTGGTCGGGGCCGGTCGTGGTGCCGGCGGTCCGGACGGGTTCGGCGAGCTGCTCGAGATGACGAAGCTGCTCGGCGGCGCCCTGGGCGTCTCGCGCGTGGTCACCAGCCTCGGCTGGCGTCCGCACAGCGAGCAGGTCGGCCAGACCGGCAGCCGCATCGCCCCGGACGTCTACATCCCGTGCGGCATCAGCGGCGCCATCCAGCACTGGGCGGGCTGCCAGTCGGCGAAGACGATCCTCGCGATCAACACCGACGCCGAGGCGCCGATGGTGACCAAGGCGCACTACGCCGTCATCGGCGACCTGCACGAGATCGTCCCCGCGATCAACGAGGAGCTGCGCAAGCGTCGCGGCTGACTCGACGGCCCGCCGGTGACTGGCACCTTCGCTCGTTGACTGGTGACTTCTGAGCCTGACTGGCAAGTTTTACCCGTCCAGTCAGGGGTGAAGATCACCAGTCAAGTCGGCACGTGACCAGTCAGGCGAGGGCGGCGTGCAGGTCGTCGCGCACGGCGTCGAACCATGCGAGGCGCCGGACGAGCACGTCACCGAGGCCCTCGTCCCACATGCGCCGCCAGCCGCCGCCGAGGTGGTCGGCGTTCCACTTCATGACGTCGTACGAGCCGGCGAAGCGCAGTCGCGTCGCGGCGAGCAGGCGGTCGACGTCGAACCGGTCACGTCCGTACGCGTCGTACATCGCGCGGAAGCGCGCAGACACGTCGATGCCGTCGTACACCTCGTGCCGGTCGGACGGGTCGGTGAGCGGCACCCAGTGCATCGCGGTGTTGGCCAGGTCGGTCGGACGTGTCGTCCAGTTCGACAGGTCGAAGTCGACCAGCCCCCATGCCTCGCCGTCGCGGAAGACGGTGTTCTGCGGCGTGACGTCGCGCTGCGTGACCAGCAGCGGCTCGCCCTGCGGGAAGACCGGCTGCGGACGTCCGGGGACGGGCTCGACCGGGGGCAGCTCGAAGCCCTCGCTGGCGTCGTGCAGCCGCCGCAGCAGCCGCGCGACGCCCGGCAGGACACGATCGTCCGCGGCCCAGGGTTCGACGGGGTCGCCGGGGACGTCGCCGTCGAGAAAGGTGAGCACGTCGCGGCCGAGGTGGTCGCGGCCGAGGTAGCGCGGCACGCCGTCGAGGCCGACGTGCTCGAGGTGGGCCAGATAGGCCGCGACCTGCTCGGACGTGTCCTGGTGCGGACGGCGGACGGTGTCGCCGATGCGCACCACGCCCTCGGTGACGTCGCCCGCGGGCAGGACGATCTCGGGACCGTCGGGGAAGGCGTGGTTCACGTCCGGCGGCGGGGAGCGGGACAGCAGCCGATCGGACAGTCGACACCGCACACGCCGAGGTCGCCGAGGTGGGCGGGCTCCCGGTCGCGGACACGTTCCTCGATCAGGTCGACGACGCACTCGACGAACGCGGGGTGGGTGCCGGCGGTGCCGGCGCGGCGGTACTCGAGCCCGAGCTCCTGCGCGGTCTCGGCCGCCTCGGTGTCGAGGTCCCAGCGCACCTCGACGTGGTCGGACACGAACCCGGTCGGGGTGACGACGACCGCGCGCGTGCCGGCCTCGGACAGCGACCGCAGATGGTCGTTGATGTCGGGCTCGAGCCACGGGACCTGCGGCGGCCCGGACCGCGACTGCCACACCAGGTCGAACTCGGCGCCGGCCCCGCGCACGGCCTCGGCGACGAGCCGTGCGGTCTCGCGATGCTGCTTCTCGTAGAGCCCGTTGGCCTCGGGCCCGGACGTCTCGTTCATCGACACCGGGATCGAGTGCGCGGTGAACACCAACCGGGCGTCGTCGCGGACCGCGTCGGGCAGCGACTGCAGTGCCTGGGCCACGGCGTCGGCGTTCGCGCGGATGAACCCCGGGTGGTCGAAGTAGTGCCGCAACTTGACCAGCACCGGCGCACCCTCGCCGCTGACCCGGCGGGCCTGGTCGAGGTCGTCGCGGTACTGCCGGCACCCCGAGTACGACGTCGTGGCGCTCGTCGCGAACACCACCGCGCGTCGGACACCGTCGTCGCGCATCTGCCGGACGGCGTCCGCCACGTAGGGCTTCCAGTTGCGGTTGCCCCAGTAGATCGGAAGTTCCAACCCACGCGACCTCAGCGCCGGTCCGAGGGCGTCGATGAGGGCGCGGTTCTGCTCGTTGATCGGCGAGACTCCGTGGAAGTGCTGGTAGTGCTCGGCGACCTCGGCCAGCCGCTCGTCGGGGATGCCCCGCCCGCGCGTCACGTTGCGCAGGAACGGCATGACGTCGTCAGGACCTTCGGGGCCGCCGAACGACAGCAGCAGCAGGGCCTGGTAGTCAGAGGAGTGGTCGGGCACGGCTAGACGCCCGTCGCGTGGAATCCGCCGTCGACGTGCACGATCTCGCCCGTCGTGGCCGGGAACCAGTCGGACAGCAGCGCCACCGAGCTGCGCGCGACCGGCTCGAGATCGGAGTTGCTCCACCCGAGCGGGGCGCGGGTGTGCCAGGCGTCCTCGAAGGTCGAGAAGCCGGGGATGCTCTTCGCCGCCATGGTGCGCAACGGCCCTGCCGAGATCAGGTTGCAGCGGATGTTCCGTCCGCCGAGGTCGCGGGCGAGGTAGCGGTTGGCCGACTCGAGACCCGCCTTCGCCACCCCCATCCAGTCGTAGCCGGGCCAGGCGACGGTCGCGTCGAAGGTGAGGCCGAGCAGCGCGCCGCCCGCCTCGCCGAACAGCGGCAGCGTCGCCACCGCCAGCGACTTCAACGAGTACGTCGACACCTGCACGGCGGTGGCGACGTCCTCCCACGGGGTCTCGAGGAAGTTGCCGCCGAGGCAGGACGCCGGCGCGAAACCGATCGAGTGCACGACCCCGTCGAGACCGTCGACGTGGTCGCGCACCCGGTCGGCGAGGGTGTCGAGGTGCTCGGGGTTCGCGACGTCGAGCTCGACCACCGGCGGCGGTTCGGGCAGCCGCTTGGCGACCCGCTGGACCAGGGACAGCCGGCCGTAGCCGGTGAGCACCACGGTGGCGCCCTCCTGCTGCGCCAGCTTCGCGATCGCGAAGGCGATGGAGCCGTCGGTGATGACACCGGTGACCAGCAGCCGCTTGCCGTCGAGCAGACCCATGTGCTCCTCCTTCAGACCCGAGCCGACTACAGACCCATGCCGACGCCGCCGTCGACCGGCAGCACCGCCCCGGTGACGTATCCCGCGGCGTCCGAGGCGAGGTACAGCGCCGCGGCCGCGATGTCGTCGACCGCGCCGTAGCGCTGCAGCGGGATGCCGCTGAGCACCTCGGCCCGCCGCGCCTCGGTCATCGCGGCGGTCATGTCGGTCTCGATGAAGCCGGGTGCGATGACGTTGGCGGTGATGCTGCGACTGCCGAGCTCGCGGGAGATCGACCGGGCGAGACCGACGAGGCCCGCCTTGCTGGCGGCGTAGTTGGCCTGGCCGGGCGAGCCGACGAAGGCGACGACGGACGACACGAAGATCAACCTGCCCTTGCGGGCGCGGATCATCTTGCTCGCGGCACGCTTCGCCACCCGGTAGGCGCCGGCGAGGTTCGCGTCGACGACCCGGCCGAATGAGTCCTCGTCCATGCGCAGCAGCAGGGTGTCGTCGGTGATGCCGGCGTTCGAGATCAGCACCTCGACCGGCCCCAGTTCCTGCTCGACCGTCGAGAACGCGGAGTCGACCTGCTCGGCCGACGTCACGTCGCACTCGACGCCGAAGAGTCCCTCGGCCGCGCCGCTGCCGCGGTGGGTGACCGCGACGCGGTCGCCCTGTGCGGCGAACGCCTGCGCGATGCCGAGTCCGATGCCGCGGTTGCCTCCGGTGACGAGCACCGTCCGTCCAGTCACGTCAGCGACGCTAGCGGATCGCTGCGGACGGGCCGGTCCGCGGGCGTCGGTTACCGATCGGTCACACCAGCCGGCCCGACCACAGCATCGCCGTGCCGCCGGCCGCGAACAGCACGAGCAGGCCGGTGAGCATGAAGCCCCAGCTGATGTCGCGCTTCTCGGTCGTGTAGCCGATCTGCGAGCCGATGTCGGAGTAGACGTCACGCAGCTCCGACTCGGACGCGGCGGTGTGGAACGACCCGCCGGTCTCGCGGGCGATGCGGTTGAGGGTCGTGTTGTCGGCCGGGACGAGCACGGTCTGGCCCTGGTCGGTGACGGTGCCGTTCGGGGTGCCGAACGCGATCGTCGACACCTGCACCTTGTCCTTCCGGGCCGCGGCGATGGCGGACGTGACGCTGCGTCCGACGGTGTTCGTGCCGTCGGAGAGCAGCACGATGCGCCGCGGCGGGGGCTTCGAACCCTGCGCCAGGGTCGACTTCGTGTAGACGTCGATGGCCTGCAGCGACCCGAAGATCGCCTCGCCGATGGCGGTGTAGTTCTGCAGCTTCAGCGAGTCGATGCCCTTCTTCACCTGCTCGCGGTTGACGGTCGGGGCGACGATGACGCTCGCGGCGCGGGCGAAGCTGAGCAGGCCGAGGTTGATGCGCGGCGGCAGCAGGTCGGCGAACTGCTTGCCGGCGGTCTTCGCGGTCTCGATGCGCGACGGCAGCACGTCGGTGGCCTTCATCGACAGCGAGACGTCGATGGCCAGCATGACCGTCGCGTTCTCGCGCGGCACCTTGACGGCCTTGGACGGCTTCGCGACGCCGACCGACAGCGTGGCCAGGCCGATGAGCAGCAGCGCGAAGGTCAGGTGCCGCCGCCAGCCGGGACGTCGCGGCGCGACGCTGCCGAGCAGGGCGACGTTGCTGAACCGCGCGACGTAGCGCTTGCGGCGCACCTGCAGCACCGCGTACACGGCGGCGAGGGCCGCGACCACGATCAGCAGCAGCAGGTAGGCGGGTGACAGGAACATCAGCGGACCCCCGCCCCCACGGCGCCGACGACGAACCGGCGCTGGGCGAGCACGAAACGGACGACGTCGGAGACCCAGTCGCGGTCGGTGCGCAGCTGCAGCCGGGCGGCACCTGCGTGGCGCAGGGCCGTGGCGATCTGCTCCCGTTGCCGCTGCGCGGCCAGGGCGTACTGGGCCTGAACCTTGCGGTCGGACGTCTGCACCTCGAGCTGTTCTCCGGTCTCGGTGTCGACGAAGGTGACGAGCCCGGCGGACGGCAGCGCGAGCTCGCGCGGGTCGACGACCTCGACGGCGAGCAGCTGGTGGCGCGCCGACAACGCCCGCAGGGGGCGTTCCCACCGGGGCTCGGCGCCGGGCACGGCCGCCTCGGCGGTGCTGTCCATGAAGTCGGACACCACGGCCACGAGTCCGCGCCGCCGCTGGGGGCGGCGCAGCCGCTCGAGCAGTCCGGCGAGGTCGTTGCCGCCGGCGCCGGCGGCGCGCGGGGTGGCGGCGATGCGCCGCACCAGGTGCCGGGCGTGGGCGCGGCCGCCGAGTGCCGGGATGACCTGCACGCTCTCGCCGTTGCCGACGATCGCGCCGACCCGGTTGCCGCCGCGCACCGTCAGCTGGGTGATCGCGGTGATCGCCGCGAGCACCAGCTCACGCTTCTCGGTGTTGCCGGTGCCGAAGTCCATGCTCGGTGAGAGGTCGACGACCACCCACGACTCGAGTTCGCGGTCGGCGACGGTCTGCCGGATGTGCGGTGCCGTGGTGCGGGCCGTGACCGGCCAGTCCATGCGGCGTACGTCATCACCGATCGTGTAGGGCCGTGACTCCCCCGCCTCGCTGCCGGGACCCGGGACCAGACCCTGGTAGTTGCCCTGCAGCAGGCCGTCGAGCTTGTTCCGGACGGCGAGCTCGAGCCGCCGCAGCAGCGCATCGGCGCCGTGCAGGTCGAGCTCGGGGCCGTGGTCGGACGGTTGTGGCGGGGTCGCCGCCGCCGCGGCCGACCCGCCGTCTGCGGGGCTGCTCACGCCGAGCGCTCACCCCACGGGGGCGTCTGCTGCGGCGCCGCCTGGCCGTACACCAACGGCTGCTGGTTCTGCTGGCCCGGCTGGTTCTGCTGCCCCGGCTGGCCGGGTGCCGGGCCGAACGACTGGCCGGGCGGCGGGGCCATGCTCGGCTGGCCGGAGCGCTGCCGCGGCGACACCTGCGGCAAGGGCACCGCCTGCAGCACCCGGCGGACGGCGTGCGCCGCCGGGACGCCGTCGGCGATCGCGTCGTAGCTGAGCACCATGCGGTGCGCGAGCACGTCGACGGCGATGTCGAGGACGTCCTGCGGGAGCACGTAGTCGCGGCCACGGGTCAGCGCGATGGCCCGCGAGGCCGCGATCAGGCCGAGCGACGCACGCGGGCTGGCGCCGTAGGACACCCACTGCTTGACGTCGTTGAGGCCGAGCTGTTCGGGCGAGCGGGTGGCGAGGACGAGGCGGACGACGTAGTCGACGATCGCGTGGTGCACGAACACCCGGCTCGTGGTGGCCTGCAGCCGCTGCAGGTCGTCGGTGCTGATCACCGGGCTGGCCGTGGGCGGTTGCGAGCCCATGCGGTAGATGATCTCCCGCTCCTCGGCCGCGCTCGGGTAGTCGACGACGATCTTCATGAGGAACCGGTCGCGCTGCGCCTCGGGCAGCGGGTACACGCCCTCGGACTCGATCGGGTTCTGCGTGGCCAGCACCAGGAACGGACGGGGAACGTCGTAGCGCTTGCCGCCGATCGAGACATGGCGCTCGGCCATGACCTCGAGCAGCGCCGACTGCACCTTCGCCGGCGCCCGGTTGATCTCGTCGGCGAGCACGAAGTTCGCGAAGATCGGGCCGAGCTCGGTGTCGAACTGCTCGGCACCGGGACGGTAGATGCGGGTGCCCACGATGTCGGAGGGCACCAGGTCGGGGGTGAACTGCAACCGCGCGAACGAGCCGGTGACCGTCTTGGCGAGCGTCTCGACCGCGAGCGTCTTCGCGACGCCGGGGACGCCCTCGAGCAGGCAGTGACCCTGCGCCAGCAGGCTCACGACGAGCCGCTCGACCAGCCGCTCCTGCCCGACGATGACGCGCTTGACCTCGAACATGACCCGCTCGATGGCGGACGCGTCGGCGGCGGGCGTCTGGAGGTCGGACTCGCTCACGGGCTGCTCCCAGGAGTGGTGCGGGGTGATCGCGCCGAGCGGGCGCGGGTGAAACCCACGGTACGGGACCTGCGCTGTACCGTGCCTGGGTGTCGCTGGGCGCCGGGCAAGAGTCGACCGGGGCGGAATCCGGGGAAACCGGACCGCAGCTGATCTGCTCGGCGAAGGGGTGTCGGGCGGTCGCGACGATCGACCTGACGTGGCGCAACCCGTCGCTGCACCACGGCGGACGGGTCAAACACTGGCTCGCGTGCGGCGACCACGCCGACCACCTCGCCGACTTCCTGCACCGTCGCGACTTCCTGCTCGAACGCGGCCCGCTGCGCTGACCCGTCCATCGAACCGACCGCGCCTCCTCGCGGTGATACGCGTCAGGGAGCACACTGAGCCGACACGGGGACGGCCATCCGTCCCGCCGAGGCCAGGGAGGACGCCATGTCGCAACGACAGTCGGTGCTGAGCCGGATCGCCGAGAGCCTGGCCAACATCGGGCCGGCGCTGAGCGGTGTCGTGCCCGCGCTGCGCTCGAAGCGCGGCCTCTTCGGGACCGCCCGCGCCGAGTCGCGGCAGTTGGACGACCAGCGGCGCAGCGACTACCCGTCCGACCGCCGCCGGTAGCGCCCGCGCGACGGCGCGAGCGCCACCGGTCGCGTCACGGCGTGCGGATCGCGATCGACGGCCCGTAGTTCCAGCCACCGGACGCGCGCTGGACGGCCGGGCGGGCCGTCAGAGCGAGGCCGGCGCCGCACGGCACCGTCGCGGTCCACATCGCCTCACCACCCCGGGCGGCGACGACCCGCGCAGTGCGGTCGCCGGACACGAGCAGCACCATCGCGTGCCGCGACGTGTTGCGGAACGGCGTCCAGGTACCACCGGCACCCGGTTGCGCCAGCCCGAGCGTGACGCGGGCGTTCACGCACCCGGCGGTCATGGTCACCGCGACGGGCGGCGGCGCCGGGCAGTCGACGACGAAGGTGCCCGCGGCCGCCACAGGTGCCGACCATCGTCCGTGCACCCGCCACTGCCACGCGGCGCTCACCCGGTCACCGTCGCGGCTGACGAGCCGGGTCTCCACGCACGTGCGGCGCGCGCCCGCCGGGAACGACGCCACCACCGACCTGGGCCCGACGCGGTAGACGAGCCGGCTCGCCGTCCTGGCCGCGGGCGCACAGGCCCGCAGCACGGTCGCGGGCCGTCCGTCGCAGTCGGTGTCGCAGGAGTACCGGTGCGTGAAGCCGCCCGGACGGGCCCGGAACGATGTCACCGCCGTCGCCCGGACCGCCGGGGCGACCGCAACCATGCGCTGCTCTCCGGGACGCGGGCTGCTCACCCGTACCGAGCGCGAGGGCAGGGCGGCGGTCGCCCGCACCCGCACCTCGCCCGTGCCCGTGACCGAGTACGTGAACCGGGCCCGGCCGTGGGCGTCCGTCCTCACGCGTGCGGGCGCGGTGGCGTTGGCGGTGTGGTTCAGCGTGACCGCCACGCCGGCGACCGGCCTTCCGTCCGCGGCCGAGACGGTGACCGTGCCGCGGCCGCTGCGTCCGGGCGTGACGGCCGACGGCAACGACACCCGCGCCCGGTAAGGACCGTGCAACCGGCGCGCGGCCGCGACGTGGGCCGCGACCTGCCGGGCGATCGCCTGCCGGTAGGCGGCGGGCAGCAGCCGGGCGCGCCGGGCGACGTCGCGGGTGTTGCCCGCGAGCGTGTTCAGCACCTGGCTCTGCACCGCGCCGGCGACGCGGTTGCGCGGCGCGCCCCAGCGCGCGAGGGCGTAGGCGATGGCCGCCGCCCGGGTCGCGCTCGTGCCCGGCCACGACGTCCGCGTCGAGAGCACGACTCCGGACGGCAGCGCCTTGTCGGGGCTGAGGCACCAGACGCGGGTGCCGGCGGGCGTGACGTACGCGCCGACGAACTCCCCCGCCGGGAGCATGAATCCTGCGCCGGGCCGCAACCCGGCCCGGGCCGCTCTGGCGTCGTCCCGAGACCACGCCACGGACAGCAGGGCGAGCACGCAGCCTGCGACGGCGAGCAACAGCAGGGCCCGGCGCAGCACGCGCGGGTGGAGAAGAGTCATGCCGCAGACCCTGGCCGGATCGGCTGGACGCCGGCGGCCGTCCGCCCGCACCTGTGGACGACCGCCGGACGGAGGGCCGACAAACCACAGGCGCGAGCGCCCGGGTCAGCCGCCGATCGCCGACATCGAGCGCGTCGGCTGTACGAAGGCGAGGCTGTCGATGCCGTGACCGGCCTGCTTGCCGTCGACCGCGGCCCGGATGATGTCGGCCAGGTCGTCGTCGCTCGCGCCGGCGCGCAGCGGGCCGCGCAGGTCGGTCTCGCCCTGCGCGAACAGGCAGGTGCGCAGCTGGCCGTCGGCGGTGAGACGCAGCCTGTCGCACTCGCGGCAGAACGGTCGCGTGACCGAGGCGATGACGCCGACCCGTCCGGGAACGGGCCACGAGGCGGCGTCCGGACCGTCGACGACGTCGAACTCCTCGGCCGGCGCGTTCCCCCGAGCTCCGTGCGGCGTCAGGGTGAAGTGCGGCGCGAGAACGTCGAGGATCTCGTCCGCCGTGACCATCTCGTCGCGCGACCAGGTGTGGTCGGCGTCGAGCGGCATGTGCTCGATGAAGCGCAGCCGGTAGCCGCGGCGCAGCGCCCACTCGAGCAGGGCCGGCGCCTCGTGCAGGTTGCTGTCGCGCACGAGCACGGCGTTGATCTTGACGGGGTGCAACCCGGCCTCGGCCGCCGCCTCGATGCCGTCGAGCACGTCGGGCAGCCGGTCGCGGCGGGTCAGGGCGGCGAAGCGGTCGCGGTCGAGGGTGTCGAGCGAGACGTTGATGCGGGCCAGGCCGGCGTCGGCCAGCCGCTGCGCGTGGCGGCGCAGGTCGACCCCGTTGGTGGTCAACGACAGCTCGGGCCGTGGTTCGAGCGCGCCCAGCCGGGCGACGACGTCCGACAGCGTCCGGTGCACGAGCGGCTCGCCACCGGTCAACCGGATCGTCCGCACGCCCAACCCCACGAACAGGTCGGCGAGGCGCACGAACTCGTCGTCGGTCAGCCGCTGCGCCTTCGACAGCCAGTCGAGGCCCTCGGCCGGCATGCAGTACGTGCAGCGCAGCGAGCACAGGTCGGTCAGCGAGATGCGCAGGTCGGTGGCGACCCGGCCGAACCGGTCCCGCAACTCCCCGGAGGGGCGGGCGGCCCGGCGCGACGACGTCATCGGATCGAGGTTACCTGCGCACCGCGCGCGCGACACCTGATCGTCAGGTCAGGGGCCGCGTGGCGCCGAAGTAGTCGGAGTAGGCCATCAGGCTGTTGTACTGCACGTACCCGCCGGAATACGGGGCCTCGATGATCTGTCCGCCTCCGGCGTAGATGGCGACGTGGTGGATGCCCGCGATGCCGCCGTTGCTGTAGAAGACGAGGTCGCCCGGCAACAACTGCGACGTGGACGGGTGGAACCGTCCCGCCTGCGTGTACTGGGTCGCGGCGTAGTGGTCCCAGCCCTTGCCCCACGCGAACATGGCCAGTCCGGAGCAGTCGTAGCCGTAGACGTTGCAGTCGAACGGCGCGCCCGCGCTGGGCACGCAGGCCCCGTACGACGGCCCCCATGCGCCGCCGCCGGCCCACGCGTACGGCGTGCCCAGCGTCGTCTTGGCGCGGCGGACGGCCGCATAGCCCTTCGCCGCCGTCCAGCCGCCGGAACTCGGGGCGGGCGGGTTGAAGCGCGGCGGCGCGGGCGGGTTGTAGGACGGGCCGGCGTTGGCCGCGCGTTGCGCCGCGAGGCGCTTCTGCCGTTCGGCCTCGGCCGCGCGACGCTGCTGTTCGAGCCGGCGCTGGCGCGCGATCTCGCGCAGCCGGGCCTGTTCCTTCTGGTAGGCGATGTACCTGGTGCGCTGGCCGTTGAGGGTGGCCAGTTGCTCGCTCGCGGCGTCCAGGGTCTGCTGCGTCTGGTCGACCGTCGCCTGCAGGGCCGATTCCGTCTGCGCCTGGTTCTGCACCGCGAGGGCCGCCGCCTGCTGGGCCTCGATCGACTCCTGCTTGCGCTTCTCCGCCGCGCGGCGTGCCGCCGCCCGCCGCTGCTTGGCCGCGCGGTCCCGCGCCTCGGCGTTCGACACCTTGACCGAGGCGAGCTGGACCGAACCGATGACGCCCGCCTTGCGCTCGACCTCGTACTGCGCGTACGTCGAGGCCTGCAGCAGCTGCGAGGGGTCGTCGGCCGTCAGCAGCGAACCGGTCAGGCCGTCGGGCTGACCGCCCATGTAGACCGCCTGCATGTAGCGGGCGAAGTTGGTCTGCAGGTCCTGGCGTTCCTTGTTCGTGCGCAGCAGGTCCGCGTGCGACTTCTCGGCCGCCTTGATGGCCTTCTGCTCGGCGTCGGCCGCCTCGCGGTACTTGGTGATCGCGTAGGCCACCTTCTGCTCGGCCAGGGCGGCCTGGTTCTGCAGCCGGTCCAGTTCCTGCTGCGCGGCGGCGAGCTGGCCGCTCAACTGGCCGACCTGGGTCGCGAGTGCGGCCTTCTGGGCGCTGGCCTTGCTGATCTGGCCGTCCGTCGGGTTCGGCGGCGGGGTCGGCGCGGCGGACGCGAGCTGCGAGCCGACGAACAGCTCGGCGGTCAGCGCGGCGATGACGGTCAGTACCCCGACACGCCTGAACTTGCGATTCGGCACAGCAGCTCTCTCCGTTGCGGTTCCAGGACGGTTCCCCCCGTGCAGAACTCAGCAGCCTCAGATTGCCAGTTGCGCCCCACCAGCGCCAGTAGTAACACGCGAAACATTGGTCCCAGACGTCACAGAGGTGGACGGAACGGTCGCGGACCTTCATGGCCGGGCGGCTCCATCGCGCCGCGGGGCCATGAAGATCGGCCCCACGCAGCGAGGGCGGGCGTCCGCCCTCGCCCGGCGTCAGGCGCGGGCGGAGGGTGAGAGCTGCTCGGACGGTGCGCCGGCGGGGGTCCCGTCCGCCTCGACCGGAACCGCGACGGCGCGCCGGCGGGCGCGGCGCGCCTCCCAGCGGGACACGAGCAGGTGCACGACCACGGCGTAGAGCGCGCCGGCGACCAGGTCGATGACGTAGTGCTCACCGGTGTAGACGAGCGTGAAGCCCATCGCGAAGGGATAGAGCAGCGCCAGCCAGCGCCAGCGCGAGCGCAGGTGCGAGATGACGAAGATCGCGGCGAGAACCGCGAAGGCGGTGTGCAGCGACGGCATGGCGGCGACGGGATTGGCGCTGACCTTCTGCGCGGTCTCGAGGCTCTGCTGCACTCCCCCGAGCCCCAGCGGGATCCAGCCGCGGGACGACAGGCGTGCGATCGGCTCGGTGAGCCCGTCGGCGTAGGCGTACCAGGGCGGCGCCTGCGGGAAGAGCACGTACGTCACGAGCCCTGCGGCCGACAGGGCGACCACCCGCACGATGTACGACAGCCACAGCGGACGGCTGCGCAGCCACAGCACCGCGGCGAGCACGGGCGTCATCAGGAAGTGCGACGTGTAGATCAGCGTGCACGCCACGTCGTACCAGTGCACCGTCCCCGGGTCGTACAGGTGCTGCTGCAGCCAGACGGTGGGAATCGTGCTCCCCCCGCCGAACAGGGTCTTCTCGACGTCGAGCACGTCGCCGACGTGCACCGGCAGCCCGATGGCGTCGGCCGCGGCCCGGGTGCGGTCGTAGAGCATGAGGACGGCCGAGAACGGCAGCCAGTCGAGCACCACCCGTCCGGCGGCCCGCCACCCGAGTCCGATGCGGGTGAGCAGCAGACCGACGACGATGATCGCCGCGATGAGCACCCTGCCGGTGGGTACGCCGTCGACGATGACGAGCACGAGGAGCGCGGCCGCGTACAGCAGGTACGCCGCGATGCGGACCCGCCGCCAGGGCAGCGCCCGCTCGCTCGTCACGGACGCGGACTTTACCGTCCGGTCACTGGCAGGACCGGCAGCCGCAACCCACCCTTCGTCCGATCCTGACGGCGGACGGACGGTGGTATCTTGACGTCAAGAGATCTCCGGAACGAACCCATCGCCCCCAGCGCAGAGGAGCAGCCCGTGCCCGCAGAGAGCAAGAACAGCTTCGGATCGCGAGCGTCGCTGAGTGTCGGCGACCGCTCGCTCGACTACTTCAGGCTCGACGCCGTCGACGGCTGGGAGAAGCTGCCCTACAGCCTGAAGGTGCTGCTCGAGAACCTGCTGCGCACCGAGGACGGCAAGAACGTCACCGCCGAGCAGATCTCCGCGATCGCCGCCTGGGACCCGTCCGCCGAGCCCGACACCGAGATCCAGTTCACCCCGGCCCGCGTCGTGATGCAGGACTTCACCGGCGTTCCCGCGGTCGTCGACCTCGCCACCATGCGCGAGGCGGTCGTCGAGCTGGGTGGCGACGCCACCAAGATCAACCCGCTCGCGCCGGCCGAGCTGGTCATCGACCACAGCGTCATCGCCGATCTGTTCGGCACGCCGGACGCGTTCGAGAAGAACGTCGAGCTCGAGTACGAACGCAACATCGAGCGCTACCAGTTCCTGCGCTGGGGCCAGGGCGCGTTCAACGAGTTCAAGGTGGTGCCGCCGGGCACCGGCATCGTCCACCAGGTCAACATCGAGTACCTCGCCCGCGTGATCTTCGAGCGGGGCGGCCTGGCCTACCCCGACACCCTCGTCGGCACCGACTCGCACACCACGATGGTCAACGGCCTCGGCGTGCTCGGCTGGGGCGTCGGCGGCATCGAGGCCGAGGCCGCGATGCTCGGCCAGCCGGTCAGCATGCTGATCCCCCGCGTCGTCGGCTTCAAGCTCAACGGCGAGCTGCCGGACGGTTCCACCGCCACCGACCTCGTCCTCACGATCACAGAGATGCTGCGCAAGCACGGCGTCGTCGGCAAGTTCGTCGAGTTCTACGGCCCGGGCGTCGCCGCGGTGCCGCTGGCCAACCGCGCCACCATCGGCAACATGAGCCCCGAGTACGGCTCGACGGCGGCCATGTTCCCGATCGACGACGAGACGCTGAAGTACCTGCGCTTCACCGGGCGCAAGGACGAGCAGATCGAGCTCGTCGAGCGGTACGCCAAGGAGAACAACCTCTGGCACGACGCTTCGGTCGAGCCCAGCTTCTCCGAGCACCTCGAGCTCGACCTGTCGACCGTCGAGCCGTCGCTCGCCGGGCCGAAGCGCCCGCAGGACCGCGTGCCGCTGAAGTCGGCCAAGCCGATGTTCCGCGAGGCGCTCGCGTCCTACGTCGACGGCGACTCCGTGCAGGACGCCGTCGACGAGGCCAGCGCCGAGTCGTTCCCGGCCTCCGACCCGTCCAGCCCCAGCGGTCACGAGTCGGCGCCGGCGCGGACGTCCGCGGTCGGCAACGCCGAGGGACGTCCGTCCAAGCCGACCCCGGTCAGCCTGTCCGACGGCGGCGAGTGCGAGCTCGACCACGGCGCCGTCGCGATCGCGGCGATCACGTCGTGCACGAACACGTCCAACCCGTCGGTCATGATCGGCGCCGCGCTGCTGGCGAAGAAGGCCGTCGAGAAGGGCCTGACCCGCAAGCCGTGGGTCAAGACCACGCTGGCGCCGGGCTCGAAGGTGGTCACCGACTACTACGACCGCGCCGGCCTCACCCCGTACCTCGACAAGCTCGGCTTCAACCTCGTCGGCTACGGCTGCACCACGTGCATCGGCAACTCCGGCCCGCTGCCGGAGGAGATCTCGCAGGCGGTCAACGACAGCGACCTCGCCGTCGTCTCGGTGCTGTCGGGCAACCGCAACTTCGAGGGGCGCATCAACCCCGACGTGAAGATGAACTACCTCGCGTCGCCGCCGCTCGTCGTCGCCTACGCCATCGCCGGGTCGATGGACATCGACATCACGACCGAACCGCTCGGTCAGGACACCGACGGCAACGACGTGTTCCTCACCGACATCTGGCCCTCGCCCGCCGAGGTCCAGGAGGTCGTCAACGACGCGATCGCGTCCGAGATGTACACCCGCAACTACGGCGAGGTCTTCGCCGGTGACGAGAAGTGGCAGAACCTGCCCACGCCCGAGGGCGCCACCTTCGAGTGGGACACCGAGTCGACCTACGTCCGCAAGCCCCCGTACTTCGAGGGCATGGCGACCGAGCCGTCCGACGTCACCGACATCGAGGGCGCCCGCGTCCTCGCCCGCCTCGGCGACTCGGTCACCACCGACCACATCTCCCCGGCCGGCGCGATCAAGGCCGACTCCCCCGCCGGCAAGTACCTCGCCGAGCACGGCGTCGAGCGTCGCGACTTCAACTCCTACGGCTCGCGCCGCGGCAACCACGAGGTCATGATCCGCGGCACGTTCGCGAACATCCGGCTGCGCAACCAGCTGGCACCCGGCACCGAGGGCGGCTTCACCCGCGACTTCACCTCCGGCGGCGAGGTCACGACGATCTACGACGCCTCGGTCAACTACGCCGAGGCCGGCACGCCGCTCGTCATCCTCGCGGGCAAGGAGTACGGCTCGGGCTCCTCACGTGACTGGGCGGCGAAGGGGACGGCCCTGCTCGGCGTCCGCGCCGTCATCGCCGAGAGCTACGAGCGCATCCACCGCTCGAACCTCATCGGCATGGGCGTGCTGCCGCTGCAGTTCCCGGACGGGCAGAGCGCCGAGTCGCTGGGCCTCACCGGCGAGGAGACGTTCTCGATCACCGGGGTCACCGCACTCAACGACGGCTCGATCCCGCACACCGTCCACGTGACGGCGGGCGACGTCGAGTTCGACGCGCGCGTGCGCATCGACACCCCCGGCGAGGCCGACTACTACCGGCACGGCGGCATCATGCAGTACGTGCTGCGCTCGCTGCTCTGAGCCGATAGCCGCAGGCACCACCCGCCGCCCCGGACCGTCACGGTCCGGGGCGGCGCCGGTTAAAGGTGATGTGAAGCCGAGCGCGCGAGCGTTCTGTCCGGTGTGTGGCAGCTCGGGCCGATTCCGTAACCGAACTTTTCTCGGTAGGTAACAGGCTGGTCACTATCTGCCGTGATAGGGGCCACCCTGATATATGTTCGCGCGCACAACATTCAGTGGTCGAACAAATCCTCCGCCGGCGGACGGGGCGGATTCGGGAGGCCCGAACTCGAGAGGCGTGGATTCGTAGATGCGCAAGACCTCTGTGTCACTTGCGGTACTCGGCATCGCAGCCGCCACCGTCCTGAGCGCGTGCGGCTCGGACGGCGGCGACGGCGGCGGCAGCAGCAACCCTCCGGCCAACACGGGGGCGGCCAGCCAGGCTCCCTCCGGCGGCACCAGCGGCGGTAACACCGGCGGCAAGATCGACGGCCAGGGCAAGAAGGTCGGCATCATCCTGCCCGACACGACGTCCTCGCCGCGGTGGATCACCGCGGACCCGACCGCGCTCGAGGCGAACTGCAAGACCTACAACCTCGACTGCAACATCAAGAACGCCGACGGCTCGGCGTCGAAGATGAAGACCATCGCGCAGCAGATGATCTCGGACGGCGTCAAGGTCCTCATGATCGTCAACCTCGACTCCGCGTCGGGTGCCGCGATCCAGAAGCAGGCCACCTCGGCGGGCGTCATCACCGTCGACTACGACCGCCTGACCCTCGGCGGCACCGCGTCGCTGTACATCTCGTTCGACAACGTCAAGGTCGGCGAGGCCCAGGGCAAGGCGCTCACCGAGTGCCCGCAGGTCAAGGACCTGAAGTCGGTCCAGTACGTCGACATCGACGGCGCCCCGACCGACAACAACGCCACGCTGTTCGCCCAGGGCTACGACAGTGTCCTGAGCAAGCAGCAGGGCTGGACCCGCGTCGCCAAGCAGACCGGTCAGTGGGACGCCCCCACGGCCAGCCGCGTGTTCAACTCGATGCTGAGCAAGAACCCGAACATCAAGGCCGTCATGGTCGCCAACGACACGATGGCCGGCGCCGTGATCACCAACCTGAAGCGTCAGAGCCTCAACGGCAAGGTCGCGGTCAGTGGTCAGGACGCGTCCGCGGCGGGTCTGCAGCAGATCCTCGCGGGCAACCAGTGCTTCACGATCTACAAGCCGTCGACCAAGGAGGCCCAGCCGGCCATCGAGGCGATCGCGCAGCTGGCCAACGGCCAGACGCCCGACACCAAGGGCGTGACGATCGAGGACACGCAGTCGAAGAAGAAGGTCCCCGCCATCCTGGCGACCCCGACCGTCATCACCAAGGACAACGTCGCGGACCCGATCAACGACAAGTACACGCCGAAGAACACCGTCTGCACGGGCAGCTACGCCGCCCTGTGCACCAAGGCCGGCGTCAAGTAGGCAGTTCCCGAACCGGTGGCCGCCGTCTGCACCGTCCCCTCGCGGGCCGGATCGCGGCGGCGGCCACCGCCGGGTCGTTCTTCTCACCCTGAAAGGGATCAGCGTGGCCGACCAGCCCATCCTCGAACTGCGTGACGTCGACAAGAGCTTCGGCCCCGTCGACGTCCTCAAGAAGGTCTACTTCAACGCGACACCCGGCGAGGTGACTGCGCTCGTCGGTGACAACGGGGCGGGCAAGTCCACGCTGGTCAAGTGCATCAGCGGCACGTACACCATCGACTCGGGCACGTACCTGTTCGACGGCAACGAGGTCAGCGTGCACAGCCCGCGCGACGCCAGCGCGCTGGGCATCGAGATCGTCTACCAGGACCTCGCGCTCGCCGACAACCTGGACATCGTCCAGAACATGTTCCTCGGCCGCGAACGTCACAAGAACCTCGTGCTCAACGAGTCGAGCATGGAGCAGGCGGCCGCCGAGACCCTCGCGTCGCTGTCGGTGCGCACGGTGAAGTCCGTCCGCCAGCGGGTGTCGAGCCTGTCCGGCGGTCAGCGCCAGACGGTCGCCATCGCGAAGGCCGTGCTCTGGAACTCCAAGGTCGTCATCCTCGACGAGCCCACCGCCGCCCTCGGCGTCGCGCAGACCGAGCAGGTGCTGCAGCTGGTCCGCCGCCTGGCCGACCGCGGGCTGGCCGTCGTCCTGATCTCCCACAACATGTCCGACGTGCTGCGCGTCGCCGACCGCATCGCGGTGCTGTACCTCGGCGAGACCGCGGCGATCGTGCGTCGCAGCGACGTCAACCAGCAGCAGCTCGTCGAACTGATCACCACGGGCCGGCTCGAGGGTTCCGACGGCCCCACCCTGACCAAGAGCGGAGCGTCGGCGTGACCGACATCAAGAAGGACGACCAGCCCGCGGAGCAGACCCCGGCCGCGTCGCCGATCAGCTCCGAGGCCGACCTGGCCGCGGCGGCCGCCACGAACGCGCCCGTCGAGGGCGGGCCGCGTGACTACTTCCGCATCTACGTGCAGCGGGTGCGCGGCGGCGACATGGGTTCGCTGCCGGCCCTCACCGGCCTGATCGTGCTCGCCATCTTCTTCACGATCGTGCAGCCGAGCTTCAGCACGCTGTTCAACTTCGGCAACATGTTCACCGAGGGCGCGGGCACGATCTTCGTCGCCATGGGCCTCGTGTTCGTGCTGCTGCTCGGCGAGATCGACCTCGCCGCCGGCTACACCGCCGGTGTCTGCGCCGCGATCATGGTGCGGCTCATGGTCGGCTACGACTACAGCTGGTACGTCACCATCCCGGCCGCGCTGATCGCCGGCGCCCTGATCGGCCTGTTCATCGGCTGGATCCGCGCCAAGGTCGGCATCCCGTCGTTCATCGTGACGCTCGCCTGCTTCCTGGGCTTCCAGGGTCTGATGCTGCTGGTGCTGAACACCGGTGCCGGCCAGCACGGCGACGTCGGCATCACCGACGACGTGGTGCTCGCGTTCGCGAACAAGCAGATGCCCATCTGGGCGGGCTGGGTCCTCGGCATCGTCATCGTCGGCGGCTACGCCGGGCTCAAGGCGCTGGCCGTGGCCTCGCGACGCCGGCAGGGTCTCGTCGCCGAGCCGGTGGCCGTGTGGGTCGGCAAGATCCTCGTGCTCGCGGTGCTGACCTTCGGGGTCATCTACATGCTCGGCCTGAACCGCGCCGTGAACCAGGAGCCGGTGCCGCGCAACGTGAACGGCACGATCAAGTTCGTGAAGCCCCCGGCGGTCGAGGGCGTCCCGTGGGTCATCCCCGTGCTCGTCGTGCTGTTCGTCGTGTTCACCTTCATCCTCGGACGCACCCGCTACGGCCGCCACCTGTACGCCGTCGGTGGCAACGAGGAGGCCGCGCGCCGCGCCGGCATCAACGTCGACCGCATCCGCATCTCGGTGTTCGTCCTCGGCGGCTTCATGGCGGCGGTCGGCGGCATCATGATCGGCTCCAACGTGTCGTCGGTCAGCCAGCAGAACTACGGCGGCAACACGCTGCTGCTCGCGGTCGGCGCGGCCGTCATCGGCGGCACGAGCCTCTTCGGCGGCAAGGGACGCATGATCGACGCGATCATCGGCGGCGCGGTCGTCGAGGTCATCTACAACGGCACCGCGAACCTCATCAACACCCAGAACACCGCGGTGAGCAACTCGCTGCAGTTCGGTGCGACCGGCGCAGCGCTGCTGCTCGCCGCCGCGGTCGACGCGCTGTCCCGGCGCCGCTCGGCCGCGACCTGATCGACACCGGGCGATCGAGGAAGGCGACGACGTGGTCGCGTCACCAGCGGCGCGTCCGGACGCGATCCGGCGGCACAACCTGGCCCTCGTTCTGGGGCACATCCACCGGGACGGGGCGCTGACGCGGGCCGAGCTCACGCAGCGCCTGCGGGTCAGCCGGTCGACGATGGGCGCGCTCGTCGCGGACCTGCTCGACCTCGGCTGGGTCGACGAGGTGGTGCCGACCGGCGGCTCCAGCGTCGGGCGGCCGTCCCACGTGGTCGGTCCGCACGAGGGCGGTCCCTACGTGGCGGCCGTCGACATCGACGTCACGCACGTGGCCACCGCCGCGGTCGGGCTCGGCGGGGAGGTGCTCGGACGGCACCTGGTGCCGACCGGTCCGCAGCACGACCCGCCCGAGCAGGTGGTCCGGGTCATCGCCGAGGCCATCACGGCGGTGGCCGTCGCCGCCGGCCGCACCGGTCCCCCGATGGCGCTCGGCGTCAGCGTGCCGGGCACCGTCGACCGCGACTCCGGCCACATCCGGGTCGCTCCCAACCTCGAGTGGCACGACGTCGAGCTGGGCGCGATGCTCGCGTCCGAGCTGGCCGACACGCTGCCGTCCGCACGGCGCATCCACATCGGCAACGACGCCGACCTGTCGGTGTACGTCGAGCACCTGCGCGGCGCGGGCCGTGGCTTCGACGACATCGTCTACCTGCTCGGCCGTATCGGCGTCGGCGCCGGCATCGTGGTCAACGGGGCGCCGTTGCGCGGCATCAACGGTCACGCCGGCGAGATCGGCCACAACGTCATCGACTCCGGCGGCGAGCGTTGCCACTGCGGCAAGCGGGGGTGCACCGAGACCTTCATCGGCGACGGTGCGCTGCTGGCGCGGGCCGGACGCCCGCTGCCGCCGACGGACGAGGCGGTGGCGCAGCTGTTCGCCGACGCGCGGTCGGGTGACCGGGCCGCGCTGAAGGCACTGCACGACGTCGCCGACCCGCTCGGGCGCACCATCGCCACGCTCGTCAACACCCTGAACCCGCAGCGGGTGCTCCTGGGCGGCTCGCTGTCGCAGCTGCTCGACCTGCAGCGCGACGACATCGAGGCGTCGCTGGATCATCACGCCCTCGTGGCACCGCGCAGCAGCGTCGAGCTGGTGCAGCCGCACTTCGGCGCCGAGTCGCCGTTGCTCGGCGCGGCCGAACTCGCGTTCGCCGACCTGCTCGAGGACCCGTTGAGCGTGGGCACCCCCGTGGCCGCCGGCTGACGATCAGCGGATTGCGGTCCAGAACCAGTACTGGCCGTCGTTCTCGCGCTTGCCGTGCCACACCCGGTCGGTGTTCGGACCGGCGTTGCCCTCGATCGTCTCGAAGCTGCCGTCGGCGTTGACCTTGCTGACGATGCCGGTGTGCTGCTCGTCCTTGCGGATGAAGATGTCGCCCACCTGGGGCCTGCTGTCGAGTTGGCCGTGCTCGCGCGCGTAGGCGATCGCGTAGTGGCAGTGCGCGAAGCCGGTGTGCGACGTCTGCATCGCCGGCAGCGGGTTGCCCGACTTCGCGAAGACGTACGAGACGAACATCGCGCACCACGGCTGGCCGTTGGCCACGCCGTACCAGTCGTTGTACTTGGTGGTGTTCGTGCCGCCGTCCGTCGCCTTCTGCTTTTGCGCGAAGTCGAGCATTTTCTCGACCCGCTCGCGACGGGACGAGCCGCCACCACCGGACGTGCCGCCGCCGTTCGCCGTACCGCCGCCGGGGTTCGCGCCCCGCTTCACGATCGTGCCGCCTGCCAGGGCTGCGGTGACCGCGGCGAGGGCCGCGCCGGACTCTCCCTTGTGCTTCGAGGCGAACGACATCGCCTCGCCCCGCGACCAGCGGCCGTCGTGATCGGCGTCCGCCTCCTCGGCGAGCCGCCGGATGTCGCCCGCGAGCTGCGACAGGCGGTCGTGCTGCCGTGCGTCCGCGTCGAGACCGCCACCGGGGGCGAGCAACCAGTCGAAGGTGGCGTCGATGACCGTGGCGAGCGCCCTGTCGTGCAGGGCCGCGAGTGCCGGCTGGAGCGCGGAGGCGATGTCGCCGACGACCTGCCGGTGACGGACGATCTCGTCGCTCGCAGTGCGGTACGTGCGGTCGAGACGGCGCAGCTCGTGCAGGTCGAGCACCACCTTGTTGGACCCCGCCGGGGCGTCACCCTTCCTGCCGCCCCCGTCGGGACGCCCCGACGTCACGTCCGGGCGGTCGGCGACGGCGTTCTTCGCCCGGGCGAGCACGCCGGCGTCGGTCGCGAGCGACGACGTCCCCCACGGCGAGGCGACCACGGCACCGAGTGTGGTGGCGGGCGGTGCGCCGCGCTCGAGGTCCTTGCGGACGTCGGCGTACGCGGGCAGCTTCAGCGTCTCGACGGTCTTGTCCAGACCGACGTCCCGGTTCGGGTAACTGCACACGCCGTGGCCGTTGACGTAGGGGTAGTCGCCGCCGTTCAGCTTGCTGTCGCGCGTCGTGTTGAGCGGGTTGAAGCGCGCGTCGTTGGCGTGGTGACCGCCTTCGGCGTACTGCCACGCGACCAGCGCGGTCACGCTGTTGCGGTTCACGTCGTAACCCATGTGGCCGAGCAGGCTCTTCGCCCACGTCACCTCGTTCATCGGGTCGCTCACTGCGCCACGACCTTCCGGCGGGCATCGGCCGCGGACGCCTCGGCGGCCAGCTGCACGTAGCGCAACAGCGTCCGCAGGGCGTCGTTGTGCTGGTGCAGCGCGTCGTGCAGGTCGTCCGCCTCGGCCCGGAACCGGTCGGCCGACGGCCCGCGCCAGTTCAGGTGGTCACGCGCCCGGTCGACGGTCCAGCCGGTGTCGTGCATGCGGTCGATGCGGTAGCGCAAGCTGCGTTCGGCCTGCTCCCACAGCGCTGCGTGCGGATCCTTCGCGACCATCTCGTTCTCCTGCCGGTCTCGGTCTCTCCCGATGACTCTGGCGTGCGGACGGGCGGTGCGGAATCGGAAGGGTTCCCCACGGGTGCGGCGGGCTGGATCTTCAGACCGCGGACGCGCCCGGGCACCGGGAACGCCTGAACATCACCCGTCCGCGTGGATCTTCAGACCGCGGACGCGCCCGGGCACCGGGAACGCCTGAACATCGCCCGTCCGCGTGGATCTTCAGACCACGGACGCGCCCGGGCACCGGGAAGGCCTGAACATCACCCGTCCGCGCGGATCTTCAGACCGCGGACGCGCCCGGGCACCAGGAACGCCTGAACATCGCCGCGGCGCACGCGGAACGCGCCCGACCGCACGTCACGGCGAGTACATGCATCCGAGCTGCTCCTGCCAACCCGCCGGAGGCGCGCCGTTCACCGGCCCCGACACGCTGTAGTTGCGGACGGTCGTGCCGTTCGGACCGAGGGTGTCGGTCGTGACGCGGTAGAGCCACACCGACCCCGGGACGTCACACGTGTACCCGCCGCCGGACACGGCGGACGGCACGATCATCCCCGCCGCGGACGCGCCACCGCCGCCGGACATGCACCCGCCCGGCGCACCGTGCGAGTAGAGGATGTTGGGCGTGTGGCCACCGCAGTTCGCGGTGAACTCGTGCAGTTCCCAATTGCCGTTGCCGGTCCCCGAATTCGGGTAGTAGACGCGGCCCAGGGTGCCGACCAGCGTGAAGCCGTCCGGTGCGGGACGATCGGCGACGCGTGCGATCTGCACGTACCCGCCGTTCTCGTTCCTCTGGTACAGGTTCAGCCCGACGAGCGGGATGCCGTTGTAATTCACGGTGACGACCGTGCCGACGGTCGCGGAGGTGCCGGCCGCGGGGCTCTGCCCCACCACGTTGTTGTACGACGCGGTCTGCTGCCCGCCGTTCTTCGTGCAGTTGAAGCCGGCCGCCGCCAGCTCGGCGCAGGCCTGGTCCGGGGGTCGGTTGCTGACGTCCGGCACCGCGCCCTGGCCGACGTAGCGGACCAGCTTGATGGTGGCGCCGACCGGTTGTCTCGAGTCGCCGGCGATCGAGGCGTTGTCCGCGTTCTGCATCTCGTACACCTGGCCGATGAGGTTCGCGGCGGGTTGCCCGTTCGCGGTGGCGATCTGGCCGTCGACGATCTGGCAGGTGAACGGTTGCTGATTGCAGGCCGCGTTCGCGACGTCGGCGTTCTGCCCGCGGTACTCCGGCACGATGGCGTCACCGGTGTACTGGCGGACGGTGACGGTGTCGCCGCCGGCGACCGGCCCACCGGCGTCCGGAGTCTGGCTCTGGACCGTGCCCTTCGCGCCCGGGTTGCCCTTCGGCGCGGGATCTCCGTCGTCGACCGTGCAACGCATTGTCGCCTGGCTATAGGCACCGCCCCGAACCGGGAGCTCCGCCGTCCGCGTGAGCTGCGTGCACACCGTGGAGGCGTTCTGGCCCACCAGATTCGGCAGCGCGAACGTGGCGTAGTAGACGATCGTGACCGGTTCGCCCGTTGCGAGATCGGTGCCCGCCGTCGGCTGGGTTTCCGACACCCTCCCGAAGGCGTCCGGGGTGGCCGCCGGGCCGGGCGCAGCCTCGAAGCGGCACGTGAAGCCGGTCTTGGTCACCGTGTCGCAGTAGCTGCGAACGGTGTCGTCCTGCCTCGGGGTCGGGACGGCGGGCTTTCCGGCGTAGTAGACGTCGACGGCGGAACCCGCCGGGACCTTCCGTCCGGCCTGGGGCACGTCGGTCACGGTGTCGGACTCGACCTTCGGGTCGTCCTTGGCGATGGGATTGCAGCGCAGGTCGGCGTCGCGCAGCGTGGCGCAGAACTCGTCGAGGAACGTGCCGGCGGCGGGCGTGGGGACGACGACCTGCGTGGCCCGGGACGGGTCGTTGCCCCCGCCACCGGGCGCCCGCGTCGACCCGCCGGTCGGACGGTCGCCGCCACCGCCCTGGGGCGCGGTGCCACCGGTCGGCGGCAGGGTGCCGCCGGTGGGCGGGAGCGACCCACCCGTCGGCGGGAGCGACCCACCCGTCGGCGGCAACGAACCGCGGGTGGGCGGCAGCGTCGTCCCGCCGGTGGGGGGCACGGTGCTCCCCGTTCCGGTGCGCTGCGGACGGTCGCCGCGGACGCCGCCGCCCGGGCCCTTGTCGACGGTGTGGCGCGTCGTGCCGTCGAACTGCACGAGCAGCCGGGAGTACTGGTCGTTGGCCCACAACCGTCCGCCCTCGACGAACAGGTCGAAGCGCTGCTGGTCGCCGGGGACGTCCTGCAGGTCGGGCAGGCGCTGCGTGCGCGCCAGGTCGACCACGATGATCTTGTGGGCGTCGTAGTCGGGCACGTAGACCCGTCCGCGGTACTCGACGGGCCGGCCGAGCTCGTGCCCGTCCGCCCGGAGCTGGATGCGGCTGCCCACCTTGCCGGTCGCAGGATCGACGACGATCAGGTCGTCACCGACGACGATGAGGACGTTCTGGCCGGATCCCTGCAGCGACCCGACGAGGACGCCGCCGAGCGTGGGGTCGAGGACGGACCGTCCGACGCCGGCGACGGAACGGGCGCTCGCGCCGCTCACGTCGAGCACGGCGCCCTCGCGCGTCACCAGATACGTGGTGCCGCCGGCCACGGTGAGCGCGCCGCCGCGGGTGCCGTTCGCGTCGACCGTCCGCTGCCCGCCGTCGGTGCCGATGCGCCGCAGCGTGCCGTCGCGCAGCAGCACGACGACGGACCCGTCCGGGCCGGGGGCGGCGTCGGTGATGTCGCCCGGCACCGCGTACGAGGTGGTGGCGGTGCCACCGCGCAGCGGGCTGACCTTGCGATTGCCGAAGTCGACCAGCCAGCCGCCGTTGCCGGACACGACCGTCGCGACCGCGCCCTTGCCTCCGATCGCCACGCCGCGACCCGCGGTGGGCCGGGTCTTCAGGGTGCCCGGGTCGACCGTGACGGGCTTGCCGGTGCGGCCGTTGATGGCGATGACCTGCCCTGTGGGCAACTGGCGCACCTCGATGGGGTCGCCGTTCGCGCCGACCGCCTGGGTGGTGGTGCCGTCGATGGTGCGGGACTCGCCGTTCACGTGCGCGACGGACGTGCCCTTGGTGACGTACGCGGACCCGTCCGACAGGGCCGCCTCGGCGACCGTGTACCCGGCGCCGAGCGCCGCCGCGAGACCCGCGGCGAGCGCGGCGACCGTGACCAGGCCGCCGGCCGTCCGTCCGGATCGGAGCAGTGCCACCCGACTCGACCTCCACCGATGAGCTGTCGTCCCTTAACGTCGCAAATGCCGCCGTCGTTGTCCTGATGAGCGACCGAATCCAGTGGACCGTGATCTACCCGCGCCCGGAAATGGGAAACCCTACCCACGATGACTCCCGACAACGGTCCGTCGACCGACCCCACCGACACCCCCGCCGACGTCGCCGCCGACGTGGCGGCTGCGGTGCTGACCGTCCGCGCCGGCACGGCCACCTTCGAGGTGCACCCGGGCGACGAGTTCAGCTTCGGCCGCTCCCCCGACTGCACGCTGTGCCTCGACCCCGGGGACCTCGCGATCTCCCGCCTGGCCGGCCGCCTCGAACGCGACAGCGGCCTGTGGTGGGTCGTCAACGCGAGCGCGTCCCGCTCGCTGGCGATCGTCGACGAGTACGGGCTGCGCAGCGTGCTGCCGCCCGGACGCCGCCGGGCCGCCGAGGGCCCCACCCGGGTGCTCGTCGACGGCCAGGACCGCACGCACGAGTTCGCGCTCGATCTGCCCGTCGCGGCGGCGGGGCCGGACGACGACGTCCCCGTCGCCGGGCAGCCCACCACCATCGGCGAGGAGGTCGTCGTCAACCCCGCCGACCGCGCCGCCCTCATCGCGTTGTTCGCGGGGTACCTGGAGGAGGGACCGCGCTACGACCCGAACCCGAAGTCGTACGCCGCCGCAGCGGCCCGGCTCGGCTGGCCGCGCACCACGCTGGTCAAGCGCATCGAGTACCTGCGCGCGCGGCTGTCGAACGCGGGCGTCCCGAACCTCACCGGGCCGTTCGCCCTCAACAACCTGGCCGAGTACGCGCTCACCACCGGTCTGGTCTCGCGTGAGGACCTGCAGCTGCTGCACCGGTAGCCCTTCCTGGGGAGGGTTTCCGATTTCGCGGCCCCCGGGACGTTCATAACGTCGTCGGTGTCAGGCGGGCAGCAGACCCGCCCCAACCCGAGGAGCACCGATGATCAAGGCCGACCTTCCCCAGCTCGAGAGCCTCTCCCGCCGCCTGGGCGTCTGCAGCGGCGACGTGCACGACCTCAAGGCCAACCTGTCCGCGCTGATCTCGGGCACCGACTGGGAGGGTGGCGCCGCCGCCCGGTTCCGCGAGGCGTGGGAGTCGCAGTTCCGTCCGGCGCTCGACCAGATGTCCGCCGCGCTGACCGACGCCTCGACCGAGGTCAACAACCGCAAGATGGCCCTCGACCGGGCCGGCAACTGACCCTGCCGCCGACGGACACGGGACCGCGTCGTGGAACTCGAACTGACGGTCGTCACCGGGGCTGCCGATGCCGCGCATCGGCAGCTCCGTGACGTGACGATCCGGACGGACGACACCGCCGGCACCACGATCGGGCACCTCTGCACGGCGCTCGGCGCGGCCGACCGTCCTGGACTCTGGCTGGGATCCCGTTTCCTGTCGGCCGACGAACCACTGGCCGGCAGCGAGGTCCGCAGCGGCGCCGTCGTCGGGCTCGACGCCCCGGTCGACGGCCCCGTCCCCCCGCCGGAGGGCGTGGTGCTGAGCGCCGTCGGAGGCCTGAACGCCGGGCCGGCCGTCGGTCTCGGCCGGCGCGAGGTCGTGGAGGCGGGGCGCGCGCCGGCGTGCGGGCTGCGCCTGCGCGACCCGGAGGTGAGCCGTCGGCACGCCGCGTTCCGGCTCACCGCGGACGGGTCCCGCCTGGAGCTGCGCGACCTCGGTTCGCGCAACGGCGTCGGTCGGCACGGGGTGCGCCTGCCCGACACCACGGACGTCGGCTTCGACGAACCCGTCCGCCTCGGCGAGACGGTGGTCGCGGCCCGTCCGGTCGAGGCCCGCCCGGCCGACCTCACCGACGACCCCGCCACCGGGCGGCGCGCGTTCAACCGTCCACCGCACCTCGAGCCGCCCCGACGTCGGGTGACCCTGACGCAGCCCGCCGAGCCGAAGAAGCCGACCGGCTTCCGCATGCCGTGGATCGCCGCGCTGGCCCCGCTGGTGCTCGGTGCCGTCATCTTCGTGATCTTCCCGCGCTACGGCGCGTACCTCGTGATCATGATGCTGCTGTCGCCGGTGATGCTGGTGGCCAACTACCTGAGCGAGCGCCGCGGCGGGAAGAAGAGCTACGCCGCCCAGCTGCGCGAGTACCGCGCCGACCTGGCGACCTACGAGCGCGACGTCGCCGCCGCGGCCGCCGCCGACGAGCACGACAGCCGCCGATTCGCCCCCGACCCCGCCGAACTGATCCGCCGCGCCCTGCTGCCGGACGCCACCCTGTGGCAGCGCCGCCGCGCGAGCGGGTCGTTCCTCGAGCTGCGGGTGGGAACCTCCGACCGTCCGGCCGAACTGACGCTGCAGCGCGCCTCGAGCGACGCGCCGCCGCCGACGGTGCCGACCGTGCACGACGTGCCGGTGGCGGTGGCCGTCCGCACCGCGGGAGTCGTCGGCGTCGCCGCGCCCCGCGACGCGCTGCTCGCCGCCGCCCGCGCGCTCGTCGTGCAGGCGGCCGTGCTGCACTCCCCCGGCGACCTCGGCATCACCGTCGTCACCGGCGGCGACACCGCCGACGACTGGCGGTGGACCGGCTGGCTGCCGCACACGCGACCCGCCTCGGACGCCCTGGCCTGCCACCGCACCGTCGCCGTCGACGGCGACCAGGCGAGCGCCCGCCTGGCCGAACTGCTGCGTCTCATCGAGGACCGCAGCGCCGAGCAGCGCGCCCGGCTCGCGGGGGGCCCGCCGCCCGGCCGCGCCGTGCTGGTCGTGCTCGACGGTGCCCGCCGCATGCGTGCCGTGCCCGGGCTGGCGCGCCTGCTCGCGCAGGGACCGGCCGTCGGCGTGTACGCGCTGTGCCTCGACGCGGACGAGACCGCGCTGCCCGACGAGTGCGGCGCGACCGTCGTGGCCACCAGTGCCACCGGCACCCGCGCGCGCGTCAGCGCCGACGGCGCCGAGCCCGTCGAGGACGTGCTGCTCGACGGCTGCGCGGCCGCCGATGCCGAGCGGGTCGCCCGCTCGCTCACCCCGCTCCACGCCCTCGGCGACGGCGACGCCGACCGCGAGCTGCCCGACCGCGTCCGGTTCACCGAGCTCGCCGACATCACCGCCGACGCCGACGCCGTCCGCCGCCGCTGGGCCACCTCCCCGGGCGGACGCTCCTCGCGCGCGCTGCTCGGCATGGCCGCGGGCGAACCGGTCGTCGTCGACCTCGTGAAGGACGGCCCGCACGGGCTCGTCGCGGGCACGTCCGGTTCGGGCAAGTCCGAGCTGCTGCAGACGTTCGTCGCCTCGCTCGCGCTGGCGAACACGCCGGACGCCATGAACTTCGTGCTCGTCGACTACAAGGGCGGGTCGGCGTTCGCGGCCTGCGCCGACCTTCCGCACTGCGCCGGGCTGATCACCGACCTGGACGGTCACCTCGTCACCCGCGCCCTCGACTCGTTGTCCGCCGAGCTCAAACGCCGCGAGACGCTGCTGGCCGAGGCCGGCGCCAAGGACATCGCCGACTACTGGGCCCGCACCGGCGCCCGCCTGCCCCGGCTGGTGATCGTCGTGGACGAGTTCGCCTCGCTCGTCGAGGAGGTCCCCGACTTCGTGCCCGGTGTCGTCGGCATCGGCATGCGCGGACGCTCGCTGGGCGTGCACGTGGTGCTGGCCACCCAACGCCCGGGCGGGGTCGTCAGCGCCGACATGCGCGCCAACCTGAACCTGCGCATCTCGTTGCGGGTCACGTCCGACGCCGAGTCCAACGACGTCATCGAGACGCCGGCCGCGGCGCGCATCCTGCCCAAGCAGCCCGGCCGCGGGTACGTCCGCACCGGCCACGGCGAGCTCACCGCGTTCCAGGCCGCGCGCGTCGGCTGGCCGCTGCCCGAGGAGGACGCCGCGACGGCGGCCGACCCCGTGCCGCAGGTGTCGCCGCGCGAGTTCGCGCTGCTCGGACTGCCGCCCGCGCAGACCGTCGCGACCGACGTCGACGAGCACGGCCGGACGGACCTCGGCCAGCTCGTCGCGGCCATCACCACCGCGGCCGAGGGGCTCGCGCTCGAGCAGCCGCGCCGCCCGTGGCTGCCGCCGCTGCCGGCGCAGGTGCCCGCGGCCTGGCTGCCCGAGCCGGTGCGCAGCACCACCAGCGCGGTGATCGGGTTGGTCGACCGCCCGGCCGCGCAGTCGCAGGACCCGTTCGCGATCGACCTCGACGCCACCGGCCCGGTCGTCGTCGCGGGCGCCGTCCGGTCGGGACGCTCGACCGCGTTGCGCACCCTCGCCGGCTCGCTCGCCTCGGCGACGCCACCGGCCGACCTGCACCTCTACGCCCTCGACTGCGGCAACCACGCGCTCGCCGCCCTCGACGCGCTGCCGCACACCGGCGCGGTCATCGACGGCACCGACGAGGCACGCACCGAACGGCTGCTCGGCATGCTCGGCGAGGAGATCGCCCGGCGGCAGCGGCTGTTCTCGTCCGCCGGGTTCGGTTCGCTGGCCGAACAGCGCGCGGCGGTCGCCGCCGAGGACCGTCTGCCGCACCTCGTGCTGCTGCTCGACCGGCTCGAGTCGTTCGTCGGCCGCTACGAGGAGCACGACTCGGGTGCGCTGCTCGACCGGCTCGAGACGCTGCTGCGGACGGGTCCGGCCGTGGGTGTCGGGTGCGTGCTCGCCACCGATCGGACGGGTCTCACGCACCGGCTGGGTTCCGCGGTGGGCGCCCGTCTGGTGCTCGCGCAGGCGACGACGGACGACCTCGTGCACTTCGGAGTCGACCACCGCTCGGTCCCGGGTCACATGCCGCCGGGGCGCGCGATCTGGACTCCCACCGGCGAGGAGGTGCAGGTCGCGATCCTCGGCGACGACCCGTCGGGCACCGCGCAACTGGCCCAGCTGCGCCGGCTGGGCGAGGACCTCACGCGCCGGTGGGACGGGCTGCCCGCGCTGAACCGGCCGCGTCGCCTCGACCCGCTGCCCGAGGAGATCGACACCGAGCAGGTGGCGGCGCTGCGCACCGGCCCGCGCCCGGCGTCGCCGACCGTCGTGACCGTCGGCGTGGGCGGCGACCACCTGGCGCCGGTCGACCTGGACGTCGCCGAGCTGGGCGGCGCCCTCGTCGTCGCCGGACCTGCCCGCAGCGGACGGTCGACCGCGCTGCGGACCATGGTCGAGTCGTTGCGCGGCGGACCGCTGCCGATCGTGATCGCGGCCCCCCGCCCGTCACCGCTGCGCGACGTGAGCGGCGACGACGTCACCGTGCTCGCCACCGACGTGGCAGCCGGGCTGCGCGCCGCGCTCGAGTCGGCGAGCGGGCCGCTGGCGCTGGTCGTCGACGACGCCGAGCTGCTCGACGACCACGCGCTGCAGGGCGTGCTCGAGACCTTCGTGCGCAACAGCCGGGACTCGGGGTCGATCGTGCTGGCGGCCGGCACGACCGACGACATCCTGCTCAACCGGTACCGCGGCTGGCTGGCGACGGCCCGGCGCGAACGCAGCGGGCTGCTGCTCAACCCCGCGAGCCACGTCGACGGCGAGGTGTTCGAGCTGCGTCTGCCCCGTTCGACCGGCGGCGGCTGGGTGCCCGGACGTGCGCTGCTCGTCCGCTCGGGCGCGGTGTCGACGGTGCAGGTCGCGACGGTCCCCGACACCGCGGACGACACCGGCGACACCAACGGCGACACCGCCGTCACCGTCGCCGACGACACCGCCGACGACACCGTCGCGCCGCCGGTCGCCGGACGCATCCTCGGGCCGGACGGCGCGCCCCTGCCGACCCGTCCCGACGCCACCGAGCGCGACCGGTGGTGATCGGCGATCATGTGTCCCACGGGACTGCGCCCCGCCGAGGCCGGACGGCCGCCGGGCGCGGGCCACGGCGACGGGAGGCGCGTGTCTGCACGGGGAGCCACGGGGGCGGCGCGGCGCGGTGACCGCGCTGCCGTCGTGCCGGTCGGCTGGAGTGCCGCCGATCCGCTGCCCGAGTCCGACGACACCTCGCCCGCCGCGGTGCTGCGGCTGCGGGTCACCGGCCCGGACGGCCGCCCCGGGCTGCTGTTCACGGTCGTCGGGTCGCTCGACGGCCGCGCCGGCAAGGACCTGCGCCGCCGGTTGCGCGGTGACCAGCCCGAACTCGACCGCATGCTGCGCGAGGTCTGCGCGACTGCCGACGGCGCGACCCTGCTGCCCTGGCTCGAGTACGGCGACCCGCGGGCGCCGCGCCCGTACGTGGTGTGCGAGCGGCCCGGGCCGAGCCTGTCGGACCGGCTGCTGCGCGGACCGTTGCCGGTCGCGCAGGTCGTGTCCGCGGCGCTCGTCGGCGCCGCCGCGCTCGACGAGCTGCGCCGGCACGGTCACGCGCACGGGCTGATCTCGCCGCAGTCGTTGATCGACGAACCCGGCGGACGGGTGCGCCTGGTCGCTCCGCTGCCGGCCGCGCTGGCCGACATCGTCGCGCTCGCCGGCGGCACCGGTCACGAACCCCCCGAAGTCCTGCGCGGCGGCGGGACGACGTGGGCGGCCGACGTGTTCTCGCTCGCCTCGACCGCCTGGACGCTGCTCACCGGACGTCCGCCGTTCGGCGCGCCGGACGACCGGCTCGCCCGGCTCACCGCCGCCGAACCGCCGCCGCTCGTCCGCGCCGACGTGCCGCCCGCGCTGGCCGACACGTTGCGCGCCGCGCTCGCCGCCGATCCCGGACGGCGTCCCGAGCTGGCCACGCTCACGCACGCGCTGCGCATCGTCGCCGACGGGTCGTCGCCCGTGGCCGCCCCGCCGCGGGCGACCGCGCGCATCCTCGAGCCCGGTGCGCCGCGTGCCGACGCACCCGAGACCACGCGGGTGCCGGTACGTCCCGAGATGCGGTCGGACGGGGCCGACGCGCGCCAGGACACGCTCGCCCCCACCCGTCCGGTCGGCGACTCCGGACGCCCGCTGGGCAGCCGGTACCTGCTCGACGCGCTCATCGGACGCGGCGCCACCGGTCACGTGTGGCGGGGTCACGAGCGCGACACCGGGCGGCCGGTGGCGGTGAAACTGCTGCGCTCCGAACTGGCCGAGGACCCCGAGGTCGTCACCCGGTTCATGCGCGAGCGCGCGGCGCTGATGCGGCTGTCGCACCCGCACCTCGTCGCGGTGCACGACCTCGTCGCCGAGGGCGGCGCCCTCGCCATCGTCATGGACCTCGTCCCCGGCAAGGACCTGCGCGCCGAGCTCGCCGGCGGGCCCCTCGACCCGCGCGATGCCGGACGGTTGCTGGCCGGCACGGCGGCCGCGCTCGCCGCCGTGCACGACGCCGGCATCGTCCATCGCGACCTCAAGCCCGAGAACGTCATCGTCGAGCCGCACGCGGGTTCGACCCGCGCCCGCCTCACCGACTTCGGCCTCGCCCGCGCCGTCGAGTCATCGGCACTGACACGGGTGACCCAGTTGGTCGGCACACCCGCCTACGTCGCTCCCGAGGTCGTCGCCGGACGCACCCCCGGCCCCGCCGTCGACGTGTACGCCCTCGGCGTCACCGCCTACGAGGTGCTCACCGGCCGCCGCCCGTTCGCGGCCCCCAGCACCGCCGCGCTGCTGCGCGCCCACCTCGACGAGCCGCCGTCGCGTCCGGAAGGGATGTCCGACGAGCTCTGGGCGATCGTGGCCGCCTGCCTGCAGAAGGACCCGGCCCGCCGGCCGTCCGCCGCCGACCTCGCCGCGGCGTGGCGGCAGGTCGCCGACGGTGCGCCGGCCGCGCTGCCGTCGCGCCCCGCCGGGCAGCCCACGCCTGCGCCGGTGCCCGTCGCCGACGACGACCGGGTGCCGTCGTGGCCCGAGCCGGACGGGTCCGGGGTGCGTACCGACAGCGCGCTGCTCACCGGCAGCGGCGTGCAATACACGACCGCGTCCGCCCGCCCGCTCGACGACGCCCCACCCGCTGCGCCGGCGCCGAGACGCAAGCGGACGAAGCTCTGGCTCGCCGCCGCCGCGGTGGTCGTCCTCGGGTTCGGCGGTGGGTTCGGGTACGTGCTGCTGACCAAGGACAAGGACGCCCGGCCGACCAACGACCCGTATCCCCTGCGGGTGAAGGTGTCGGCCGACCGCACGATCAGCTGGTCCGTTCCCGAGTCGGTGAAGGCCGAGCAGACCGTGGTGATCGTGCAGGTGCGGCACGACGGCGGCTACCGCCAACTGCCTGCCATCACCGACCTCGGCCAGACGACCTTCAGGGACGGCACGTTGCAGCCGAACGACTGCGTCCAGGTCAGCGCCTGGTACCCCAAGATCGCGCCTCCGAAGGACGCCGGCCAACCGGAGGACTGTTTCACCCCGCCGAAGAAGTCATCGCCGTCGTCGAGCTCCAGGAGCACGAGTCCGTGACCAACTCCCCCACCCCGTCCGCGGCGTCGCCCGACAGCGCGCGGTTCATCGCCGAGTTCGCCGGCAAGGTCGGCGCGGGCGTCGAACGCGTGCTGCAGGGCAAGCACGACACCGTCCGCCTGGCGTTGGTGTGCCTGCTCGCGGGCGGGCACCTGCTCGTCGAGGACGTTCCCGGCACCGGCAAGACGTCGCTGGCGCGGGCACTCGCGCAGAGCGTCACCGGCACGAGCACGCGCATCCAGTTCACGCCCGACCTGCTGCCCACCGACATCACCGGCACGTCCGTGTGGGACCAGCGCACGTCGACGTTCGAGTTCCACCAGGGCCCGATCTTCGCGAACGTCGTCGTCGCCGACGAGATCAACCGCGCGTCGCCGAAGACGCAGTCGGCGCTGCTCGAGGTGATGGAGGAGGGCCGGGTGACGGTCGACGGCACCGGGTACCCGGTGCCCGACCCGTTCCTCGTCGTCGCCACCCAGAACCCGATCGACCTCGAGGGCACCTACCGGCTGCCCGAGGCCCAGCTCGACCGGTTCCTGATGCGGCTCTCGGTGGGCTACGCGTCGGCCGAGGTCGAGGAGCAGATCCTGCTGCAGCGCGCGGCGGCGCCGGCCCCGACCGTCCCGGCGATCGCGACCCTCGAGCAGGTGCGCTGGATCCAGGACGCGGTGTCGCGGGTGCACGTCGCGCCCGCGATCGCCGCGTACATCACGCAGGTGGCGGCGGCGACCCGGCGGGCCGACGGGCTGCGTCTCGGGCTCAGCACCCGGGGCTCGCTCGCGGTGCTGCGCGCGGCACAGGCCTTCGCCGCCTGCGACGGGCGGCATTTCGTGGTGCCCGACGACGTGCGCACGGTGTTGCCGCACGTCGTCACGCACCGGCTCGTCGTGACGGCGCAGGCCGAGGTGCGCGGCACCTCCGCCGAGGCCGTGCTCGCCGAGGCCGTCGCGGCGGTGCCCGTCCCGGACGCGCCCGCGGCCGTCCGGTAACCGTGGCCCGCCGCGTCCCGGTCACCCCGGCCGGGTGGACCGTCCTGGGTCTCGCGGTCGCCGCCTACGCGCTCGGCGCCCTGCTGGGCTACCGGTTGCTCGCCGCGTGCGGCGTCGGGCTCGCGGCGATGCTCGTGCTGGCCGTGCTGTGGGTGGTGCTGCGACCGGGGGTCGACCTGGTGCGCACCGTCGATCCCGACCGCGTCTCGGTGGGTGAGCCGGCGCTGGGCCGCATCGACGTGCGCAACCGCTCCCGGCTGCCGTCCGTCCCGTTCGTGGCCGTCGACCGGGTCGGGTCCGACGAGGTCGAGCTGCCGGTGCCCGTGCTGCCCGCCGGCGGTGCCCGCCCGGTCTACTACCCGATCCCGACGACCCGCCGCGGACGGGTCGAGCTCGGTCCTCTGACCGTCGAGCGGCGCGATCCCCTGGGACTGCTGCGGACGGCCCGCCGGGTCGCGTCCCCCGCGCTGCTGTGGGTGCACCCGCGCGTGCACCCGGCGGCCACCCTGCCGGTCGGCGTGGTGCTCGACTTCGAGGCGCGCACCACCGCGAACGCCCGCCTGGGCACGCTGACGTTCTCGTCGCTGCGCGACTACGTGGCCGGTGACGACCCGCGGCGCATCCACTGGCGCACGACCGCCCGCGTCGGGCACCTCGTCGTCAAGGAGCACATCGACACCACCGAACCCACCACCACGGTGCTGCTCGACAACGTGTCGCTGCCCGGCGACGAGGTGTTCGAGCAGGCGGTCGAGGTGGCCGCGTCGATCTACCGCGCCGTGGAGCTCGAAGGACGCCCCGTGCGCGTGCACCTGGTGCACGACGAGGACGACGCCGTCGCCGGCGACGCGCTCGACTCGATGGATCTGCTCGCCGCCGTCCGGTTGCACCGGGGCGAGAGCACGGGCGTGCTCGACGCGATCCAGCGGTTGCCCGGCGGTGGCGTGCTCGTCGTGGTCACCTCGGCCGGACCCACGCTGCTGCCGCGGCTCGCCGACCAACGGCGGCGGTTCAACCCCGTCGTCGTCGTGCAGATGGCGACCGCGTCAGACGACCGGGCGGACGGCATGCACCGCCGTCCCGGGATGACCGTGATCACGGCGGCGCGCGCCGTCGACGCCGTGACCCGCTGGAACCACATGGCCGGTGGTCAGTCGGAATGACCTACTCACTCGCGGCGCCGTCGCGCCCGGCCCACCCGGCGCGGGCGGCCCTGACCCAGGCCGTGCTGGCGCTGCTCGCGCTCGGGTGCGGGCTCGCCGCGTCACCCGCGTTCGGCGGCGCGCTCACGCTCTCGGACCCCGCGCCGGCACGCCTGCTCGTCGCGGTCGCGGCCGGCGCGGTCGCACCGGCGCTCGTCGTCGGCATCGCGAGGCATTGCGGCCTCGCCGTCACCGCCGCGGCGGCGGCCGCGCTCGTCACCACCGTGCTCGCGGTGGCGCTCGCGGCCCGTCCCGGGCGTGACGTGGCCGCCGGGCCGTACCGGCTGCTGACGTCCGCGTTGCCGTCCGACGCCACCGGTCCGGTGACGGCCGCCGTCGGGTTCCTCACCGGTTTCGCCGCCCTCGCCTCCTGCCTGCTCGCTGCCTACTCGCGGCGCCGCGCCTTCGCGGTCGTGCCGCCGTTCGTGCCGCTGGTCGCGGGACTCGCCCTGGACGCCTCCGTCGCCTCCCCGCCCTCCTGGTACGCCGCGGCCGTGCTGGTGCCGCTCGGGTTCGCGCTCGTGCTCGTCCGCGATCCGGTACGCGTCGGCGGTGAGCGTGCCGGGTCGCGCGCGTCGGCACGGACGTCGGCACGGACGGCGGCACGGACGGCGGGCGTGGCCCGCCGGACTGCGGCGCTGGCCGGAGCGGTCGCCGTGCTCGCGGCGGGCTCGGCGCTCGCGGCGACCGCCGCCCCCGACCTGCCCGCCGTACGCACCCGGCCGGCGGACGCCCGCGCGCTGGTCGACGCGCCGCTGCAGCCGCGCTCGGCGGTCAACCCGATCGTGCGCTACCCCGCCTGGGCCCGGGGGCTCGAGCCGCTGCGGCTGACCGGCACCGCGTCGCGTCCGGTGAGCCGGTTGGTGCTCACCACGCTCCCCGAGTTCACGGGTGCGGGCTGGACGGCCGACTCCCGATTCCGGCGGGCCGGGTCCACGCTGCGCGCCGCCGGCGGTGCGGGCGGCCCCACCGTGCGCGTCGACATCCGCACCCGCACCGCCGGGGACCTCGCCTGGTTGCCGCGGCCCGACCGTCCGGCCGGGTTGTCACTGGCAGCCGGGCAACCGTCCGATCTCGGCGTCGACGAGCAGACCGGCGACCTCGTGGTGCCCGGCGGCGTGTCGTTCCCCGGGCGGTACTCGGTCACGGGCAGCGAGCCCGTGACCGGCGCCGACGTGGGGCGCGGTGACCGTGCAGTGCGGCGCACCGGTCCGGTCTCGACCGGTGACGCGCCGGTGCCCGACGTCGTCCGCCGCTTCGTGCAGGGCACCCGCGACCTCGGCGACGCCGACAAGCTGGCCGCGGTCGCGAACCTGCTGCGCCTCGACGACTGGTACGTCGACGACTCCGACGACCCGCGCAGCGGCAACGGCTGGTTCCAGATCGTGAAGCTGCTCGGCGCGCCCGGACGGCACATCGGCACCAGCGAGCAGTACGCGAGCACCTTCGCCGTGCTCGCGCGCGTGCTGGGCTTCCAGTCGCGCGTGGTCGTCGGGTTCGTGCCCCGCTACGCCGACAACGGCCGCGACTTCACGATCACCGGCCGCGACGTGCGGGCGTGGGCGCAGGTGCGGTTCGCCCGCGCCGGGTGGGTCACCTATGACGCGACGCCGACGCGCCGGGCCGGCGACACCGACACCCGCCGCGAACGTCCCGATCCCGCACCTCGCGGCGGGTCGAGCCCGACGCCGTCGAGCAACGCACCCTCGACACCGCCGACGAGCACGTCACCGCCCCCGCGCGCGGACGACACCGACACCCGCGGATCGGGGCCCGGACCGCTGCTGCTCGTCGCCGCGCTCGCGGCGGTGATCGTGCTGCTGCTCGCGGCCCCGCCGGGTGTGAAGGCCGGCCGCCGGCGGCGCCGGCGCGGGGCGGCCGTCCCCGCCCACGCGGTGGTGGGGGCGTGGCGCGAGACCGCCGACCGGCTCGCCGAACTCGGACGTCCGCCGCAACGCGGCCGGCTCACCAGCGAGGTCGCCGCGTCCGCACCGGAGGCGGCGCGCGACGAGGTGCGCGCGCTCGGCCGGCTGCTCGACCGCGCGGGCTACGCCCCGGAGGCCGCCGGCGCCGACGACGCCGCCGCCGCCTGGCGGCACGCCGACGCCGCGCGCGACCGCATCCACGGTCAGCTGTCACCGGTCCGCCGGGTGCTCGCGGCGCTCGATCCCCGCCCGCTGTGGCGGCGCTGACCGGGCTCAGACCGGCGGTGCGAGCCGGTTCTGGTAGGCGAACACCACCAGCTGCGCGCGGTCGCGGGCGCCGAGCTTCGACATCGCCCGCTGCACGTGGGTGCGCACGGTCGCCGGGCTGACCACGAGCCGGCCGGCGATCTCGTCGTTGGACAGCCCCTGCGCGACGTGGGTGACGATCTCGCGCTCGCGGGCGGTGAGGTCGGCGACGCCGGGGTGCGCGGGCGCGAGCGGAGCGGTGCCCGCGAACCGCTCGACGACCCGGGCGGTGATCGCCGGAGACAGCAGCGCGTCGCCCGCCGCGACGGTGCGGATGGCCCGCAACAGCTCACCGGCCTCGCCGTCCTTGAGCAGGAACCCCGACGCCCCCGCCCGCAACGCCGCGAACACGTACTCGTCGAGACCGAACGTCGTCAGCATGACGACCCGGGTGGCGGCCAGGTCGGGGTCGGCGCCGATGCGGGCGAGCACCTCGAGCCCGTCGAGGCCGGGCATGCGGATGTCCAGCAACGCGACGTCCGGACGGGTGCGCCGCACCGCGGCGAGCGCCTCCGGACCGTCCGCGGCCTGCGCGACGAGTTCGAGGTCGGGTTCCTCGCCGAGCAGCACGTCGATGCCCATGCGCACCAGCGGCTGGTCGTCGGCGACGACGACGGTGATCACGCGCGGACGCCCACGCGCAGCGGCAGGTCGGCGCGTACCGTCCAGCCGCCGTCCGCGCCGGGTCCGGCGACGAGCGTCCCGCCGACCGTGGCGCACCGCTCGCGCATGCCAACGAGCCCGCGTCCCGGGACCGACGGCGCCGCCACCGCGGGTCCGCCGTCCGTCACCTCGACGACCACGCAACCGTCTGCGGCCACCACGGACACCGAGGTCGCGGTCGCCGCGCTGTGCCGCGCCGCGTTGGTGAGTGACTCCTGCACGATCCGGTAGACCGTCTCGTTGACCGCCGGCGGCAGTCCGTCCGCGGCGAGCGCCAGCTCGACCCGGCGTCCGCCGGCGCGGAAGTCGTCGACCAACGCCGGCACGTCGGACGCTCCCGGTACCTCGGCGGACGGGTCGTCGCCGACGAACACGGCCAGCGCCCCCCGCAGCTGCGTCAGCGCGTCGCCGCTGGAACGTTTGATCGCTTCCAGCGCGACACGTGCCTGTTCCGGACGCCGGTCGGCGACGTGCAGCGCGACGCCGGCCTGCATCGAGATGACGGCGAGGCTGTGGCCGACCACGTCGTGCACCTCGCGGGCCATGCGCAACCGCTCCTCGTCGACCCGGCGTCGCTGCCGTTCGGCGGCGCTCTGGCGGGCGGTCGTCCGGTTCAAGCGCAGCAGGGCGACCAGCGCCCACGGCACGACCGGCAGCAGCGCCCACGCGGCCGTTTCGAGCATCGACGCGACCATCGGCCCGCCGTACGGGTGCAGCGCGGTCGCCGCGACGAACCCGGCGCCGGCCACGACGCACACCACCAGCCCCCGGCGCAGCGGCTCCCGCCAGCCGACGACACCGGCGGCGACGATCGGGGCGAGGTACACCGGCCCGCCCGGGTAGTCGATCGCGCGGTAGGCGACGCCGAGCACGCTCGTGAGTACGAGGACCGGCACGGGCCACGGCCACACGGCGACGAGCAGCAGGGACGCGCCGAGCGCGAGCACGTAGGCGAGCACGTCCAGTTCGTGGTGGTCGGGGTACCAGCTCTCCCCCGCGCCCCGCGTGCCGAAGTACGTGAACACCGTCAGGGCGACGACCCAGCCGGCGGCGTGCAGCATCGAACGCCTCGCGGACGCCGGCACGGCAGGGGCTCGCACGGCTCGAGATTACGTCCCGAGGTCGTCCGCGGGCGTCGTCGCGCGAACGTAGCCGGGCGTACGTCCGATGACGTAGGGCGAAGCCGCCCAGTGCCCGACGACACCGGCCGTGACATCCCGCAGCGTGGTCGTGTCGTCCCCTCCCCGCTCTCTGGAGTTTCCCGTGCACCGTCTCGCCCGTTTCGTCGTCGCCCGCCGCTGGTGGGTCGTCGCCGGCTGGCTGCTGCTCGCCGTCGCCGGCGCCGTGGCGGCGGGTCCGGCCACCTCGGCGCTCAGCTACGACTTCGGGCTTCCGGACCAGCCGGGCTACGAGGCGAACCAGCAGCTCGTGCAGCGCTTCGGCTCGGGCGGGGCGAACGCACCGGTGCTGCTCGTGGTCGGCGACGGCTCGACGCCGGTCGCCGAGGCGGACGGACGCACGGTGGCGGCCGCCGCGCGGAAGGCGGCGCCGGGCTCCCGTGTCGCGTCGTTCACCGACCACCCGGAGCTGCGGTCGGACGACGGCCGCACCGCCGTCGTGCTCGTGTACCCGCGCCCGGTGCCCGGCGGGGACCCCTACGCCGCCGCGCTCCCCGCTTTGCGCAAGACGACGCAAACTCTGGCCGAGGACGGGACGCCGGTCGTCGTCACCGGTCAGGACGAGCTGAGCAGCGAGGGCGGAGACGGCGGCGGGGGCGCGACCGTGCTCGCCGAGACGCTGTTCGGCGGGGTCGGCGCGCTGATCGTCCTCGTGCTGGTCTTCGGGTCGTTCCTGTCGCTGATGCCCCTGGCCGTCGCGGTAGCGTCGATCCTCACCACGTTCCTCGCCGTCTGGGTGCTCACCGGCATCACGGACGTCTCGTTCATCGTGCAGTTCCTGCTCGCGCTCATCGGGCTCGGCGTGGCCATCGACTACGCGCTGCTCGTCGTCACGCGCTGGCGCGAGGAGCGTGGCCGCGGCGCGGACAACCGAGAAGCTGTCGAGCGTGCGGTGACGACGGCCGGACGGTCGGTGCTGTTCTCCGGCCTGACCGTGGCCGTGAGCCTGGCCGCCCTGATCGCGCTGCCGGTGCCGTTCCTGCGCAGCGTCGGCTTCACCGGGCTGCTGATCCCCGTCGTCAGCGTGGCGGCCGCGCTGACCCTGCTGCCCGCCCTGCTGGTCGTGACGGGACCGCGCCTGGCGTGGCCGCACCGCCGCGCCAGCGATCCGACGAGCCGGCTGTGGCACCGTGTCGGCTCCGCGGTGACGACGCACCGGTGGGTCTCGATCGTCGTTGCCGGCGGCGCGCTGCTCGCGCTCGCCGCCCCGGTGCTGGCACTGCGACTCGGCCCGGCGAGCACCGAGTCGCTGACGTCCGCCGGCGGGCCGTCCGCGTCGGCGCTGACCCGCGTCGGCGACTCCGGCATCGGTGCGGGACTCGTCCGCCCGGTCGAGATCGTCACCGACCGTCCGGACGCCGTCGTCCGCGCGACCTCGCAGCTCGACGGCGTCGCGGGAGCGATAGCGCCGGCCGACTGGCGTCGCGACACGACCGCCGTGGTCAATGTCTGGACGAGCGCCGACGAGGCGAGCACCGCCGGCACCGACGTGGCCGCCCGGGTGCGGGACGTCGCGGAGCAGCTGGGCGCGACCGTCGGCGGCGCCCCCGCCCAGGACGCCGACTTCCTCGACGCCGTCTACGGCAACGCGTGGTGGGTCGGGCTGGTGATCGTCGTGGTGACGTTCCTGCTGCTCGCCCGCTCCGTCCGCTCGGTGGTCCTTCCGCTCAAGGCGCTGCTGCTCAACGTCGTGTCGATCGCCGCCGCGTACGGCGTCACCGTGCTCATCTGGCAGGAGGGCTTCGGCGTCGAGTTCCTGTTCGACCAGCCGGCATCCGGCAGCCTGACCATCTGGCTGCCCGTGGCCGCGTTCGCGTTCCTGTTCGGGCTGTCGATGGACTACGAGGTCTTCCTGCTCACCCGCATCCGCGAGGAACGCGACGCCGGCCACGACACGATCGAGGCGACCGTCCGCGGGGTGGCCCGCACCGGACGCCTGATCAGCTGCGCCGCCCTGATCCTGTTCCTGTCGTTCGTCGCGCTGTCGCGGGTGCCGCAGACGGACGTCAAGATCCTGGCGACCGCGCTCGCGCTCGGCATCGTCCTGGACGCCACCGTCGTGCGGGGCGTGCTCGCCCCCGCGCTGGTCGCAGCCTTCGGACGGGCGAACTGGTGGTACCCGTTCGGCCGGCGGGCGGTGCCGGACGATGCCCCGGCCACGCCGGCCGGCGATCAGTCGACCGGGTCGGCCTGACGCCGGAACTGGGTGCGGTACAGCTCGGCGTAGAGCCCGCCGGCGGCGAGCAGGTCGTCGTGGCGTCCGGTCTCGACGACCCGTCCGGACTCGAGCACCACCACGAGATCGGCGTTCTGCACGGTCGACAACCGGTGGGCGATGACCAGCGACGTGCGTCCCTGCAGCGCCCGGGCGAGCGCCCGCTGGACGGCGACCTCGCTCTCGCTGTCGAGGTGCGCGGTCGCCTCGTCGAGCACGACGAGGTCGGGCGCCTTCAGCAGCAGCCGTGCGATCGCGAGGCGGGCCTTCTCCCCGCCCGAGAGCCGGTAGCCGCGGTCGCCGACGACGGTGTCGAGCCCGTCCGGCAGCGACCGCAGCAGCGCGCCGATCTGCGCGGCGTCGAGCGCCTGCCACAGCTCGTCGTCCGTCGCGCCCGGACGGGCGTAGCGCAGGTTCGCGGCGACGGTGTCGTGGAACATGTGGGCGTCCTGGCTGACCACGCCGATGCGGTCGCGCAGCGACTGCTGGGTGACCTCGCGCACGTCGTGCCCGCCGACGCGCACCGCGCCACCCGTGACGTCGTAGATGCGCGGCAGCAGCTGGCTGACGGTCGTCTTGCCCGCGCCGGACGGGCCGACGAGCGCGACGAGCTGCCCGGGCCCGGCCCGGAACGACACCCCGTGCAGCACCTCGGCGTTGGTCGTGCGGTCGAGCACCGCGACCTCCTCGAGCGAGGCCAGCGACACCTCCGCGGCGCCGGGGTAGGTGAAGTGCACGTCGTCGAACTCGACACCGGCCGCGCCCGCGGGCAGCACGATCGCGTCCGGACGGTCCTGGATCATCGGCTCGAGGTCGAGCACCTCGAACACGCGGTCGAAGCTGACCAGCGCGCTCATGACGTCGACCCGGGCGTTCGACAGCGCCGTCAGCGGCCCGTAGAGCCGGGTCAGCAGCAGCGCGAGGGTGACGACGGTGCCGGCCGACAGCGAGCCCTCGATGGCGAAGTATCCGCCGAGGCCGTAGACCAGCGCCTGGGCGAGCGCGGCGACCAGCGTGAGCGACACGAAGAACGCCCGCCCGTACATCGCGGACGTGACCCCGATGTCGCGCACCCGCGCGGCCCGGTCGCGGAACGACGCGTCCTCGTCGTCCGGACGGCCGAACAGCTTCACCAGCAGCGCCCCGGCGACGTTGAAGCGCTCGCTCATCGTGTTGTTCATCGACGCGTCGAGGTTGTACGACTCGCGGGTGATCGTCTGCAGCCGGCGGCCGATTCGGCGCGCGGGCAGCACGAACAGCGGCAGCATCACCAGCGAGATCACCGTGATCTGCCACGACAGGGTGAGCATCACGGCGATGGTCAGCACCAGCCCGACCACGTTCGACACGAGGCCCGACAGCGTGCTGGTGAAGGCGCGCTGCGCGCCGAGCACGTCGTTGTTCAGGCGGCTGACGAGCGCACCGGTCTGCGTACGGGTGAAGAACGCGAGCGGCATGCGCTGCACGTGGTCGAACACCGCGGTGCGCATGTCGAAGATCAGGCCCTCGCCGATGCTCGCCGAGTACCACCGCTGGCTGAACGACAGGGCCGCGTCGACGACCGCGAGCCCCGCGATGACGAGCGCGATCTGGACGACGACCGAGGCCTTGCCGTGCCCGGTGATCGCGTTGATGACCCGTCCGGCGAGCACGGGGGTCACGACGGCGATGACGGCGCTGCCGGTGATCAGCAGCAGGAACACGATCAGCTGGCGGCGGTACCCGGACGCGAACCTCGCCACCCGACGCCACGTGCCCTTGGGGACGCTGCCGACCTCGCGACCGGTGGAGCGCATGAGCGAGTACGCGGCCATCCCGTCCATGCTCACGGCGTGGCCTCCGTACCGGTCGTCGTACCGGTCGGCGCGTCAGTCCTCGGCGTCGAGACCGACCAGGGTGCGCAGCCGACGGTACTGGGCGTCGCGCTCGGCCGCCTGCTGCTCGTCCTGCGTGCGCGTGACCGCGCCGCGCAACAGCGCCTTGGTCTCGGCGGCCGCGTCGCGGTCGATCGCGAGCAGGGCGGTGACGGTGGCCGTGACGGTCTCGTCGAGCCGGTCGGCGGGGACCGCGATCGACGCCAGCCCGATGCGCAGCGCCTCCCCGGCGCCCACGCGGCGGCCGGTCAGGCAGATCTCGGTGGCCCGCGAGACGCCGACGAGATCGACCAGGCGCTTGGTGCCGCCGAGGTCGGGAACGATGCCGAGCATCGGCTCGGCCATGCAGAACTGCACGTCGTCGGCGACGAGGCGGATGTCGGTGCCGAGCGCGAGCTGGAAGCCGCCCCCGATCGCGTGGCCGTGCACGGCGGCCACGCTCACCACGTCGGGCCGCGACGACCAGTCGAAGGCCTGCTGCCACGCCGCGATGCGTCCGGTGGCCTCGTCGTGCGGCAGGTGCGGCAGGTGCAGCAGCCCCTGCGGGTGGTCGGGAGAGATGATCGACCGGTCGAGGCCGGCCGAGAACGCGCGGCCCGCGCCGCGCAGCACGACCACGCGGACGGTCGCGGGCAGCTCGCGGCGCAGCCGGGCGAGCTCGTCCCACATGACCGGGTCCTGGCAGTTGAGCCGGTCCGGCCGGTCGAGGGTGATCGTCGCGACGCCGCGCTCGTGAGCGAGCTCGACGCGCAGTCCGGAGGCGTCCGCGACCTCGAACGGTTCTGCGGACGGGGTGTCTGTGGTGGTGGCCGTGGTGTCGATGGGGCGAGCCTATAGCTCGCCCCATCCGACCCTCTGCCGGTCTTCTACTTCTTCGCCTTCGCCGTGGTCGCCTTGGGCTTGCCGGCCCCGGTCTTCGTCCGGGTGGCACCGCCGCGGCCACGCAGCGTCACGCCCGATTCGGACAGCACCCGGTGGACGAACCCGTACGACCGTCCGTGCGTCTCGGCGAGCTCACGGATGCTCTTTCCCTTGTCGTAGGCCTTGCGCAGATCACCGGCGAGCTTGGTCCGCTCGGCTCCGGTGATCCGGGCACCCTTCTTCAGCGCCGCCGCCATGTGCTGTCCCTTTCGTCCGCGTCACGGGACTGGGCACGGTCGGCCCACCCCACAGGACTCAGGGATACCGCCGGTCCACAGGGTCGGCAAGATCGCCAGGACGCGCGGGGAACGGGTCACCGCCGCGAGGTGGGCAATGTCCGGATTGACATGGTGCGCCTCGCTGTCCAACCGGCTAATTCGTGCCAGCCGCTTCGGAGGCGCTTTTGCGCACTTCTACACCGAATCGACGGACGTACAGCGCCCGTGATCGGGTCGGCGTGATCACGCCAGGGTGATGAGGTCCGCGAGCTCGGCGCTCCACTGGTCCTCGACACCGTCAGGAAGCATGATCACCTTCTCGGGGGCGAGCGCCTCGACGGCTCCCTCGTCGTGCGTGACCAGCACGATGGCGCCCTCGAACGTGTGCAGCGCGTCGAGCACCTGGCCCCGGCTCACCGGGTCGAGGTTGTTGGTGGGCTCGTCGAGCAGCAGCACGTTGGCCGAGCTCGTGACCAGCATCGCCAGGGCGAGCCGGGTCTTCTCCCCACCCGACAGCACCCCCGCCGGCTTGTCGACGTCGTCGCCCGTGAAGAGGAACGCGCCGAGGATCTTGCGCAGGTCGGTGTCGCTGAGGTCGGACCGGCCGTTCGCGGACGCCGCCGAGCGCATGTTCTCGAGGATCGTCCGGTCGTGGTCGAGGGTCTCGTGCTCCTGCGCGTAGTAGCCCAGACGCAGGCCGTGGCCCGGCACGACCTCACCGGTGTCGGGGTTCTCGACGCCGGCGAGCAGGCGCAGCAGCGTGGTCTTGCCGGCGCCGTTCAACCCGAGCACGACCACCCGGGCGCCGCGGTCGATGGCGAGGTCGACGCCGGCGAACACCTCGAGCGAGCCGTACGACTTCGACAGTCCCTCGGCGGTGAGCGGCGTGCGGCCGCACGCGGCGGGGGCCGGGAAGCGCAACCGCGCGACGCGGTCCTGCTGACGCACCTCCGACAGCCCGGCCGCGAGCGCGGCCGCGCGGCGGTCCATCTGGTGCGCGGCGCGGGCCTTGGTGGCCTTCGCGCGCATCTTGTCCGCCTGCTTGGTGAGCGTCTCGATCTTGCGCTCGGCGTTGGCGCGCTCACGGACCCGGCGCTTCTCGTCCGCCTCGCGCTGCTTGAGGTAGGTCTTCCAGTCGACGTTGTAGACGTCGAGCGCCGACCGGTTGGCGTCGAGGTACCACACCTTGTTCACGACGGCGTCGAGCAGCTCGACGTCGTGACTGATCAGCACCAGGCCACCGGTGTGCTGTTTGAGGAAGTCGCGCAGCCAGGTGATCGAGTCGGAGTCGAGGTGGTTGGTGGGCTCGTCGAGCAGCAGGGTGGTCGGCTCGGCGCCGGAGTCGGCGAACAGGATGCGTGCCAGCTCGACGCGCCGGCGCTGCCCGCCCGACAGCGTGCGCAGCGGCTGCGCGAGCACCCGGTCGGGCAGGCCGAGGTTCGCGCAGATGCGCGCGGCCTCGCTCTCGGCGGCGTACCCGCCCAGCGCGGTGAAGCGCTCCTCGAGCGAGCCGTAGCGGCGCAGCAGCGTCTCGTCGTCCGGACGTTCGGCCAGGGCGACCTGCACCTTGGCGATGTCGGTGACGAGCGTGTCGAGCCCACGCGCGGACAGCACGCGGTCGCGGGCCAGCACGGCGAGGTCGCCGTCGCGGGGGTCCTGCGGCAGGTAGCCGATCGGACCGGTGCTGTCGATGCGTCCGCCGTGGGGCACGGTCTCGCCGGCCAGCACCCGCAGGCTGGTCGTCTTGCCCGCCCCGTTGCGGCCGACCAGGCCGATGCGGTCGCTCGGCTGCACGCGCAGGGTGGTCGGCTCGAGCAGGATGCGCGAGCCGGCGCGCAGTTCGAGGTCGGTGGCGGTCAGCACGGGCTTCTCTTCCGGGTCGGGTCGGCGGTGGGTGGGGGCGGACGGACGGCCCGCGGCCGGGGCGATCAGCGCCCGGTGCGTAACACCACCGATGCGAGGATACCGGGCGTCCCCGCGCCGTCCCGCCGTCCGGCCTTGACGATCACCCTGCCGCCGGGTGTGATTGACGTTAGTTTCTGGGCACAGGGTGGGCGGACAGATGGTTCTCGGTCGGCGACGCACGGCGGACGGTGCCGCCGCGCGCGACCGCGCCCTGCTCGAGGCCACGCTGCGCCTGGTGCGCGCCGACCTCGCCGCCGAGCGCGACACGGTCGACGCCCTCACCGCCCGCGAGGCCGATCTCGTCCGCGCCCGGGACACCGCCGTGCGGGAGCTGCGTGCCCTCGCGGTGCGGCTGCAGCTCGACGTCCCCGCCGCCGGAGCGGAAGGGGCCCAGGCCGTGCGCGAGGGGCTCGACGACCTGGACGGGGTGATCGCCGGGCTGACCGGCGCCTCCGTTCCCGTGGCCGTCCCGGACGTCACGCTCGGTGACGACGGCGACCACGGTCCGGTCGCGGAATTCGTCGCCGAGCTGCGCGCGGTGACCGCCGACGCCGCGGCCGCGGCGGGGTTGCGCCCGGCACTGTCGATCGCCGGGCCGCTGGAGCGGGTGCCGGTCCTGGTCGCGCGCCGGCTGCACGCCGCGCTGCGGGCCGCGCTGGTCGACGTACTGCGCCGCAACACCGATCACGACGCCGTGGGCAGCACCCTGGCCGTCGACGTCACCGCCACCGACTCCGGCGTCACCCTCACCGTCGCCGACGAGGGCCGGTGCTCCGGAGCGGTGGCCGACGACGAGCGCGCCGCCCGGCTCGGCGGCTGGTGCGTGCGCCACCGCACCAGCACCGGCTGCGCGCTGGTGTGGCACGTGCCCCACGACCGCGGCCTCACGGCCGACCCGCGCGCCGCGTCCGACCCCACCGGCCTCGTCGCCGAGGTCGTCGGGCAGCTGACCACCCGGCTGGCGGTGGCCCACGGCGCCGACCGGCTCGCCGTGGCCGGCGACACCGTCCGCGGCGCGGTCACCGCCGACGGGTACTGCGTCCTCGTGCTCGTCGACGCGGGCGCGCACGTCGAGGTCGTCCGGGCGGGTGGCTATCCGGCCGAGCAGGACCCGACCGGCGCCGTGCTGCCGGCCGACCAGTCCGTCGGCGGGCACGTCATGCGGACGGGCCGGCCGGTGCGCATCGCCACGGTCGCCGACGTGCCGCACGACCTGCACCACGGGGTGCGATTGCCCGTCGGGCGGCTCCTGGTCGTCCCCGTGCGGCTCGCCGCCGCCAGCGGTGCACTGGTGCTCACCCGCGAAGCGGGGCGCCCTCCGTTCACCGGCTCCGACGAGGACGCCGCGGTCACGCTCGCGGCCGTCGTGTCGGCGGTGCTCGAGCTGCAGCCGGTGCAGGACGTCATCGACACCTGGCCGGGCGCGGAATTCGACTACACCGGCAGCAACCCCGGACGCGGCTTTCCGTACGCGATCGGTCCCGGCGGCCCGTCCGCCACGGCGTAATCCGCCGACGATTCGTCCCCGGCGGGTCCGCCTTGGGCGTGATCGGGGCAGGATGTCGGCACCATGCGATACGACGACGACGCGCAGCTGGACACCTCCGAGGTCACGGACGCCCGCGGTGGCTCCCGACCCTCCGGTCTCGGCGGGGGTGGCCTCGGCGGCGGGCTGCTGCCCCTGCTCATCGGCTTGCTTTTCCGCGGCAAGAAGGGCGCGGCGAGCTGGATCGTCATCGTGCTCGCGGTCGGCGGGTACCTGGTGCTGTCCAACCTGGGCGGCGGGGGCGGCGGGTCGTCGTCGGTGCTCGGCAACCTCGGCAGCAACGGGCAGCCGGCGCAGGCCGACAACAACGACCTCGCCAAGGAGTGCCGTACCGGCGCCGACGCCAACGACAAGCTCGAGTGCGCGGTCGTCGCCGACATCAACTCCATCCAGGACTACTGGGGGGCCGAGTACCCGAAGCTCGCGGACGGCCGCCGCTACACCCCGGTCGACACCGTCTTCTTCAGCGGCGGGGTCGACACCCGGTGTGGGTCGGCGACCAGCGACGCCGGCCCGTTCTACTGCCCCGGTGACCGGCTCGTGTACATCGACCTGTCGTTCTACGACCAGCTGAAGTCGCAGTTCGGGGCCACCGGCGGTCCGCTGGTCAACGCCTACGTGCTCGCACACGAGTACGGCCACCACGTGCAGGACCTGCTCGGGACCGAGGGCAAGGTGCGCACCCGTCAGGGTGCGTCGTCCGACTCGGTGAAGCTCGAGTTGCAGGCCGACTGCTACGCCGGCGTCTGGATGAACCACGCGACCCAGCCGCAGGGCAATCAGCGCGCCCTGATCGTCGACATCACCCAGGCCGACCTCGACAGCGCCGTCGATGCCGCGCAACGCATCGGCGACGACTTCATCCAGAAGAACCTCGGCGGCGGGACCGTCCGACCGGACACGTTCACGCACGGCTCGTCGGCGCAGCGCAAGCAGTGGCTGACGCGCGGTTACCGCTCCGGGGATCCGACGCGCTGCGACACGTTCGCGCCCGGCGCGCTCGGTTGACCGTTCCGGCGACCCGCTCCGCGGAAGGTGCGGCGGTAGGCGGCGGGTGACAACCCGACCACCTCGCGCAGCTTGAGCCGCAGGTTGGCGCCGCTGCCGAGGCCGGCGCGGTGCGCGACCTCGTCGACGGGCAGGTCCGTGCTCTCCAGCAGGTGACGGGCGTGCTCGAGCCGCTGCGCGGCCAGCCATGCTCCCGGCGCCCGCCCGGTCTCGTCGCGAAAACGGCGGTTGAACGTGCGGACGCTCATCCGCGCCTCGGACGCGAGCCGGGCGACGTCGATGGGCTCGTGCAGGTGGTCGAGCGCCCAGCGGCGGACGGGCCCGGTGCCCGACACCCCCGGCTCGGGCACCGGGCGGTCGATGAACTGTGCCTGTCCCCCGTCTCGCCACGGTGGCACGACGCACTGCCGCGCCACCCGGTTGGCGACCGCGCTGCCGTGGTCGCGGCGGATGAGGTGCAGGCACAGGTCGACCCCGGCCGCCACCCCCGCGGACGAGAGCAGGTCGCCGTCGTCCACGAACAGCCGGTCGGCGTCGAGCGCGACGTCGGGGAAGAGCGCGCGGAACTCGTCCGCGTAGGCCCAGTGGGTCGTCGCGGGACGGCCGGCGAACCGACCGGCGGCCGCGAGCACGAACGCGCCGGTGCAGATGGAGACGATGCGGGCGGACGGGCGGACGGACGCCAGCGCCGCGGCCACGTGCGGTTCGAGTTCCCCGCGCTGCCGGGCCGGCGCGTACCGGGTGCCCGGCACGATCACCGTGTCGGCGCGGCGCAACTCGGCGGGCCCGTGCTCGGGGACGATCGCGTACCCGGCCTCGGTGGTCACCGGTCCGTCGTCGAGGCCGACCATGCGGACGTCGTACAGCGCAGCGCCCGCGTCGTCGCGCGCCTGACCCAACAACTGGGACGGGATGGCGGCGTCGAAGCCGACCACGGGAGGCAGGAGCAGGACGGCGACGCGATGCCGGACAGCCATGGCACGATTCTTGCACGAGATGACATTCCTGCCACTGGTCGCGATTTCGCGGGCGCGGCAGACTCACGCCTCGTGAGTGAGTTCGCGTCCGCCGTCACCGAATCGACGGCCCCACCGCCTCGCGCCGGTCGGCGGCTGCACCGGGCCTGGGTCGTCGCGGGCGTCACCTTCGTGACCATGCTGGCCGCGGCCGGGTTCCGGGCCGTGCCCGGCGTCATGATCGACCCGCTGCACGACGAGTTCGGCTGGTCGCACGGCACCGTCGGCGCCGCCATCGCGGTCAACATGACGCTCTACGGCCTGACGGCGCCGTTCGGTGCTGCGCTGATGATGCGCTTCGGCATGCGCCCGGTCGCCTGCGGTGCGCTCGTGCTGGTCGCGATCGGCTCCGGTGCCGCGATCACGATGTCGGCCACCTGGCAGTTGTTCCTGCTGTGGGGGCTGTTCGTGGGCCTCGGCACGGGCTCGCTGTCGATGTCGCTCGTCGCGATGGTCTCGACGCGCTGGTTCGTCGCCCGGCGCGGACTGGTCAGCGGGGTTCTCACCGCCGCCGGTGCCACCGGGCAGCTGGTCTTCCTTCCGGTCGTCGCCGCGCTGACGGACGCGCACGGCTGGCGGCCGGCCTCGGTGACGGTCGCGCTCGCCGCGCTCGCGGTGGTTCCGCTCGTCGTGCTGCTGCTGCGCGACCACCCGGCCGATCTCGGCGTCCGGGCGTACGGCGCGACAGACGCCGAGCCCGGACCCCCGCCCCCCGCCCGCACGGGCAACGGCGCCGTGCTCGCGCTGACCGCGTTGCGCGACGCCGCCCGGCGTCCGGTGTTCTGGCTGCTCGCCGGCTCGTTCGCGATCTGCGGCGCCACCACCAACGGGCTCATCGGCACGCATTTTATCCCGGCCGCGCATGACCACGGCATGCCGACGACCACGGCCGCGTCGCTGCTGGCGCTGATCGGGGTGTTCGACGTCGCCGGGACGATCGCGTCCGGCTGGCTCACCGACCGCGTCGACCCGCGGCTGCTGCTCGTCGGCTACTACGTCGGACGGGGGGTCGCCCTGCTCCTGCTGCCGTCGCTGCTGTCGCCGCACACCGAGCCGAGCACGTGGGTCTTCATCCTGTTCTACGGCCTCGACTGGGTGGCGACCGTGCCGCCGACCGTCGCGCTGACCCGCGACATCTTCGGCGAGCGCGCCCCGATCGTGTTCGGCTGGATCTTCGCCTCGCACCAGCTCGGCGCCGCCCTCGCCGCCGGTGGGGCCGGACTCATCCGCGACCTGCGCGGCAGCTACGCCCTCGCGTTCTACGTCGGCGCCGCGCTCTGCCTCGCCGGCGCCCTGCTCTGCCTGTCCATTCGCAAGGACGAGGCCCGCGAGACGCCCTGACCGCCTGGCCACCACCGTGTCGGAAACAATTGAGACCCCTTCACGAGACCCCTTCACGAGACCCCTTCACGAGACCCTTTCACGAGACCCTTTCACGAAGGGGTCTCACGAGGAGGTCTCACGAGGAGGTCTCACGAGGAGGTCTCACGAGGAGGTCTCACGAGGAGGCTCGTCCGCGGCGGCCGGCCGCTGGGCCATCGCCGATCTTCATGCCTCCGCGGACCGATAAGGACGCCTGCACCTCAGTTTCGCGAGCCCTCTCGTGAAGCCCTCTCGTGAAGCCCTCTCGTGAAGCCCTCTCGTGAAGCCCTCTCGTGAAGCCCTCTCGTGAAGCCCTCTCGTGAAGCCCTCTCGTGAAGCCCTCTCGTGAAGCCCTCTCGTGAAGCCCTCTCGTGAAGCCCTCTCGTGAAGCCCTC
>NZ_BAAGUN010000001.1:1524823-1749510 GCF_054781375.1 Jatrophihabitans fulvus
CCTCTCGTGAAGCCCTCTCGTGAAGCCCTCTCGTGAAGCCCTCTCGTAAAGCCCTCTCGTGAAGCCCTCTCGTGAAGCCCTCTCGTGAAGCCCTCTCAATTGTTTCCGGAAGAGGGTGCCGCAGTGGCTCGACGGCGTGTGCCGTCGCCCGTCGGAGAGGGGCCGAAGGGATGCGCGACCGGACCACACGTCAGCGGGCTGCGGGGCTGCTCTGCAACTCCGGGCGCTTCGCGGCGAGGAAACCGCCGCCGGGGATGACCGACTCGACGAGGACGACGAGGGTGGTGCGGGCGTCCCAGGCGGCGCGGCGGCGCACCTCGAACAGCACCATGCCGACGTACACGACGAACAGCAGGCCGTGCACCGGGCCCATGATCTTGACGCCGGTCTCCTGCATCGGATGGGTCGTGTACTTCACGATCGTGGCGACGATCAGCAGCAACCACGACACCGCCTCGACGACGGCGACGATGCGGAAGGCCTTCAGGACGTTCACGTGAACGCACTCTCCCCCGTGATCGACCGGCCGACGATCAGCGTGTTGATCTCGCGGGTGCCCTCGTAGGAGTAGAGGGCCTCGGCATCCAGGAAGGGCCGGACGATGCCGTACTCCAGGATGATGCCGTTGCCACCCATGAGTTCCCTGGCCCACCCGGCGTTCTCCCTCAGCCGCGTGGTGCAGAACGACTTGGCGAGAGCGCCCTGCTCGTCGCGGAAGATGCCGTCGTCCTGCAGCTGCGCGCCCCGGGCGGCCATGCCGAGCGAGGCTGTCAGGTTGCCGAGCTGCCGGGCCAGCAGGTCCTGGATGAGCTGGAACCCGCCGATCGGCCGTCCGAACTGCACCCGGTCGCGGGCATACTGCGCCGACACCTCGTAGAGGTTCGTCATCACCCCGACGGCCGACCAGGCGACGCTGCCGCGGGTATTGCGCAGCACCTTGTTGGTGTCGGCGAACGAGTTGGCGTGCTGCAACCGGTTCGCCTCGGGCACGCGGACGCCGTCGAAGGTCAGCACCGCGTTCTGCGTGATGCGCAGCGCGAGCTTGTTCTCCATCTTCTGCGCCGAGAAACCCGCCATGTCCTTCTCGACGACGAAGCCCTTGACCGAGTCGTCCTCGACGTCGCGGGCCCAGACGACGATCAGATCGGCGAAGGTGCCGTTGCCGATCCAGCGCTTCGCGCCGTCGATGATCCAGTCGTCGCCGTCGCCGTCGCGGCGCGCGGTCGTCTCGAGACCGCCGGCGACGTCGGACCCACCGTGCGGCTCGGTCAGGCCGAACGCCCCGATGAGCTCGAGCCGGCGCATGGCCGGCAACCAGCGTTCCTTCTGCTCGTCCGAGCCGCAGGTGGCGATGCTGCCCATCGCCAGGCCCGAGTGCACCCCGTAGAACGACGCGAAGGACGCGTCGATGCGCGACAGTTCGAGACTCACGAAACCGGACAGGATGCGCCGCCGCGCCGGACGGTCGGTCATGTCGAGCGACAGACCCATGACGTCGAGTTCTGCGAGCTTCGGGATCAGCTCGTGCGGGAACTCCGCACGCGCCCAGTGGTCGTCGACGACCGGGTCGAGGTTCTTCTCTAGCCATTCGCGCAGGTTCGCGAGAATGTCACGCTCGTCGTCGGCCAGCAGCTCGCGGTAGCCGAAGAGGTCGGTGTCGACGTCGGCGCGAGCGCCGGGCACGGGGTCAGCCATGGCACTGATGTCCCCGTGACACGGTGTGCGTGTAACGCCTCAGACGTTGAAGCCCAGGGCCCGCAGCTGCTCGCGGCCGTCGTCGGTGATCTTGTCCGGGCCCCACGGCGGCATCCAGACCCAGTTGATCTTGACCTCGGAGGCCAACGGCGTCGGGCCGCCGGTGAGGGCGGAGTGCGCCTGGTCCTCGATGACGTCGGTCAGCGGGCACGCCGCCGACGTCAGCGTCATGTCGAGCGTGATCACGTTGCCCGCGTCGCCGGACGCGACGTCGACGTCGTACAGCAGGCCGAGGTCGACCACGTTGATGCCCAGCTCGGGGTCGACGACGTCGCGCATCGCCTCGTCGATCTCGTCCCGCGAGGGAACCGTCGCCTGTGTCATCAGTCCTCCGCCTTCCAGCCGGCCTCGGCGACCGCGCTCTTCATGGCCATCCAGCCCAGCAGCGCGCACTTCACGCGCGCCGGGTACTTCGACACGCCCTCGAACGCCACGGCGTCCTCGAGCTGCTCCTCGTCGGCCTCGGTCAGCTCGGCCGCGCCCCGCGACTGCATGAGCTCGAGGAACCGGCGCTCCAGCGCCAACGCGTCGGACACCGGCTTGCCGGCGACGAGGCCGCTCATCACGGACGTGGACGCCTGGCTGATGGAGCAGCCCTCGCCGTCCCACCCGATGTCGGCGATCGCGCCGTCGGCGACGGTGACGCGCAGCGTCACCTCGTCACCGCAGGTGGGATTGACGTGGTGCACCTCGGCGTCGAACTCGTCGGGCAGCGACTTGTGCTGCGGGTGCTTGTAGTGATCCAGGATGATCTCCTGGTACATGCTCTCGACCATGTTGGTCATCGGACGAACATCTCCTGCACCTTGCGGATCCCGGTGACGAGGGCGTCGACCTCGTCGGTCGTGCTGTAGACCCCGAACGACGCGCGGGTCGTGGCGGGCACGCCGTAGCGCACGCACACCGGCCGCGCGCAGTGGTGGCCGGCGCGCACGGCGATGCCGTCCTCGTCGAGCAGTTGCGCGACGTCGTGGGGGTGCACGCCGTCGACGACGAACGCGATCGTCGCGCCGCGGCCTTCGGGCGTGGACGGGCCGATGATGCGGACGCCCTCGATCGCCGACAGCTTCTCGAGCGCGTACGTCGTCAACTCGCGTTCGTGCGCGGCGACGTTCTCCATGCCGATGTCGGTGATCCAGTCGATGGCGGCGCCGAGACCGACGGCCTCGGCGATCATCGGAGTGCCGGCTTCGAAACGGTGCGGCGGGGCGGCGTACGTCGTGCCCGTCATGTCGACGGTCTCGATCATCTCGCCGCCGCCGAGGAACGGGGGCATTGCGGCCAGCAGGTCGTAGCGACCCCAGAGCACTCCGACCCCGGTGGGTCCGTACAGCTTGTGCCCGGTGAAGGCGAGGAAGTCGACGTCCAGCGCCTGCACGTCCAGCGGCAGGTGCGGGGCCGACTGCGAGGCGTCGAGAACGGTGAGCGCGCCGACCTCGCGGGCGCGCGCGACCACCCGCGACACCTCGTTGACGGTGCCGAGCGCGTTCGACTGGTGCACGAACGCGACGACCTTGGCCTTCTCGGTGATGGTCGACTCGATGTCGACCAACCGGCCCTCGTCGTCGATGGGGATCCACCGGAACGTCGCGCCGGTGCGCTGCGCGAGCAGCTGCCACGGGACGATGTTGCTGTGGTGCTCCATCTCGGTGACCACGATCTCGTCGCCCGGGCCGACACGGAACCGCTCGGCGCCGGGGAACGTGGTGGCGTTCGACAGCGAGTACGCGACCAGGTTCAGCGCCTCGGACGAGTTCTTGGTGAACACGATCTCGTCGCGGTTCGGCGCATTGAGGAAGCGGGCCACCTTGTCGCGCGCGTCCTCGAAGGCCGTGGTCGCCTCGGACCCGAGCGTGTGCACCGCCCGCGCGACATTCGCGTTGTGCATGGCGTAGTGCTCGGTCATCGCGTCGAGCACCTGCTGCGGCTTCTGCGAGGTGTTCGCCGAGTCGAGGTAGATCAGCGGGGTGCCGTGCACCTCGCGCGACAGGATCGGGAAGTCCTTGCGGATCGTCTCGACGTCCATCCTCTGTCCCTTCCGGTTTCGGCGGTCCGACGCCACACGAGGCGTCGGGCCGCCGGAAGTTGGTGTCAGGCGGACGCGGTCTCCGGGACACCGAACCGCGCGTAACCCTCGTTCTCGAGGACGTCCGCGAGCTCCTTGCCGCCGGACTCGACGATGCGGCCGTCGAAGAACACGTGCACGAAGTCGGGCTCGATGTAGCGCAGGATGCGCGTGTAGTGGGTGATCAGCAGCGTGCCGATGCCCTGCTCGGAGCGCACCTTGTTCACGCCCTCGCTGACGACGCGCAGCGCGTCGACGTCGAGGCCGGAGTCGGTCTCGTCGAGGATCGCGATCTTCGGCTTGAGCAGCTCGAGCTGCAGGATCTCGTGGCGCTTCTTCTCGCCGCCGGAGAAACCCTCGTTGACGGAGCGGTCGGCGAAGGCCTTGTCCATGCCGAGGTCGTTCATGGCCGTGGACACCTCCTTGACCCAGTGCCGCAGCTTCGGGGCCTCACCGCGCGTGGCGGTGGCGGCGGTGCGCAGGAAGTTCGACACCGACACGCCCGGGACCTCGACCGGGTACTGCATGGCCAGGAACAGGCCCGCGCGGGCGCGCGCGTCGACGGTCATCGCGAGGACGTCCTCGCCGTCGAGCGTCACCGAACCGCCGGTGATCGTGTACTTCGGGTGGCCGGCGATCGAGTAGGCCAGGGTCGACTTGCCGGACCCGTTCGGCCCCATGATCGCGTGCGTCTCGCCCGACCGCACGGTCAGGTCGACACCCTTGAGGATCTCCTTGGGCTCCCCGCCCTCACCGGCCACGGTGACGTGCAGGTCCTTGATCACGAGCTCAGTCATCGTCGTTCTCCGTCTCAGGCAACTCGGGCGTGAAGCCCAGGCGGGCCTCGATGGCGGTCATCAGCTGGCGCTGCAGGTCGGGGACGCCGATACGGTCGACGACGTCGGCGAAGAAGCCGCGGACGACCAGCCGGCGCGCCTCGTCCTCGGGGACGCCGCGCGACTGCAGGTAGAACAGCTGCAGGTCGTCGAATCGTCCCGTCGCGCTCGCGTGCCCGGCCCCGGCGATGTCGCCGGTCTCGATCTCGAGGTTGGGCACCGAGTCGGCGCGGGCGCCGTCGCTCAGCAGCAGGTTGCGGTTCATCTCGTAGGTGTCGGTGCCCGTGGCGGACGGACGGATGCGCACGTCGCCGATCCAGACCGTCCGCGCCGACTCGCCCAGCAGGGCGTTCTTGTAGAGCACGTCCGAGCTGCAGTTCGGCTGCGAGTGGTCGACGAGCAGCCGGTTCTCGAAGTGCTGGCCGTCGCCGGCGAAGCTCACGCCGAGCAGCTCGGCATGCCCGCCGGGACCGCCGAAGCGGACGGTCGGCACCAGCCGCACGACGGAACCGCCGAGGGTGACGTTGTGGTGGCGGAACGTGGCGTCGCGTCCCACCAGCGCGGTGTGGGCGCTCAGGTGCACGGCACCGGTCGCCCAGTCCTGCACGGTGACCACCGACAGCTGTGCGCCGTCGTCGACCACGAACTCGACGTTCGCGGCGTCACCGGTCTCGCCGTGGTGGTCGAAGACCACGGTCGCGTTGCTGAACTTCGCGGCGTGCACGATCACGTGCCCGTAGTTGCGTCCGGGGCTGCCCTGCACGTCGACGACGACCGGGCGCTCGGGACGGGCCTCGGCCGCGATCTCGATCAGCAGCACGTCGCGGACGTTGGCCATGGCCAGCGCGGCCACGCGGTCGGCGGGCTCGGCCACCCGCCCGAACAGCGGGTGCTCGCGGTCGACGATCGAGTGGGTGACGCCCTCGGGGGCGTCGACCTCGACGCGCTCGGAGCCGTCGGCCTCGAAGGGCTCGAAGAATTCGCGCAGCCGAGGGATCGGCGAGAAGCGCCAGTCCTCCTGGTGCCGGTCGGGCGCCGGGAAGTCGTCCGGGTTGCGGGACGTGAAACGTTCGGCCGGGGATCCGGTCGGTGCCAGTGTTGCTGTCATCCGACAGCGCCCTCCATCTGCAGTTCGATCAAGCGGTTGAGCTCGAGCGCGTACTCCATCGGCAGCTCGCGGGCGATGGGCTCGACGAAGCCGCGCACGACCATGGCCATCGCCTCGTCCTCGGACAGGCCGCGGCTCATGAGATAGAACAGCTGGTCCTCGCTGACCTTCGAGACGGTCGCCTCATGACCCATCGACACGTCGTCCTCGCGGACGTCGACGTAGGGGTAGGTGTCGGACCGGCTGATGTCGTCGACCAGCAGCGCGTCGCACTTCACCGTGGACGCGGAGTGGTGGGCGCCCTTGTTGACCTGCACGAGGCCGCGGTAGGACGTGCGGCCACCGCCGCGGGCCACCGACTTCGACACGATCGTCGAGGACGTGTGCGGCGCGAGGTGCAGCATCTTGGCGCCGGCGTCCTGGTGCTGGCCCTCGCCCGCGAACGCGATCGAGAGGACCTCGCCCTTCGCGTGCTCACCGGTCAGCCACACGGCCGGGTACTTCATCGTGACCTTCGAGCCGATGTTGCCGTCGATCCACTCCATGGTGGCGCCGGCCTCGGCGCGGGCCCGCTTCGTCACCAGGTTGTAGACGTTGTTGGACCAGTTCTGGATCGTCGTGTAGCGGCAGCGCGCGCCCTTCTTCACGATGATCTCGACGACGGCAGAGTGCAGCGAGTCGCTCTTGTAGATCGGCGCCGTGCAGCCCTCGACGTAGTGCACGTACGAGTCCTCGTCGGCGATGATCAGCGTGCGCTCGAACTGGCCCATGTTCTCGGTGTTGATGCGGAAGTAGGCCTGCAGCGGGATCTCGACGTGCACGCCCTTCGGCACGTAGATGAACGAGCCGCCCGACCACACCGCCGTGTTCAGCGCGGCGAACTTGTTGTCACCCGACGGGATGACGGTGCCGAAGTACTCCTCGAAGATCTCGGGGTGCTCCTTGAGCGCGGTGTCGGTGTCCATGAAGATGACACCCTGCTTCTCGAGCTCCTCGTTGATCTGGTGGTAGACCACCTCGGACTCGTACTGGGCCGCGACACCGGACACGAGGCGCTGCTTCTCCGCCTCGGGGATGCCGAGCTTGTCGTAGGTGTTCTTGATGTCCGCGGGGAGGTCGTCCCAGGTGGCGGCCTGCTTCTCCGTCGACCGCACGAAGTACTTGATGTTGTCGAAGTCGATGCCCGCGAGGTCGGAGCCCCAGTTCGGCATCGGCTTCTTGTCGAACACCGCGAGAGCCTTCAGCCGGCGCTCGAGCATCCACTCGGGCTCGGACTTCTTGGCCGAGATGTCGCGGACGACGGCCTCGGACAGCCCGCGCTGCGCACTGGCACCCGCGACGTCGGTGTCGGCCCAGCCGTAGCCGTAGCGGCCCAGGCTGTCGATCTGCTCGTCCTGGGTGAGCGTGCGCTCGGGAGTGGTGGTCATGTATCGGACCTCTCGGATCGCATGGTGCCGGTGTTCGTACTGGTGCTGCTGGTGCTGCTCGTCCCGCTCGCGACGGGGACGTAGGTGGTGCAGACGCCGTCGCCGTGGGCGATGGTCGCCAACCGCTGGACGTAGGTACCGAGGACGCTCTCGAAGGCGCGCGTCTCGGCCTCGCACAGCTGCGGGAACTCGGCCGCGACGTGCGCGACCGGGCAGTGGTGCTGACAGATCTGGACACCGGAGACCTCCCCCGGCATTCCCACCGTCCGCGTGGTGGAGGCATACCCGTTCGCGGTCAGCGCGTCGGCCATGGCGTCGGCACGGGCCGGCAGCGGGGCCTTCGGGTCGACGCGCTGCTGCAGCTGGGTGGCCAGCGCGCGGGCACGGTGGCGGGCGAAGCCCTCGAGCGCGGCGTCGCCGCCGGTGTCGGACAGGTAGCGCAGGGCGGTGTTCGCCAGGTCGTCGTAACCGTGCGGGAACGCGGCCCGGCCGGCGTCGGTCAGGGCATAGGTGCGGGCCGGACGGCCGCGACCGCGGCGGTCGGACGTGCGGGGCTCGCGCTCGACGAGCAACCCGTCCGCGACCAGGGCGTCGAGGTGGCGGCGGATCGCCGCGGCGGACAGGCCCAGCCGCTCGGCCAGTGCGGCGGCGCTCTGCGGACCCTGTTCGAGCACGCTGCGGGCGACGGCGTCGCGCGTGCCGTCGGCACGCTTCCCGTCCCCACTGATTTTCACAACACAAGTATGTCGTATTTCCGGACGCGATGCAGGCGGCTCACCCAGGCGTGGCACGGGTCACCGCCGATCACCGGCGTTGTAGGTTCCGCTCCGTGCTGTATCGCGCGCTCGAGCTGACCCTGGCCCCCGCGCTGCGCGCCGTCTACCGGCCGCACGTCACGGGCCTGGAGCACCTCCCGGTCGACGGGCCCGTGATCGTCGCGGCCAACCACATCTCGTTCGCGGACGAGTTCTTCACCCCGCTGGCCGCCCGCCGGCAGATCTTCTACTTCGCCAAGGCCGAGTACTTCACGACCCCCGGGCTGCGCGGGCGGGCGATGGCCGCCTTCTTCAACGGCATGGGTCAGGTCCCGGTCGCCCGCACCGACACCCGCTCGGCGGCCGCGGTCATCGACATCGGGGTCGAGGTGCTGCAGTCGGGCAAGGCACTGGGCATCTATCCCGAGGGCACCCGCTCCCCCGACGGCCGGTTGCACAAGTTCCGCACCGGCGTGGCCCGCCTCGCCCTGCGCAGCGGCGCCCCCGTCGTCCCCGTGGGCCTGGTCGGCACCCGTGACGTGCAGCCGCCGGACAGCCGCATGTGGCACCGGGCGCCGGTGTCGGTGCACTTCGGCGCCCCGATGTCGTTCGGCCACCTGGCCGCCCAGGAGCGCAGCGCCCGGGTGCTGCGGCAGGTCACCGAGCAGATCCGCGAGGCGATCCAGTCGCTGTCGGGTCAGGAGTACGTCGACACCTTCGGCTCGAACGTGAAGGCCGCGGGCTGAGCGTCACCCCGAGCCGCTACCTGCGGACGACGAACAACCCGTCCGGCACGGGCCGGACGACACCGTAGGCGGGCACGTTGCGCACCGTCACGTCCGGTGCTCCGGGCATCCGCGCGACCATCGTGGTCGAGCCACCGCCGTCGAACATGATCGCCGACCAGCACCGCAGCGTGTCGCGCAGCCACCCCGTCAGCTCGCCGTAGGTCATGCCGCGGGCGGTGCGGGAGCCGCCGTCGACGGTGCCCAGACGCACGGTCGCGCCGTCCGCCGAGACGCACGCGAAGGTGAGCGGGTTGCGGTACCGGTTCGGGATCGTGATCGACGACGGCGTGTCGCGGTAGGGCGCGTTGTGGCGCAGCAGCACGCGCCCGCCACCGATGTAGGAGCGCACGCCCGCGACCGTGTGCGCGGTGTCGAGGCCCAGCCCGCCGCCCCGGCGCAGGTGGGCGGCGAGCCAGTCGCCGCCCTCTCCGCAGGCCAGCAGTGTCCGCTGGCCGGCGGCCAGGCGGGCCCACGCGCGCACGCGCTTCTGCACGGACGCGACGGTGCGGGTGACCGTGCGCACCGAGCGCGTCCTCCCGGCGGAGCGGACCGTCCGTGTGGTCACGACGGTGCGGACGCCGGCCGCGGTGCACCGGCCGTGGAGCCCGGTAGGCGCGAGCGCGGGGGTGGCGAGGGTGATGCCCCCACGCATCGCGTACTCGACGTTGTTGACGTTGCCGACCCGGTGGGTCGCGCGGTCGGGCGCCGTGACCGTCGCGCGGTAGCCGGGGTCGCCGATGTGGGCCCGTCCGTCGGCGGTGACGTACAGCGTGGCGGCGGTGTCGGTACGGGCCGACTTGTAAAGGATGCCGTCGCGCATCAGCCCGCCCCGCGGTGGACTGTTCGGGTCGTCGAGATCGAAGAAGTCGCCGTTGACGCCGGCCACGGCGTGCTGCCGGCGCGCGATGGTCGGCGTGTCGGCGCGGGGGCCACCGACCAGGCCGCTGCCGGCCGCGGGCACCAGCGCGGTGCGGGCGCCCAGCCTGGCGGTGACGACCATGACCCGCTGCGGCAGGGCGCGCCGTCCGACGCCGAGCGAGAACGAGTACGTCGTCAACGTGACGCCGGGCGACAGGGTCGTGACGTCGGACGCGGCACCTGCGGGCGACGTCCCGACGACCGTCCCCGTGACCGTGCCGACGGCCAGGCTCGCCAGCAGCAGCGACAGCACCGACGAGGTGAGCGCAGCCGGCAGGATCCGACGATTCATGTTAACTCCGCGTGAGTTCTACTCGACACCGAGTATGCGCGGCGATGCGGTTCGTGACAACCACCGGTCGGACGGCGCGTCGCTCAGCGGCGCGGCAGCACGAGCAGGGCCGTCGCCACCGGACGCGCCACCCCGTCGCTCGGCCGGTTGAGGATCGCCGGGGCATGTCGCGGCAGCGCGGCGACCAGGGTGCTCGAGCCCCCGCCGTCCAGCATGATCGCCGACCAGCAGCCCAGCGACCCGCGCAGGTACCGGGTGAGCTCGGTGTACGTCATGCCGGCGGAGAACCGCCAGCGGCCGTCGACCGTGCCGAGGTACACCGACCGCCCGCCCGCCTGCACGCAGGCGAAGCTGAGCGGGTTGCGGTAGCGGTCCGGGATCCGCAACGAGGCCGTGGTGTCGCGGTACGTCCGCCCGGCGCGCAGCAGCACCGTGCCGCCGCCGACGAACGACGTCAGCCCGCGCACCGTGTAGCTCATGGTCAGGTTCAGCTCGAGACCCGGCCTGACCGCCCAGGTCAGCCACCGTCCGGCTTCGCCGCACCCGACCAGCGCGCGTCCGCCGGCCGGGCGGCGCGGGAACGTGGCGAGGCCGGACGTCACGGCGGTGACGACGACAGCGACGGCCCCCGGGGCCGTCGCTCCGGGTGCGGCCGTGCTGCCAGGGACGGCCGGCGCGAGGTCGGCGACCACGCACCCCGTGGTCAGCTTGCCGCCGGCGTGCAGCTCGTCGACCAGGGCCAGCGCACCGAGACGCGCCGCCCGCAGGCTGTTGTGGACGCGGACGGTGTGCGTCCGTCCGCCGGGCGTGGTGACGGAACCGGCGTATCCCGGGCTGCCGATGTGGGCCCGTCCGTCGGACGTCGTGTACAGCGTGGCGGCGGTGTCGGCGCGGGCCGAGCGGTAGACCCGTCCGTCGCGCATGAGTCCGCCGCGAGTCTCGCCGGTCGCCGTGCCCGGGTCGAAGAAGTCGGCGTTGACCGCTGCGAGTGCCTTCTCCCGGCGGGCGAGGCCGAGCACCCCGCGGTGCGCGGCACCGATCAGGCCGTTGGTGGCGGACGGGACCAACCGCACCCCGTCCGGACCGAGCCACAGCCGCAGCAGGGTCATGCGCTGCGGCAGCCGGCGGGAGCCGGACCGGACGGTGAAGTAGCGCGAGCTCACGACCGCGCCGCGGGTCAGACGGGTCGGCGCCAGCGCCCGTGGCGGCTTGGGTTTGGGCTTGGGTCTGGGTTTGGCCACCGGAGGCTTGCGCGGTGCGGTCGCAGCGCCCGCCCGGTCCGCGGCACCGGGCAGCGACGGCGCGGCGACGAGCGATGCCCCGGTCACCGTCAGCGCCGCTGTCACCGCCATCAGCGCGCCCAGCGCCGGGCGTCGTCCACCCAGTCGTCCACCCAGTCGTCCACGCCGCCGTCCACCCAGCCGTCCACCCGTTGGTCCACCCGTACGTCCACCCATTGGTCCACCCTCCCGCCGTCATGATCGGCAGGACGGGCCCCGGTCCGACGGGCGGAAGGTCCCGCATCCGGCCGCATGAGGCACCGCTCGACGCGGGGGCCGGAGTCGCCGGTCACCGCGCGGAGGCGCGCGTGCCCGGCCGGTCGCCACGATTCCTAGACTGACCTGGTGTCCGTGGATCCCGCCGCCGTCGAGATCGTCGATCTCGTCAAGGCGTACGGGTCCGGCGAGCGGACCACCCGGGCCGTCGACGGGCTGTCGCTGACCCTGCCGCGCGGCGGCGTGCTGGCCCTGCTCGGCCCCAACGGCGCCGGCAAGACCACCACCATCGAGATCTGCGAGGGCTTCCGCAGGCCCGACTCCGGACGCGTGCGGGTGCTGGGTCTCGACCCGCACGCCGACGCCGCCGCCCTGCGCCCGCGGGTGGGCGTGATGCTGCAGGACGGCGTGGGCGGCTACACCGGTGCCAGCGCGCTCGAACTGTTGCGCCTGTTCGCGTCCTACGCCGTCCGTCCCCAGGACCCGCGCGCGCTGCTCGACGTCGTCGGTCTCGGCGACGCCGCGCGCACCGCGGTGAAGCGGCTGTCCGGCGGGCAGCGGCAACGGCTGTCGCTCGCGCTCGCGCTGATCGCGCGTCCCGAACTGGTGTTCCTCGACGAGCCGACCGCCGGCATGGACCCGCAGTCGCGGCGCGGCACCTGGGAGCTCGTCCGCTCGCTGCGGGCCGACGGGGTGACCGTCGTGCTCACCACCCACTTCCTCGACGAGGCCGAGCAGCTCGCCGACACCGTCGTCGTGATGGACGCCGGCCGCATCGTCGCGCAGGGCAGCCCGGCCGAGCTGACCCGCGCCGGCGCGGAGGGTCAGATCCGCTTCCGCGCCGAGCAGGACCTGCCCGTCGCGAAACTGGTCGAGGCGCTGCCGGCGGGCACGTCCGTCGTCGAGGACTCCCCCGGCCGCTACCTGGTGACCGGCGAGGTCACCCCGCAGCTGCTGGCCACGCTGACGGCCTGGTGCGCCGCGCAGCAGGTGCTGCCCGAGGACCTCCACGTCGAGAAGCGCACCCTGGAGGACGTGTTCCTCGACCTGACCGGACGGGAGCTGCGCGCATGACCGCCGGCACGAGGGCGGCGATCTCCTTCGCCCCCGACCCGGGCACGGCCCCGCGCGGGCGCATGCTCGCCGCGCAGACCGTCATGGAGTTCAAGCTCCTGCTGCGCAACGCCGAACAGGTCGGGCTGACCCTGCTCATCCCGTTGCTGCTGCTGTTCTTCTTCAACCTGCCCTTGCTGTACTCGCTCGGCGTCGAGCGGCGCATCGACTTCGTCGTGCCCAGCATCATCGCGCTGGCGGTGATGTCGGCGGCGTTCACCGGCCTGGCGATCGGCACCGGCTTCGAGCGCAAGTACGCCGTGCTCAAACGCCTGGGCGCCACCGCGCTGCCGCGCTCGGTGCTCATCGGCGGCAAGACGCTGGCGGTGCTGCTGCTCGAGGTCGTGCAGGTCGCCCTGATCTGCGGTCTCGGCTTCGCGCTCGCGTGGCAGCCGCACGGCGACCCGCTGTTCGCGGCAGCGCTCGTGATCATGGGGACGCTCGCGTTCGGCGGTCTCGGCATGCTCGTCGCCGGCACGCTCAAGGCCGAGGTCACGCTGGCGGCCGCCAACCTGATCTGGCTGGTCCTGCTGTTCGGCGGGGGCATCGCGATCCCGCTCGACCGCTTCGGCTCGGTGGCCCAGGACATACTGCAGTACCTGCCGTCCGCCGCGTTGTCGGACGGGCTGCACCAGGTGTTCGAGGGCGGCCACGGCTACCCGCTGCAGGACGTCGTGGTCCTCACCGTGTGGGCCGCCGTCACCATCCCGGCCGCCGCGAGGTGGTTCCGGTGGGAGTGAGCACCGACCTCGAAGGCCGCGTCTCGGCCACGCCCCCTGCGCGTCGCTCGCCGCTGGAGCCGGTGCTGCGGTTCCTGCGCCGACCGTCGGTGCTGCTGCGGTTCGCCGTGGCGTCCGTGGTGGCCAACGTCGTCATCGTGGTCACCGGCGGGGCGGTGCGGCTCACCGACTCCGGCCTCGGTTGCCCGACCTGGCCCAACTGCGGCGGAGGCCGGCTGACGCCCGAACCCGAGTCGGGCTTCCACGTCTACGTCGAGTTCGGCAACCGCATGCTGACGTTCGTGCTCGTCGCGATCGCGATCGGCACCTGGCTGGCCGCGATGGCGCAGCGTCGCGAACGACGGCTCGCGACGTTCGCCGCGCTCGGCATCCCCGCCCAGGCCGTGCTCGGCGGCCTCACCGTGCTCACCCACCTGAACCCGTGGCTCGTCGCAGCGCACTTCCTGCTGTCGTCGGTGATCATCGCGATCACGTTCGCGCTCTTCTGGCGGGTGCGTCCGGACGGGGCGGTGCCCGCGGCCGACACCCGGGTCAGGCTGCTCGCCCGGCTGACCACGGCCGCCGCCGCGATCACGCTGATGATCGGCACCGTCGTGACCGGCAGCGGCCCGCACGCCGGCGACCTCACGAGCGGACGGGTGCGTCGCACCGGTCTCAGTCCGGCGTCCATGTCGCAGCTGCACGCCGACTCGGTGATGGTGCTCATCGGCCTCAGCGTCGGGCTGCTCGTGCTCGTCCACGTGCTCAAGGCGCACGCGGCCGTGCGCCGGGCCGCGGCGATCCTGGTCGCGGTCGAGCTGGCGCAGGGCGGTGTCGGGTACGCGCAGTACTTCCTGCACCTGCCGGAGCTGCTGGTCGGCATCCACATGCTGGGGGCGTGCCTCGTGTGGCTCGCCGCGCTGCAGGTGCTGCTGCTGTCCGAACCGGCCGCGCGCCGGTCGGCGCGGCCCGTCCCCGCCTGAGCCTCGCGGATCTTCATGGTCCGACGGGTTCATCGCGGCGTCTGACCATGAAGATCGGGTAACCGGGCGGCGTCAGAGCAGCTGGGACAGCGTGTGGATCGCGAGGCCGGCCAGCGCACCGACGACGGTGCCGTTGATGCGGATGAACTGCAGGTCCCGTCCGACCTGCATCTCGACGCGGCGGCTCGTCTCGTCGGTGTCCCAGCGCTCGATCGTGGACGAGATCACGCCGGTGAGGTCGTCCGCGTAGTGCGTGGCGACGTGGCCGGCCAACCGGTGCAGCGCGTCGTCGACGCGCCGACGCACGTTCGGGTCGTCGCGCAGCACCTCGCCGCCGCGGACGGTGAGCGACTCGGCTGAGCGACGCAGGTCGGAGTTCGGGTCGCCGGTCTCGGTGAGCAGGGCACCCTTGAGCGCGTCCCAGAGCTGGTTGAGGTACTCGTGGATGCGCGGGTGGTCGAGCAGCTCGTCCCGGGCGGCCTCGACGCGAGCGATGCGCTCGGGGTCGTTGCGCAGCTGGTCGGCGAGCTCGCGCAGCTGCCGGTCGAAGCCCTGCCGCAGCCCGTGCTCGTCGTCCTCGACGACGTCGGTGATGAACGAGCGCAGCATCGCGAAGCCCTTGGCGAAGACCCGGTCGTCGATCCAGTCGGGCACCCACTCGGGCGACTCGTGGGCGACCCGCTGCCGCAGCAGCGCCTTGTTCTCGTCCAGGAACTTGCGGCTGCCACGCAGGAACAGCGTCAGCGCGGCCTGGTGCTGGCCCGCGTCGCAGGCGGCCTCGATGATGCGCGCGAGCAGCTGCGCGATGTCGAGCTTGCGCAACCGCCGGTCGGCGAACGACGCGACCGCGACCCGGATCTGGTCGTCGCGCATCACCTCGGCCATGCCGCTGATCGCGTTGCTCAGTTCCGTCGAGAGCCGGCGCGCGTGCTCGGGATCGGCGAGCCAGTCACCCACCCGCTGCGGCACCTGCGCCGCCTGCAGCCGCTCGGCCAGCACCTCGCTGGTCAGGAAGTACTCGCTGACGAAGTTCGCCAGACCCTCACCGATCTGGTCCTTCTTGGCCGGGATGATCGCGGTGTGCGGGATCGGGATGCGCAACGGGTGCCGGAACAGCGCGGTCACCGCGAACCAGTCGGCCAGGCCGCCGACCATCGACGCCTCGGCGGCCGTCTCGACGTAGCCCCACACCCCGCGCCCGTCGCCGACCGTGCGGCAGACGACGTACACCGCGGCGGCGATCAGCAACAGCGCGGTGGCGACCCGCTTCATGCGCCGCAGCGCGTCGATGCGCTCCTGCTTGACCTCCGGCATGCGGACGGGCGGCCCGCCGGCGTCCTGTGACGCCGGCGGCGCGGGATTCCGCGTCGGGCTGGGGCGCGTCACGCGCGGGCCGCGATCGCCTCGGCGAACCGGTCCGCGGCGCCGTCCGCGTAACCCAGGAACATCGACGGCTCGGTGAGCTCGAGTTCGGTCACCACCGGCCCGTCCGGGCCGGGCAGCAGGTCGACACGGGCGTACAGCTGATCGTCGCCGAAGCGGTCCCGGACGGCCGCCAGAGCGGCGTCGCCGACCTCGAGCTGCGCGGGGTCGGGCTCGCGGGCGGTGATGTTCTCGGGAACGAACAACGACCCGCCCGACACGGGGTGGGACGAGTCGGGCGGCAGCATGACGCCCTTGCGGATCGCGTGGCTGAAACGACCGTCGAAGTACAGCAGGGCCGTCTCCCCCTGGGCGTCGACCCCGGTCATGAACGGCTGCACCAGCACGGTGCGACCGGCCTCGTGCAGCGATGCGGCGTGGGCGAGCGCGTCGTCGCGCCGACCGGGACCGAAGCGTCCCGCGCCGCGCGAGCCCGCGCCGACCGACGGCTTCACCACGAACTCGCCGTCGGGCACCTCGACGTCCTGTCCGGGCGCGGCGAAGCGCGAGGGGACGGTCGGCACACCGGCGCGCGCCAGATCGTCCAGGTAGCGCTTGTCGGTGTTCCACCCGATCACGTCCGAGCTGTTGCACACGGACGGGAGGGTGCCCACCCAGCGAAGGAATCGCTCGACATCGTCGTGGTAGTCCCACGTGGAACGGATCACGACGGTCGCGTCGTCCCACCGGGCGGACGGGTCCGTCCACACCTGCCACCGCACGTCGACGCCGCGGCGGACCAGCGCGGCGGTGAGCTCGGCCGCGTCCTCGTCGCCGGCGGGCAGGTCGGCGCAGGTGGCGAGCACGACATCAGGCATGGGATCCGATCCTAGGAGGGCGACACGGGCAGTGCTCCCCGGCGGGTGGGCGGGCGTGTCCCAGGTTTCCGTGTGACGATCACTGTTCGACCTACGTCTGTGGAGAGTGAGCCCGATGGCCGACGCCGGTTGGTACCCGGACGACTACGACCCCACCATGCAGCACTACTTCGACGGCCAGAACTGGACCGGCCAGCGCCGTCCGATGTCCGAGGCCGGCCAGGACGCTGCCGCGAGCCACGGCGCCTCGCCCACGGGTGACACCGTGCGGCGCGGCGACCTGTGGAACCAGCAGGACGGGCAGCAGAACGTCCATCAGAACGGTCAGCAGGCCGGCCAGCCGTACGGGCAGCCGTACGGCCAGGACCACGGGCCCCGCAGTTCCCCGGGCGTCGCCCCGGCTGCGGGTGATCAGGGCGGTTACGGTCACCCGGGCGGCTACGGCACCCCGCCGCCGGCCGGGTACGGCCAGGGCGAGCCGGTGGGATACGGCCAGCCGGGGTACGGGTCGACGCCGCCCGTCCCCCAGGGTCAGCCGTACGGACAGGGCGACTGGAACGCCCCGCCACCGGCCGGCCGGCCGGGCCGCCGCAAGGGCCCCCTGATCGCCGCGGGCCTCGGCGTGGTCGTCCTCGTCGCCGGCGCCGTCACCTGGTTCGTGCTGGGCAGCGGTGGCGACGACGACGACGCGCCGTCGCTGACCTACAACGGCAAGCAGATCAACGACCCGTCCGGCGTGCTCACCAAGGCCGAGGACGCCCTGAAGTCCACCGTCAAGGAGCGCAACGGCGCCAGCAACGACCAGACGCGCTGCTACTTCGCGAAGCCGAAGACGCCGCCGAGCGGCGGCAAGAGCACCGACGTCGAGAACGAGTTGCGGTGCGGCCCCGTGCTGTTCCTCGAGGGCGACGAGTCGGAGGCGTACCTGCGGGTGCCGCTGACCGACAGCCCGAACGGGTCGTCCGTCGATCTCACCCCGCCGGACACGCTCACCGGGATCCAGCCGTCGTCGATCGGGTCGGTCACCCTCGAGCGTCCGGACGGCGAAAAGCCGCCGTCGGGCTCGGGCGGACTGAAGGTGCCGACGCCGCCCAAGGCGGAGAAGGACCTGCTGACGACCGGCACCCTGCCGTCGGGCGTCACCGCGAAGAGCCTCGACAACGCCACGATGGCCGGCTACGACCTGCGCGCCACCATCACGAAGGTCGCCGAGCTCGACACCTACGGCACCGGCGACGACGCACGGTCCGCACCCGACGGCCAGAAGCTGATCGCCTTTCAGGTCGAGTACAGCGAGGGTGACACCGACGACGACGGCGCCAAGCCGAAGCTCGTCGTCGACGGCAGCAGCCCGCGCGAGCTGCCCGAGGCCAGCGGCAGCACCTACATCATCGCCGCGATCCCGCAGAGCGGGTCGGCCCAGCTGCTCATGGACGACGGCCGCTACAAGCAGACGCTGTCGCTGCCCGCCGGAACGCCCGGTGCGAACAACATCCAGGTGCTGCAGCGGCAGGGCCGCGTCGACAACACCGAGAAGAAGGCCACCGTGCCGATCGCGCTGCGGCAGGGATCGCGCACCGGTTCGGCGGCCTGGGCCGTCACGCTGCGCAGTGCCTCGCTCGACTTCTGGGCGCTCAACAACGAGTCCGTGCACCCGAGCAGCACCAAGAACGCGATGCTGTCGGTCACCGTCGTGCGCCGCTACACCGACGAGACACGGAACTTCGCATTCAACGTCTCGCTGATGAAGCTGCGCGCCGGCGGCAAGACCTACGCCTGCCGCGACGTCGCCCCCGGCCCGACGAAGGTCCGCGGCGTGTTCGAGGTCCCGGCGAGTTTCAAGTCGGGAACCCTCGTCATCGGCGGCTCGACGGTGGTCCAGGGCATCACCGTCCGCATCACCAAGGGCGCGACGCTGCCGATCAACCTGCAGAACTGACGGTTCTCGCGACGAGGCCCCCGGCGAACCGCCGGGGGCCTCGTCGTGTCGGGTGTACTCCGGGTCGTCTGCCGAGGTCGCGGCGTGGCTGGATCTTCATGCGCGGGCGGCGCCATGGGGCCGCGGGGGCCTGAAGATCGCCACCGCGGATTGGATCTTCATGCCGGGGCGGCGCCATAGGGCCGCGGGCGCCTGAAGATCGCCACCCGGCGCGGATCTTCGGGTGCCGGGCGGTTCGGGACGGCCGTCAGCGGACGAAGACGTCCACGGCGACGGCGACGAAGACGAACGCGAGGTAGCTGTTCGACAGGTGGAACAGCGACATCGCGGCCTTGGCGTTGGCCTCGCGGCGGGTCGCCGACAGCAGCCGGTGAGCCGCGACGATCAGCCCGGCTCCGGCGAGGGAGGCGAGCAGCCCGTAGATCCACCCGGTGGCCAGCGGCCACAGCGCCAGCGAGGCGGCGACGGTGAGGTAGCTGTAGACGACGATCTCGCGGGCGACGCGCCGCGGCGCGGCGACGACGGGCAGCATCGGCACGCCGGCGCGGGCGTAGTCCTCGCGGTACCGGATGGCGAGGGCCCAGAAGTGCGGCGGCGTCCAGAAGAAGACGACACCGAAGAGCACGACCGGCGCCCAGGCCAGCGAGTCGGTGACCGCGGCCCAGCCGATGAGCACCGGCATGCAGCCGGCGGCGCCGCCCCAGACGATGTTCTGGGCGGTGCGCCGCTTCAGCACCATGGTGTAGATGACGACGTAGAACGCGATGGCCACGAGCGTCAGGCCGGCGGCGAGCCAGTTGGTGACCAGGCCCATGACCCCGACCGAGACCACGCCCAGCAGCACCCCGAAGACGAGGGCTCCGCGGGGGCTGACCTCGTGACGGGCGAGCGGACGGTGGCCGGTGCGCCGCATGACCGCGTCGATGTCGCGGTCGACGTAGCAGTTCAGGGCGTTCGCGCTGCCGGCGGCGAGCGTGCCGCCGACCATCGTCGCGACCACGATCTGCCAGTCGGGCAGCCCACCGGCGGCGAGGATCATCGCCGGCAGCGTGGTGACCAGGAGCAGTTCGATGATGCGGGGCTTGGTCAGCGCGACGTACGCGGCGAACGTGCCGCGCCGGTCGCGCGTGCGGCGAACCGGGCGGCCGCGATCGGCGGATGCTCGATCCGCTCCGCCCCGGGAGCCGTCCCCGCCGTGGTTTCCGCCCAGATCGAGGGGCGCCACGGGGGTCTGCGTCACTCCGCCAGGGTAGCCGCCGGGGCGGGCCGGACCGCACGCAGGTTCAGCGATTCGACACCCGTGGCAGCCCCCGCGGCCGCGGGCGATGTGGCTACGCTCGCAAGTGGGTAGGACGACGGGTGACGACCTGAACCAAATGGCGACCGAAAACGCATTCGAAAGGACTTGATCGGCTGTGACCGACACCGACAGCGGCTCCTCCGAGGCCGTGATCACCAGCACGCACCCCGACTGGTGGTCCGATCTCGACACGAAGGCGGTCGACGCCGCCCGGCTGCTGGCCGCCGACGCCGTGCAGAAGGCGGGCGACGGTCACCCCGGCACCGCGATGAGCCTCGCGCCGCTGGCCTACCTGCTCTACCAGCGCGTGATGCGCCACGACCCCACCGACCCGAAGTGGGTCGGGCGCGACCGCTTCATCCTCAGCAACGGCCACTCGTCGCTGACGCAGTACTGCCAGCTCTTCCTGGCCGGGTACGGCCTCGAGCTCGGCGACCTGCAGTCGCTGCGCATGTGGGACTCGCGCACCCCCGGCCACCCCGAGTACGGCCACACCGCGGGCGTCGAGATCACCACGGGTCCGCTGGGCCAGGGCGTCGCCAACGGCGTCGGCATGGCCATGGCCGCCCGCCGCGAGCGCGGTCTGTACGACCCCGACACCGCGCCGGGCGAGTCGCCGTTCGACCACTTCGTCTACGTCATCGCCGGTGACGGCTGCATGCAGGAGGGCGTGGCGTCCGAGGCGTCCTCGCTGGCCGGCCACCAACAGCTGGGCAACCTGATCGTCTTCTACGACGACAACAAGATCTCCATCGAGGACGACACCGCCGTCGCGTTCAGCGAGGACGTCGCGAAGCGCTACGAGTCCTACGGCTGGCACGTGCAGTACGTCGAGTCCGGCGAGGACGTCGTCGCCCTCGAGAACGCGGTCGCCGAGGCCAAGAAGGTCACCGACAAGCCGTCGTTCATCGTCGTCCGCACCATCATCGGCTGGCCCGCGCCGACGCTGCAGAACACCGGCAAGGCCCACGGTGCCGCGCTCGGCGACGACGAGATCAAGAAGACGAAGAAGATCCTCGGCTTCCCCGAGGACGAGACCTTCTTCCTGCCCGAGGGTGTGCTCGAGCACGCGCGCGGCGCGATCGACCGGGGCCGCGAGGCGCACGCCGAGTGGCAGAAGTCGTTCGACGCCTGGCAGTCGGCCAACCCCGACAACGCGAAGCTCTACCAGCGCATCGCCGAGCGCGAGCTGCCCTCCGGTTGGACCGATTCGCTCATCGAGTTCCCCACCGAGAAGGACGGCAAGCCGAACACCATCGCCACGCGCAAGGCCGCGGGCGAGGTCGTCAGCGCACTCGCCGACGTGCTCCCGGAGCTGTGGGGCGGGTCGGCCGACCTCGCGGGCAGCAACAACAGCGACATGGACGGCGAACCGAGCTTCATCCCCGCCGCCCACCAGACCAAGATGTGGCAGGGCGGGCCGTACGGCCGCAACCTGCACTTCGGCATCCGTGAGCACGCGATGGGCGCCATCGTGAACGGCATCGCCGTGCACGGCAACACCCGTCCGTACGGCGCGACGTTCCTGGTGTTCAGCGACTACATGCGCCCGCCGGTCCGCCTGTCGGCACTGATGGAGTTGTCGTCCATCTGGTGGTGGACGCACGACTCCATCGCCCTTGGCGGCGACGGACCCACCCACCAGCCGGTCGAGCAGATCGCGTCCCTGCGCGCGATCCCCGGCCTCGACGTCGTCCGCCCGGCCGACGCCAACGAGGTCGCCGTCTGCTGGCGCCGCATGCTCGAGACCACCGATCACCCGGCCGGCATCGTGCTGTCGCGCCAGAACCTGCCGGTGCTGCCGGCCGAGGACGTCCGCGGCGCCCGTGAGGGCGGCTACGTGCTCAAGGACGCCGGTTCCGGCCGCGCGAAGGTCATCCTGATCGCCACCGGTTCCGAGGTGGCGCTCGCGCTCAAGGCGCGCGAGGCGCTCGAGGCCGAGGGCACCCCCACCCGCGTGGTGTCGATGCCGTGCGTCGAGTGGTTCCGCTCGACCCCCGGCTCGTACCAGCAGGAGGTCATCCCGCCGGAGATCAAGGCGCGCGTCAGCATCGAGGCGGGCGTCAGCCAGGGCTGGCGCGAGTTCGTCGGCGACGCCGGCGAGATCATCTCGGTCGACCACTTCGGCGCCAGCGCGCCGGGTGACGTCGTCTACGAGCAGTACGGGTTCACGACCGACCGCGTCGTGGCCGCGGCCCACTCCGCGCTCCAGCACGCCGGCGCCTGATCCCCCACCCGGACGAAGGAGAAACGACATGAGTGACGCTCTGAAGAAGCTGTCCGACCAGGACGTGTCCATCTGGCTGGACGACATCAGCCGCGAGCGGCTGCGCAGCGGCAACCTGCAGCAGCTGGTCGACGAGAAGCACGTGGTCGGCGTGACCAGCAACCCGACGATCTTCCAGAAGGCGCTCGACAAGGGCGACGCCTACGACGAGCAGTTGCACGATCTCGCGCTGCGCAAGACCGACGTCGACGAGGCCGTCCGCTACCTGATGGCCTACGACATCCGCTGGGCCTGCGACGTGCTGCGCCCGCAGTTCGACAGCACGTCCGGCAAGGACGGTCGCGTCTCGATCGAGGTCGACCCCCGCCTGGCCCACGACACCAAGCGCACCACGGCCGAGGCCAAGGCGCTGTGGTGGCTGGTCGACCGTCCGAACGTGATGATCAAGATCCCGGCCACCGAGGAGGGTCTGCCGTCGATCACGGACGCGACCGCGGCCGGCATCAGCGTGAACGTGACGCTGATCTTCGGTCTCTCCCGCTACGAGCAGGTCATGGAGGCGTACCTGGCCGGCCTCGAGCAGGCGCGCGAGAACGGCCACGACCTCGCGAAGATCCGGTCGGTCGCGTCGTTCTTCGTGTCGCGCGTCGACACCGAGATCGACAAGCGGCTCGACAAGCTCGGGTCGGACGAGGCCGCGGCCGCCAAGGGCAAGGCCGCCGTCGCCAACGCCCGCCTGGCGTACGAGAAGTACGAGCAGGTCTTCACGTCCGACCGGTGGAAGGACCTCGAGTCGGCCGGCGCCAACGTGCAGCGTCCGCTGTGGGCCTCGACCGGCGTCAAGGACCCGGCCTACGACGACACGATGTACGTCGTCGACCTCGTCGCCCAGAACACCGTGAACACGATGCCCGAAGCGACCCTCGACGCGGTCGGTGACCACGGCGAGATCCGCGGCGACACGGTCACCGGCACCTACGACGACGCCCGGGCGACGTTCGAGACCCTCGCCGGTCTCGGCGTCGACTACGACGACGTCATCGCGACCCTCGAGCAGGAGGGCGTGCAGAAGTTCGAGGACTCCTACGCGCAACTGGCCGAGAGCGTCAAGGGAAACCTCGAGCGACTCGCGAAGTGACGGTTCCCGACCGATCGCTCGACCGACCGCTCGACCGGGGAGGGTGGCAGTGACCGACGACAGCACCGAGGCCGACCAGCAGTCCGACACCCGGACGGCCGGGCCCGACGACGCCGGCGACACCGGCGAGTCGGGTTCCGGCACGGTCGACGGCTCGGCTCCGGTCGGCGAGGCCGACCCGCACCCCGCCGGGTCCGACGCCGCGTCGGCGCAGGAGCCGGCGGCGGTCGGCGAACCGCTGTCCGAGTCCGGCGACGCCGGCAACCCGCTGCGCGACCCGTCCGACCGTCGCCTGCCGCGGGTGCCCGCGCCGTGCGCGCTGGTCGTCTTCGGCATCGGCGGCGACCTGTCGCGCAAGAAGCTGATCCCGGCCGTCTACGACCTCGCCAACCGTGGCCTGCTGCCCACCGACTTCGCACTGGTCGGCGTCTCGAAGGCCGACTGGCCGGGCGGCGGGTCGTTCGAGCAGTTGGCGCGCAAGTGCGCGAAGGACGGCGCGCGCACCCATTGGAACGAGGAGGTGTGGCGGCGCCTCGCCGGCAACACCACCTTCATCGAGGGCGCGTTCGACGACGACAACGTGTTCGACGAGCTGACCCGCACCGTCGGCGAACTGAAGAAGTCGCGCGGCATCCAGGGCAACATCGCGTTCTACCTGTCGATCCCGCCGAAGCTGTTCCCCGATGTGCTGCAGCAGCTCGAGCGGGCCGGCCTGAACGACCAGACACACGGCTTCCGCCGGGTCGTGGTCGAGAAGCCCTTCGGGCACGACCTGGCGAGCGCTCTCGAACTCAACCAGCTCGTCGACCACGTCTTCCCCGCGCGCAACGTCTACCGCATCGACCACTACCTCGGTAAGGAGACGGTGCAGAACCTGTTGGCGCTGCGCTTCGCCAACCAGTTGTTCGAGCCGGTGTGGAACGGCAACTTCGTCGACTCGGTGCAGATCACCATGGCCGAGGACGTCGGCATCGGCGGGCGCGCGGCGTTCTACCAGGCCACCGGCGCGGCACGGGACGTGCTGCAGAACCACCTGCTGCAGCTGCTCGCGCTCACCGCGATGGAGGAGCCGGTCGAGTTCTCGTCCGAGTCCGTCCGCATCGAGAAGATCAAGGCGCTGCGGGCCATCTCGTTGCCGTCCGACCTCGAGTCGTACGCCATCCGCGGGCAGTACGACCAGGGCTGGCTCGCCGGCACCCGCGCGGTCGCGTTCCGGTCCGAGGACGGCATCCCCGAGGACTCCACCACCGAGACCTACGCGGCCGTCCGCCTCGGTGTCGAGACGCGGCGATGGGCCGGCGTGCCGTTCTACCTGCGCACCGGCAAGCGGCTGCCCAAGCGGGTCACCGAGATCGCGGTGCTGTTCAAGAAGGCGCCGCACCTGCCCTTCAGCAAGACCGACACCCAGGAACTCGGGCACAACCAGCTCGTCATCCGCGTGCAGCCGGACGAGGGCGTGACGCTGAAGTTCGGGTCCAAGGTGCCGGGCAGCGCGATGGAGGTGCGCGACGTCGCGATGGACTTCCTCTACGGCGAGGCGTTCACCGAGTCCTCGCCGGAGGCGTACGAGCGACTCATCCTGGACGTGCTCGTGGGCGACGCGACCCTCTTCCCGCGCAGCGAGGAGGTCGAGGCCTCGTGGCGGGTCATCGACCCGCTCGAGAGCTTCTGGGCGGGCAGCGAACCGCACCTGTACCGCGCCGGCGAGTGGGGCCCGAAGGCGGCGGACGAGATGCTCGCGCGCGACGGACGGCAATGGCGGCGACCGTGACGGGAGACCTGCAGTGACCACCCTCTGGGACACCACCGGAACCCACGTCGTGAAGGCGCTGGCCGCCGAGCGGCGCACCGGCGGGGCGGTGACGTCGGGGCTCGCCCTGACCCTCGTGATCGTCACCGACCACAAGGACATCGACGAGGTCGAGGAGGCCGCGGCGCTCGCCTCGAGCATGCATCCGATGCGCATGCTCATGGTGGTGCGGCAGCAGATCGAGGCGCCCGTCCCCCGGCTCGACGCCGAGGTGACCATCGGCGGACGGCTCGGCCCGGGCGAGTCCGTCGTGCTGCGCATGTACGGCCGGCTCGCGCTGCACGCCGAGTCGGTCACGCTGCCCCTGCTCGCCCCCGACGCCCCCGTCGTCACCTGGTGGTTCGGCGAGCCGCCGCACAAGATCGCCTACGACCCGCTCGGCGTCTTCGCCGAGCGGCGCATCACCGACGTGCTGCGCGCGTCCGAGCCCAATGCGGCGCTGCAGCAACGGGCCGTCGACTTCGCCCCCGGCGACACCGACCTCGCCTGGACCCGGCTGACACCGTGGCGCGCGGCGCTGGCGTCCGCGTTCGACGGCGCGCGGCGGCACCGTCCGACCTCGGCGGTCGTGCACGGCGGCGCCAACGAACCCTCGGCCCGGTTGCTGGCCGGCTGGCTGGCCTCGCGCCTCGACCTCGACGTGTCGGTCGACGGCACCGACGACGAGCCGATCAACGGTGTCGAGATCACGTTCGCCAACGGCAAGACGACCCGGGCGACCATCGAGGGAAGCAGCCTCGTGCTGCGCCGCGAGGGCCAGCAGGACTCCTACCAGCCCTTCGGCGAGCGTCCGCTCGGTGAGCTGCTCGCCGAGGAACTGCGCCGCCTCGACGCCGACCACGTGTACGCCGAGGCGCTCGCACAGGTCAGCGGTGTGAGCGGGCTCGAGGAGCGTCCGTCGCAGCGTCAGCACATCTGGTGGGACCCGGCCACCGGCAAGGAAGGCCCGCAGGAGCCACCCGCGCGCGAGGAGGAAGCATCGTGACGTCGCCCGGTACCTCGGTCGGCTCGTCCGGTTCGGGAGAGCCCGACCGTGGAGTGCCCGAAGTCGTCGTCCAGCCGACGTCCGACGCGCTCGCCGGTTCGGTCGCCGACCGCGCCGTCGCCACACTGGCAGCGGCCGTCACCGCCCGCGGCGAGGCGCACCTGGTCGTCACCGGCGGGTCGATCCTCGAGAAGGTCCTGGCCGGCATGGCGCCGCGGGCCGACGCGTTCGACTGGTCGGCCGTGCACGTGTGGTGGGGTGACGAACGGTTCGTCCCGTCCGACAGCGACGAGCGCAACGACCGTCCGGCGATGGCGAAGCTGTTCGACCTGGTTCCGGTCGACCCCGCCAAGGTGCACCGCATGCCGGCGTCCGACGTCGGCTTCGACGACGCCGAGGCGGCGGCCGACGCCTACCAGCAGGCGATGCTGGACGCCGGCGGCGGCTCAGTGCCGCCGTTCGACGTGATCCTGCTCGGGCTCGGGCCGGACGGGCACTGCGCCTCGCTGTTCCCCGGCCATCCCGGCACGCAGGTCACCGGACGCCCGGTGATCGCCGTGCACGACTCGCCCAAGCCCCCGCCGGACCGGTTGTCGCTGACGTTCGAGGGCCTCGACGCCGCGCGCGAGATCTGGCTGATCGCCTCCGGCGACGGCAAGGCCGACGCGGTCGCGAAGGCAGTGGGTGGCGACGAGTCGCTGCCGTCCGCCCGGCCGCGCGGCCGCGAGCGCACGCTGTGGCTGCTCGACGAGGACGCCGCGTCCCAGCTGCCGTCCTGACCGGTCGGTGACGCCCTCCCGGCCCGGCCGGGCTTTCCTCGACAGGTGACGTTGCGGGCATGCTCCGACGTCACTCATCGAGGAAGGTCGGCGACGTTTCCTCGCTCGGCGACGCTCCCCTGCCCGGACCGCGGCGCTCATCGAGGAACGATCGGGTTCGCGCGCGAGGATGTCGCGTCGACGACCTCGAACCGACGATCCGGCGCGCAGAGGTGATCAGCCGAGCAGGCGCGCCATGACCACACGCGGGCTGCCCGGCCAGACGTCGTCGCGTTCCTCGACGGGCACGAAGCCCTGCGCCTCGTAGAACGCGCGGGTCGCGGCGTAGAACGGGTCCGGGTCGGACGGACCGAGCGTCGCCACGGTCAGGGCCCGCGCACCGAGCCGGGCGGCGACATCGGCGACCAGGTCGACCAGCACCGCCCCGGCACCGCGCCGGTGGTAGGCCGGGTCGACGGCCATGAGGTGGATGTCGACGACGTCCGGGAGGGTGCGTCGATGAAGCAGGACGCCTACGTCGGCGTCGTCGTCATGGGCGACGAGAGTGCCGCACGACGCGGCGTCGCGGACGTACTGGTGGTTGGCGTCCGCCTGCCCGAACCAGTCGGGCAGGGCGTCGAGCAACCGGGCGACGAGATCGGGACGTGGACCCGAGACCTCGGCCCGGATCACTCCCCGCGGCGGGCGCGCAGGCGGGCGAGGGCCTCGTCGAGGATGGCCGCGCCGTCCTCGTCGGTGCGGCGCTCCTTCACGTATGCGAGGTGTGTCTTGTAGGGCTCGTTGCGCGGTGCGCTCGGCGGCGCCTCGGACTGCCGGCCGGCCGGGTACCCGCACCGCGGGCAGTCCCAGGTGTCGGGCACCGGCGCGTCCATGGCGAACGCCGGACGGGTCTCGTGCCCATTGGCGCAGAAGAAGGAGATGAACTGGCGGGGCGCGGACTCGCCGCGCTCGTTCTCGCCCATCGGACCCGCGCCCACCCGGCTGCCCCGGATCGCACTGCCACCTGCCACGAACGTCGTCCTTTCCTCGAGCCGGTGTGCTCGGCCGGTTCTAACCCTGGTTCTTGTACAGCAGGCACAGCCCGATGATCGAGATGGACCACACGGCACCGGCCACCACGGTGAGCCGGTCGAGGTTGCGCTCGACCACCGAGGAGCCCGACAGGCTGGAGTTGAAGGAGCCACCGAGCATCGACGACAGGCCGCCGCCCTTGCCGCGGTGCAGCAGCACGAGCACGATCAGCAGCAGGCTCGCCACGATCATCACGATCGACAGCGTCAGGATCACGGGTCGGTCCTCGGGTCGGGTGCGGTTCGGTGCGGCGCGACACGAGGTGCCGCGCCCGACAAAGGTTACTTCACCGGCTCGCCGGACGCGGCCCTCGGCTCACCCGCGGCGATGCAGATCTTCGCGAACTCGTCGGCGTCGAGACTCGCGCCGCCCACGAGCGCGCCGTCGACGTCGGTCCGAGCGACGATCTCGGCGGCGTTGCCACCCTTGACCGAACCGCCGTAGAGCACCCGCACGCCGGCGGCCAGCTCGGGCGAGTACAGCTCGGCGAGGGTGGCGCGCAGGGCGGCGCACACCTCCTGGGCGTCGTCGGGCGTGGCGACCTCGCCGGTGCCGATCGCCCAGATCGGCTCGTAGGCGACGACGACCGACTCGGCCTGCTCGGCGGTGACGCCCGCGAGCCCGGCCTTCAGCTGTGCCGTCGTGTGCGCGACGTGGCCGTCGGCCTGCCGGACCTCGAGCGACTCGCCCACGCACAGGATCGGGGTGATGCCGTTGCGGTAGGCCGCGATCACCTTGTTGTTGACGGTCTCGTCGGTCTCGCCGTGGTGCTCGCGCCGCTCGGAGTGCCCGACGATCACGAACCGGCAGCCGAGCTTGGCCAGCATCGGACCGGAGACGTCGCCGGTGTACGCCCCGGAGTCGTGCGGCGACAGATCCTGCGCGCCGAACGCGATCGGCACCTGGTCGCCGTCGATGACCGTCTGCACGCTGCGCAGGTCGACGAACGGCGGCAGCACGGCCACCTCGACCCGGGACATCTGCTGCTCGTTGAGGCTGAAGATCAGCTTCTGCAGCAGCGCGATGGCCTCGAGGTGGTTGCAGTTCATCTTCCAGTTGCCGGCGATGAGCGGCTGCCGGCCGTCGGTGCCGGGACGCTGGGGGGCGGGTTTGCCGGTGGCCACGCGATCAGCTCGTTTCGAGGATCTGAACACCGGGCAGCTCCTTGCCCTCGAGGAACTCCAGGGACGCGCCGCCGCCGGTCGAGATGTGGCCGAACGCCGACTCGTCGAGGCCGAGCGCGCGCACCGCCGCGGCGGAGTCGCCGCCGCCCACCACGGACAGGCCGTCGACGGCCGCGACGGCCTCGGCCACGCCCTTCGTGCCCGCCGCGAACGGGGCCAGTTCGAACACGCCCATCGGGCCGTTCCAGAACACCGTCCGGGCGCCGTCGAGCCTGGCCGCGAACGCGCGCACCGACTCGGGGCCGATGTCGAGTCCCTTCTGCCCGTCCGGGATGGCGTCGGCGCCGACGACCCGCGTCTCTGCGTCGGCGGAGAACTCGGCCGACACCACGATGTCGGACGGCAGGACGATCTTGTCGCCCGCCTCGGACAGGAACCGCCGGCAGTTGTCGACCTGGTCGGCCTCGAGCAGCGAGTCGCCCACGGAGTGACCCTGCGCGGCCAGGAACGTGAAGCACATGCCGCCGCCCACGAGCAGGGTGTCGACCTTGGGCAGCAGCGACTCGATGACGGCGAGCTTGTCGCTGACCTTCGACCCGCCGAGCACGACCGCGTACGGACGGTCGGCCTCACCGGTGAGGCGCCGCAGCACGTCGAGCTCGTCCCGGACGAGATCGCCGCAGTAGTGCGGCAGCAGGGTGGCCACGTCGTACACGGACGCGTGCTTGCGGTGCACCGCTCCGAAGGCGTCGTCGACGTAGGCGCCGCCGCCGTCATCGCCACCGGTGAGGATCGCGAGCTGCCGGGCGAACTCGAGCCGCTCGGCGTCGTCCTTGCTCGTCTCGCCCGCGTTGAAGCGGACGTTCTCGAGCAGCACCAGCTCGCCGTCGCCGAGGCCGTCGGCCAGCAGCCGCGCGCTCTCGCCGACGGTGTCGGTCGCGAACTCGACCGGGCGGCCCAGCAGCCGGGCGAGCCGGTCGGCGACCGGGCGCAGCGAGTACTTCTCGTCCGGTGCGCCCTTGGGACGCCCGAGGTGAGCGGTCACGAGCACCCGCGCCCCGGCGTCGAGCAGCTTCTCGAGCACCGGCAGCGACGCGCGGATACGGCCGTCGTCCGTGACCTCACGTCCGTCGGCAGAGTCCTTGAGCGGGACGTTGAGGTCGGAGCGCACGAGCACCCGTCGGCCGGCGACGCCGACCCCGATCAGGTCGTCGAGGGTGCGCATGGTCTACAGCGAGGAGCCGACGAGCGCGGTCAGGTCGACGAGGCGGTTGCTGTAGCCCCACTCGTTGTCGTACCAGCCGACGACCTTGACCTGGTCGCCGATCACCTTGGTGAGGCCGGCGTCGAAGATGCACGACGCCGGGTCGGTGGCGATGTCGGACGACACGATCGGCGCCTCGGTGTAGCTGAGGTAGCCCTTGAGCGGGCCCTCGGCCGCCGCCTTGTAGGCCGCCTTGATGTCGTCGACGGACGCCTCGCGCGACAGCGTGACGGTGAGGTCGGTGGCCGAACCGGTGGGGATCGGCACCCGCAGCGCGTAGCCGTCGAGCTTGCCCTTGAGCTCGGGCAGCACGAGGCCGATGGCCTTGGCGGCGCCGGTCGAGGTCGGCACGATGTTGAGCGCGGCGGCCCGGGCGCGGCGCAGGTCCTTGTGCGGGCCGTCCTGCAGGTTCTGGTCCTGGGTGTACGCGTGGATCGTGGTCATGAGGCCACGCTCGATGCCCCAGTTGTCGTGCAGCACCTTCGCCAGCGGGCCGAGGCAGTTGGTCGTGCACGAGGCGTTGGAGATGACGGTGTGCTTCGCGGGGTCGTAGTCGCCGTCGTTGACGCCCATGACGACGGTGACGTCCTCGTTCGAGGCCGGCGCCGAGATGATGACCTTCTTCGCGCCGCCGTCGACGTGGACCTTGGCCTTGGTGGCGTCGGTGAAGATGCCGGTCGACTCGATGACGACGTCGGCGCCGATCTCGCCCCACGGCAGCGCGCCCGGGTCGCGCTCGGCGTAGGCCTTGAAGGCCTTGCCGTCGACGGAGATCTCGCTCTCGGTCGCGGAGACCTCGCCCGGGAACCGTCCCAGGATCGAGTCGTACTTCAGCAGGTGCGCGAGGGTGGCGTTGTCGGTGAGGTCGTTGACGCCCACGATCTCGATGTCGGCGCCGGAGGCCGCGACCGCCCGGAAGAAGTTGCGCCCGATGCGGCCGAAGCCGTTGATGCCCACACGTACGGTCACTGCGTTGCTCCTCGAGGTGTCGCTCACGTGTCCCGGAATCTCGGACCCGACCCTATCGGGTGCCCCCGACCCGTCCGCCGCCCCCGAGGTGACCGGCGGGTAATGCGCAGGGCGCCTCAGACCGCTCCGGGACCCGGCTTCGGACGGTCGGCCGGCTTCGGCGACGGGCTCGCGGCGGGCTGGTCGGACGGCACGTCGGCGCCGTCCTTCTGGTAGCCGTCCTTGAACCCCTTCGCGGTCTCGGTGGCCTTGTCCTTGAGCTGCCCGAACAGCGAGCCCGCCTTCTTGGCCGCCTTCTCGGCGCGCGGCGCGGCCTCGGCCTGTGCCCGCGCGATCTTCGGCGCGGCCGCGGCCTTCGCCCGCTCGTACGCGTCCTTCGCCCGCTCGCCCGGCTTGCCCGGCATGGCCGCCCCCTTCGTGGTTCCGATCGGCGCCTCCACCCTAACCGCGCGACGGGCCGGTCCCGGAGCGAGCGGGACGACGGGTGCGGTGGCGGGCACGATCACCGGCGTGGAGTGGACGGATGCCGACGAGGCCCGGGCGGCCGGGGAGCAGGTGCGGCGGACGGTGCCGCACGACGCGCACGGCACGTTCGTGCCGGCGACCGACCGTCCGACGATGGTCGAGTTCGTGCGTGCGCGCGACGAGGGACGCGACCCCGCCCTGCTGCCGCTGGCCCACCACCGCATCGCCGTCGACGCGTTCGCGTTCTTCCGCGGCAGCGCCGGGCTGATGGCGATGGATCTCGCCGACGACCCGGTGACGGGGCTGCGGGCGCAGATCTGCGGCGACGCGCACGCGTCGAACTTCGGGCTGTACGGCACCGACGACGGCCGCATCGTCATGAACGTCAACGACTTCGACGAGACCGTCGTCGGGCCGTGGGAGTGGGACCTCAAGCGGCTGGCCACGAGCCTGGTGCTGGCCGGACGCACCGGCAGCCGGGTCGGCGACGAGGCCACCCGCAAGGCGGCGCGGCACGCGGCGCGCGCGTACCGCCGGGCGTGCCGGCACCTGGCCGGGCTGCCGTTCCTCGACGCGTGGACCGCACTCGGCGACGAGTCCTACATCGCGCTGGCCGACGCCGACGCGCTGTTCGACGACTTCGAGGCGGCCGCCGCGAAGGCGGTGCGCAACACGAGCGAGAAGGTCGCCGGCAAGGTCACGCGGCGCGACGACGACGTCTGGCGGTTCGTGCCCGATCCGCCGATCCTCACCGAGGTCGACGACGCGACCACCGCAGCCGTCGTCGAGGGCTTGCGCGCCTACCCGCCGTCGCTGCACGCCTCCCGCCGCCGCCTCATCGAGCGTTACGCGACCCGCGACGTCGCGATGCGCGTGGTCGGCACGGGCAGCGTGGGCATGCGGGCGTACGTCGCGCTGCTGCAGGGCAACGGCGACGAGGCGCTGGTGCTGCAGCTGAAGCAGGCCGGTCCGTCCGCCCTGGCGCCGTACCTGCCGCCGTCGGAGCCGATGCACGACGGTCAGCGCGTCGTCGAGGGCGCGCGGCTGGTGCAGAGCGCGACGGACCTGCTGTTCGGCTGGACCACGATCGCCGGCCGTCCGTTCATCGTGCGGCAGTTCCGCAACCGCAAGGGATCGATCGACCCGACCGTGCTCACCGCCGACCACCTGGACGACTACGCGCGGCTGGCGGGCGCGCTGCTGGCCCGCGCGCACTGCCGCACGATCGACGCGCGCACCCTGTCCGGCTACCTGGCGAAGGGCAAGGAGTTCGACGCCGCCGTCGCCCGTTTCGCGCTCGCCTACGCCGACCGGGTCGAGCTCGACCACGCCGAGTTCGTCGCCGCGATCGAAGCCGATGAGGTCGAGGCCCGCGGCGAGCAGTGACCTACTCCGGCGGCAGGTTCTCCCGCGCCCACAGCGCGGCGGACGTCCGGTCGGCCACCCCGATGCGGCGGAACACGTTGCCGAGGTGCACCTTGACCGTGCGTTCGGCGATGCCCAGCGACCGTCCGATCTGCTTGTTGGCCAGGCCGCGCGCCGCCAGCCGCAGCACCTCGACCTCGCGATCGGACAACCCCACCGCGGACGGAGCCGGCTCCCCCGTCCCGGGCAGCAGCGCCCCGGCGACCCGGGGATCGAGCGGGCTGTGCCCGGCGGCCGCCGAGCGGACGGCCGACAGCAACTCCTCGGGTGCGCAGTCCTTGAGCACATAGCCGACCGCGCCGGCGGCGACCGCGTCGCGCACCTGCTTGCGGTCGCTCGAGCTGGACAGCACGACCACCCGGGCGGACGGGCGGATCTCGCGCAGCCGCCGGGTGGCGGCGACGCCGTCGAGCACCGGCATCGAGAGGTCCATGAGCACGACGTCGGCGTCGGTGCCGGTGAGCACCTCGACCGCCTGCGCGCCGTCGGCGGCCTCGCCGACGACCTCGATGTCGGGGGCGGTGGCGAGCATGGCTCCGAGCCCCACGCGCACCATGCGGTGGTCGTCCACCATGACGACCCGGATCGGCGCGCTCACGCGCTCACCGGCAGCCGCAGCCGCCAGGCCGTCCCCCGGCCCGGCGCGGTGCGCAGCGCGAGTTCGGCGCCGTGGTCACGCGCCACGTCGTCCATGAGCGACAGGCCGAAGTGGCCCTCGGGACGGTCGGTGGCGTCGAAGCCGGGACCGGCGTCCGCGACCTCGAGCACCACCACCTCGACAGGCAGCACGTCGTCGTCCTCCCGGTGCAGGGTCAGCGTGACGGGCGCGCCCGGCGCGTGCCGCGCGGCGTTGCGCAGGGCCTCCTGCGCGACCCGGAACACGGCCTCGACCTCGTCGCGCTCCAGGTCCGCGGCGGCGTCCTCGTCGACGGCGAGGTCGAGGTGCTCGATGCGCAGTCCGGCCGCGGTGTCGCGCAGCGCGGCGGCCAGTCCGGCGTCGTGCAGCGACGGCGGGTACAGGTCGACGAGCAGCGAGCGCATGCCGCCGATGCCGGAGCGGACGGCGTCCTGCGCCTCGCGCAGCTGGTCGGCCAGCGCTGCCTCGCCGCGGGCGGACGCCGCCTGGGCGCCGGCTCCCACCGCGAACGACGCGGCGACCAACTCCTGCACGACGCCGTCGTGCAGGGTGGCGGCGATGCGGCGGCGCTCGTCGAGCGAGGCGTCGGCCGCCCGCTGCAGGCTGCGTTCGCGCTCGCGCTGCGCGCGTCGGGCCCGCGCGACGAGCGTCCAGCCGATGGGCACGAGCAGCAGCACGAGCAGGCCGATGCTGCCCAGCGTGATGGCGGCGAAGCCCCGCCAGATGGAGCTCGCCCGCTGGTCGACCTGGTCGTAGCGGTAGTAGGCCTCGAACAGCAGCGGACGGCCGGCGGGTGTCCACACCGGGCGGTGCACCTCGAGCAGCGTTCCCTGCCCGCGCTCGTACCGGTTCTCCGGCTCGTCCAGGTCGCTGATGCCGGCGTCGACCTTCGGGTCGCTGAAGGTGGCCCGGGCGTCCGCGTCGAGCGCGAAGCGCGCGCCGACCAGCCGGGACTCGTCCGACCACAGGATCTCGCCGTCGGGGTTCCAGATCTTCACGCGGACGATGTCGGACAGCGACAGCACACGCTGCCGGATCACCGGGCCGAGGGCGGCCGCCGCGGCCGCGCTGCCGGCCATGGCGTCGGTGAGCGCGGGTTGGACGACGCTGTCGGCCAGCACGTTCGTGAGTTCGGCGGAGTCGCGCACCGCCTCGCTCTCGGCGGCGCGGCGGCTGATCGCGAGCCCGACCACCGCGACGGCGAGGGTGACCACGAGCGCGGCCGCGCCGAGTCGAAGCAGCACGGCGCGCAGGCTCGGCAACCGGCGGTCCCGCGCGGGGCGCCCCGCGTCGCGCACGACGACCCAGTCGGTGCGCGAGGGATCCGACGACGGCGACGACTCGGGTGGATCGTCAGGGCCGTCGGCACGCACCGACCGGGTCGCCGTCTCACTCATGTCAGTCGTCGCCGCCGTTGTCGCCGCCGTTGTCGTCGCCGTTGTCGTCGCCGTTGTCGTGGCCGTTGTCGTGGCCGCCGTTGTCGTCGGCACCGCGGCCGCCGTGCCCACTGCCGCTGTCGTCGCGTCCGCTGTCGTCGCGTCCGCTGTCGTCGCGTCCGCTGCGATCGCCGCCGTTGTCGTCACCGGGCTCGGTGCTCGCGCCGTGGTCGTCGCCCGGCTCCGCGCTGCGGGTGCCGTCGCGGTCGTCGCCACCACGGTCGTCGCCACCACGGTTGCGGCCGTGGTCGTCGCCCGGCTCGGAGCTGCGGCCGTGGTCGTCGCCGGGCTCGGAGCTGCGGCCGTGGTCGTCGCCGGGCTCGTCGTCGCGTCCGTCGCGTCCGTCGCGTCCGTCGCGTCCGTGACGGCGGCCGTGGTCGTCCGACGCGGTCGGGGACGGGGTGACGGAGGTCGGGGACGACGCCGGCGCCGACACCGACGCGTGTCCGCTGTCGTCGTAGGAGACCTGCGCGGCGTCGGACGGCACCCGCACGGGCACGGGCTGCGAGAACGACGGTGTGCTGGCCAGGGCGAGCGCGGTCGGGACCGCGATGGCCGCGGCGCCGGCGGCGGTCGCGGCGGCGATGATGAGCTTCTTCACGGTGACTCTCCTCCGGGGTTGGTGTGTCACCGTCAGTTCTCCCGGAGCGGCGGTCGTGCCCGCCATCGGACGATGGGACTAGTACCCCGCCAGGGTCCCACGCCGCAGGCCCTCGGTCAGGGGGCGAGCATCTCCGGGGTCACCGCAGACTCGGTGTCGGGGATGCCGAGCTCGGAGGCCCGCTTGTCGGCCATCGCGAGCAGGCGCCGGATGCGTCCGGCGACGGCGTCCTTCGTCATGACCGGTTCGGACAGCGCGCCGAGTTCCTCGAGGGAGGCCTGCGCGTGCTCGAGGCGCAGCCGCCCGGCCTGCAGCAGGTGGTCGGGCGCGTCCTCGCCGAGGATCTCGAGCGCCCGTTGGACGCGCGCCCCGGCAGCCACGGCGGCGCGGGCGGACCGGCGCAGGTTGGCGTCGTCGAAGTTGGCCAGCCGGTTCGCGGTGGCGCGCACCTCGCGGCGCATGCGGCGCTCCTCCCACGCCATGACCGACTCGTGGGCGCCGATGCGGGTGAGCAGCGTGCCGATCGCGTCGCCGTCGCGGACGAGCACGCGGTCGCCGCCGCGCACCTCGCGGGCCTTCGCGGTGACGCCCAGGCGGCGGCCGACCCCGACGAGGGCGAGCGCGGCCTCGGCGGACGGGCAGGAGATCTCGAGCGAGCAGGCGCGGCCGGGCTCGGTGAGCGAACCGTGGGCGAGGAACGCACCCCGCCAGGCGGCCTCGGCATCCGCGACGCCACCGGAGACGACCAGGTGGGGCAGGCCCTTCACCGGACGTCCGCGCAGGTCGACGAGCCCGGCCTGACGGGCGAGACCCTCGCCGTCCTTCGTCACGCGGACGAGGTAGCGGCTGGTCTTGCGGATGCCGCCCGCGGCCACGATCTGCACCTCGGAGCCGTGGCCGAAGATGTCGGCGATCTCCTTGCGCAGCCGCCGCGCGACCGAGCCGGTGTCGAGTTCGGCCTCGATGACGATGTGGCCGCCCACCAGGTGCAGGGCCCCGGCGAACCGGAGCATCGTGGCGAGCTCGCTCTTGCGTGCGGACATCCGCTCGACCGGTACCCGGCTCAGCTCGTCCTTGACGGCGGCGGTCATCGCCATGCGTCTGCTCCTCCCCCGGGCGTCCCCGTGGCGGACTGATCTGCCCGCATTGCACGCCGCGCCCCGTCGCCGGGCGGGGCGGCCTCCTGTGTCGGGCCGTCCTGCATCACGTCGTGGAGCGCCTGGCTGAGCCTGAGCGGGTCATGCCGTTCGGCGCTGTCGTCCGCGGCGAGTCTAGACACTACGAGGCGCGCGCCCGCCGCGTGTACGGCTCGCGTCAGATTCTGCCGGTCGAGCACCGAGTCCTCGTCGGCCAGCACGGTGTGCACCGGCAGCCCACCGAAGGGTTCGGCGTGCCGCTGCAGCAGGTCCAGCAGCTCGTGCGGCTCGTAGGCGTCGGTCTCGCCGAGCTGCGGCACGAGGTTGAGCACGACGACGAGCCGGGCGCGGGTGGTCGCGATGGTGCGGCCCAGCTCCCGCAACAGCAGGTGCGGGATCACGCTGGTGAACCACGACCCCGGGCCGAGGGTGACGAGATCGGCCTCGCGCACCGCGTCGACGGCGTCCGCGCAGGCCGGCGCGCCCGGCGGCAGCAGCGAGATGGACCGCACCCGCCCGGGCGTCGACGCGATGGACACCTGACCGCGGATGGTGCGGGTGCGGTCGGGGTCGTCCGGGTCGAAGCGGTCGGCCTGGGCGACGAGGTCCAGCGGCGCGGGGCTCATCGGGAGCACCCGTCCGACGGCACCGACCAGCGACGCGAGGCGCCGCAGTGCCGCCACCGCGTCGCCGTCGCGCTCGAGCAGCCCGGTGAGCATGAGGTTGCCGACCGGGTGACCGGCGAGCACGCCGGTGCCACCGATGCGGTGCTGCAGCAGCTCGGCCCACGCCGCGTGCTCGGGGTCGCTGCCGGCCAGGGCCGCGAGCGCCATGCGCAGGTCGCCGGGCGGCAGCACCTTCAGCTCGCGGCGGATGCGTCCGGACGACCCCCCGTCGTCGGCGACGGTGACGATCGCGGTGAGGTCGTCGGTGAGCAGCCGCAGCGCCGACAGCGTGGCGTGCAGGCCGTGGCCGCCGCCGAGCGCGACCGCCTTCACTACTCCCGCCCCAGGTCGCGGTGGACGACGGTCGTGCGCACGCCCAGCGCGCTGAGCCGGTCGGCGAGCTGCTGGCTGATCGCGACCGAGCGGTGCTTGCCTCCGGTGCACCCCACCGCGAGCGTGAGGAAGCGTTTGCTCTCGCGCCGGTAGCCGGCGCCCACGATGCGCAGGATCTCGGTGTACTTGTCGACGAACTCGGCCGCACCCTCCTGGCTGAGCACGTAGTCGCGCACCTCCGCGTCCTGGCCGGTGAGCGGGCGCAGCTCGGGAATCCAGTGCGGGTTCGGCAGGAAGCGCACGTCGACGACCATGTCGGCGTCGACGGGCAGGCCGTACTTGAACCCGAACGACAGCACGGTCGCGCGCAGTGCGGTGCGGTCGTCGGTCATCGGCCCGGTGAACGCCGACTCGATGGCGCGCCGCAGGTCGTGCACCGACCGGTTGCTGGTGTCGATCACGAGGTCGGCGTCGTCGCGCAGCCCCGACAGCAGCTCGCGTTCGGCGCTGATGCCGTCGATCAGCCGTCCGGAGCCCTGCAGCGGATGCTGCCGGCGCACGTTCTCGAAACGGCGCACGAGCACGTCGTCGCTCGCCTCGAGGAACAGCACCCGCGGTCGCAGCGGTCCGGACAGTCCCCGGATCGTCTCGCGCAGGTCGGACGAGAACGCGCGGCCGCGGACGTCCATGACGACGGCCAGCCGCGTGACCGTGCCCTGGGTCCGGCTGCCCAGGTCGACCAGCGTGCCGATGAGTTCGGCGGGCAGGTTGTCGACGACGTAGAAGCCGAGGTCCTCGAAGCACTTCGCGGCGGCGCTGCGTCCCGCCCCGGACAGGCCGGTGACGATGACGGTCTCGAGGCCGCCCTTCGACTGCTCGTGCTCGCTCACAGCACCTCTCCCGTGGTGACGTTGACGGCCGGCGCCGCCGGTTCCTCGGCGGCGAGCGCGGCCACGATCGCCTCGGCGGTCTGCCGGCCGATGCCGGGGACCTCGACGAGCTCGTCGACGGTCGCGGCGCGCAGCTTCTTCAACGATCCGAACCGCTTGAGGACGGCCTTGCGCCGCGTCTCGCCGAGGCCCGGGATGCCGTCGAGCGCCGAGACCGTCATCGACTTCGACCGCTTCTGCCGGTGATAGGTGATGGCGAAGCGGTGCGCCTCGTCGCGGACGCGTTGCAGCAGGTACAGGCCCTCGGAGGTGCGCGGCAGGATCGCCGGGTACGGCTGGTCGGGCAGCCAGACCTCCTCGAGCCGCTTGGCCAGCCCGACCAGCGACACGTCGTCGATGCCGAGGTCGGCGAGCACCTTCGCAGCCGCGGCCACCTGCGGCGCGCCGCCGTCGACGACGAGCAGGTTCGGCGCGTACGCGAACTTCTTCGGACGTCCGGTGGTGGGGTCGATCCCGGGCGGCCCGCCGGGTTCGGTCGACTCGGCGCCCGGGTCGCTGTCGGCATCGGCGCCCGTCTCGACCTGCTCGTCCAGGTAGCGGGCGAAGCGGCGCCGCACCACCTCGGCGATCCACTGCACGTCGCCGGTGCCCTCGGACGTGTCGCGCAGGGCGAAGCGGCGGTACTCGCTCTTGCGCGGCAGGCCGTCCTCGAACACCACCATCGACGCGACCACGTTCGTGCCCTGCACGTGGCTGATGTCGAAGCACTCGATGCGCAGCGGGGCGCTGGGCAGCTCGAGGTTCTCCTGGATCTCGTCGAGGGCGCGCGAGCGCGCCGTCAGGTCGGACGCGCGCTTGAGCTTGTGCTGGTTCAGCGACTGCGCGGCGTTGCGGGCGACGGTCTCGGCGAGCGCGCGCTTGTCGCCCCGCTGCGGCACGCGGACGGACACCCGCGTACCGCGGCGCTCGGTGAGCCACTGCTCGAGCACCTCGGCGTCGTCGGGCAGCGCGGGGACGAGAATCTCGCGCGGGATGTCCTCGCCGGACTCGGCGAACAGGCCGTAGAACTGCGTCAGGAACTGCTCGACGAGGTCGCCGGTCGACATCTCCTCGAGCCGGTCGACGACCCAGCCACGCTGGCCGCGGACGCGTCCGCCGCGCACGTGGAACACCTGGACGGCAGCTTCGAGCTCGTCCTCGGCGAACGCGACGACGTCGGCGTCGGTGCCATCGCCGAACACCACCGCCTGCTTCTCGAGTGCGCGGTTGAGGGCGCCGAGGTCGTCTCGCAACCGCGCCGCGCGCTCGAACTCGAGCTCGGCGCTCGCCTGCGCCATCTCGCGTTCGAGCCGCTTGACCATCGCGTCGGTGCGGCCGGCCATGAAGTCGCAGAAGCCGTCGACGATGTCGCGATGCTCGTCGGCCGACACCCGCCCGACGCACGGCGCGCTGCACTTGCCGATGTAGCCGAGCAGGCACGGCCGTCCGACCTGGCCGGCGCGCTTGAAGACGCCGTTGCTGCAGGTGCGAGCAGGAAAGACCCGGGTGAGCAGGTCGAGCGTCTCGCGGATCGCCCACGCGTGGCTGTACGGGCCGAAGTAGCGCACGCCCTTGCGGCGGGGCCCGCGCATGACCTGCAGCCGCGGATACTCCTCGTGCAGCGTCACGGCCAGCGACGGGTAGCTCTTGTCGTCGCGGTACTTGACGTTGAACCGCGGGTCGAACTCCTTGATCCACGTGTACTCGAGCTGCAGCGCCTCGACCTCGGTGCGCACCACCGTCCACTCGACGCTGGCCGCGGTGGTGACCATCTGCCGGGTGCGCTGGTGCAGCCCGGCGACGTCGGCGAAGTAGGAGTTGAGCCGCTGGCGCAGGCTCTTCGCCTTGCCGACGTAGATCACCCGGCCGCGCTCGTCGCGGAACTTGTAGACACCCGGCTCCAGCGGGATCGTCCCGGGTGCGGGGCGATAGGTGGACGGGTCGGGCACGCCGTCGAGGTTAGTCGTCGCCGCCGACGTCGGGTGCCCGCGAGGGTGGCGCGTGACGTCCGCCGCCGGGACGATCTTCATGGCCGGACGGACGCCGGCGGACGCCCGCCCCGCACGATCGCGGGCCCGCACGTCTCCCGGGTGATCGCCACGGCCCGACGGACGTGAGCGGACGCCTGAGCGTCACGATCGCGGGCGGACGATCCCGTAGTGACGGCGTGCGGCCGCGACGAGCCCTCGGACGGCCGGGCGGCCCCGTTCCGCGTCGCGCGACCACGCGAGGGCCAGTCGGCTGCGGACGACCGGACGGACGATCGGTATCGCGTGCAGGCCCCGCACGACAGACGCACCGTCACCGGGCTCCCCCGGCAGGACCGCCACCCCGAGGCCCTCGCGGGCCAGGTCGACGGCCGCCGCGACGGTGCCCACCTCGAACGCGATCTCCGGGTCGAGTCCGCGATCGCGGCAGGCGGCGTCGAAGGCCGAACGAACCCCGGTGCCGCTCGAGAGGGTGACCAGCGGCTGCGCCGTGACGTCGGCGAGCGCGACCGTCCGCCGGCCGTGCCAGCGGTGGTCGGCGGACACGTACGCGTGCACCGGCGCCTCGAGCAACGGGTGCGTGTCGAGGCCGGCGGGCGCGGCACCGGCCAGCCCGACGACGGCCAGGTCGACCGTGCCGGCCGTCAGGGCGTCGACCAGACCGTCCGACTCGCCCTCGCGCAGGCGCAGCCGAACCCCGGGGTGGTCGCGGCGGAACCCGCCGAGCAGGGACGCGAGACGTCCCAGCGGTGCGCCGCGGACGGTGGCGACGGTCACCTCACCGCGCACCAGGCCCGCCAGTTCGGCCATCGCGTCGCGGGCGTCGTCGACCTGCGCGAGCACGGACCGCGCGCGGCGGACCAGCTCGTCGCCGGCAGCCGTCGGCACCGCGCCGCGCGGAGTGCGCTCGAACAGGCGCTGACCGACCTCACGCTCCAGACCGGCGATCTGCGCGCTGATGGCGGGTTGGGCCACCAGCTCGCGCGCGGCCGCCGCGGTGAAACTGCGCTCGTCCGCGATCGCCACGAGATAGCGCAGCTGACGCAGCTCCATCACGTGATCTTATGGCAACAAGCCCGAACATGTCTTGGACTTATGAACGCCGAGCAGCGACCGTAGGCGCATGAGCGACCGAACGGACATCACCCGAAGGGCGGCCGACACGTACTTCTCGAGCTGGCAGGCTCGCGATTTCGACGCGTTCACGGCGCTGCTCGCCGACGACGTCGACTTCGTCGGTGCGATGGGCGCCGTGCAGGGGGTCGAGCAGTGCGTGGGCGGATTGCGCGGGGTCCGCGACATGGTCGACGGCATCGACGTCGTGAAGCGGTGGGTCGACGGCGCGGATGCCATCACCTGGTTCGAGCTGCGCCGCGAGGGCAAGGACGCGGTGCCCACCGTCAATTGGTCGCACGTCGGTTCGGACGGCCGAATCGACCGCATCCGCGTGACCTTCGACGTCCGCAGGTTGCTCGGGAGCTGACCTTCCTGATCTCTCCCGCGGATCTTCATGGTCCGGCGTCCGCATACCGGCGCGGAGTCATGAAGATCGGCACGAGCGCACGGCGACGTAGTCGTCGATCTCGGCGAGCAGCGCGGCCTTGCCGGCGTCGTCGAGGAACGAGTGACGGACGCCGGACCGGGCGAGTTCGGCGACACCGCTCTCGTCGAGGTCGAGCAACTCGGCCGCGACCTCGTACTCGCGGACGAGGGTGGTCGAGAACATCGGCGGATCGTCGGAGTTGATCGTCACCGGTACGCCGGCCTCGACGAGCGCGGGCAGCGGGTGCTCTGCGAGCGACGGCACCGACTGCGTGCAGACGTTCGACGTCGGGCACACCTCGAGCGCGATGCCGTCGGCGGCGAGCCGTTCCATGAGTCGCGGGTCGCGGGCGGCGGCGATGCCGTGGCCGATGCGCTCGGGGGCGAGGTGCTCGAGGGCGTCCCAGATGGTCTCGGGACCGGTCGACTCCCCCGCGTGCGGGACGCTGTGCAGGCCCTCGGCGACGGCCCGCTGGAAGTGCGGCGCGAACTGGGCGCGCGGCACACCGATCTCGGGCCCGCCGAGACCGAAGCTGACCAACCCGTCCGGACGCAGTCGCGTGGCGACGTCGAGGGTGACCTCGGCCGCCTCGAGACCGGCCTCGCCGGGGATGTCGAAGCACCAGGTGAGGCCGAGGCCGAAGTCGTCACGGGCGCGGCGGCGGGCGTCCTCGATGGCCTCGCAGAACTCCGGCGCCGGGATGCCGCGACGGACGGACGAGTACGGCGTGACCGTCAGCTCGGCGTAGCGGACCTGCTGCGCGGCGAGCTCGCGGGCGACCTCGTAGGTGAGCGTCCAGACGTCCTCGCCGGTGCGGATCAGGTCGACGACGGTCAGGTACACCTCGATGAAGTGACCGAAGTCGGTGAACCGGAAGTACTCGGCGAGCTTGTCGGGGTCGGCCGGCACCGGGGTCGCGCCCTCGTGCCGCGCGGCGAGTTCGGCCACGACGCGCGGCGATGCCGACCCGACGTGGTGCACGTGCAGCTCGGCCTTGGGCAAACCGGCGACGAAGTCGCCCATCCGACTCATGGCCAAATTCTGACACATGCGTGTCAAGTTCGGCGCGCGACCTTCCGCGCTATCGGCCCGACCTCTCGAGCTCTGCGGCGGCGACGGCGTCCGCCGAGGGCGGGACCGCCAGGGTCGGGCCGTCCAGGACCGTCGCCGGACGGTCGGCCGGCGGCTCCAGCGGCTCGCCGGGCGCGGCGGCGTTGACGCGCACGAAGCGCAACCCCACCAGAGCGATGGCCAGGCTGACGGCGGCGGGCAACCAGAACCCGCCCTGCCAGCCGGCCTGGTCGATCGCGACACCCGCGATCGGCGCGCCGGCCGCCGACCCGGCGGTCATGGCGCCGCCGTGCCAGCCCATGGCCTCGCCGCGGCGGTGCTCGGGCACGAGCCGGCTGAGGGTGTCGACGGTGGCCGTGATCGTCGGCGCGCAGAAGAACCCGGCGACGAACAGCAACAGGGCGGCCGTGACCGGCCCGGTGGCGAGGGCCGCGGGCAGCGTCGCGGCGGCGAGGAAGGCCAGCATGACCGCTACCGGGACGGTGCGGGTCATGGCGCCGTAGAGCAGCCCGCCGATGGCGGACCCGAGACCCCAGACGAGCAGCACCCAGCCGATCGCCGTCTGGTTGCCGAAATCGCGCATGGCGGCGACGACGGCCACGTCGGTGCCGCTCAGCACGAGGGTCGCGGCCACCGCCATGGCGAGGACGACGAGCACGGGTGCGCTGACCCAGCTGCGCCGCGCCCGGTGCTCGACCTCCGCGGCGGTGTCGTCTCCCGACCGCAGGCGAGGATTGACGAACCAGAGCACCAGCGCGCCCACGACGGACGCGATCTCGCACGTGAACATGGCCCAGGACGTCTGCCAGTACGTCGCGAGCAGCACGCCGATCGCCGGGCCGATCATGAACGACAGCTCGACGACGACGGAGTCGATCGACAGCGCCGTCTTGCGCTCGTCCTCGTCGACGACGGCCAGCAGCGCCTGGCGGATGATCGAGAACGTCGGCACGACGAACAACCCGGCGACCGTCGCCAGCACCAACAGGACCACGTAGTTGCCGAACGGCGCGATCGACCAGCACACGGTCAGGACGACGAGTGAGGGGGTCACGGTCGCCCGCAGGCCGTGCCGGTCTAGCAGGCGGCCACGCCAGGGAGCGCTGAGGCTGAGCGCGATCGTGGCCGCGGCGACGACCACCCCGGAGGCTGCGTAGGAGTGCCCGAGCGTGGTGACGACGTGCAGCGTCAGGATGACGTTGCCGGCCCACATGGGCACCCGGATGGCGAAACTCAGCAGCAGCACCCGGCGGACGGCCGGCCGCGCCAGCACGGTGCGATATGTCCCGAAACCCACCCCGTCAGGTTGCCACGAGGGTCCGACACATTTCGCCGGACGCCACCACCCGGGTGCGACCGGGTGCCGCGGTCAGGCCGTCTTGCGGGACGCCCGCTTGGCGGCGGCCTTCGCCGTCTTCGCCGCCGGACGCGTGGCCGGCTTGCCGGCACGCGGCGCGGACGCGGCCGGACGCCGCGCCGAACCGGAGCCGCGCTTCGCGGCAGCCGGGGCGGCCGGTGCCTCGAGGAGCTCCTTGAGGAACCCGCCGGTGTGCGAGGCCGCGACGGACGCGACGTGCTCGGGCGTGCCTTCGGCCACGACGGTGCCGCCGCCGGACCCGCCCTCGGGGCCCATGTCGATGAGCCAGTCGGCCGTCTTGATGACGTCGAGGTTGTGCTCGATGACGATGACCGAGTTGCCCTTGTCGACCAGCGAGTGCAGCACTCCGAGCAGCTTGTTGACGTCCTCGAAGTGCAGGCCGGTCGTCGGCTCGTCGAGGACGTAGACCGTCCGGCCCGTCGAGCGCTTCTGCAGCTCGGCGGCCAGCTTGACGCGCTGGGCCTCACCGCCGGACAGCGTCGGCGCGGGCTGGCCGAGCCGGACGTAGCCGAGCCCGACCTGCACGAGCGTCTCGAGGTGGCGGTGGATCTTCGAGATCGGCTTGAAGAACTCGGCGGCCTCCTCGATCGGCATCTCGAGCACTTCGCTGATCGTCTTGCCCTTGTAGTGCACGTCGAGCGTCTCGCGGTTGTAGCGGGCGCCCTTGCACACCTCGCACGGGACGTAGACGTCGGGCAGGAAGTTCATCTCGATCTTGATCGTGCCGTCGCCGGCGCAGTTCTCGCAGCGACCGCCCTTGACGTTGAAGGAGAACCGTCCCTGCTGGTAGCCGCGGACCTTCGCCTCGGTGGTCTCGCTGAACAGCTTGCGGATGTGGTCGAAGACGCCGGTGTACGTGGCCGGGTTCGAGCGCGGCGTCCGTCCGATCGGCGACTGGTCGACGCCGACGACCTTGTCGAGTTCCTCGACGCCGCGCACCCGCTTGTGGCGCCCGGCCGGCCGCCGCGCGCCGTTGATGCGGTTCGCGAGCGTGTTGTAGAGGATGTCGTTGACCAGGGACGACTTGCCCGAGCCGCTGACCCCGGTGACGGCCACGAAGCAGCCGAGCGGGAACGCCACGTCGACGTTGCGCAGGTTGTGCTCGCGCGCGCCCTCGACGACCAGCTCGCGGCCGCGCTGGCGGGGCCGCCGCATCTCGGGCACCTCGATGGCCCGGCGGCCCGACAGGTAGGCGCCGGTCACCGACTCCTCGGAGGACTTGAGGTCGTCGACGGTGCCGCTGACGACGATGCGGCCGCCGTGCTCGCCGGCGAGCGGGCCGATGTCGACCACCCAGTCGGCGGTCTTGATGGTGTCCTCGTCGTGCTCGACGACGATGAGGGTGTTGCCGAGGTCGCGCAGCCGCACGAGCGTCTCGATCAGGCGGTGGTTGTCGCGCTGGTGCAGGCCGATGGACGGCTCGTCGAGCACGTACAGCACACCCACGAGCCCGGACCCGATCTGGGTCGCGAGCCGGATGCGCTGCGCCTCGCCGCCGGCGAGGGTGGCCGCGGCCCGGTCGAGCGACAGGTAGTGCAGGCCTACGTCGACGAGGAACCCGAGCCGGGCGTTGATCTCCTTGAGCACGCGCTCGCCGATGATCTTCTCGCGGTTGTCGAGGTCGAGTTCGGACAGCCACTGCGCGGCGTCGCCGATCGACAGGCCCGCGACGTCGGCGATCGAGCGCCCGTGCACGGTCACCGAGAGGATCTCGGGCTTGAGCCGGGTGCCCTGGCACGCGGGGCACGGCACCTCGCGCATGAACCCCTCGTACTTCTCGCGCGAGTAGTCGCTCTCGGTCTCGGTGTAACGCCGCTCGATCCACGGGACGACGCCCTCGTAGGCGGCGTAGTACGACCGCTGCCGGCCGTAGCGGTTCTTGTAGGAGACGTGCACCTGGTCGTCGGTGCCGTGCAGGATCGCCTTCTGCATGCGCGTGGTCAGGTTCTGCCACGGTGTGTCGAGATCGAAGCCCATGGCGTCGCCGACGCCCTGGAGCAGGCGCAGGAAGTACTCGCTGGTCTGGCCGCCGGCCCACGGCGCGATGGCGCCCTCGCGCAGCGACGCCTCGGGGTCGGGAACCACGAGTTCGGGGTCGACCTCCTGGCGGGTGCCGAGGCCGGTGCACTCCTGGCAGGCGCCGAACGGTGAGTTGAACGAGAACGACCGCGGTTCGAGCTCGTCGATGGCCAGCGGGTGGTCGTTCGGGCAGGCGAGCCGCTCGGAGTACCGGCGCTCGCGGTGGGCGTCGTCGTCGGCGAGGTCGACGAAGTCGAGGATCACGATGCCGCCGGCCAGGCCCAGCGCCGTCTCGATCGAGTCGGTGATGCGCTGCTTCGAGGCGGGCTTGACCGAGAGGCGGTCGACGACCGCCTCGATGGTGTGCTTCTCCTGCTTCTTCAGCTTGGGCGGGTCGGTGAGCGGGTGGACGACGCCGTCGATGCGGACGCGGGCGAAACCCTTCACCTGCAGCTCGCCGAGCAGGTCGACGTACTCGCCCTTGCGCTCGCGGATGACCGGGGCCAGCACCTGGAAGCGGGTGCCCTCGGGCATCTCGAGGATGCGGTCGACGATCTGCTGGGGCGTCTGCTTGGCGATGGGCTCGCCGCAGACCGGGCAGTGCGGCTTGCCGATGCGGGCCCAGAGCAGGCGCAGGTAGTCGTAGACCTCGGTGATCGTGCCGACGGTCGAGCGCGGGTTCTTGGACGTCGACTTCTGGTCGATCGAGACCGCCGGCGACAGGCCCTCGATGAAGTCGACGTCGGGCTTGTCCATCTGGCCCAGGAACTGCCGGGCGTACGCCGACAGCGACTCGACGTAGCGGCGCTGGCCCTCGGCGAAGATCGTGTCGAAGGCGAGGCTGGACTTGCCGGACCCGGACAGCCCCGTGAACACGATCATCGCGTCACGCGGGAGGTCGAGACTGACGTCCTTGAGGTTGTGTTCGCGGGCGCCGCGGACGATCAGACGGTCGTTCACACCGCTTCTCTCGGGTCGAGGGTTTGGCCAGGTTTCACCCGGTCGGACAACTCGTCCGAGGGTACTGAGCGACACCGACAACGGTGGCGCCCGTCCGCCTGTTCCCGGCTCCGACGCTGGACGTCGACCTGAGGTCGAGCACGGTCGGGAGCGGGCACACTGCCGTCATGCCCAAGACCATCGCCACCAACACCCGCGTCGACCTCGACGGTCTTCTCGACTTCGTCCGCCCGCGTCACCGGATGATCCTCGTCACGCGCCGCAAGGACGGCAGCCCGCAGCTCTCGCCCGTCTCCGGCGGCGTCGACTCCGAGGGCCGGCTGGTGATCTCGACCTATCCCGAGCGGGCCAAGGTGCGCAACCTCCGCCGGGACGCGTCCTGCTCGGTGATGGTGATCTCGGACGAGTGGAACGACCCCTGGGTGCAGATCGACGGCACCGCCGAGGTGCTCGACCTGCCCGAGGCCCTGGAGCCCCTCGTCGAGTACTTCCGCAGCATCAGCGGCGAGCACCCCGACTGGGACGAGTACAAGCAGGCGATGGCCGACCAGGGGAAGTCGCTGATCCGCGTCACTCCCGAGAGGTGGGGGCCGGTCGCCACGGGCGGGTTCCCCGAGCGTTTGCGTGAGGAGTCGTAACGGAGTTCACGTATCGGACATATGGATCCTAATCCACGCAAAGGATGGCCGGGAAACGTCATGGCCATGCGCTGACGCGCACCCGCTCCCGACCATGGCGAGGTCCTCCCTGTGATCGTGTCCCCCGTCCCCAGGGCCCGCAGCGCCTGGAAGCGCCTCGTCGTGCCGATGGCCGCCCTGCTCGTGTGGGACGTCGCGATCACCGTCGCGTGGTACATCGACGCCACCCACTTCGACGGCATCTCCATCCAGTACTCGCTGTTCGGCACGGCCATCGCGCTGTTCCTGGGTTTCATGGTCAACGCCGCGTACGCCCGCTGGTGGGAGGCCCGCACGCTGTGGGGTTCGGTCGTCAACCAGTCCCGCACCATCGCGCGGGAGGCGACCACGCTGATCGAGCGCGACGAGGACGGCGACGACATCGGGGCCGAGATCGTCCGCACCCAGATCGCGTACGTCCACGCGTTGCGCACGTTCCTGCGCGGCCAGGCCGCCCCCGACGAGGTGCTCACGTACCTCACGCCGCAGGTCCGCAATCGCGTGCTCGGTGCCGCCAACGTGCCGAACGCGTTGCTCGCCCACATCTCGGCGCTGCTGGGCGAGGCGGTGCGCATCGGCCGACTCAGCGACATCAGCCGGATGCAGATGGCCGCCACCCTGCGCGAGCTCTCGGACGCCCAGGGCGGCCTGGAACGCATCAAGCGGACGCCGCTGCCGGTGCAGTACCGGTTCCTGCCGTCGTTCTTCTCGCGGGCGTTCTGCGTGATCCTGCCGTTCGCGATCGTCCAGGACCTCGGCTGGCTGACCCCGGTCGGCTCCGGCCTGATCGGGCTGATGTTCCTGCTCGCGGTCCAGATCGGCCACGACCTCGCCGAGCCGTTCTCCGACACCGTCAACGATGTGCCGATGACCGCCATCTGCCGCACCATCGAGATCGACCTGCTGCAGGCCCTCGACCTCGCCGAGAGCCGTCACGCGCCGACTCGGGTACCGAGTCCGCTGCAGCCGGTCGACGACGTGCTCTGGTAGCGCCGTCAGACCCGCCGCAGCGACGACAGATCGTGCAGCAGCTCCGACCGCGTCACCCGGGGCGGATCGCCGAAGACGGCGAGGTCGTCGTGCCGGCGTGACGTGAGGACGACGCGGTCGATGCGCTGCGCGGGTTCGCCGGCGGTGTCCGACACCGCGGAAACCCCCGGGTCGAGGCACAACGTCACCGTCCCGCCGGGGCCGAGCGGGCGGAACAGCGAGATGCGCAGCGCCCGCCTCCCCGCCGGACCCCAGTGCCATCCGTGACGGACGAGCGCATGCAGCGAGGCCGCCTCGACCCTGACGTTCCAGTACTCGGACGGGTCCCCGTCGAACACTTCCCGTTCGATCTGGAGGAACGGCTGGCGGACGGATCTCTCCTCGAACCGCCGCCGCCACGTTTCGCGGTAGGAGGCGTAGCCCGCGAAGAACCCCAACGAACGGGTGAGCTTGGTGACGACCTCGTCGTCCCGTCGCCCGACGGCATCACGGGCAGCAGCGAAGGTGGTGTACACCTGCCCCGAGGCGAAAGGGTCCGTCATCGGACAGCTCCGGGAAGACTCGCCCGAACCCGCACGACGGGATCGTGGACGCGATGCGTTCGAATCCGGGTTCGTGTCAGGACATCACCGCGGCCGGGTCCACCCGGCAAGCGCCTCGGCGATCTCGGCCACCTCGAGATCGCCTGTCGCGACGCCGATGACCAGGTCGTAGGCGGGGTCGTCCGGCGCCTCGAGATCGAATCCGTTGACGCGGTAGAACGCGCCGGCCGAGAGCCAGGCGACCCGCTTGTTGCCGTCCACGAAGGCGTTGTTGCGCGCGAGCGAATGGAGCAGCGCCGCAGCCTTGGTGCGGACGTCGGGATAGGCGTCCTCCCCGAACGCGGTCGCCTGCGGACGGGCGACGGCGGATGCCACAAGACCCACGTCCCTCGGCGTGGGCTCTCCGAGGCGAACGGCCAGGTACAGGATGTCGTCGACGTCGAGATACCGCGTCACTGCGCCAAACGATCGAGAAGCGACGCGTAGCGGGTGAGCGCGTAGTCGGCCCAGTCCTTGACCTCGCCGGCGACGGCAGCGCGCTCCGAGTCCCGATCGAGAGCACGGATCACCGCCTCCTGCTTGCTGATGCCCTGCGCTTCCGCGCGCTCGGTCAGCCGCCGATCCTGCTCGTCCGTCAGTCGCAGCGTCATCGCCATGCCCCGATGATACCGCCGTGATACCAGTCGTTCAGGTGACCGACCAGTCGACCGGCTCGCCGCCCTGGGCGACGAGGGCGGCGTTGGCGCGGCTGAAGGGCTTGGACCCGAAGAACCCGTTGGACGCCGACAGGGGTGACGGGTGAGCCGACTCGATCGCGGGGACGTCGCCGAGCAGCGGCTTGAGGTTGCGGGCGTCGCGGCCCCAGAGGATCGCGACGAGCGGGCCGCCGCGGGCGGCGAGCGCGCGGATCGCCTGCTCGGTGACGGCCTCCCACCCCTTTCCGCGGTGCGAGGCGGGCTTGCCCGGCGCGACGGTGAGCGAGCGGTTGAGCAGCAGCACCCCGTGGTCTGCCCACGCCGTCAGGTCACCGTGGGGCGCGGGTTCGATGCCGAGATCGGCGTGCAGCTCCTTGTAGATGTTGCGCAGCGAGGGCGGCAGGGGCCGCACCTCACGGTCGACGGCGAACGACAGCCCGATCGGGTGCCCGGGCGTGGGGTACGGGTCCTGGCCGACGACGAGCACGCGGACGTCCGCGAACGGCCGCGTGAACGCCCGCAGGATGTGCTCCCCGGCCGGCAGGTAGGTGCGGCCGGCGGCGACCTCGGCGCGCAGGAACTCCCCCATCGCCGCCACCTGGTCGGCGACCGGCTCGAGCGCGGACGCCCAACCCGCCTCGACGACGTCCGCCAGCGGACGGGTCACGGCCGCCACAGCTCGAGCACGGGGACGTCCGGCGGCTCGAACCCGAACACCTGGCCGTAGAACGACAGCGCCGACTCCCGCGAGTCGACGATCGTCTCCGCCCGCCGGAACCCGTGCGACTCGTCCTCGTACGCGCGGTACGCGTGCGGGATGCCCTTGGCGACCAGGGCGTCGCGGAAGCGTTCGGCCTGCGCCGGCGGCACGATCGGGTCGTCGAGGCCCTGCTGCAGCAGCACCGGGCACGACAGCCCGTCGACGTGGTTGAGCGGTGCCCGCTGCTCGTACAGCTCGCGGGCCTCGGGCAGCGGGCCGACGAGGCCGTCGACGTAGCGCGACTCGAAGTCGTGCGTCTCCTTCACGAACTCGGTGAGCTCGGCGACGCCGAACAGCGAGACGCCGCAGGCGAAGGCGTCCGTGGTGGTGAGCGCGGCGAGCACCGTCCACCCGCCGGCGGAGCCGCCCTCGATGCCGAGCCGGTCGCGGTCGGCGAGACCGGCGTCGGCGAGACCGTGCACGGCGGCGACGGTGTCCTCGACGTCGACGACGCCCCACTGCCCGCGCAGTCGGTTGCGGTACTCGCGGCCGTACCCGGTCGACCCGCCGTAGTCGACGTCGACGACGCCGATGCCGCGGGACGTGTAGTAGGCGAACGTGCGGTTGAGCATCGGCGCGACGTGCGACGTCGGCCCGCCGTGGATCATCGCGACGTACGGCGGCAACTCGCCCTCGGGCGCCTCGTAGGACGGGTGGTGCGGCGGGTAGACGACCGCGTGCACGTCGCGTCCGTCCCGCGTCGTGAAGGTCGTCGCGTACGCGGGCGAGAAGTACTCGGCCGGCGGCAGGTCGGACGCCGACAGGCGGACGTCCACGACGTCGCCGGACCCGAGATCGAGGCGCCGCAGGCCGCCGGGCGTCCGCGCACCCTCGCCCCCGAACAGCAGGGTCGACCCGTGCACTGCGCCGAGCGAGACGGACGTGAACCCGGGCAGCTCGATCTCCTCGACGGCACCGGACACGAGGTCGAGCCGGCACAGCGTGTCGGTGCCGAGCGTGCGGACGAACAGCCAGTGCCCGTCGTCCAGCCGGGTGTGCCAGCGCATGCCGAGCATCCACATCGGGCCGCCGACGTCGGCGTCGCACGGCGCGAGGGGGACGGGATCGCCGCCGGCAGCGGCCACGCGGTAGAGGTTCCAGAAGCCGCTGCGGTCGGAGGAGACGACCAGCGTCGCGTCGTCGAGCCACTCCGGCTGCAGCACCGACTCCTCGGTCGAGCCGAGCAGCGTGCGGACGTCCGCCGCCACGCCGTCGACCAGCGCCGCGACCCGCAGTTCGGTGCCGTCCCACGGCATCCGCGGGTGCTCCCACGCGATCCACGCGAGATGAGCACCGTCCGGCGACACCACGGGGTGGGCGAGGAAGTGCGAGCCCGACACGACCGACCGGATCGCGGACGGGTCGTCCGCCGCGGACCCGTCGAGCGGCACGGCCGCGATGTCACGCGTGATCGCGCCGCCGGCGTGGCGTTCGCGCACGCACCAGATCTCGTCGCCGACGACCGAGAGCTCGCCGTACCGCTCCCCCGCGGGCTCGGCCGGTTCGGGCGTCAACGGCGCCGGCTCACCTCCGGGCGGGCACCGGTACAGGCGTTGATCGCGGAACTCGGCGAAGACGAGAGCGCCGTCGACGACCGTCCACGCGCCGCCGCCGTACTCGTGCACGCGGGTGCGGGCGTTCCACGGCGCGGGCAGCACGTCGACGGGCGAGCCGTCCGCGCCGTGCCGCCGCACCGCGTACCGCCCGCCCTCGGACGAGCGCAGCTCGAGCCACCAGATCTCGTCGCCGACGAACCGTCCGCCCGCGACGGGGTGCGCCGACGCCGCCAGGTCGGCCGCCGTGATCGGCGAGGGCCAGGTGCCGTACGGAGCAACCGTCATGACGAGCGGACGGCGTCGAGCACGGCCCCGGCCGCCTCGGCGACCGGCACCTCGCGCCGATCGTCGCTACGGCGGTCCTTCAGTTCGACGACGCCGTTGGCGAAACCGCGTCCGACGGTCACGATCGTGGGCACGCCGACGAGTTCGGCGTCCTTGAACTTCACGCCCGGGGAGGTCTGGCGCCGGTCGTCGAACAACACCTCGAGTCCGGCGGCGGTCAGCTCGGCGGCCAGTTCTTCGGCGGCCGCGAAGATGGCGTCGTCCTTGCCGGTCGCGATGAGGTGGACGTCGGCGGGCGCGACGGAACGCGGCCAGCACAGGCCCTTGTCGTCGTAGGTCTGCTCGGCGATGGCCGCGACGGCGCGGGTGACACCGACGCCGTAGGAGCCCATCGTCACCGTGACCGGCTTGCCGTTCTGGTCGAGCGCGGTGAGACCGAACGTCTCGGCGTATTTGCGCCCGAGTGCGAAAACGTGGCCCATCTCGATGCCGCGCGCGATCTCGAGCACCGAACCGCAGCGCGCGCACCGGTCGCCGTCGCGGATCTCGACGGCACCGATCTCGCCGTCCGGTGTGAAGTCGCGACCGCGGACGACGTGCGCCGCGTGCTCGTTCTCGGTGTTCGCGCCGGTGATCCACTCGCTGCCCTCGACGACCAGCGGGTCGACCAGGTAGCGGATCTTCAGGTCGGCGAGCACCTGCGGGCCGATGTAGCCCTTCACCAGCCCGGGCTCCTTGGCGAGGTCCTCCGGGCCGGCCTGCTCGACGATCGTCGGCTCGAGCTGACCCGCCAGGCGCTTGAGGTCGACCTCGCGGTCACCCGGGACGCCGACCACCAGCAGCTCCCACCCGTCCGCGCCCGGCGCGTGGGTGCGCAGCACGACGTTCTTCAGCGTGTCGGCCGCGGTCGCCTGCATGCCGAGCTCGTTCACCCGCGCCACGAGCGTGTCGATGGTCGGGGTGTCGGGCGTGTCGAGCACCTCCGCCGGCGGGTGGGCGGACGGGTCCTGCGGTTCCGGCGCGGCGATGACCACCGCCTCGGTGTTGGCCGCGTAGTCGCAGTTCGTGCACTGCACGAACGTGTCCTCGCCGGACGCGGCGGGCACGAGGAACTCCTCCGACGCCGACCCGCCCATCGCTCCCGACACCGCGAAAACGATCTTGTAGGTCATGCCCATGCGGGTGAAGATGCGCTCGTACGCGTCCCGGTGCGCCCGGTACGAGGCCTCGAGACCCTCGTCGGTCAGGTCGAACGAGTAGCTGTCCTTCATGACGAACTCGCGCCCGCGCAGGATGCCGGCCCGCGGCCGCGCCTCGTCCCGGTACTTCGTCTGGATCTGGTAGAGCGACAGCGGGTAGTCCTTGTACGACGAGTACTCGCCCTTCACGAGCAGCGTGAACAGCTCCTCGTGCGTCGGGGCGAGCAGGTAATCGGCGTCCTTGCGGTCCTGCAGCCGGAACAGGGTGTCGCCGTAGTCGTCCCAGCGGCCGCTGGCCTCGAAGATCTCCCGCGGGATCAGCGCCGGGAAGTGCACCTCCTGCGAGCCGATCGCGTTCATCTCCTCGCGGACGATCGCCTCGACGCGGGCGAGAACCCGCATGCCCAGCGGCAGCCACGAGTACATGCCGGGCGCGACGCGCCGTACGTAGCCGGCACGCACCAGCAGCTTGTGGCTCGGCACCTCCGCGTCGGCGGGATCGTCGCGCAGGGTACGCAGGAACAGGGTCGACATTCGCAGCACGGGCCAAGGCTAGTGCGGGCCCGAAAAGCGGTTGCTCCGGACGGGAGCATCGGTTCAGCGGGTCCCGAGGCGGGGCCCCCGGAGCTGCGGGAGGTGCACCTTGTCCGACGTGGTCCGGGCGTGCGCGCCCACCCCCCTCCCGCTCACGCGCTGACGGTCCTCGGACGGGCGCGTCCCGTCCTCACGGAGCCCGACAGTGCCGTACGACCCGTCCCTCTACGACGACCGCAAGCCCGATCCCGACTTCGAGGAACCACCGTTCTCGAGCTGGGACGGTTCCACCCACGGACCCGAGCCGGTCCCCGACTGGGTGGTCACCGACCGCAACGCCCTCGACACCGAACTTGGTGTGCTGAAGACCGGCAAGGAGGCGGACGTCCACCTCGTCCGCCGTGCCCTTCCCGGCACCGACGGCGTGCTCATGGCCGCCAAGCGCTACCGCACCGCCGAGCACCGCATGTTCCACCGCGACGCCGGCTACCAGGAGGGACGGCGGACCCGCCGCTCCCGCGACCAGCGCGCGGTCGCCCGCGGCACCGGCTACGGACGGGAGCTGGCCGCCGGGCAGTGGGCGAACGCCGAGTTCGCCGCCCTCACCCGCCTCTGGACGCTCGGTGCGCCCGTCCCCTACCCCGTCCAGCTGCTCGGGACGGAACTGATGCTCGAGTTCGTCGGGGACTCCGACGGCACCGCCGCGCCACGACTGGCGCAGACGCGGCCGTCACCGGAGGAACTCGCCGACCTGTTCGAGCAGTGCGTCGCCGCGATGCACCAGCTGGCCGCCGCCGGCTTCGCGCACGGTGACCTGTCGGCGTTCAACCTGCTCGTGCACGGTGGACGGCTGGTGATGATCGACGTGCCGCAGATCGTCGACCTCGTCATCAACCCGCAGGGCGCGAGCTACCTCGAGCGCGACGTCCGCAACGTGTGCAGCTGGTTCTCCTCCCGGGGGCTGGAGACACCCGAACTGGACCACCTCTTCGGCGACCTCATGGCGACGGCGGTGGCCCGGTGGTGATGCCGGTACGTTCGAAACCGTGGCAACCACCCACTACGACCTCGTCATCATCGGCTCCGGCTCGGCCAACTCGCTCGTCACCCCCGAGCTCGAGGGCAAGCGCATCGCGCTCGTCGAGCAGGGCGTCTTCGGCGGCACGTGCCTCAACGTCGGGTGCATCCCGACCAAGATGTACGTGTATCCCGCCGACACGGCGGCGAAGGCCGCCGAGGCCGCCCGTCTCGGTCTCGAGCCGGCGCGGCTGCGCGCCGACTGGGCCGCGATCCGCGACCGCGTGTTCGGTCGCATCGACCCGATCTCGGCCGGCGGACGGGACTACCGCGCCACCGGTACCCCGAACCTGACCCTGTACGAGTCGCACGCCGAGTTCGTCGCGCCGCGCACGGTCCGGCTCGACGACGGCACGACGATCACGGGCGACCAGGTCGTGATCGCGACCGGGTCCCGTCCGGTGATCCCGCCGCCCATCGCGGCGGCCGACGTGCCGTTCCACACGTCCGACACGATCATGCGCATCCCCGAGCTGCCGCGGCGGCTCGTGATCGTCGGCGCCGGGTACATCGCGTGCGAGTTCGCGCACGTGTTCTCGGCCTTCGGCACCGAGGTGACGATGGTGTCGCGCACCAGCGTGCTGCGCGAACTCGACGAGAGCCTCGGCCGCAGGCTCACCGAGCTCAAGGCCGACGAGTGGAACCTGCGCCTCGGCGTCACCGTCGAATCGCTGGAGGGCACGACCGGCGACATCCGGCTCACGCTCTCCGACGGCACCGTCGTCGAGGCGGACGACATCCTGGTCGCCGCCGGACGCACGCCGAACTCCGACCGGCTGGGCCTGGACAAGGCGGGTGTCGACGTCCGCGACGACGGACGCGTGGTGGTCGACGAGTACCACCGCACCACTGCCGAGGGGGTCTGGTCGCTCGGCGACGTCTCGAGCGATCACCAGCTCAAGCACGTGGCCAACCGCGAGACGAAGACGGTCGCGCACAACCTCGCGGTCACCTTCTCCGGCAAGGGCGAGCTGAAGGCCACCGACCACCGGTTCGTGCCCGCCGCCGTGTTCACCCATCCCCAGCTCGCGTCCGTCGGGCTCACCGAGCAGCAGGCCCGCGAGTCCGGACGTCGCTACGTGTCGGTCGTGCAGGACTACGCGACCGTCGCCTACGGCTGGGCGATGGAGGACACCACCAGCTTCTGCAAGCTCATCGCCGACCCCGCCACCGGCGAGCTGCTCGGCGCGCACCTGCTCGGCGAGCAGGCGTCCACGCTCGTTCAGCTGGTCGTCCAGGCGATGCAGTTCGGCCTCGACGTGCGGCGGATGGCCAGGGAGCAGTACTGGATCCACCCGGCGCTCACCGAGGTCGTCGAGAACGCGCTGCTGGCCCTCGACCTCGATGACAACGACAACGACGACGACGACGACGACGACTGACCTACATCTCGCCGAGGTAGAACCGGCTGCCCTGGTCGTCCGTGCACTCGCTCGAGCGGCCGTAGGGCTGGGTCGTGACGTCGGTCGCTGTGCCGCCCAGGTCGCGGACCGCGGCCACCGCGGCGTCGATGTCCGCCACCCGCCACATCGGCACCGCGGCGGGCTCGTCGTGCCCGCCCTGCAGCCCGATCATCGGACGGGAGTCGACCACCTCCCAGCCGTCCTCGACGCGGCCAGGGGTGAAGGTCCAGCCGAACACGGCCGTGTGGAACGCACGGAAGCGGGCGGAGTCGCCCACCAGCAGGGTCAGGTACGAGAGGTCGCCCGTCCGCGCGCCGTTCGCCGGCGGACGGGTCCCCGCGCCGGCGGTCTCGTGCAGCGCGAACGGCACGCCCTGGTCGTCGAGGCAGTCGGCCCGCAGACCGTACGGCTCCCGCCGCACCTCGCCGGGCGTGCCGCCGGCGTCGAACACCCGCGCCAGGGCGGCCTCGATGTCGTCGGTGGCGTGCACCCGCAGCAGCTCCGGCTGCGAGGCGGTCCACACCCCGACGGACGGCGTGGCCGTGGCAACCCGTCCGTCGACGACCTGCCAGCCCAGCACCTGCCCGTAGAAGCGGCCGGCCCGCTCGGCGTCCGGCGTGCGCACCGACACGTGCGTGAGGTCGCCGGCACGGAACCCGTCCGCGGCCACGAGCGGCGAGGTCAGGCCCCACCGGTGACCGAACGGGTCGACGATCCACGCGTGCCGTTCGCCGTACCCGTCGTAGGGCGGCCGGTCGCCGGTGGCACCGCGGGCGACGGCCCGCTCCCGGACGGCGTCGGCGTCGGACACCGGCAGCATCAGGCTGACGTTCGCCTCACCCGGTCTCGGGGCGACGACGCCGAGGTCGGGTGAGGCGTCGGCGAGGTAGACCTTGCCGCCCCCGATGATCAACTGGGCGTGGCCGATGGTGCCGTCGGGCATGACGATCGGCTCGCCGTCGAGCTCGGCGCCGAAGACGTCGACGTACCAGTCGAGCGCGGCGCGGGCGTCGGCGACGGCGAGGTACGGGACGGCGGCGCCCAGGGTGGCGCGCGGGGGTGCGGCGACGGCGGTCACGGGCACCACTCCTCTCGGAAGCGACAGCGCACGCCGCAGGCGGGTGCGCAGGTCGGCGGCGAAGACGGGGTCGGGGTCGACGGCGGGCGCCGGCGCGGCGAGCTGCTCGAACGGGTCGGTCATCGATCGTCCCCCTCTCCCTCGGTGTAGGCGGTGCGAAAGGCGCGGCGGGCCCGGACGAGCAGGGCCTCGGTGGCGTGCACGGTGCGCTCGAGCACGGCGGCGACCTCGGGCACGGGCAGGTCGTCGACGTAGCGCAGCGTCAGCGCCGCGCGGTGCTGCGGGGCGAGCCGGTCCAGGGTCTGGGCCGTCCGCAGCGCGTCGAGCCGCGCGTCCCACGGATCGTCCGTGCCGGGCTCGAGGGTCGGGTCGGACGCGACCGCCCGCAGGTTGCGCTGCTCGCGCCACTGGCGGCGCCAGTGGTCGGCGAGCTTGTGCCGCGCCACCCCGATCAGCCAACGGACGTCCAGGGCCGGCGGGTCCGGCCGGCAGGCGGCGGCCGCCGCGGCCAGGAACGTCTCGCCGGTGAGATCCTCGGCGACCTCGCGGCTGCCCCCGCGGGCGAGCAGGTAGCCGTAGACCTGCGGCAGCGCGTCGTCGAACCCGGCGAGCAGGGCCGCCCGCGGATCGTCGTCGCGCATCGCCGTCACACCCGCATCGTCGTCGCTCGTCGCCGGACTCCGACGCCCGTGGACGAGAAATCTTCGCCCCGTCCGCCAGGCCCTACGCTGGCGCCGTGGGCAACTACCGGCTGACCACGCTCGGTACCAACACCGAGGTGCTCGAACTTCCCTTCGAGCTGCCCCTCGCCGAGTGGCCGTACGAGCTGTTCGTGCACGTGCCACGGGGCATCTCGAGGCACGTCGTCCGTTTCGTGTCGCTGAGCGGTCCGGACGGTGGCGTCTTCGCGGTCAAGGAGGCGACCGACCGCTACGTCGTGCGCGAGCACGGGCTGCTGCGGTCGCTGGCCGAGCACTCCGTCCCGGTGGTCGAGGCCTACGGCACGGTGACCGAGCGCGTCGACCACGACGGCGAGGAGCTCGGCGCGCTGCTGTTCACCCGGCACCTGCAGTTCTCGCAGCCCTACCGCGCGTTGTTCACCGGACGGTCGCTGCCGGAACTGCGCTCGAAGCTGCTCGAGGCGCTGGCCGGGCTGTTCGTCCAGCTGCACCTGGCCGGCTTCTACTGGGGCGACTGTTCGCTGTCGAACACGCTGTTCCGCCGCGACGCCGGTGCCCTGGCCGCCTACCTCGTCGACGCCGAGACCGGGGAGATGCACCCGACCCTGTCGAACGGGCAACGGGACCAGGACATCGAGATCGCCACGCTGAACATCGCGGGTGAGCTGCTCGACCTGCAGGCGGCCGGGGTGCTCGACCCGAACCTCGACGCCGGCGAGACGGCGGCGTCCCTGCGCGACTGCTACGACTCGCTGTGGTCGGAACTGACCGGCGACCTGCACGTGCCGGCCGGGGAGAACTGGCGCATCAACCGTCAGCTGCGCCGGCTCAACGACCTCGGTTTCGACGTCGAGGAGTTGTCGATCAAGACGGTGCCGGACGGGTTGCAGGTGCGGTTCGGCACCCACGTCGTCGAGGCCGGGCACCACCAGCGGCGGCTGTTCGAGCTCACCGGGTTGCGGGTGCAGGAGAACCAGGCCCGTGCCCTGCTCGGCGACCTGTTCCGGTTCAAGGCCAAGTGGGAGTCGGGGACGGGTGAGACGATCCCCGACGACCTCGCCGCCCGCCGGTGGCTGGACGAGAAGTTCTACGGCACGGTCGGTCTCGTCCCGCCCGACCTGCGCATCAAGCTGCCGGACGCCGAGCTGTTCCACGAGATCAACGAGCACCGGTGGCTGCTGTCCGAGCGCAACGGCCAGGACGTCGGACGGGCGGCCGCGGTGGCCTCGTACGTGGCCACCGTGTTGCGCGACCTGCCCGACACCCGTGTCGACCTGTCGTCCGGGCCGCCGACCGAGGAGTTCGCGCCGATCTTCGACTAGTGCCGCGCGTGGCACTAGCGTCGGATCCGTGGCTGACACCTACACCGGGGCCGTCGAGGTCGGCGGCGACAAGGACGTCCGGCGCCTGCCCGGGCTGACCATCGCCAAGCTGGCCGTCGGCGAGATGAACAACAACGCCTACCTGTTGCGCTGCACGCAGACCGACGAGGGCCTGCTGATCGACGCCGCCGCCGAGGCTCGCCGGTTGCGGGAGCTCGTCCAGTTCGAGGGGCCGCCGGTGTCGGCGATCCTCACCACGCACCGGCACTGGGACCACCACGGGGCGCTGCCCGACACGGCCGAGTTCGCCGGCGCCGCGGTCTACGCCGGCGACGCGGACGCCGACGAGCTCCCCGTCGCCGTCGACGAGCGGCTGCACCACGGCGACACGATCACCGTCGGCGACGTGACGTTGGAGGTCATCCACCTGCGCGGCCACACGCCCGGCTCGGTCGCGGTGCTCTACCGCGACCCCGAGGGCGTCCCGCACCTGTTCACCGGTGACTCGCTGTTCCCGGGCGGGGTCGGCAAGACCTGGTCGCCCGAGGACTTCGTCCAGCTGATCGACGACGTCGAGGAGCGCGTCTTCGGCACGCTGCCCGACGAGACGTGGTTCTACCCGGGCCACGGCAACGACTCGACGCTCGGCGCGGAACGCCCGCACCTCGCGGAATGGCGCGAACGCGGCTGGTGACCCGGGGCCGGGGTCAGCGCTGCGACCCGTACGTCGCCGGGCGCACGATCACGCCGGCGAGCAGCACGAGCCCGAAGCCGCCGAGCGCGACCCAGAAGCCCACACCCGTCCGGTCGAGCCAGTCGGCGAACGACATGGTGCGGTCGAGCTGGGCGGCGCCGAGCGTCGCGACCACGCCCAGCGACGACAGGCCCACGGCGAGCCGCCGCGCGGCCACGCCGACCGTGCGGCTGGTCATCGCGACCAGCACGCCGAGGCAGGCTGCCACGGCGAGCGCCGCACCGCCTCCCGCGAAGAAGACCTGCGGCACGAGCTGCCGCGGGCCGGACTGCGCGTCGATGATGCGGTGCACGTCCGAGGCCTGCGGGCCGAACACGGCGCCGATGCGGGAGAACCACGCCAGGTCGCCGATCATCGACACCGCCAGCGCGAACGCGCCCAGGCACAACGGCAGCAGCACCGCCTCCGGGTCGCGCACGAGCCCCCACACCAGGTGGTCGCGGTCGTTCCACCCGCTCGGACGCGGCCGAGCCGCCGCCGGGACGTCCTCGATGAGCTCACGCGGGGCGGTGATCGTCGTCATGGGACGAATGCTCGTCCCGCCGCGACGCCGGCGAACGGGTGCGACCCGGTGTCCCCTGGGGTGGTAGCACCACTTCCGGGCCCCGTGAGCTGCGGGCCGCGGTCAGACCAGCGAACTGGCGTCGCCCGGGACGTCGACGGCGTGTTCGCGCAGTGCGGCCAGCGGGATCACCTCGAGCGCGCGTTCGTGGGTCGCGGCGAGCACGACCGGCGCGGCGACACCGTCCTGGTAGGCCTGCAGCCAGCGCAGCGCGACGACGCACCACCGATCGCCGGGACGCAGGCCGGGGAAACGGAACTCCGGCCGCGGGGTCGAGAGGTCGTTGCCCACGGACTGCATGTGGGCGAGGAACTCGGCGGTGACGACCGTGCAGACGGTGTGGCTGCCGACGTCGTCGACGCCGCTCGCGCAGCACCCGTCGCGGTAGAAGCCGGTCACCGGGTCGGTGCCGCACTCCTCCAGATCGGTGCCGAGCACGTTGCGTCCGCGTTCGGGAGGCATCACGTCCGCATGGTGCCCAAGGCACCCAGCCACATCGCCACCAAGTGATCGACGACCGCGGCGCGGGACATGCGCAACCGCCCGGCGAGCACCGCCTCGATCACGTCGGCGGACCCGCCCATGAGGAACAGCGCGGTGGCCCGGGCGGTGCGCCGCTCGGCGAGGCCGAGCCGGTTGAGCATGGGCAGGCCGTCGATGACCAGGTCGGCGTACTCGGTCACGACCTTCTGCCGGCGCTCGCGCAGCGGGCCGTGGCCGGCGGCGCTCACCAGCAGCACGTTCGCCTTGCGCTGGTCGTCGGCGACGATGCCGTACCCGGTGCGGATCGCGGCGCGCACCTGCGCCTCGGTGTCGTCGGGCGATGCGGACGCGACCGCGAGGACGGCGGCCATCGCCTTCTCGGCGACCTCGTCGGTGACGGCGTCGACGGCCGCGACGAGCAACTCGTCGAGGTCGGCGAAGCTCTCGTAGAAGTAGCGCGGGGTGAGGCGAGCCCGGGCGCACACGCTGCGGACGCTCACCCCGGCCAGGCCCTCGTCGTCGAGGCACTCGGTCACCGCCCGCACGAGCGTGGCCCGGCGCTGCTCGCGGCGGGCATCGGCCGAGAGGCCGCGGTACGGACGCGTCACTCCCCCACCCTAGGGCCGCGAGGCATTTGACAACAGTCGTTGTCACACTAGGGTCGGGCTCGATTGCGGAGGCGACGAGCGAGGAGCACGGATGACCCTGCAGCACGACGCCACCGCGCGCCGCCCCAAGTCCGTCGACGAGACCATGCCGGGCACACCCGGCCTGCCGCTGCTGGGCCACACGATCGCCTTCGCGACCGGCGGCCTCACCGACTCCCACGAGCTGTACGAACGGTTCGGCCCCGTCTACTGGACCCGCGCCCTCGGCCGCACGTGGGTCAACGCCGAGACCCCCGAGACCTGTGGTGCGGTGCTGCAGGACCGCGCCCGGTCGTTCGACGCGAGCGGGTGGTCGCTGCTGATCGGCCCGTTCTTCCGCCGCGGCCTCATGCTGCTGGACGGCCACGAACACCACCGCCACCGGCGGATCATGCAGGGTGCGTTCACCTCGCAGCGCCTGGCCGGCTACCTGCCCGCGATCAACGACACCGTCGACCGGACGCTGGCCGCGTGGCAACCCGGCGAGCGGCTGTTCCATCCGTCCGTCAAGCAACTGACGCTCGACATCGCCACCCGCACGTTCATGGCCGCGGACCCCGGCGCGGACGCCGACCGGCTCACCACGGCGTTCGTCGACGCGGTCCGGGCCGGCACCGCACTGGTCCGCCGGCCGGTACCCGGGCTGCGGTGGTCGCGCGGGCTCGCCGGACGCCGGGTGCTCGAGCAGTACCTGCGACCGCGGGTGGCCGAGCGCCGGGCGCGCGGTGGCGACGGCCCGGACCTGTTCACCGCGCTGTGCCACGCCCGCGACGAGGCCGGCGAGGGCTTCGACGACGCCGACGTCGTCAATCACATGATCTTCCTGCTCATGGCCGCGCACGACACGGCGACGATCACCCTGACCTCGATGGCCTACCACCTGGCCACCCACCCCGAGTGGCAGGACCGCTGCCACGAGGAGTCGCGGGCCCTCGGCGACGCCGTCGACCACCGGGACCTCGACCGGCTCGAGGCGCTCGACCTGGTGATGAAGGAGTCGCTGCGGCTCGTCACCCCCGTGCCCGGGCTGGTGCGGCGGGCGAACCAGGAGACCGAGCTCGGCGGCTACCGCGTCGCCGCCGGCACGTACGTGGCCGTCCACCTGTGGGGACTGCACCACCTGCCGGACGTGTGGGCGGACCCGTTCCGCTTCGACCCCGAGCGTTTCGCCGAGCCGCGGCGCGAGGACAAGGCGCACCGCCACGCGTTCATGCCCTTCGGCGGCGGCATCCACAAGTGCATCGGGTTGCACTTCGGCGGCATGGAGGTCAAGGCCACGCTGCACCAGCTGGTGCGCCGCTACCGCCTCGGCGTGGCGGACGGTTACGAGATGCCGGTCGACTGGACGTCGCTCCCGCGACCGCGCGACGGCCTGCCGGTCACGCTGACCCCGCGGTGACACCTGTCACGACCGGCGTCGCACCCGTCCGCCCGGTTCGTCCGTTCCGTCCGGGCGTCCGGACGCGGCGGGGTACCCGTCCCCGCCGTGCCGACTTGACGGGCACTCCGCGCGCTGCGAACCATGATCGGCGACGGCACCGGAGCGACCCGGGCGTCGCCACCACGACACCGGACGGGGACGCATCGCGATGAGCAGCCAGGGGTACGGCGGCCCGAACGATCCGCAATACCCCGGTGACTCGTTCACCGTGCCGCCGCGCTCACCGCAACCGCCGGCTCGCGGCAACCGCGGTGTCGTCATCGGCGCCCTGAGCTCGGTCATCCTCGCCGGCCTCGTCGTGATCGTGCTGGCCGTCGCCGGCGTCTTCTCCGGCTCCGACACTCCGGCCGCCGCGCAGCCGCGCGATGTCGTGAACTCCTTGCTCGAGGCCAGCCAGCGGCAGGACCTCGACGCGGTCAAGCAGGTCGTGTGCCGGCGCGACCTGAGCGACCCCGACATCGAGGACGTCGTCAGCGACGACGGCCACGCCACCAGGTTCACGATCGGGAAGGTCACGGACCTCGGCGGCGATCGTGCCGAGGTGGAGGTCTCGATCACCTCGTCCACGGGCACCGACTCGGCGAAGCTGCCGGTCGTCAAGGAGAACGGTGCCTGGAAGGTGTGTCTCAGCGAGATCGACACCAAGCCCACCGACTTCCCGAGCGAACCGACCGGCAGCGACAGCGGGTCGTCGACGCCGTCGACGCCGTCGAGCCCGGGCACGACCTCCTCCGGAACCTCCGGATTCAGTTGCGCCAGCGACAAGGACGCCCAGAGCACGGCCCGGCTGTTCATCAGCTACATCACCCTGGGCAACGCCTCGAGCGCGTACGGGTGCGTCTACCCCGGCACCGTCAGCGAGTCCGACGTGCAGGCCCTCACCGGCGACGGGAAGCTCTACTCCCCCAGCCTGCCGAGTTCGGCGACCGGTCCGGACTTCTCCGTGGAATCGTCGGACGGGCAGCACACGTTGCGCTTCCGGGTCGAACGCCGGTCGGACGGCCGGTACTACGTCACCAGCGCGAGCGACTGACCGGGCGGCCCGGGCGAGCGAACGGCCGGACAGCGACACAAGGACGTCCGATTCGCCCGGTTCTTCCGGGTTTGCGCTGGCACGGCCCTGAGCCCCGGTCGGTTATCACACCGGAGCCCCGGGAACCATGGGGCCAGCAGAATCGTTAGTACACGTGCACGGATCACCCGGCCTTCCGGGTGGCCCGGCCCGGCCGCCCGACGGGCGGCCGCCAGTTCGCCGACATCAACCCGAGGAGGTGCCCAGAATGGCAGATCGCACATTGCGGGGCAGTCGGCTCGGCGCCATCAGCTACGAGACCGAGTACGGTGCCGAACCCGCACCGCGCAACGTCGCCGCCTACCGGTGCGAGCGGGGCCACGAGTTCAGTGTTCCGTTCTCCGAGGAGGCCGAGATCCCGGCCACCTGGGACTGCCGGCTCGACGGCACCACCGCCAAGCTGATCGACGGCCCCGAGCCCGAGGCCAAGAAGACGAAGGCACCCAGGACCCACTGGGACATGCTGATGGAGCGGCGCACCATCGCCGACCTCGAGGAGGTCCTCGAGGAACGGCTCGACGTGCTGCGCGCCCGTCGCGGCCAGAAGTCCGCCTGAGCCACCGACACACGTCGTCCGAGGCCGCCCGGTGTCCACCGGGCGGCCTCGTCGTGTGCGGAGATTCCGTCGGTGGGCGGCTCTCAGAACAGGGCGAGCTGGTCGCCGCGGCGCGGCGTGACGGCGAGCGGCGCAAGCCGGCGCGCGCCCTGCGACCTGCGCGCCGAGGGCCCGGGACGCGAGCGCAACGCGTCGGCGCGCGCCACGGTCTCGACGTAGCGGGGCGCGGCCGCGGCCGGCTCCTGCTCGGCGAGCACGCGCACCGCCTGCGCCGCGGTCCAGGTCAGGCTCTTGCCGAGGTAGACCGCCTCGACGTCGGCCGCCGGCCACGGCAACACCCCGACGCTGCCGACGGGCGCCAGGTCGAGGTCGTCGTGCATCGCCATCACGCGGCAGTTGAGCTCCCAGGCCGCGCGCGCGCCGTCGGCACCCAGCCGGCCGGCAACCCCCCGGCCGCAGCGGACGGCCACCTCGTCGAGGTCGTCGAACGCCGCGGCGGCGCTGCCGAACGCGGCGAGCAGGGCAGCCGCGGTGCGCGGACCCACCCCGCGGACGCCGATCAGGTTGTCGGACGGGTCGCCCCGGAGCGCCGCGAAGTCGCGGTACTGGTGGGGCCGCACGCCCAGCAGCAGCTCGAGGCGGTCGGGGGTCATCACCGGTGAGGCGTCGACCCCGCCGTCGATGATGCGCAGCACGTCGGTGTGCTCGTCGATGAGGGCGAACGCGTCACGGTCGGACGTGACCACGACCGTCCGCAGCCCGCCCGCGGCGGCCTGGGCGGAGGTGGAGCACAGCACGTCGTCGGCCTCGAGACCCGGCGGAACCACGACGTGCGCGCCCAGCTGCCGCAGCGTGACCACGGCGTCGGCCAGCTGCGCGACGAGGGTGTCGAGCTTGTCGGCGCGCTGGCTCTTGTACTGCGGCCACGTCTCGCGGCGCAGCGACCGGTCGGGGTCGTCGAACCCGACCACGACGGCGACCGGGCGGATCCGTTCGACGGCGGCGACCAGCTGCGTGAGCAGTCCGCGGACCGCCCACGAGGGCTGGCCGGTGCGGGCCTGGGCGTGATAGCTGCGGTGCACGAGGGAGTTGCCGTCGATCGCGAGCACGGTGCCGCGCGGTGCGGCCGCGGCGGCGGAGGCGGAGGCGGGATCGGGCTGGTCGTTCGACACGGGTGCCACTGTGCCCCCGGGCACCGACACGACGGGCTCGCTCATCGCTTCCGGCGCGCCACGGCGCGGCGCAGTTGGTCGCGGCGGTGTTCGACACCCCACTGCGACACCCGTACCAGTGCTTCCTTGACGATGTCCTGGCTCATCTTCGACTCGCCCAGTTCGCGCTCGACGAAGGTGATCGGGACCTCGACCACCCTGAAGCCGGCGCGCAGCGTGCGCACGGCGAGATCGATCTGGAAGCAGTAGCCCTGGGACGCGACGTGCGCGTAGTCGATGCGTTCGAGGACCTCGCGGCGGAAGGCGCGGTACCCACCCGTGACGTCGCGGATGCTCAGCCCGAGCGCGAGCCGCGAGTAGAGGCTGCCGCCACGGGAGATGAGCTTGCGGGTCGCGGGCCAGTTGACGACGGCTCCCCCCGGCACCCACCGCGACCCGAGCACGAGGTCGGCGTCGGTGAGGGCCGCGAGCAACCGCGGCAGCTGTTCGGGGGCGTGGGAGCCGTCGGCGTCCATCTCGACGAGCACGCCGTAATCGGCCTCGAGACCCCAGGCGAAGCCGGCGATGTAGGCGGCGCCCAGACCCTGCTTGCCCTCGCGGTGCAGCACGTGGACCGAGGCGTCCTGGTCGGCGATCGCGTCGGCGAGCTTGCCGGTGCCGTCGGGGCTGTTGTCGTCGACGACGAGCACGTCGGCGTCGGGGACGGCCGCACGGACCCGTCCGACGATCGGGCCGATGTTGTCCTTCTCGTCGTACGTCGGGATGACCACGAGGACGCGGCCGGGCCTGGGGTCGCTGCTCATACCTTCACCATCTCGGGTTCGGCGGCGGGGGTGTTCGGCGGGTCCACCCGGCGTCGGCGCCCGGCGACGACGACGCCGGCGGCACCGCCCAGCGCGAGGAGGGTGAGCAGGTACTCGGGCCACGCGCCGACACGCGTGGCGGGCGTCAGCGCGGTCCGCACCGGCACCGTGGCGATCAGGATGTCGGGCGTGAACAACTCGCCCGAGCGCTCGCGGATGCGGCCGTCCGGGCCGATCACCGCCGACTCCCCCGTCGTCGACACCTGCACCGTCGCCCGTCCGTTCTCCACGGCCCGCAGCTGGCTCATCGCGAGTTGCTGGTAGGTCTCGTCCGTGCGCCCGAACGTGGCGTTGTTCGTCTGCACGATCAGCAGTTGCGCGCCCGCCGCCACGGACGAGCGCACCAGCCCGTCGTAGGCGACCTCGAAGCAGATGACGTCGCCGAGCGGCACCGGCCCGCCGGTGAGCAGCCCGTTGCCACCGCCCGCGACCATGTCGGTGACGTTCTTCGCGTCGCTGCTCACGGCCTCGGCGAGCGGGCGCAGCGGGATGTACTCGGCGAACGGCACCGGGTGGCGCTTGACGTAGCGCGCGCCCGGCCCGGTCGTGGGCGACCACAGGATGCCGGCGTTGCGCCGGTGGCCGGTGCCCGGGCCCTGCAGGATCGCGCCGACGAGCACGGGCGCGCCGACGGCCTTGACCGCGCCGTCGATCTCGGCGCGCGCGGCGGCGTCACGGTAGGGGTCGATGTCGGACGAGTTCTCGGGCCACAGCACGAGGTCGGGCCGCTGCACCTGCCCGGCGTCGATGCGCGCGGCGAGCTTCAGCGTCTGGCGCACGTGGTTGTCGAGCACCTGCCGCGCCCGGTCCTGGAACTGCAGGCCGCGGTCGGGCAGGCCGCCCTGGATGACCGCGATCCGCAGCGTGCGGCCGTCCGCGTCGGCCCCCGGACGGACCGGGAACGACACCAACCAGCCGAGCAGCGGCAGGGCGAGGGCGACGACGACCCCGACGACGGCGACGCGCACCCAGGACCGGTCGCGGCGGCTGACGGCGAGGACGGCCTGGGCGAGGGCCGCGCCCGCCACGGCGACGACGAAGCTCAGCAGGGGTGCGCCGCCCCAGCTCGCGAACCAGCGCAGCGGCGACTCCGCCTGGCTGAAGGCGAGGCGGCCCCAGGGGAAGCCCCCGAACGGGATGCGGTCGCGCAGGAACTCCTGCAGCACCCACGCCGAGCCGGCCCACAGCGGCGCGCCGGGCAGCCGGGCGAGCAACGGCAGCACCGCGCCGAGAACGGCGAAGAAGCCGGCCAGCGCGGCGCACAGCAGCAGCCACGGCACCGGCCCGACGTAGATGCCGGTCCAGTGCACGAGCGGCAGCATGAACGCGAGGCCGTACACGTATCCCAGCCACGCCGCGGTGCGGCAGCGGTGTCCGGACACCGCGACCGACAGCGCGGCCACCGAGCCGAAGGCGGCCGGCCAGACGCCGAAGCTCGGGAAGGCCAGCACGCCCAGCAACCCGCCGCCGACGGCGACCAGAGCGGCCCAGCGCCGGGTCAGGACGGGCGCGGGGACGGGACGCATCGCACCAGTATCCCGTCCCCAGCCCGCGACGCGGTCGACCACACCGGGGCGCCGCTCAGTCGGGGTCCGCGGCGAAGACCGTTCGGCCCGCGCGCAGCGTCCGGACGCAGCGCGGCAACTCGGCATCGGCGAGCTCGGGCAGGCCGTCGCGCAGCTCCCCCGCGCCCTCCCAGACGGCGAGGTCGGCGGGCGCGCCGACGGTGACGACGTCGTGGGCCGGCCGGCCCGCGGCGGCCCGGCCGCCGGCGGTGTGCGCGGCGAACGCCGCCGCCACCGACATGGACGCCCCCGGGTCGTGATGGGTCGCGGCGGCACGGACGGCCGCCCACGGCCCCAGTTCGGTGACCGGCGAATCGGAGCCGAACGCCAACGGCACCCCGCGACGGTGCAGGTCGCCCACCCGGTTCAGGCCGAGCGCGCGGCGCGGGCCGAGCCGTTGCGCGTACATGCCGTGCTCGCCGCCCCACAACGCGTCGAAGACCGGTTGCATCGAGGCGGTCAGCCCGCTCGCCGCGAAGCGGTCGGGGTCGCGGACGGCCTCGGCGTGCTCGACCCGGTGTCCCGGACCGACGCGGCGCCCCAGCCGCCGCCCGGCCAGCGCGAAGGCGTCGAGAACCTGGTCGACCGCGGCGTCCCCGATGGCGTGGAATCCCGCCTGCAGACCGGCCGCCACGCACGCGGCGATGTGCTCGGCGAGTTCGCCGACCTCGAACCGCACCCAGCCGGTGCCGGGGCGGTCGGCGAAGGGCTCGTGCAGGGCGGCGGTGCCCGAGCCGAGCGAGCCGTCGCAGAACAGGTCGCCCGCGGCACCGATCGCGCCGAGCCGCAGCGCGGTCTCGACACCCCCGAGCTCACCCCAGTACCCGATCACCTCGGGCACGTCCTCGGTCGCGGCGAGCTCGAGCAGCTCGGCCAGGTCGGCCTCGTTCGAGATGACCGGCCCGGCCATCTCGTGCAGGCTCGCGATGCCCACCGACGCGGCGTGGCGCAGCGCCGCCCGCTGCGCCTCGCGGCGTTGTGCCGGCATGACCGCGCCGAGCGCGGCGCGCCGCACCGCGTCGTGGGCGTCCGGTTCGCCGACCCAACCGTCGCCCCGGTTGCCGTCGAGCCCCGCGACGCCGGGCACGGCCGCGAGCAGCGACGACGAGGCCACCGCCGAATGGATGTCCACACGCGCGAGGTACACCAGCCCGCCGTAGGCCGCCCGGTCGAGCTCCGCGGCGGTCGGCGGACGGCCCTCGGGCCACGTGCTCTCGTTCCAGCCGCCGCCGAGCACCGGACGTCCGCGGGAGGCCCGTGCCGCGCGCTCCACCGCGTCGAGGGCCTCGCGCAGCGAGCGGGCCCCCCGCAGGTCGAGGGCGGTGCGCGCCAGGCCGGTGTCGGTGGTGTGCACGTGCGCGTCGACGAACGCCGGCGTGACCAGTGCGCCGTGAAGTGAGACGGTCGTGGCAGCGGCGGGGGCCGCATCGTCGTCGCCGACCCAGGCGATGTGTCCGTCCGCCACGAGAACGGCGGACGCCGGCGGGCCGCCGGAAGGGGTGCGCACCCGTCCTCCCTTCAGCAGGAGCGGACGGTCGGCCGGGGCGGGACGGGTCACGGACCCAGTGTCCCGCGGCCGTCGGAGGGGGTCGCCCGCGCGTCCCGGCGAGCCCCGTGAGGACGGCGGCGGTAGCGTTTACACCGAGCGCCGACACGAGCCGGACGACAGGAGCTGCCGATGGTCGCGAGCATCGAGGACGTCGCGCGCCGTGCCGGGGTCTCCATCGCCACCGTCTCGCGCGCACTGCGGGGCCTGCCCGACGTCGCCTCGGCGACCCGCGACCGGGTGCTGGCCGCCGCCGCCGAGCTCGACTACGTCGCGTCCCCCTTCGCCGCGCGACTGGCGAGCGGGCGCACCGCCACCGTGGGCCTCGTCGTCCCGTTCGTGAACCGGTGGTTCTTCAGCGAGGTCATCGCCACCGTCGAGACCACGCTGCGCCGGCACAACTTCGACCTGTTGCTCTACAACCTCGGCGACCCGGACGGCCGCACCCGGTTCTTCGAGGTCATGCCCCTGCGCAAGCGGGTCGACGGTGTGGTCGTCGCCAGCATCGTGCTCGAGGACGACGAGTTCGCCGCCCTCGACGACCTCGGCCAACCGCTCGCCCTGCTCGGCATCGAGCGACCCGGCACGATGTCGGCCGCCATCGACGACATCGCCGCGGCGCGCCTCGCCGTCGACCACCTCACCGCGCTCGGGCACCGGCGCATCGCGCTCATCGGCGGCGACACCGACGACCCGATGCGGTTCACGCCGCCGCTGCACCGCCGCACCGGCTACCACCAGGCGCTCGCGGCGGTAGGCGTCGAACCCGACCCCGCCCTCGAGGTGCTCGGGTACTTCACCGTCGCCGGCGGCGTCGAGGCTGCGCAGCACCTCATGGCGCTGCCCGACCCGCCCACCGCGATCTTCGCCGAGAGCGACGAGATGGCCTACGGCGCGCAACGGGCCCTGTACGACGCCGGCGTGAAGGTCCCCGAGCAGGTGTCGGTCGTCGGGTTCGACGACCAGCCGATGTCCGAGCTGATGAAGCTGACCACCGTGCGCCAGCCGGTGACCGCGCAGGCGCAGGACGTCACCACCCGCCTGCTCGAGGTCATCGGCGGGTCGGCCGAGGCGGCCGCCGCGCCCGCGGTCGTGCTCGACACGGAACTCGTCGTGCGCAGCAGCACGGCTCCGCCCGCCTGACGCACCGCCTAGGGTGGCGGCCATGTCGCTGATGCTGGTCGACGCCGCCGGGCTGTACTTCCGCGCCTACTACGCGGTACCCGACACCGTCCGCTCTCCCGACGGCCGACCCGTCAACGCGATCCGCGGGTTCCTCGACATGGCCGCGTCGCTGATCGAGAAGCGCCGGCCCACCCGGTGGGTCGCCTGCCTGGACCTCGACTGGCGCCCGGCCTTCCGGGTCGAACTCATCCCCAGCTACAAGGCGCACCGGGTCGCGAAGGACGGCGGCGAGGAGGTGCCCGACACGCTCGGCCCGCAGGTGCCGCTGCTGCTCGAGGTGCTCACGGCGCTCGGCCTGGCGTGCGCGGGCGCGGAGGGCTTCGAGGCCGACGACGTGATCGCCACCCTCGCCGAACGCGACACCGACACCGTCGAGGTCGTCACGGGCGATCGCGACCTCATCGCGCTGGCCACGCCGCGGGTCACCGTCCTGTACACCGGGCGCGGCCTGGCGAAGATGGAGGTCCTCGGCCCGGACGAAGTGCTGGCCAAGTACGGCATCCCGGCCGAGAACTACGCCGACTTCGCCGTGTTGCGCGGCGACCCCAGCGACGGACTGCCGGGCGTGCCGGGCGTGGGCGAGAAGACCGCGGCCGCGCTCGTCAGCCGCTTCGGACGGATCGAGGACATCGTCGCCGCCGCGCGGGAGGGCGACACCGGGTTCCCGGCCGGCGCGGCCGCGAAGGTGCGCAACGCGCTCGACTACCTCGCCGTCGCCCCGGCCGCCGTCCGTGGGCGCACCGACGCCCCGGTCGACGACGTCGCCGACGACCTGCCGGCCGAGCCTCGCGACACCGACCGGCTCGTGGCGCTGGCGGACGAACTCGGCATCCAGGCGCCGGTCGAGCGCATGCGCAAGGCCGTCGCCGCCGCGTTGTCCTGACCCGCGGCGGCGCCCGGCCCGGTCAGCGGACGGTGTACTTGCCGTCGCTCTTGTCGGTGACGGTGACGGTGAAGGTCTGGCCGCCACTCGCGGTGCAGGTGAAGGTGTCGCCGTTCTTCTTCATCTCGAAGTCCTGGCCGTCGTTGCACTTCACGTCGCTGACCTTCAGCCGGTCGCCGATGTACTTCTCGACCGCCGTGTGGCTCAGCTTCTTGTCGGCGAGGCCCAGCTGCGCCGGGAACACGACGAACACCAGCACCGCGGCGATGGCGAGCACGGCCACGACGGCGCCGAGCGTGACGAACAGACCCTTGTTGCTCTTCTTCGGCTGTGCCGGGCCGCCGAAGGGCTGCCCCGGCGCGCCGGCACCGTACTGGCCCTGCTGGCCGTACCCGGGCTGGCCGTACCCGCCCTGCTGGCCGTAACCGCCCTGCCCGTACCCGCCCTGCTGGCCGTACCCGCCCTGCTGGCCGTAGGTCGCGGTGCCGTACCCGCCCTGGTCCTGCTTGTCGAAGGAGTACGTGCCCTGGCCGGACGGCTGGGCGCCGAACGCCTGCGTGCCCTGGTCGGCCTGGCCGTACCCGCCCTGCTGGCCGTAGCCCGGCTGCGGGCTGGGGCTCGACTGCGGCTGCGCGTACCCGCCCTGGCCGTACCCGCCCTGCTGCCCGTAGCCCGGCTGCGGGCTGGGGCTCGACTGCGGCTGGCCGTACCCGCCCTGCTGCCCGTAGGGATCCTGCTGGCCGTGGCCCGGTTGCGGGCTGGGGCTCGACTGCGGCTGGCCGTACCCACCCTGCCCGTAGGGATCCTGCTGGCCGTACCCGCCCTGCTGGCCGTACCCGGGCTGCCCGTACCCGCCCTGCTGGTCGTGCGCACCCTGCTGGCCGTACGCACCCTGCTGGCCGTACTGGCCGCCCGGCGACGGCGAGCTGCCGGGCAGCTGCGACCGGTCGAAGCTGACCGTGCCGCGGTCGTCGTCCGCAGCGCCCGAACCGCCCTGGTTGATGTCCGACGAGGCGGGGCTGCTGCCGTGCTCACCCGGCGGCGGCCACTGCTGCCCACCGGAGGGGTTGCCGCCCTGGTTGCTCTGGTCGGTCATGGAACGCACCTTTTCGTCGGGTCCCCGGGACGGGCTGGCGAAGTCGCGCTCACGCTACTGCCTGGGCTCGGCGCCGTCATGACCAACACGGCACCACGGCCCGCACGGCGCCGTGGCTCGCCGTCAGGGCTGCATGCTCTGTGCGACCACGCCGTGCCGAACCGCGGTCGCGGCGGCGCGCGCGGTGGCACGCACGGACCCGTCCGCCGTCTGCGCGAGCTGGTCCAGCAGGTCGAGCACCTGCTTGCACCAGCGGATGAAGTCGCCCGCCGACAGCTCGCTGCCGCGCTGCGAGGCAGCGTCCAGGACCTTGTCGAGCCGCTCCTGGCGCGCCCAGCGGTACATCGCCCACACGAACCCGAGCTGCGGTTCGCGGCTGGCCGGCAGCTGCCGCTGCGCCTCGTCGTCGGCGAGAGCGCCCCAGACGCGCTCCGTCCGCGACACCGCGTCGCGGACGGCCGTGGTGGGGAACCGGTCGACGAGCACCTCGTCGCGGCGCGGTTCGTACACCAGCGTCGACACGACGGCCGCCAGTTCGGCGGCGTCCAGACCGTCCCACGAGCCGGCCCGCAGGCACTCGGCGGCGAGCAGGTCCGACTCGGACCACAACCGGGCGAGCTTGCGTCCGGCCGGCGTCGCCGTCTCCTCGTGCAGGTAACCGCGGTCGGTCAGCAGCTCGGCGATGCGGTCGAACGCGCGGCCCAGCGACCCCGTCCGCCCGTCGATACGGCCGCGCAACTTCTCGTTCTCGCGGGAGATGCGGGTGTACCGCTCGCCCCACCGCGCGTGCTGCTCGCGGTCGGTGCACTGGTGGCACGGGTGCGCGCGCAGGGCTCGCCGCAGCGCGAGCACGTCGGCGTCGTCGTCGGCGCCGCTGCCGCGCCCGCGGCCGGGACGGCCCTCGGGCGGCGGGATGTCGAGCGCGCGGATGCTGGACGACAGGTCGCGCCGTTCCTGTGGCGACCGGTGGTTCAGGTGCTTGGGCACCCGGACGGTGCCGAGCACGTCGACCGGATCGGGGAAGTCGGCGGACGACAGCCGGCCCGACCACCGCTGCTCGGTGACGACGAGCGGACGGGGGTCGTCGTGCTCGCTGCCGATGCCCACGCCGGCGTCGAGGACGACCGCGAGCCCCGAGCGCTTGCCGCGCGGCACCCGCACCACGTCGCCGCGGCGCAGCGACTCCATCGACATCACCACCGCCGCCCGCCGCTGCGACGCCCCCTCACGCGCGAGCGTCGCCTCGCGTTCGGACAGCTGCCGCCGCAGCTCGGCGTACTCGGCGAAGTCGCCGAGGTGGCAGGTCATGTTCTTCTCGAACTCGCGTGCCTGTTCGTCGTTGCGGCGGATCTGCGCGAGCAGCCCCGCCACGCCCCGGTCGGCCTGGAACTGCGCGAACGACGCCTCGAGCAGGTTGCGCGCGGCGGGGCGCCCCATCTGGTCGACGAGGTTGACGGCCATGTTGTACGAGGGCCGGAACGACGAGCGCAGCGGGTACGTGCGGGTGGACGCCAGTCCCGCCACCCGCTGCGGGTCGACCTCGGGCGCCCAGAGCACGACGGCGTGGCCCTCGACGTCGATGCCGCGCCGGCCCGCCCGCCCGGTGAGCTGTGTGTACTCGCCCGGGGTGACGTCGGCGTGCGACTCGCCGTTGAACTTGGTCAGCCGCTCGAGCACGACGGTGCGGGCGGGCATGTTGATGCCGAGCGCCAGGGTCTCGGTGGCGAAGACCGCGCGCACCAGCCCGCGGACGAACAGCTCCTCGACGGTGGCCTTGAACGCGGGGATCAGGCCCGCGTGGTGGGCGGCCACGCCCCGGCGCAGCGCGTCGCGCCACTCCCAGAACCCGAGCACGTCGAGGTCCTCGGGCGGCACCCCCGAGGTCAACTCGTCGATGACCTCGTCGATCTCGGCGCGTTCGCTCTCGTCGGTGAGCCACATGCCCGCGGCCACGCACTGCGACGCCGCCGCGTCGCAGCCGGCGCGACTGAAGATGAACGTGATCGCCGGCAGCAGTCCCTCGCGATCGAGGCGGGCGATGACGGCCGGACGATCGGGCGGACGCCAGCCCCGCGGACGCGACCGGTGCCGATCGCCGCCACGATGGTCGCGGCCCCGCCGGGTGGGGACGGGGTCGACGAACCGCGACCGGTCGGCGACGTGCCGCAGCAGGGCGGGGTCGATGGTGGCGCCGTCGCCGCCGAACAGGTCGAACATCCGCGAGCCGACGAGCACGTGCTGCCACAGCGGCACCGGGCGTTCCTCGTGCACGACGACCCGGGTCTCGCCGCGGACGGTGACCAGCCACTCGCCGAACTCCTCGGCGTTCGACACCGTCGCGGACAGCGAGATCAACCGCACCGCGGCGGGGAGGTGGATGATCACTTCCTCCCAGACCGCGCCGCGGAACCTGTCGCCGAGGTAGTGCACCTCGTCCATCACGACGTAGCCGAGACCGGTCAGCGCGTCGCTGCCGACGTAGAGCATGTTGCGCAGCACCTCGGTGGTCATGACGACCACGGGAGCGTGCGCGTTGAGGGCGGTGTCGCCGGTCAGCAGCCCGACCTGCGCCTCGCCGTAGCGGTCGACGAGGTCGTGGTACTTCTGGTTCGACAGCGCCTTGATCGGTGTCGTGTAGAAGCACTTCTGCCCGGCCGCCAGCGCGAGGTGCACCGCGAACTCGCCGACGACCGTCTTGCCGGCGCCGGTCGGCGCGCACACCAGCACCGAGTAGCCGTCCTCGAGCGCCTCGCAGGACTCGACCTGGAACGGGTCGAGCTCGAAGGAGTACCCGGCCCGGAACTCGGCGAGCACCGGACGCGACTGCCGCCGCCGGGCGGCGGCGTACCGCTCACTGGGCGAGGACACACCCCCAGCGTAGGAGCCGTCCGCCACCCGGGCGGGTCAGGTGATGTCGGAGAGCGTGTCGCGCGACCCGCCCTGGCGCCGCGGTGTGTCGCGCCGGTCGTCGTCGAGGCCACGGGGGATCGGATCGATCTGCGAGGGCACGTCGTCGTCGGGGTGGTGGGCCAGGAACTCCTCGCGCTCGGCCGCCTTGCGTTCGGCCTTGCGTTTGTCGTGCACGTGGGCGAACAGCACCGACAGCTCGAACAGGACGACCATCGGTATCGCCATCGCACACATCGTGAACGGGTCGGCGGTGGGAGTGGCGACGCCCGCGAAGACGAAGATCAGGAAGATCGCGACGCGCTGCGACTTCTTCAGCCACGAGGCCTTGAGCACCCCGGCGAGATTCGCCATGACGACGAGCAACGGCACCTCGAACGACGCCCCGAACATCACCAGCAGGGTGGTGACGAACGAGATGTACTCACCGACGTCGAGCTGGGCGGCGGTGCCGTCACCCGCGCCGATGATGAGGACGTCGAGCGCCTTCGGCAGGATCAGGTAGGCCAGCGTCATGCCGGCGGCGAACAGGATCGTCGACAGCGCGACGAACCACAGCGTGTACTTGCGCTCGTTGCGGCGCAGACCGGGCGTGATGAACGCCCAGATCTGGTACAGCCACAGCGGCCCGGTCAGCACCGCGCCGGTGATCACCGCGACCTTGAGGCGGGTGGTGAAACCGCCGAGGACGCTGCGGTAGACGAGCACACAGCTGTTGTCGTCCGCGGTGTTCGAGGCGCGGTACTTGCCGGGAATCTGGCAGTACGGCTCCTTGAGCAGGTCCAGCACGTGCGGGTAGAGGAACCAGCCGGCCACCGCACCCGCGGCGACGATCACCACGATGGCGATCAGGCGCCGGCGCAGCTCACGCAGGTGGTCCATGACGGCCATGCGCCCGTCGTCGGTCTTCGGCGGCTTGGCCCGCTTGGCCCTGCGGCGGCGGCCGCCCTCCCGCGGGTCGTCCCGGACGTCGCGGGCGCGGACGAGTTCGGCGTCCTTCTGCCGGCGGGCCACGGTCTCAGGCCGTCCCCTCGGGCGCGGCGGTGCCCCCCGCGACGCGGGCCTCGGCCAGCCGCTGCTTGGCGTCCGTCAGGCCGTGGACGAGCGCGACCTGGACGGTCTGCAGCTCGGCGGTGAGTTCGGTGAGCCGCCGGACGTCGCGCTGCAACCGCTTCACCTTCCACAGCAACTCGTAGGCGCAGAAACCGATCACGAGCGCGCCCAGCACCACTGCTGCGATCCACGCCGCGATCGGGAGCCAGGCCATGCCCAGACTGTACTTCGAGCTCCGGTGGGCCCGCGGATTCCCCGGCTGCGGATGTGCTGGGTGCGAATGTGCTGGGTGCGGGTGTGCCGGGTGCGGATGTGCTGGGTGCGGCTCAGGTGGGCTGGTAGGCGGCGAGCGCCCGGGACGCCTCGGCGCGGACGTCGTCGGCCAGCCACCCGGGGGCCAGGACCTCGACCTGTCCGGCCGAGCCGAGCACCAGGGCCCGCACCCACGCCGGGTCGGAGACCCGCAGGCTGATGACGGTCGCGTCGCTGTCGCCATTCTCGGTGTCGGGCCGCGCGTCCTCGATCGCGTAGTAGTCGGCGACCCAGGCGTAGGCGGCACCGAGACGCAGGTCGACGAGTAGGTGCTCGGGCGACGGCTGGTAGACGCCCTCGTCCAGATCGCGCGGCTCGACCGACTCGGGCACCGCGGACGGCTCGTCCAGCAGCTGCACGTCGTCGATGCGGTCGAGGCGGAACATGCGCAGCCCCTCGGCACGGCGGCACCACGCGTCCAGGTAGGTCTGCCCGTCGGACGTGACGAGGCGGATGGGGTCGACGACGCGCTCGGAACGCTCGTCGCGGGAGGCCGAGTAGTAGCTCAGCCGCAGCGCCCGCCGCTCGTCGACGGCCCGCTGGAGCACGGCGCGGTAGTGCTCGCTGCGCTCGATCGCGACGGCCACGGTCTCGTCGGGGACGGCACCGCCCGCCGCGGACTCGACCTTGGCCAGGGCCCGCTGGACCGCGTCCGAGTCGGCGAGGCCGGGGGTCTCGGCGAGGGTGCGGAGCGCGACCACCAGCGCGAGCGCTTCCTCGGTGGTGAGCCGCAGTGGACGGGACATGCCGGCGTCGAACACCACGGACACCGACTCGCCCTCGAACGACAGGTCGATCAACTCGCCGGGACCGTGCCCGGGCAGACCGCACATCCACAGCAGGGTGAGGTCCTTGCGCAGCTGCTCGGCAGTGACGCCGAAGTCGGCGGCCGCCTGCTCGACGCCGATGCCCGGCCGGGCCTGCAGGTAGGGCACGAGCGCGAGCAGACGCGGCAGTCGCGCCTCGTTCGTCGGGTTCGTTGGGCGCGCGGCCCGGCGCGCCGCCATCAGGCCCGCCCCCCGACCGGCACACCGCGGGCGGCGGACAACCGCTCGACCACGGCGGCGACCAGGTCGGGAGGGTCGAGCACCCGCGCGGCCGACCCGGCGGCGGCGACGGTGCGGGCCAGCCAGTCGGTGTCGCTGTAGTTGATCGACAGCACGGACGCGCCGTCGTCGTCGGGCACCGGCTCGGCCGTCTGGGCGAGACGCCGCAACTCCCCCGCACCCCGTCCGGCGACGCGGACCCGCGCGGTGCGGTCGTCCCAGGAGACGTCCGCGACCATGGCGACGAGGTCGACGTCCCGCGGCCGCTCGAACGCGCCGGGCCCGCCGACCGTGCGCACGGGCCCGGTGATGCGCGACAGCCGGAAGCTGCGCGGCTCACCGCGGTCGCGATCGAGGCCGGCGACGTACCAGCGGCGCCGCCACGACAGCACGCCCCACGGTTCGACGGTGCGCACCATCGGTTCGTCCGACCCGGCCTTCACGTGCTCGAACCGCACGACCGTGGACGTGCGGGCGGCGTCGAGCAACGCCGGGAGGCTCGGGTCGCTGGCGTCGAGCTGGGGCAGCGCGCCCGGCGCGTCGTCGGCGTGCACGTCGCTGCCGGCGGCGCGCAGCTTGATCAGCGCCTGCCGGGCGGGCTCGCCGAGCGTGGCCGACTGCCACAGCCGGGCGGCGAGGCCGACGGCGGCGGCCTCGTCGGCGTCGAACTCGATGGGCGGCAGCTCGTACTCACCGCGCCGGATGCGGTAACCGTCCTCGCTGTCGAAGTGGCTGTTGCGGCCGGTCTCGAGCGGGATGCCCAGCTCGCGCAACTCGGCCTTGTCGCGCTCGAACATGCGCTTGAACGCCTCGTCGGTCGCCGCCGTGCCGTCGGCGGGCTCGTACCCGGGCACCGCGTGGCGGATGCGCTCGGCGCCGAGGAACTGCCGGGTCGAGAGCAGGCAGATGACCAGGTTGACGAGTCGTTCCGCGCGCCGGGCTGCCATGTCCTCGAACGTAAGCCCTGTCGTGCCGCCCCGCCGTCGCGACACCCCCTGAGCCGTGTGCGACGGCGACTGCGACCCCATACGTTCGATTGTCCCGGACACAGGGCGTCGGGGGCCAGCGGGTTCAGACCACGGGTTCGCGATCGATGTCCGCGACGTCGGCGTCGGCCTGCTCGAGCAAGGTCTCGAGCGACTCGACGCCGTGGGCGCGGGCGTGCGCGGCCTCGGACTGCGACACCGGCACCGCCTGCAGCCACGTGACGACCAGGCCGTCGACGGCGAGGTTGGCCGGCGGGTCCCACGCGAAGACCGGGACCAGCAGCATGTGGCGCATGGTGGCGTCCGGACGGTACTGCCCGACGACGTCGGGATAGATCAGCCCGGGTTCGACGGAGTACTCCCCCGACAGCACGTTGAACGCGCACGACGCGAGCATGTTGGGGAACTCGGTGACGCTGCTGCCGCACAGGCCGAGCAGCTCGACCCGCAGCGGCACGTCGTCCTCGGTCGTGAATCCGCTGTCGCCGGCGTACATGCCGATCGTGGCGTAGCTCGTCACGCCCGTGGTCGGGACGTCCGCGCAGTAGAGGACGTCGATCTCGCCGGGCCCGTCGTCGCGCTGGTGCCCGATCACCTTCGGCTCGCCGCCGAGCGTGTCCCAGGCCCGCTGGAAGATCGCCTTCATGGCGGCACTGGGCACGTCAGGTCTCCTTCTGCAGGTCAGTTGCCGAGGTACGCACCGGTGTGGTCCTCGCTGCGGTGATTGCGATTCGACGACGGTAGCTCGGGACGGTAGTGGCCCGGGTCGTTGTGCTCGTCGAGGAACTGCTCGCGGGGGCGCCCGTCCTGCTGCGCGGCCTCGCGGTGCTTGCGGAACTCGTAGCCGTCGCGGTGGCCCATGTCCCAGGGCTTGTCCTTGCTCATGTAGCGACCGGTCTGCGGGTCGCGGACGTGCCCGCGCGTGTCCTTCGCGTTGTTCCAGACCCGGTCGCGGACGCCGGCGCGGTAGCCGCTCGGGCGCTGGTACGGATCCTCCTTGACCGACAGGCGCTTGCCGGACCGCTTGAACGTCGTCTTCTCGGCGTCCTTGACGGCGATCTTCTCGGCGTCGCGCACCCCGGCCTTCTCGACCGCCTTGGCGATGACGTGTTCGGCCTCTTTGGCCGCGACCCTTCCTCCGGTGGCCATCGCGCTCAGCCCAGCACGGCCATGACGGCCTCGTTGATCAGGGCCTGGACGATGCGGCTGGTGATCTCCTTGAAGACCGGGATCTCGGCGAGGGAGGCGCCGAAGGTGGGCACGGCGGTGGCGATCGCCTGCGCTATCTCGACGATGAGGATCGTGATGTTGACGATCGTGCAGATCTTCAGGGTCAGGACCACACCGGCGCACAGCAGCATGGCCGCGCCGCCGAGGTTCACGCCGAGCTGGGCGTCGCCGAGCACCTTCGCAGGAGCGTTGTCGCCCTCCCACTTGGCACGGAAGGCGTCGATCGCCTCCCCCTGGTTGATCGTGGCGACCTGCTGGGCGGCCTGGACGGCCTGCTGCTGCACGCCGCCGAGCTGGCCCGCGAACCCGAGCCACGCCGAACCGGCCGAGAACAGGTCGGTCTCGTCGACCTGCGGCCATTCGAACCCGAGGTCGTTGAGCACCCGCTCGACCTCACCGGGAAGGGTCATGCCCACGGTCGTGCTCCTCTCACTCGGCCGTCATGAGGGCGGTGGTGTCCTGCTCGACGCTGTCGTAGATGCGGCCCATCGACTCGAGACCGTCGGCGAACTCGCCCAGCGCCTCGGCCGACGACTGCACGCACGAGTCGACGAGCGACAGCGCACCCTGCAGCGAGACCTGGACCAGCGGACTGACCATGTCGTAGCCCGCGCCGAAGCGGACGGACTGCGTCTGCTGGGCCACCGGCTGCCACGCGGCCACGAGATTCTGCGCGGCGGTGCGCAATTCCTGCGCGCTCGGCGGGAACGAGTCGGGCCGGACGGTGAACTCGCCGGCGCTCATCGCTCGTCCGACCTCTGCGCCCGCCGGGTGCCGATCACTTCGGCACCGCCCGGGAGAGGGCGTCGGTGAACGCCTGGGTGATGCGGGTCATGTCGGCCACGGACTGTTCCTGGGCGGCGCGCAGCTGCTCGAGCATCGGACCCGTGTCGGGTGGGCCGGGTCGTTGCGACAGGGCTGCGTTCACGGCCGTGACGATGTGCGCGGCGATGTCGTCCAGGGGCTGGCGCAGCAGCTTCGGGTCCAGGTGCAGGGACGAGAGGCGGTCGTCGGCGATCTCGGCGCGCACCATGCCCTCGGCGGCCTCGCCGACGGCCGGCCCCTCGGGGGCGGCGGGGACATCTCCGGCGATGGCCGCGCGTACGCGGCCGACGAGCGCGTCGATCGTCTGCGCGGGGTCGGGTTGCACGGATTCGACCCTAGACAGCCTCGGGGAGCGCGTCACCGGGGAGCGGTCCCCGGGCGGCGTCACATGGACGCGATCAGCTTCTCGACCCGCTCGTCGACGCTGCGGAACGGGTCCTTGCACAGCACGGTGCGTTGCGCCTGGTCGTTCAGCTTCAGGTGCACCCAGTCGACGGTGAAGTCGCGGCGGCGTTCCTGGGCCCGGCGGATGAAGTCGCCACGCAGTTTCGCCCGGGTCGTCTGCGGCGGCACGCTCTTGGCCTCGAAGATGGCCAGGTCGTTCACGACGCGTTCGACGGCGCCCTTGCGCTGCAGCAGGTAGTACAGACCGCGGGAGCGCGAGATGTCGTGGTACGCCAGGTCGAGCTGCGCCACGCGCGGGGAGCTCAGCGGCAGGTCGTGCTTGGCGCGGTAGCGCTCGATGAGCTGGTACTTCGTGGCCCAGTCGATCTCGCGGTCGATCAGCGACAGGTCCTGCGTCTCGACCGCGTCCAGCGCGCGTCCCCACAGCTCGAGCACCCGCTTGGACGACGCGTCCTCGCCGGTACGCGCGACGAAGTCGACGGCGCGCGAGTAGTACTCCCGCTGGATCTGCAGGGCGGACGCGCCCCGTCCGGCCGCCAGCCGCACCGGACGGGTACCGGTGAGGTCGTGGCTGATCTCGCGGATCGCGCGGATCGGGTTCTCGAGCATGAGGTCGGGGAACGGCACGCCGTGCTCGATCATGCGCAGCACCAGGTCGGCCGAGCCGAGCTTGAGCAGCGTCGTCGACTCGTTCATGTTCGAGTCGCCGACGATGACGTGCAGCCGCCGGTAGCGCTCGGCGTCGGCGTGGGGCTCGTCGCGGGTGTTGATGATCGGACGGCTGCGCGTGGTCGCCGACGACACGCCCTCCCAGATGTGCTCGGCGCGCTGGCTGACGCAGAACACCGCGCCGCGCGGGGTCTGCAGCACCTTGCCGGCGCCGCAGATCAACTGCCGGGTGACGAGGAACGGGATGAGCACGTCGGCCAGCCGGCTGAACTCGCCGTGCCGTCCGACCAGGTAGTTCTCGTGACAGCCGTAGGAGTTGCCGGCCGAGTCGGTGTTGTTCTTGAACAGGTAGATGTCGCCGGCGATGCCCTCGTCGTGCAGCCGCTTCTCGGCGTCGACGACGAGGCCCTCGAGCACGCGCTCGCCCGCCTTGTCGTGCGCGACGAGCCCCTCGAGCGTGTCGCACTCGGGGGTGGCGTACTCGGGGTGGCTGCCCACGTCGAGGTACAGCCGGGCGCCGTTCTTCAGGAAGACGTTCGACGAGCGACCCCACGACACGACGCGGCGGAACAGGTAGCGGGCCACCTCGTCGGGCGACAGGCGGCGCTGGCCGTGGAACGTGCACGTGACGCCGTACTCGTTCTCGATACCCATGATCCGCTTCTGCACGTCCTCCAGACTATCCGCGCGACGGCGAGGACGCCGGTGTTCGCCACAGTCACGGTTGGAACACTCAGGCGCGTGACCGAACTGAACCGTGGCGGCAACACCGCCGTTCCCACCGCCGTGCTCGAGCTGTCCGTGACCGGCGCGGCTCCCGGCACCGTCGACCTGTTCGTCCTGCAGCTCACGGCCGCTCGCACGGTGCGCTCGGACGCCGACCTCGTGTTCTTCAACCAGCCGACGTCCCCGGAGGGTGCCGTCCGGCTGACGTCCGGGGACGCCGTGACGATCGATCCGGCCGCCGTCCCGGCGGACGTGGCCGAACTCGTCGTCGCCGTCGCCCTCGACGACGGGGTGCCCGGGTCGCTCCGGGACGTGCCGGGCCTCGGGGTCCGGGTCGGCGGCGGGGCCGACGTGCAGGCGCCCGCGGTCGACCTCACCAGCGAGCGGGCGGCCGCGCTGGTCGAGCTGTACCGCCGCGGTGACGGGTGGAAGCTGCGCAACGTGTCCGCGGGCTGGGACGGTGGCCTCGCCGACCTCGTCCGCGAGTTCGGGGTGAACGTGGACGGCGAGCCTCCGGCGGACGCTCCCGCGGCGCCGCCCCCTCCGTCGGCGCCGCCCACTCCGTCGGCTGCGGCCCCGGCGGGGACGCTCGATCTGGGCAAGCGCACCGGGCGCATCGACATGGTCAAGGGCCAGCGGGTGTCGATCGAGAAGTCCGACCTGATCGTCGCCTCGATCGAGTGGCCGCCCGACACCGACTACGACGTGTTCGCCCTGATCCACTACGCCGACGGTCACAGCGAGACGGTCGCGACGTTCGGAACCGACGAGGACGAGTCGTTCAGCCTGACCTCGTCCGACGGGGCCGTGCGGCATCTCGGCGACGTCGGTCGCCGCGAGGACGACGACGAGGACGACCTGCCGCCGCCGCCGGATCGCGTCAAGCTGCCCGGCGAGTCACGCAAGGATCGCAAGGCGCGCGAAGCCCGCGAGGCCGCCGAACGCGAGGCCAGGCTGGCGGCGCTGCGGGCGGAGCGGGCGGCGCAGGCAGCGGCCGCACCGGCCGTCGTGCAGGAGCGCATCGAGATCCGCCCGCACCCCGGCATCGTCGCGATCACGCCGGTCGCGTACTCGGCGCAGTCGAACGGCGAGGGGTCGTTCCGCCGCTACCGGGTGTCGATGGCGATCGACAACGGCCGCGGCACGACGGTGCGCATCGACGCGGCCAACGCCGACGACGACGACTTCGTCTTCAGCTGCGTCCCCGGTGTCATCCGCGTCGACGGCGCCGACGTCACCGTCGACGCCGTCGAGCAGTACTCGGCGTCCGGGTCCGAGCGCCGTCCGGTGCTTGCTGCCGACGGAACCGTGACCATGGACGCCGGGCCGGAGAACGACTTCAAGTAGGCACCGACGTCGTTAACTTCCCGTTCAGATCATTTTGTTCGGTCTGGACACTTTTGTCGCTTCGGGTCAGGGTGGTCGGGCGTCCGCAGACCCACCCGCAAAGGAGCGGCATGACCGACACCGTCGACACCCCGTCCGACCCTCGTCCCTCCCCCGGTGAGCCGTCAGCACCGTCGGGCCCGTCCCGGCGCCGCATGCTCGGCGTCGCCGCCGGCGCGACCGCGCTCGGCGCCGCGGCGACGAGCGGAGTGTTCGGCCTGACGCCCTCCCAGGCGGCGCCGGCGCCCGCCGGTCCCGGAGCACCCGGAGCACCCGGCGCCAGGCGCAACCCGGTCGACCCGCCGCTCCCGCGCGACACCCGTCGTCCGGGTCATGGTCGGTTGGACAAACCGACCGAGCGCAAGATCGACGCGCTGCTGAAGAAGATGACGCTCGCCGAGAAGCTCGGCCAGCTGCAGCTGGTGAACACCGCCGACCTGGCGAAGGAAGGCCTGTCGCAGCCGGGCGGCGTCGGCGGCCTGTTCAGCGTCACCGACTCGAAGGTCCTCGACGAGGTGCAGCACCAGGCGGTCGAGAAGACCCGCCTCGGCATCCCGCTGATCTTCGGCCTGGACGTCATCCACGGGTACGTCACGAACTTCCCGATCCCGCTCGGCGCCGCGAGCAGTTGGGACCCCGAGGTCGCGCGCACCGACGCCCGCATCTCCGCCGCCGAGGCTCGCGCGAGCGGCCAGCACTGGACGTACGCGCCGATGATGGACGTGACCCACGAGCCGCGCTGGGGACGCATCGCCGAGGGCAACGGCGAGGACCCCTACCTCACCTCGAAGTTCGCCGAGGCGAAGGTCGACGGCTACCAGGGCAGCGACTACTCCGACGACGACCGGCTCGCGGCGTGCATGAAGCACTACGTGGCCTACGGCGGCGCCGAGGGCGGCCGCGACTACAACACCGTCGACGTGTCGCTGCAGCGGCTGCACAACCTGTACCTGCCGCCGTTCCTGGCGTCCGTCCGGGCCGGCGTCGCGACCGCGATGGCGTCGTTCAACACGATCTCGGGCGTGCCGGCGCACGGCAACGCCTACGCGATCCGCGACGTGCTCAAGGACCGCTACGAGTTCGACGGCTTCGTCGTCAGCGACTACACCGGCATCCAGGAGCTCATCGCCCACGGGCTCGCCGGCGGCGGTGCCGACGCCGCGGCGGCCGGCATCACGGCGGGTGTCGACATGGAGATGGTGTCGACGAACTACGTCGACTACGGACGCGCGCTGCTCGCGTCCGGTCGCATCACCCGGGCGCAGCTCGACGACGCGGTGCGGCGACTGCTGCGCATCAAGTACCGGCTCGGGTTGTTCGCCAACCCCTACACCGACCCCAGGAAGGCCGTCACGAAGATCAGCGCCGCCAACGCGCGAGCGGCGCGGGCAGCGGGGTCGCGCTCGATGGTGCTGTTGCGCAACGCCGCCGTCTCGGGCTCCGCGGTGCTGCCGCTGGCGAAGTCGACGAAGAAGATCGCCCTGATCGGGCCGCTGGGCCAGGCCACGACCGACCTCAACGGCACGTGGGCGGGCCTCGGACCGCTCACGCCCCCGGTCACCATCGAGCAGGGACTCAAGAACGCCGGCTTCTCGGTGACGTACACGAAGGGCGCCGCGGTCATGGACTCCGACCGTTCGGGCTTCGCCGCCGCGGTGGCCGCCGCGAAGGCCGCCGACGTCGCGGTGCTTGCCGTGGGCGAGACCGCCGACATGAGCGGTGAGGCCGCCGCCCGCAGCGACATCGGGTTGCCGGGCGTGCAGCAGGCCCTGGTCGACGCCGTCGTCGCCGCGCAGCCGAAGACCGCCGTCGTGCTGATCAACGGACGTCCGCTGACGATCGCCGACCTGCTCGCCACCGCCCCGGCCGTGCTCGAGGCGTGGGCGCCGGGCTCGCAGGGCGGCAACGCCATCGCCGACGTGCTCACCGGAAAGGTCAACCCGGGCGGCAAGCTGCCCGTCAGCTTCCCGCGTGCCGTCGGGCAGGTGCCGATCTACTACAACCACGAGAACACCGGACGTCCCGCCGACCCGGACAACAAGTACTCGTCCAAGTACCTGGACCTGCCGAGCGGACCGCAGCTGGCGTTCGGGTTCGGCCTGTCGTACACCACGTTCGAGGTGTCGAACCTGCGGCTGTCGACGCACACGCTGCGCCGCCGCAACGGCGAGGTGCGGGTGAGCGTCGACGTCCGGAACACCGGCTCGGTGGCCGGGGACGAGGTCGTGCAGCTCTACATCCACGACCCGGTCGCGTCCGTCGTGCAGCCGGTGAGGCGCTTGCGCGGCTTCGAGCGCGTCACTCTCCGGGCCGGTGAGAAGCGGACGGTGCGCTTCACCCTCACGCCGTCGGACGTCGGGTTCTACGACAGCGACGCCTCGTTTCTCGTCGAGACCGGCACCGTCGAGGTCTACGCCGGGACCAGCTCCGACGACACCCCGCTGCAGGACGAGATCAAGGTCGTCTGACCCGCCCGGCTCCGTCCACCCACCCTGTCGAGTGGCGCGGAAACCTCGCCAGTGGCGCGGAAATCCGCGCCACTCGGCGGGGTTTCGCGCCACTCAACCGGTGTGGGGAGCGGGGCGTCCACGCCAGAGGTTTACAAACCAGGCCGTCGTGTCTACGGTCTGGACCATGAGCCTTTCGGTGTCGAACGCCCAGCTGTCGATGTCCGGCGAGCGTCCGGCGTGGCGCGACGGCAAGCGGTACCTGTGGTTGCTCGGCATGGTCGTGCCGCTGTTCCTGTTCGTCGGCTGGGGCCTGGTCAACCTCACCGGGTGGGGCGTGTTCTGGTGGATCGGCCCGCTCGTGCTCTACGTCGCGATCCCACTGCTCGACGTCGTGATCGGCGACGACCCCACCAACGCTCCCGAGGACGTCCTGGCCTGGCTCGAGCAGGACCGGTACTACCGCTGGGTCACGTACCTGTTCCTGCCCTGCCAGTACCTCGCGTTCTTCCTCGCGTTCTGGCTCATGACCCGCAACGGCGGCATGGCCGTGATCGACAGGGTCGGCCTCACCGTCTCGATGGGCATGCTCAACGGCGTCGCCATCAACACCGCGCACGAGCTCGGCCACAAGAAGGAGCAGCACGAGCGCTGGTTCGCCCGCATCGCCCTCGCGCCGTGCGGCTACGGCCACTTCTTCGTCGAGCACAACCGCGGGCACCACGTGCGTGTCGCCACCGCCGAGGACCCGGCGAGCAGCCGGCTCGGCGAGTCGTTCTGGGCGTTCTGGCCGCGCACGGTCGCCGGCTCCGTCCGCAACGGTTGGAAACTCGAACGCACCCGGCTGCGCCGCATGGAGAAGAGCGTGTGGTCGTGGCGCAACGACGTGCTGAACGCGTGGGCGATGACGGTCGTCCTGTGGGCCGTCGTCGTGCTGCTGTTCGGCGTCGGCACCCTGCCCTACCTGCTGCTGCAGGCGGTTCTCGCGTTCAGCCTGCTCGAGGCCGTGAACTACCTGGAGCACTACGGACTGCTGCGGCAGACCACCGACAAGGGACGTCCGGAGCGGGTCACCCCGCGGCACAGCTGGAACTCCAACCACCTGACGACCAACCTGTTCCTGTACCACCTGCAGCGGCACAGCGACCACCACGCCAACCCGACGCGGCGCTACCAGTCGCTGCGCCACTTCGACGAGTCGCCGCAGCTGCCGGCGGGTTACGCCGCGATGATCCTGATCGCCTACGTGCCGCCCCTGTGGCGCCGCGTCATGGACCATCGCGTGCTCGAGCACTACGACGGCGACGTGACGCTCGCGAACATCCAGCCCTCGAAGCGCGAGAAGATCCTGGCCCGCTACGGCCGCCCCGAGGCCACCGAGCCGCGGGCCGCCTGACCGGTTTGGCATCCTGAGGTCATGGCCCGGTACCGCTGCGAGGTCTGCGACTACGTCTACGACGAGGCCGCAGGTGCCCCGCGCGAGGGCTTCCCCGCGGGCACCGCGTGGGCCGACGTGCCCGACGACTGGACCTGTCCCGACTGCGGCGTGCGCGAGAAGGTCGACTTCGTCGCCGCGGACGGCGCCCCGTGACTCCCGCCGTCCCCTACGCAGCCGCTGCCCGCGCCCTGCTGCGCGAGACCGTCGTCGGCGCCGTCGACGAACTCACCCGCACCCGCGGATGGGCGGCCACCACGATGGCCGACATCGCGAAGGCGGCCGGTGTCAGCCGGCAGACGCTCTACAACGAGTTCGGGTCCCGTCCGGCGCTCGTCGAGGCGTACGTGACCCACGAGATCGAACGCATCATGGTCGACGTCGCGGACGCGGTGCGCTCGCACGCCGACGACGCCCACCTCGCGCTGCGCAGCGCGTTCGAGCTGTTCCTCAAGCTCGCCTCGGACGAGCCGATCGTGCAGCTCGTCCTCAACGACGCCGAGACCGGGTCGCTGACCCGCATGCTCACCGGCGTCGGGCAGACCGTCGCCGGCGAACGCATCGCCGAGCTGATCGCCGAGATCTGGCCGCAGGTGCCGCCGCCCGACACCCGCATCGTCGCCGACTCGCTGGTGCGGTTGGCGATCAGTCACGCGATCGTGCCGGACGACGACCCCGGCGTGGTCGCGACCGGCGTCGGGCGCATGCTCGCGCCGTTCGTCGACCAGGTACTGGGCGACTGACCGTCCGCTCGCGCCTCAGGGCTCCAGGATCATGATCGGACGGCCGTCGTCCATCGTGATCTGCACCTGCGCGATGCGGTCCTTCGACACCTCGGTGCCGCCGACGAACGTGGTCGTTCCGGGCGCCACCGCCCAGCTGCCGGTGTCGTGGTTGCGCTTGTCCTTGTCGACGACGACGAGCCGGTAGGTGATCGGGCGCAGCGGCTGCAGTTCGTAGCGGCAGCGCAGGTCGATGCGGGTGCCCCACTGCTCGGACGTCAGCACCGCCGTGGCGTGCACCGGTGTCGACGGGCGGACGGGCGCGAACGCCTGCTCGGCCGGACGCACGCCGCCACCGCTGCTGGGCCAGACGAGCACCACGAGCGCCACCAGGGCCGCGGCCGCGACGCCGGCGAGGGTCGTGACGAGCGTCCGTCGCCGGCGACGCTCGCGACCGGCCTGCCGCAGCAGCCCGGGCAGCAACTCGTCCGGGAGGTCGGCCGCGGGAGCGTCCGATGCCGCCGCACCGAGGACGTCCGCTGCCGTCACGGCGCGCAGCAGGTCGGCCGTCCGCCGCATCTCGGCGACCCGGGCGCGGCACGCCGGGCAACCGGGCAGGTGCGCCTCGAACGCGGCCCGGTCGTCCGAGTCGAGCGTGCCGAGCGCGTAGGCGCCGTCGTAGTGCCGGAACGGGTCGTCTCCGATGACGGAGCCGCTCACGAGACACCTCCCAGTTCGTCGAGGGCCACGCGCAGCGCGCGCAGGGCGTAGTGGGTTCGTGACTTCACGGTGCCCGGCGCGACGCCGAGGGCACGGGACGCCTCGCTCACGGAGGCGCCGCGGAAGTAGGTCTCGTGCAGCACGGCCCGGTGCTCGGGCGACAGCGTGCGCAGGGCGGCGAGCACGACGTGGCGGTCGACCGCGTGGTCGGTGGCGTCCGGGACCGGTTGCTCCGGGACCGTGTCGGTGACCCGCTCGCGGCGGTGCCGGCTCGAGCGCCACTCGTCGATGACGATGCGCTTCGCCACGGTGAACAGCCACGCGCGCGGCGACGGCCGGGTGAGCACCGACGGGTTGCGCCAGGCCCGCAGGAACGTCTCCTGCACGACGTCCTGCGCCCGGTCGCGGTCGCCGTTGGTCAACCCGACGACGTAGGACCACAGGGCCGGCCCGTGCTCGTCGTGCAGCGCGCGCAGCAGGGCGCCGTTGGTCGCGGCGCCGCCGGTCGGGGCACGGTCGGGCACATCGGCCAGTGTCCTGTCCGCACGCAGGGACGTCGACGTCGCGGGTGCCACATCATCACTACGGATCGGCTGAGGTTCCGGTTCGAATCCGGTTGAGGACTGAACCGATCCGGGGCGATCGCCGTTGCAGCGGGTATGAGCATCGATTCCTCCGTCACCCGCCGCACCCTTCTCGTCGCCGGGGCTGCCACCGCCGGCGTCGCCGCGCTGGCCGCCTGCTCCAGCTCGGACGGCTCCCCCGAGGCGACGTCGGGCAAGTCCCAGCCGCCGGAGACGTCCGCGCCGTCCGGCACCTCGGCCGCGCCGACGTCCGAGGGCTCGTCGTCCCAGGGAGGGTCGTCCGGTGGCGCCTCGGGCGACTCCCTGGCCGCACTGGCCGACCTGAAGGTGGGCGAGCCCAAGGAGGTCGACCTGCCCGGCGGCAAGAAGGGGCTGCTGACGAAGACCTCGGCCACCGCGGTGGCGTGCTTCAGCAACGTGTGCACCCACCAGGGGTGTTCGGTGGCCCCCGACGGCAAGCAGCTGGCGTGCCCGTGCCACGGGTCGACCTTCAACGCCGAGACCGGCGCCGTGCTCGGCGGGCCGGCCCCGTCGCCGCTGCCGAAGATCGCCGTGAAGGTCGTCGACGGGCAGGTCGTCGCGGGCTGACCCGCGCCGAGGGGCCGGCCGGGGTTACGCCTCGGCCGGCCCGGAGGTCCCCGCGTCGGTGGGGCCGGCCGGGGTTACGCCTCGGCCGGCCCGGAGGTCCCCGCGTCGGTGGGGCCGTCCGGGTTCGCGCCGCCGCTCGGCGTGTCACCGGACTCGGCCGGTGCGTCCTCGGCGGTGGTCGGTTCGGGCAGCAGCGCGGTGAGCGCGCTGCCGGCGTAGCGGCGGAACTTGCGCTTGCCGCGGTTGCGGTCGAGCACGGCGACCTCGAGCTGCGCCGCGGTGAGCACCCGGCCGTTGTCGGCCGTCGTCATGAGCGCGCCGACGGTCGAGGCGAGCGCGTCGCGCAGCGACTCGCCGGCCACGTAGACGCGCCGCATCTCGGCGGTGAGGGCCTCGGCCTGGCCGCCCATGACGAGGAACTCGGGCTCGTCGACGATGGTGCCGTCGTAGGTGAGCCGGAAGATCTGGTCGTCCTCGGGGGTGGTGCCGACCTCGGCCACCGCGATCTCGACCTCGTACGGCTTCTGCTGCTCGGTGAAGATCGCCCCGAGTGTCTGGGCGTAGGCGTTGGCGAGGCCGCGGGCGGTGACGTCGCGACGGTCGTAGCTGTAGCCGCGCAGGTCGGCCAGGCGGATGCCGGCGACGCGCAGGTTCTCGTACTCGTTGTAGCGACCGACGCCGGCGAAGCCGATGCGGTCGTAGATCTCGCTGACCTTGTGCAGCGCGGAGCTCGGGTTCTCGGTGACGAACAGGATGCCGTCGGCGTACGTGCGCACGACGGCGCCGCGGCCCCGGGCGATGCCCTTGCGCGCGTACTCCGAGCGGTCGCGCATGATCTGCTCGGCCGAGGCGTAGAACGGCATGCTCATGTCGGTCTCCTGGGTCTCGGCCGGCTCAGGCGCCCGGGCGCGCTTCGCGCTCGGCGATGATCGAGCGGACGACGGTGTCGAGCTCGTCCTCGGCGATGCGGACGGTGCCCTCGGCGGTGGCGGTCATGACGACGGGGTAGATGCGGCGGGTGACGTCGGGACCGCCGGTGGCGGAGTCGTCGTCGGCGGCGTCGTAGAGCGACTCGACGACCACGCGGACGATCTGGTCGCGTGACATGCCCTGGCGCCACAGCTTCTTCAGCGCGCCGCGGGCGAACAGCGACCCGGACCCGATCGAGTGGAAGTAGCGCTCGGACGAGCACGAGCCCGTGACGTCGTAGCTGAAGATCTTGCCCGCGGCGGCCGGGTCGGCGACCTCGGGGTCGAAGCCGGCGAACAGCGGGATCGCGGCGAGGCCCTGCAACGCCATGCCCAGGTTGCCGCGGATCATCGTGGCGAGCCGGTTCGCCTTGCCGTCGAGCGTGAGCTCGGTGCCCTCGATCTTCTCGAAGTGCTCGAGCTCGACCTGGTACAGGCGCACCATCTCGAGGCCGAGCCCGGCGACGCCCGCGAACGCGATGAGCGTGTAGTCGTCGGCGGCGAAGACCTTCTCGATGTCGCGCTGGCTGATCAGGTTGCCCATCGTGGCGCGGCGGTCGCCGGCCATGACGACGCCGTCGGCGAACTGCGCCGCGACGATCGTGGTGGCGTGCGGAACCGTCAGCGACGGGTCGGGTGCGCTCGGCAGCAGGCCGGGTGCCGCGGCGGACAGGAAGTCGGTGAACGACGACGAGCCCGGGGCCGTCGCGTGCCGCATGATGCCGAGGTCACCGACTGCGGGTCGTCCGGTGCGTCCGTCGATCGTCACGCGCTCTCCTCTGCTCGCGGGCCCTGTCTTTTCGACCCTACCGATCGGGACGCAGCCGCTGCGGCGGCACCGTCAGGCGATGAGGCTCGGCGGGATGTCGCGCGGTTCGTCCGGCGGGCGCGGGTCCTCGAACGGCGGCGCGAACGCCACCACCACCCCGGGCGGACGGGTGTAGGTCGCCGCCGCGCCGCGCTCGAGGTAGTGCACGGCCAGCATCATCAGGTCGGCGCGGTCGCGGAACTGGCCCAGCGCACCGTTGCAGTTGAAGCAGAGCAGACCACGCACACGTCCGGTCGCGTGGTCGTGGTCGACGTGAGCCGCCGGCGCCTCGCGGCAGATCGCACAGACGCCGCCCTGTTCTGCCAGCATGTCGTCGAAGTCAGCCTCGGTGATGCCGTAGCGCTGCTTCAGGTGATAGTTGCGCGTCGATCCGTGCACCTTGGCACGGTTGCGGTCCTTGATGGAGTTGAAGCAGGGCGTGCAGTACGGATTGACACCGTTCGCCTGTGCCTGGTTCGGCGCGAATGCGTCGAGCAGCTTGACCGCATCGCACTCCGGACACCACTTCGACCCCACGGGGACATCGGCCGGACCTTGCCCATGGCGAGTGCGAGGCGGGCCGAGTCGCCGCCGGCGACTCTCGATCACACGACGGCGCGAGCACGGCGCGCAGTAGAAGGAGAGCCCATCGGCGTTGCGCTCGTTCCGCGTGAATGACGTCAGCGGAAGATCCGATTGGCAGTCCTTGCAGAACTTCGTCGTCATGCCACCAAATTAGGTCGCAGTTACGACAATTTCAGTGCGGCCCGACAATCGGACATAGAGGTCATTGGCCGCCTTTTTGTACAAAACTTCGTACGAAGTCCTCAGCATTCGTCTCGAGCACGTCGTCGATCTCATCGAGGATCGCATCGACGTCCTCGGTCAGCTTCTCGTGCCGCTCGGCGACGTCGGAGTTCGCCTCGACGGCCTCGTCGACCTGGTCCTCGGTCTGCTTCTGCGGCCTGGACTGGCCGGACTCATGAGTAGGCATGTCAGGCCCCCTCTCTCGATCCCGCCACAGTAGCCCGCGCAGGTTGCGGACACATGGCGACGGGCACCTGGCGCACCCGCACGGCATTCTGCGTGCCGCAGGCGATGCGCGGGCACCGCTACGGGGTATGACCCGCACCGTGCCCCGCCTGCTGATCGGACCCCTGCTGCGCTACGTCGACGCGACGAGCGCGACGATCTGGGTCGAGACCGACGCGCCGTGCGAGGTGACGATCGCCGGCGTCCATGAGCCCACGTGGACGGTCGAGGGTCACCACTACGCGCTCGTGCAGATCACCGGTCTGCGGCCGGGCACCAGCACGGAGTACGACGTCCGCCTCGACGGCGAGGAGGTCTGGCCGGACCCGCGATCGTCGCGTCCGCGCAGCCGCATCCGCACCCAGGATCCCGACCGGCCCGTCCGTCTCGCGTTCGGATCCTGCCGTTACGGCCGCGGCGCGGTGAAACTGTCGGACAAGAAGTTCGACCCCGACTCGCTGGCCTGCTATTCGCGGGTGCTGACCGACGCGTCCGACGACCAGTGGCCGGACGCGCTCGTGATGCTCGGCGACCAGGTGTACGCGGACGAGACGTCGGAGGCGACGCAGCGGCGCATCCGCGCCCGCCGCGACATCGAGTCGGGCGCCGGCGAGGAGATCGCCGACTTCGAGGAGTACACCTGGCTCTACCTCGAGTCGTGGACCGACCCGGACGTCCGCTGGCTGATGTCGACCGTCCCCAGCTGCATGATCTTCGACGACCACGACGTGCGCGACGACTGGAACACCTCGCACGAGTGGCGCGAGGACATGCGGCGCACCGACTGGTGGCAGACCCGCATCGAGGGCGGGCTCGGGTCCTACTTCGTCTACCAGCACCTCGGCAACCTGTCCCCCGCCGAACTGGCCGACAACGAGGTGTTCCAGCAGTTGCGGCACGGCACCGACGCCGAGAACACGTTGGTCCTGCGGGCGTTCGCGGCGAGGGCCGACAGCGAGGCCGACGGGCACAAGGGCGCCCGGTGGTCCTACCGCTGGGACTTCGGCCGCACCCGGCTGCTCATGATCGACAGCCGGTGCGGACGGATCCTCGCCGACGGCCGCCGCTCGATGGTCGACGAGGACGAGTTCGCGTGGATCGAACAGCAGGTCGACGACACGGCCGACGGCGGGTACGACCACCTGCTCGTCGGCACGTCCCTGCCGTGGCTGATGGCCCGCGCGCTGCACGACATCGAGTCGTGGAACGAGGCGCTGTGCTCGGGCGGCCGCGGGGCCCGGTTCGCCCGCTGGTCGGAGAAGCTGCGCCGCGCGGCCGACCTCGAGCACTGGGCGTCCTTCCTCACGTCCTTCGAGCGGCTGGGCGACCTGCTGCGCTCGGTGGCCGCGGGTGAGCGCGGACCCGCTCCGGCGACGGTGTGCGTGCTCTCCGGCGACGTGCACCACGCGTACGTCGCCGAGGCCACCTTCGCGCAGCCGGTGACCTCACGCGTCTACCAGCTGACGTGTTCGCCGTTGCACAACTACGTGCCGGGGTTCATGAAGCTCGCGTTCCGCATCTCGTGGAGCACGGTGACGGAGCGGTTCGTGCGCGTGCTGCTGGGCCTGGTGCTGCGCGTGCCGCCGGTGTCGGTGCGGTGGCAGCGACTTGCCGGCCCGTTCTTCGGCTCCGAGATCGCCGAGCTCGTGCTCGACGGACGGCGCGCCGAGACGGTCCTGCGCCGCTCGGCCGGGTCCGAGGAGTCGGACGAGCTGACCGAGGTCGACCGCCGGACGCTGGCCGCCTGACTCAGCGAGCGAGGTCGCGGACGAACTCGCTCAGCTGTGCCAGGTTGCGGCACTCGACCATCGGCACCACCGCGCCGTAGTCGCTCGCCCGCGAGTCACCGGTGTCCCACGCGGCCCGACGCTCGGGGTTGAGCCAGTGCGCGTGCTTCGCCCGTCCGACGAGCGTGCGCAGGGTCGGCAGAGCGAGCTCGCCGTAGTTCGACCGCGCGTCGCCGAGGATCAGCAGCGAGGTGCGCGGGCCGACCGCGCCGGCATGACGATCGGCGAACAGCTCGAGCGCACGTCCGTAGTCGGTGCGTCCGAACAACCAGGTCACGTCGGCCTCGGCGGCGAGGCGGGTCAGGGCATCGACGACGTCGGCGCCCGGACGGAAGAACCGCGTCAGCTCGTCCAGCTCGTCGACGAACCCGAAGGCGCGCACCCGGCTGAACTGCTCCCGCAGGGCGTACACGAGCAGCAGTGTGAAGTGCGCAAAGGAGGTGACCGACTCGCTGAGGTCGCAGAGCACCACGAGATCGGTCTTGAGCGGGCGCTTCGGACGGTGCTCGGTCTGCATCGGCACACCGCCGGACGACAGCGCCGCACGCATCGTGGCGCGCATGTCGAGCGCACCGCGCGTGCCGCGGCGCTCGTCCTGTGCGAGGCGGGCCGCGAGTCGCCGCGCGAGGGGCTGGACCTCGCGGCGCAGCGCCGCCACCTCGGCGCGTGTGGCCCCGAGGAAGTTGACCGTGTCCAGGCTCGGCCGGGCCGCGGTGCGCGCGACCTTCGCCGGGTCGCCGTCCTCGGCCATGCGCCGGGCGATCTCGGAGCCGACCGCGCGTTCGAAGCGCTCGATGCGCCCCGCGACGGCCGTGCGCACCCGCTTCTCGGCCAACCCACCGCTGTCGCTGCCGACGAGCGCCTGCTGCAGCACCTGCGCCATCAGCGTGCCGGCCGACACCCTCGTGAGCACGGACAGCTGGGACCACGAACGCCCGCCGCGGGCGCCGGGCACGGACCCGAACGCGTCGACGGCGTCGCGGACCGCGTCGGTGAGCGCGTCGTCGCCGCCCTCGCGCAGGAAGTCGGCGACCTGATCACGGATGCGGTCCCGCACCGGGTCCTCCAGCGGGCCGCGCGGCGCCGCGTCCGGGTCCCGCGGCGGCGCCTCGCGCTCGGTGGCCGGCCGCGACGACGCGCCCACCACCGGCGGGTAGTAGAGGTCGAACACGGCGTCGAAGACCGGACGGTGCAGCGGTCGCTTCACCAGCGACGCGGCGAACGCGGCCCGCAGCTGCTCGCGGTCGAGCAGGTCGATCGCCCCGGCCGCGCGGACGGCGTCGAGGCTCTCGGCGACCGACACCACGAGTCCCGCCTCGCGCAGCGCGGCGGTGAAGGCGACGTGTCGATCGAGCAGCGTGTCGCTCACAGGCCGAGTTCCTTGACCGCCCGCTCCTGGTCGGACCGGTGCTTGAGCACGACGCCGAGCGTCGCGGCGACCGTCTCCTCGTCCAGGTCGTCGCGGCCGAGGGCGACGAGGGTGCGGGCCCAGTCGATCGTCTCGGCGACGGACGGCAACTTCTTCAGCTCCAGCGAACGCAGCGTCGCCGCGGTCTGCACGATGCGCTCGGCGAGCTCGGCCCGCACGCCCGGCACCTGCGACACGATGATGTCCCGCTCCCGGTCGGGCTGCGGATAGTCGAGGTACAGGTAGAGGCACCGCCGCTTCAGGGCCTCGGACAGCTCACGCGTCGCGTTCGACGTGACCACCACGAACGGCCGCCGCGTGGCAGTGACCGTGCCGAGCTCCGGGATCGTCACCTGGAACTCCGAGAGCACCTCGAGCAGCAGCGCCTCGACCTCGACGTCGGTCTTGTCGGCCTCGTCGATGAGCAGCACCGTCGGCTCGTCCCGCCGGATCGCCGTGAGCAGCGGACGGGTGAGCAGGAACTCCTCGCTGAAGATGTCGTCGTGCGTGCGCTCCCACGTCGCCCCTGCCGCGTCGCCGGCCGGCTCGGCCTGGATGCGCAGCAGCTGCTTGCGGTAGTTCCACTCGTAGAGCGCCCGGGCCTCGTCGAGGCCCTCGTAGCACTGCAGCCGGATCAGGCCCGCGCCGGTGGCGTCGGCGACCGCCCGGGCGAGCTGGGTCTTGCCCACGCCGGCGGGGCCCTCGACGAGCAGCGGACGTTCGAGCGCGGCGGCCAGGTACACGGTGGTGGCGGTGGCGGTGTCGGCCAGGTAGCCGGCACCGGCCAGCGCCGTCGCGACCTCGGGCACGGAGGTGAACACGTCCGCCATCCTGCCCGTCCGGTCAGCCGTCCTCCGCGGGCAGGCCGAGATGCCGTCGGAGGGCTGCGACACCCTCGACCCGCACCGGCACGTCACCCCGCGCGAACGCGTCCGGCGTCAGCAGCCAGCGCTGGTGCAGCGCCCGCTCACCCGGTCGGCGCACCCGGGCCTGCGGCGCCCCGTCCGGCGCGTAACCGACCCGGCGGCTGACCGCGCCGGACACCGGGTTGTCGACGAACGCGCCGGACGTCACCCGCTCGGCGCCCAGGTGGTCGAACGCGAACGCGCACACCGCCCGCCGCATGGCCGTGCCGATGCCCCGTCCCTGGTGCCGCCGGCCCAGCCACGACCCGGTCTCGGCGGTGCGGACCAGGGCGAAGTCGCGCGCGTGCAGCCCCTGGACACCCACCACCTCGCCCTCGTGCCGGACGACGAGGTTGAGATTCCAGGCGTGGGGACCCAGCCCCGCCCGCGTCTGCCAGTGGTAGGCGGCGGCCCGCCACGGGAGCTCGTCCGCGGGCGCATCGGTCCACGGCACCGCGAAGGGCATGACGGCCGGGTCGTGCACACCCTCGACCGCCAGGTCGACGAGCGCCGGCAGGTCGTCGTCGCGTACGAGCCGCAGCTCGAGCGGACCCGCCGACACCCGCAGCGCGAACGGCGGGAACACTGCCTCGATCGTGGACGTCATCGCCCGAGTCTCGCGCGGTGATCAAACGCGTTCGCGCCCGTCACCGCGCCGGGTGCACCGACCTGGCGGTCCGCCCGAGCTCGCGCTGCGACCAGCGGTGGGTGTCGAGGTACACCGTCACGGCGAGACCGGGACGCACCAGCCATACGACCTTGTCCGCGCAGCGATAGCCCGGGTGGCCGCGCACCACGGTCGGTCGGTACACGGCCTCGCCCTCGGGCCGGTCCTCGTACTCGACGTACCAGTCCTGCAACGCCTGCGGCGTCGTGAGCTTCTCCCCGCGCAGCACGACGATGTTCGCGTCGACCTGCCAGCCCCAGCCCGAGCCCGCGTACCAGCGGCGGGATTCCCAGGTGCGCGACGCGAACGTCACGTCGTCGTACTCGTACTCGCCGTCGCTGCTCGTGCCCAGGCCGCGCGGCAGGTGCTCGACGACCATGCCGCCGACCTCGACCGGCCGCACGGACGGCCGCGCACCCGACGCGCCCGAAGCGCTCACGACCGACAGCGCCGCGCACAGCACCGCGATCAGCGGCACGACCACCCTCGTCATCAGACGTCGCATCGTCTTCCCCTCACCGGCCGCACCGTGCGGCCTCGGGGATCACCTTCGGCCGTCGCAGCGTCCGGGCGCCGACCGTGCCGCCGCGCTGTGGACGGCGGCCGCCCTGTGGACGCTCGTGCCCGTGGGAGTCGGTGCCGCGTGCTAGGGGCGCCGTCAGTAGCCGAGCTCGTGCAATCGTTCGTCGCTGATGCCGAAGTGGTGCCCCACCTCGTGCACGACGGTCGTGCGCACCTCGTCGATCACCTCGTCCTCGCTGTCGCACGCCGCGAGGGTCGCGAGCCGGAAGATCGTGATCTGGTCGGGCATGGCGCCGGCGTAGTCGGACAGCCGCTCGGTCAGCGGGATGCCCTCGTAGAGACCGAACAGGTGCGGATCGTCGCCGTCCTCGACCTGCACCACCACGTTGCGCATCAGCTTCGTGAACTCCGGCGGCAGGGTGTCGAGCGCCTCGGCCACGATCTGCTCGAACCGCGGCCGGTCGATCTCGATCATCGAGCGGCGGCGCACTGCGGGCAGAGCCCGAACAGCTCGACCGTGTGGTCGACATCGGTGTACCCGTGCTCGCGCGCGACCTCGCCGGCCCAGCGCTCGACGGCACGGCCCTCGATCTCCACCGTGCGGCCGCACACCCGGCAGACCAGGTGGTGATGGTGGTCGGTCGCGGTGTCACCGCAGTAGCGGTAGGTCGCCTCGCCGTCCGGCGTGTGAATGACGTCGACGACGCCCTCGTCCACCAGTGACTGCAGGTGCCGGTAGACGGTCGACAGGCCTACGGACCCGCCGTCCGTCCGCAGTTGCGCGTACACGTCCTGCGCGCTGCGGAAACCACCCTGGGCGCGCAGGGCCTCACGGACCGCTCCGCCCTGGCGGGTGGCGCGCTGCTTCGTCGGGGCCATCACGCCACCCTAGTCGGTAATCGTTATGAACAACCTCGGCTCACGCCTCGGCCAGCTCCTCCAGGGGTGGACACGCGCACACCAGGTTCCGGTCGCCGTATGCGCCGTCGATGCGGCGCACCGGCGGCCAGTACTTCGAGCGGCGGTCGACGCCGGCCGGGTACACCGCCAGCTCGCGCGAGTACGGGTGTTCCCAGTCGCCCATCACGCACGACGCGGTGTGCGGGGCATTGCGCAACGGGTTGTCCGTGACCGGCCACTCCCCCGCCGCCACCCGGTCGATCTCGGCCTTGATCGCGATCATGGCGGCGACGAACCGGTCGAGCTCGGCGAGGTTCTCCGACTCGGTCGGCTCGACCATGAGCGTGCCGGCGACCGGGAACGACATCGTCGGGGCGTGGAAGCCGTAGTCGATGAGCCGCTTGGCGACGTCGTCGACGGTGACGCCGGTGGCCTTGGTGATGCCGCGCAGGTCGAGGATGCACTCGTGGGCCACGAGGCCCTTCGCGCCGGTGTACAGCACCGGGAAGTGCTCGCGCAGCCGCGCCGCCACGTAGTTGGCCGCGAGGATCGCCGCGCCCGTGGCCGCCGTCAGCCCCTCGCCGCCCATCATGCGGACGTACGCCCACGTGATCGGAAGGATCGCCGCGGAACCCCACGGCGCCGCCGAGACCGCGCCACTGCCCGACGCGGGACCGGCCGCGGCCTGCGCCGGGTGATTGGGCAGGTAGGGCGCGAGGTGCTCGCGCACCGCCACCGGGCCGACGCCCGGACCGCCGCCGCCGTGCGGGATGCAGAACGTCTTGTGCAGGTTGAGGTGCGACACGTCGCCACCGAAGTGGCCCGGCTTGGCCAGGCCCACCATCGCGTTGAGGTTGGCGCCGTCGACGTACACCTGTCCGCCTGCGTCGTGGACGAGCCCGCACACCTCACGGATGTGGTCCTCGAAGACGCCGTGCGTCGACGGGTAGGTGATCATGATCGCGGCCAGCTCGTCGCGGTGCTTGTCGATCTTGGTGCGCAGGTCGGCGAGGTCGATCTCCCCCTCGTCGCCGCTGGTCCTGACGACCACGACGCGCAGGCCCGCCATGACCGCGGACGCCGCGTTGGTGCCGTGCGCGCTGGCCGGGATGAGGCAGACGTCGCGGGCGGCCTCGCCGTTGGCGCGGTGATAGTTGGCGATCGCCAGCAGGCCCGCGAACTCGCCCTGCGAGCCGGCGTTGGGCTGCAGCGACACGGTGTCGTAGCCGGTGACCTCGGCCAGCCAGGTCTGCAGGTCCTCGAACAGCTGCAGGTAGCCGTCGAACTGCCCGTGCGGCGCGAACGGGTGGATGTTCGCGAAGCCCGGGTCCGTCACCGGCTCCATCTCGGTGGTGGCGTTGAGCTTCATCGTGCAGGAGCCGAGCGGGATCATGCCGCGGTCGAGCGCGTAGTCGCGGTCGGACAGCTGCCGCAGATAGCGCAGCATCGACGTCTCGCTGTGGTGCCGGTGGAACACCGGGTGGGCGAGGAACTCCGACGTCCGGTTCTCGATCGAGTCGACGCCGGCGTCCAGCCGCTCGACGTCGTCGACACCGAGAGCCGCTCCGAAGGCCTGCCACACCGCTGCGACGTGCTCGCGCGTCGTGAGCTCGTCGCACGTCACGCCGACGGTGTCGGCGTCGACCCGGCGCAGGTTGATGCCGCCTTCGAGCGCCGCCGCGACGACGGCGTCGGCGCGACCGGGTACCGACGCCGTGACGGTGTCGAAGAAACGGCCGCCGGCGAGCTCCACACCGGTCTCGCGCAGCCCCGCCGCGAGGATGCCGGCGAGCCGGTGTACGCGCCGCGCGATCGCGCGCAGCCCGTCCGGACCGTGGTACACGGCGTACATCGAGGCCATGACGGCCAGCAGCACCTGGGCGGTGCAGATGTTGGACGTCGCCTTCTCGCGTCGGATGTGCTGCTCGCGCGTCTGCAGCGCGAGCCGGTAGGCGGGCGCGCCGTCGGCATCGACCGACACGCCCACGAGCCGTCCGGGCAGCTGACGCTCGAGGCCGGAACGGACGGCGAGGTAACCGGCGTGCGGGCCGCCGAAGCCGAGCGGCACACCGAAGCGTTGCGTGGTGCCGACCGCGATGTCGGCGCCGACCTCGCCGGGCGGGGTGAGCAGCGTGAGCGCGAGCAGGTCGGCGGCGACGATCACCTGCGCGCCGCGCTCGTGCGCCGCCGCGACGATCGGGGCCAGATCTCTCACCGCGCCGGACGCACCGGGGTACTGCACGAGCACGCCGAAGACGTCCCCCTCGGGCAGGGCGTCGGCCATGTCGTGTTCGACGACCTTCAGCCCGAGCGGCGTCGCGCGGGTACGCACCACGTCCAGGGTCTGCGGCAGGGCGTCACCGTCGACGACAAAGGTGTCGCCGGCCTTCGCGGCCCGGTGGGCCAGCGCCATGGCCTCGGCGGCCGCGGTGCCCTCGTCGAGCACGGAGGCGCCGGCGATCGCGAGCCCGGTGAGGTCCTCGACCACGGTCTGGAAGTTGATGAGTGCCTCGAGCCGGCCCTGGCTGATCTCGGGCTGGTAGGGCGTGTACGCGGTGTACCAGGCGGGGTTCTCGAGCACATTGCGGCGGACGACGGCGGGGGTGATCGTGCCGTGGTAGCCGACGCCGATCATGGACGTCAGCACCTGGTTGCGGTCGGCGAGCGCGCGCAGCTCCTCGGCCACCTCGGCCTCGGACCGGGCTGCCGGCAGCGACAGCGCCTCGGACTCGCGGATGCCGGACGGCACGGCGTCGGCGAGCAGCGCGCCGAGCGAATCGTAGCCGAGGGCGCGCAGCATGGTCGCCTCGTCGGGCGTGCCGGTGGTCGTTCCGATGTGGCGGCGCGCGAAGTGGTCGTCGCGTTCGAGGTCGGAGAGCTCAGGTCGAACAGGCATCGTCATCCCGAGGGTGGTCTCTCGCCGTCGCCGGACGGCGTCCCCCTCTGTCGGGACGATCCCTTCAGAGTGGCCTGTCGGCGCACGGTCCTGGTGCCTGAGAGGTTCCGGGGAGGTTGCCCCTTCGGCGCTGCCGGCGTCGTTCCTGGCGGGATCGACGCCCTCGCAGCTCTCCCGCGCGTGACGAAACAGCCGGTTACGAGATTACCAGCCGAAGGTCCCGCGGGACGGCTGACGCGATCAGGCGGTGGCGGAGCGGGCGCGCCGCCGGCGCGACAGCTCGTCGTCGGCGTCCGACGCGGCGGGCACGTCCTCGACGCCGACGTCGGCGCGCTCGCTGGGCAGCTGCTCGAGCGAACCGCGCAGCTCGCGCAGCGCCCCGCTGACCGCGATGCCGAAGACGCCCTGGCCGCCCTGCAGCAGGTCGACGACCTCTTCGGACGAGGTGCACTCGTAGACGGTGGTGCCGTCGGACAGCAGCGTCACCTGCGCGAGGTCGGCGACGCCGCGCGAGCGCAGCGTCTCGACGGCGACGCGGATGTTCTGCAGCGAGACGCCGGCGTCGAGCAGTCGCTTGACGACCTTGAGGACGAGGATGTCCTTGAACGAGTACAGCCGCTGGCTGCCGGAGCCGGTCGCGCTGCGGACGGTCGGCACGACCAGCGAGGTGCGGGCCCAGTAGTCGAGCTGCCGGTAGGTGATGCCGGCGGCCGCGCACGCCGTGGGGCCGCGGTAGCCGACGGTCACGACGTCGTCGACGACGGGCGCCAGCGCCGGGTCCTCGGCGAACAGGGACTGCTGCACCGGCTGCTCGTCCATCACATGCGCCCCTGTTCGGTTCCGTCCGCACGACCGGTGCCGTCCGCGGATGGAGGCACACGCCGTGTAATTGCACCGTCGTGATTCTCTGCGACGGTAGGCCGCGTCGTGCGGGCCGGTCAATCCGACGCGCCGTTGGGGATAACCCTCGAGTCGAGGTTGACCCAATCGTGACCTGGACGGTCACCCGCCCGAGGCGAAGTCCTCCGGCGTGATGGTGTCGAGGAACTCGCGGAACTTCTCCACCTCGTCCTCCTGCTCGTCCGGGATCTCGATCCCGGCCGCGTCGAGGACGGCGTCGGAGCCGAGGATCGCGACCTCGGCGCGCAACGCGAGGGCGATGGCGTCGGACGGCCGCGCGCTGACGGTCACGCCGCCGCTGAAGCGCAGCTCGGCGTAGTAGATGTCGTCGCGCATCTCGGTGATGTGGACGGCCTCGAGTTCGACCCCGAGCGCGGCGATGACGTCACGCAGCAGGTCGTGCGTCAACGGCCGGACGGTCTGCACACCCTGCTGCTGGAACGCGATGGCGGACGCCTCGACGGCGCCGATCCAGATCGGCAGGTAGCGGACGCCGTCCTCCTCGCGCAGCAGCACGACCGGTTGGTTCGCGGGGAGTTCGACCCGAACTCCGACGACACGCATCGGGTGCACGATCGCTGACCTTCCAGACATCCGGGTGGGGCACGCGCAGCGCCAGCTGCTGCCCTCCGACGCTACACGTTCGCGCGCCGGAGGGGTCGGCTCAGCTGCCGCCGATGACCTCGCGCAGGCCGATCTGCACGAGCGCCGCGTGCAGTCGCACCGACAGGGCGGCGAGCTCGCGCATCGTCTCGTCCGCGCGGGCGCGTGCCTCGTTGGTGCGCTTGCCGCCGTGCGGCCCGACGACCTGCGCGAACAGGCCGACCTCACGTTCGGCGGCGGTGCGGAAGGCACGCAGGTGGCGGCCCTCGAGGCCGAAGCGGGCGAGGTCGGCGACGATGCGCGCGACGGCGAGGGCGTCGTCGTCGTAGTGCCCGCCGGGCTTGGCGACGATGAGCCCGAACTGCTCGAGCTCGCGCAGCTGCTCGTCGCGCAGACCGGCGGCGTTCGCCAGCTCCTGCCGCGACAGGCGCATCGCCGGGTTCGCACTGCGGAAGTGCTCGGCCGTCGGCGCGTTGTCGGCGATGGTCGCGAGCGCGACGTGGGACGGACGGGGACTGTCGGTCGAGGTGCCCGGCGGGACGAGCCCGCGGTCGATCGCCTCGAGCTGCTCCTTGATGACCTTCAGCGGCAGGTAGTGGTCACGCTGCTGCGACAGCACGTAGCGCAGCCGCGCAACGTCCGACGCCGAGAACTTGCGGTACCCCGACGGCGTGCGCTGCGGCTGGACCAACCCCTCGCCCTCGAGGAAGCGGATCTTGCTGATCGTGAGGTCGGGAAAGTCGACCTTGAGGTGCGCGAGCACGTCACCGATGGTGAGCGTGCCCGCCCCGCCGGCCCGGCCGGCCGCACCACCCTGCGATGCCGGGGACGCCATCACGCGTTCTGGGTGCCGGCGCCGGTGCGCACCGCGGCGGTGAGGTAGACGAGCCGGAACTTGCCGATCTGCACCTCGTCACCACCGGAGAGCGGCGCCGCGTCGATGCGCTCGCGGTTCACGTAGCTGCCGTTGAGCGACCCCACGTCGTGGACGGTGTAGCCGCTGCCCTCACGGCGGAACTCGGCGTGCCGGCGACTCACGGTCACATCGTCCAGGAAGATGTCGCTGTCCGGGTGGCGACCCGCCGAGGTGACGTCCTGGTCGAGCAGGAATCGGCTGCCCGCGTTGGGGCCGCGCTTCACGACCAGCAGGGCCGATCCGGGCGTGAGCGCGTCGACGGCACCCTGGTGCGGCTCGACCGAGAACTCGGAATCGGTGTCGGGCAGCGAACCCGTGGTCGGGTTGATCGTCGAGGTCACGTCGGTGCCGCCGGACGCCGCCACCGGGAGTGCGGCGCCGCACTGGCCGCAGAAGTGACTTCCCGGCTGGTTCTCGCTGCCACAGGCGGTACAGAACACGCGGCCACCTTTCAGGTTCATGACTGCTGGTCGACCGTGCGGGCGCCTGGTGGTGTCTCAGGCCCACGGGATCGACGTGGGATCGGGGTGATGATCAGGACGGATGTCGCGTCGGCGAGTGCGCCGAGCCTAGAACCGGCTCTGCGCGAGGGTCAATCGAGGGTCGACGGTTGCCGCGGGCGTCCGACGCCTCCCGCGGCGGCGCCGGTCATCCGGCGAGCGTGCCGTAGGACGCGGGGTCGAGCAGGTCGTCGAGCTCGCCGGTCTCGGACGGTTCCACCTCGAACAGCCACCCCTCGCCGTACGGGTCGGAGTTGATCAGTTCGGGCTGGTCGTCGAGGGCGTCGTTGCGCGCCGTCACCGACCCGCTGAGCGGCGCGAAGATTTCGGAGACGCTCTTGGTCGACTCGACCTCGCCGATGCTCGCACCCTTCTCGACGGTCGCGCCGACGTCGGGCAGGGAGACGTAGACGATGTCGCCGAGCGACTCCTGCGCGTAGTCGGTGATGCCGACACGGACCGCGGCCGCGCCGTCGGACGAGCGGACCCACTCGTGCTCGGCGGTGTACTTGAGGTCCTCGGGGACGTCGGACATGCGCTGCTGACCTCCGGGGTAGAACGAGCCTGCTCGTGCTGCCGAAACCACGGCCGGGTGCGGCCGCGCGCACTGACACTACCCACGGCACGGGGCATGTCCGCGGGGCGGTCGGACGCCTATCTGGGTCGCACGTGCCGCAACGGCGGCAGTGTCCGGGTGACGGTGACGGCGACCCGGGCCCGCTCGGAGACCGAGAGCTCACCGCCCGCCGCACGCACCACCGCGGCGATACCGCCGGGGATGTTGAGGGCCGTGTCCAGGGTCGACGCCTCGCCGATCGCGATCACGCGGTAAGGCGGCTGCAGCGCGGTGCCGTCGACCGTCACGGGATCGTCCGCCGTGCCGCTGCCGGCCAGCGACGTCGTCGTCGTGACCCGCACGCCCTGCGTCGTGGCCGAACCGAACTGGATCGCCTCGGCACCCGCGCCGCGCAGTTCCTGGACGACGTCGAGCAGGTCCTCGCCGCCGAGCTTGCGGTCGGGGTCTGTGATCGTGACGACGACGCCGGGACCGGTGGCCGGCACGGTGCCGAGCAGCACGCCCAAAGCGTCCGCCTCACGTCGGGCCTGCTGCCGTGCGGCGGCGGCGCGGTCGCCGCTGTCCTTGAGCCGGTTGAGCGTGTCCTGCAGCTCGGCGATCTGACGCCGCAATCGGTCGGCGCGGGCGTTCTGGTTGTCGAGGATGCCGATGAGGTCGTCCTCGCGCAGCCCGCTCAACGCGTCGTCGGACGAGTTCGCGCGGACCTGGACGACGATCGCGAAGCCCAGCAACAGGGTGAGGATCCCGATGACCGCGGCGGACGCGTGCCGCCCGGTCAGCCAGTAGCGCCGCCGCGCCGGGTGGTCGGCGGGGATGGGGGTGCTCGCGACCTCGGGAGCGGCCTCGGCGGCGGCGGTCGCGTCGTCCGTGCCGTCCGTCTCTGCCGTGCCCTTCGTCTCTGCCGTGCCCTTCGTCTCTGCCGTGCCGTTCGTCCGGTCGCTCTGGTCCGGCTGCTCGTGCCGGCTGTCGGGCTCGTCCATCTCAGGCCCGGAACACGTGACGGCGGATCGCGGCCGCGTTGCCGAAGATGCGGATGCCGAGCACGACCACGACCGCAGTCGACAGCTGCCCGCCGACGCCCAGCTTGTCGCCGAGGAACACGATCAGCGCGGCGACGAGCACGTTCGACACGAACGACACGACGAACACCTTGGCGTCGAAGATGCCGTCGAGGCGGGCGCGGATGCCGCCGAACACGGCGTCGAGCGCCGCGACGACGGCGATCGGCAGGTACGGCTCGAGCCACTCGGGGACGGTCGGGCGGAAGATCAGCCCGAGCACCACGCCGGCGACGAGCGCGAGAGCGGCGATCACCGGCTGCTCGCCGACGGCGCGGGGACGGCGTAGCGGGGCGAGACGGCCGACGCCGCCGGCAGCTCGAGGCTCGACTGGTTGGCGAAGCCGAAGCCGATGCCGAGCGCGCCGGCGCGGGTCTGGTACCGCGCGGCGACGGCGCTCTGGGCGAAGTCGGTGGCCAAGGTGTCGGCGTCCCCGATCGCCTCGATCCGGTACGGCGAGGTGATGGGCTGGAAGTCGACGAGAACCGCTTCGCCGGCGAAGCGGATCGCACTGGTGGGCGTCAGCCGGACGCCGTTCACCGCGATCGCCTCGGCGCCGTCGCGCCACAGTTCGTTGACCACCGCCCGCACGTCACGGTCGGTGAGGATATGCGTGGCGCCGATGGGGACGGATCCGCCGCGCTGGGGGGCACCGGACGAGCCCGAGTTCTTCGGCTCGCTCAACGTGACCCGCAACCCCGGCCCCGTGACGGGCAGCTCACCGGCGGCCAGTTGGGCCCGGGTGAGTTCGCGCGACAGCGCGCCGCCCGACGGCAGCGCCGCCGCCTGTTCGCGGTCGAGGTCGGTCTCGACCCGGTCGAGATCGTCGGCGAGGTCGTCGGCACCGGCCTGTGCCGCGCGCACCCGTTCGACCAGCCGGTCGTGCACCCGCTGGGCCTCGGGCGCGCCGCGGTTGGTGTGCACGTACGCGACGACCAGCAGGAATCCGATGACGAGGGCGCCGATCGCCGCGAGCGGGGTGTCGAGACGGCGACGTCCACCGGAGGGACGGTCGGCGCGCCGCGCGGCCGCGGCGGCGTACCCGGGGTCGAGGTGGTTCTCGACGAGGTCGAGCAGCAGCTGCGGGGCGCCGTTGCGCCGGGTTGGGGACGGGGTCACGACCGCGCCCCGGCGCCCGCGGACGGCACGATCGCATCGGGGCGGCGCAGCAGCCCGACCACCTGATGGAGGTAAACGGCGCCGGCCCACAGGTACAGCGCGGTGCCCCAGATGGTGAACGCCCACGCCGTCGCACGCGCGGTGTCGGCGAGCCACCCCTCGTAGGTGCCGAGCAGCAGCAGCGGGAAGGCGTAGAGCAGGCAGAACGTCGCCGCCTTGCCGAGATAGTGCACCTCGGGCGGACCCCAGCCCGCGCGCCGCAGCAGCGGCAGCGTCACGCCGAGCACGAGGTCGCGTCCGACGATGACGATCGCGAGCCACAGCGGGATCACGTCGCGCAGCACCAGCCCCACGAGGGTGGCGAGGATGTACAGCCGGTCGGCCGCGGGGTCGAGCAACGCCCCGAAGCGGCTCGTCTGGTCGAGCGCCCGCGCCAGCACGCCGTCGAGCCAGTCGGTGAAGCCCGACAGCATCAGGATCAGCAGTGCCCACAGATCGGCCTCGGGCCCGAGCAGCAGGTACAGGAACAGCGGCACGCCCAGCAGCCGCACCACGCTCAGCGCGTTGGGGATGGTCCAGATGCGGTCATGGATCGGAGGACCGGCGGAGGAGTCGGACGTCATCCGACCCCCTCGCGCCGCCCTTCGATCTGGTCGGGACGACAGGATTTGAACCTGCGACCCCTCGGCCCCCAGCCGAGTGCTCTACCAACCTGAGCCACGTCCCGTTCGACGACTCAGCCTATCGCAGGCGTGCGCGGAGGTTCGAAAGTGTCGGTGCCCATACCTACCGTCGGGCTGTGGCTTACACGAACGAAGAACTCGCCGCCGCGATCGTCGCCGCCCGGTCCTGGCGGGACGTGCTGCGACGCCTCGGTCTGACCCCGACCTCGGCCGGATCGCTGCGGGCAGCGCGGCGCCGAGCCGATGACCTTGCCTTGGACTATTCGCACTTCACCGGCCAACGGCGGTGGTCCGACAGCGCCCTGGCCGACGCCGTGACACGGTCGAGGTCGTGGACGGAGGTGGCGGGACGTCTCGGCCTGTTCGACGGCGACAGCATCGTCACCGTGCGCGGACATGCGGCCAGATTGGCTCTCGACACCGCTCACCTCGCCGCGCCCGTCGTCCCTCCAGACACTGCGACCGGCGAGCCACCACGCCCCGAGTTCCTGCGCCGAGCCGCACCCAACCTCGCAGCCGCCTGGTTCCTCGTCCGGGGTCACGCCGTCAGCTGGCCGCTCGAGCCCGCGCGTTACGACCTGCTCGTCGACTCGGCCGGACGTCTGCGCCGGGTGCAGGTCAAGACCACGGTCGCGCGTGCCAAGACGAAGGACACCGTGTCGTTGTCGACCTCTCGACGCGTCGGACGCCAGACCTACGCCCACGACGAGATCGACAGCTTCTTCGTGGTCGACAGCCGCCTCGACGGTTACCTGATCCCGGTAGAGGCTGTGGCGGGTCGGTATTCGATCACGCTCGCCCCCTACGCGCGCTTCTGCGTGTTGCGGCGCGGAGACCTGCTGACTACCGCTTCCGCTTCTCCCGCACCTTGACCGAGATCTCGATCGGCGTGCCGGTGAAACCGAAGTCCTCCCGCAGCCGACGCTCGATGAAGCGGCGGTAGCCGGCCTCGAGGAAGCCGGTGGTGAACAGCACGAACCGCGGCGGCCTGATGTCCGCCTGGGTCGCGAACAGCACCCTGGGCGCGCGCCCGCCCCGGGCGGGCGGCGGGGTCGCGGAGACCACCTCGGCGAGCCAGCTGTTGAGCCGTCCGGTCGGGATGCGGCGGTCCCACGACTCGAGCGAGGTGCGCAGTGCCGCCGCGAGCCGGTCGACCGCCCGGCCGGTGCGCGCCGACACGTTCACGCGGGGCGCCCACGCGATGCGGGCCATGTCGCGCTCGATCTCGCGTTCGAGTCGGTCCCGGCGGTCGTCGTCGAGCAGGTCCCATTTGTTGAACGCCAGCACCAGCGCGCGGCCGGCGTCCGTGACCTCCGAGATCACCCGCTGGTCCTGCTCGCTGATCACCTCCGAGGCGTCGAGCAGCACGACGGCGACCTCGGCCGCCTCGATGGCGGCGGCGGTACGGAGACTGGCGTAGTACTCCATGCCCGTGGCCTGCCGCACCCGCTTGCGCAGGCCGGCGGTGTCGACGAACCGCCACGTCTCGCCGCCGAGGTCGACCAGGCTGTCGACGGGGTCGACGGTGGTGCCGGCGACGCTGTCGACGACGGAGCGCTCCTCCCCCGTCAGCCGGTTCAGCAGGCTCGACTTGCCGACGTTGGGTCGCCCGACCAGGGCCACGCGACGCGGCCCGAGTTCCTCGTCCTCGCGGTCGGGCGGGGCGTCGGGCATGGCGTCGAGCAGCACGTCGAGCAGGTCGCCGCTGCCACGGCCGTGCAGGCCGCTGACGGGGTAGGGCTCCCCCAGCCCGAGCCGCCACAGCTCGGCGGTGTCGGGCTCGAAGCGCTGGTCGTCGACCTTGGTGGCGGCGAGCACGACGGGCTTGTCGCCGCGGCGCAGCGTGCGCGCCACGGTCAGGTCGGTCTCGGTGGCGCCGGTACGGCCGTCGATCACGAAGAGCACGACGTCGGCGCTCGCGACCGCCCGCTCCGCCTGGGCCGACACCATCGCCTGCAGGCCGCGGGCGTCGGGCTCCCATCCGCCGGTGTCGACGAGCGTGAACCGGCGGCCGTTCCACAGCGCGTCGTAGGCGATGCGGTCGCGCGTGACGCCGGGAATGTCCTGCACGACCGCTTCGCGCCGGCCCAGCAGCCGGTTGACCAGCGTCGACTTGCCGACGTTGGGACGCCCGACCACGGCGACGACGGGCAGGACCTCGACGTCGCCGCCCGGGTCGTCCGACACCTCGCTCACGACGAGCCGGTCGCGAGGTCGACGAGCCGGTCGACGACCTGGTCGATGTCCAGCTCGGAGGTGTCGAGCTCGACGGCGTCGGCGGCCTGCGCGAGCGGGCTCGCCGCGCGGGAGCTGTCGAGTCCGTCGCGGCGGGCGATGTCACCGGCGATCGCCTCGACGTCGGCGTCGAGTTCTTTCGCGCGCCGCTGCGCGCGCACCTCGGGGCTGGCCGTCAGGTAGACCTTCGGACGGGCGGTCGGCCACACGACCGAGCCGATGTCGCGGCCCTCGACCACGATGCCGCCGTCGTCGATCAGCTCCCGCTGCTGCGCCACGAGCTGCGCCCGCACGCTCGGCACCGCCGAGACCGCCGACACCGCGGCGGTGGTCTCGCCACTGCGGATCTCGGTGTCGACCGCGTCGCCGTCGAGGCGCACGGACGCCTGCTGCGGGTCGGTGGAGATGTCGATGCGGGCGGCCTCGACCACCTGGGCGATGGCGACGGCGTCGTCGAGCGGGACGCCGGCGCGCAGCGCCGCGACGGTGGCGGCGCGGTACATCGCGCCGGTGTCGAGGTATCGGGCCCCCAGGCGCTGCGCGAGGCGCCGCGCGACCGTCGACTTGCCCGTGCCGGATGGGCCGTCGAGTGCGACGACCCCGGTGTAGCGCTCAGTCACGCCGACGAGCTTACGGACCGTGCCGGACGGGCCCGTCCGGCCGAGCCCGACGGGTCGCCGCGGTCACGCCTGCTCGGCCAGGTGGTGCAGTCCCGCGAGTTCCTCGCGCGACAGCGGACGGACGGTTCCCGCGCGCTGGCTGCCCAGCCGGACCGGACCGATGCTGGTGCGCACGAGCCGCTCGACCGGGTGGCCGACCGAGGCGAGCATGCGGCGCACGATGTGCTTGCGTCCCTCGTGCAGCACGATCTCGACGATCGCGCGGTCGTTCTGGGTCTGCACCACCCGGAACGTGTCGGCCTTCGCGGGGCCGTCGTCCAGCTCGACTCCGGCGAGAAGCTGCCGTCCGACCGTCTTCGCGACCGGACCGGGCACCGTCGCGAGGTACGTCTTGCGCACCCCGAACGACGGGTGCATGAGGGTGTGCGCGAGGTCGCCGTCGTTGGTGAGCAGCAGCAACCCCTCGCTGTCGGCGTCGAGACGCCCGACGTGGAACAGGCCCTCGGTCGAGTCGACGAGTTGCGCGACGAGGTCACCGACGGTCGGACGGCCCCGCTCGTCGCTCATCGCGCTCAGCACGCCGCGCGGCTTGTTGAGCGCGAGGTGTACGAGCTCCTCGCGTACCTCGATGCGGTCGCCGTCGACGTGGATCACCGCGTGGGCGGGGTCGACCCGCGCCCCGAGCAGGGCGACCCGACCGTCGACGGTCACCCGCCCGGCGGCGATGAGTTCCTCGGCCTTGCGCCGGGACCCGATCCCCGCCCCGGCGAGCACCTTCTGCAGCCGGACGCCGTCCGCGGTGTTCGTCATGTCCGCTCGTCGTTCAGTCGCGCTCGGACGTGAGCACGGCGGGGGCGGACGGCGACGGGGCGTCGGCGCTGTCGAGACCGGCGTCGAGATCGTTGCCGAAGCCGTCGAGGTCGTCGACCGTGTCGACGTCGGGCAGCAGCGGGGCGAGCGAGGGCAGTTCGTCGAGGCTGCGCAGGCCCATCCGTTCGAGGAACAGGTCGGTGGTGCGGAACAGCCCGCCGCCGCTGATCGGGTCGCTGCCGACCTCGACGACGAGTCCGCGGGCGAGCAGGGTGCGCACCACGCCGTCGACGTTGACGCCGCGGATGGCCGACACCCGCGCGCGCGTGACGGGCTGCCGGTACGCGATGACCGCGAGCGTCTCGAGCGCCGCCTGGCTCAACCGGCTCTTCTGGCCGTCGCGCAGGAAGTGCTCGACGACATCGGCGTGCTCGGCGCGGGTGTAGAGCCGCACCCCACCGGCGACCTCGCGCAGTTCCATGCCGGCGGAGCGTTCGTCGTAGGCCGTCCGCAGCTCGTCGAGCGCCTGCTGCACGGCGTCCGTCGTCTGTTCGAGCGTGGCCGCCAGCATCGTCACCGTCACCGGCGCCTCGACGACGAACAGCACCGCCTCGATGGCCGAACGCAACTCGTCGGGGTCGGCCAGCCTGGCGGCCAGCACGCCCGGCAACTGCTCCGGCTCCTCCTCGACGGGCACCTCGATCTCGGTCGCCACCACGTCGGCCTCGCTCGCGACCCGGATGCCGTCCAGCGGGTCGCCCGCCGGTTCGTGCGCACCAGCGTCGGCAGCCATGCCGTCGACGGTGGCTTCGGCGGTGTCCGCGAACGTGTCGGGGGCGGTGTCCGTGGACGTGTCCGCCTCGTCGGTCGGTGCGGCGGTGGGCCCGGGGACGGCGGTGCCGTCGGGGTTCTCGGGTGCGGTCACTGGTACTCCTCGTCCGCGGCGTTCGCCGCGACAGCGTCGTCCTCGTCGTCGTTCTCGCCGCCGGTCCAGCGGACCAGCAGTTCCGACAACGCCTCGGCCTGGTCGAAGGTCACCGACCCCTCGCGGTACAGCTCGAGCAACCCCAAGAAGCGGGCCACCACCTCGAGCGTGATCGCGCAGTCGGCGACGAGCGCGCGGAACGTCGCCGCGCCCTGCCGGCGCAGCCGGCTGCGCAGGATCCCCATGTGCTCGGCCACGCTGACCTGCGGCGCGTGCACGTGGTCGGTGGCGACCACCGGCACGGGTTTGGGCGCGAACGCCCCGGCCGCGATGGCCGCGAAGCGCTCGGGGCTGACCCCGATGTCGACCTCGGGCAGCAGTTCCGCGAAGCGGGCCTCGAGCTCGACGGCGCGGCCGTGGCGCTGCGCCTGGCGGCGGTCGAGCTCCTGCAGGTGCGCGGCGGCGAGCTTGTAGGCCCGGTACTGCAGCAGCCGGGCGAACAGCAGGTCCCGCGCCTCGAGCAGCGCGAGGTCCTCCTCGTCCTCGACCTCGGCGGCGGGCAGCAGCCGCGCCGCCTTCAGGTCGAGCAGCGTCGCCGCGACGACCAGGAACTCGGTGGCCTTGCCGAGGTCGTAGGTGTCCATGCCGGCGAGGTAGCTGATGAACTCGTCGGTGACCTGCGACAGCGCAACCTCGGTGACGTCCAGCTGCCGGCGGCTGATGAGGTTCAGCAGCAGGTCGAAGGGGCCCTCGAAGTTGTCGAGGCGCACCCGGAACGCCCCGTCGGTCTCCGGAGCGTCGACGCCCTCGACGGGCTCGGCCAGCTCGATGTCGGCGGCGTCGTCGACCTCGACCACGGTGCCGTCGGCAGCGTCGATGTCGTCCTCGATCACGATCGCGCGATGACCTCTCGCGCGAGGTTGCGGTACGCCTTCGCCCCGCCGGACGACGGTGCCCACGTGGTGATCGGCTCTCCCGCGACGGTCGTCTCGGGGAAGCGGACGGTGCGGGTGATGACGGTGTCGTAGACCTTGTCGCCGAACGCGTCGAGCACGCGCTGGAAGACCTCGCGGCCGTGCAGCGTGCGCCCGTCGTACATGGTGGCGAGGATGCCGTCGAGCTGCAGGTCCGGGTTGAGCCGATGCTGCACCTTGTCGATGGTGTCGATCAGCAGCGCGACCCCGCGCAGGCTGAAGAACTCGCACTCGAGAGGGATGATCACGCCGTGCGACGCCGTCAGGGCGTTCACGGTGAGCAGGCCCAGCGACGGCTGGCAGTCGATGAGCACGTAGTCGTACTCGGGCAGCACCGGCGCGAGCGCCCGCGCGAGCGTCTGCTCCCGCGCCACCTCGGTCACCAGCTGGATCTCCGCCGCGGACAGGTCGATGTTGCTGGGAAGCAGGTCGATGCCCGGTACGGACGTCTTCAGCAGCACGTCGTCGATCGACACGCCGCGCTCCATCAGCAGGTTGTAGCTGGTGAGCTCGAGCTGGTGCGGCTGCACGCCCAGGCCCACCGACAGCGCGCCCTGCGGGTCGAAGTCGACGAGCAGTACCCGCCTGCCGACCTCGGCGAGCGCGGCCCCGAGGTTGATGGCGGACGTCGTCTTGCCGACGCCGCCCTTCTGGTTGCACAGCGAGACGACGCGCGCGGGGCCGTGCCGTTCGAGCGGCGGCGGCTCCGGAGCCACCCGCTTGGAACGCTCCGCGGCCGGGTCGACGGACTTGGCCCGGTCGACCGCGAACAGGGCGTCGGACTCGACGGCCTCCGCGGGTGCGGCGGGAGTGCCGTCAGCTTCGGTCATCGACGCCGCTGCCTCCTTCGCCTTCGCGTCCGACGGGCCTGTCGGACGCACCGAAACTACACCGAGGCAACTCCCGCGAGGCGGACGTCAGCCCGTGCGCCGACGCGACCCCGCGCGTCCGGCCCGCGGATGGCTGCTGGCGTAGACCTCGCGCAGCGTGTCGACGGTGACCAGGGTGTAGATCTGGGTGGTCGTGACCGATGCGTGGCCCAGCAGTTCCTGCACCACGCGCACGTCCGCGCCACCCTCGACGAGATGCGTGGCGAACGAGTGGCGCAGCGTGTGCGGCGAGATCTCGGCCGCGATACCGGCCCGTTCGGCGGCGCTGCGCAGCACCGCCCACGCCGACTGCCGCGACAGCGGGCCTCCGCGGGCGTTGAGGAACACCCGCGAGGCGACGGACCGGTTCGCGGACGTCAGCGTCGCGAGTTCCGGCCGGGCCAGCGTCAGGTACGTGGTCAGCGCCTTGGCCGCGTACGAGCCCACCGGCACCCGCCGGTGCTTGCCGCCCTTGCCGCGCAGCAGCACGGTGTTGTCGACCAGGTCGAGGTCGTCGACGTCGAGCCCGACGGCCTCCGAGATGCGGGCCCCGGTGCCGTACAGCAGCTCGAGCAGAGCACGGTCGCGGTGGGCGAGCGCGGTGCGCGCGTACCCGGCCGCCTCGAGCAGCCGCTCGACGTCCTCGAGCGGGATCGCCTTGGGCAACCGGCGGGGCGGCGCGGCCGGCCGGACCTCGCGCGACACGTCGACCTCGACGATGCCCTCGCGCAGCGCGAAGCGGTGCAGGCCACGGACGGCGACCACAGCACGGGCCGCCGACGCCGCCGACAGCGGCGGATGGTCGGCGTCGCCCTCGCGCAGGTAGGTCAGGAACGCGCCGATCGCGGCCGCGTCCACCTCGGACAACCGGTCGGCGCCCGTGGCGGCGAGGAAGTCCAGGTAGCGGTGCAGGTCGCGCCGGTAGGAGCTCAGCGTGTTGGCGGCGACGCCCCGCTCGACGGACAGGTGGTCGAGGTACGTCCGCACCGCGGCCGCCGAGGCCGTGCCCGCCGTGCCCGCCGCTCCCGCGGCCACCGTCACCCGCCGAACTCCGGCTTGGCCGGCCACGGCGCGTCGGACGGACGCAGGTGGCGCCAGTCGGTGGCCCGGCCGTGCACCGCGGCCAGGATTCCGGAGACCGCGATCGCATTGGTGATCGTGCCTGCCATCACGCGACGGACGGCCTCGGTCAGCGGCTCCCGTGTCACCGTCATGCTCGCCTCCTCGTGCTCGAGGGCGAAGTCCCCGCGGTCGACCGGGCTCAGGTCGCGGGCGAGGAACACGCGCACCGCCTCGTCGGACATGCCCGGCGACGAGAACAGGTCGACGAGCACGTGCCACCGCCGCGCCTGCAGGCCGGCCTCCTCGACGAACTCGCGCTGCGCCGCCTCGAGCGCCGACTCGCCCGGCATGTCGAGCAGGCCCGCGGGCAGCTCGTCCAGCCGCGCGCCGACCGGGTGGCGGTACTGGTTGACCAGCACCACGCGGCCCTCGTCGTCGAGCGCGACCACGGCGACGGCGCCGGGGTTGCGCACGACCTCGCGGTGCGCGCTCGACCCGTCGGGCATGCGGACCTCGTCGACGGCGACGGTCAGCACCTTGCCCGAGAACACGGTCTCGGACGACAGCAGTTCGAAGTCGTCCAGCTCACCCACGCGACACCGCGTCCTGATCGGCGCGCTCGGGAATGGCGACGGGCAACCGCTCGGCGTCGTTGTAGTCCAGCGCCGCCTGCACGAACGCTCGGAACAGCGGATGGGCCCGCGTCGGACGGGACTTCAGCTCGGGGTGGGCCTGCGTCGAGGCATAGAACGGGTGGACGTCCGCGGGCAGCTCGACGAACTCGACGAGCCGCCCGTCCGGCGACTCGCCCGACACGACGAGTCCGGCCTTCTCCAGGTCGGCCCGGTAGTCGTTGTTGACCTCGTAGCGGTGGCGGTGGCGTTCGGTGACCGCGGTGGCGCCGTAGGCGCGGGCCACGACCGATCCGGGGACGAGGTTGGCCGGGTACGAGCCGAGGCGCATGGTGCCGCCGAGGTCGGCCTCCCCCGCGACCGCCTTCACCTGGCTGGCCATCGTGGCGATGACCGGATGTTCGGTCTCGGGCGCGAACTCGGCGGAGTTGGCGTCGGCGATGCCCGCGAGATGGCGGGCCGCCTCGATGACCATGCACTGCAGTCCCAGGCAGAGTCCCAGGGCGGGCAACCCGTGTTCGCGGGCGTGGTGCAGCGCGCCGACCTTGCCCTCGATGCCGCGGATGCCGAACCCGCCGGGCACCACGATGCCGTCGACCCCGGCCAACGCCGCGGCCGCGCCGGCCGGCGTCTCGCACGAGTCCGACGGCACCCACTTGATCGCGACCTTGGTGCGGTGGGCGAACCCGCCCGCCCGCAGCGCCTCGACCACCGACAGGTACGCGTCCGGCAGGTCGACGTATTTGCCGACCAGCGCGACGGTGACGTCGGCGCGGGTGTCGTGCACCCGGTCGAGCAGATCGCCCCAGACCGTCCAGTCGACGTCCCGGAACGGCAGGCCGAGCCGCCGCACCACGTACGCGTCGAGGCCCTCGGAGTGCAGCACCTTCGGGATCTCGTAGATGCTCGGCGCGTCGACCGCCGCGACGACGGCCTCGGTGTCGACGTCGCACATCAGCGCGATCTTGCGTTTGACGCTCTCGGGGAGCTCGCGGTCGGAGCGGCAGACGACGGCGTCGGGCGCGATGCCGATGCTGCGCAGCGCGGCGACCGAGTGCTGCGTCGGCTTGGTCTTCAGCTCACCGGACGGCGCCAGGTACGGCACCAGCGAGACGTGCAGGTAGAAGCAGTTGTCCCGTCCGACCTCGTGACGCACCTGACGGGCGGCCTCGAGGAACGGCAGCGACTCGATGTCGCCGACCGTGCCGCCGATCTCGGTGATGACGATGTGCGGGGCGTGGCCGTCGGCGTCCGGCGCCGCCATCGCCGTGATGCGGTCCTTGATCTCGTTGGTGATGTGCGGGATCACCTGGACGGTGTCGCCCAGGTACTCGCCGCGCCGCTCCTTCGCGATGACGCTCGAGTACACCTGGCCGGTGGTGACGTTCGCGGACCCGACCAGGTCGGTGTCGAGGAAGCGTTCGTAGTGGCCGATGTCCAGGTCGGTCTCGGCACCGTCCTCGGTCACGAAGACCTCGCCGTGCTGGAACGGGTTCATCGTCCCGGGGTCGACGTTCAGGTACGGGTCGAGTTTCTGCATCGTCACCCGCAGCCCGCGCGCCTTCAACAGCGTGCCCAGGCTCGAGGCCGTCAGGCCCTTGCCGAGTGAGGACGCCACACCACCGGTGACGAAGAGATGCCGTGTCGTATAGGTGCCCTGCGGCGCTCGATCCACGGACATTCACGCTAACACGCTCACCCGGGCGTTCGGCGCCGTTCGCAACCGCCGGGCTCGTCGTGTCGCACGACGACCGCGCGGACGCCGACGTCAGTCAGGCGGAGCGGCGGCGTCGACCCCGGCGCGTCCGGTCGTCGGGACCGGGTGCGGGCGACTCGGCGGGCTCGACCCGGACGTCGACGACGGCGGCGGACGGGAACGGCGAGTCGAGGACGAGCCCGGCGGCGCTGTCGATGCGGTAGGCGTCGTCGGCGGTGAGCAGGCCGGTGGCGTGCAGCTGACGCAGCAACCGGGCCCGCGCGTAGGCGTTGGGGGCGAACGGGGCCGCCGCACCAGCGACGACCACGGCGACCTGCCGCGCCGCCGCCAGGCCGGGCGGCCCGCCGCGCACGCTGGTGACGACCTCGGTGTTGCCGGTGAGCTGCCGCAGCAGCGGGACGATGGCGTCGGCAGTCACCTGTCCGGCGAGCTGTCCGACGATCTCGCCCGCGACGGCGGTCGCCCGATCCGACGCGACCGCGAGCCGGTCGCGCAGGAAGCCCGCGAGCGCGGCCACCGCGACACGGGGGTCGGACGCGCTCCCGCGCCGCCCGGGCAGGCGCCGGGCGCGGCCGTGGGGCCCGGACGGGTCCTCGGGTTTCGTCGCCATCGTCCGTCCGACGGTACCGCCGTCCGGGTCGGCAGTCCGAGGCGGCGCGCCCGCCACGTGCGCTACCGGGATCAGTTGGCCGGCGCCGGGAACAGCGCGTCCGCGCCGTTCTGGGTGCCGTAGTGGCCCGGCTGGCCCGCGACGACGCCGGCGAGGGCGAGGACGGCGGAGACCTGGCCGAACGAGCTGTCGGCGTCGTCGACGGTGGCGACCGCGTCGCGGCTGCCGGCGTCGCCGCGCACCTCGGCCACCACCCCGCCGTCGGACGCGGACGCCGGGTTGCCGGCCACGAGCACCTTGCCGCCGGACTCGGCGAGCCCCTCGACGAGGCCGAGCTGCGCCCGCGCCGGGTACTGGTCGGCCTTCGACGAACCGCCGCCGAGCACGACGATGGTGCTGCTCGGGGTCAGGTCGTCACCCTCGACGGTCACGAGGTGCCGCTCCGCGAACGCGCTGAGCACCTGCTTGACGTCGGTCGACTCGCCCTTGCCGACGAGGACGTAGCCGAGCAGCGACCCGCCGAGCTTGCCGGCGTCGTTCGTCTCGGGCGCGGTCCAGCCGATGGGGTGGGCGGGGCCGGTGGCCAGCGAGTTGATCTCGCTGCTGCGGCTCGAGTCGAGATAGGCGCGGGCGACGGTGACCTGCCCGGACACCTTGCCTCCGGCGGCGGAGATCTGCTGCGTCACGCCTTCGGACATCGCGGCGGTGGCGCCGGGCAGGCTGACGATCACCACGGACCTGTCCTTGAGCTTGCCGGCCACGAGCTGGGCGCCGTACGTCGTGGCGAACTCGCCGGCGTCGTCCACCTGGCCCTGCAGGGTCTTGACCTTGGTGGCCAGCTGGTCGCGCTGGCCCTTCGCGTCGTCGACCTGGTTGCGCAGGTCCTTCGTGATGGGTCCGTTCAGCGCGGTGGTGCCGACGACGATGCCGACCGCCAACGCGAGGAACACCGCGATGATCGAGACGAGGTGGTAGCGGAACGAGATCACAGCAGACTCCAGCAGTACCGGGGGGTGTTCCGGGAGAGCGCCCGGACGGTCACGAGAACAGGTCCTTGACCCAGTCGATCCAGACGCCGAACTGATCGGACAGGTCGGTCAGGTAGGTGCGGCCGGTGTCGCTGACCGCGAGCGCGGCGGCGACGGCCACGAACGCGGCGATGACGAGCAGCAGCAGTGCGGCACCGGAGATCCGGTTGCGGTACAGGCGCATGACCGCGTCGGCGTCGACGAGCTTCGAGCCCAGCCGCAGCCTGGTGAGGAACGACGACGCCATGCCCGCGCGGCCCCGGTCGAGGAACTCGGTCAGGTTCGCGTGGCTGCCGACGGCGACGACGAGGTCGGCGCCCTTGTGGTCGGCGAGCAGCATGGCAGCGTCCTCGCTCGTGGTCGAGGTCGGGAACGTCGCCGCGCTCACGCCGAGGTCCTGCACGCGCAGCAGTCCCGGCGCACGACCGTCGGGGTAGGCGTGCACGACGACCTCCGCGCCGGTCGACAGTGCGGCGTCGGACACCGCGTCCATGTCGCCGAGGATGACGTCGGGCGTGTACCCGGCCTCGAGCAGCGCGTCCGCGCCGCCGTCGACGCCGATCAGCACCGGGCGGTACTCACGGATGTAGCCCTTGAGCCGCTTGAGCTCGGCGGCGTAGTCGTGGCTGCGCATGACGACGAGCACGTGCTTGCGCCGCATGTGCGTGGCGATCGCCGGAACGCCGTCATCCTCGAGCAGCAGCATCCGCTCGGCGGTCAGCACCTCGCCGGTGTTCACCGCGAACGCCTCGAGCTGCGAGGCCAGACCGGCGCGTGCCTCGAGCATCAGGCCCTGGACGGACAGCTCGTCGAGCACCGTGCCCTCGGCCACCGAGATGTCGCCGAGGTACACCGTGTCGCCGTCGATGCGGATCTTGGTGCCCTCCTTGACCGCGGCGAACACCTCCCCGCCGACGTTGTCCAGCAGCGGCACGCCGGCGGCCACGATCAGCTCGGGTCCGAGGTTGGGGTAGCGACCCGAGATGCTCGGGGCCGCGTTGACGATCACCGCGGGCTTGGCCGCGAGCAGCGATTCGGCGCTGGTGCGGTCGAGGTCGACGTGGTCGATGATCGCGATGTCGCCTGGATTGAGGCGGCCGGCGAGCCGACCCGTCGAACGGTCGAGACGGGCGACACCGCTGATCCCGGGCAGCGCCTCCGGACGACGGCGCAGCGTGGCGAGCTTCATGCCTGGTCATGCTGCCACCCGGTTCCCGCCGTTCCGGGTTACGCCACGCCCGTCACACGAGTCACACGAACACCATCATCCACACGGACCGAGGCGGCTCGTCCCGATTCGTCGGACGGGCCTCCCCCGTGTCGGACGCTCGACGGCACGAACGGGCGGACGGCAGACACCGCCGGACGGCAGACACCGCCGGACGGGTGCCGGGTCAGCTCGCCTTCGGCCCGGACCGCGAGCGTGGGCGTCGGCTCGTCGCCCCGTCGCGAGCTCCGCTGCGGTCCGTGGTGTTGCCCGTGTCGGTGCCTGCGACCCGCCCCGCGGTTTTGCTCGCGGTCTCGTCGGCCGCAGCCGCATCGTCGGCCCCGGACCGCGTGGACCGCGTGGTCCGCGTCGACGTCGGACGACGCGACCGCCCGGCGGAGCTCCGGCTGCGGGACGCGTCCCGGTCGCGCGCGGCGTCGGCCAGCAACTCGCTCGCGTGCTCGCGCGCGGTGGCGGTGTCGGATCCGGCGAGCATGCGGGCCAGCTCGGCGACCCGCTCGTCTGCCTCGACGACGCGCACGTCGCTGGCCGTGACGGCGCCGGTGTCGCCGGAACTGCCCGCCGCGCCGCGCTTCGCCGGAGCGGGCTTGTCGACGACGACATGACGGTCGGCGAACGCGGCCACCTGCGCGAGGTGGGTGACGACCAGCACCTGGCGCCCGCGCGCCAGTCTGGCCAGGCGGCGGCCGACCTCGACCGCCGCGCGGCCGCCCACGCCGGCATCGACCTCGTCGAACACGAGCGTGGTGACGCCGTCGTGGCCGGTACCGCTCTCGATCAGGCAGACCTCGAGCGCCAGCATCACCCGCGACAACTCGCCGCCCGAGGCGCCCTTGGCGATCGGCAGGGCGGGTGCGCCCGCATGCGACTGCAACAGCAGCTCGACGTCGTCGAAGCCGTCGGTAGCGGCGCCGACGCGGTCACCGTCGATCTCGACCGACGGTCCGGAGCCCGGCGGGCGGGGCCGCACCTCGACCCGCACGGTGGCCGCCGCCATGGCGAGGCCGGCCAGCTCGGCGGTCACGGCCGCGCCGAGCCGCTCGGCCGCGTCGCGCCGCCGCGACGAGAGCGCCGTTCCCAGAGCGACGACCTCCCGCTCGGCGGTCCGGGCCTCGGCGCGCAACGCGGCGATGGCCTCGTCGGACACGTCGATCTGGGCCAGCCGTTCGCGGGCCTGCTCGGCCCAGCGCAGCACCCCGTCGAGACCGGCGTCGGGATCGTCGCCGTACTTGCGCACGAGCGCCGCGAGCACGGCACGCCGCGACTCCACCTCGTGCAGCCGGGCCGGGTCGGTATCGAGCCCGGCCGCGTAGGACCCGAACTCGGCGCCGAGGTCGGCCGTGAGCGCGGCCAGCTCGCGCACCCGGGACGCGAGCGCATCGAGCTCGGCGTCCGCGCCCGACTGCTGCGCCAGCTCGCGGTCGGCCTCGGCCAGCAAGGCCAGGACGTCGGAGACCTCGGGCGCGGGGTCGTCGCCGCCGCGCAGGACGTCGTGCGCACGGCGGGCTGCCGCCTGCAGCGCGTCGGCGTGGCCGAGCCGCGCCGCCAGCCGGTTGAGTTCGTCGGACTCCCCCGCCTCGGGGGCGGCGGCGTCGATCTCGCCCAGGCCATGGGTCAGCAGGCCGGCCTCGCGGCGCAGTTCGGCCGCGCGCGCCACGCGCTCGGTGACCGCGGCCTCGGCCGCTCGCCACCGCGCGTGGGCCGCGGCGTAGTCGGACGTGTCGCAGCCGGCGTACCGGTCGAGTGCCTCACGCTGCGCCGCCGGCCGTACCAGCCGCAGCTGGTCGGACTGGCCGTGCACCGCCAGCAGCTCATCGGACAGGTCGGCCAGCACCGCCACCGGCGCGCCGGCCCCGCCGACGTACGCGCGGGAGCGGCCGGCGGCGGTGACCACCCGACGCAGCACCAGTTCGGCGGTGTCGCCGTCGGACAGCGGGTCCCACGAACCGCCGGCGGCCTCGACCCTCATGATCGCGGGCGAGTCGACGGGCACCAGCAACCGACCCTCGACGCTGGCCTGCTCCGCGCCGGTACGCACCCGGGCGGGATCGGCCCGACCGCCGAACAACAGCAGCAGACCCGTGACCACCATGGTCTTGCCGGCGCCGGTCTCACCGGTGACGACGGTGAGGCCGCCGCCCAGCGGCAACACGGCCTCGTCGATGACCCCGAGGCCCCGGATGCGCAGCTCCTCCAGGCCCCGTCCGCCGGTGTGGGTGTCGGTCATCCCGCGTCCGGCGCGTCGGAGTCGGACAGATCGGGATCGAAGTCGCCCCCGGGCTTGGACGCCTCGCGCAGGCTGCGGACGGGCAGCTGGAACTTCGATACCAGCCGGTCGGTGAACGGCACGTCGTCGAGGCGGACCACCCGGACGGGCAGCGCGCCCTTGCGCACCCGGACCCGCGCGCCGGCCGGGACGGTGAGCGACCGGCGCCCGTCGGCGCTGAGCATGGCCTCGTGCTCTGCACTGACCAGGTCCACGTCGACGACGGACGTCGGCGCGACGATCACGGGACGGGAGAACAGCGCATGTGCGGCGTTGGGGACGACGAGCATCGCGTCGACGTCGGGCCACACGATCGGGCCACCGATGGAGAACGCGTACGCGGTGGACCCGGTCGGCGTCGCGCACAGCAGCCCGTCGCACCCGAAGCGCAGCAGCGGACGCTCGTCGACGGCGACGGCGATCTCGAGCATCCGCTCGCGGTTCGTGCGCTCGAGCGACACCTCGTTCAGCGCCCACACCCGCTCGTGGACGACCCCGTCGACCACGATCTCGGCTTCGACGGTCACCCGTTCCTGCACGGTGTAGTCGCCGCGGACGAGGGTGGCGATGCTCTCGCCGAGCGCCTGCGGTTCGGCCGCGGCCAGGAACCCGACGTGACCGAGGTTGACACCGAGCATGGCGACCCCGGCCGGGCGCGCGAGTTCGGCCGCGCGCAGGAAGGTGCCGTCGCCGCCGAAGGCCAGCACCAACTCGCACCCGCGGGCGGCGTCGTCGGGGTGCGCGACGGTCGTGCCGCCGCACGCCTCGGCCTCCTCGACGAGCATGCGGACCTCGAACCCGGCGTCGCGCAGTTGATCACCGGCGCGCCGGGCGAGATCGGCGATGCGCTTGCGTTGCGTGTGCACGACGAGCAGGACGGCTCTCATCCGGTGCCTCCGTCCGGGACGTGCGGATCTTCGGTGTCGGTCCCGGGACCAGCATCGCGCGGCCCACCGACACTTCGATCACCGGCCGTGTCGCCGGCCGTGTCGCCGGCCGTGTCGCCGGTGACGTCCGCGGTCACCGCCGCGGCGATCTCGTCCGGTCCGAGCGCGGCCGGGCGGTCGGCGCGCAACCACAGGAAGAATTCCACGTTGCCCGCCGGCCCGGGCAGCGGGCTGCGCGCGACACCTTGCACCGTCCATCCGAGGTCGGCGGCGACGCCGGCGACCGCGACGACCGCGTCGGCGCGGGCGGACGGGTCGCGCACCACGCCCTTCGCCCCCAGCCGTTCGCGTCCCACCTCGAACTGGGGTTTGACCATCGGCACGAGATCGCCGTCGGACGCCGTGCACGCCGTGAGCGCGGGCAGCACGATCGGCAAGGAGATGAAGGACAGGTCGGCGACGGTGAGGTCGGCCGGGCCGCCGATCTGGTCGGGGGTGAGCGCGCGCACGTTGGTGCGGTCGTGGACCTCGACCCGGGGGTCGGTGCGCAGTGACCAGGCCAGCTGCCCGTAGCCGACGTCGACCGCCACGACGCTCGCCGCGCCCTCGCGCAGCAGGACGTCGGTGAAGCCCCCCGTCGAGGCGCCGGCGTCGAGGCAGCGACGTCCTTCGACGCGCACGTCGGCGAACGCGGCCAGGGCGCCGGCGAGTTTGTGCCCGCCCCGGGATGCGTAACCCGGGTCGCCGTCGTCCTCGACCACCCGCAACGAGGCATCCGGCCCCACCGAGGTCGCCGGCTTCGAGGCGACGACCCCGTGGACCTCGACGCGGCCGGCGGAGATCAGGGACGCGGCGTGGTCCCGGGAGCGGGCGAGCCCGCGGCGCACCAATTCGGCGTCCAGGCGTGACAGGCGTCGGGGCACGTCACGCGGTGTCGATCGCGGCGAGCGCCCGCTGCAGGCCCGCGTGGATGCGTGCGTAACCGTCGGGGTGCTCCTCGAGCGGACGGGACTCGATCTCGGCCAGCTCCGCCATCGCGTCGGCCACGGCAGGGTGGGCGGACGGACGGGGCGCCCTCGGCGGCCCGGGTCGTTCACCCGACGACGTCCCGTCGGCAGCGACGACTGCCGGAGCCGGTGCAGGAGAGGCGGCGGCAGCAGCGGCAGTGGCGTCGGGGTCCTGCGGCGCGGGGAGCGACCCGCCGTGGGCCGACGGCGGACCCGGCCGGGGACCTCCGGGCGGACCCGGCAAAGGGGCCTGCACCCGGGGACCGGGCGCCGGCACCGCCGGTGTCGCGGCCATCTCGGGAACGCCGGCCACCTCGGGAACGGCGCCGGCCTCGCGATCGCCGGCGGACGACTCCGCCTCCGGAGAGTCTGACGTCGTCGGACCGTCGACGGAGGCGTCGGCCGCGCCCGCTGCATCGACAGCGCCGCGGGCGTCGTCGTCGCGCCGGTCGTCCGAGTGTTCGGTCTCCATGGCGGTCCTCTCCTGTATGCAATGCTGCCGGACCGGGCGGTGCCCGCCGACCTGTTCCGCGGTGGATCCGGCGACCCCACCCGGCAGCGGGTCCGACGCTACCTGCACCGGACGCTGCTCCCGTGCGCCCGTCCGGACCCGGGCGGCCGCGTCAGCGCGTGGCCAGACCGAGGTCGTCCAGCACGGCGGTGGCGGCGTCGTCACCGGCCCGCACGACGCTGACGCCGGAGTCTGCGGCGCTCCAGCTCGCGGCGCAGAGCGCCCGCAGTGCGTCGAGCGCGGAATCCACCGTGTCACCGTCGCCTCGGGAGCCGGGCCCGCCGCGGGAGTCGCCGGACGCGCTCGGCGGGTCGTCGTCGACACGTGCGAGCTGCAGACCGTCGTCCTGAGCCTCGACCGCCCAACCTCCGCACTGCCACCGGCCGCCGACATCGGTGACATCGGGGTGCGTCTCGAGCAGCGCCGACACGTCGCGGCCGAGGTAGGTCGGCCGCAGGCGCGGGCCTGCTGCGAGCAGGTCGCGCGCGTCGGTGACGCCCGACAGCACGAGCAGGCTCGGGCAGCCGACCGCGTTCGCCCCCTCGATGTCCGTGTCGAGGCGGTCGCCCACGACGATCGGGCGCTCGGCGCCGGTGCGGATCAGCGTCTCCCGGTGCATCGTCGGGTCGGGTTTGCCGGTGATGACGGGGTCGGCCCCCGTAGCCGTCCGCAGCGCAGCGACGAGCGAACCGTTGCCCGGCAAGGGACCGCGCGGCGACGGCACGGTGGGATCGGCGTTGGTGGCGACCCACACCGCCCCCGCCCGCACGGCCACCGTGCCCTCGGCGAGCAGCTGCCAGTTCATCGTCGGCGAGTAGCCCTGGACCACGGCCACAGTGTCGGGCCCGGCCGTGTCGGTGGCGCTCAGCCCCTGTTCCTCGAGGGCGTCGTACAACCCCGTCGTGCCGAGGACGAGCACTTCGGCCCCGGCGTGCAGGCGCTCTCGCAGGTACCGTGCCGCCGCCTGGGAGGACGTGATGACCTCGTCCGGCTGCGCCGCGATGCCCAATTCCGTGAGATGGCCGGCCACGGTCCTGGGCGGTCGGGCCGCGTTGTTGGTGACGAAGGCGAGGTGCATTCCCTGCTGCCGCGCTGCCGCGAGGGATTCCGGCGCACCAGGCACCGCGTCCTTGCCGACGTACACCACACCGTCGAGGTCGAGCAGAGCAACGTCGAACAGCTCGGTCAACGGACGGTCGGCCCCGCGCAGTGTCGAACCCACGGGTCGCATGCTGCCACGGCGGCGTCGCTGCGTACGATCGCCAGCCGTGACCGACGCGCGCGAACCGGCCGTTCCCCCGTCCGAGACTGCGGGCTCCCAGGGACGGGGGCTGTCGCTCGCCCCCCTGCGCGCGCTGCGTCCCGCAGTGCCGGACGGTCGGCTCGGTCGGTTGCTGTGCCCGCCCTACGACGTGATCGACCCCGCCCGGCGCGCCGCGTTGCTCGAGGCCGACCCGGACAACGTGGTGGCGGTGGTACTGCCCGACCCCACACCCGAGGGGTACGCCGGCGCGGCCCGGCGGCTGGACGGCTGGGTCGAGTCGGGGACGTTCGCGCTCGACGAAGCCCCCGCGCTCTACGTCTACGAGATGACCGAATCGGACGGTCACGTGACCCGCGGCCTCATCGGAGCGGTCGAGCTCCGCGGCCCGGACGACGGGGTCATCCTGCCGCACGAGAACACCATGGCCGGACCGGTCGCGGACCGGCTCGCCGTCATGACCGCGACGGGCGCCGACCTCGAGCCCATCTACCTCGTCTACGACGGCGGCGGCGCAGCGTCGGCGCTCGTCGCCGACGCGGACGATCGACCGGCGGACGTCGACACCGAAGCGGACGGAACCCGCCACCGGGTCTGGATCGTGACGGACCCCGATGCTCACCGTGCGGTCGCGGACGATCTCGCCGGGCGGCACGCGCTCATCGCCGACGGCCACCACCGTTACGCGACCTATCGGGAACGGCAGGCACGTGAGCGCGCCGAGCGGGGCGCCGGCCCTTGGGACCGGGGACTCGCCCTGCTCGTCGACACGTCGGCCTACGGGCCGCAGGTGCACCCCATTCACCGGGTCGTGACGGGTCGGACGCTCACCGATGCCGTCTCGCGACTCGCAGCACACGCCGATGTGTCGCCGGTGCCGGACGCGTCGGACGCGCTGAACGGCTTGCCTGCGGGCGGGGCGTTCGCCGCGGTGCTCACCGACGGCTCCGAGCACGTGGTGGTGCGGGATGCGGAGGGCGCGCTGGCGCGGATGACCGCCGAATTCTCGGACGTGCCTGCGCTCGCGGATCTCGACGTGTCGGTGCTGCACCGCACCGTCGTCCAGATGCTGTGGGAGCTGCCCGACGACGTCGACACGGTCGGCTACGCCCACGATGTCGCCGAGGCCGTGGACAACGCCCGACGGGTCGGCGGCTTCGCGGTATTGCTCCGGGCCACACCCGTCACCGACGTGGCGGCGGTGGCCGCCGCCGGCGCCCGCATGCCCCGCAAGTCGACGCTGTTCACGCCGAAGCCCGCTTCCGGGGTCGTGATGCGCCGGCTGGCCGACCAGCCCGACTGACCGACAGCGCCGTGACCTCGACCGAGTAACGGCTGGCCACCCCGGTCGCGCCGCGCCAGAACCTTCGCCGCAACGCACCGTCGACCTCGACGACCGCCCCCACCTGCACGCGGGAGAGCGTCGCCCTCACCCGTGCGCGAGTGCTCACGCACTCGATGCTGTCGACGCTGCCCCGGTCGTTCCGGGGACGGTCGACGGTCAGCCGGAACGTCGCCATCAGATCGCCACTCGGCAGCTCACGTACCTGGACCTCGTCGGCGAGGCGCCCGCGGAGAAACACCGCGTTGTCGGTCTTGTCCTTCGTGCTCTTCTCCACGGCCATGGGTCGAGCATCGACCGTTCCGCTCAACAGCGGCGGCGGACGACAGCCGGGCTGTGGACGACGGACCGCCTGTGGACGAGAGACCGACGTTATGTCGGTCTGTCGTGCTAAAGGCCGGGCCCGGGAGTCAGAGCAGCGCCGCGGCCCGATCAGCCGCGTCCAATTCACCCTCGGGGTCGAGGGCCGCCGAGGCGGCGAACCACTCCGCCGCCTCGTCCTTGCGGCCGGCGGCCTCGAGCACGTCGGCGTACGCGTACCAGAGCCGCATCGATCCCGGACGCGGCCGCAGCTTGTCGAGACCCCCTCGCGCGAGGACGGCCAGCGCCGCATCGAGCTGGCCGAGATCCCGGCGGGCACCCGCGACGACGATGAACAATTCGACACGCGCCGCGTGGTCGAGCCGCCCGACGTCCGGGTCGCTCAGCACCCGTAACGCCTGCGCCGGCCGCCCCAGACCGCGCTCACAGTCGGCGATGACGGCAAGGTTCCCCGGGTCTCCGGAGATCCGGCGTGCGGTGCGCAATTCCGACAGGGCCTCGGCCCACTCCCCGTTGCGGTACGCGGCCACACCGACGGCTTCGCGGACGGCCGCGACGCGGGCCGCCCGTGCCCTGGCGCTGCGAGCGAGCTCGAGGGCGCGAGCGTCGTCGCCGTCGTCGAGCGCCTCTGCGGCTGCGACGAGGTATCGGGCGACGGCGTCGGCATTCGGCTTGGACAACGACCGCAGCTCGGCGCGGACGTTTCGATCCAGATCACGGGGATCGACGTCATCCGGCACCGGCAGCGAGGCAGGCCGTCCAGGCCGATCACGGAAGGCCATGACATCGGGACCGGCGTTGTCGGCACCGGCCTCCAACCTGCGGCCGGCGCCGCCGGCGCGACCGGCCGAGCGAGCCGCGTCCGAGCGACCCTCCGATCCACGGCCGACCGGACGCCCGCCGGACGAACGTCGATCGGACGACCGGGCGCCTGATGCGCCACCGCCGGACGGACGGCCCCCGGCCCCGTACCCTCCCGAACCTCGGCCATCGGAACCGCGTTCTGCGGAGCGTCCCCGTGCGCCACTCGCTGCCGAACCGCGGCCGGCAGATCCGCGCCCGGCAGATCCGCGCCCGTCGGATCCACGACCGGACGGACGGCCACCGCCCGACTCCGTCCGCTCGCGACGAGGGGCACCGCGATCACGCGAACCGTCCCGCGCGCCGTCGGACGAGGGCCGCCGCGGCCGCCCACTGCCGGCACCACCGGACGACGCCCGTCCGGGAGCGCCGCCGCGGCGGGGGGCACCTTGATGTTCGCGTCGACCTTCGGTCATGTGCGTACGCCTTTCTCGAGCTGCTGCGTGCTGCCCAACCCGTGATGCGCATGGGTTGGCGATAGACCGTTAAATGCGACAAGGGCCGCTCTATACAGAGCGACCCTTGTCGAAAGAATGTCCGGCGACGTCCTACTCTCCCACGCAGTCACCCACGCAGTACCATCGGCGCTGAGAGGCTTAGCTTCCGGGTTCGGGATGGGACCGGGCGTTTCCCTCTCGCTATGGTCGCCGAAACTCTATGGAGATATGGTCCGCACCGTTGTCAAAACAACGGGGACCGCACCTCGGGAACCGCACAGTGGACGCGTAGCGCTGCACCGGTCGAAACCGGTGAGAAATATGTGGCAAGTCCTCGGCCTATTAGTACCAGTCAGCTGCACGTGTTACCACGCTTCCACTTCTGGCCTATCAACCCGGTGGTCTAGCCGGGGGCCTTACTCCATAAAGGATGGGAGATCTCATCTTGAAGCGAGCTTCCCGCTTAGATGCTTTCAGCGGTTATCCCTTCCGAACGTAGCCAACCAGCAGTGCTCCTGGTGGAACAACTGGCACACCAGAGGTTCGTCCGTCCCGGTCCTCTCGTACTAAGGACAGCCCTTCTCAAATCTCCTGCGCGCGCGGCGGATAGGGACCGAACTGTCTCACGACGTTCTAAACCCAGCTCGCGTGCCGCTTTAATGGGCGAACAGCCCAACCCTTGGGAGCGACTCCACCCCCAGGATGCGACGAGCCGACATCGAGGTGCCAAACCATCCCGTCGATATGGACTCTTGGGGAAGATCAGCCTGTTATCCCCGGGGTACCTTTTATCCGTTGAGCTACACCGCTTCCACTTGCCAGTGCCGGGTCACTAGTCCCAGCTTTCGCTCCTGCTCGACATGTCTGTCTCGCAGTCAAGCTCCCTTGTGCACTTGCACTCGATACCTGATTGCCAACCAGGCTGAGGGAACCTTTGGGCGCCTCCGTTACATTTTGGGAGGCGACCGCCCCAGTCAAACTACCCATCTGACACTGTCCCTGATCCGGATTACGGACCGAGGTTAGACACCCAATTCGACCAGAGTGGTATTTCAACGTTGACTCCACAGACACTGGCGTGCCCGCTTCACAGTCTCCCACCTATCCTACACAAGCCGAACCGAGCACCAATATCAAACTATAGTAAAGGTCCCGGGGTCTTTCCGTCCTGCCGCGCGTAACGAGCATCTTTACTCGTAGTGCAATTTCGCCGAGTCCATGGTTGAGACAGTCGAGAAGTCGTTACGCCATTCGTGCAGGTCGGAACTTACCCGACAAGGAATTTCGCTACCTTAGGATGGTTATAGTTACCACCGCCGTTTACTGGCGCTTAAGTTCTGAGCTTCGCACCGAAGTACTAACCCGTCCCCTTAACGTTCCAGCACCGGGCAGGCGTCAGTCCGTATACATCGTATTACTACTTCGCACGGACCTGTGTTTTTAGTAAACAGTCGCTTCTCGCTGGTCTCTGCGGCCGGCCAACGCTCGGGGAGCAAGTCCCGTCACGTCAACTGGCCCTCCTTCTCCCGAAGTTACGGAGGTATTTTGCCGAGTTCCTTAACCATGGTTCACTCGATCGCCTTGGTATTCTCTACCTGACCACCTGTGTCGGTTTGGGGTACGGGCCGCTCAGAGCTCGCTAGAGGCTTTTCTCGGCAGCATAGGATCACTGAATTCGCCGCAATCGGCTATGCGTCACGTCTCAGACATTGTCGTGCGGATTTGCCTACACGACGCCCTACACGCTTGCCCCGGTGTTACCACTGACCGGTACAGCTACCTTCCTGCGTCACCCCATCGCTTGCCTACTACCAGTTCGGGTCGCGCGATCCACCGTGTCAGACCCGAAGGTCGTCCCGGCTTCTGGCGCTTAGCATCGCTGGGTTCAGCATGGGCGCTCTTTCGCGGGTACGGGAATATCAACCCGTTGTCCATCGACTACGCCTGTCGGCCTCGCCTTAGGTCCCGACTTACCCTGGGCGGATTAGCCTGGCCCAGGAACCCTTGGTCATCCGGCGGAGGAGGTTCTCACTCCTCATTCGCTACTCATGCCTGCATTCTCACTCGTGTGCCGTCCACGGCTGGGTTACCCCGCCGCTTCTTCCGGCACACGACGCTCCCCTACCCATCCACACACCTGGCCGGCAGTCCGTAGACGGCCGGCGGGCTTTTGCATGAATGACACAGCTTCGGTGGTGTGCTTGAGCCCCGTTGAATTGTCGGCGCAGAATCACTTGACCAGTGAGCTATTACGCACTCTTTAAAGGGTGGCTGCTTCTAAGCCAACCTCCTGGTTGTCTGTGCGACTCCACATCCTTTCCCACTTAGCACACGCTTAGGGACCTTAGCTGGTGTTCTGGGTTGTTTCCCTCTCGACTACGAACCTTATCGCCCGCAGTCTCACTGCCGCGCTCTCACTTACCGGCATTCGGAGTTTGGCTGATTTCGGTAAGCTTGTGGGCCCCCTAGACCATCCAGTAGCTCTACCTCCGGCAAGAAACACGCGACGCTGCACCTAAATGCATTTCGGGGAGAACCAGCTATCACGAAGTTTGATTGGCCTTTCACCCCTACCCACAGTTCATCCCCTCAGTTTTCAACCTAAGTGGGTTCGGTCCTCCACGCGGTCTTACCCGCGCTTCAACCTGACCATGGGTAGATCACTTCGCTTCGGGTCTAGATCACGCGACTCAACGCCCTATTCAGACTCGCTTTCGCTACGGCTTCCCCTCACGGGTTAACCTTGCCACGTAACACTAACTCGCAGGCTCATTCTTCAAAAGGCACGCGGTCACGACTGCACTCAAGGTGCAGCGACGCTCCCACGGCTTGTAGGCGCGCGGTTTCAGGTACTATTTCACTCCCCTCCCGGGGTACTTTTCACCTTTCCCTCACGGTACTTGTCCGCTATCGGTCACCAGGGAGTATTTAGGCTTAGCGGGTGGTCCCGCCAGATTCACAGCGAATTTCACGGGCTCGCTGCTACTTGGGGTTACGCAAAAGGAGGCGCCGAGTTTTCGTCTACGGGGGTATCACCCTCTGTGCCGGACCTTCCCAAGTCCCTCGACTAACTACGACGCTTTCTGACTCCTCGTTGATTCGGCAGAATCAACACTGCGGCCCCACAACCCCGCATACGCAACGCCTGCCGGCTATCACGCGTATGTGGTTTGGCCTGTTCCGCTTTCGCTCGCCACTACTAACGGAATCGCGGTTGCTTTCTCTTCCTGTGGGTACTGAGATGTTTCACTTCCCCACGTTCCCTCCTCATGCCCTATGTGTTCAGGCATGGGTGACAGGACATGACTCCTGCCGGGTTTCCCCATTCGGAAATCCTCGGATCAAAGCTCAGTCGGCAGCTCCCCGAGGCTTATCGCAGCCCCTTACGTCCTTCATCGGCTCCTGGTGCCAAGGCATCCACCGTGCGCCCTTAATAACTTGGCCACAAAGTTTAAGATGCTCGCGTCCACTGTGCAGTTCTCAAGGTACGGGCGACCGCGGCGGTTGTTCGTCGCGTACACCAACTGGTGCCGTTCGACGACCGACGTGGTCGGACGTGAGGACGCCCGCCGATCTCTCGGCGGGCGCTCGCGGATCAAGTCCGCTCCCTCAAAGCTCAACAGCGTGCCTACGCACTCGACGTCATCGGTCAGAAGGTTCCGGCGGGCAAGCCCGCTGTACTGATCTGCCGATGTCCGCGTCGTACGAACTAGTAAGTGTTCCACCCTTGAGCCACTCGCGCAGAACGTTCGTCCACGAACGAGTGTTGGACCGACATCATCGATGCCGGCCATGTGCTCCTTAGAAAGGAGGTGATCCAGCCGCACCTTCCGGTACGGCTACCTTGTTACGACTTCGTCCTAATCGCCAATCCCACCTTCGACAGCTCCCTCCACAAGGGTTGGGCCACTGGCTTCGGGTGTTACCGACTTTCATGACGTGACGGGCGGTGTGTACAAGGCCCGGGAACGTATTCACCGCAGCGTTGCTGATCTGCGATTACTAGCGACTCCGACTTCATGGGGTCGAGTTGCAGACCCCAATCCGAACTGAGACCGGCTTTATGGGATTCGCTCCACCTCGCGGTATCGCAGCCCTTTGTACCGGCCATTGTAGCATGTGTGCAGCCCTGGACATAAGGGGCATGATGACTTGACGTCATCCCCACCTTCCTCCGAGTTGACCCCGGCAGTCTCCTATGAGTCCCCGACATTACTCGCTGGCAACATAGGACGAGGGTTGCGCTCGTTGCGGGACTTAACCCAACATCTCACGACACGAGCTGACGACAGCCATGCACCACCTGTGCAAGGCCCTTGCGGACCCCGTATCTCTACGAGATTTCCCTGCATGTCAAGCCCAGGTAAGGTTCTTCGCGTTGCATCGAATTAAGCCACATGCTCCGCCGCTTGTGCGGGCCCCCGTCAATTCCTTTGAGTTTTAGCCTTGCGGCCGTACTCCCCAGGCGGGGCGCTTAATGCGTTAGCTGCGGCACAGACCACGTGGAATGTGGCCCACACCTAGCGCCCAACGTTTACGGCGTGGACTACCAGGGTATCTAATCCTGTTCGCTCCCCACGCTTTCGCTCCTCAGCGTCAATATCGGCCCAGAGACCCGCCTTCGCCACCGGTGTTCCTCCTGATATCTGCGCATTTCACCGCTACACCAGGAATTCCAGTCTCCCCTACCGAATTCTAGCTTGCCCGTATCGGCTGCAGTCCCGGAGTTGAGCCCCGGGATTTCACAGCCGACGCGACAAGCCGCCTACGAGCTCTTTACGCCCAGTAATTCCGGACAACGCTTGCACCCTACGTATTACCGCGGCTGCTGGCACGTAGTTGGCCGGTGCTTCTTCTGCTCCTACCGTCACTTTCGCTTCGTCGGAGCTGAAAGGGGTTTACAACCCGAAGGCCGTCATCCCCCACGCGGCGTTGCTGCATCAGGCTTTCGCCCATTGTGCAATATTCCCCACTGCTGCCTCCCGTAGGAGTCTGGGCCGTGTCTCAGTCCCAGTGTGGCCGGTCGCCCTCTCAGGCCGGCTACCCGTCGTCGCCTTGGTAGGCCGTTACCCCACCAACAAGCTGATAGGCCGCGGGCCCATCCCTAGCCAGTAACCCTTTCCACCTCGGAAGATGCCTTCTGAGGTCGTATCCGGTATTAGCCCCGGTTTCCCGGGGTTATCCCAGTGCTAGGGGCAGGTTGCCCACGTGTTACTCACCCGTTCGCCGCTAGGACACCTTCCCGAAGGAAGGGCCTCGCTCGACTTGCATGTGTTAAGCACGCCGCCAGCGTTCGTCCTGAGCCAGGATCAAACTCTCCGTGAATGTTTATAGACTCGCCGGCCCGAGGGCCGGATTGTCGACACAGAAAGTTGCCGCACGCCGAAGCGCACGACACAATCACTGGTTCCATCCGAGCTGATGTGCTCGATGTACCAAAGGAATCTCTTCCGTGACCGGCGAACCGATCACGAGACGAGAGTAAATAAATGGCACTTACTTTCGGCACGCTGTTGAGTTCTCAAGGAGCGGATGCGCACCGTCCCGACCCTTTCGGATCGCTCTGGGGCAACCTGCGTTACGCTACCTGGTCGGCTTCGCAGTGTCAAACGAGGCTCTGCACCGCCCAGACTCCCACTTGGTCGGGGCGCAGATGAACATCCTGCCTCGTGCTTGGGGAAGCATTCGCCCGGCTCCGCTTGCTTTCTGCGTCTCCGTGCCGCGAACAAGGAGAACATTAGCCAGCGTCCAACCCGACGTCAAATATCGGGGGTCAACGGGCCGCAGGCCTGATAATTCGGGGGTTCCAAGCGCTTCCGGCCGTACAGGCACGGGGTCTGCGCCGTACGGAGCCCGGGTTTCAGTTGTGTGAACTGGGTTACGCGAAGGTGTCGATCCCCGGAATTCCGGGCTTCCGAGGCTCTCGCGAGCCGCGCGCGGCCGTCGTCTACGTGAGGCGGACGGCCCGGCGCTTGCCGGATGCCAGTACGGAGCCGGCCACCTCGTCCCGCGGCAGGTCGTACCGGCGTGCGTCCACCGGATTCCCGTCCACCTTCACCGCACCCGCGTCGACGGCTCGGCGGGCCTCACTGCTGCTCTTCGCGAGTCCGGCCGCGACGAGAAGTGCCGGCAGATGCACCGGGTCGTCGTCCGGCAGGACGTGTTCGGGCAGGTCCGTCGGCAGTTCGTGCCGTTTGAAGACCGCGTCGAAGCGCTGCTCGGCCTCGTCCGCGGCCTCGCGACCGTGGTACAGCGCGACGATCTCGCGGGCCGTCCGCCGTTTGGCCTTGTTGGCTGCCACTCCCCCGGTCGCGACGTCCGCCTCGAGCGCGTCGACCTCGCGCGGATGCAGCGCTGTGCACAACCGCGCGTAGAGACCCACCACCGGGTCGGGGATGCTCATCAGCTTCCCGAACTGCTCGGGTGCCGGGTCCGCGATCGCCACGTAGTTGCCCAGCGACTTGCCCATCTTCTCGACCCCGTCGGTGCCGACGAGCAGCGGAACCGTCAGCACCGCCTGGGGCGCCTGCCCCCGGGACCGCTGCAGCTCGCGTCCGACCAGGTTGTTGAACGTCTGGTCGGTGCCGCCGAGCTCGACGTCCGCTCGGATCTCGACGGAGTCGATGCCCTGAAGCAGCGGGTAGGCGAACTCCGACAGCGAGATCGGTTGCTTGGCGCCGAACCTGCGGGCGAAGTCGTCGCGTTCCAGCAACTGCGCGACGGTCATCTGGCGCATGTAGCCGAGCATGTCGGCGACCGTCATGGGACCCAGCCAGTCGGCGTTGTTCACGACCTCGGTGCGATCGGGGTCGAGGATGCGCATCAGCTGGTCGAAGTACCCCTGCGCGTTGGCGATCACCTGTTCGGCGCTCTGCGCGACCCGGGTGGACGTTCGTCCGGACGGGTCTCCCACCTGTCCGGTGAAACCGCCGACGACGAGCACCGCCGTGTGCCCGAGGTCCTGGAACTGCCGCAGTTTGCGCAGCACCACCGCGTGGCCGAGCGTCAGATCCGTGCCGGACGGGTCGATGCCCAGCTTCACCCGCAGCGGTCGGTTCTCGGCGCGCGCGGCCAGGAGGCGCTCGGCGAGGCCGTCGGCGGGCAGGATCTGAGCCGCCCCCGAGGCCAGGATGTCGTGCGCGTCCTGCAGATCGGGCGGAAGTTCGGTCGTGTCGCTCACACGGCTCAGTCTGCCGGTCCGGCACCACCGCGTTGGCGTCCGCCCGCCTTGAACGGCGAGACGGACGGCGACCCGTCCGACCAGAACCGCCACGGTCGTTCGGCGGCCCGGGTGATGCCCACCCGGGGTCCGGCGACGACCCCGCGCCGGCGGCGCGCCGGCATCGACACGAGGCGGACGTCCGACCCGGGATCGCAGAGGTCGGCGCCGTTCTGCGCGGCGTCGAGCCCCAGGCAGCCGGCGAGGCGCGCGGGGCCCCGGGCGAGGTCGACGTCGCGCCTCGCCGCGGGGCGTCGGTCCCGAGCCGTGTCGACGCCGTGGACCACGTCCCCGGCGCGCAGCAGCACGGCAGCCGCCTCGCCGTCCGGTCCGCACACGACGTTCGCGCACCAGTGCATGCCGTAGGTGAAGTACACGTAGACGTGGCCGGCCGGGCCGAACATCACCCGGTTGCGGCCGGTCGGACCACGGAACGCGTGCGACGCGGGATCGTCCGCCCCGGCGTAGGCCTCGACCTCGGTGATCCGGATGCGGACGTGCGCGCCGCCCACGTCCGAGACGATCTCGGCGCCGACGAGGCGCGGCGCGAGCACGAGCGCGGGCACCGCCAGCCGTTCGCGCGCGACCACCGCGCCGTCGGTCACGTCGCCGCCCACCGCCGGTGGTGCTCGGACGTGGCCACGAGGGCGTCGAGCTGCTCACGCACCCGCTCGGGGGCCGTCCCGCCCGCCCCGGAGCGCGACGCGACCGACCCGGCCACGGTGAGCACGGACCGGACGTCCGGCGTCAGGTGCGGCGAGATCGCTGCGAGGTCGTCGTCGGTGAGATCGGCGAGCTCGACACCCCGCTGCTCACAGACCCGGACGCAGGCCCCGGCGAGCTCGTGGGCGACGCGGAACGGCACGCGCTGCCGCACGAGCCATTCGGCGATGTCGGTGGCCAGCGAGAACCCCTGCGGGGCGAGCGACTCGAGCCGATCGGTGTGGAAGACCAGGGTGGCGAGCATGCCGCTCGTGGCCGGCAGCAGCAGATGCAGCGAGTCGACAGCGTCGAAGACGGGTTCCTTGTCCTCCTGCAGATCCCGGTTGTACGCCAGGGGCAGGCCCTTCAGCGTGGCGAGCAGCCCGGCATGGTCGCCGATGAGGCGACCCGCCTTGCCGCGCGTCAGTTCGGCGACGTCGGGGTTCTTCTTCTGCGGCATGATCGAGCTGCCTGTCGAGAAGGCGTCGTCGAGGGTGACGAACGAGAACTCCTTCGTCGCCCAGAGGACGATCTCCTCGGCGATGCGCGAGAGGTCGACCGCCAGCATCGTCGTCACGAACGAGAACTCGGCCACCACGTCGCGCGAGGCGGTCGCGTCGATGGAGTTCTCGGTCGGCCCGTCGAATCCGAGCTCCTCGGCGACCGCGGCGGGGTCGAGCCCGAGCGACGAACCCGCCAGAGCCCCTGCGCCATAGGGGCTGAGGGCCGCTCGGGTGTCCCAGTCGCGAAAGCGGTCGACGTCGCGCAACAACGCCCACGCGTGCGCGAGCAGGTGGTGCGAGAGCAGCACCGGCTGGGCGTGCTGCAGGTGGGTACGTCCCGGCATCGCCACGCCGAGGTGGGTGCGGGCCTGGTCGACGAGTGCCTGGACGACGGCGAGAACCTCGTCCGCCAGCTTTCGCGCTTCTTCGCGCAAATAGCGGCGGATGAGGGTTGCGATCTGGTCGTTGCGCGACCGCCCGGCGCGCAACCGTCCGCCGAGGTCCGCACCGACCCGTTCGACGAGACCGCGTTCGAGCGCGGTGTGCACGTCCTCGTCCTCGGGTACCGGGGTGAACGTGCCGTCCGCGACGTCGGCGGCGAGACGGTCGAGGCCGGCGAGCATGCCCTCGAGTTCGTCGTCGGTCAGCAGTCCCGCACGGTGCAGCGCCCTGGCGTGCGCCCGGGACCCGGCGATGTCGTGCTGGGCGAGGCGCCAGTCGAAGTGGGTCGACAGGGAGAGCGCGGCGAGCGCGTCCGCCGGTCCCCCCGCGAACCGTCCGCCCCACAGGCTGACGCGATCAGTCACCGCCGAACTCCAGCGCGGCCTTGTCGAGCGCGGCGTCGTCGGCGAGATCGGGAGCACCGGGCTCGGGGTTCTCGGCGATGCCCTCCGCGCCGCCCGCCGGCAGAGCGCCGAACAGCGTGCCGTTCTCGACGAGCACCTGACCCTCGTCCAGCGGCTGGCTCGCGTACTGCTCGAGCTTCGTGCGCGAGTCGGCGATGTCGAGGTTGCGCATGGTCAGCTGCCCGATGCGGTCGGCCGGACCGAAGGCGGCGTTCTCCGTCCGCTCCATCGACAGCTTCTCCGGGTGGTAGGACAGCTGCGGGCCCGAGGTCTCGAGGACGGTGTAGTCCTCACCACGGCGCAAGCGGAGCGTGACCTCGCCGGTGACCAGCGAGGCCACCCAGCGCTGGATCGGCTCCCGCAGCATGAGCGCCTGCGGGTCGAGCCAGCGCCCCTCGTAGAGCAAGCGGCCGAGGCGGCGGCCCTCGGCGTGATAGGTCGCGATGGTGTCCTCGTTGTGGATCGCGTTGAGCAGTCGCTCGTAGGCGATCCAGAGCAGCGCCATGCCCGGTGCCTCGTAGATGCCGCGCGACTTGGCCTCGATGATGCGGTTCTCGATCTGGTCGGACATGCCCAGACCGTGCCGTCCGCCGACCGAGTTGGCTTCCTGGACCAACCCGACCGGGTCGCCGAACTCGACCCCGCCGATCGCGACCGGGCGGCCGGCCTCGAAGCGGATCGTGACGTCCTCGGCGTCGATCGCGACCGATGGGTCCCAGAACTTGACGCCCATGATCGGCTCGACGGTCTCGAGCGAGATGTCGAGGTGCTCGAGCGTCTTGGCCTCGTGGGTGGCGCCCCAGATGTTGGCGTCGGTCGAGTAGGCCTTCTCCTGGCTGTCGCGGTAGGGCAGGTCGCGCTCGGTGAGCCACTGGCTCATCTCCGCACGTCCGCCGAGCTCGTCGACGAACGCGGCGTCGAGCCACGGCTTGTAGACGCGCAGCGCCGGGTTGGCGAGCAGGCCGTAGCGGTAGAAGCGCTCGATGTCGTTGCCCTTGAACGTCGAGCCGTCGCCCCAGATGTGCACGTCGTCCTCACGCATCGCGCGCACGAGCAGCGTGCCGGTGACCGCGCGGCCGAGCGGGGTGGTGTTGAAGTAGGCACGTCCGCCGGAACGGATGTGGAACGCGCCGCACGCGAGCGCGGCAAGTCCCTCCTCGACCAGCTCGCGGCGGCAGTCGACGGCCCGGGCGACCTCGGCGCCGTACTGCTTCGCACGGGCCGGCACGCCGCTGATGTCGGGCTCGTCGTACTGGCCGATGTCGGCGGTGTAGGTGCACGGGACGGCACCCTTCTCGCGCATCCACGCCACGGCGACGGAGGTGTCGAGACCGCCGGAGAACGCGATGCCGACACGCTCGCCCACGGGCAGGGAGCTCAGAACCTTGCTCAAGAGGATGTCCTTCAGATCGTGTGCGGGAGATTCAGCAGGTGGTCGGCCAGGGCGCGTCCGCCGAGGGGATCGCGCGTGACGATCAGGATCGTGTCATCCCCGGCGATCGTGCCGATGACGTCGGGCAGGCCGGCGCGGTCGAGAGCCGACGCGAGGAAGTGCGCGCCGCCCGGCGGGGTGCGCACCACGACGAGGTTCGCGCTCACCTCGACACTCGTCATGAGGTCGCCCACCATGCGCGCGAGCCGGTGCGGGGTGGCGTCGTCCGCGGTGCGGGACGTGATCGGTGACCCGTCCTCGGGCACGACGTACGCCGGCAGGCCACCGTCGGCCGGACGCAGTTTCACCGCGCCCAGCTCGTCGAGATCCCGCGACAGCGTGGCCTGCGTGACGTGCAGACCGGCGGAGTCCAGCAGCGCCGCGAGCTCGGCCTGCGAGCGGACGGGTTGCCGCGCGAGCACCTCGACGATGCGCGCGTGCCGCGCGGCCCGGGTGGCGAGCTGTCGCGGTGCGGCCATCAGCTGTTGTCCAGCAGGAAGGCCAGCAGCGCCTTCTGCGCGTGCAGCCGGTTCTCCGCCTCGTCCCACACCACGCTCTGCGGGCCGTCGATGACGTCGGCCGAGATCTCGCTGCCGCGGTAGGCCGGGAGGCAGTGCAACACGATCGCGTCGGGCGCCGCCCGTCCGACCGCATCGGCGTCGAGCGCGAAGGGGCGGAACGGCGCCTGCCGGTCGGCCTTCTCGTCCTCCATGCCCATCGACACCCAGGTGTCGGTGGCGAGCACGTCGGCGCCGTCGAGGGCCGCGTGCGGGTCGGAGGTGACCGTCACGCTGCCGCCGGTGTCCTTCGCGATGCGCTCGGCCGTGTCGACGATCGCGGGGTCGGGAAGGTAGCCGTCGGGTCCGGCGACGCGGACGTGCAGGCCCGCCGCGGCGCCACCGAGCAGGTACGAGTTCGCCATGTTGTTCGCGGCGTCACCGAGGTAGGCGAAGGTCAGACCGGCGAGACGCTTCTTGTGCTCACGGATCGTCTGCAGGTCGGCGAGGATCTGGCACGGGTGGAAGGCGTCCGTCAGCGCATTCACGACCGGGACGGGGCTGATCGAGGCCATGGTCTCGAGGCGGTCCTGGCCGTACGTGCGCCAGACGATCGCGGCGACCTGGCGGGAGATGACGCGGGTGACGTCCTCGACGGACTCGCGCTCGCCGATGCCGGCGAGACGACCGTCGACGACCACGGGCTGCCCGCCGAGTTCCGAGACACCGACGGAGAAGGACAGCTGCGTGCGCAGCGTCTGCTTGTCGAAGATGAGCGCGACCGAGCGCGGTCCGTCGAGCGGACGGTGCGCGTACCGGTCGGCCTTCATGGCGTCGGCGAGGTCGAGCACCGTGACGAGCTCGTCGGGCGACAGGTCGTCGTCGCGCAGGAAGTGTCTAGGCATGCGGGGCCTCCGAGAGGGCGGCGGCGAGGCGGTCGACGGCGGCGTCGACCTCGGCCTCGGTGACGATCAGCGGCGGCGCGAGCCGCAGCGCGTCGGGCCGGACGGCGTTGACGAGCAGGCCGTGGCCGCGCGCCGCCGTCTCGACGGCGGCCGCGTGCTCGCCGGTGAGGGCGACCGCACGCCACAGTCCGCTGCCGCGGGTGTGGTCGACCAGCGGTGAGTCGAGGGCGTCGAGCCGTGCCGCGAGGTGCTCGCCGACGCTCTTCACGTGGTCGAGCAGGCCGTCGGCCTCGATGGTGGCGAGCACGGCGAGGGCGGCGGCGCAGGACACCGGGTTGCCCCCGAAGGTGCTGCCGTGGTCTCCGGGGCGGAACAGTTCGCCCGCGGCGCCGATGCCGATGCAGGCGCCGATGGGCAGGCCGCCGCCCAGGCCCTTGGCCAGCGTGACGACGTCGGGACGGACACCCTCGGCCTGACTGGCGAACCAGTGTCCGGTGCGCCCGATGCCGCTCTGCACCTCGTCGACGATCATCAGCGCGCCGGTGGCGTCGCAGATGTCACGCACGGCCGCGAGGTAGCCGGCCGGCGGCGGGACGACGCCGCCCTCGCCCAGCGTCGGTTCGACGATGACGGCGGCGGTGTCGTCCGTGACGGCCCCACGCAGCGCGACGACGTCGCCGTAGTCGACGAACGTCACCGGTCCCGGCAGCGGCGCGAACGGCTCGCGCTTCGCGGCGTTGCCGGTGACCGCGAGCGCACCGAGGGTGCGGCCGTGGAAGGACGCGTGGCACGCGACGATCGCACCGCCGGGACGGTGCCGGCGCGCGAGCTTGAGTGCGGCCTCGTTGGCCTCGGCGCCGCTGTTGGCGAAGAAGACGCGGGCCGGGAGGCCGAGCTTCTCGACCAGACGCTCGGCGAGCGCGAGCCCCGGCTCGTGCATGACGAGGTTGGACGTGTGGGCGAGCCGCGCCACCTGCGCACTGACCGCCTCGACGATCGCGGGGTGGGCGTGACCCAGCGAGCTGACCGCGATGCCCGCGACGAAGTCGAGGTACTCGGTGCCGTCGGCGTCCCAGACGCGGACGCCCTCGCCGCGCTCGAGCGCGACGGGCGGGGTGCCGTAGTTCGGCATCATCACCGCGTTCCAGCGATCCGTGTGGCTCACGCGTCGTCCCCTTCCGTCGCCGGCACGACCATCGTGCCCACGCCCTGACTGGTGAAGATCTCGAGCAGCAGGGCGTGCTCGACGCGGCCGTCGAGCACGGTGGCGCGCGGGACGCCGCCCTGCACGGCGCGCAGGCACGCCTCCATCTTGGGGACCATGCCGCTGGCCAGGGACGGGAGCAGGTGCGCGAGGGCGGTCGTGTCGATCTCGCGGACGATCTCGGTGCTGTTCGGCCAGTCGGCGTACAGCCCCTCGACGTCGGTGAGCACGATGAGCTTCTCGGCGCCGAGGCCGACGGCGATGGCTGCGGCGGCGGTGTCGGCGTTGACGTTGTAGGTCAGGCCGTCGACGCCGCGCGCGACCGTGGCGATGACGGGGATGCGGCCGGCGTCGATGAGCGCGTCCATGGCGGACGTGTCGACGGCGACGACGTCGCCCACCTGGCCGATGTCGACGGTCTCGCCGTCGATCTCGACCCCCCGGCGCTGCGCGGTCAGCAGGCTCGCGTCCTCGCCCGACAGCCCGATGGCGAAGTTGCCGTGGTCGTTGAGCAGATTCACGATCTCGGCGTTCACGTCACCGGTCAGCACCATGCGCACGACCCGCACCATCTCGGGCGTGGTGACGCGCAGCCCGCCCTTGAACTCGGACACGATGCCCAGCCGGTCGAGGTGCTGCGTGATCTGCGGACCGCCGCCGTGCACGATCACCGGCTTGAGACCGGCGTAGCGCAGGAACATGACGTCCTCGGCGAACGCCTGCTGCAACTCGGGGCTGGTCATCGCGTTGCCGCCGTACTTGACGACGATGACCTTGTCGTGGAAGCGGGCCAGCCAGGGCAGGGCGTCGACGAGCGTCGCCGCCTGCTCCTGCGCGCGCAACCGGGATTCGGCATCCGTGGTGGTCATGTGCTGTAGGCCGAGTTCTCTTCGACGTAGTCGTGGGTGAGGTCGTTGGTCCAGACGACGGTGCCGGCGTCGCCGGCGTGCAGGTCGACCTCGATGCGGACGGCCCGCGGTGACAGGTCGACGATTTCGCGCGGGTCACCGGCGGCGCCGCCGCGGCAGATCTGCACGCCGTTGATCGCGACGTCGACGCGGTCGGGCTCGAAGGCGGCGTCGGTGGTGCCGGCGGCCGCCAGCACGCGTCCCCAGTTGGGATCGTTGCCGTAGAGGGCGCACTTCAGCAGGTTGCTGCGGGCGATGGCGCGTCCGACGGCGAACGCGTCGTCCTCGGACGCCGCGTTGCGGACGTCGATGGTGATCTCCTTGGAGGCCCCCTCGGCGTCGGCGAGCAGCTGCAGCGTGAGATCGCGGCACACCTTTTCGACCGCGGCGGCCAGGGTGTCCTCGTCGGGAGTCATCCCGCTGGCGCCCGAGGCGAGCAGCAACACGGTGTCGTTGGTCGACATGCAGCCGTCCGAGTCGATGCGGTCGAAGCTGCGGCGCACGGCCGCGCGCAGCACGCGCTCGAGCACGGTGGCGTCGGCGACGGCGTCGGTGGTGACAACGCAGAGCATGGTGGCCATGGCCGGCGCGAGCATGCCGGCTCCCTTGGCCATGCCACCGACGGTCCAGCCGTCGCCGGGCGCCGTGGCGGTCTTGGCACGCGTGTCGGTGGTGCGGATCGCCTCGGCGGCGGAGTCACCGTCGGGTCCGAGGGCGTCGACAGCACGGTCGACGCCGTCGAGCAGCTTGTCCATGGGCAGGCGCTCTCCGATCAGGCCCGTGGAGCACACGGCGACGTCGGCGGCACTGACGTCGAGCCGCGCAGCCGCGTGCTCGGCGGTGCGGTGGGTGTCGGCGAACCCGTCCGGCCCGGTGCACGCGTTGGCGCCGCCGGAGTTGAGGACGACCGCGCGGACGCGTCCGTCGCGGACGACCTGCTGCGACCACACGACGGGCGCGGCCTGGAACCGGTTGGACGTGAACACCCCCGCGGCGGCGTCGGACGGTCCGTCGTTGACGACGACCGCGACGTCGGGCGCGCCCGACTGCTTGAGACCGGCGGCCACTCCGGCGGCGCGGAAGCCCTTCGGCGTGGTGACGCTCACGGGGCCACCCCGTTCACCGGCAGGCCCGCGGTCTCGTCGAGACCGAGCATGAGGTTGGCGAGCTGGACGGCCTGCCCGGCGGCCCCCTTGCCCAGGTTGTCGATGGCGCTGGTGACCAGGATGCGTCCGCTGTCGCGGTCGAGGGTGGCCTGCAGGTGCGCGCTGTTCGACCCGAGCGTGGCGGAGGTGCGCGGCTGCTGCCCCTCGGGCAGGACGTGCACGAACGGGTCGTCGGCGTACGCGGCGGCAAGGATTTCGCGCGGGTTCGCTTTTCCTACCGGCTTCAGCGCGGCGACGCTCAGGATTCCGCGCGGCATGGGGGCCAGGGTGGGCACGAAGGTGAGCGACCGGACGCCGGTTGCCTGCTTGATCTCGGGCACGTGTCGGTGGGCGCCCACCTTGTAGGCGGTCAGGTCGCCCATGACCTCACTGCCGAGCAGGTTGACCGCCGCCGAGCGCCCGGCGCCGGACGTGCCCGACGACGACGTGACCACGACGTCGTCCGCCTCGGCGACGCCGGCGGCGACGAGCGGCGCGATGGCCAGGATGGCGGCGACGGCGTGACAGCCGGTGTTGGCGACGCGGGCCGAGGCAGCGATGCGGTCACGGGCGCCCGGGAGCTCGGGGAGACCGTACGTCCAGGCGGGAGCCTGTGGGCCGCCGTAGTAGGCAGCATGTGCCTCGGCGTCGACGAGCCGGTGATCGGACCCGAGGTCGACGATCCGCGTCCGGTCCGGGAGTTCGGCCGCGAGGCCCGCGGCCGCGCCGTGCGGCAGGGCGAGGAACACGAGATCGGCCGCCGCGAGCGCGTCCGCCCCGGTCTCCGCGAATCGCAGGTCGGCGATCGTGGGCAGGTGCGGGTGCACGTCTCCCACGCGCTGCCCGGCGTTGCCGTGCGCGGTGACGACGGCGAGCTCGAGGTCCGGATGACCGGCGACGAGGCGCAACACCTCGCCACCGGCGTAGCCACTGGCGCCGGCGACGGCGACCCGATGTCCCATGCGCAGAATTATGCATGATGCTGCAATTTCATACATGACCGGGTGCGGGCATTATGCGCCCGTGACCGTTGCCCAGCTCGTCCGCCGGTGCGAGGACGCGGCCCGCGCCGGGCTGCCGGCCGAGGTCGTCGACTACGTGGCCGGCGGGTCGGGCACGGAGACCACGCTGGGCGACGAGCCCGCCGCCTGGGCACGACACCGCCTGCGGCCACGCGTGTTGCGCGACGCACCCGCGCCGTCCACCGCGGTCGACCTGCTGGGGCATGCCCTGCCCTCGCCCGTCGCCGTCGCGCCCGTCGGCTATCAGCAGCTCGTTCACCCGGACGGCGAGTGCGCGACGGCCGCCGGCGCCGCGGGACACCTGCTGGTGACCTCGGCCCGCAGCGACCGGACACCGGAGGACATCGGCGCGTGCCGGACCGGCCCGTGGTGGCACCAGCACTACGTCACCGTCGACGAGGCCGTCGGCAACGAGCTCGCGGTGCGGGCCGCGGCCGCCGGCGCGACCGCGGTCGTGCTCACCGTCGACACCCCGCGCGTGGCGTCGAAGGCCCGGCAGGGACGGCTGCGGCCGCTTCCGCCCGGCGCCGAGCAACGGCCCGTCCGCCGGGACGACATCGCACGGCTGATGCGGCTGACCGGCCTGCCCGTGATCGTCAAGGGTGTGCTGCGCGCCGACGACGCCTGCCGCGCCCTCGACCTCGGCGCGGCCGGGCTCGTCGTCAGCACGCACGGCGGGCGGCAGCTCGACCGCGCGGTGGCGTCGGCGGTGGCGCTGCCCGACGTGGTCGACGTGGCCGGCGCAGCGCCGGTGCTGGTCGACGGCGGCGTGCGGAGCGGCCACGACGTGCTCGTCGCCCTCGCGCTCGGGGCCCGAGCGGTGCTCGTGGGCCGTCCGCTCGTCTGGGCACTCGCCACCGGCGGCGCGCAGGCAGTCGCGGACCTGCTGACCGCCTACACCGCCGAGGTCGCGGAGGTGCTCGAGCTGGCGGGCTGCGCGGATCCGTCCGACGTGGGACGGGATCTCATCGCCCCGTCACCCGACGGTCGTCAGCCCGACGAGTCGGATCCGTCCGGAATGGGGTAGGACGGAAAGCATGCGCATGCGTGCCGTCGCCGCCGTGTCCCTGCTCGTCCTCTCCGGTGCGGTCGCGACCGCACCCGCCGCCGGTGCCCGCCCGGCCGCGCAACCGGGCACGTGCCCGCCCCGTGGGGCCGCGCTGGGCTACAGCGACGCCCTCGACAAGGCGGACGTCGGCGGCGTGCGGGTCGGCGGACTGTCCGACCTGGCGTACGACCGCCGCACGCGCGCGTGGGCCTCGACGGTCGACAACAACAAGACCGACCCGTCGCGCATCTGGTTCTTCCGCGACCTGGCCCGTCCGCGCATCGTCGGCGCGCCGTTGGTGCTGAAGAACGCCGACGGCGTGCCGTACACCGGCATGACGGCCGACGACGAGGGTCTGGCCGTTCTGCCGTCCGGCGAGTTCGTGGTCAGTTCGGAAACCGAACCGAGCATCCGCATCTTCGGACGGGACGGCGTGCAGCGCGCGTCGCTGCCCGTTCCGGCCCGGTTCCGGGTTGCGCCGGCCGGCGAGGCCACCGGCAACGCGACGCTCGAAGGGCTCACGCTCACCCCCTCCGGCCGCACCCTCGTCGCGAGCATGGAGGGCGCGCTGTCGGGCGACGTGTCACCGTCCGGGGACGCGACCTTCCACCGCTTCCTCGTCTACTCCCGCACCGGGAAGGGCTGGACGCTGACGAAGCAGGTCGCGTACCGGGCACGGACGGGGCAGCGCATCCCCGAGATCGCGGCGGTGGACGACGACCGGCTGATCGTCGAGGAGGCGTCCTACGACCCGGCCACCGGCAACGCGGTGTCGCTCTACGCGGTGTCGGGCCTACGGCGGGCCGCCGACGTCACCCGCGTGCCGAACCTCTCGGGCGACCCCGGCAGCGCGCTGCGCAAGACCCTGCTCGCCGACGTCGTGCGTTGCCCGACGCTCGGCGCGACCGCGAAGCAGCCGCAGACCAACCCGTTGCTCGACAACTACGAGGGCATGGCGATCACCGCGCGCGGACCGCTCGGGCTGACCGGCGTCACCCTGATCAGCGACGACAACTTCGGCGCCACCCAGATCACCCGCGTGCTGAACCTCGCGGTCGTCCTGCCGAAGCGGTAGTCAGCGCAGGCGCGCGCCGTGCCGCTCGACCGCGGCGGCGACGGCGGCGTCGCGCGCTGCCGTGGCCTCCTCGACGGTGAGCGTGCGGTCGGCGGCGCGGAACCGCAGCGCGAACGTGAGCGAGCGCAGCCCGTCGCCCAGGCGTTCGGCGTCGGCGTACACCGCGAACAGGCGGACGGTCTCGAGCAGCGGCCCGGCCGCCTCGCGGACCGTGGCCTCGACCTCGGCGGCGGGGACGTGGTCGGCGAGCACGAGCGCGACGTCGAGCAGCACCGGCGGGTAGCCGGAGATGGCCGGAGCCTGCGCCGGTGCCGGCACCGGTAGCGCGTCGAGGTCGAGTTCGGCGGCGCACGTGCGCTCGGGCAGGCCGAGGGCTGCGACCACCCGCGGGTGCAACTCGCCGGCGTGGCCGAGGACGGTGCCGTCGGGGAGGCGGATCTCGGCGCAGCGTCCGGGATGCCACGGAGCGCGGTCGGCGGCGTGCACCGTGACGTCGACGCGCGCGGCGCGGGCCACCACCCGGGCGAACTCGACCGCGTCGGCCCAGCCGGCGACCCGTCCGGGGTGGTCCCAGCCGACGGGTTCGGCATAGCCGCACAGCACGGCCGCGATGTGCGTGGGCTGGTCGGGCAGTGCGGCGTCGAGCGCGGCGAGCTGCGCGGCCGTGGGTCGCCGGTCGATACCCGGAAGTTCCGCGGGCGAGGATCCGGCACGGGGCAGGAAGACCGAACCGGTCTCGGTGATCGCGAGGTCGCGGACGCCGCGGCCGAGGTTGCGCGCGGCGACGCCGAGCAGTCCGGGCAGCACCGAGGTGCGCAGCTCGGGTTCGTCGTCGGACAGCGGATTGACCAGCCGGACCGCGTGACGGCGCGGGTCGTCGGCGTCGAGCCCGAACGCGTCGTGGACGGTCGGTGACACGAACGGGTAGGCGAGCACCTCGGTGTACCCGGCGGACGCCGTGGCGCGCGAGATCGCGCGACGCAGCTGCTGCCGCGGCGTCAGCCCGCGGCCGGCCGGCGCGGCGGGCAGCACCGACGGCAGCGTGTCGTACCCGACGAGGCGGACGACCTCTTCGACGAGGTCGGCGCCGAGCAGCAGGTCGGGGCGCCAGGTTGGCGGGCGCACCGTCAGCGGGTCGTCCCCCTCGACGGCGCAGCCGACGGCACGCAGGTGCGCGACGACGGTGTCGCGGTCGATCGGCATGCCGGCAAGCCGTTCGCTGAGCCCGACGGGCAGCTCGATCACGGCGGGCGCCGGCGGTTCGCCCACGACCGTGAAACCCTCGACGGCGCTCGCGCCGCCGTGTTCGACCAGCAGGTCGACACAGCGCTGCAACGCGACGCCGGCGATCTCGGGGTCGACGCCGCGCTCGAAGCGGCGGGCGGCTTCGCTGGGCAGGCGGTGGCGGCGGACCGTACGCGCGACGACGTCCGGGTACCAGGTGGCGGCCTCGAGCAGGACGTCGCTCGTGCCGTCACCGATCTCGGTCGACGCGCCGCCCATGACACCGGCAAGAGCGACGGCGCCCGAGTCGTCGGCGACGACGACGTCGGTGGCGTCGAGGGTGCGCACCTGGTCGTCGAGGGTCGTCAGCTTCTCCCCCGCCCTCGCGCGGCGGACGGTGATGCCGCCCGTGAGCTTCGCGCGGTCGAAGGCGTGCAGGGGCTGGCCGGTCTCGAGCATCACGTAGTTGGTGACGTCGACGGCGAGCGAGATGGCGCGGATGCCGCACTGCCGCAACCGGTTCTGCATCCACTCCGGCGACGGCGCCGTGGGATCGAGCCCCGTGACCGCTCGTGCCGAGAAGCGCAGGCACGACCCGGGGTCGATGTCGACGTCGTAAGCCCGGCCGTCGGGCTCGGGCAGCTCGGGCGCGATGTCGTGGAACGGCACGCCGAGCGCGGCGGCCGCCTCGCGGGCGAGCCCGCGGATCGACATCGTGTAGCCGCGGTCGGTGGTGACGGCGACGTCGAGCACGGCGTCGTCGAGGCCGAGCAGGGGCAGCGGGTCGGCGCCCGGCGCGGCGGCGTCGGGCGGCAGCACGAGGATGCCGTCGTGGTCGTCGCCGATGCCCAGCTCGCGGACCGAGCAGATCATGCCGTCCGACACGTGGCCGTAGGTCTTGCGCGCGCTGATCGCGAAGCCGCCGGGCAGCACCGCTCCGGGCAGCGAGACGACGACGAGATCGCCCACGGCGAAGTTGTGGGCACCGCACACGATGCCGCGCGGCTCCTGCTCGCCGACGTCGACCTGGCACCAGCGGATGACCTTGCCGTTCTTCTGCGGCTCCTCGACCAGGGACACGACACGTCCGACGACGATCGGGCCCGACAGCCCCTCCGCAGCCGAATCGACGGACTCGACCTCGAGGCCGACGCGGATCAACGCGTCGGCGAGCTGCCTCGGCGTCAGGCCCGCGGGCAGCTCGACGTGCTCGGCCAGCCAGCTGACGGGCGCCTTCACTGCGTCACTCCCGAGTAGTCGTTCGTCATCACTGCACCCCGAACGCGCCGCTGAAGCGCACGTCGCCCTCGACGATGTCGCGCATGTCGGCGACGCCGCTGCGGAACATCAACGTGCGCTCGATGCCCATGCCGAACGCGAAACCCGTGTAGCGCTCGGGATCGATGCCGCACGCGACGAGCACGCGCGGGTCGACCATGCCCGAGCCGCCCCACTCGATCCAGCCCTCGCTGCTGCAGGTGCGACACGGTCGGTCGGGATTGTCGACCGACTCTCCCTTGCAGACGAAGCAGAGCAGGTCGAGCTCGGCGCTGGGCTCGGTGAACGGGAAGTAGTGGGGCCGTAACCGGGTCGTCATGTCGGGGCCGAACATGGCCCGCGCCATGTGGTCGAGCGTGCCCTTGAGGTGCGCCAGCGTGAGGCCCTCGTCGACGGCGAGGCCCTCGAGCTGGTGGAACACCGGCGTGTGCGTGGCGTCGAGCTCGTCGGTGCGGAACGTCTTGCCCGGGCAGACGATGTAGATCGGCAGGTCGCGCTCGAGCATGGCGCGGACCTGCACCGGGGACGTCTGGGTGCGCAGCACGACGCCCGAGTCGGCCGAGTCGAGGTAGAACGTGTCGCTCAGCTCGCGCGAGGGGTGTTCGCGCGGCGTGTTCAGGGCGTCGAAGTTGAACCAGGACCCCTCGGCCTCGGGACCCTCGGCGACCTCCCAGCCCATCGCGAGGAAGACGTCGCTGATCTGCTCCATCGTCTGGGTGAGCGGGTGCCGCGCCCCGACGAGACCGCGGGTCGTCGGCAGGGTCACGTCGACGGACTCGGTGACCAGCACACGCGCGTCCCGCTCGGCCTCGAGCTCGGCCTGCCGGGCGGCGAGGGCCTGCTTGACCTGACCGCGGGCGGGGCCGACGCGCTTGCCGGCGGCGGCGCGGGCCGCCGGGGGCAGGGCGCCGATCTCGCGGTTCGCGAGCGCCAGTGGCGACCGGTCGCCCGTGTGGGCGAGACCGGCCGCCTTGAGCTCGTCCAGGGTGGTGGCCGCCGCGAACGCCTCGAGCGCGGCGGCGACGTTCGCCTCGATCGCCTCGGGCTGCAGGGTGGCGACCTCGACCGGGTCGAAGTTCTGGGACGTCATCTCGTTCCTTCGTCGGTGCGGACGGGCGCGCCGACGACGATGCCGCCTAGGCGCGCGGACGGAGGGCGGCCGCCAGCCGCGCGGCAAACAGCGCGCGGGGCGAGGTCGCGGTCACGTCCGTAAGCCTAGTTCACGCGTTCAGGGCGGCGTAGCGGCCGTCCTGGGCGAGCAGTGCGTCGTGGTCGCCGCGCTCGACGACGCGGCCGTGGTCGACGACGGCGATCTGGTCGGCATCGCGGACGGTCGACAGGCGGTGGGCGATGGTGATCGTCGTGCGTCCGCGGGACAGTTCGTCGAAGGCGAGCTGCACCGCACGCTCGGTCTCGTTGTCCAACGCACTGGTGGCCTCGTCGAGGACGAGCACCCGCGGGTCGCGCAGCAGCGTCCGCGCGATCGCGATGCGCTGCTTCTCGCCCCCGGAGAACCGGTGACCGCGCGAGCCGACCATCGTGTCGTAACCCTCGGGCAGCCCGGCGACGAGGTCGTGGATCCGGGCGGCCTTCGCGGCCGCGACGATCTGCTCGTCCGTCGCGTCGGGCTTCGCGTAGCGCAGGTTCTCGCGGACGGTCGCGTGCAGCAGGTAGGTCTCCTGGCTGACGACGCCGACCAGTTCGGCCACGTCCGCCAGTCTCAGGTCGCGCAGGTCGACGCCGTCGATCGTGATCCGTCCGCCGGTGGGGTCGTGCAGCCGGGCGACGAGCGAGGCCAGCGTGCTCTTGCCCGACCCCGTCTCGCCGACGAGTGCGAGGGTGGTGCCGGCGGGGACGTCGAGGTCGACGCCGGCGACGGCGGCGGTGTCGCTGCCCGGGTAGTGGAACGTCACGGACTCGAAGCGGACGTGGCCCGGCGCGGTCGCGGTGTCGATCGTGACCGGTTCGGCCGGGTCGGCGACGTCGACGGGCAGGTCGAGGTACTCGAAGATCCGGGCGAACAGCGCGAGCGAACTGGTGACGGTGACGCCCACGTCGAGCAGGCCCATGAGCGGCATGAACAGGCTGCCCTGCAGCGCGGTGAACGCCACCACGGTGCCGATCGACAGGGTGGTGCCGGGCAGTCCGGCGCCGAAGTAGATGACGGCCGGGATGGCCGCGAACAGCACGCGCATGACGGCCATGCGCCAGCGTCCGGCCAGTTCGGAGCGCAGCTCGAGGTCGATGAGCCGGGCGGACGACGCGGTGAAGCGCTCGATCAGCGCGGGACCCGTGCCCATCGTCTTGGCGAGCTGGACGCCACTGATGGACAGGCCCTCGTCGATGGTGACGTTGAGGTCGGCGAGCTCGCGCTGCCGCTGTTCGGTGATGGCGCGGCGCATGCGGGCGACACGTCGGGTGAGCAGGATGGCCGGCGGCATCACGACGACCGTGATGAGCGACAGCTGCCACGACAGGGCCGCCATCGCGACCCCGGTGGCGATCACGGTGGTCAGGTTCGACGCGATGCTGGTCGCGGTGGACGTGACGACCGACTGCATGCCGCCGATGTCGTTGGTGATGCGCGATTGCACCTCACCGGTGCGGGTACGCGTGAAGAACGCCATGGACTGGCGCTGCAGGTGGGCGAAGACTCCGGTGCGCAGCGTGTGCATGACCTGCTGGCCGACGCGGGTGCTGATCCAGGTCTGGACGACGCCGAGCACGGCGGTGATGCCGGGGACGGCGACCATGCCGGCGGCGAGCCAGCCGAGCAGCACGAGATCGCGCTGCGGCAGCGCGACGTCGATGACCTCGCGCAGCAGGAACGGCGAGGCCATCGCCAGCACCGCCGACACCACGATGATCGCGGTGACGACACCGAGCGGGCGGCGGTACGGGACGAACAGGGAGCCGATGCGGCGCAGGGACACCTCGCGGGCCTGGGCCTTCTCGGCGGCGGTGGGCTTCTTGGCGGAGCCGCCGGGGCGACCTCCGCCGAACATGGGGCTGGTCAAGGGCAGATCCTCTCGGTCGGGATGATGCTGAGGTTACCTCACAATGAGGCTCAACAACAACCTGCGCTAGTCTGTTCCCGTGACCGACCGGGACGCCGAGCTCGAGGCGCTGACCAACGCCTTCTGGACGGTCGCGCGGCGGTTGCGGCACGGCACGCAGCAGACCCTCGCGCCCTTCGACCTCTCTCCCGCCCAGTCGCGCGCGCTCGGCACGTTGATGCGCCGGGGGGCGATGCGCCCGGGCGCGCTCGCCGAGAAGCTCGGCATCGCGCCGCGCTCGGCGACCGAGGTCGTCGACGCGCTGGAGGAGCGCGGCCTGGTCGAGCGCACGCCCGATCCGTCCGACCGGCGCGCGACACTCGTCGTCCCCACCGACGCCGGTCGCGAGACGATGCTGCGCGTGCGGGAGGCGCGGATGGCCGAGACCGACGAGATGTTCGCGCGGCTCAGCGCGAAGGACCGCAGGGAACTGACGCGGATCCTGGTGTCGCTCGAGGACTAGTCAGCCGCGCAGGGCGGTCTTGCGCAGGTCGTGGACGAGATACGGCCCCGCCTCGAACAGGCGCGGCAGCAGGCGCTTGTCGCCCATGACGGCGCGGAAGGCCAGCGACACGGTGATGTCGTGGTCGGGGCGGGCGAGCACCTCGACCTCGTCCCCGTATCGGATGATGCCCGGCGTCACGACGCGCAGGTAGGCGCCGCTGCGGCCGTCCTCGGTGAACCTCCTGGCCCAGCCGCGGATGCCCATCCAGCCACGGAAGGTGTTGCAGGGGATGCGCGGCAACGTCACCTGCACCACGACCTCGGGTCCGATGCGCCACTGCTCGCCGAGCAGGGCGTCGTCCACGGCCACCTCCGCGGTGGTGAGGTTCTCGCCGAACCCGCCGTCGGGAATCGTCCGGTCGAGCCGCTGTTCCCACTCGTCGAGGACCTCGCGCGCGAAGGCATAGAGGGCCTGGTCGCTGCCGCCGTGGTGCCGCTGGTCGCCGACGCGGTCGACGGTGATGCCGCTGCCGCTGCCGCCTCGCTTCGGACCGGGATCCTGCACGACGACGGGCGCGACGGTCGGCACCTTGCCGATGCCGGTCGGACGGTCCTTGTACGGCACGTCCCGCAGGTCGAGGGCGACGTTGAGCGAGCGGACCCGCGGACCACTGACGGCGCGCGGGCCTCGCATGACCGCGCCCGTCACGACGCGTCCAGGGCCGTGCCGCCCGCGCCACCCGCAGCGGCCGACAACGGCAGGGCCGTCCGGACACCATCGGACGTCGGACCGGTGAGCGGGACGGTGAACTCGCGCCGAACCTCGCGGACCTCCAGGTCGGCCGAGCGCAGCGCCTCCCGGCACCGCGGCGTCACCCTCTTGGCGAATCCGCCGCCCTGCGGGAAGCGAGACCGCCACGCGTAGGCGACCACGCCGAACTCGGACCACCCGGGCGTGGTCGACGGCCGCACGGCCAACCGGGGCAGGGCCGGCGTGAGCGACGAGGTGGAAGCCCAGGCGGCGTGCTCCCCGGCCTGCGGATCGGCGGGATCGAACAGCACCCACCGCGAGTGGTCGGCGAGCACAGGAGCGACCAGCTCGGTCACGGTGGCGGGTGCGGCCCGGACGAGCAGGGTCGGCTCGAGCAGGGCCACGTGCTTCGCGGCCTTGCCGCTCATCAGTCGGTCGCCGACGGCCCCCGCCTTCGCGCGCCCGCGTGCATCGACCCAGGCCTTGAGCGCGAACCCGACGGCGAACAGGCCGACGATCAGCACGACCGCCGCGACGACGCCCATTCAGGACCTCCGCTGCGCGCGCGCACTGGCGTAGAGGCACACCGCGGCCGCGGCGGCGAGATTGAGGCTCTCGGCCCGTCCGTGGACGGGGATGCGGACGGTCTCGTCGGCGCGATCGAGCACGGCGCGCGGCAGGCCGTGCGCCTCGGTGCCGAACAGCCAGGCGGTCGGACGGGCGAGGGTGCCGTCGTCGGCGAGGTCGTCGAGGTCGCGGGCGCCTTCGCCACTCGTCGCCAGGACGCGCAACCCGGTGATGTCCGCGAGCGACGCGTCGACGACCGGGAGGTGGAAGATGCTGCCGGCGCTGGCGCGGACGGCCTTGCCGTTGAACGCGTCGACACCGCCGTCGATGACCACCGCGTCGGCGCCGGCGGCATCGGCGGTGCGGACGATCGTCCCGACGTTGCCGGGATCGTTCGGCTCGGCGAGACCGACCAGGAGCCGCGGCCCGCGGGAGAGCACGTCACCGAGCGACGGTTGCGGCAGCGCGCAGACGGCGACGAGCCCCTGCGGCGTGACCGTCTCGGACAGCGCGACGGCGTCCTTGTCGGAGATCTCGTCCGCCCGGTCGGTGAGCTCGGGGTTCCGCGCGATCGCGTCCGCGGTGGCGAACAGTTCGAGGACGGCGTCGGCGGCCAGCGCCTCGCGCACGGCCTGCGCGCCCTCGGCGAGGAAACGCCCGGTCTCGCGCCGCGCGGACCGTCGGGTGAGACGGCGCGCGGCGGCGAGCCGGGCGTTGGAGCTGCTGAGCAGCGGGAGTCCCGTGGGCCTCAGGCGGCCGGGGACTGGGCAGCGGCGCCGCCGATGCCCTCTTCCTTGATCGCGGCGCGCGCGACCTCGACGAGCGCGGTGAACGCGGCGGGGTCATTGACCGCGAGGTCGGCGAGGACCTTGCGGTCGGTCTCGACGCCGGCCAGGCGCAGACCCTGCACGAAGCGGTTGTAGGTCATGTCGTTGGCGCGGGCCGCGGCGTTGATGCGGGTGATCCACAGCTGCCGGAAGTCGCCCTTGCGGGCCTTGCGGTCGCGGTACTGGTAGGTCGAGGAGTGGAGCAGCTGCTCCTTGGCCTTGCGGTACAGCCGCGAACGCTGGCCGCGGTAACCCGCTGCCGCCTCGAGGGTGCTCCGGCGCTTCTTCTGGGCGTTGACCGCCCGCTTGACGCGTGCCACGTCGAGCTCCTTGCGTTATCGGGCGCGCACCGGGTGCGGCGCGCGCGGGGGTTCAGTCGGGAAGGGGCTCAGAGCCCGAGCATCTTCTTCACGCGCTTGACGTCGGACGCCGCGACGCCGGACGTGCCGGACAGCCGGCGCTTGTGGCGCGAGGACTTGTGCTCGAACTTGTGCTGCATGTTCGCGCGCTCGCTGCGGATCTTGCCGCGGCCGGTGATGCGCACGCGCTTCTTCATCCCGCTGTGGGTCTTGTTCTTCGGCATCGGTGTCGGTTCCTTCGTCGGTGGTGCGGACGTTCTGGTGGTACGGCTGCCTACTCGGCGGGCGCGGACTCGGCCGGCGCGGACTCGGCCGGCGCAGCAGGTGCGGCATCGGCCGGACGCGCAGCCCGGGCGGGCTTCGCGGTGCGGTGCGGCGCCACGACCATGACCATGTTGCGGCCGTCCTGCTTCGGAGAGGACTCGACGTAGCCGAGCTCGGTGATGTCCTCGGCGAGACGCTGCAGCAGCCGGAAGCCCAGCTCGGGGCGGGACTGCTCGCGGCCACGGAACATGATCGTGACCTTCACCTTGTCGCCCGCCTTCAGGAACCGCTCGACGTGACCCTTCTTGGTCTCGTAGTCGTGCGAGTCGATCTTGGGGCGGAGCTTCATCTCCTTGATGACCGTCAGCGTCTGGTTGCGGCGGTTCTCGCGGTCCTTCTGGGCCGTCTCGTACTTGAACTTGCCGTAATCCATGAGCTTGCAGACGGGCGGACGCGCCATCGGTGCGACCTCGACCAGATCCAGGTCCGACTCGGCGGCCAGCTCGAGCGCCTTGCCGATCGGCACGATGCCGACCTGCTCGCCCTCGGGACCGACGAGACGTACTTCGGGGACGCGGATCCTGTCGTTGATCCTGGGTTCGGAGCTGATGGGACCTCCTACGGTCTGGCTGTAGATCGGGCCCCGTCGTGCGAAAGGGCCCCGCGGCCTGTGCCGGCGGGGCCCCGGTTCTCGACCGGTCCGCACGAGCACGACAGGCGTGCTCCGGCTCACCGGCGGGGCCGGGAACCGCGGACCGGACCCGGCGCGCCGATGGAACTGCGGCTCGGGTGGGAGGCTGTGGGCTTCCGCTTGCACGCCTGCGCCGGTGAGAGCACAGGCTGGTCGCACGCCAAGAGTAGCAGCGTCCCGGCCGGCACTCCGAATCCGCGCGTGTTGTCGTACCCCGCGGGCACCATGGAGGCCGTGACCTTCTCCCCCGCCACGCAGGCCTGGCTCGACGGCGCGTTCGCGGCGCCGACGCCGGCCCAGCAGGGCGCGTGGGACGCGATCGCGCGCGGTGAGCACGCGCTCGTCGTCGCCCCCACCGGGTCGGGCAAGACGCTGGCGGCGTTCCTGTCCGCGCTCGACCGGCTGGCGACCGAACCCGTCCCGGAGGAACCGAAGCGACGCTGCCGCGTGCTCTACGTCAGCCCGCTGAAGGCGCTGGCCGTCGACGTCGAGCGCAACCTGCGCGGTCCGCTGGCGGGCATCCGGCAGGCGGCGGCGCGCCTCGAACTGCCCGAACCCGAGGTCACCGTCGGCATGCGCTCGGGCGACACGTCCGCCGAGGAGCGGCGGCTGTTCACCCGGCGCCCGCCCGACATCCTCATCACCACCCCCGAATCGCTGTTCCTGCTGCTGACGTCCGCCGCGCGCGAGTCGCTGCGCGGGGTCGACACGGTGATCATCGACGAGGTGCACGCGGTGTGCGCCACGAAGCGGGGCGCGCACCTCGCGGTGTCGCTCGAGCGCCTCGACCTGCTGCTGGAGAAGCCCGCCCAGCGCATCGGGCTGTCGGCCACCGTCCGCCCGGTCGACGAGGTCGCGACCTTCCTGGCCGGCGGACGGCCGGTCACGATCGTGCAGCCGCCGGCGTCCAAGACGTTCGAGCTCGAGGTCGTCGTCCCCGTCGAGGACATGTCCGCCATCGGCGAGCCCACCGACGACCTCACCGGCGCCGCATCGGGCGCGCAGCGGCGGGCGTCGATCTGGCCTCACGTCGAGGAGCGCGTGCTCGACCTGGTGAGCGAGCACCGCTCGACGATCGTGTTCGCCAACTCCCGGCGCCTGGCCGAGCGGTTGACCGCCCGGCTCAACGAGCTGGCCGCCGAACGGGCCGGCGCCGAGCTCGACGAGTCGGGGAAGGCCCCGGCCGAGGTGATGGCGCAGGCGGGGTCGGGGCGCCCGGCGGGCGAGACCGTCGTGGCACGGGCTCACCACGGGTCGGTGTCGCGGGAACAGCGATCCATCGTCGAGGAGGAACTGAAGGGCGGACGGCTGCCCGCCGTCGTCGCGACCTCGTCGCTCGAGCTGGGCATCGACATGGGCGCCGTCGACCTCGTCGTCCAGGTCGAGTCGCCGCCGTCGGTGGCGGCAGGCCTGCAGCGGGTCGGCCGGGCCGGTCACCAGGTCGGCGCCGTGTCCCGCGGCGTGATCTTCCCGAAGTTCCGCGGTGACCTGCTCGAGTGCGCGGTCGTCGCCGAGCGCATGCGCGACGGGCAGATCGAGTCGATGCGCTACCCGCGCAACCCGCTCGACGTGCTGGCGCAGCAGATCGTCGCCATGGTGGCCATGGACACCGTCTCCGTCGACGAACTCGAGGCGCTGGTCCACCGGGCGGCTCCGTTCGCCGGGCTCCCCCGCTCCGCGCTCGAGGCCACGCTCGACATGCTCGCCGGGCGCTACCCGTCCGACGCGTTCGCCGAGCTGCGGCCACGGCTGGTGTGGGACCGTGTGGGTGGCGAACTCACCCCGCGCCGGGGCGCGCAGCACCTGGCGGTGACCAGCGGCGGCACCATCCCCGACCGCGGGCTGTTCGGCGTCTTCCTCGCCGGTGGCGAGGGTCCCGGCCGGCGCGTCGGCGAGCTCGACGAGGAGATGGTCTACGAGTCGCGGGTCGGCGACGTGTTCCTGCTCGGCTCGTCGTCCTGGCGTATCGAGGACATCACCCACGACCGCGTGCTGGTCACGCCCGCGCCGGGCGAGGTGGGCAAGATGCCGTTCTGGAAGGGTGACCAGCCCGGCCGTCCGGTCGAGCTCGGGCGGGCCCTGGGCACCTTCCTGCGCGAGGTGGCCAACGCCAAGCCCGACGAGGCCCTGTCGCGGGCCCGCGCGGCCGGCCTCGACGAGTGGGGCGCGGCCAACCTGGTGACCTACCTGGCCGAGCAGCGCGAGGCCACCGGCCACCTGCCCGACGACCGCACCGTGCTCGTCGAGCGTTTCCGCGACGAACTGGGCGACTGGCAGCTGGTCGTCCACTCGCCGTTCGGCGCACCGGTCAACGCCCCGTGGGCGCTGGCCATCGCGGCGCGGCTGCGCGAGCGGCACGGGCTCGAGGTGTCGGCGATGCACTCCGACGACGGCATCGTGCTCCGGTTGCCCGAGACCGACGCCGAACCGCCCGGCGGCGAGATCGCCGTGTTCGAACCGGACGACATCGAGGCGCTCGTGACGAGCGAGGTCGGCTCGTCGGCGCTGTTCGCGTCCAGGTTCCGCGAGTGCGCGGCCCGTTCCCTGCTGCTGCCCCGCCGCGACCCCCGCCGCCGCACGCCGCTGTGGCAGCAGCGGCAGCGGGCCAACCAGCTGCTGCAGGTCGCCGGCGAGTACGGCGACTTCCCCGTCGTGCTCGAGGCCATGCGCGAGTGCCTGCAGGACGTCTTCGACCTGCCCGGCCTCGTCGGGCTGATGCGCGAGCTCGCGAACCGGTCGGTGAAGCTCGTCGAGGTCGAGACGTCGTCCGCGTCGCCGTTCGCCCGGTCGCTGCTGTTCGGCTACGTCGGCGTGTTCATGTACGAGGGCGACGCGCCGCTGGCCGAACGCCGGGCGCAGGCGCTGTCGCTCGACTCCGCCCTGCTCGCCGAGCTGCTGGGCGCGACCGACCTGCGCGAGCTGCTCGACCCCGAGGCCATCGCCCAGGTCGAGGCCGAGATCGCCCGGCTGGCGCCCGACCGGCAGGCCAAGGGCACCGACGGCGTGCACGACCTGCTGCGCGCCGTCGGCGACCTGACGACCGCCGAGGCCATCGCCCGGGGGGCGAGCGCCGCCGATCTCGCCGCCCTCGAGGAGTCGCGCCGCGCGATCCGCGTCCGCATCGCGGGTGAGGAACGGTGGCTGGCCATCGAGGACGCCGGACGCGTGCGCGACGCGCTGGGCGCGGCGATCCCGGTCGGGGTGCCCGAGGCGTTCACCGAGCCCGTGAAGGACCCGCTGGGCGACCTCGTGTCCCGGTTCGCGCGCACCCACGGCCCGTTCGTGGCCACCGACGCCGCCGAGCGGCTCGGGCTCGGTGTCGCCGTCGTCGGGTCCGCGCTGGCGCGGCTCGGCGCGTCCGGCCGGCTCGTCCAGGGCGAGTTCCGCCCCGGCGGCATGGCCACCGAGTGGTGCGACGCCGAGGTGCTGCGGGCGATCCGGCGTCGGTCGCTCGCCGCCCTGCGCAAGGAGGTCGAGCCGGTTCCGCCCGACGCCCTCGCCCGCTTCGTGCCGTCGTGGCAGGGGCTGGGCACGCGGGCGTCCCGGGGGGTCGACGGCCTGATGCGGGCGATCGAGCAACTCGCGGGCGTGGTCGTGCCCGCCAGCGCGCTCGAGACCCTCGTGCTCCCGTCCCGGGTGGCGGGGTACTCCCCCGCCCTGCTCGACGAACTGACCCTGTCGGGAGACGTCGTGTGGTCCGGCGCGGGTGCGCTGGGGACGAACGACGGCTGGGTCACGCTCGCGCCCGCCGAGATCGCACCCCTCGTGCTGCCGCCGCCGGACGAGGTCGACGAATCCGTGGCGGTCGCGCTGCGCGACGCGGTCGGGGCCGACGAGGCGGTCTTCTTCAAGGCCCTCGTCGACCGGGCGATGGCGGGCGCCGAATCGTTCGAGTCCGACCAGGCGGTCGTCCGGGCCGTGTGGGACCTCGTCTGGGGCGGATGGCTCACCAACGACACCATCGCGCCGGTGCGATCGCTGCTCGGCTCGGGCGGCCGCACGGCACACAAGCGCGCGGCCGCTCCCCGGCGTCCGCGCTCGACCCGGTACGGCCGCTACGGCGGGCTGGTCGCGCCCGGCGGCGGCGCCGGCGGACGGGCGGCCCCGTTCGGCATGGCGGGCCGTTGGTCGGCGGTGCCGGTGCGCGATCTCGACCCCACCCGGCGCGCGTTGGCCGCCGCCGACGTGCTGCTCGACCGGTACGGCGTGGTGACCCGCGGCGCGGTGATGGCCGAACGCATCGAGGGCGGCTTCGCCGCCGTCTACGCCGTGCTCAAGCAGGCCGAGGAGAGCGGGCGCGCGCGCCGCGGTTACTTCGTCGAGGGTCTGGGTGCCTCGCAGTTCGCCCTGCCCGGGGCGGTCGACCGGCTGCGTGCCGAGGCGCGTCCGCTCGACACCCGCGCGGCCGAGGGCGCCACGGCTCTCGTGCTCGCCGCCACCGACCCCGCGAACCCCTACGGCGCGGCGCTGCCCTTCCCGCAGGCGCCGGCCGAGGACGGCAAGCGCGGGCACCAGGCCGCTCGCAAGGCGGGCTCACTCGTCGTGCTCGTCGACGGCGCGTGCGTGCTCTACGTCGAGCGCGGCGGACGCACGCTGCTGTCGTTCAGCGACGATCCGGACGTGCTGCAGCCGGCCGCCGACGCGCTCGCGCTCGCCGTCCGCGACGGAGCGCTCGGCCGTCTGCAGGTCGAGAAGGCCGACGGCGCCCCCGTGGCCACCTCCGCGCTCGGGGACGCGCTCACCGCGGCCGGGTTCCGCCCGACACCGCGGGGCGGGTTGCGGTTGCGCGCCTAGGGTCGAACCACGAGCCGGGCCATCCGCCTGCGCCCACGGAGTGTCGGATCGGACGGAGGCTGCACGTGCCCGAGGGCGACACGGTGTGGCTCACCGCGAACCGGCTGCACAAGGCGTTGGCGGGGCGGCCGTTGACGGTGTCGGACTTCCGCATCCCGGCGCTCGCCACCGTCGACCTGCGCGGTCGGCAGGTGAGCGAGGTGCTGGCCCGCGGCAAGCACATCCTCACGCGCATCGGCGGTCCCGGGGACGAGCTCACGCTGCACAGCCACCTGCGCATGGACGGCAGCTGGTACCTCTCGGCCACCGGGAAGCCCCGCCCGCGGCGCCATCCCGACCACATGATCCGGGCCCTGCTCGGCAACGACGACTGGCTGGCGACCGGCTACCGGGTGCACGACCTGAAGATCGTGCCGCGGGCGGGCGAGGGTGAGTTCGTCGACCACCTCGGACCCGACCTGCTCGGCCCCGACTGGAACCCGGGCCTGGCGGCGGCGAACCTGCGCCGCGAACCCGATCTCACCATCGGCGAGGCCCTGCTCGACCAGCGCAACCTCGCCGGCGTCGGCAACATGTACAAGTGCGAGGTGCTGTTCATGCAGCGCGTGCACCCGTGGACGCGCGTCGACGACGTCGCCGACCTCGACGCCCTGATCAACCGGTGCTTCACCGTGCTGCGCGCCAATCGCGACCACCCGGAGCAGTCGACGACGGGCTCGACGCAGCGCGGCCGCGAGCACTGGACCTACGAGCGCGGCGGTCAGCCCTGCCTTCGGTGCCGCACGCCGATCGTGCGGGAGGAACAGGGCCTGCCGCCGCGACACCGCGGCACGTACTTCTGCCCCCGCTGCCAGCCCGATCCCGCCCGTCGCGGCCGTTCGGTGTGACGAGCCGTCACCGGCGCCGCTCGCGAGCTGCGGCCGCGGCCCGGGCCATCTCGGCGCGTTCGAACCGTTGCAGCGCGCGCAGCTGAGCGCGGATCTGCTCGTCGAGCACGGCGCGGGAACGGGCCAGCACCTCGCGGGCCTGGGCGGTGTTGTCCCGTGCCTGCGCGAGCAGGGCGTGGATGGGCTCGGCCGCCCCGCCGAGCACCTGCTGGGAGGCGCGCAACGCCTCGACCGTCCGCTCGAGGTCCTCGGCGGACGGGTCGGCGTCGTCGCGGGCGGCTCGGGCGGCTCGGACCGCCGTCGTCTCGCACTCCTCGGCCACGCCGAACGCCGCGGCGAGCGCAGCGAGCTGCTCGGTGCAGATGCGAGTGACCTCGGCCTGGGACACGAACGCCCGTCCGGCGGCCTCGGCGGCGGCGCTGCGCTGCTGCTCGAGGCGGGCGACGGCAGCCCGCAACCCGTCGAGCACGACGGCCGGGTCGGCCGGGTCGGCCGCGCGGCGACGGCGGAACACGCCGGTCTCAGGCGGTGCGGGCGCCGTCCACCGACGCCGTCGGCGCCCCCGGTGCGCCCGACGCCGCGAGCGGTTGCGCAGCAGATGCAGCCGCCGATTCCGTGGCCGCGTCGACAGCCACGGTCGACACCGGGAGCCCGGCGACGAGCACGGCGACGTCGTCGGCGATGGTGGCCGGCGCAGCGGGGCTGAGCAGGAACGAGGCGAGCCATCGCAGCACGGTGTCGGTGCCGGTACGACCCGACCCCGCCAGCACCTGCGCGACACCGGTGCGGGCCAGCTGCCAGGCCGGCGCGTCCTCGTCGATGCGGGCCAACGCCGCGAGAGCGGCGGGCTCGACGGCGGCCAGGCCCCGCAGCGTCTCGTTGCGCGAGATCGCGAGCGCGGTCGCGGCCAGCGCGGTGTCGAGCGGCTCGTCGGCGTGCGCGTCGACGAGATGCTGCACCTGGTCGAGCACGAGCGCGGCGAGCACGGCGTCGCGGGTGCGGAAGTGGTTGTAGAGCGTTGCCTTGGCGACGCCGGCCGCCGTGGCGACCTGGGCCATGGCGATGCGCGTGCCGCTCGTGGCCACGGCCCGCGCGGCGCCCGACAGCAGGGCTGCCCGGGTGCGGCTCATCGCATTACCGGCGCGGGTGCGGGTGCCGGTGACCCGCACCGGAGCCGCGGAGGCCACCGCCGGGACGGGGGCGGCCACCGCCGGGACCGGGGCGGCAGCCGGGCGTGCGACCGGCGCCGGTCGCGCGGGAGGCACCGCGGGCACCGCGGGCGCGCGGTGCTCGGCCTGGGCCGGGGCGTCGTCCGTGGTCGGGCGGAACAACGTGTCGAACAACGGATTCGCCGATGCACCCATGCGTGGCCTCCTGCCGTCGGAACCGACCGAGAAGCGAGGGCCGCCGTGCTGCCCGGGCGGATCCAGCTGCGGGCTGGGGCCGTCCTCGGCGGTGCTCGCGGCGGACGCTACCTCTCCCCGACGTCCCGTCCGGCAGGACGGACGGCGGGTCGCTCGATCTGAAACCGATGTGACTGATGTGACGGACGGGACGCTAACAGGACCGTCCGACAGCGTTGCGGGACCGGCGCGTCAGGCGGCGACGGTGGGCAGCGAGCGCACCTGGGCGCTCGCGCCGCCCGCCGCCGGGGCGACCGCCGGGGACGGCTGGCCGTGACCGGCGGGGATGTGCGCGACGCGGCCGGCGAGGGCCAGCTTCTCCTCGCGGCGCAGCGAGTCGCTCACCTCGGCGAACAGCTCGGACAGCTCGACGTCGAGCGCGCCGCAGATCGCGGCGAGCAACTCGGACGACGGCTCCTTCTGGCCCCGCTCGACCTCGGACAGGTACCCGAGGCTCACCCGCGCCGAGGACGAGACCTCGCGCAGGGTGCGGCGCTGCCGCAGCCGCAGGGCACGGAGGGTGTCGCCGACGACTTGTCGCAGTACGGGCACGGGACCCCCTCGGGACGGATGCGGGACCGACCGGGCGTCGATCGCTGTCTGACGGTCACGCTACTCGGAGCACCGACAGCCTGTCGGGTGTCGGCGACGGCGTCCGCTCTCGGCGAACACGCCTGGTGCAGGGCCGGTACGGGGCCGTCAGGGCGTCAACGGACGGCGGCCGCGAGGGATTCCCGGCGCAGCCGGACGGCGCGCGCGACGTAGTCGACGCCGGTCGCCACGGCCACGACGAGGGCGGCGATCATGACGACCCACGCGATCGGGTGCAGCCAGCCCCAGGACGGCAGCACGAACAGGCCGATGGCGACGCTCTGCAACAGCGTCTTCAGCTTGCCGCCGCGGCTGGCCGGGATGACGCCGTGCCGGATCACCCAGAACCGCAGGACGGTGACCCCGACCTCGCGGACGAGGACGACCACGGTGACCCACCACGGCAGCTCGTGCAGCAGCGACAACCCGATGAGCGCCGCCCCGACCAGCGCCTTGTCGGCGATGGGGTCGGCGAGCTTGCCGAACTCGGTGACGAGACCCCGCTTGCGGGCGATGTCGCCGTCGACGGTGTCGGTGATGCAGGCCAGGGCGAAGACCGCCCACGCGACGATGCGCCAGGTGGTGTCGTCGCCGCCCTGGGCGAAGAGCGTCCAGACGAAGACGGGGACGAGGAGCAGTCGCAGCACGGTGAGGGCGTTGGCGATGTTCCAGGCCGACGCCGGGCTCGGCGGATCGCCGATCGGGTCGTCGGTGAGCGGTGCGCGGCGCTCGGCGGCGGCGCTGAGCTGCTCGGCGGCGTTGGCGGCGGCGTGCGCCATCGCCGACCGCTCCTCGGAGCGGGCGGCCGCGACGCGCGTCGGCGGCACCGGACGTCCGGTCGATGGTCCGGCGGACGGCGAGACCCCGCCGGGAGGCGAGGTGCGCTCGCCGCTCACCACGGCGTCCCCGCGACCTCCGCGACGAGGTCGGTGCCCTCGCTGTCGACCACGAAGGCGGGGACGATCTGCCCGCGCGACACCTCGACGTCGCCGCTGGACTCCCCCGCGACGAGCAGCACGTGCCCGTCGACCTCGGGTCCCTGGTGGGCGGCCCGGCCGATGACGCCGTCCTCGGACAGCTCCTCGACCAGGACCTCGACGCGGGTGCCGACGCGCTCCTCGGCGCGCTGGGACACCAACTCGTCGGCCAGCGACTGGATGCGCTCCTTGCGGGCGGCGATCTCGTCGGCGTCGAGCTTGCCGTCGAAACCGACCGCCTCGGTGCCCTCCTCGTCCGAGTAGCCGAAGACGCCGATGGCGTCGAGGCGTGCCTCGTTGAGGAAGTGCTCGAGCTCGGCCACGTCGTCCTCGGTCTCGCCGGGGAAGCCGACGATGACGTTGCTGCGCGCACCGAGGTCGGGCGTGATCTCGCGGGCGCGGTGCAGCAGGTCGAGGAACGACTCGGTGCCGCCGAAGCGCTTCATGCGCCGCAGCACCGGCGTGCTCGCGTGTTGGAAGGACAGGTCGAAGTACGGCGCGACGCCGGAGGTGTCGGCGATGACGCGCAGCAGGTCGGGTCGCAGCTCGGCCGGCTGCAGGTAGGCGACCCGGACGCGCTCGATGCCGTCTATGGCGCCGAGGTCGGGCAGCAGGGCCTCGAGGGCGCGCAGGTCGCCGAGGTCCTTGCCGTAGGACGTCGAGTTCTCGCTGACGAGCACCAGCTCGCGGACGCCGGTGCCCGCGAGCCACGCCGCCTCGGACAGGACGTCGACGGGCTTGCGGCTGACGAACGAGCCGCGGAACGACGGGATCGCGCAGAAGGTGCAGCGGCGGTCGCAGCCGGACGCGAGCTTGACGTAGGCGACCGGGGCGTCGTCGAGGCGGACCCGGCTCTCGGGCAGCCAGTCGTGACCGGGGACGGCGACCTGGGCGGCCGCGGCGGGACGCTGCACCGGCGTCACCGGCAGCAGGGTGCGGCGGTCGCGCGGGCGGTGCGAGGCGACCGGCCGTCCGGCGGCGATGTCGTCGAGGCGGGTGGCGATGTCGGCGTAGGAGTCGAAACCGAGGACGGCGTCCGCCTCGGGCAACGACTCGGCGAGCTGGTCGCCGTAGCGCTCGGCGAGACACCCGACCGCGACGACCTTGCGGTCGCCGTCCATGTGCAGGAACAGCTCGTCGATGGAGTCCTTCTTGGCCGACTCGATGAAGCCGCACGTGTTGACGACGACGACCTCGGCGGCGTCGGCGTCCTCGGTCAGCTGCCACCCGCCGGCGGCGAGCCGTCCGGCGAGTTCCTCGGAGTCGACCTCGTTGCGTGCACACCCGAGGGTGCGCACCGCAACGCTGCGACGGGCCGACGACACGCAGGCCAGGTTACCTGCGCGCGGGCGTGGCGGATGCCACGAGCGTGCGGCGAGCGTCCCCGGCTACGGTCGGAGCGTGCCCGAGGACGACCCCGACCCCATGACGGCGGGCGTCACCGTCCGCCGGGCGCGCACCGCGGACGTCCCGGCGATGAAGGCGCTCGTCGACATCTACGCCGGGTCCGGACGGCGGCTGCTGGCCAAGGAACTCGTCAGCCTCTACGAGGACGTGCAGGAGTTCCTGGTCGCCGAGTACGCCGGCGAGGTCGTCGGCTGCGGCGCCCTGCACGTGCTGTGGGCCGATCTGGGTGAGATCCGCACCCTGGCGGTGCACCCCGACCACCGGCAACGGCGCATCGGCCGGCAACTGCTGAACGGCCTGGTCGAGGTGGCGAGCGATCTCGGGCTGTCGCGGTTGTTCGCCCTGACGTTCCACACCCGGTTCTTCGCCCACGCCGGCTTCGTCGAGATCGAACAGGCCCGGGTGGTCGACATGGACACCTACGACGCGCTGCGCCGGTCCTACGACCCGGGCGTCGCGGAGTTCCTCGGCCTCGAGTACGTGAAGCCGAACACCCTGGGCAACACCCGCATGCTGCTGCAGCTCGACGCGTGACGGCCCGCTGCGACACGCCCGGGGCGTGGTCTCACCAGTCACAGCCGTCACAGGCACTAGCGTCCGTCCCGAAGGGGAGGTGATCGCGATGGCGACACTCGATCGGGTCGACCCGCGCTACACGGCGTGGACGCCCACCGCGGCCGGCATCGCGACCGAGGAGGACGAGGAGTACGTCGGCCGTCACCGGCGTCCCGTCGGCGCGCGCCGGCTCTCGCTCACCGCCCTGTTCTACAGCGCCAAGCACCGCCGCTGAGCCACGTCCGGCCCGCCGGACGATCCCTACGTGCACGAAGGCCACCTGCCCGACGGGGCAGGTGGCCTTCGGCGTTCCGGCGACGTCCGGGGTCAGGCGTCCCCGCCGGCTCGCGGCAGGTCCGGGTCGGCGACGGCGTCCGGCTCGTCGTCGGACGCGACCAGGTCGGCGGCAGTGCCGCCGTTGCGCAGCGTGTACATCAGGCCGGCCAGCTCGTCGGGCATCACGAGCACGTCGCGCGCCTTCGACCCCTCGGACGGGCCGACGATCTCGCGCGACTCCATCAGGTCCATCAGCCGGCCCGCCTTGGCGAAGCCCACCCGCAGCTTGCGCTGCAGCATCGACGTCGAGCCGAACTGCGTCGACACGACGAGCTCGACCGCCGAGAGGAAGAGATCGAGATCGTCACCGATCTCCTCGTCGATCTCCTTCTTCGGCGCCTGCGGCGCGGTGACGTCCTCGCGGTAGGTCGGCTGCAGCTGGGTCTTGCAGTGCTCGACGATCGAGTTGATCTCCGCGTCGGTGACGAACGCTCCCTGCATGCGGGCGGGCTTCGACGCACCCATCGGCAGGAACAGCGCGTCACCCTTGCCGAGCAGCTTCTCGGCGCCGGGCTGGTCGAGGATGACCCGGCTGTCGGCCAGCGACGACGTCTTGAAACCGAGTCGCGAGGGCACATTCGCCTTGATCAGACCGGTGACGACGTCGACGGACGGGCGCTGGGTGGCGATGACGAGGTGGATGCCGGCGGCCCGCGCCAGCTGGGTGATGCGGACGACCGAGTCCTCGACGTCCCGGGGCGCGACCATCATCAGGTCGGCGAGCTCGTCGACGATCACGAGCAGGTACGGGTACGCCTGGTAGACGCGCTCCGATCCGGGCGGGGCCTTCAGCTCGCCGGAGTGCACCTTGCGGTTGAAGTCGTCGATGTGGCGGACGCCCGAGGTCTCCATGTCCTCGTAGCGCATGTCCATCTCGCGCACGACCCACTGCAGCGCGTCGGCTGCCTTCTTGGCGTTCGTGATGACCGGGGTGACCAGGTGCGGGATGCCCTGGTAGGCCGCGAACTCGACGCGCTTGGGGTCGATGAGCACCATGCGTACCTGATCGGGTGTCGCGCGGGTGAGCACCGACAGGATCAGCGTGTTGATGCAGCTCGACTTGCCCGCACCGGTCGCGCCCGCGACCAGCAGGTGGGGCATCTTGGTGAGGTTCGCGACGACGAAGCCGCCCTCGACGTCCTTGCCGAGGGCCACGAGCATCGGGTGCTGGTCGCGCTGGGCGACGTTCGAGCGCAGCACGTCACCGATCATCACGACCTCGGGGTCGGCGTTCGGGATCTCGACGCCGACGGCGCTCTTGCCCGGGATGGGGCTGAGAATGCGCACTTCCGCGCTTTTCACCGCGTACGCGATGTTGCGGGTCAGGTTCGTGATGCGCTCGACCTTCACGCCCGGGCCGAGGGTGACCTCGTAGCGGGTGACGGTGGGGCCGCGGTTGAAGCCGGTGACGGCGCAGTCGACGTCGAACTCGGCGAACACCTGCTGCAGGGCGGCGATGACCTCGTCGTTGGCCTTGGTGTGCTCGAGATGCGGGCTGCCCTGGGCGAGCGACGTGAGCGAGGGCAGGGTGTAGAGCCCGGCACCACCCGCCAGCTCGAGCTGCACCGGACGGTCGATGGGCGGCAGCTCGGGCTCGGCAGCCGCGGGCGTGCGCGGCTTGCGCGGCTTGCGCACCTCGCTGGCCGGCGTGACCGGTTCCGACAGGTCGACGACGGGGATGTCCTCGGTGGCGGCCTCGGGCGCGGCCTGCGCGACGAGGCGGCGCCGTCGGCGGGGTGCGGCGGGCACCTCGTCCTCGTCCGCCGGGTGGGCGGGGAGCTCGTCCGCAGCGTCCGTCGCGTCGGACGGGTCGTCGCGCAGGCCCACGAGCCGGGCGACGTAGTCGACGAGCACCGTGATCGGGGTCGCGGTGACGACGAGGATGCCGAAGGCACCCACCAGGGCCAGCAGCGGCACCGCGATCGCGTCGCCGAGGCCGCGCGCCAGGGACGCGCCGGTCAGCGTGCCCAGCAGCCCGCCGGCGTGCTCCCGGCCGGCGGTGTCGCCGGGGCTGGCGGACCACACGTCGAACAGGCCGACGACCGCCAGCGCGATGGCCAGACCCCCGACGAGGACCCGGCCCCGCGTCTCGGGGGCGGGTGACTGTCGCAGCATGTGCACGCCGGCCACGGCGAGCACGACCGGCACCAGCAGCGCGGCGTTGCCGACGAGCACCCGCACAGCGGCCTCGAGCACCCGTCCGACGGGGCCCGCCGCCTGGACCCAGACCGCGACCGCCATCACCAGCGCCAGGGCGAGCACGCCGAGTGCGGCACCGTCGCGGCGGTGCTCGGCCGGCAGCTCACGGGCCGTGGCGGCGTTGCGCCCCGCCGCGCGGGCCAGGCCGCCGATCATGAGGGCCAGAGCGCGCCACACCGCGGCGAGGGCCTTGCCGGCGCCGACGAAGGGCACGGCGAGCGGCGAGCGGGCCGCGGCCGTCCGGGCAGGGGTCTTGCGGGCCGCTGTCTTGCGCGACGGGCTCTTTCGGGACGCCGACTTCCGCGCGGGGCTCTTGCGGGCGGTCGGTGCCCCGGAGCGGGACGTGGTCGTCTTCCGGGCGGCGCGCTTGCGGGCCGGCGCGGGCACCGGAGGCAGGTCCTCACCCCAGCTGTCGGTGGCGGCCGTCCCCTGGTCGCGGGGCAGGTCGTCCCAGCCGGTGTCGGCGTCGGAGCGCGTGTCGGTAGAACTGTCCACGCTCCCGAACCTAACCGTCAGGTAGAGGGTTGCCGTGGAGAAACGCCCGGCGGTGGCCGGGTGCGTCCGCGATCAGAGCAGGCCGGCGGCGGCGAGATCCTCGCGCAGGTGGCTGATGTCGTGGTCGGTCGCGTCGACGAGCGGCAGCCGGACCGGACCGACGTCGATGCCGCGCAATCGCAGGCCCGCCTTCACCAGCACGGTGCCCGGCAGCTTGAAGATGCCGGTGTAGATGGGCAGCAGCTGCCGGTGCAGCCGCAGCGCCTCGGCGGTGTCGCCGCGTTCGAATGCCTCGATGAGCGCCTTCGTCTCGCGGGCGCAGAAGTGGGTGGAGGTGCCGACGACGCCGACCGCGCCGACGGACAGCCACGGCAGCAGGCCGGCGTCCTCGCCGCAGTAGTAGGCGAGGCCGGTCTCGGCGATCACCCGCGACGTCGACACCACGTTGTTCTTGGCGTCCTTGACGGCCACGATGCGGTCGTGCGCGGCGAGCTCGACGAGCGTGCGCTCCTCGATCGGGACGCCGCTGCGGACGGGGATGTCGTACAGCATCGCGGGCAGGTCGGTGGCGTCGGCGACGGCACGGAAGTGCTGCAGCAACCCCGCCTGGGTGGGGCGTGAGTAGTACGGCGTGACGACGAGCAGGCCGTGGGCGCCTGCCTTCGCGGCTGCCTCGGCGAGGTGGATCGTGTGCACCGTGTCGAAGGTGCCGACCCCCGCGACGACGTGGGCGCGGTCGCCGACGGCTTCGAGCACCACCTGCAGCAGGTCGGACTTCTCGGCGTCGGTGGTCGTGGGCGACTCGCCGCCGGTGCCGCTGATGACCAGTCCGTCGTTGCCCTGCTCGTCGACGAGCCAGGTGGCGAGCTCGGCCGCCTGCTTCAGGTCGACGCTGCCCGTCACGTCGAACGGCGTGACCATGGCCGTGAGCACACGGCCGAAGGGGCGGGACGTCATCTCGTCAGCTTATCGCCGGGTCGCGAGCGCTCAGCCCTCGCTGACCATCGGGCTCGACGCGACCTCGGTGCCGTCGGGCAGTGCCGTGATCTCGAAGTCGGCGAACGCGTTGCTGGCGATGCGCTGCAGCTCGCGCAGGCAGGCCACGGCCAGCTCGCGGATCTCGACGTCGGCGTGCTCGGAGGCGCGCATCGCGACGAAGTGCCGCCAGGCGCGGTAGTTGCCGGTGACGACGATGCGGGTCTCGGTGGCGTTGGGCAGCAGCGCCCGCGCGGCCTGCCGGGCCTGCTTGCGCCGCAGCGTCGCGTGCTCGACGTCGGCGAACTTCTTCTCCAGGCCCTCGAGCAGCTCGGTGTAGGCGGCGACCGCGGCGTCGGAGGCGGCCACGAACTTCGCGTGCAGCTCGGGGTCGTCGGCGATGACCCCGGGTTCGACCATCGCGGCGTCCTTCTCCGGGACGTAGCGCTGGGACAGCTGCGAGTAGCTGAAGTGCCGGTGGCGGATCAGCTCGTGCGTCAGCGAGCGCGAGATGCCCGAGAGGTAGAAGCTCACCGACCCGTGCTCGAGCACCGACAGGTGCCCGACCTCGAGGATGTGCTGCAGGTAGCCCGCGTTGGTGGCGGTGCGGGGGTTCGGCTTGCTCCACGACTGGTAGCAGGCACGGCCGGCGAACTCGGCCAGCGCCTCCCCGCCCTCGGCGTCGGTCTCCCACGGCACGTCGGCCGGCGCCTCGAAGTGCGTCCAGGCGATGGCCTGGACCTTGAGCGGGACGATGGCGGGCATACGGCGATCTCCGAACTGGCGTGGGGTGGGCCCGACTCTAACCCGGAGCGGACCCCGCGCCCCCACCCGCCACGCACTCGGCGAGCGGCCCGGCGAGGTCGCCGCGCGGCACGACCTCGACGGCGGCCAGGCCCAGCCACGACGCGGTGCTCGCGAGCTCGGCGGCCAGTTCGGGGGCGACGTGGGCGGGGTCGTGACCGGGTTCGATCCACGCCGCCTGCACCCGCAGCACGCCCGCCTGCCGGTCGGACTTCAGGTCGACCCGGCCGACCAGCTGCTCGCCCAGCAGGAACGGCAGCACGTAGTAGCCGTACCGCCGCTCGGCCTCCTTCGTGTAGATCTCGATGCGGTAGTGGAAGCCGAACAGGCGTTCCGTCCGCTCGCGGAACCAGACCAGCGAGTCGAACGGGGACAGCAGCGCGCGGGCCGAGACGCGCCGGGGCCGCTTGGCCTCGCGCCAGAGGTAGGCCGGACGGGACCACCCGTCGACCTCGACCGGCAGCAGCTCCCCCGTGCCGACGAGGTCGGCGACCGCCGCCTTGGTGTCGGCCTGCAGCAGCCGGAAGTAGTCGGCGAGGTCGGCGATCGTCGCGACCCCCTGCGCGCGGGCGGCCAGCCGCACCAGCTCGCGCTGGGCGTCGGCCACCGCGGGCGTCGGCGTGCCCACCACCTCGGGCGGCAGCACCCGCTCGGTGAGGTCGTACCAGCGCTCGAAGTTCACCCGCTTCGCCGTGGTGATCTCGCCGGCGTAGAAGAGGTACTCGAGCGCGGTCTTGCCGTCGGACCAGTTCCACATGTGGCCCGGCCGCGGGGCCGGACGCGGGATCTCGGTGTCGCCCGCGACGACGGGACCGTTCTCGGCCACCAGCCGGCGGACGTCGTCCATCAGCTGCGGGTTCTCGGCGGCGATGCGGCGGATGTGCGGCCACGGCTCGGTGTGCGCGCGGTCCATGCGCCAGCGCAGCAGCGGGTGCAGCCCGACCGGGATGAGCGACGCGGCGTGGGCCCAGTACTCGAACATCTCGGGACGCCGCGGCGTGCGCTCGTAGCCGGTGATGCGGTCGAGCAGGGCGTGCGGGTAGGGGCCGAGCCGCGCGAACACCGGCAGGTAGTGGCTGCGGGAGAACACGTTCACCGAGTCGATCTGCAGCAGCACGACCCGCTCGAGCACCCGGCGCACGTGGCGTGCGTCGACCCGGCCGGACGGCCGCGGGTCGGCGAAACCCTGCGCGGCCAGGGCGATGCGGCGCGCCTGTTCGGCACTCATCCTCACGGGCCGGACGCTACGGAGCCCCACCGACAGCGACGCCCGACGGGGGCGGGGACCCGTCCCCACCGTTCCGGCGCGCACGCACGGCCCGACCTTCCTAAGGTGTGGATCATGAGCCAGCCGCCCCGTCCGCCCGAGCACGGCAACCCGGACGACGCCCAGGGACCGCAGTACCCCCAGTACGGCCAGCAGTACGGCCAGCACCCTCAGTACGGCCAGCCCTATGACCAGCCCTATGGCCAGCCGTACGGCGAGCAGTACGGGCACCCCCACGGGGAGCCGTTCGGCCCGCCCCCGGGTCAGGCGGCACCGGGTCTGCGCCTGCAGCTGGGAGCGCGCACGCGCGTCCGCCCCGAACCGCGGTTCGGGGTGTCGCTGGCCGGAGCGGGCGCGGCGCTGGTCATCGCCGGCGGCCTGGTCTGGTCGATCGGGTACCTGATCGAGGGGTTGTTCCGCGGCTTCGGCGATGGGTCGCCGGACGGTCCCGACACGAGCCGTCGCTTCCTGGGCTTCGCGGTGTTCGGCGTGCTGCTGCTCGCGGGATACGCCCTCGCCGTCGCCCGCCGCGACGGTCCGCTCGCGACGGCGGGCGCCGTGCTCGGCGCGTTCTCGCTGCCGCTGGCGCTGCTGTTCGTCACCGTGAGCGCGTCGAGCACGCCGTTCAACGTGGACGCGGTGTACCTCGTCTCGATCCTCGGCTGGCTGGCCTCGTACCTGCTCGTCCGCGGGATGCGCGGCCGGACGTTCCTGCTCGGCCTCGTCGCCCTCGGCGTCCCCGGCTACATCGGCTTCAAGGTCGCCGGTGACGACGTCACCCGGTCCGCGCTCGGGTCCGTGTCGGGCGGGCCGATCGACACCCCGGACACGTCCGCGCCCGGGTACGTGGCCCTGGTGTTCGGGCTGCTGTACGTGGCGGTCGCCTTCGCGGCCGAGCGCAAGGGCCGTCCCGGTGTCGCCACCGCGTTCGTCGTCGCCGCCCTGCTGCTGCTGCTCTCCGGCGTCTCGGGTCTTGCCGACGAGTTCGGCGCGACGGGCACCGGGGTGCTGCTCCTGGCGCTCGGGCTGGTGCTGGCCCGCTACGGCGCCTGGGCGGGCCGGCGGGTGACCACCTGGACCGGCGCGCTCGCGCTCGTGGCCGGCGTGGTCGTCATCGTGGCCGACGCGGCCTCCGACAGCTATGTGGCCGGCGGCGTCACGCTCATGCTGGTCGGCGCGGCGGTCGTCGTCCTGGCGGCGGCGGCAGGTCACACGCTGCGTGAGGCGCCGGACCTGCCCGAGGACCTCGACCACTCACCCGGCTCCCCGGGCCCCGACGGGTGGGGTCACGACCACGCCGCGTCCGGGGGCGTACCGCAGCCGTAGTGTCGAGCGGGTGGCAGATGTCAGCGTGCGTCCCGCCGTCCCCGACGACGCGGCCGAGATCGGGCGCATCCAGGTCGACACCTGGCGCACCGCGTACACCCGGGTCGTGCCGTCCGCCGTGCTCGACCAGCTCGACCACGGGACGGCCGCGCAGGCATGGGGGGCGGCGATCGCCACTCCCCCGTCCGCCCGTCACCACGTGCTCGTCGCGATGGAGCAGGACTGGCGGGTCGGCTTCGCCGCGTTCGGCCCGCCCGACGACCCCGACGACGGTGGGCAGGCCGACACGGCCGCCGTCGCGGTGCTGCTCGTCGAATCCCGGTGGGGCCGCCGCGGTCACGGTTCACGCCTGCTCGCCGCCGTCGTCGACACCGCCCGCGCCGAGGGCGTGACCCGGCTCGTCATGTGGATCCCCGAGGGCGACACCGCCACCCTGCCGTTCCTCGAGTCGGCCGGATGGGCACCCGACGGGGTCGTCCGTGCCCTGGACACCGGCGACGGCGAGTTGCGCGAACTGCGCCTGCACACCGAACTGGGGTCGTGACCGACCTGCCCGACCGCGGCTGCCCTCACCGCGTGGGTCGCCGGCCACCTGCGCCGCGCGCGGATTCGAGGACGAAGCGCCGTCGCGTCGGCCGGCTTGCGATTCAGCCGGCGGACGCCGCGATGACGCGGCCGTCCTGCGTGGTGGCCGTGATGCGCCCGAAGCCGAAGTCGGCCGTGACCGGCGTGCCCGCCTCGGCGAAGCGCACCCACAGCTCGTCGTGGCGGGCGACCTCGGCGCGCGCGGCCTCGACGTCGAGGCCGATCAGCGTGGCCGCGACCTGCTCGGCACGGCGGGCACGGTCCTGCAACGGGTCGGCGTCGTGGTCGGACATGCGCCCAGCCTAGGCTCGTTCGCATGGCGTTCGCAGGCATCCCGGCGGCCGCGCTGGACTTCTACGAGGACCTCGAGAACGACAACAGCAAGGGGTTCTGGACGGCGCACAAACACGTCTACGACGAGGCGGTGAAGGCGCCGCTGACCGAACTGGCGACCGAACTCGCGGCGCAGTGGGGCGAGTACAAGATGTTCCGGCCCTACCGGGACGTCCGCTTCAGCAAGGACAAGACGCCGTACAAGACCCACCAGGGCATCTGGTTCGGCGAGACGTCGGTGTACCTGCAGGTGTCGGCCGCGGGGCTGTTCCTCGCCGCCGGGTACTGGCAGAGCAGTTCGGCGCAGGTGCAGCGGCTGCGCCGGGCGATCGCCGACGACGTCGTCGGGCCCCAGCTGGTCAAGGCCGTGACGAACGCGGTCCGCAAGGGCTGGACGCTCGGTGGCGAGACGCTCACCCGCGTGCCGTCCGGCTACGACAAAGAGCATCCGCGCGCGGAGCTGCTGCGCCACAAGACGCTCACCGTCTCACGGGACGAGCGCTTCCCCGAGTGGCTGCACACCCCCGCCGCCCGCAGCGAGATAGCGAAACTGTGGCGGCAGACCGTGCCCGTCGTCACCTGGCTCGACACCCACGTCGGACGCGACTGACGCGCTCAGCCGACGTGCTCGAGGAAGTCGGCGAGATCCCGCCAGAGGGCGACCCGCAGGGGCAGCGGCATGCCGTTGTTCGCGCCGGACGGGCCGGGCAGGACGAACGCCGGCCGCCCGGCCACCGTCCACGACAGCTCGCCATAGCCCTGCGGCTGCCGCTGCCCGGTGGCGCGCGCGTACGAACCCGCCGCGGTTTTGCTCACGAACGCGATAACTCGCGGACGGGCACGGCGCAGGCGTCGCTCGAACCCGGCGAGGTCCCAGACCGGAGGCTCGCCGGGCACGCGGTGTTCGGTGCGGACGAGATCGGTGAGCCCGATGCCGTGCTCGAGCACCTCGGCGTCCTGCTCGGGCGCCAGCTCGACCGGGACGAGCCCGCTCTCGTGCAGCAGCACCCAGAACTTGTTGCCCGCACCCGCGTAGTAGTGGTCGCGTTCGGCCCGGTGCCAGGCGGCGATCGTCCCCGTCAGCACGACCCGCAGGCCGGGCCGGAGGAGGTCGGAAAGCGGCACTACAGGTCGAGCAGGGCTTCCAGCCCGACGGTGAGCCCGGGCCGGGACGAAACCGAACGCACGCCGAGCAGCACGCCGGGCATGAACGACACCCGGTCGAGCGAGTCGTGGCGGATGGTGAGCGTCTCGCCCTCGCCGCCGAACACGATCTCCTGGTGCGCCACCATGCCGCGCACCCGCAGGGCGTGCACGTGCACGCCGTCGACGGACGCGCCGCGCGCGCCGTCGAGCGACTGGGTGGTGGCGTCGGGCGGGGCGTCGAGCCCCGCGTCGGCCCGCGCGGCCGCGATGATCTCGGCGGTGCGGACGGCGGTGCCACTGGGCGCGTCGACCTTGCCGGGGTGGTGGAGCTCGACGACCTCGGCGGTCTCGTAGAACCGCGCGGCCAGCTGCGCGAACTTCATCGACAGCACGGCCCCGATGCCGAAGTTCGGCGCGACCAGCACCCCGACCTTGTGCTGGGCGTCGTCGAGCCAGCCCTGGACGGTGGCGAGGCGCTCGGCGGTGATGCCGGTCGTCCCGACCACGGCGTGGATGCCCTGGTCGATCGCGAAGCGGATGTTGTCCATGACGACATCGGGGTGGGTGAAGTCGACGAGCACCTGCGCGCCGGCGTCGGCGACGCTGAACAGCCAGTCGCCCGCGTCGACCATGGCGACGAGATCGAGGTCGGACGCGGCGTCGACCGCGCGGCACACCTGCTGGCCCATACGGCCGCGGGCACCGAGGACGCCGATGCGGATCGGCACGGACGGGTCGGTCATGAGAAGGCCCCCTGGTCGCCTCGGTCAGACTGCGCTGTCGAAGTCGTGCTCACCGAACGGTCCTACCACGGTCAGGCAGCGCGGACGCGTCAGCACGTCGGCGGCGACCTCGGCGACCTGCTGCGGCGTGACCGAGTCGATGCGGCGCAGGACCTCGTCCAGGCCGAGGATCTCCCCGTGGGCGATCTCGGCCTTGCCGATGCGGGTCATGCGCGAGCCGGCGTCCTCGAGGCCGAGCACCAGGCTGCCGCGCAGCTGCCCCTTGCCCCGCTCGATCTCGTCGTGGTCGAGCGCGCCGCCGGCCACCGCGTCGAGTTCGGCGCACATGATCGACAGCACTTCGTCGGTCTTGCCCGGCTGACAGCCGGCGTACACGCCGAACTGGCCGTCGTCGGCGTAGCCGGACGTGAACGAGTAGACCGAGTAGGCCAACCCGCGCTCCTCGCGGATGCGCTGGAACAGCCGCGAACTCATGCCGCCGCCCAGCGCGGACGACAGCACCCCGAGTGCCCACCGCCGCTCGTCGTGCCGGGACAGCCCGTGGCCGCCCAGGACGAGGTTGGCCTGCTCGGTGTCGTCTCCGATGACGCGGACGGCCTCGACCGGCCGGGTCGACACCGCCCGTCCGGACGGGCGGGGCAGCTGCTGGCCGCGGGCGGCGTCGAGGCGGCCGCCGAAGACCCGGCGCACCAGGCGCACGACCTCGGCGTGCTCGACGTTGCCCGCCACCGCCACGACCATCGCGTCGGTGGTGTAGCGCCGGTGGTAGTACCCGGCGATCTGGCGGCGGGTGAGGGCGCCGATCGACTCGACGGTGCCGAGGATCGGCCGCCCGAGCGGGGTGTCGCCCAGCAGCGCGGACGCGAACTCGTCGTGCACGAGGTCGCCGGGGTCGTCGTCGCGCATCGAGATCTCCTCGAGCACGACACCGCGCTCGACCTCGACGTCGGGGGCGGCGACCGTCGCGTCGAGCACGACGTCGCCGACGACGTCGATCGCCGTCGCGAGGTCACGGTCGAGGACGGTCGCGTAGAAGCAGGTGTGTTCCTTCTCGGTGAAGGCGTTGAACTCGCCGCCCACCGCGTCCATCTCACGGGCGATGTCGAGCGCGGACCGGTGGCCGGTGCCCTTGAACAGCAGGTGCTCGAGGAAGTGGCTGGTACCGGCGAGGGACGGCGACTCGTCACGCGACCCGACCGGCACCCACACGCCGACACTGGCACTGCGCACGCCGGGCATCGCCTCGGTGACGACACGCAGGCCGCCCGGCAGCACGGTGCGGGTGATGACCCCGCCTCCGGTCGCCGCGTCGAGCCGCGTGGTCGCGGCACGGCGCAACGGTTGTGACGCAGGCATCAGTCGATCGTACGGAGACGGCGGCGGCCCGCCGCACGCACCCGCGCCCCGGCCGGCGCTCGCCCACGAACGTGCGCTCCGGTCGTGACGCGTGGCGGCCCGCTCATCAGGTGGCGGGCACCCCGATCGCGCCCTCGCGGAACAGGTCGACGAACAGCGCGTGGTCGGTGCGCACCTGCTTGGCGTAGTCGAGCCCGAAGGCGCACACCGCCTCGGTGAACTCGCGTCGCCGCCCCTTCAGCACCGCGGCGACCGCGTGCTCGGTCTGGAAGTCGACGAGGCTCTGCTCGCTGTCCTGGTCGGACGCGCAGTGGATCTTCGCGGTGGCCCGGCCGAGGACGTCGACGACGCGCGCCATGTCCTTCGGGTCGTTCAGCTCGCTCCAGTCGAGGTCCAGCTCGTAGGGCGAGACCTCGGCGACCACGTAACCGACGCCGTCGATGTCGGTGTAACCCAGCAGCGGGTCGGTGTGCACCTGCAGCGCCCGCTGGCTGACCACCGTGCGATGACCCTCGTGTTCGAAGTACTCGCGGATCGCCGGCGAGCTCGCGAAGCGGCTGACCGCGGGCACGTTGGCCTGCTTCATCGACAGCAGCACGTCGTTCTCGAGCGCCTGCGACCAGCCCTCGACGAGCACGTTGTACGCGGGCAACCCGGCGCTGCCGATGCCGAAACCGGACTTGCCGACGATGTCGTGCACCTCGTAGAAGAGGTCGCGGTCGTACTTCTTGGCGGGCGGGATCGTGGCCAGGTAGCGCTCGAACGCCTCCTCGACGCGACGCCGCTCGGCCCTGCCCAACCGGCGGACGGTCGGGTCGTCGCGGAACTCGCGTGCGGCGTCGGTGACGACGGTGTTGCCGTCGAGCAGCTCGACCCGGGTCTCGAGACGGGCCTGCTGCAGGATCGCCAGCACCGGACCGTCCGTGTTCTCCAACGTCACCGCGAAGTCGTCGCCGGAGTCCTTCGCGTAGGCGCTGACCTGCGCGAGGTAGCTGCGCACGTACCGGCTGATCAGGTCGGTGATCGACGCGTCCGGCAACGCCTTCTGCCATCCCATCAGCGCCATGCCGGCGGCGAAGCGCTGGATGTCCCAGGTGTAGTGCCCGAGGTAGGCCTCGTCGAAGTCGTTGACGTCGAACACGAGCCGTCCGGCGGAGTTCAGGTAGGTGCCGAAGTTCTCGGGGTGCAGGTCGCCGTGGATCCACGTGCGGCTCGTGCGGTCGTCGACGAAGTCGTCTCGACGGCCGGTCACGTCGGCGTAGAACAGGCACGCGGTGCCGCGGTAGAAGGCGAACGGATCGCCCGCCATCTTGCGGTACTTCACCTGGAACGCGGACGGGGACGCGGCGGCCAGCTCGCCGAACGCGTCCCCCAGGACCTCGACGATGCGCTTCCTGCGTTTCGCGGTCATGGCAGCGACTGTGCCCACCGCGGGGTGTGGTTCTACCGCTAGCGCGGCAGCCAGGCGTCCGGCGCCTCGTTCAACTTGCGGACGTGGGCGGGCAGCGTGCCGGTGAGCACCTGGGCGAGCGTGGTCTCGTCCAGCACCCGGCGCAGGGCGGAGCGCACCGCGACCCACACCTCCGGCAGGTGCTCGGCGACCCCGGCGTACGTGGTCTCGTGCGGACGCAACCCGCGGACCTCGGCCAACGGGCCGTCGACGGCGCGCAGCACGGTGCCCAGGGTGATCTCCTTGGCCGGACGCGCGATCGCGTACCCGCCCTCGGCGCCGCGCTGGCTGCGGACGAGCCCGGCCCGCCGCAGCTCACCCAGGATGGCCTCGACGAACTTGCGCGGCATGCCCTGCTCGGTGACGACGGTGTCGATCTTGACGAGGTCGGGCTCGCGCGCGGCCAGGCTCAGCAGGGCGCGCACTGCGTAGTCGGTCTTGGCGGAGATCTGCACCGTGTAATCCTGTCAAATCACTCGGGAATCCGCCGCACGACGCTCCGCGCCGGTTCCGCCCGTCCGGCGCCGGGTGGGTCGTCGTCCGCGCGGACGCAGCCCGACTGCGCACCGCCCTCTCAGGCGTCACGGGCCAGTATCGGCTGGCCTCCGTCACCGTCACCGTCACCGTCACCGGCGACGGAGCGCGCCGCCTCACCCCGCCCGTCGACGTCGATCCACTGCCCCGATGACCGCTCCGACCGTTCCCGAGGAGTCCCCCGTGACCGTGCGCCGCCGGGTCGTCACTCGCCTGCTGACCGCCGCCGCCGGGCTCGTCACGGCTGTCCCGCTCGCGGTCTCGACGCCTGCGGACGCGGGCGCCGCCGCCCCGGCCTTCGTCCGCGCGGCGCTCCTGTCGCCCGACACCCCGAAGGTCGACGTCTACCTGACGGCCTTGAGCGGCGGGTCGACCCGGCTGTGGCTGAGTTCGGTCGGCTACGGCGACGTCAGCGCCTACCGCCGCATGCCGGCGGGCCGGTACGCGGTGTCGATGCGCCCGCACGGCGCGAAGGCGAGCACCCCCGCCGCGTTGCGCTGGACGCTCACGCTGCGCCCGGACGCGTCCTACACCGCCGCCGCGGTCGGCGAGCAGTCGGACGTCCACGGCATCGTCGTGCAGGACTCGCTGCGCTCGCCCGGTCGCGGCAGGGCGGCGGTGCGGGTCGTGCAGGCCGACGGCAGCGCGCCGCGGGTGGCCGTCTCCGTCGCGGGACGCATCGTCGCGCCGGATGTCCGCTTCGGCACGGTCAGCCGCTACGTGACGGTGCCGTCGGGCACGCTCACGGTCCGCGTCAGGGCCCTCGGTGTCGGCGCCGCCCGGTCGCTGCGCTTCGCCGCGGGCGCAGGGTCCGTGACGTCGGTGCTGGTGCTCGACCGGCGCGGCGGCGGTGTCGCCCTGCGTCCGCTCACCGACGCGAACGGCACGCGCCAGGCGTCGGCCGGCTCGCTGCCCGCCGGCGCCGGCGGCACGGCCCGCCCGCTCGACGCCGACGGCGGCCCGCTCGCGTTGCTGGCGCTCGGCCTGCTCGTCGGCGGCGTGCTGTTCTTCCGCGGCATCGCGGCGGTGCGCCGGCCGGTGCGCCGTCCGGGACGTCGCCCCTCGGCACGAGACCGGACGCGCAGCTGCGCCTGATCACCCGCACCGGCGACGTCGACGCCCGCACGCGAAAACACCTCGCCGGCCGCGTGGTCGGCGCGCACCTGGCCGGATGACCTCAGGCGGTGGCGGCTTCCCTGGCCGCCGCCTCGCCCTCGGCGGCGTCCCGGGCCTCGAGCGCGGCACCGGCGTCCGCCGGCGTCTGCCGCGCGCGCACCGACGTCGCGTTCGGGGCGGGCAGCAACCACACCGTCGCTCCCTCGCAGATGCGCAGGGCCTCGCTCTGGCCGCGGTTGAGCTGCACCCACGTGTCCGGCTGCCCGGGCGCGGTCGACATCTCGGCCCGGATCTCGAAACCCACCCGCTGCACCCGGCTGATCTCGGCCCGGGTGGCGCCGGGCTGCGGCGCCGTCAGCACCTCGATGTCGTGCGGCCGGACGAGACGGCCGTTCAGCTGGGTGACCGGGCCGAGGAAGGACATCACGAACTCGTTCGCGGGCTTGTCGTAGAGGTCGTCGGGTGTGCCGACCTGCTCGATCCGTCCGTCGTTGATCACGACGATCTCGTCGGCGACCTCGAGGGCCTCCTCCTGGTCGTGCGTCACGAAGATGGTCGTCACGTGCACCTCGTCGTGAAGCCGCCGCAGCCAGTCGCGCAACTCCTTGCGCACCTTGGCGTCGAGCGCGCCGAACGGCTCGTCGAGCAGCAGCACCTTTGGTTCGATGGCGAGGGCGCGGGCCAGCGCCATGCGCTGGCGCTGGCCACCGGACAGCTGCCCGGGCAGGCGGTCGGCGAACTTCTCCAGGTGCACGAGCTCGAGCAGCTCGGTCACCTTCGTAGCGATCTCCGCTTTCGGACGCTTGCGGATCTCGAGCCCGAACGCCACGTTGCGGTACACCGAGAGGTGCTTGAACGCGGCGTAGTGCTGGAACACGAAGCCGACGCTGCGCCGCTGCGGGGGCAGCCAGGTCGCGTCGACGCCCTCGATGTCGATGCGGCCGCGGTCGGCGAACTCCAGTCCCGCGATCACGCGCAGCAGCGTCGACTTGCCGCCGCCGGACGGGCCGAGCAACGCGGTGAGCCGTCCGCTGGGCACGTCGACGGACACGTCGTCGAGGGCGACGAAGTCGCCGAAGGTCTTGGTGATGCCTGCAGCGACGATGGCCATGTCAGACCTTCTCTCCCTTGGGCCGCAGCAGGGCGATCGCGACGATGAAGACCACCGCGACGACCATGAGGGCGAACGATCCGATGAACGCGTTGTCCTTGTGCTCGTTGCCGAGCTGTTCGTACTCGTTGTTGATCCACAACGTGACGGTCTGCGACTGACCGGACACGCTCTGGGACACGACGCGCACCGCGCCGAACTCGCCGATCGAGCGGGCCAGCGAGAGCACGACGCCGTAGGCGAGCGCCCATTTGATGGTCGGCAGCGTGATGCGCCGGAAGGTCTGCCAGCCGCCGGCACCCAGCGACCGCGCGGCCTGCTCCTGGTCGGTTCCGGACTCCTCGAGCACCGGCACGACCTCGCGGATCACCAGCGGCAGCGCCACGATCACGGTGCCCAGCACCATGCCCGGCGTCGAGAAGATGACCTGGACGCCGATGTCCTCGAGCGCGGGACCGAACCAGCCGGTCTGGCCGAACACCAGGACGAGCGCGACACCGACCACGACCGGCGAGATGGCGAGCGGCAGGTCGATGAAGGTGTTGAGCAGGCGCCGTCCGCGGAACTCGTAACGGGTCAGCAGCAGCGCCATGCCGACGCCGAACACGGTGTTCGCCACGACGGCGATGCCGGCCACGACGGCGGTGAGCCGCACCGCCGCCAGAAATTCCGGGTCGGACGTGACGACGTCCCACACCGTGCCCGCGCCGCTGGCGAACGTCCGCTGCACGACGGTGAACACCGGCAGCGCGACGAGCCCGCCCAGATAGGCCAGGGCGACGACCCGCAGCACGATCTTGAGCAGGTGTGCGGCGGCCAGCGTGGCGACGACGCACCCGGCGAGCACCAGCCACACGCCGGCCCGCGCACCGGAGCCGAGGTCGTAGCCGTTGACGCTCGCGTTGTCCCAGTCGGTGCGGCTGACGCCGACGGCCGACGGGACGTCCCGCCAGTCGAAGTAAAGCCCGGCCAGGGCGACGAGGCCCACCACCAGCGCCGTCCACGCGATGGCGCGGCGCGGGTCGAGGCCGCCCGGCAGCCGGTCCCGCCCGGTCGCGACGACGACGGCCGCGACGACGCCGATCGCGCCGAGCGCGAGCGCGGCCCCGAAGCCGACCCCGATCAGGTCGGTGCCGCCGAGGCTGCGGTCGCGCAGCACGCGCTGCGCGTCGACCCGGCCGGACGGTGCGAACCACGGCAGCAGCGCGCCGATGCCCGCGACGACGGCACCGCCGACGAGCACCCACGCCGAGCGCGGCAGGCGCGTGCGCAGCCGCGACGGGTGCTGCACCGGGATGCTCGCGCGCGCGGCGGGACGGGTGAGCGTGTCAGCCACGGCGCGCCACCCTGCGCTGCAGCACGTCGAGGGTGACGAGCACGACGAGGGCGACGATCAACAGCACCGTGGCGATCGAGGCGTACTTGACCTTCTCGTCGTTCTCGATCATGCGCAGCATGTAGTACGAGGCGACCTCGGTCTCGCCGCGGATGTTGTTCGAGATCAGGATGACCGAGCCGTACTCGCCGAGCGCGCGGGCGAACGCCAGCGCCGAGCCCGACACGATCGCCGGCACCATGGCCGGCAGCACGATGCGGCGCCAGATCGTGAACGTGCCGGCGCCGAGCGAGGCGGCCGCCTCCTCGACGTCGCGGTCCATCTCGATCAGCACCGGCTGCACCGAGCGCACCACGAACGGCAGCGACACGAACAGCAGGGCGACCGCGATGCCCTCGCGGGTGCCGACGAGGCTGATGCCGACGGGGCTCTTCGGCCCGTACAGCGAGATGAGCACGACGCCGGCGACGATCGTGGGCAGCGCGAACGGCAGGTCGATGATCACCTCGACGAGCCGCTTGCCCACGAAGTCGTGACGTACGAGCACCCAGGCGATGACCGTCCCCATGATCGCGTTGACGACCGTCACCAGCAGGCTGATGCCGACGGTCAGGGTCATCGCGCTGCGGGCGTCCGGCGCGGTGACCGCGTCCCAGAACCCGGCGACGCCCTCACCGGACGCCGCGACGACGAGCGCGGCCATCGGCAGCAGCACGATGATCGACAGCCACAGGACGCCGACACCGAGTCCGAGCCCGGCGCCCCGGGTCAGCGCGCGCGTGCCGCCGCGCCGCCGTCGCGTCCGGTGCGACGACGGCGCGGCCGCGGGGAGGACGCCGCTCAACTGCCCTGGAGGGTCGGGACGAGGGCGCCGTCGTCGAACAGCACCTTGTTCACGGCGTCCCAGCCGCCGAGATCGTCGACGGTGGTGATCTTCTCGATCGCCGGGAAGGGCTTGCTCGGGTCGTTGGCGCCCTCGACGGTGCCGGGGTCGACCGAGTTGTCGAGCGGACGGAAGCCGTCGGACGCGAAGATCTTCTGGCCCGCCTCGGACGTGATGTAGGTCAGGAACTTCTTCGCGACGGGCGACGCGTTCGTGGTGACGGCGCCGGGGTTCTGGATCAGGAACGTGTCGTCCGGGATGACGTAGTCGAGGTCCTCCCCCGCCTGCTTGGCGAGGATCGCCTCGTCCTCGTAGGTGATGAGGACGTCGCCCTGGCCGGACGAGAACGCCTCGGTGGCCTTGCGGCCGCTCTCGGCGAACACGCTCACGTTCTTGATGAACTTGCCGAGGTAGGTCCTGGCCGCGGCCGCGTCCTTCGTCGAGCCCAGGCCGTGGGCGTACGCGCCGAGCAGGTTCCACTTGGCCGCGCCGGAGCGGGTCGGGTCGGCGGTGACGATCTTGATACCCGGCTTCACCAGGTCGTCCCAGCCGGTGATCTTCTTCGGGTTGCCCTTGCGCACCGCTAGCACGACGACCGACTGCGACACGATGCCCTTGTACTTGCCGGCGTTCCAGCTGGTGGACACCTTGCCGGCGTCGACGAGACGGGTCATGTCCGGTTCGACGGAGAACTCGACGAAGTCGGCCTTCTGGCCCGCCGCGACGGCCTTGCTCTGGTCACCGCTCGCGCCGTAGGAGCCGTTGACGGCGAAGCCCTTGCCCTCGTCGGTCTTCGCGAAGTCCTCGGCCAGGTCGTCGACGACGCTCTCGATCACCGAGAAGCCGACGACGCTGATGGTCTTGGAGCCTCCGCCCCCGCCGTCGCTGTCGGACCCGCAGGCGCTGAGCCCCACGGCGGCGACGGCCAGGGCGGCGAGCGCCACGCCGCGACGGCGCGTACGTGCCTTCGTCATGGAGTACCTGCTTCCGTGATCAATGCTGCCTGTCGCAGCTATCCGTCTACTTCGATTGCTCCGGTGTTACCGATCGGATTGGTAGACATTAGCAACGCGCGGCACGGGGCACGCCATGTCCCCCGGCGTGGCGGGGCTTCGTCACAGCGCAGGTCGGACGGATCCGGACAAGCCGGTCGGCGACGGTCCCGGTCAGTCGGTCGCGGGCCGTGCCATGCCGGGCCTCTCGCCGGACGGTTCACCCTGCAGCTGCGGCAACACCCCGTCCGGTGTCGCGTCGGCGGTGCTGCCGGGCGCGCCGTCCGGCGGCACCGCCCCACCGCGGCGCAGCGTCTCGGGAGCCACGGCGACGAAGGCGAGCGGCGCGAGACACACGACCGCGGCGACCACGAACGTGGGCCCGTATCCCCCGCCGTCGACGATCCACCCCGCGACGACGGGTCCGAGCACGGCGCCGAGGTCACCGCACATCTGGAACAGGGCGACGACCGTGCCGCCCCGTCCGGCCACGACGTCGCCCATGATGGCGCCGGGTGCGACCGAGTCGGCGGCGCCGGCGATGCCCAGCAGCACGGCGGCCGCGAGCAGGCCGCCCGCGAAGTGCAGCGTCGGCAGCAGCAGGTACCCGGCGGCGGCGACGAGCAGTCCGACGACCAGCACCGGACGGCGTCCCCGGGTGTCGGCGACCTTGCCGACGGGCAGCAGCAGCAGGCCGCTGACCACGCTGGTGACGAGGAACGCCGCGTACGCCCACCCGGGTGACAGGCCGAGCTCGTCCGTGACGTACTGCGGTATCAGCGATGTCCGGGCCCCGATGATGGCGAAACCGCCGACGAAGGCGGCGACCAGGGCCGCGCGGTACGCCCGGCTCTCCAGCGCCCGGGCGAGGGGCAACGGCGCCGAGCGGGGCTGCGAGCGCTCGGCGAGCTCGCTCGAGCGCAACGCCGTCAACCCGATGGACCCGGCGACGACGAGCGTGCCCGCGTAGAGGAAGAACGGAGCGCGCAGCGAGAACGTGGCCACGGTGCCGACCGCGGGGCCGGCGATCATGCCGAGCAGGAACGACCCCGCCCACACCCCCTGCGCCCGTCCGCGCAGGTGGTTCGGGGTCACCCGGACCAGCAGGCTCGCGGCGCTGACGCTGAACATGATGGACCCGACGCCACCGGCACCGCGCAGCACGAGCAACTGCCAGTACTCCTGCGAGAACCCGGCGAGCAGGCTGGAACCGGCCACGATGCCGATCCCGGTCGCGAGCAGCACCCGCTCCCCCACCGCGTTGACCATCCGTCCGACGAACGGGGCGACGAGCAGGCGCATGAGCGCGAACGCGCTGACCACCAGGCCGGCCAGGGTCGCGCCCACCCCGAACTCCCGCGCGAACAGCGGCAGCGCGGGCGCGACGAGGCCGAACCCGAGCGCCACCATGAACGCGACACCGGTCAGGGCCCGCACCTCGACCGGCAATTCGCGCAGCGGCGAGCTAAATCGGACCTTCACGGCACCACGATAGGCGCTGCCTCGAACCCGCTTGCCGTCGCACGGAGCATGGGAGCCATGTCCGCAAGGCGTTCCTCGACGAGCACCCGTCGGCCTACAAGCCGATCGACGTCGTGATGGACGACGCCCGCGACCTGGTGGAGATCGTCCACACGTTGCGCCAGATCGTGAACGTCAAGGGCAACTGACGCGGGTCTCCTGCTCGCGCCGTCCGCCCGGATCTTCAGGGTGCGGAGGCGTCATGGCGTCGCCGAACCATGAAGATCCGGACGTCGAGGTGGATCTTCATGACCCCACGACGTCATGGGTTCGCCGGGACATGAAGATCCGTTCCGGCGGCGACGCGGCGGGCCGGAACGCGACGAGGGCCGGGCCACCGCAGTGGTGACCCGGCCCTCGTGGGACGTGCAGGTGCCGATCAGGCCTCGGCGGGCGCCTCGGCCGCGGGGGCGTCGGCGCCGTCAGCGGCCTTGGTCTCGTCGACCAGGCCCAGGCTGATCTTGCCGCGCTGGTCGATCTCAAGGATCTCGACCTGGATCTTGTCGCCGACGTTGGCGACGTCCTCGACCTTGCCGATGCGCTTGCCACGGCCCAGCTTCGAGATGTGGACCAGGCCGTCCTTGCCCGGCAGCAGCGAGACGAACGCGCCGAAGGCGGCGGTCTTGACGACCGTGCCGAGGAAGCGCTCGCCCACCTTGGGCATCTGCGGGTTGGCGATCGCGTTGATGCGGTCGACCGCGGCCGCGGCGGACGGGCCGTCGGCGGCACCGACGTAGATGGTGCCGTCGTCCTCGATCGAGATGTCGGCGCCGGTCTCGTCCTGAATGGCGTTGATCATCTGACCCTTCGGGCCGATGACCGCGCCGATCTTGTCGACCGGGATCTTCACGACGGTGACGCGCGGGGCGTACGGGCTCATCTCGTCCGGGGCGTCGATGGCCTCGGCCATGACGTCCAGGATGTGCAGGCGGGCGTCGCGGGCCTGCTGCAGCGCCTGCGCGAGCACCTCGGACGGGATGCCGTCGAGCTTGGTGTCGAGCTGCAGCGCGGTGACGAACTCCTTGGTGCCGGCGACCTTGAAGTCCATGTCGCCGAAGGCGTCCTCGGCACCGAGGATGTCGGTGAGCGCGACGTACTCGGTCTTGCCGTCGACCTCGTCCGAGACGAGGCCCATGGCGATGCCGGCGACCGGCGCCTTCAACGGCACACCGGCGTTCAGCAGGCCGAGGGTCGACGCGCAGACCGAGCCCATGGACGTCGAGCCGTTGGAGCCCAGCGCCTCGGACACCTGGCGGATCGCGTAGGGGAACTCCTCGCGGCTCGGCAGCACGGGCAGCAGCGCCCGCTCGGCGAGCGCGCCGTGGCCGATCTCGCGGCGCTTCGGCGAACCGACGCGGCCGGTCTCGCCGGTGGAGAACGGCGGGAAGTTGTAGTTGTGCATGTAGCGCTTGGTGCGGTTCGGCGACAGCGTGTCGAGCTTCTGCTCGAGGCCGAGCATGTTCAGCGTGGTGACGCCCAGGATCTGGGTCTCGCCGCGCTGGAACAACGCAGAACCGTGCACCCGCGGGATGACCTCGACCTCGGCCGAGAGCGTGCGGATGTCGGCCAGGCCGCGACCGTCGATGCGGACCTTCTCGCGCAGGATGCGCTGGCGCACGAGCGCCTTGTTCAGCGACCGGAACGCGGCGCCGATCTCGCTGTAGCGGTCCTCGAAGCGCTGCCCGAGGGTGTCGCGGACGGACTCCTTGATCTCGTCGAGCTTGGCCTCGCGCTCCTGCTTGTCGGCGATGGTGAGCGCGGTGGCGACCTCGGCCTCGACCTCGTTGCGGACGGCCTCGTAGACCTCGTCGGAGTAGTCGAGGAACACCGGGAACTCCTGCACCGGCTTGGCGGCGCTCTTGGCGAGCTCCGACTGCGCGCGGCACAGCTCGGCGATGAACGGCTTCGCGGCCTCGAGGCCCTCGGCGACGATCTCCTCGGTCGGCTTGGTGGCGCCGCCGGCGATCAGCTCGATGACGCCCTCGGTGGCCTCGGCCTCGACCATCATGATCGCGACGTCGCCGTTGTCGAGCGTGCGGCCGGCCACGACCATGTCGAAGGTGGCGCGCTCGAGCTCGGTGTGGGTCGGGAAGCCCACCCACTGGCCGTCGATGAGCGCGACGCGGGTGCCGCCGACCGGGCCGGAGAACGGCAGGCCGGAGATCTGGGTGGACGCCGACGCGGCGTTGATCGCCAGCACGTCGTAGGCGTGGTCGGGGTTGAGCGCCATCACCGTGATGACGACCTGGACCTCGTTGCGCAGACCCTTCGTGAAGGTCGGGCGCAGCGGACGGTCGATGAGCCGGCACGTGAGGATCGCGTCCTCGGACGGGCGGCCCTCGCGGCGGAAGAACGAGCCGGGGATGCGGCCCGCGGCGTACATCCGCTCCTCGACGTCGACGGTGAGGGGGAAGAAGTCGAAGCCCTCACGGGGCTTCTTGCCGGCCGTGGTGGCCGACAGCAGCATGGTGTCCTCGTCGAGGTACGCCACGACCGAGCCGGCGGCCTGCTTGGCCAGCCGTCCGGTCTCGAAACGGATGGTGCGGGTGCCGAAACTGCCGTTGTCGATCACGGCCTCGGTCTCGAACACACCCTGGTCTGCCTCTGTCACAGAGGTCTCCTCTCGTACGCGCCGGTGCGCACGGGCGACGTACGAGCGGGTTCACCCCTACCGGGTGCCGGTCTTCGATCGAAGCGGTCGGGAGGTCGTCCCGCCCGCCACTACCGAGGACCGGCCATCAGTGCTCGGATGTCGCTCGAGGACGCGCGTGCGTCCCGGCGATCGGTGGTTGTTCAGTTGTCCCGTGCGACGGCGCCGCACGAAGAAGGGGAGCGACCGGACGGTCGCTCCCCCGTGTGCCTAGCGACGCAGTCCGAGCCGCTCGACGATCGAGCGGTACCGGTTGATGTCGGTCTTGGCGAGGTAGTTCAGCAGCCGCCGGCGCTGGCCGACGAGCAGGAGCAGGCCACGACGGCTGTGGTGGTCGTGCTTGTGCTCCTTGAGGTGCTCGGTCAGGTCGCGGATGCGGCGCGACAGCAGCGCCACCTGCACCTCGGGCGAACCGGTGTCGCCCTCGACCGTGCCGTACTCGGCGATGATCTGCTTCTTGACATCCTGGGCCAGCGCCACGGACGACTCCTTCTGCGACTCGGTTGCCCCGCGGGAACGGGGTGCGGGCGCGCTCCGCCGGTCTGCATCACGGTGGAAGTTGGACGCGCACGCGTCGGCACGCGGACGAGACCGCGAGCACCGTCGTCCAAGGTACCAGGCTGCGCGGGTCACGCCGACCAACGCCGTCCCTGCGACACCGTGCCGACCGACACCGTCCCTGCGACACCGTGCCGACCGACGCCGTCCCGCCGGCACCATCCCGCCCCGGCGCCCCACGCCGCGCGGCATCGGGTACGAACAAGTCATGGCCGACCAGCCCCTGCGCCCCTTCGCCGTCTCCGTCGATTCGGACCTCTCCCCCGCCCAGGCGTGGGCGCGGGTCACCGACTGGCAGGCCCACGGCGCCTACGTGCCCCTGACGAACGTGACCGTCGACCGGACGCCGGGTGTCGTCGGGACGGTCTTCAACCCGCGCACCGCCCTCGGGCCGGTCGGGTTCGACGACCCCATGGAGATCGTCGAATGGGAGCCACCGACCGACGGCCGGGCCGGACGCTGCCGACTGGAGAAGCGCGGCCGGGTGATGCTCGGCTGGGCCGAGATCGTGGTCGCCCCCCGCGGCGACACGCCCGCGGCGGGCTCGCGCACGACCTGGACCGAGGCCGTCCGCCCGAAGGGCCTGCCGCGCTTCGCCGACGGTCTCGCGACCGCGACCAGCCGGGCCCTGTTCGGACGGGTGCTGCGCAAACTGCTCGCCTGACGCGTCCCCTCGACCGCTGCCGCCGGTTACTGGGGGAAGTCGTTGGTGTCGTAACGCGGCAGCAGCAGCGGGTCGTGCCGACCGATCACCGCGGTGGCGACCTCGGTCGTGAGCCCGATCGTGCAGTGGCGCTCGCGCAGCACCTCGACGACCTCGGGCTCGTGACCGCCGAACGGGTAGCACATGACCCAGTGCTCGTCGACCGGCATCCCGAGACCGGACAGGAACTGCAACGAGGTGTCGATCTCGGTGAGCAGCGTCGAACGGTCGACGCGGTTGAGCCACTGGTGGGTCGCGCCGTGCGAGCCGAAGTACATGCCGTCGGCGATCATCACCCGCGCCTGGTCCTCGGTCAGGTACTGCTCGGCCGCGAACGTCGCCTCGTCGACCCCGACGAACCGCTCGAACAGCCGGCCGGCGATCTCGGCGCGCAGCCGCTCGGGCAGCGCGGTCTGCAGCATGCGCTTGACGTAGATCGTCTCGGCGGTGTCCCACCGGAACGGGTGCGCCCACTCGGCGCGGTAGTCCTCGACGGAACGCAGCTCGTACTCGTCGCCGGCAGCGCGGACCTCGTCGTCGAGCGCGTCCGCGAGGTCGGCCGACGAATCGGTGCTCGCGAGGATGAAGTGGATGCGGTTCACGTCGAGCAGGACACCGTCGCGCACCGGGGAGACCGGGGGGAAGAAGGAGCCCTGCAGACCGCGCCGGTGGAGTATCGGGAACACGGTGTCGTAGTGCTCGGCGTAACCGTCGTCGAACGTCAGCAGGGCGGCGGCGGCGGGCAGTTGCGCCTCGCCGCGGCTGGCGGCGATGACGTCCTCCATGCGGACGATCTCGAAGTTCGCCTGCAGGTGGTCGAGCTGGCGCCGGAACCCCGCCACGTCCAGGCCCTTGATCCCGGGGTACCGCGTCCGGGCGAAGTCGCGGACGTAGTGATACATGATGATCGTCAGGTCGCCGGTCACGACGGAATGATAGGCGCGCGTCGCGAGCCACCCGGCCCGCGACGCGGTCGACCCCCGTGCCGGGCCCTCGGGTAGTTTTCAGCGCCATGAGAGTGCCCCTGGCGGTGCCCGATCTCAACGGACGGGAGGCGGAGTACCTGCAGGAGTGCATCCGCAGCACCTTCGTGTCCACGGCCGGACCGTTCGTCGGCCGGTTCGAGGAGCAGATCGCCGCACTCAGCGGCACCGATCGCGCGTCGGCGATGTGCACGGGAACCGTGGCGCTGCAGATGGCGCTCGAGGGCCTCGGCATCGGCGCCGGTGACCTCGTGGTCCTGCCGACCCTCACGTTCATCGCCTCGGCCAACGCGGTGCGTCACTCCGGCGCCGACGTGTGGCTGTTCGACGTCTCCCCCGCCGACTGGGCCCTCGACCTCGGACTCGTCCGCCACGCGCTGGAGACGCAGACCGAGGCGCACCCGGACGGCCGGCTGCACCTCGGGTCCGGCCGGATCGTCAAGGCGCTGATGCCGGTGATGATCATGGGCGCCAGCCTGGACCTGGCCGCCCACGCCGCGTTGGCGCGCGAGTTCGGGCTCAAGGTGGTGGTCGACGCCGCTGCCGCGATCGGGGCCGAGGCGCCCGGCGGCCGCGCGCTCGGCGCCACCGGCGTCGATGCGGTCTGCTACTCGTTCAACGGCAACAAGACGATCACCAGCGGTGGCGGCGGCGCGGTCGCCGCGGCCGACGACGACCTGATCGGCCGGATCCGTCACGTCATCTCGACGGGGCGGGTCGGCACCGCCTACGAGCACGACGTCGTCGGCTACAACTTCCGGATCACGAACGTCCAGGCGGCGATCGGGGTCGCTCAGCTCGAACGCCTCGAGTCGTTCCTCGAGCGCAAGAGCGAGGTGTACGCCCGCTACGCGAGCCTGGCCGAGCGTCACCCCGACCTCGCACCGTTCCCCACGCCCGCGGCGGGGCGCAGCACCCACTGGTTCTCGGGGCTGCACTACACCGGCTCGGACCTCGACCGGTGGACCGCTTTCCGCGAGGCCATGGTCGACGGCGGTGTCGATGCGCGCCCGTTCTGGAAGCCGATCCACCAACAGGTCCCGTACGCCGGTTCGCTGGCCGAACCTGCCCCGGTGGCCGACGTCCTGTGGCAGCGCATCCTGCCGCTGCCCGCGTCCTCGGGCATCACCGACGAGGAACTGGACCACGTCGTCTCGCTCGCGGACGCGTTCTGGGCGCATGGGTAGCGGGCGCGCGGACTTCCGCCCGGCTGCCGCAGCGGGGAACATGGGTCTGCCATGCATCTGACCTACCTGCGCGGCGCCCACCTCGACGGCGTGCGCGTGTCGCCGTCGGACGACATCCGCACCGCGATGAACCGCATGAACGCCTCCGGGCGGACGTTCGTCGTCGTCGTCGACCACGACGGGGTCCTCACCGGGGTCATGGCCGACGGCGACATCCGCCGGTACCTCGCCGCGGGCGGGGCGATCGACGGGCTCGTGGGCGAGGCGGCCAACCGGACCCCGACCGTCCTGCCGAGCAGCAGCAGCACCGCCGAGGTGAGCTCGCTGATGATCAGGCGCGGTCTCGAGTACCTGCCGCTGGTCGACGGCGACAGGTTGCACGCGCTCGTCGTCCTCGAGCACGTCGCCCGGTCGAACGACCTGTCCGCCGTCGTCCTCGCCGGGGGCCTCGGCAAGCGCCTCGCGCCGCTGACCGCCACCTGCCCCAAACCGCTGCTGCCGCTGGGCGACAGGCCGATCCTCAGCCACATCCTCGATCACCTGCGGTCGCACGGCATCCACCGCTTCGTCTTCTCGGTGGGCTACCTGGCCGAGATGATCGTCGACTACTACGACAACGGGTCGCGGTGGGGCAGCTTCATCGAGTACGTCCGTGACGGCAAACGTCTCGGCACCGCCGGACCGCTCGGCCTGGTGCCCCTCGAGTCGCTGTCGGACCCGTTCCTCGTCACGAACGGCGACATCCTCAACGACATCGACGTCGGCGCGCTGCTCGAGACGCACGTCTCGAACGGCTGGGACGCGACGATGGTCGTCCGGCAGCACAGTTACACGGTGCCGTACGGCGTCGTGAAGTCCGCGGCGGACGGATCGTTCGTCGAGGTGGCCGAGAAGCCCGTGCTGGACTTCCAGATCAACGGCGGCGTGTACCTGATGTCGAAGGCCGCGCTGGGCGTCATCCCCAAGGACCACTACTACGACATGACCACGATGTTCGACGACCTCCCGAAGGCGGGCCTGCGGGGCGGCGTCTACCTCCACACCGGGCGCTGGATCGACATCGGCGGGGCCGCCGAGTACGAGCGGGCGCAACAGATCTTCGAGGCACGGGTGACCCAGGATGACGACGTCGCTGACCGGTGAGCTGGCCGCGCTCGACCAGCAGGTCGTCGGGCGCAGGCGCAGTTTCTTCGCCGACGACCTCGACGCGTGCTCCCCCGAGCTGCGCGACGCCGTCGCGGGCAGTCGCATCCTCGTCATCGGCGGGGCCGGCTCGATCGGGTCGAACACGCTGCGCACGTTGATGCACTTCGAGCCGGCGACCGTCCACGTGATCGACCACAACGAGAACGGCCTCGCCGAACTCGTCCGCGGCCTGCGTTCGGCCTCCGACCTGCCGCCCATCCACGACCTGCTGACCCTCCCGTTCGACTACGGAGGTGCTCCGTTCCGGATGTGGCTCGACGCCAACCGGACGGCCTACGACTACGTGCTGAACTTCGCCGCGCTCAAGCACGTCCGTTCCGAGAAGGACCCGTTCTCGGTGCTGGCGATGCTCGAGACCAACGTGCTGCACCTCGATGCGCTGTCGCGCCTGTTGAGCACGCACCGCAGCCCGAAGCGGGTCTTCTCGGTGTCGACCGACAAGGCCGCGAACCCGAGCAGCATGATGGGCGCCACCAAGCGGCTCATGGAGCACGCGCTGTTCCTGCCCACCCAGCCGTGGGACGGCGACACGAGGATCTCGTCGGCGCGCTTCGCGAACGTCGCGTTCTCCAACGGCTCGCTGCTGCAGGCCTGGCAGCACCGCCTCGCCGCGCGGCAGCCGCTCGCCTGCCCCGAGTCGACACGACGGTTCTTCGTCTCGCTCGAGGAGTCCGGGCACCTGTGCACGCTGGCCGGCCTGCTCGGCGGCGACCGCGCGCTGACCGTGCCGGCCCTGGACCCGGCCGAGCACCTGGTGCTGCTGACCGACGTCGTGGAGAAGTTCCTCGCGCACCACGGGCTGACCGCGTACCCGACCCGCGATCAGGCCGAGGCCGCCGGACGGGTCGAGGAGCTCGCCGCCTCCGGCCGCTGGCCGGTCCTGCTCACCCCGCTCGACACCGCGGGTGAGAAGCCCTACGAGGAGTTCGTCGGCGCGAACGAGACCGTGTCGGACTCGCGCTTCACCGCGCTGCAGCAGGTCGGCTACGTCCCCCCGAGCGATCCGTCCGCGTTCGGTGACCTCGTGGCCGAGTTGCGCGCCCTGTTCGCGAACGGCGCGCCCGCACAGCGGGACGGTGTCACCGACGAGCGGGTGAAGAGCATGATCGCGCGGGTGGAGCCGTCGTTCGCCGAGACGCACCGCGCCAGCACCAAGTCCCTCGACCAGCGGATGTGACGCATGGCAGTTCCCGACGTTCCACCCCCGCGCTTCGCGGACCCCGACTCCGGCTGCTACGTCATCGCCGAGATCGGCGTCAACCACAACGGGTCGGTGTCGCTCGCCCGTGAGTTGATCGACGCCGCGGTCGCCGCCGGCGCCGACGCCGTGAAGTTCCAGACGTTCGCGGCCGAGGACCTCGTCAGCGTGGCCGCCCCCAAGGCCGAGTACCAGTCGCGCAACATGGGTGACGCCGACGGCGGTGGCAGCCAGTACGACATGCTCAAGGCGCTCGAGCTGACCGCCGAGCAGTTCGGCGAGCTGCTGGCCTACTGCGACCAGCGCGGCATCGACTTCCTGTCGACGCCGTTCGGGCCGAGCCAGGCCGACATGCTGGCCGACCTCGGCGTGCACGCCTACAAGGTCAGCTCCGGCGACCTCACCCATCTGCCGTTCCTCGCGCACCTCGCCGGCAAGGGCCTGCCGATCATCCTGTCGACCGGCATGGGCACGCTCGCCGAGGTCGCCCAGGCCGTCGCCACCATCGAGGCGGCCGGTCCGGTGCCGGTCGCGGTGCTGCACTGCGTCTCGAACTACCCGGCCGACCCGGCATCGTGCAATCTGGCCGCGATGGCGACCATGCACCAGGCGTTCGGGCTGCCGGTCGGCTGGTCGGACCACACGCTCGGCCCGGCGATCAGCCTGGCCGCCGTCGCCCTCGGCGCGCGGGTCATCGAGAAGCACATCACCCTCGACGTCACCATGGACGGCCCGGACCACGCGGCGTCAATGGAGCCGGCAGCGTTCACCGACTTCGTCAGCGGCATCCGCGCGGTGGAGAGCGCGATCGGCGACGGCATCAAGCGCCCGGTCGCGGCCGAGCTGTCGACGGCCTCGGTCGCCCGGCGTTCGATCGTGGCGGTGCGCGACCTGCAGGCAGGGGACGTGATCGGCACCGACGACGTCGCCGTCCTGCGTCCCGGCACGGGCCTGGCGCCGGCCATGATCGACGTCGTGATCGGCGCCCGCCTCGGCCGCTCCGTCGCGGCGCACCAGCCGCTCACCGTCGAGGACCTGCATGGCTGACGTCCCGGCCCGGTTGCGGCAGTGACCCACTTCGTCGTGATCGGCCTCGGCTCGATCGGACGCCGCCACGCCGGCAACCTGGCCGCGTCCCACCCGGACGCGAGGTTCACCTTCGTCCGGCACCGGGGCGGTTCGGACGAGCTCAGCGAGCGCCTGGGCGCGCGCGTCGTGACCGACCTGGACGACGTCCTCGGCGACGACGCCGACCTCGCGATCCTCGCCACGCCGTCCGCGAACCACGTCGACGTCCTGCCGGACCTGATCGACCGTGGCTGGCGGCTGCTCGTCGAGAAGCCGATCGTCACCTCCGTGGCCGACTGCGACGCGATCGCCGCACGCCTGGCCGGGGCCCCGCCCGCCGTGCGGGTCGCCGGGTTCAACCTGCGGTACCTGCCGGCGTTGCGGGCGATGCGCGAGCACGTCTGCCGGCTCGGACGGGTCGTGCGGGCCGGTTTCGTCTGCGGGCAGTGGCTGCCCGACTGGCGTCCGGGCACCGACTACCGCGAGTCCTACTCGGCCGACGTGGCCCGCGGGGGCGGGGTCGAGCTGGACCTGTCGCACGAGTTCGACGTCGCGCGCTGGTTCTTCGGCGACCTGGACGTCGACTTCGCCCGCGGTGGCCGCTTCTCGGGTCTCGACCTGCGTGCGAACGACACCTCCGTGTCCGTGCTCTCGCCCGTCGGCGTGGCCGCGCCCGTCGTGACCGTCGCCGTCGACTACGTCGCCCGGCGCCGGGTGCGGTGGTACGAGGTCGTCGGCGAGCACGGCCGGGTCGAATGGAACCTCGACGACGGCCTGCGGGTCTACACCGACAGCACCGGCCCGCAGGTCACCGAGGCGCCGCTGCAACCCGACGACATCACCGGCACCTACGTCGACATGCTCGCCGCGGTGCTGTCCGCCGGCGGTCCCGACGACCTCGGAGCCGCACAATCCCTGACCGACGGACTCGCCTCGTCGAGGCTGAGCCTGCAGGTCCGCGACCTCGGGAGCACATCGTGAGCACCATCGGCACCGTCTGCGCCCGCGGCGGCTCGGTCGGCGTTCCCCGCAAGAACGTCCGCGACCTCCACGGCAAACCGCTGATCGGCTGGACGATCGAGAAGGCCCTGGCCACCCCGTCCATCGACGCGGTCTACGTCTCGACCGACGACGACGAGATCGCGCGCGTCGCCGAGGAGTTCGGTGCGATCGTCCCGTTCCGGCGGCCGCCCGAGCTGGCGACGTCCAGCGCGGCCAAGGTGCCGGTCATCGAGCACCTGATCGAGCACGTCGAGTCCCTCGGCGTCGACGTCGACCGCATCGTCGACCTCGACCCGACCTCGCCGCTGCGCTCGGTCGAGGACATCGAGACGGCCGTCTCGCTGCTCGACGACGACACCGACGTCGTCATCACCGCGTACCTCAGCGACAAGAACCCGTACTTCAACATGGTCGAGCGCAAGGACGCCGGCGCAGCCGACTACGTCGGCCTCGTGGTCCCGTCCGGCGCGGTGTCGCGGCAGAGTGCGCCGAAGGTCTACGCGATGAACGCCTCGATCTACGTCTGGCACCGGGCCACCCTCACGAAGGGCCTCTGGGGCGGGCGCACCAAGCTGTACGAGATGCCGCACGAGCGATCGGTCGACATCGACAGCGAACTGGACTTCAAGCTCGTCGAGCTGCTGATGGCCGAAAGGGGCCTGTCATGACGTCTCCCGACACGCATCAGGACGTCGTCCTGCTGACCGGGGGCGGCGGCATCATCGGCCGTGCGATCACGACCGCCCTGGCCGCCCAGGGACAGGTCGTGGTCGTGGTCGACCGCGACCTCGACCTCGCACGGGACGCCGCCGCCCTGGTGGGCGGGTCCGCGTCCGTGGGTGGGTCCGCGCACGCCTACCGGTGCGACATCTCCGACCGGGCGGCGCTCGAGGACCTCCGCACGCGCGTGACCGACGAGGTCGGCCCCGTCACCGCACTCATCTGCAACGCCGCGACCAAGAGCGACAACTTCTTCGCCCCGTACGAGGAGTTCCCTCGCGACGACTGGGACGAGGTGATCGCCACCAACCTCACCGGCCCGATGCTCTGCGCGCAGGTTTTCGGCGCGCCGCTGGCGGCCGCCGGCAAGGGCTCGATCGTCAACATCCTGTCGATCTACGGCATCGTCGCACCCGATCAGCGCATCTACGAGGGCTCGCTGTACGAGGGTCGCGCCATCAACACGCCGGCCGTGTACAGCGCGTCCAAGGCCGGTCTGTGGGGACTCACGAAGTACCTCGCCAGCTACTGGGGGGCGTCCGGCGTCCGCGTGAACGCGGTGACACCGGGCGGCGTGTTCAGCGGTCAGAACGACACGTTCGTCGAGAACTACAGCCGCCGCACGATGCTCGGACGGATGGCCCGGGCCGACGAGATCGCCGCCGCCGTCGCGTTCCTCGTCTCCGACGCCGCCACCTACATGACCGGTCAGAACGTCGTCGTCGACGGCGGCCTCACGGCGTGGTGACGGGCCCGTGATCCGCACCCGCTTCGCCACCGTCGAGGATCGCGACCGAGTGGTCGACTTCGTCCGCGAGCACTGGATCGCCACACACGTCTTCACCGAGCGCCCGGATCTGCTCGACTGGCAGCACGCCGACGGCACGGAAGCGGACGACCGGCTCAACTTCGTCCTGGCCGAGGACGACGACGGTGCCGTGCTCGGCATCCTCGGGTTCATCCCGCTGGGCCACTTCGACCCGGCCCTCGGCGCCCGCGACATCACCCTGGCCATCTGGAAGGTGCGTGACGAGGGCGTGCCGCCGGGTGTGGGGCTCAACCTGCTCAAGCACCTGAAGGCCCGGCTCGCCCCACGCCTGATCGCCGCGATCGGCACGTCCGAGATGGTCCGTCCGCTGTACAAGGCGTTGCGCTACACCGTCGACACCATGCAGCACTGCGCGTTGTTCGGCCCCCGCGACGACCGGACGACGGCCATCGCGTCGGGCGTGCCCGCGAGCGCCTTCGCCGCGGCCGAACCCAGCGAGCGGGTGGAGCTCGGTGCCGTCACCTCCGACGCGCCGCCGGCGCTGCGCGACGAGATCGACCGGGTCGCCGGCGACGCCGTGCCGGCCAAGAGCTGGACCTACATCGCGACTCGCTATCTCGCCCACCCCTGGTACCGCTACGTGGTGCGCGCCGTCCGCCTCGACGGCGCTCTCGTGGCCGTCGTGGTCTGGCGCGCGGTCGCGGCCGAGGACACCACCGTGCTGCGGATCGTCGACATCGTGGGCGACACGGCGTGGCTCGCGCACGCGACCCACGCCCTGCAGCAGGAGGTCGTGGCCGCCGGGGCCGAGTACCTCGACCTCGTCCACTGGGGTGTCGACCCGTCCCACCTGGCCGCGTGGGTGTCCCCCGCCGACACCGAGGGACTGGTCCTGCCGAACTACTTCGCGCCGTTCGAGCGCCGCAACGTCGAGATCGGCATGGCGGTCAGACTGTTCGACGACGACCCGGCCGGCGCTGCCCTGCACCTCTACCGGGCCGACTCCGACCAGGACCGCCCCAACCGCGTCGTTGATCTCGACCCGGGTCCCGCTCAGGTATGAATGAGCGATGCGAAAGACACGTGACGGCGCCACGCCGCTGACGGTCGCGCGCGTGCTGCGGGCGCGGGACTCGGTACGCCGCAGCGTGCAGGCACGACTCGGGACCCTTGCCGCTGCCGAGCTCGGTCCGTTGACCGCTGCCCTGTCCCCGGCGACTCTCAAGGCCGCCGGACTCACGATGCGCGTCTTCGCGGACAGCCCGCCCAAGCTGCCGGCGGCAGCAGCGCAGGAGATCCTGGATGCGCTGCGGGCGTCGACCCCCAGCCGCCCGGACGTCCCGACCATCGCCGTCGCCACACAATCCCTCGTCTATTCGGGCCATTCGCGTGCGACCGCGGACGTGCTGATCGGCGTACTCGCCGATCCCCGTGCCGGCCGGATGCCGCTGCAGGTGCGCCGCGGCCTGCGTTCGGCCTTGGACGTCTGCCTCTACGAGACCTTCCGGCAAGGCGAATCGCTGCACTTCGACGACGCCGAAGCGATCCTCGCCTCCCTCGAGGCCCGGTTGCACCGGTTCGCCCAGCAGGTCCTGTCCCACGGCACCGGTCTCAAGCGAGCCGACCGCACGCGGCTGCGCACTCTGGCGGAAGCGTGTCTCATCGCGGTACCGATGGTGAACAGCGCGCACCAGGCGGCGGCCGCCCGGTTGCTCGAGGTGTATCTGAAGATCGTCGGCGCGACGGGTGCCGTCTTCGTCGACGACGACTACCTGCCCACGCTGCTGCGCAAGTGCACGACGACCACCCGGGTGTTCTTCGCGATCCCCGAGCTCGACGCGCTGCGCGTCGAGGCCCAGCTCGTGGCGAAGGCCATGCACGTCGGCGACGAGCTGGCGCCCTCCCAGCGGACGATCGGACAGCGTGCGCTGGCGTATCGCTATCTGCTCGCCGCAGGCGACGTGGAGCAGCAGCGGCGTGAGTTGTCGGCGATTCGTGACGAGGCCGTGTCGACCGACTCTCCCGACTTGTGGAGCCTCGCCGTCAACTGTCTCTCCTGGACGCTCGAGACGACGCTCGACCCCGCCATGACGTTGTTCGCCGAGGACCTGTTCTTCAACGTCCCCACCCCGACCAAGACCCACCAGTACCTGGCGATGTCGATCCGGTTCGGCGACGAGAAGCGTGGCCGCGAATGGATCGACACCTTCGCGAAGGTGAACCCCACGCCGAACTCGCGTTACCTGGAAGCCCGCTTCCACTTGGCCTTCGGCGACTCGAAGGCAGCGCTGGCGGCGGCGCGGAAGCCCTTGTCCGTCTACTCGGAATTCCACAGACGGAACCCGATGCCGGAGACGCGGGTCGACCGGCTCGTTCGTGCCCCCAGGGCGTCCGAACCCCGTCTCAAGTCGGCCGATCCGTTCCTGATCTACAACATCGTGCGAACCGCGCAGGAAGCGGCGTTCGTCCGCGACATCAACTCCTTCGTCGATCAGGCGGCGACGATGTCGGCATCCGAGCTGACCAGCGAGACGCCCGACTACTCGCGCACCACTCTCGTCCTGGTCCCGAATCACCTGAACTTCGCCAGCCAGCTGCCGATGGCGTCCATCGAGGCCGCGCGACTGGCAGGCGCCGAGGTCGTGAGCATGGTCAACGGGCAGTACCCGGCGTCGGCCGCACTGTCCCCGGCGGCGGAACTGATCAAGGACCGGATCGTTCCCGGGTTCTACTGCGACCGGGCGCGTCCGTCCAGCGCCTTGTCACCGGACTGGGAGCTGGACCCCGATCACCGCAAGATGGTCTACCACGGCCTGAACTACTACTACGGCGTCCACAACTCGCTCGGAATCCAGTTCCGCCGGTTCTCGATCGACTTCCACAGCCTGATGGAGTCGGCGCACGTGACCCGGCTGCTGGCGATGGTCCAGAACGTGCACGAGTTGATGCACGAGTTCTTCCAGCGCATCGACCCGCAGCGGCGCTACGTCTTCGTCACGATCGGCGTGCAAGCCGGCCTCGGTTGGGTCGTCCGCGAGCAGGTCACCGCCGCCAAGTTGCCGAACGTCCGGGTGGTTCACGCCGCCAACGGCTTCGAGACGTTCGACAGGCAGTTCGAGACCGACGAGTGGAGCGGCAATCCCTACGCGAGCTACCACAGCGCTCGCGACATGACCGATCTCCCCGACACGCCGCTGTGCTTCCGTCCGGCGCGCTCGGAGGTGGCGGTCCCGCTGTTCGACCGCGAGGACGACTACCTGGCGGCCAACCCCGTGGTGCGCGACTACGTCGCCAAGATCGACGGCCGCGTCGCTCGGGCGAGGGCCACGACGCAGGAGAAGCCGCGGACGGGTCGACGCGTACTGGTGCTCGGGACGATTCTTCCCGACCTGTCCATCCCTCACGACCGCGGACTGGTCCACGTCGACATCGCCGACTGGGTCCGGCACACGTACGAGGTCGCCCGTGAGCACGGGGTCACCCTGGTGGTGAAGCAACATCCCGCGGAAGCCAACGACCGGTTCGGCTTCTTCGTGTCCGAGCGCTTCGTCGAACTGTTCCCGAGCACGGAGGGAATCGAGCTGCTGCCGTACGACTCGGACTTCGCGCAGTCCGTGCTCGACTGCGACCTGGTCGTGATCTGGTCCGGAACGTCCGTGCTCGAACTGAGCATGATGGGCGCCGACTACGTGGCGTGCAGCCGCTTCGCCAACGAGGAGTACGCGGTGTCGACCGAGCCCTTCGCCACCCGCGAGGAGTACGCGGCGCTGCTGGTCGGCGATCGCAAGGCCGAACCGCTCGCCGACGGCCGACTGCGCTCGATCGACATCATCCACCGGATCACGACCTCGCCGATGCGGGAGCGGTCGGCGAATCCGCGGCGACAGCTGCTGAACGGGCACGTCTGGCCGCCGCGGCTGTTCGTCGACGATGCGCTCGAGCAGCTGAAGGATCCGGGGACGTGGCGCCTGGCGGAGCGCGTGGTGGCCTCGACGGGTTCGTGAGCTGCGCCCCTCTGCGCCCCTCTGCGCGGCTCTGCGCGGCTAGGGGGTCGGCGGGACGATCTGATCGTGAAGGGCACGCAACGGGCTCGTGACGTAGCTGGTTGGGTTGATCGTCCAGTCGAGGAAGAAATCGTCTGTCGCCCCGCCGCCCCAGGTCTGCTGGACCTTCCGGAACACCGGTCGCATGGCGTCGTTGATGCCCACGGCCTCGTCGAGGGTCAGGATGCGACCCGTGGACGGGCGCTTGGGCAGCTCGAGCATGACGCCCAGCAGGTCTTCGGGTACGGCGTATTTCTGCCGCAGGACGCTGATGAGCAACAGGTCGGCAGCGTCCGGGGTGACGTTGTTCTGCTCCGGGTGCACCAGCGCGTCGAGGGTGCCCGCGTCGAGGTCCAGCAACTCGAGGAAGTCCGTCACGGCGCTGTCGCCGAGCAGCTGCCGGCGTTCGTAGGGGCGCACCACGATCTCCGCGCCCGGGAAAGCCTTGACCAGCAGTTTCATGGTGCTCAGGACGCGCAGATTGATCCCGGCGTAGGGGTTGCCGGGCACCTCGGGCGCCGGCGCGTTCACCGTGCCGGCGCGCAGGAAGTCGGCGACGCGCACCGCTCCCCTGCCGTACTTGAGTCCTTGCGAGTACCACGCCTCGACGTACTGGTCCGGCCGGCGGAAGTAGACCACCACGGTGATGTCGAAGTCGTGCAGCAGCGCCGCGATGCCGGGCAGGTCCACACGCTTGCCCGGGGCCCAGTGCCACCATCCCTCGTCGACCACGACCACGTTCGCGCCGTCCGGGCCCTGCGCGAGTCGCTGGCTGATCCTGTCCAGACGACGGATCGGCCAGCCCAGGTAGTGCCAGCCCGCATCGTGAAGAACGGCGGCGTTGCCGGCGAGCGTCGCCTGGATCGACGTGGTGCCGGTCTTCATCGTGCCCACGTGCAGTACCGCTCGACGCCTGGATACGTGACGCATCGAGTTGTGCCCTCATCTCGCCCGAGGAGCGCGAGGACCACGTCCTGACGCGGGTGCGCCGGACCGGGCTCACCGCCGCTGATACAGGACCAGAAGATACCGCAGTAGCGGGCGCCGGCGGCCGGTCAGCCGCCGGCCACGCACCGCCCCGATGACGGCTGGAGACGTCGGACTGACAGTATTGGAGGCCGAACACCACGAAGTCCGGGCACGCGACATGGGGCTCGAGCGATCCGGAGGTTCACTTGACGTCGGCCGCGGCGCGCGCACTTCGCAAGGCGCGCCTACTGATGCAGCTCGAGTCGGGCCAGCGGGTCCCCGCCGCGAGGCGCTTCATCGAACGCAAGCGCGCCGGACGGCTGCGTTCCGTCGCCCACGACCGGACGCCGTCGACGCGCCAGGAGCTGATCCGCTTCTGGTCGTCGGAGCAGCGTGAGTCCACGTGGAGCGACATCGAACGGCTTCTCGAGGCCTCCGCGGCCGGTGGCAGGGACCAACTCGAGCTGTTCGTCCGGACAGGGCTGGAGAACACGCACGCACCGATCGAGATCATGTCCCTGGCTCGGCATCCGGTCTCGGCAGCCATCGTCCGTGACTGGCTCCTGGAACAGCTGGCGCCGAACCCCGCCGCCGGTCGGCGCTTCATCGGCGTCGACGAACTGCGGGACGCAGCGTTCGTCGGGGCCGCCCGACTCCTGTTGCCCGCCGCGGACGCGCAGCGCGCCCACGAACTCGGCTCGGGCCGCACCGCACGGTACTTCCAGGTGCTGGACAGCTTCGGCTTCAGGCCCGTCCGATCGTCGGACGAGCGGCGGCCGGTCCGACACCGGCTGATCGTCACCGACGGCGCCGCCGACCCGGCGCTGGTCGCGCTCCTGCTCCCCGGCTGCGAGAAGGCCACCGTCCTGGTGCTGTCGGACATGTTCGGCATGGCCGACTACTCCAAGTACGACAGCTGGGTCGGCGGCAGCGAGATCCACGTCGAGCACACCCGCACGCGCATCACCCGCTTCTCCCGGACGTACACCGAACTGCACGAGGCCAGCGCGAGAGTGGCCGAGCGGGCCGTGGACGAGGTCGCGGCCATCCCCGGCGTGCTGCACGAGGACGACCGGCGTTACCTGGCCGTCGCTCTCGCCGACTTCCTGTTCTTCCGCACGTTGCGGATCCGGGCGCTGGAGATCCTGCTCGAGGACGACACGTTCGACGACGTGGTCGTCGCCGTCTCGGACAACGGGGCGCAGAACGAGTTCCTGCTGCTGTTGGCGCAGGTTCCCGGGCTTCGGCACGATCCGCGGGTCGACATCGTCTCCGTCGTCCCCGGCTGGCGCCGCCGGGTCGACTTCTGGCGGGTGCTCGACACCGTTCTGGCCCCCACGCCCCGTCCGCCGCGGGTGGCCGACCATCTCTGCGTCGACCTCATCGTCGACAGCTTCCTCGCCGACGCCCGACGTCTGGCCGACGAGTTGCGCTGGGCCGAGCCGGAGGAACCCGGCTGGATCCTGCTGGCCACGTGCCACAACCCCGCCTACAACACCTCGACCGCGGCGTACGCGGCCGAGCTGGTCGACACTCGACCGGTACGGATCCTGCGGGCGACCGGGCCCGCCGCGGAACTGGCGGACGCTCTGAAGGTGCGCGGTGTCGCCGACCGCGTTCCCGTCATGGCCGGGCCCCCGAAGCAGCTGAGGGACGCCGCCCTGACCGACCTCGTGCACCGGCGCCTGCTGCCGCTGTGCCACGAGCTGCGCGCCGCGGCCACGACGGTGTACGAGGACGATGCGGCGAAATCGTTCGACATCTTCTTCGCCCGTCTCGTCGCGGGCCACATCGTCCCGTGGCTGCTGCGCCAGAAGGCGTACGAGCACCGGTTCGAGCGCTTGCGTGAGGCGGGACGCCTGCCCGGTGCCGTCATCCTGTCTCCACAGCGCGACCCCGGCGTCGTGGGGCTGGCAGGAGTGGCCCGGCGCGCCGGAGTGCCGACGATCGCGCTCGAGCCGCACATGCAGGACGCGAACTACAGTCGCTACCTCAAGATCGCCGCCGACTACTACGGCGTCTTCAGCGAGTACTTCGTCGACAACGCGGTCGGCGCATTCGGCATGCCGCGCGACAGGGTCCACGTCATCGGCACGCCACGTCTGGTCGCTCCGTCGGGTCACGACCGTGGTGCCGCCCAGGCGTCGGCCCGGGCCGCTCTCACCGCCGGGTCCGGGTTCGACTTCTCGGCCGCGCCGCTGCACGTCGTGTTCATGGGTCAACCCAGCAGCTGGCACCAGCTCGAGCGGGTGTGGCACATCGTCGTCGACGCGTCGCGCAGGGTCGGGGCGCACGTGTTCCTCAAGCCGCATCCGGAGGAGTCACCGTCCCGCGTCCGGCGCTACCTCGATCGTGGCGTCGCCGCGCACGTCACGCTGCTCAGCGGTGACGCCGCGAACGCGGTCGATCTCGCCGACCTGGTCCTGACGACCTACAGCACGGCCGCGGTCGACGCGGCGATCAGGCAGACCCCGGTGGTGTCGGTCGCGGACGGCGACACCAGGTACCCGATCGACGTCACGGCGATCGTGGACGCACCGGTGGCGAGGTCGACGGACGAGCTCGTCGCGATCTTCGAGGCGTACCTCCGCAACCCTCGCCCCGCGCTGCGCCGCGCGAGCACGTTGACCGAGCGCGAGCCGCACTTCGTGACCGGGCCGGGACCCAACCTGCGCCGGCTGCTGGACGAGGTGGTCAGCCGCGGCGCGGACGGGCGGCGCAGCGCCGACGAACTGCCGCCTTCGCTGTTCCTGGACGGCCCGCACCCGGTGTTCCCGGTCTAGCGGCGGACCACCACCGGTAGGGTCGTCGCTGCGCATTCGAGAGGACCGAGGCACCGCATGGACATCCGCGAGAAGATTGTCGAAACCCTCACCGAGATCTTCGAGGAGGAGGAACTCGACGCCCCCGACTTCACCGACGAGCTGTTGCTGCTCGACACCGGTCTCGACAGCCTCGGCTTCGCCGTGCTGGTGACCCGCCTCGAGGACGAGCTCGGTTACGACCCGTTCGCGCTGCTCGACGAGCCGGTCTACCCCGCCACGTTCGGCGAGCTGGTGGCGGTCTACGAGCGTTTCGCCTCACACGCGCGGGCGTGAGCGCCGCAGCCCCGTCGGCGGTCAGCTCCCCGGCCTGGGCGGTCGACCACGATCTGCTGCGCCGCGATCCCTTCGCGCTGCGCGCCCGGGTCGGCCGCGGTGCGGACGTAGCACTGCTGACGACGGACGCCGTGCTCGTCGCCGCCGCGTTGTGTGCGCTGGACGGCTGGGCCGCATCCGTGCATCTGGTTCCGCGCGACGCTGCCGACGCCGTCCTGACCCCGTCGCTCGACGTCGTCCGTGACGAGGACGTCACCCTCGGCAACGGCACGGACGGCGAGCTCGAGCCCACCACGAGCACGCGGTGGGTCGTCTACACCTCCGGCACGACCGGCACTCCCAAGCCGATCACGCACACCGTCGCCTCGTTGAGCCGCACGATCAACCCGTCGGCCGCGTCCGGCGATCTCGTGTGGGGCCTGTTGTACGACCCGAACCGGATGGCCGGGCTGCAGGTGCTGCTGCAGAGCCTCGCCACGCGCTCGGCCCTCGTGGCCCCGGACAATCACGCGCCGCTGATCCAGCGAGTCGAGCATCTCGTCGACCACGCCGTCACGGCGCTGTCCGCGACCCCGACGCTCTGGCGCCAGATCCTGCAGATCCCCCGCGCCGCCCGATGGCCGCTGCGCCAGATCACCCTCGGCGGCGAGATCGCCGACCAACCCGTCCTGAACGGCCTCGCGCGCACCTATCCGGACGCGCGGATCGTCCACGTGTTCGCCTCGACCGAGACCGGGGCCGCGTTCTCGGTGCGCGACGGACGTGCGGGCTTCCCCGTCGACTACCTCACCGACCCGCCGCGCGGGATCGCGCTCGACATCCGGGACGGGATCCTGCACGTCCACTCCCCCGGCGTCAGCGCCGCCGGCGCCGACGGGTTCGCGAGCACCGGCGACCGGGTCGAGATCGTGGGCGACCGCGTGCTGTTCCGCGGCCGGCAGACCGGCGTCGTCAACATCGGAGGCGCCAACGTGTGGCCCGAGGAGGTCGAGTCGCTGCTGCGCGGCCATCCCGACGTCGCCGAGGCGACGGTCGAGGCCCGGGCCAACGCGATGGTCGGCAACATGCTGGTGGCATCGGTCGTCCTGCGCAGCGACGCCGACCCCGCGACGACCGGCAAGACCATACGGTCGTGGGTGCGCAAGCACGCCGCCTCCAACACCCATGTCCCCGCCACCGTCCGGGTCGTCGACGTGATCGAGACGTCACCGGCAGGGAAGGTGAAGCGATGAGCTCCCCGACGCCCGACTACGCGATCGTCACCGGTACGTCCGGTGGCCTCGGCCGCGCCATCACCGCTCGCCTGGTCGAGGACGGTTTCAGGGTCGTCGGCATCGCCCGTCGCGCCGTGACCGCCGCAGACATCGGCACGGACGGCGCGAACTACGTCCACGTCGAGTACGACCTCGGCGACATCGACGGCATCAGCGACCTGGTGCGCGGCATCGTGGCCGAACACGGCAAGCCGTTCGGTCTGGTGAACAACGCCGCGCTGGGGACCGACGGCCTGTTGGCGACACTGCACAACACCGCGATCGAGGACCTGGTGCGGGTCAACGTCACCGCCCCGCTGATCCTCACGAAGTTCGTCGTGCGGCAGATGCTCGCCCGCAAGCGCGGTCGGGTCGTGAACATCTCCTCGATCGTCGCCCGCACCGGATACCGCGGCCTGGCCGCGTACGGCGCCACGAAGGCAGCGATGGAGGGCATGACCCGCTCGTTGGCTCGCGACGTCGGACGTCGCGGCGTCACGGTCAACGCGGTGGCACCCGGTTTCCTCGAGACCCAGATGACCGCCGGCCTCAGCGAGGTCAATCTCGACCGCATCGCCACGCGGTCGGCCCTGGGCCGCTTCGCCGCTGTGGACGAGGTCGCCGCGGGAGTCTCGTTCCTGCTGTCCGACGCGGGCGCCGGCATCACCGGCACCACGATCACCATCGACGGGGGCTCGACCGCCTGAGCGGGCCGACCGTCCTGCTCACCGGGCGCGGCTGACCGGCACCTCCCGCGCCGCCCTCGCCCTGCCCACGGCCACGATCAGCAGCGCGACGACGACGGTGCCACCGAGCAGTTCGACGAACGTGCCGAGGAAGCCGTCGTCGCCGACCTTCAGCGCGATGTCGTAGGCGTCGATGTCGAACACGTTGTAGTACACGAGGTAGGCGAGCGGCGCAGCGAGCCAGCCGAGCGCCGACCACCACCGCACGTTCAGCAGGTTGCGCCCCACGACCAGCACGTCGACGACGACGAGGGCGGGCGTGATCACGTGCTCGAGCTTCGAGTGCAGTGTCGAGTAGTCGGTGTCGTCGAGCAGCACCGCGTACACGACCATCACGATGACGAGGACCACCCCGATCGCGCCGCGCCACCACGGCGAGCGCGGCTCGTGGAACCGCCGTCCGGTGACGAACGGGTACACGAGCAGCCCCGTGTAGATCACGCCAGCGGCGAGGCTCGCCTGCTGGCTGAGCTCCGAGAGCGCGTCGGCGAGCTGCCGTCCGTCCAGGGTCAGGAACAGTCCGACGAAGCCGGACACCGCGATCAGCGCGCGCCACACCGCGGTGCCGGCGAGGGCGCCGGTCGTGGCAGGCCGCCGGTGGTCGCGTGGGTGGTCGCGCGGGTCCGCGCCGGTGTCGCTCACGCGGGGGCGGTGATGCGGCGGATGTTCTCGACGTCGCGGCCCATCTGCTCGACGAGGGCGTCGACGGAGTCGAACTTCTCGGTGCCCCGCAGCCGATGGGTGAACTCGAAGCCGAGGTGGTCGCCGTACAGGTCGCCGTCGAAGTCGAGGATGAACGCCTCGACCCGGCGGCGCCGCTCCCCCGCGAAGGTCGGGTTGGTACCGATGGAGATGGCCGTGATGCCGAGCGGCGGCAGGTCGAGGGTGTTGCCGAGCTCGTCGAGGCGGACCACCCGCCCGGCGTAGACGCCGTCGGCGGGGATGCACGTCCACTGCTCGGCGCGCAGGTTGGCGGTCGGGTAGCCCAGCTCCCTGCCGCGCTGGTCGCCGCGCTCGACGACGCCGTCGACGCGGTGCGGGTGGCCGAGCACCTGCGCGGCCGCCTCGACGTCGCCGGCCTTCACGCACGAGCGCACGTAGGTCGCGCTCAGCGGCGTCTCGCCGTTCTGCACCAGCGGCACGCCCTGAGCGCTGAAGCCGAAACGCCGCCCGAGCCGCGCGAGCGTGTCGATGTCGCCGGCCGCCTTGTGCCCGAAACGGAAGTTGTCGCCCACGATCACGTCCGAGGCGTGCAGCTTCTCGACGAGCGTGTCGTGGACGAACTGGTCGGGCGCCAGTCGCGAGGTCTCGAGCGTGAAGGGCAGGGCGACGAACACGTCGACGCCCAGCTGCTCGACGAGTTCGGCCCGGCGGACGATCGTGGTCAGCACCGGCGGGTGCGACCCCGGCCGCACCACCTCGGACGGGTGGGGAACGAACGTGATCAGCGCACTCGGGACACCGCGCCGGGCCGCCAGTTCGACCGCCTTGCCGATGATCGTCGCGTGACCGCGGTGGACGCCGTCGAACACCCCGATCGTGGTGACGCAGTGACCCCATCCGCTGGGGACGGAATCCAGTCCATGCCATCGCTGCACGGTCTCAATGTATCGACGGGCACGCTGGAGGCGTGGGAGTGGCGAGCGGGACGGTGACGTGGCTCGGTCACGCCGGGGTCGCCGTCGACCTCGACGGCGTGCGGCTGCTGACCGATCCGGTGCTGCGCGACCGCGTCGGACCACTGGTGCGCCGCGGGCCGGCGCCCCCGGAATCGGCGTGGCGCCGACCGGACGGGGTCCTGATCTCGCACCTGCACCACGACCACCTCGACGTGCCATCGCTGCGCCGGCTGGGCTCCGACGTCCCGCTGGTCGTCCCGGTCGGCGCCGCCGGGCTGCTGCCGGGCTTTACGGACGTGCGCGAGCTGCCCGTCGGACGGTCGACCGCGATCGCCGGGGTGACGGTGACGGCCGTGCCCGCGCACCACGGGGACGACCGGCTCGGCACCGGCGTGCGCGCGCAGCCGCGCGGCTACCTGATCGGCGGCGTCGGCGCGACCGTGTGGTTCGCGGGCGACACGGGCGTCTTCCCCGGGCTCGCCGACCTGCGCGGCGGCGTCGACGTCGCGCTGCTGCCGGTGGGCGGGTGGGGTCCGACCCTCGGGCCGGAGCACCTCGACCCCCGCCGGGCGGCGGGCGTGGCGGCGCTGGTGCAGCCGCGGCTGGCCGTGCCGGTGCACTGGGGCACGCTGCTGCTGCCGGGGCTGGCGAGCCTCCGGCCGGTGCTGACGTCCGGCGCCGGCGCGCGGTTCGCGCGGTGGGCGGGTCAGCTCGCGCCGGGCTGTGTCGTGCGGGTGGGCGAGGTCGGCACGTCCATCGCGATGCCGTAGCTGACGGCGCGGAAGTGGTCGTAGAGCGTGATCACGAGCGACAGTTCGAGCAGCAGGAACAGCGCCGTCGGACGGTCGACGACAACGGTGCCGCGCAGCAGCACCAGGGCCTCGAAGATCGCCGCGTTGATGGTGACGACGAGCGCGAAGCGGGCCGGCACGGTCTGCGGGATGAGCCGGCGGTACTCGAGCAGTTCGGTGACGCCGGCGTTCAGCGCCACGGTGACGACGACACCGGTCGCCAGCTGACCGGGACCGGCGTCAGTTGGCAGGATGTGGCCGAAGACGACGACGACGAGCGAGGTGAGGACGGCCTTCTCCCCGGTCGTGAGCAGCAGCATCCGGGTGCCCTCGGGACGGTTGTCGGGCGTCTTGAGCCGCTGGTGTCGGTTGACGTCGACGGTGAACCGCCAGTCGGCCGCCGGCACCCGGGGCCGTGCGTATGCGACCAGTGCGGCCACGAGCGCGGCCGCCGGCACCGCGACGAGCACCGCGACCACCGGGTGCGCGCCGATCTCGTCGGTGACGTCGAGGTTCAGGACGTGGATCCACGTCTCCTGCGGGATCTTGACGAACACCCAGATGCCGGCGGCGAGCAGCACCAGCTGCCGGTCGGACAACCGCGTCGGACGCCATCGTGTGCGCACCGCCTCGTACGCGATCACGAAGTACTCGAACGTGTTCGGGAAGATCAGCAGCAACGGACCCCACCCGGAGTACTCGAACGCCACCGTGCCGACCAGCCGCCAGTACCAGAGCACCTGCCCGATGCGGAAGGCGACGTCGTCGTGCCAATTGCGCAGAGTCGCGCAATAGGCGATGACCAGGTAGTAGACGTCGAGAGCCTTGTCGTAGCTCTGGTACTCGTCCAGCACCGGGGTGACGTCGAACCACTGGAAGATCGTCTGGTCGATGCCGTCGACGACCAGCGCGGCGAGCAGCGCCGGCAGCGGGAAGCGTGGGATCAACAGCGGGATGCCCAGGCGCAGCACGACGACCGCGCCGAAGACGAGTTGCTGCAGCAGGTCCATCGTCAGTCGCGGGGCCGCCCGCCGTCGCGGTACGCCGGCGCCACGTCGAGCGGCACGTCGCCCCAGCGGTGCTGCAGGGCCGCCCAGAGACCGTCCGCCAGTTCGGCAAGCGGGTCGACACCGGCGCCGGCGGTCAGCGGGCCCGCCGCCCGGCGCAACCGGTGCATGATCAGGGCCCGCCGGGTCGGTCCGGGACGGTCGGTGTCGTGCTCGTCGAGGTCGTCGCTGCCGAGCAGGTGTTCCAGCGACCAGCTCGTGGTGACCAGGCTCCACGCGGCGACGGCGGCACCGAGGTCGTGACCGAACGCCTCGCCCCGCACGGCGGGGAACGCCACCGCTGCGTTCTCGCGGTACCACGCCACCGCCCGCCACGCGGTGTCGTCGGGAAGATGCCAGGCGTTGGGGCACGTCGGCCAGGGCACCAGCAGGTAGGCGAGGTCCCACGCGAGGTGCCGCCACTGGGCGTCCTCGAAATCGATGAGCACGAGCCGGTCGCCGATGCGCACCGTGTTGCCGGGACAGGTGTCTGCCGGCGTGAGCGCGGCGAGACCGCCCTCCGCGTCGGCACCGAGCCGTGACGACAGCCCGGTCAGCGTCGTGAGCGCGCCGGTGGGGATGCGCACGCCGAGCGCACCGCACACCCGGTCGAGCACGAGCTCGGCCTCGCGCAGCCGGGACGCGAGAGACGATTCCTCGGGCTCGGAGAAACGCTCGTCGCCGCGCTGCAAGGCGGCCGACCGGTCGGCGAGGGCGGCGCGGAAGTGCTCGCGGCTGCCGCGGGTGGCCGCCTGCAGCTCGGCCAGCGCCTCGGCCCACGACATCACCGCGGCGTCGGCCGCCGCCGGGTCGTCGCCGTCGAGCGCGTCGGCCAGGCCGGCGCCGTCGCCGAGGTCCTCCATCACGAGCACCGGCGGCTCGACGCCCACCGCCACGACGGCCGGCACCCGGACGGCCCCGGGAACGCTCGCGAGGGCGGCGGTCTCGCGCAGCCACCCCTCGGTGCCCTCGTGGTAGCGCTTCACGACCAGGCTGCGGACGCTGCCGCCATCGTCGGTGGCCTCGACGCGGTGCACGGTGGTGCGATCGCCGGCCTTGAGCACGGCGACATCGCGCAGCTGCTCACCCGGCAGCAGCGCGCGCACGGCGGCCAACGCGTCATTCACCGCTGTGTCCTACCCGGTCCCGGGACGGGCGGATCATCCCGCGGGCGTGAAGACGAGCACGGGCCGGGCCCGTCCGCCGTCCTCGCGCAGCAACGCGACCGCCACGCCGTCGGTCGTCAGCGCCCCGTGTACGCCGTCGATCCCGGCGGACGGCAGCGGTCGTCCGAACGACAGCTCGCGGGCCTCGTCGGGCGTCAGTTCGCGCACCGGCATGGCGGCGCGGACCGCCTCGGCGAGCGGCAGCAGCACGGGGTGCTCACGCGCGGCGAGCTTTTCGAGGGTGAGCGCGTCGCCGACGCCGAACGGACCGACGCGGGTACGGCGCAGCGCCGTGAGATGGCCACCCACGCCGAGGGCCTCGCCCAGGTCACGGGCCAGTGCCCGCACGTACGTGCCCGAGCTGCACTCGACCGCGACGTCGACGTCGAGCAGCTCCCCCGCGCGGCGGACGGCCAGCACGTCGAAGCGGGACACCGTCACCGGACGGGCCGGCAGCTCGACCTGCTCCCCGTCGCGCACCCGCTTGTACGCCCGCTGCCCGTCGACCTTGATCGCCGACACCGCGCTCGGCCGCTGCTCGATCTCGCCGGTCAGCGGACGGACAGCCGCGACGACGTCCGCCTCCTCGACACCCGCCGCGGACGCCGTGGCCGTCACCTCGCCCTCGGCGTCGTCGGTGACGGTCGCCTGCCCGAGGCGGACGGTCGCGGTGTAGGCCTTGTCGGCGAGCACGAGGTGGTGAAGCAACCGGGTCGCGCCGCCGATGCCGACCACGAGGACGCCGGTGGCCATCGGGTCCAGCGTTCCGGCGTGGCCGACCTTGCGGGTGCGGGCGAGCCGGCGCAGCCGTCCGACGACGTCGTGCGAGGTCCAGCCGACGGGCTTGTCGACGAGAGTGAGACCGGCGGGTGTGGCATCCACCGCGCGATCATCCCGCACCGGTCACCAGCCAGCGATCGCCGCGTACCCGCCACACCATCCCGGCGAAGCGGACGAGCGTCGAGGCCGCGAGCCCCGCCCAGACACCGCCCAGCCCCCAGCCGAAGTGCAGCGCGGCCAGGTCGATCGGTGCGAACACGGCGACCATCGACGCGATCGTGAGCGTGCGCAGGTACGCGACGTCGCCCGCCCCGATGAGCACGCCGTCGAGGGCGAACACGACACCGGCCAGCGGCAGCATGGCCACGAACCACGGCCACAGCGTGTGCGCCTGATCGACCACCGCGTCCGAGGTGGTGAACAGCGACGGGATCACCGCAGCCCCCGTGCCGTAACCGACGGCGAAGACCAGGGACGCCGCCAGCCCCCAGCGGGCCACCTGCCAGGCGGTCGTCCTCGCGAACGACCGGTCGGACCCGCCCAACGCCGCCCCGACGAGCGACTGCGCGGCGATCGCGACCGAGTCGAGCAGCAGCGCGGTGAAGCTCCACAGCTGCCAACCGATCTGGTGCGCGGCGATGCGTGACTGGCCCATGCGCGAGGCGACACCTGCCGCGGTCAGCAGCGCCACCTGGAAGGCCATCGCGCGGACGATCAGATCTCGCCCGACCACGAGCTGCGCGCGCAGCACGGCACGGTCGGGACGCAACGACACTCCCGTGCGCACCAGCGCGGCGACGAACAGGGCGGCACCGACAGCCTGCGCGGTGACGTTCGCGATGGCCGAGCCCGTCAATCCCAGCCCGGCCGGGTAGACGAGCAGCGGGCACAGCACCGCCGACAGCCCGTTGGCGGCGAGGACGACGACCACCGGCGCTCGGGTGCGCTGCACGCCCCGCATCCACCCGTTGCCGGCGAGCACGAGCAGCACGCCGGGCAGTCCCCACACGGCGATGCGGAACCACTGCGCGGCGGTGCGGGCGGCGTCGTCGCTCCCCGCGAGGACCCGAGTGAGCGGGTCGGCGACCAGGTGCCCGGCGACCGCGACGGCGACGCCGATGCCCAACGCGAGCCACGACGCCTGCACACCCTCGCGCACGGCGTCGTCGCGACGTCCGGCGCCGAACGCACGGGCGGCCCGTCCGGTCGTGCCGTAGGCGACGAACGAGCCGGCAACGGTCAACAGCGTCAGCAGGGACGCGCCGACGCCGAGTCCGGCGAGGTCACCGGTGCCGAGGTGCCCGACCACGGCCGTGTCGACGAGCAGGTAGAGCGGCTCGGCGGCGAGGACCACGAACGCGGACGCCGACAGCGCGAGCAGGCGCCGGGCGGGGACGGTCGGGGGTGCGGGCTCCGGCGTCGTCACGACCCGTCGACGGGCGTGACCTGGCTGGCACGCCAGCCGTCGGCGGTCATCACGACGGTCACCGCGACCCGGCTGTCGCCGTCGTCGGTGCGCTTGCCGCTGTCGGACACGCGGGATCCGCTGGCGGCCACGAGGAACACGGCGCTGCGGCCGAGGGCCTGCTGCAACGCGATGGCGGTGACCCGTCCGGACAGGTCGTACTTCCCGGTGGTGAGCTCCGCGCGGGTGGCGGCGGTGCGCGCGGCGATGCTGCGGCGCAGCGGGTCGACGGCGCCGGCCAGGGCCCGCGAACTGTCCTGGTCGAACTGCGCGCGCCGGTAGCTCAGCATCGCGACGAGCTGTGAGCGCGCCGCCTCGGCGGCGGCGGCCAGACCGGGTGTGCCGGGCGGTACGCCGGCGTTGGCCCCCAGCGCGAGCTCGGCGATGCGGACGACGCCGTTCTGCCGGACCACGGTCGCGGTGACGGTGCTCGGCGTGGTGCGGGTGTTGCCGGACTTCGCGCTCTTCAGCGTCTCGGTGCCGAACACGAGGACCTTCGCCGTCGTGCCGTCGTCGGACACCGCACCCAGCCCGGCGCGTACCACCGTGAACGTCTGCGTGAGCTTGCCGCTGCGGGCGTTGCGCGCGAGCGTGCCCGTGATCGCGGTGCGGAAGGAGTCGCGGTAGTCGCCGGTCGTGACCGCCAGGCCGCGCAGCAGGGCGGCGGGCAGGTTGCGGTAGTCGTAGGTGCTGATCGCGTCGACGGCCTTGGCACCGTCGCGGACGAACTGGGCCGCGCCCTGCGGGTTGCGCACCTCGGCCACCTCGGCCCCGGACGGCGCGTCGCCGTCGCCCGCACGTTGGACGATCACGATGGTCACCAGCACGCCGATCGCCACGACGAGCAACGCCGCCGCGGCCAGCAGCCCGAGGCGCAGGCGGCGCCGGTCGTCCCGGCGCGCGGGGCGGCCGTCGTCGGTGCCGCCGTCAGTGCGATCGTCGGTGCCGCGGTCGACCGTCTCGTCGGTGTCGTGGATGTCGTCGGTGTCGTCACCGGCGCGGTGGGCACCGCCGGCGGGACGCGGCCGGGGTCGCGGCGCGGGGGCGCCGGAGTCGGTCGTGCTCACTCGTCCTCGTCGTCGACCCGGGGCTTGCGGTACGGGTCCGCGTCGCCGGCGGGCTGGGCGCCCTGGCGGGCGGCGGCGAGCCGCGCGTCCTCGGCGGCGGCCTGCGCGAGCAGTTCCTCGAGCTGGCGGGCGTTGTCGGGCAGCGCGTCGGGCGTGAAGGTGAGCGTGGGCGTGAACCGCACGCCGGTCTGCCGTCCGACCTCGCTGCGCAGCACGCCCTTGGCCGATTCGAGCGCGGCGGCGGACGCTTCGCGGTCGGCGTCGTCGCCGAGGACGGTGTAGAAGACCGTCGCGTCGTGCAGGTCGCCGGTGACCCGGACGTCGGTGATGGTCACCATCCCGAGCCGCGGGTCCTTGATCTGCCGTTCGATGACGGTGGCGACGATCTGTTTGATCCGCCCCGACATCCGCCGCGCGCGCGCCGCGTCCGCCATGACCTCTCCTCAGCGTGTCCAGGGACTTCAGTCGATGTCGTCATCGTCGAGCACGCGAGTCCGCGACGACAACAGTTCCAACTCCGGCCGGCCCGCGACCAGACGTTCACACCCGGCGAGCACGTCGACCGCGTGTCCCCGGTCGCCCGAGACCACCGCGACCGACACCTCGGCCCGCCGGTACAGATCCTGCTCCCCCGTCTCGGAGACGGCGACCTCGAATCTTTTGCGCAACTCCGCAACAAGCGGACGAACGACCGACCGCTTCTGCTTCAACGACCTCACGTCCCCGAGCAGCAGATCGAGGACGAGCACGCCCACCACCATCAGCCCACTCTCCCACTGGGTCGTGAGACGAGGACGGAGGTGGAGTCGAGGTCGTCCGATCGCGAGCCTGGATGGGCCTGGCCCCCCTCGCGAGGAACGAGCGAGGGGTGGTTGCGAGCGATCGGACGACCTCGACGTAGCCGGACTCAGACGCGAGGCTTCTCGCGCAGCTCGAACGTCTCGATCACGTCCTCGATCTTGATGTCGTTGAACGACCCCAGACCGATACCGCACTCGTAGCCGTCCCGCACCTCGGTCGCGTCGTCCTTGAACCGCTTGAGCGACTCGACGGTGAGGTTGTCGGCGACGACGACACCGTCACGGACCAGGCGCGCCTTGGCGTTGCGCCGGATCAGGCCGGTGCGGACGATCGAACCAGCGATGTTGCCGATGCGCGGTACGCGGAAGACCTCGCGCACCTCGGCGGTGCCGAGCTGCACCTCCTCGTACTCGGGCTTGAGCATGCCCTTGAGCGCGGCCTCGATCTCCTCGATCGCGTTGTAGATGACCGTGTAGTACCGGACATCGACGCCCTCACGGTCGGCCAGCTCACGTGCCTTGCCCTCGGGGCGCACGTTGAAGCCGATGACGACCGCGTCGGACGCGACGGCGAGGTTGATGTCGTTCTCGGTGATCGCACCGACACCGCGGCCGATGACGCGCAGCGAGACCTCGTCCTTGGCGTCGCCGAGGTCGATGTTGACCAGCGACTCCTCGAGCGCCTCGACCGAGCCGGCCACGTCGCCCTTGATGATGAGGTTGAGCTGCTCGACCTTGCCCGCGGCGAGCGCCTCGGTCCAGTCGGCCAGCGACACCCGCCGGGAGCCGGCGGCCAGCTGCGCGTTGCGCTCGCGGGCCTGGCGGCGGTCGGCGATCTGCCGGGCGACGCGGTCCTCCTCGACGACGAGGAACGAGTCACCGGCGCCGGGCACGGAGTTCAGGCCGAGCACCTGCACCGGACGCGACGGCGTGGCCACGTCGACGTTGTCGCCGTTCTCGTCCAGCATCGCGCGGACCTTGCCGTACGCATCGGACGCGACGACCGAGTCACCGACGCTCAGCGTGCCGCGCTGCACGAGCAGCGTGGCCACCGGGCCGCGGCCGCGGTCGAGGCGGGCCTCGATCACGATGCCCTGCGCGTCCTGCTCGGGGTTGGCGCGCAGGTCGAGCGCGGCGTCCGCGGTGAGCAGGATGCCCTCGAGCAGGTCGTCGATGTGCAGGTTCGACCGGGCGGAGACGTCGACGAACAGGGTGTCGCCGCCGTACTCCTCGGCCACGAGCCCGTACTCGGTGAGCTGCTGGCGCACCTTGGACGGGTTCGCGTCCTCCTTGTCGATCTTGTTCACCGCGACCACGATCGGGACGTCCGCAGCCTGGGCGTGGTTGAGCGCCTCGATGGTCTGCGGCATGACGCCGTCGTCGGCCGCCACGACCAGCACGACGATGTCGGTCGTCGCGGCACCACGGGCACGCATGGCGGTGAACGCCTCGTGACCCGGGGTGTCGATGAACGTGATCGGACGGTCCTGGCCCTCGTGCTCGACGTGGACCTGGTAGGCGCCGATGTGCTGCGTGATGCCGCCGGCCTCGTCCTGCATGACCTTCGTCTTGCGGATCGCGTCCAGCAGGCGCGTCTTGCCGTGGTCGACGTGACCCATGACGGTGACGACAGGCGGGCGTGCGACGAGGTTCTCGTCGTCGCCCTCGTCCTCGCCGAAGGTGAGGTCGAAGCTGTCGAGCAGCTCGCGGTCCTCGTCCTCGGGGCTGACGACCTGGACGGTGTAGTTCAGCTCGGCACCCAGCAGCTGCAGGGTGTCCTCGTTGACCGACTGCGTCGCGGTCACCATCTCGCCCAGGTGGAACATCACCTGGACGAGGGAGGCCGCGTTCGCGTTGATGCGGTCGGCGAAGTCGGACAGCGAGGCGCCACGCGGCAGGCGCAGCACCTCACCGTTGCCGCGCGGAACCTGCACGCCACCGATCGACGGCGCCGACATGTTGTCGAATTCCTGTCTGCGCTGCTTCTTGCTCTTGCGGCCGCGGGCGGGACCGCCGCCCTTGCGGCCGAACGCGCCGGCGGTGCTGGCACCGCGGCCGCCACGGCCGCGGCCACCGCCGCCACCGCGGAACGGGCCACCGGGACCGGCCGGGCCGCCGGGACCGCCGCCACCGGGACCGCCGCGGAAACCGCCGCCGCCTCCGGGACGACCGCCGGGACCGCCGGGACGGCCGCCGGGGCCACCGGGGCCGCCGCGTCCGCCCGGACCGCCGGGACCACCGCGGGCCGGCTGCCGGCCGGGCATCATGCCCGGGTTCGGGCGGGGCGGCATCATGCCGGGATTCGGGCGCGGGCCGCCGGGTCCGGGCGCACCACCGGGACGGGCGCCGCCGGGCGACTGCGGGCGCGGGGCCTGCGGACGCGGCGGCGCGCCGGCACCGACGCCGAAGGGGTTGTTGCCGACGCGCGGGCCGGGACGGGGTCCCGGCGCGGCCGGACGGGGCCGGGCGTCGCGGACGGCGCCTGCGGCGTGCTGGGCGCGGCGGGGAG
>NZ_BAAGUN010000002.1:0-688658 GCF_054781375.1 Jatrophihabitans fulvus
GTGGACGAGCCGGTGGACGACGCGCCGATGGACGTCACGGGCAAGCTCGAGGCGCGTCCCGACGAGCCGGTGGTCGATCCGGTCGCGGCCATGGTCCGCGACTTCACGTCACCCGCACCCGGGTGCGGCACCCCTTCAGCCGCTGCCGCTGGACTCGACGAGGCCGCACTGTTCGAGGCCGTCCGCCGCTTCCTCGCGCGCCTGCTCCCCCGCCGCCCCGGGCGAGGACCCGTCCTCGCCTACGGCCGGGTACGCCGCAACGCCACCGGCACCCAACGCAAGGCCATCGCCGCCCGCGACGGGGCCGGTTGCTGCTTCCCCGGCTGCACCCGCCCGCTCGCCTGGACCCAGGCCCACCACATCGTCCGCTGGGAAGACGGCGGCCGCACCGACATCGGCAACATGTGCCTCGTCTGCACCTACCACCACCGGCTGCTCGACACCGGCGACTGGCACGTCCGCATGGGCTCCGACGGCCGACCCGAATGGATCCCACCCCACCTGCTCGACCCGCAGCGGCGATCTCTGCGCAACGACGCGCATCACCCGCCCGACGTCCGGTTCAGACCCATCCTCGTCAGGCTGAACTGACCGACCGGTGGTTTGTCGGCCCCTCCACCGGCCGCTGTCCCCAGGCGCGCGGCTGCCCCCGCGGGGGAGGCTCCGTCCTGCCTACGGTTCGCCCAGCCCGTCCAGCCGGGACGCCTGCACCCACCCAGGAGCCGCCATGCCCGCCCGTCACACTCCCGCCCCCGCCGCCGCCGACGCGATCTACCGGCTGCTCGACGAGGTGCAGGCCTCGATCGGTTCCGTCGAACACGGCGACGTCCGCCGGTGGCTCGACCTCGACGAGCCGGAACTCGCGCTGGACGTCCTGTCCGACGCCCTCGACGCCGCGGCCGTCGAGCTCACCCCCGACCAGTGGGAGCGCTGGGGCGCCGCGGCGGGAGCGCTCGACCTGACGATGGACGACTACGACTTCCTGGCTCCGCCGTGACCGGCCCACATCCGTCCGGCACGAGCGCTCAAGTCCGGTCCGCGCCTGCCGATGGAGGAGGTGCCAGGACGGCGCACCACGGCTCGGATGCCACAGCACTGACGATCCCGCTGTGAGGTCCGATGAAGCCGAGCCGGCTGAGCCAACTGGCCGTGCCGATCGGTGTCGTGTCGATCGTCGTCATGCTCGTGGTGCCGATGCCGCCGGCCCTGCTCGACATTCTGATCGCCGCGAACATCACCGGCGCCGTGCTCGTCGTCCTCGTCTCGATGTACGTCAAGCGGCCGCTGGAGTTCTCCAGCTTCCCGTCGCTGCTGCTCATCGCGACACTGCTGCGCCTCGCCCTGAACATCAGCGCCACCCGGCTCGTGCTCACCGACGGTTACGCCGGCAACGTCATCAACGCGTTCGGCCACTTCGTCATCGGCGGCTCGCTCGTCATCGGTCTGGTGATCTTCGCGATCCTGCTGGTGATCCAGTTCGTCGTCATCACGAACGGTGCCGGACGCGTCGCCGAGGTCGGCGCCCGCTTCACCCTCGACGCGATGCCCGGCAAGCAGATGGCCATCGACGCCGACCTGAACGCCGGCCTCATCGACGAGAACACCGCTCGCACGCGGCGCGCGGAGATCGCGTCCGAGGCCGACTTCTACGGCGCGATGGACGGTGCCACCCGCTTCGTCAAGGGCGACGCGATCGCCGCCATCATCATCACGCTGATCAACCTCATCGGCGGCTTCGCGATCGGCGTGCTGCAGCACGGCATCCCGATGTCCGACGCGTTGTCGAAGTACAGCCTGCTGTCGATCGGCGACGGCCTGGTCAGTCAGATCCCGGCGCTGCTGCTCTCGGTGTCCACCGGCCTCATCGTCACGCGCTCCAGCGACTCCGACGACATGGGCACCGTCGTCTCGCGCCAGCTCGGCAACCACCGCAAGGCGCTGCAGATCGCCGGCGGTGGCGCGATCGCGCTGTGCCTCGTTCCCGGACTGCCCAAGATCCCGTTCCTGCTCGTCGGCGGCGCGCTGCTGTTCTTCGCCTCCAAGCGCAAGGCCGCCGAGGCCGCCGAGGCCCAGCAGGCCGAGGCCGAGGTGCCGGTCGCGGCCGGCCCCACCGACGAGGAGATGCTGCGCGCCGAGCTCGTCGTCGACCCGCTCGAGCTCGTCCTCTCCCCCGACCTCGTGTCCCTGGTCAGCGGCCCCGGCGCCGACCTGCTCGACCGCGTCAAGTTGCTGCGCCGCGCGCTCGCCACCGAACTCGGCGTCGTGATGCCGCCCGTCCGCACCCGCGACGACGTGACGCTGCCGTCCGCCACGTACGTGATCCGCATCAACGGGGTCGAGGTGACGCGCGGCAACGCGCCGACCGGCACCGTCCTCGCGATCGGCGACGGTCTCGAGGGACTGTCCGGCATCGAGGGGCGCGAACCGGTGTTCGGCCTCACCGGCAAGTGGGTGCCCGAGGCCATGCGCGGGCAGGCCGAACTGCTCGGCGCCACGGTCGTCGACCGGGCGTCGCTCATCATCACGCACCTGTCGGAGTCGGTGCGCCGGCACGCGTCCCGCCTGCTCGGCCGTGAGGACGTCGCCGCGGCCACGAAGTCGCTCAAGCAGTCGCACCCCGTCGTCGTCGAGGACCTCACCCCCGCGCTGCTGTCGCTCGGCGAGATCCAGCGCGTGCTGCACACGCTGCTCGACGAGAAGGTGTCGATCCGCGACCTCGTCCGCATCTACGAGTCGTTGTCCGTCGCGGCCAAGGGCGGCACGGACCCCGACCGGCTGGTCGAGGCGGCCCGTTCCGCCCTGGCGCCCGGCATCGTCTCGTCGCACGCGACCGACGGCACCCTGCACGTCCTCACCGTCGAGGCGCGGCTGCAGCAGACGATGCTCGAGTCGATCCGTCCCGGTGAGGGCGGCGCGCAGCTGGTGATCGACCCGTCGCTGGCCGAGGCCGTGCTCGCCTCCGTCGCGCAGCACTACACGTCGCTGACCGAGCAGGGCATCTCGCCGGTGCTCGTCTGCGCCGCGCCGATCCGCATGCCGCTGCGCCGGCTGCTGCGGATGTCCGTGCCCGATCTGCCGATCCTCTCGTACACCGAACTGGCCTCGAGCCCCGTCTCCGTCAACGCGCTGGGAGTCATCGACGATGTCCGCAACCTTGTTCCGTGAGGGCCCCGACCTCGACGAGCTGCTCGCCGAGATCGACGCCGAGCACGACGGCAACGTCCGGGTCGTCGACGTCGAGTACGGCCGCGACGGCGGCGTCATGGGCTTCTTCGCCCGGCGCACCGTCGGCGTGCACTACGTCGTGACGGACGGGCCGCAGCTCGACGTCGTCGAGACCGTGACCGCGGACGAGCACCCGCTCGACGCCATGCTGCGGGCGGCCGAGCAGGCCGAGCTCGCCGCCGCGGTCGTCGAGTCCGGACGCGTGCCGGCCGGCGCCCCGTCCTCGTCGGACGACAACCTGGCCTTCGCGTCGATGCTGCTCGAGATGGCGACGCAGAAGGCCGCCGCCCGGGCCGCGGACGCCCCGCCCGCCGCGGACGGCTGGTCGCTCGCGACCTCGGTCGAGCCGGCCACACGTGCCTTCTCACCGCGGACCGTGGTCGCACCCACCGCTCTCTCGACACCCTTCGCAGCTCCCGCGCCCGTCGCAGCTCCGCAGCCGACACGCACGCCGACGCCGTTCGCCCCGCCCCAGGTCGCTCCGGTCACGCCCGCCCCGGCGCGCGCCGAGGCACCGGTCGCGACGCCGATCGCCGCGTCGGTCGCCGCCTCGATCGCGGCCGCGGCGGCTCCTCCCGCCGTCGAGCCTCCGACGGCGCCGTTGCCGCTCGCCCGTCCGGCGCAGCGCCGCGCGGAAGCGACGGGCATCCCCGCGTCGGCGCTCATCGAGCGGCTTGCGGCTGAAGCCGCCGCGGCAGCCGACGCGGCGAGCGGACGCCACCGCGCCACCGACGCGACGCCCGCCGTCGCGGCGGCGCCCAGCGGACGTCACGCCGCAGCCGCCGAGCCGACCGTCGCTGCGCCGCCTGCCACGCCCGTCGCGGTGCCCGCCACCGAGCTGCCCAAGCCCGTCGTCGAGCAGCCCGCGGCCGTCGTTGAGCAGCCCGCGCCCGTCGTGACCCCGGTCGTGGCGGCCGCCGCTGTTCCGGTCGCTCCTCCCGCTCCGATCGCCGCTCCTGCCGCGGCGGCGCTCGCTCCGGCGCCCGCCCCGGACCGCACCGCGCTGGTGCTGCGCCGCCAGCTCACCGAGCTGGGTGTGCCGCTGGCGTGGATCCCGTCGGACGCGACGAGCGCGTACGGCGCGATCGAGCAGCTCGTCCGCGATCTGCCGATCTCCGACCCCGCCGACCTCGCACCCGGACGGTTGCTGGTCGTCGCCGGACCGGCTGCGCAGGCGCAGGCCGAGGCGGCCCGCCTGTGCACGCGGCTGCGGCTCGACCCGGCGTCGATCCGGACGGCCGGATGCGGCCCCGACCCGATCCGCCACCGGCACGACGCCGCGGCGCTGGCCCTGCAGGCGCGGGCCGCGCACGCGAGCCCGGTCGTGGTGGTCGTGGCCACCGACTCGTCCGGCGACCTGGGCGGTGTCGCCGACGTGCAGTGGGCGGCCGGCATCGTGGCGGCGCTGACGCCCGACGAGGTCGTGCTGGTCGTCGACGCGACGTCGCGCGCCGCGGACGTGCGCCGCACGGTGACCACGCTCGGACGGGTCACCTCGCTCGCCATCGTGGCCGCCGCCCGGACCGCAGGCCCCGCCGGCCTGTGGGAGTTGGGAATTCCTACCGCTTCGATCGACGGACGGTCCGCCACCGCCGGTTCGTGGGCGGCACTGCTGATCGACCGGCTCGCCGAGCTGGACCGGGCGTGATGCTGCGCTGGTCGGTGCTCGGTCTGGCGCTGATCGTCTCGCTGCCCACGTTCTACCAAGGCCTGGTCGCGCAGACGATCTCCGTCGACACGATGCTGATCCGGTTCCTGGTCACGCTGCCGATCGTCGGGATCCTGCTGGGTTTCGTGCGGTCGGCGATGCGCCAGCGGCAGTAGGGCTCAGTTGTCGCCCGGGTTGGGCACCAGCACACCCCGGGCCTGTTTGACGACGAGTTGCGCCTGCGCTGTCGGGCCGCCCACCGTTCCGGGGATGTCGACCGGCGCGCCGCCACCGACGGTGAAGCTCGCCCGCCAGTAGGCGGTCGCCGACACCGTCACCGTGCCGGTCCTCGTGTACGTGTGACCGAAGTACTGCGCACATTGCCGCTCGCGGCAGGGATCGCGCTTGCCGTCGTACCGCTTGCCCGCCGGTCCGTCGCTGTCGCCCGACCCGTCGCCGTAGTTCCACGCCACGTGGTCGAGCACGATGCGGATGCTCACCTGCTGGCCGAGCAGCGTCACCGCCGGCAGCTGCTGCACGCGCGGTGCGCCTGCCCACATGACGGTCTCGATGTTGACCAGGGACGACCCGTGCGGCGCGAGTCCCACTGACGCCGTCGGGATCAGGCGGACGGCCTGCTGCCGCACCATCTCGGGAGTCACCTGGCGCGGGCCGATCACAACGCAGTCGCTGCCGGTGTACTGCCAGGTGTTGTCCTGCTGCTGCGTCACCTGCACCACCGCCACGCGGCGTTCGCGCGGACCGACGTCGCTCACGCCGCAGACCAGCTGCTGCCCGTCACAGGTGTTCACGCTGCCGGACGGGTCGGAGTCGCCCAGTCCCTTGAGGTTCTTTTCCGCACCGGTGCCGCAGGTGATGGAGAGAACGGCGGGGCCGGTTTCACCAGTGCTTCCGCTTTGCCCGCCTGACGAGCCGCTGGATGCGCCGATGTGAACCGACCTGGCTCCATTGCAGCCGTTTACGACAAGCCCGCCTGCGCAAGGACTTGCACCTGCTGGCAAAGCCGTGACTACTGCGCAGCCGAGCGTTGCCAGCGCGACCGATAAAGAGATCCGCAACATCCTCATGCGACAGCCTGCTTGTAATCCAAAACCTTCCAACCGTTGTCCGTCCAGGTCAGCCACAAGCGGTAGCGAATGCCCGAGACTCCTTTGTTTCGTTCGACAACCGCCCCGCTGGGCTTGACGCTGCGTACTGCGGTTTGCGAGATGGTGACGTCGATGACCGTCGATCCCGGGTGGCGCTGATCGTTCGCGACGATCTGTCGACTTGTCGCTGACAGACGGCCTCCTCGAAGGGACAGCCCCTTTGATCTAGTCAGGTCAAAGATCTTCATGAAGCGCCCGCAATCGGTGCACTGCGGCAGGTACAACTGCCTCGCGAGCGCAGACGACGTGGTCGCGTAACCCCAGTCCAGCGCCTGGAACCAGTACAGCGCGAACTGCGACGCTCCGGGGCGCGAGTTGCGATCGGCGCCCGCGGGCAGCGTCGGGACCTTCTCGCCCGGCCGCACGTTCGGACCGGTGGTCGGCACCGTCGGGCTCGACGGTGCGGATGATGCCGACGACGTCGGCGCCCTGGACGTGCTCGGCACCGATGAACTCGACACGCTGGCCGCGGTCGACGGCGCCGTCGGGCCTGTCGACGGGTCTCCCCCGCCGTCCGACGTGCACGCAACCGCGAACGCCAGGACCAGACCGATCCCGACATTCAGCCCAATTCGCCTTCCCCCCACGTCCCGAATTCTGACATGACTCGCCGACTCGCGCAGGCCGTTGTCCACAGGCTCCGTAGCCTGACCGCTCGTGGAGCGCGACGACCTGGTGGCCCGGCTGCGCACGGCCGGGTGCGTTTTCGCCGAGGAGGAAGCCGACCTCCTGTTCGCGAACACCCGCGATCCGTCCGATCTCGAGGCCCGCATCGTGCGACGTGAGCAGGGCGAACCGCTCGAGTACGTCGTCGGTTTCGCCGAGTTCGACGGCCTGCGGGTGCACCTCGACCCTGGTGTCTTCATCCCCCGCCGGCGCACCGAGCACCTCGTACGCGCAGCTAAGGCACGCGCCCCGAAGAACGGCGTGATCGTCGATCTGTGCTGCGGTTCCGGGGCGCTCGCTTTGGCGCTCCACCGGCGAGCCGGCAGCGCCGAGCTGCACGCGGGCGACATCGATCCCGTCGCGGTGGCCTGCGCCCGCCGCAACCTCGAACCGGTCGGCGGCCTCGCCCACCTCGGCGACCTGTTCGACCCGATGCCGCCCTCCCTGGCGGGACGCGTGACGTCGTTGCTCGCGAACGTGCCGTACGTGCCCACGTCCGAACTCGATTCGATGCCGATCGAGGCACGCGAGCACGAGCCCCTCGCCACCCACGACGGCGGTACCGACGGGTTGAACGTCCTGCGCCGTGTCCTTCTCGACGCGCCGCGATGGCTCGCGCCGGGCGGGCACCTGTTCGTCGAGACGTCCGCCGAGCAGTCGGCACTCGCCGCGGCCCTGATGGACGCCGCGGGCCTCGTCGCAACGGTGTCGACCTCGCAGAACGACGAGACCGTCGTGATCGGAGGACGTCCGGACTGAGTTGTCCACAGGCGGAGTCCGACCGCCAGCGGCACGCAGCCGATCGTGCCTAACCTTCGCCGCGACAGATCGCGGAGGGAGGGCCCGTGTCGACACTGACCGTCGAGATCGACGACTTCGTGACGGCCGCGAAGACCATGTCGGACAAGATCGCCGATCCCGCCGGCGAACGGCTGTTCATCCTGTCGCAGACGCTCGGCGGCGCCGGCGGCATGGCCGGCAACGACCCCGGCGGACAGTCGTGGGCGACCGGGTACGACGACGCCGCGTGGACGGTCGTCCGCGCGACCGGGCTCGTGGTCAACGCGGCCTATCGGACGGCGGGCATGTTCGGACGTTCGGCGATGAACTACGTCGCGGCCGAGTCGGCGTCGACGCCGGACGGCAGCGACTCGCTGCAAGCCGATGTCTCGCAACAGTTGCCGGGCGATACGTTCGTCGGCGACCCAGCCCGTCCGCCGACGGCCAACGGCTCGCGTAGCGACGACGGCCCGACCGGGTGGTGGTTGGTCGAGCACTCGGTCGGCTACGTCTGGCCGAACGGCGACAGCGACAAGCTGCGCGCGGCCGCGAACGCCTGGGAACGCTGCGGCAACGCGCTGTCGACGAACACGTGCGTGATCACCCAGGCCGCTGCCCCGTTCGCCCGCCACGGCCTGCCCGAGGCGGACGACATGATGACCGTCTGCCAGGGCTTCGCCACGCGCATGGGTCATCTGGCCACGGCGCACCAACAACTCGCCGACGCCTGTCGCGAGTACGCCGAACACCTCGACAAGTGCCACGACGAGGTCAGGAACGAGCTGACCTGGCTGCTCGGCGAGAGCGCCACGCTGCAAGCCGGCGGCCTCATCGCCAGCATCTTCAGCCTCGGGAGCGCGGAGGTCCCGGTCCAGGCCGCCCAAGCAGGACGCGTCGCGCTCGCCGCCAAGCGCATCACCGAGTTCATCCGGACCTTCCTCGAGGCCGTCCGCAACCTCGGTCGCGGCGTCAAGGCCATCCGGGACATCGCCGAGGACGTGCGCACCCAACTGCAGGCACTGGGCCAGTCCCGACTCGCGACAGCGGGCGTCACCCCCGCACGCGGGCTTCCCGCAATCGGACGAGCCGGATCGGGTGGGCTCGGCGCCTGGGAGAGGGCGCGTATGGCCATGAAGGCCAAGAAGGAGCTGGCCGCTACCCAGCGCCTTGAGAAAGAGGCTGGATTCCTGCCGAAGTCAGGACGCCCTGGCGAGGTAGTGAGTAAGGAGTCACGAACTCATATCCTCGATGGGGATGGACCCAACTCGGGAGGCCACCGCTGGCCTGGCGCGCCGGGTAAGACCCCATTCCCGAAGAACTGGAATGACGACCAGATCATCGACAACGTCGGCGATATCGTTTCATCGCCTTCAACGCAGTGGCGCTATCAGACCGGCAGCGGAGGCATGTACACGAAGGGCGGCGACCCAGCCGTCTGGCGAGCTTGGGAGGTGAGGGACGGGGTGCGCATCCGTGTCGCTTGGGAGCCCGCGACAGGACGCGTGCGTACCGCGTTCCCTGACAACGGGCCCGTGCTCGGGGAGCTGGTTCCATGACAAGCGCGCTCATCGCGACGTTCCACACCCTGCTCAACAGTCTCGGCACCCGCATCGCCGCGCATCGCCGCGCCGACATCCTGGACTGGCTTGATCACAATGAGGCTGGCCTTGCGGTTGACACCCTGATGGATGCCATGGTCGAGGACGAGGTCATTCTGAGCGACGTCGAGCGCCGACAGATTTTTGAATTGATCGCCGCCATGGGGTGGACGTCAGACCGCTATGGCTACTTCCGCCGAGAGAGTCGCCCGCCGTCCTAACTACTCCTCACCCGAAGCCCGCTTCTCACGCGCACGGCGGAGGCCGGCATGCATGGCCTGGACGCGCGCGACCGGGATCTCGTGCCCCTCGGCGATCAGGTCGCCCGGGAGAGCCTGCGGGTCCGGCATGAGTTCACGCCACGGGTCCCGATCACCGATGAGCGACGGCACCGTGGCGATGGTCGCGTCCGAGGGCGTGAACCCGTCCAGGTCGGCCCACGCGAGCGGGAACGACACCGGCAACCCCGGCCGCGCACGCGGACTGTAGGCAGCCGCCACCGTCGCACCACCCCCACGTGTCGAATCGAGGAAGACCTTGCCGTGCCGCTCTTCGACGACGAACGCGGTCGTGGCCAACGCGGGGTCCAGTTTCTCGGCGCGAGCCGTCAGCGCCCGTGTTGCCGCCGCAGCGTCCGACGCGGACACCGGCTGGATGGGCACGAAGACGTGAGCACCCTTGGCGCCTGAGGACTTGACCGCGCCGTCCAGCCCGATTTCACGCAAAGTCGCGTGAATGAGCTCCAGCGCAGCCACGACCACCGAGAACGCTCCGTCCGGCGGTGGGTCTATGTCGAGCACGAGGTGCGTCTGCTGCTCGTCCGAGACCGTGAACAGCGTCGGGTGGAACTCCACCGCTCGCTGGTTGGCGAACCACAGCAGCGTCCGCCGGTCGTCGCAGATCGGCGAGACGATCGTGCGCTTCGACCGCTCGGCCCAGTACGACGAACGCCGGATCCAGTCGGGCGCGTACTTCGGCAGGTTCTTCTGCATGAACGGCTCGGATCCCGGCCGCACCCTGATCACCGACAGCTGCCGGTCCGCGAGCACGGGCACCAGCCGCGACGACGCCCAGTCGAGATAGTCGACGAGATCCCGCTTGGACGCCGAGTACCCGTCCGCCAACGGCTGGTCGAGATGCGTCAGCGCGATGCCGTCGCGTTCCTCGTCCGCCGCCATGCGGTCATCGTCGCAGAGCCGACGCCTCCCGGGCGGCGTTCTCGACCACGGACCACTCCTTGTTGCGCATCGCGTCCGCGGGCGTCAGCCAGCTTCCCCCGACGCACCCCACGTTCGGCAGCTCCAGGAACGATGCGGCATTCGACGAAGAGATGCCCCCCGTCGGGCAGAACCGCAGCTGCGGCAACGGACCGCCCACCGCCTTGAGCAGCGGCACTCCCCCGACCGCCGTGGCCGGGAACAGCTTGGCCTCGGTGACTCCGCGTTCGAGCAGCCGCATCATGTCCGACGGCGTCGCGCACCCGGCGAGGAACGGCAGCCCGATCGCCTCGAAGGCGTCCAGCAGAGCGGACGTCGACCCCGGGCTCACCAGGAACTGCGCCCCCGCGTCCGTGGCCAGCGCGGCCTGCGCGGGCGTGCACACGGTGCCGGCGCCGACGACGACCTCCGGCACCTCGTCCGCGATCGCGCGGATCGCGTCCAGCGCGGCCGGCGTCCGCAGCGTGATCTCGGCGATCGGGATCCCCCCGTCGCGCAGCGCCTGCGCCATGGGCACGGCGTGCGCAACGTCCTCGATGACGACCACCGGCACCACCGGGGCGACGTCCAACAGCGATGTCATGCGCTCCTCCTTGCGTCGTCGGCGACGGCAGAACCCGGAACGGGGCCGAACACCGACGCCCCCTCGTCCGCCCGTCCGACGAAGGCGCGGAAGGCGGCGAACAGCTCACGTCCGGTCCCCACCACCTCGGCGGACGGTGGTGGCGCCGCGGCGCGCGCCGCGAACTCGGCCTCGTCCACCAGCACCGAGAGCGACGACGACTCGCAGTCGAGCGTGATGACGTCCCCGTTGCGGACGCGCGCCAGCGGTCCGCCGGCCGACGCCTCCGGCGTCACGTGGATGGCGGCCGGGATCGCACCGGAGGCACCGGACATCCGCCCGTCCGTCACGAGCGCGATGCGGTGGCCACGGTCCTGCAGCACGCCGAGCGCGGCGGTGAGCCCGTGCAGCTCGGGCATGCCGTTGGCCGCCGGTCCCTGGTTGCGAATGACGATCACGGCGTCGCGGTCGAGGTTGCCGGCACGGAACGTCTCGAGGAACTGGTCACCGTCGTCGAACACCCGCGCGGGCGCGGTGACGACGCGGTGCTCGGGCGCGACCGCCGAGACCTTGACGACGCCGTCGCCGAGATTGCCGCGGACGATCCGCAACCCACCGTCCGGCTCGAACGGCGAGGACACCGGACGCAGCACGGAGGTGTCCAAAGATGCCACCGGCGCCGGCTCCCACGACAGCGCGCCGTCCCGCAGAGAAGGCTCGGAGGCGTACCGCCGCAACCCCGGACCCGCGACGGTCTGCACGTCCTCGTGCAGCAGTCCCGCGTCCAGCAGCTCACGCACGAGGAACGCGATCCCGCCCGCGGCCTGGAAGTGGTTCACGTCCGCCTCGCCGTTCGGGTAGATGCGCGACAGCAGCGGCACCACCCGTCCGAGGTCGGCGATGTCGTCCCAGGTCAGCTGGATGCCGGCCGCACGCGCGATGGCGACGAGGTGGATGGTGTGGTTCGTCGACCCGCCGGTGGCGAGCAGCCCGACCACGCCGTTGACGATCGCGCGCTCGTCGACGACCTGACCGATCGGCATGTACTCCGGCCCGTTCGTCGTGATCGCCGCGGCGCGGGCGGCGGCCGCGTCCGTCAACTCGGCGCGAAGCGACGTGCCCGGGTTGGGCAGCGACGCACCGGGCAGGTGCAGCCCCATCAGCTCCATCAGCAGCTGGTTCGAGTTGGCCGTTCCGTAGAAGGTGCAGGTGCCCTGCCCGTGGTACGAGGCGGCTTCGGCGTCCAGCAAAGTCCTGCGATCCACGAGACCCTGCTCGTAGAGTTTGCGCACTTTCGCTTTTTCGCTATTCGGCAAGCCTGACGTCATCGGGCCGGCGGGCACCAACACCGTCGGCAGGTGCCCGAACGACAGTGCACCGATGACCAGCCCGGGGACGATCTTGTCGCAGACGCCCAGCATGATCGTGGCGTCGAACATGTCGTGCGAGAGCGCGATCGCGGCGGACATCGCGATCACGTCGCGGCTGAACAGCGACAGCTGCATGCCGTCGCGTCCCTGGGTGATGCCGTCGCACATGGCCGGCACGCCGCCCGCGAACTGCGCGATGCCGCCGGCCTCGATGACGGCCCGCTTGATCTGGCGCGGGTAGTGCTCGAACGGCTTGTGCGCCGAGAGCATGTCGTTGTACGCCGAGATGATCGCGATGTTCGGCTTGACCGCCTTGCGCAAGTCGCGCTTCTCGAGGTCGTCGCCGGCCGCGAAGCCGTGGGCGAGGTTCGCGCAGCCCAGCCGGCTGCGGGTGGTGCCGAAGCGCGCGGCGGCGCCGATGCGGTCGAGGTAGGCCTGCCTGGTGGATTCGCTGCGACGGACGAGACGGTCGGTGACCGCGTCGACGGCGGTGATGGGCATGCGGCACACGCTAACCCAGTTATGTCTCCGAAGTACATAACTAAGCGAGATCGAGGCAAATTTATGCTGAACCCGTGATGACCGGGGTCCCGAGCGCGGGCGAGGTGCTGCGCCTCATCCGCGACGGCCGGGCCACCTCCCGTCCGGACATCGGCCGCATCACCGGCCTGTCACGCACCGCCGTCGCCCACCGCGTCGACGCGCTGCTCGCTGCCGGCCTGGTCGTCGAGGTGCAGGAGGGCGCGAGCGGGCCCGGACGACCGCCCGTCCGGCTGCAGTTCGACGCCGCCGGCGGCCTCGTCCTCGCCGCCGCCATCGGACGCTCGCGCACCCAGCTCGCCGTCTGCGACCTCGCCGGGCACCAGCTCGCGCAGACCGAGCTCGACCAGCTCGACGAGGAGGTCGGCGTCGACCCCGGCAAGGTGCTGACCCGCGTCGTGCGCGAACTCCGGGCCCTGCGCAGGAAGACGAAGCGGCCGGACGCGGTCGTCGCCGGCATCGGTGTCAGCATCCCCGGCACCGTCGACCCCGAGGCCGGCAGCAGCCTCAACTCGCCGATCATGCGCGGGTGGGACGGCCTGCCCATCGCGCCGTTCTTCGACTCCTTCGCCGGCGCGCCCGTCTACGTCGAGAACGACACCAACGTCATCGCCCTCGCCGAGGCCGACGCGCACCTCGCGGGCGAGAAGGACGCGCTCATCCTCAAGGCGTCCACCGGCCTGGGCGCCGCCATCGTGGCCGGCGGCGCCGTGCAGCACGGCGCGCGGGGCGCCGCGGGCGACATCGGGCACGTGAAGTACCGGCCCGCCAAGGGCATGGCGTGCCGCTGCGGCGACGAGGGGTGTGTCGAGGCGGTCGCCGGCGGGTGGGCGCTCGTCCGCGATCTCAAGAACGAGGGCAAGCAGGTCGCGCACGTGCGCGACGTCGTCCGGCTCGCCCTCGACGGCGATCTGGCCGCGCGCCGGGCGATCCGCCGCAGCGGCCAGCACTTGGGCGAGGTGCTGGCCGTCGCCGTGACCCTGCTCGACCCGGCCCTCATCGTCGTCGGCGGCGACATGGCCCCGGCTTACGACCTGCTCGTCGCCGGACTGCGCGAGACGCTCTACCGCGACGCGACCGCCACGGCGAGTCGTGACCTGCGCGTCGTCGCCGCCACCCACGCGGACGGCTCCGGCGTCACCGGAACCGCCGCGCTGGCGTTGCGCAACGTGCTCGCGCCGGCGTCGGTCGACGCGCGCCTGGCGTCAGCGGCGCAGTAGCCGCCGTACGACGACGGCGCCGAGAACGGCTCCGATCGCTGCAGCCGAAGCGGCGATCAGGCTGCGGGGACGGCCGAGGGAGACCCGACCGTCCGAATACCGCGCGAGCGTTCCGCGCGGGCCGTCCACCCGCACCGACAGCCCGGCGGAGCGCAGTTCTGCCAGCACCGGACGCAGCGAGCCGAACCCCGGCGGCCGGGAACGCGCCACGACCCGCAGGAACCGGACCGGTTGCGGCGTGGTGACCCGCAGTTCCCTCCCGTCGCCCGTGACGTGCGCGGGGACGCCGTCGACCTCGATGTGCAGGTCGGCGTCGACGAACAGCTGCGCTCCGATGCGGGACGCAGCCGACCGTCCGTCCGTCATCCCTTCGAGGCATTCTCCGCGGTGGTGATGCGCAGGGTGCCGTTGAGCTTCCACGTCGCACGCGGCGAGTCGGCGCCGGTCTCGCGGGGAACCTCGACCGTCATGTCGACGAACTCGTAGTTGATCGCGGCACCCTTGCCGGTGAGGTAGGCCCACATCTCCTTGCCGAGATCGGCGAAACTCGTGGTCTCGTGGTTCTTGATCTCGCGCTGTCCGGTGGCCTTGTCACTGCTGGTCATGGTCGACCTTTCGTCGGGCGGTCAGGAGTGCCGGCAGGCATTCACGCGGTACCCCCGTTCCCCCACCCCGTCACACGTGCGGGAAGCACGGTCGGGTGGTGGGCATTAACCCCATATGACCAGTCTCGGAAAGCTCGCCGCCTGGGGACACGCATCCCTGTTCGACCCCGACCTCGCCCACGACCTCGAGTCGTACGGCTACAGCGCGATCTGGCTCGGTGGGTCGCCGCCCGCCGACCTGTCCGACGTCGAGCCGCTGCTCGAGGCGACCGAGAACCTCGTGGTGGCGACCGGCATCGTCAACATCTGGAGCGCCGACCCGCACGAGACGGCGAAGTCGCACCACCGCATCACAGACAGGTTCCCCGGACGGTTCCTGCTCGGCATCGGCGCGGGTCACCCCGAGGCGACCAGCGACTACAAGCACCCGTACCAGGCGCTCGAGAAGTACCTGGACGTGCTCGACGAGGAGGGCGTGCCGGTCGAGGAGCGGCTGCTCGCCGCGCTCGGACCCCGCGTCATGCGCCTCGCCCGCGACCGGGCGGCCGGCGCGCACCCCTACCTCGTGCCCGTCGAGCACACCCGCGAGGCGCGCGAGATCCTCGGCGACGGCAAGCTGCTCGCGCCCGAGCACAAGGTGGTGCTCGAGACCGACGCCGAGAAGGCCCGCGAGCTCGGCCGTCCCGCGGTCGCGAACCCGTACCTCGGCCTCGTCAACTACACGAAGAACCTCCAGCGTTTCGGGTGGACGGACGACGACATCGCGAACGACGGCAGCGACGCGCTGATCGACGCGGTGGTCGCGCGCGGTGACGCCGAGGCGATCGCGTCGGTGATCAAGGCTCACCTGGCCGCCGGCGCCGACCAGGTGCCCGTGCAGCTGCTCGCCCCGAAGGGGGCCGACCGCCGTCCGCTCTACCGCGCGATCGCGGACGCGACGCTCTAGGAAGACCGATCCGCGAAGATCAACGCGGCGCCGAGGTGCGACAGGTCGTCGGTGCCCAGCTTCTTCGCCAGCCGCGCGGGGTCCTTCGGAAGGCCCCGCGCGGCGGCCAGCGAACGCACCCGCTTGTCGGCGAACGGCCGCAGCCCGGGCCACACCGCCTGCACCTCGCGGACGAAGATGTCGGCGCCCACCCCGCCGATGCCGGTGAAGTCCCGCAGCTTCTCGCGCAGTTCCTTCGCGTCGAGGTCGCGCAGCGCCCGCAGGTCGCCGTCGTAGCGGTCGAGCACCTCGTCCGCCAGTGAACCCAACTGTCGCGCGGTCTGCTTCTTGCGCAGGTACTTGCTGTCGCTGAGCACCTGCCACCGCTGCTCGTCGGACGCTGCCGCGAGCTTGGCGGCGGTCGTGTAGCCCGCCTTCGACAACGCCTTCGCCGTCCGCAGCCCGAGCCGCGCGTCGAGGTTGGCCGAGAGCAGCGACGTCAGCACCAGCAAGCGGAACAGCGGCGACGGCTTGTCCCGCAGCGTGATGCCCGCCGCCTCGGCGAACGTGGTGTTCTCGTGCAACAGTGCTTCGACGTCGCGCTTCACGCCGAGTTCCTACCCGCGCCATCGGCGTCGAACTCGCCCGGCGCAGCGCCGCAGCACGCGCAAACACCGATCGGTTTGCGGACGGTGCACGGCGGTTACGGAGTTCGTGTCGGCCGTCGAAACGGTGCGGGTGTCCCGACGGTTGCGGAGTCACCGCCGTGTCACAACCCGCCCAGCAGCAGCACTTCCCCGGTTCGCAGGCGCTCATGAACCCCGTCCCCGACTGCGGGGAGCAGAGCTACCGCGGCGCCGGCAAGCTCACCGACCGCGTCGCGATCATCACCGGCGCCGACAGTGGCATCGGACGGGCGGTCGCGATCGCATACGCCCGCGAGGGTGCGGACGTCGTCATCAGCTACCTCAGCGAGGACGACGACGCCAAGGCCACCGCCCGGTACGTCGAGGACGCCGGACGCCGGGCCGTGCTGGTCCCCGGGGACGTCTCGGACCCGGCACACTGCCGGTCGATCGTCGCCCGCACCGTCGAGGAGTTCGGACGGGTCGACATCCTCGTCAACAACGCCGCCTTCCAGATGAACCGCGAATCGCTCGAGGACATCCCGGACGACGAGTGGGACCGCACCAGGAACACGAACGTGTCGGCGTTCTTCCACCTCGCCAAGGCGGCCGTGCCGCACATGCCGTCCGGCGGCGCGATCATCGGCAGCTCGTCGGTGAACTCCGACATGCCGTCGCCGACCCTCGCGCCGTACGCGGCGACGAAGGCCGCGGTGGCCAACTTCTGCGCCAGCCTCGCGCAGCTGCTGGGGCCCAAGGGCATTCGCGTGAACAGCGTGGCGCCGGGCCCGATCTGGACGCCGCTCATCCCGTCGACCATGCCGCCGGAGAAGGTGCAGCAGTTCGGCAGCGACACCCCGCTCGGACGGGCCGGACAGCCGGCCGAACTCGCGCCTGTCTACGTGCTGCTCGCGAGCGACGACGGCAGCTACGTGTCGGGTGCGCGGGTCGCGGTGACGGGCGGACGCCCGGTCCTCTGAGTTTGGCCGCCACGTACCGGGGGTAGGTGCCGGGAAGCTGAGTCAGCAGCTTCCCGCCGGTTGTCGTCCACCCCACTTCTCGTGGCGTGGTGGTGACGCCGTGCCCACGCGAAGGACCCCACCCGTGACCGAACAGCAGGTTCCCGGCGTCCCCACCAGCGCCCCGCCCGAGTTGGAAGAGCCAACCGAAACGCACGACCCGTTACAGCCCAAGCCGGACCAGTCCGGACCCGAGACGCGCACACCGACCGGCGCCGCGACGAACACTCCCCAGGAGGCGAACGCCCAGCAGGGCGCCTACCTGACCACCGCGCACGGCGCGCGGTTGCGCGACACCGACCACTCCCTGCGCGCGGGTGACCGTGGCCCGACGCTGCTGCAGGACCACCACCTGCGCGAGAAGATCAACCACTTCGACCACGAGCGCATCCCCGAGCGGGTGGTGCACGCCCGCGGCGCCGCGGCACACGGCACCTTCGTCGCCAACGGCGCTGCGTCCAACATCTGCCGGGCGGGCTTCCTCGCCGCGGGTGTCGAGACGCCCGTGTTCGTCCGCTTCTCGACGGTGCTCGGATCGCGCGGGTCGGCCGACCTCGCCCGTGACACGCGCGGCTTCGCGACGCGCTTCTACACCGACGAGGGCAACTACGACCTCGTCGGCAACAACATCCCGGTGTTCTTCATCCAGGACGCGATCAAGTTCCCGGACGTCATCCACGCCGGCAAGCCGCATCCCGACCGCGAGATCCCGCAGGCGCAGAGCGCGCACGACACGTTCTGGGACTTCGTCTCGCTGCACACCGAGGCGCAGCACCACACCATCTGGAACATGTCCGACCGCGGCATCACCCGCTCGTACCGGACGATGGAGGGCTTCGGCGTCCACACGTTCCGGATGGTCGACGAGGCCGGCGAGACGGTGCTGGTGAAGTTCCACTGGAAGCCGAAGCTCGGCGTGCACTCCGTGACGTGGGAGGAGGCGCAGCTGACCAACGGCATCGACCCCGACTTCCACCGCCGCGACCTCGCCGACGCGATCGAGGCGGGCGCGTATCCCGAGTGGGACTTCGGCGTGCAGGTCTTCCCCGACACCGACGACCAGATGTTCGAGGGCATCGACCTGCTCGACCCCACGAAGATCGTGCCGGAGGAGCTCGCGCCGGTGCAGGTCATCGGCACGATGACGCTGAACCGCAACACGATCAACTACTTCGCCGAGACCGAGCAGGTCGGTTACAACCCGAACAACCTGGTGCCCGGCATCGACGTCACCAACGACCCGCTGCTGCAGGGCCGGCTGTTCTCGTACCTCGACACGCAGCTGACCCGCCTCGGCGGACCCAACTGGCCGCAGCTGCCGATCAACCGGCCGCACGCCAAGGTCAACGACATGCTGCGCGACGGATACCACCAGACTGCCGTGCACGGCGGGGTCGCGCCGTATCACCCGAACTCGATGGACGGTGGCTGTCCGTTCCTCGCCGGCGACGCGACGGGTGCGTTCGTGGACGTGCCGGAGGTCGTGGCCGAGTCCGTCAAGCAACGCGGCAACCCGGTGTCGTACGCCGACCACTTCAGCCAGGCGACGCAGTTCTACCGCTCGCTCACTCCCGTCGAGCAGGACCACATCGCGAACGCGTACACGTTCGAGTTGTCGCGGTGCTGGGACGAGACCATCCGCGTCCGGCAGTTGCGTGCGCTGGCGAACATCGATCCCGAGCTGTGCGCGACGGTCGCGTCCGGGCTGGGACTCGAGGCGCCCGAGGCGTCCGAACCGCCGGTCGAGGTCGAGCTCTCTCCCGCGCTGCGGCAGGTCGGTGAGCGGTGGCCCGTCGAGGGACGGCAGATCGGCATCGTGGTCGGACCCGATCCGGACGCCGGCACGGTCACGACTCTGCGCACCGCGCTGCTCGAGGTCGGCATCGTGCCGCTCGTGGTCGCTCCCGTCGGTGGTCAGGCAACCGGCGTTCCGGCGAACCGCACGTACTCCAACGCGGCGTCGATCGAGTTCGACGCGGTCATCGTCCTGGGTGCGACACCGCCTGCCCCGGACGCGATGCCGTCGGTGGACGTGAAGAGTGGGGCGCTCGGCGGCGACGGCGTTTCCGACCCGCGCGTCGTCAAGCTGCTCGACGAGGCGTGGCGGCACAGCAAGGCCATCGGGTTCATCGGTGCGCCCGAGGAGTCGCCGTTGTCTGCCGAGGGCGCGGGCGTGCTCGTCGGCGAGGCCGCGGACGTGGCGCAGCAGGTGGTCGACCTGCTGGCCGAGCACCGGGTGTGGCAGCGGTTCCCGACCCGGTCGGCGTCCGCCGCGGGCGACCTGGCCTCGTAGTACAGCTCACGACCCACAAGGCCCGGTGCGCTGCTCACGGCAGCGCGCCGGGCCTTCGATCGGATAGGAGAGAGCACATGGCAGTGAATCGGCGTCACATCGACGCGTCCCCCCAGCAGGTCTTCGAGGTGCTGGCGGACGGGTGGCTCTACAGCAACTGGGTGGTCGGCACGTCGCACATGCGCGCGGTCGAGCCGCACTGGCCCGAGGTCGGGTCGAAACTGTTCCACGCCGCCGGCGCGTGGCCGATGGCCGTCCGCGACCAGACCGAGGTCGAGGAGATGGAGCGCGACCGCAGGCTCGTCCTGCTCGCGAGCGGCAAATGGATGGGTCAGGCGCGCATCGTGCTCGAACTCGAGCCGTCCGGGGACGGCTGCGATGTGAGCATCGGCGAGACCCCGGTCAGCGGTCCGGGCTCGCTCGTACCCAAGCCCCTCAGCGACGCGGTGATCAAGGGACGCAACGTCGAATCACTGAACCGGCTGGCCGCGCTCGCCGAGCGACGCAGCCAGCCGTCCGAGTGACCTACGGCGTGATCACGTACTTGATCGCGCCGTCCTTCTTCTCCTGGAAGTCCTCGTAGGCCTGCGGCACCTCGTCGAGGCCGATGCGGTGCGTGGCGAACCCGTCCACGCCGAGGGCGTCCTCGTCCTCGAGCAGCGGCATGATCTGCGGAACCCACCGCAGCACGTTCGCCTGGCCCATGCGGAACTGGAGCTGCTTGTCGAACATCGTCAGCAGCGGCAGCGGGTCGGCGGCGCCGCCGTACACGCCCGACAGCGACACGGTGCCGCCACGGCGGACGATGTCGATCGCGCTCGTCAGCGCGGCGAGCCGGTCGACACCCGCCTTCTCCTGGATCGGACGCGCGATCGCGTCGGGCATGAGCGACGCGAGCTTCTGCACCGCGGACGCGCCGGGCGAACCGTGGGCCTCCATGCCGACCGCGTCGATCACCGAGTCGGGACCCCGTCCGCCGGTCTCGTCGCGAATCGCGTCGCCGACCTCGTCCGCGGGCACCTGGTTCAGGTCGAGCACGTCGACGCCGAGCTGCCGCACGCGGTCGAGCCGCTCGGGCACCAGGTCGACGCCGATCACGCGGTGGCCGCGGTAGCGGGCGATGCGCGCGGCCATGTCACCGATCGGCCCGAGCCCCAGGACGACGACGGTGCCGCCGTCGGGGATGGCTGCGTACTCGACGGCCTGCCAGGCCGTCGGCAGCACGTCGCTGAGATAGACCCAGCGCTCGTCACCGTGCTGCTGGGGCACTTTGATGTGCGTGTACTGCGCCTGCGGCACGCGCAGGTACTCGGCCTGCCCGCCGGCGACCTCGCCGTAGAGCTTCGAGTAGCCGAACAGCGACGCGCCCGTGCCGTACTCGCGCACCTGCGTCGTCTCGCACTGCGTCTGCAGGTTCTGCGCGCACATGAAGCAGTGCCCGCAGGAGATCTGGAAGGGCACGACGACTCGGTCGCCGGGCTTGAGGTTGGTGACGTCGCTGCCGACCTCCTCGACGATGCCCATCGCCTCGTGCCCGAGCACGTCGCCCGGGTTCATGAAGGCGCCGAGCACTTCGTACAGGTGCAGGTCCGAGCCGCAGATGTTCGTCGTGGTCACGCGGATGATCGCGTCGTTCGGTTCTTGGATCTTCGGGTCCGGGACGTCCTCGATACGGACGTCGCGCTTGCCCTGCCAGGTGGCTGCTCTCATGATGTGCTCCCGCGGCGGACGGATCGGCTGCAGGTTTCAACCGCAGGCCGCGTTGCCAGTCGGCTACCCGAGGGCCCCGTCCCACAAACTGTCGGAGGTGCCTCCTACCGTCCCGCCCATGGAGCACACCGAGGGCGGTCAGCAGGCCGGCACCGAGCGTCAGGACGACCCGCTCGTCACCCGCGCCGTCGAGATCCTGTCGACGCTCTTCGGGCTCCACGGGCTGTATTCGGCGGCACTCGCCCTGCGGCTGTCGACCGAGTTCGCGCGGTTGCCGCTGCGCACCCGCTCCCTCGCGACCGCTGCCGTGTCCGGGCCGGTCGTGGCCGCCGCCATCGACCGCGGGTGGAGCCCGGCCGACGTCACCGAGCACCTGCGCCGAGCGCAGGGGCATGCGCCCGCCGAGGCGGTGCTCGCCGAGTTCGCCGCGCACCTGGCGAGCTACCCGCCGGGGCAGCTCGACCCGGGGTGGTCTGTCGACGACGCGCTCGACGCGTCCCGCACCCAGTTCGAGGTCCGCATGGCGGCGTTGTTGACCATCGCCCAGCTGCCGACCATCGCTCCGGTGCTCCCGCGTCCGGGCACGGAGCGGGTTGTCGGGCGCGCGACGGCGGACGAGAAGGTGCTGCGTCGCATCCGGGGCCTGCTGGCCAAGGCCGAGGCGTCGGAGTTCGAGCACGAGGCCGACGCGTTCAGCGAGAAGGCCCAGGCGCTGATGACCGAGCACTCGGTCGCGCGCGCCCACCTCGAGGCCGACGGTCGTCCGACCCCGCCGGCCACCCGTCGCATCTGGATCGACAACCCGTACGTGAAGGCCAAGGCGACACTCATCGCGCAGGTGGCCGATGCCAACCGGTGCCGGGCCGTCGTCAGCGCGAACCTGGGCTTCGTCACCGTCTTCGGCTTCGACGCCGACCTCGACTTCGTCGACCTGCTCAGCACGTCGCTGCTGGTGCAGGCCACCCGGGCGATGCGGCAGGCCGGCTCGGTGACGTCGTGGGCGGGCCAGTCGCGCACCAAGTCGTTCCGCCAGTCGTTCCTCGTCGCCTACGCCTACCGCATCGGCGAACGGTTGCGCGAGTCGGCCGAGCGCGTCACCGCGGCGGCGGACGAGGCCCGCGGCGGCGCGCTCGTGCCCGTGCTCGACGCCCGCAAGCAGGAGGTCGACGCCGCCGTCAGCACGGCCTTCCCGACGCTCGGGCACATGAGCCTCAGCGTCAGCAACGGCAGTGGCTACGGCGCCGGACGGGCTGCCGCCGACCAGGCCCGTCTCGACGTCCAGCGGTCGGTCACCCGGCCGGCGTAATTCGCTGGACCGCCTGCCGATGCGACCTACGATTCGTCGATGGCCAGGATCGAGATCGAGTTGCCGCAAGGCCTGCTCGACCGGGCGATCAGTGCAGCCGGGGGCGCGCAGTATCTCGATGATGTCGTGGCCATCGCTCTCGAGGATTTTCTGCCGGCCGGAACACTTCGCGAGCTTGCCGACGAATGGATGCGCGAGTTCTCGCCCTCCCCCGAGGTCGTGGCGCAGGTCGAGGCGGAGTTGCGTCGCGCGGGATTTCCCGACCCACCACAATCCGGGAATGCTTGAGCACACAACCACGTTCGCTCAGGCATGAGCAAGCGCATCGGGTTCCTCTCCTTCGGACACTGGCGCAACGCGCCTGGGTCGCAGACCCGCACCGCGGGCGACGCGCTGATCCAGACCATCGAGCTGGCGCAGGCCGCCGAGGAGCTGGGTGTCAACGGTGCGTTCGCACGGGTGCACCACTTCGAACGGCAGCTCGCGTCGCCGTTCCCGCTGCTGGCGGCGATCGCGGCGCGCACGAGCCGCATCGAGATGGGCACCGGCGTGATCGACATGCGCTACGAGAACCCGCTGTACATGGCCGAGGAGGCGGCGGCCACCGACCTCATCAGTGCCGGACGCCTGCAGCTCGGCGTGAGCCGCGGATCGCCCGAGACGGTGCTGCGCGGCGCCGAGCGGTTCGGCTACGTGCCGCCCGAGGGCGCGACCGCCGCCGATCTCGCCCGCGCGAAGACGACGCTGTTCCTCGAGGCGATCAAGGGTGCCGCTGTCGCCGAGACCGATCCCGACCGGACGGGCGGGTTCCGTGGCGGGCTGGCGATCCAGCCGCAGTCGCCCGGGCTCGCCGATCGCATCTGGTGGGGCGCCGGCACGCGTGAGACGGCGAAGTGGGCGGCGTCGATCGGCGTGAACCTGCAGAGCTCGACGCTGCTCAGCGAGGACACCGGCGTGCCGTTCGACCAGCTGCAGGCCGAGCAGTTGCGCCTGTACCGCGACGCGTTCCGCGAGCACGGCTGGGAACGTGAGCCCCTGGTCTCGGTGTCGCGCAGCGTCCTGCCGATCACGTCCGACCTCGACCGCCAGCTGTTCGGAGAGCGCGGCGAGGACGACCAGATCGGCCTGCTCGAGGGCGTCCGCTCGCGCTTCGGACGGACGTACGTCGGCGACCCGGACGTCATCGCCGAGGAGCTCGCCGCCGACGCCGCCGTGCAGGACGCCGACTACGTGCTCTTCACCGTCCCGAACCAGCTCGGCGTCGAATACAACACCCGCATCCTGCAGACGATCACCGAGCACATCGCGCCGGCGCTCGGCTGGACGCCCTCGCTCGCTACGAGCTCTCTCTGACGATCAAGCGGTGCGGCACAACCACGTCACTGGGTTGGATTCTCGAACCCTGCTCGATGCGATCGATCAGAGTGCGGACGGCGGTCCCGGCGATCGCGTCCTTGTCCGGCGCAACGGTGGTGAGCCGGGGGACTGAGTAGCGGCCGTCCTCGATGTCGTCGATGCCGACGACGGCGATGTCGTCGGGCACGCGCACCCCGCGATCGGTGAGTTCGCGAATCGCGCCGAGCGCGAGCTCGTCCGTGAAGCAGACGAGCCCGTCGACGGTGGCGTCCCGGTCGAGCAGCGACGCGACCGCGGCGGCGCCGTCCGCCCGGTGCAGCGTCTGCGTCGCGATCTCCCGGTGCGTCGAGCGCGGCAGCTTCGCCGTCCGCAGCGCCGAGCGGAACCCGCGGACACGCTGCGCCGCGGTCTCGTTCGACAGGTGCGGCTGCAGCCCGATCGCGGCGAGCGTCGTCCGTCCGCGCTCGATCAGGTGACGGGTCGCGTCCCGGGCGGCGGCGACGTTGTCGATGGCGACGCGGTCGACGGTCGCGGCCGAGCGCTCGCCGAGCACGACGACCGGCAGACCGCCCGCCGCAGCGGCGATCTCGTCCGGCGACAGCGCCCACGGACTCACGACGAGCCCGTCGACGACATTCGTCGCGGTGCGGCCGAGCAGCGCCCGCTCGCGGTCGGCGTCGCCGGCGGTCTCGTCCGCCAGCACCGTCCAGCCGCGGTCGGCGGCCTGACGCGCGATCAACGCGGCGAGCTCGGCGAAGTAGGGCGAGTGCAGCTCGGGCAGCACGAGGCCGAGCAGTCCCGTCCGTCCGCCTCGAAGTTGTCGGGCCGCGACGTTCGGCCGGTATCCGACCTCGTCGATGGCCCGCTGCACGGCTTCACGCGTGGCCGGCGCGACGTGCACGTAGTCGTTCACGACGTTCGAGACCGTGCGAACGCTGACTCCCGCGCGCTCGGCCACCGTGCGCAGGCTCGGCGGACGATCGGTGGTCACGCACCACAGCATGCCAGCCCTCTTGCGTCATGCTTTGCAACGTTGCAAAGTAGACGGCATGACGACGACTCACGAGCAGGTCGACGTGTCCGACGACGTGGCCACGCTGCGGCGCGACGGCATCACCGCGAAGAAGGCGGCGTTCCCCGTCGAGCTGATCGACGAGGTGCGCGCCGACGTCGAGACGGCGTTCGCCGAGGCGCGGTCCCGCGAGGGCGGCACCATCGGACGCGGACCGCAGCGCTGGTACAGCGAGGTGCACCCCGAGGCGATCCGCGGGTTCCCCGAGCTCGTCGGGCACCCGTGGGTGCAGGCGGTGTGCGAGTCCGTGCTCGGCCCCGACTGGACGATCGTCGAGGTCGGCTTCGACATCCCGTTCGAGGGCGCGCAGCACCAGCCGTGGCACCGCGACTTCCGCTCCCCCGACGTGACGGTGAACGACAAGCAGCTGACGTCGCTCGCGTTCAACCTCACCCTTGTCGACACCGAGGACGACATGGGGCCGTTCGAGATCGCGATCGGCACGCAGTACGACGACGGGTCCGAGTTCGACCACGGCATGTTCCCGCCGAAGCGGATGTACGACCGGTACGTCGAGCGCGCGGTGAAGAAGTACCCGAAGCGCGGCGACGTGTCGGCCCGCTCGGCGCTCACCCTGCACCGCGGGACGGCCAACCAGTCGCCCAAGTCTCGTCCGGTGCTGGTGCTCGGCATGGACGCTCCCGGCGCCGGCAACGCCGAGCACCACGACATGGCTGTCACCCGCGAGTACTACGACGCGCTGCCCGAGCACGTGCGGCGACACCTCGGCTGCCCGATCGTGGACGAGCTGCAGCCGATCGTCCAGAAGCACGACATCGAAGGCCTCGTGATGGGTGTCGACCCGGAGGAGAAGTGACGCTCCCTGCTGCACGGCGTTTGTGGAGAACGCCCGATCGACCTGCGCAATTCGGGCGTTCCTCCCAAAGTCACCGCGCCGCCGCCGTCCTAGCGTTTCTCGCTACCAACGGGAATCGAGAGCGGGAGGAACGGCGTGAAGACATCACTCACCCTTCGTCGGGTCGCGGTCGTCGTGGGCGCAGCGGTCGTGACGGTGACATCGGCGGCGGTCGCACCGGCCACCGCCGACGCGGCGACCACGGTCACGATCGGCGCCGGCGCGTCGTTCGGCACCGGCACCGTGTTCGTCGACGGCAGCGTCAGCACCAGCGACTACTGCACGATCGCCGCGGTCGGCAAGGACCCGCAGGGACGCCTGCTCGCGCTGACGGCCGCGCACTGCACCGTCGAGACCGTCGCGCCGTACGCGCCGGTGGACGGGCTGTGGGCACAGGGCCAGAAGATCGGCACCATCGCCGGCCGCTACCAGACGGCCAGCGCCGGCGGCGTCACCCCGGGCTACTACGACTTCGCCTTCTACTACCTGGACGCCTCGAAGGTGACCATCGCATCGCAGCGCGGCGCGAACGTGTCGGGCGGGCTGCCCGCGCCGACCTACCACGCGGGGACGTTCACCCAGGTGTGCATGTCGGGCCTGACCAGCGGCCAGCGGTGCGGCAACTACATCGGGGACGGCGGCACCAACCCGCGCACGCACATCGTCGGCATCACCGTCCAGCCCGGCGACTCGGGCGGACCGCTCTACACGAAGAACGGTCTGCTGCTGGGCATCGGCTCCCGGGGCGGCACGGGCCTGCCGGCCGCGTACTACTCCGACGTCCGCGACGCCGTCACCTACGCCGTCGGACACGGGTTCATCACGGGGTTCGCGCCGATCGGCTGACCCGTCCGCACGCCTGAACATCATCGGCGGTCGACCCATCACCAGGCGGGTAGGCCGCCGATCCGGTACTCACAATAGGTAAGAGTTCGCTGTACCCAACTTAGGCAAGGATTCAGGAACCCTCTGGCGCGCCCGATCTAGGGCGATTTAGGTTCGCGTAGGGGCCATAAGCCTCTTCCGCCTATCAGTCAGGATGCCCGTGTCTCCAGATCAGCAGAGGCCGCACCACGGCCGCCGCTTCCTGTCCGCCTCTCTCGGCGCCGCCGCCGTCGCCGCGTTCTCCGTCACCGGAGCGACCGCCGCGCACGCCGCGACGCCGCAGTCGTTCCCCGGCGCCAGGCCCCACTGGGCCAAGACGTCCGCGGACGCCGGCGCCGCCCCGGCGGACTCCACCGTCGAGGGCGAGATCCAGCTCGACCTGCGCAACGCCGCCGGCGCCACCGCGCTGGCCAAGGCGGTGTCCGACCCGGCCAGCCCGAAGTACCGCAAGTACGTCTCCGCGAAGACCTGGATCGACCGGTTCTCGCCGACCGCCTCCGACTACAACCAGGCCGTCAAGGCGCTGAAGCAGTCGGGCGCAACCGTGGTCGCGACCCCGAAGAGCCGTCTCTTCATCGCGTTCCGTGCTCCGGCGACCGCCGTGAACGCCACCTTCAAGGCCGACATGCACCGGTACCACTACCGCGGCCACGTGCTGCTGGCGCCGTCGAAGACCCCGACCGTGTCGTCGAAGTTCGGCGACGCCGTGGGCGGCATCGTGCTCGACCAGGGCGGCCTGCTGACGCGCCCGAGCATCGTCAGCCCTGACGGCACGCCCGCCGCGAACGCGAAGGCGCAGCGGACGGCCAGGCCCGCCGACACGACGCAGGCCTCGCTGCCGATCCCGTGCTCGGACTACTACGGCCAGAACCAGTACACGCTGCCCGAGGCGCTCGGCCAGACGACGTTCGACTCGGCCATCTGCGGCTACAACGGCGAGCAGCTGCGCTCGGCCACCGGCATCCCGCAGGGTGCTGACGGCAAGGGTCAGACTGTCGCGATCATCGACGCGTACGCGTCGCCGTCGATCGTGTCGGACGTCAACCGGCTGTCGATCAGCCGCGGCCAGACCCCGCTGACGACGTACAAGCAGAAGATCCCGACGACGTTCTACGACCAGGCGGCGTGTGCCTTCCCCAGCGGCTGGCAGGGCGAGCAGACGCTCGACGTGCAGGCCGTGCACAACATCGCGCCGAAGGCGAACATCTTCTACGAGGGCGGCTTCAACTGCGGCACCGGTCTCGACGTCGCCATGTCGGACATCCTCGACAACCAGCGCGCGAACATCGTCAGCAACAGCTACGGCAACCTGGGCGAGCCCCCGCTGTACGCGGTGAAGACGAACGAGAACCAGCACCTGCAGGCCGCGGCCGAGGGCATCGGTCTCTATTTCAGCTCGGGTGACAGCGGCGACGAGACCGTCAACGGCCTGCCCGCGCAGCCCGACTACCCGGCGACCTCGCCGTGGGTCACGGCCGTCGGCGGCACCACGCTCGGTATCGGCAAGAACGGTTCCGTCGCGCTGCAGACCGGGTGGGGCACCGCCCGCACCGCGATCCTGCAGGACAGCACGACCAAGGCGCTCAGCTACGGCGGCCCGGTTCCCGGCGACTTCGTCTTCGGCGCCGGCGGCGGACGCAGCGGCCTGTTCGGCCAGCCGTGGTACCAGAAGGACGTCGTGCCCGCCTCGCTCGCGAGCGGACAGCGCGAGATCCCGGACGTGTCGGCGGACGCCGACCCGCTGACCGGTGAGGTCATCGGCATCTCGCCGATCGACGACGCCAACTACCCGGCGGTCGGCCAATACACCGAGCAGACCTACGGCGGCACCTCGCTCGCCTCCCCGCTGTTCGCCGCCACCGTCGCCCTCGCGCAGCAGAAGTCCGGCGTGCAGGTCGGCTTCCTCAACCCGACGATCTACGCCAAGTACCGCAAGAGCGCGGCGTCGGTGCGGGACGTCAAGCACGTGCAGTCGACGTTCACCTACACCTCGCAGTCGACGGGCAAGTCGTGGCTCGTCGTCAACGACCAGGACACGTCGCTCAAGACGCGCAACGGATACGACGAGGTCACCGGCCTCGGGTCGCCGACGCTGGGACAGTTGTCGAAGATCGTCAAGCGGTAGTTCCGTAACGGCTGACGGCCCGTCCACCTTTCGAGGTGGGCGGGCCGTTGTCGTACGGATCGCTATTTGACGGCTCTACTCGGCTGGCGGCAACTACGGCGTCCAAGACTAGCGAGGCAAGGGTGTCGGACGGCCTGACCTGGATCCCGTCGTTGTCGGTTCAGGTCGCCAGGGTCGGGTTCGGCGATGGGTCGCCAAGTGGCGGCGACTTCAGTCGGGGTGCGGTAGCTCATGCCGGAATGGGGTCGGTACGCCGGTGACCCCGGTAACGCCAGCAGGTTTGCGCCCGTTGGGATCAGTGCGCGGGCTCTGAACACCCGGGTGCTCAGGTCCAGTCCCGCGAAAGTGCTCCCGCGATCTCCAACTCATAGGTCTTGCGCCCGAGCGAGCGGGCGTCCCAGGCTGGCGACTTTTTCCGAAACAGCCCACTGATGCCTGTTGTTCATCGGGGCCGAGGTTGGCACAGAGGCAACGACAGGGCGTCCCGGTCCGGCGGTCCACGATGATCGTCTGCGACGCAGACTTCACCGCCGTCGCGCCGAACCGCAAGTGGGTAACTCACATCACCGAACACCCCACGATCACCGGCGGGAAGGTCTACTGCTGCGCGATCGAGGACCTCTTCAGTAACCGGATCGTCGGCTACGCGATCGACGGGCAAAAGACCGCTCAACTCGCCGTGAACGCGCTGCGCGCAGCGATCGCGCGCCGGCAGCCGGACGTAGTCGTCCTCATTCATGCCGACCGCGAATCTCATTTCGCGCCCGCAGCTTCCAGCCGTGCTCACCGAGGCCGGGCTGCAAGGCTCGATGGGCCGCGTCGCCTCCGCCGGCGACAACGCCGCCATGCAATCGTTTTGGTCGCTGCTGCAAAAGAACGTCCTCGACCAGCGCCGCCGGCGCAGCCACGACGAACTGCACTACGCGATCGTCCGATGATTGAGGAAACCTACAAGCGCCGCCGACGACAACGCGGACTCGGTCGGCTCACCCCGATCGAGTACGAGCTAACGTTCGCCCCGTATTGACCCACCGCGGCCTGATCACTCACAACCGCTGTTAACCAGACCCGGCGACCCGAGCGGGTGGGAGGGGTAGCGGCAGCCAAAGCAATATTTTGCAACGTGACCTCAGAGATGGCGCAAGGCCCGAAGACAGACATCCGAGTACTCGTCCTGAACATCAACTCGGAGCAGCCGTAGCTACGGGATCTCCGGGAACACCTTCCGCAGTACCGCCACCAGTTCTCCTGCCATCGCGTCATCGACCTGAATAGATTGGCTGCTCTTCGGTTCACTCTTGCGGTCATCCGACCCAAAGGTCGAGAGATGTAGATAGCGCTTACCGTCTCGTCCCGCCACCACTTGATAGAAATCATCGGCTTCGCTCGGGTGCACCCTGACATTTTGCTTGCCCGCCTCGAGAGAACGCAGCCTCGCCATGCCAGGACTGTGCCACACGAAACTGGGGAAGACTTGACGCAGTCACAGGGAAGGCGGCGGGGGTGGCGCAGTCTCGGGCCGTCACACAGCCCGGAACACTCTCTGACCGCAGATACCACGGGCCTCACATGAACGACGACCTACGCAGCGCCCGAGGAACGGGCACGCTCTCGAAATTCGTCGAACGTTGATTCCTATCGTCTTTAATGTCGCGTCCTCAGCCTTCGCCGCGCGCACCCATCGGTCGCGCTACCGACCGCGCGCGTTCAAGATGAGAGAATATTTGCAGTCTGAGGACGACTCAGTGGCGCAGCGAATGTAAGGTCAAGGCCATACTGCAAATTACTTATGCCGGCAGGTAGGGGTAGATGCACCTGCGGACAAGGCAATAACGCAATATCGAAAAGTTGACAGCTGCCTAGGAGAGCTGCAAGATTAAACCGAGCGGTCATGAATTCATGAAAACGCGAGCCGCATTGTTCGGTCAGAACCTCCCAGAACTTGCGCACGCATTCAGGTCGCGTGAGATCAGCAGCAACCCGCCGCGCCAGATCACCGAGCGCCACTCCTGATGTGCGAAATTCGAGTTGAAACGACGCCAAATAGTTTCGTTGAGTTGCAGTTTCAGTCATTTGATTTAAGGACACGATGTGCTCACGTCCGCGTCCTCGCGTAGTTTTCACTTCAACAGAGAAACCCTGCTCCGGAAAAACGAAATCCATTCGATCACCGGACGAGTCGTGCCAACCATCCACCCACCGGTCAGGGTTTGCAGCCGACGCGATCATAGCTATCTCTCCGACCAGGCCCGTTAACTCACCTGCGGGAGCACGAAGTAGCTGCCAAAAGAGCCTGATCCAGTCATGCACGACGCGGTCCACATCTCGTGAAGAAACAGGTTCAGGAAGCTGATGCAATACCGAGGCACAGAAATCGAAGAACAACTCGCGAATTTGCGAATCACTCGCGGGACAACGTAGGAGCGCTACGACAACATCAACTTCTTCGTCTTCGAAACTAGCCAGGCAATGAAGGTCAAATTGCACCGACAGCGACTGCAAACTGATACTAGGCGTGACTGTAGGTGATTCCTGGACCTCTATCGCAACCACGGGCGCACCAGTGGAATCCGCTCCAGCAAGGTAAGATCTACGAGAAGCTAGCCGGCCAACGAGAAAAGCGTCCTGTGCACCACTGCCTGCCTGCACACGAGCAACACCGCGAGCATGCAGGTCTCGCAACTCTCCACTATGCAGCAAGACTTAATCTCCGGTTTCGATCAACCAGCCCGATCGAGAGACATCCGGAACTCGCCATGCAGTGAGCAGGAATTTCCCGCGGACATCCTGCGTGGCACCAGGCGGTTCCTCGCGCGAACGAACTAGGACCCTGTGTAATTGAACATTGATGATCGCGTTCTCCTCGAGCACAGACCGATCGCCCCTGTACCCTCTTGGTCCCTGAGTACGCCCGGCGAAGATCTGTATTCCTCCATCTCGCTCCTCGGTACGAAGCGCCAAGTCATGTCTTGGTCGCATTCTGAATACCGCGACGGACGGATTTGCGGGCGCTTGATCCGCCTCTCGCGCCAGTTGCAGCGCAAGGGCCCGAAAGTTTGGCTCAACAAGAAGTGACTCCGGCGAGACTGCTTGTAGAAGTTCCGCGGCTACGACGGCCGTGATCCACGCGCGCTCGTGTAGGCCCGACTGGTGCGGCGTCCAACCAACGCCTCGAAGCAAACGCTCTATCTCGGAGTCAGCCGCAGACAGGTTGATCGAATCACCGCGGACCGGAAAACGATCCGTGATCCATCGATCAGAAGTCGAAATGCGGATCGTAGGAATATCGATAACTGAAGCTCGAGTCGGGCTCAATTGACGATCGAGGAGGAATCTGCGCTTCCAATCCTTCAACGACTCCTCGCCGTTCGCAATAGTCCGTAGGCTGCGAAGCATCTCGCCCTCGTGGTCAAGATATCGCCTGAATGCGACGCGAACATCTTGCTCCAGATAGACGCGACATAAGCCTAGGTAGCGACTCTTGTATCCAAAGAAGCGTGCGCGCTGTTGGATGGTGTCGGCCGTAAACGTACCTCCGCTCCGGGGCATATATGTCACGGTCAGTCCTTCTACTGTAAATCCACGATCAATAGCCTGGCCGCCAACTAAAATATACGATTTCGTAGACATCCAATTGATTACCGGCGTTTGCCCTTGACGCGTGTTCACCTCCGTGATGTCGAGGTTCCTGAAGACGAGCCCAAGCTCGCTCCAGCACGCTTCAAAGTTAGCGAGTTCATCGAACGTTGCTTTGAGGCGTGACCATGCTGACCGAAATTCGCTCTGGAGGTCTACAGGAAAGGCCTCATCGCTATGCTCATACTTGTCTTGCCAGTTGGATTTCAATCTGGTGATCCATTGCACAAAAGTGTGTTGCGCGCCCGTCTCGCGTGAAGGATGGACGAGCATAGACCTTGTCTCAGGCCGCTGTCCGGATGCCACCACGTGTGCGGCACCCATCAAAAATTCCTGCATCGCTGCCCTCAAACTCTGCGGCGGTCGTGCGCCCGGAGTAGTGACGGCACTCAAATCTGACTGAGGGATACTTTCGATGAGCGCCTCGTCGCGGCCGAATATCCGGGCGCCTGTTGACCCAAAGTACGTGTCACCGCCCGTATACCCTGCGCCCGGCTCCAAAACCTTCACAAAATCAGGCGAGAGCGCGTCCTGGATTGCGATAAGCAACGGCGCCTGCGGAGTAGCCGTGTATTGAAGGTAGTAGTGGTTAGGGTGCGCGTTGCGCAACTGTCGCAGATTGGCGTGGGTTGAGGATTCACGGCCCCTCCGCACCTGCGTATTCAAACTCGCCTGATCCGCCTCGTCGTCAATCACAAGTGCGCGTAGATCCCCCAACCCAGTGGAGATGTCGTCGGCAAGGTTGAAGATTCGTCCGTAATTCTTAAGGACGACGACGACAGCTGTTTGCTTCCAAGCGTTGCGAGTGTTCGCCCGCAGCCAATTGTCTCGAATACGGACAATTTCCTGTCGTATATATCCTTCGGGCTGCGTGTTGTCGCTCGGCGATAAGAAGTTCCAGCCATCAGGCTCGGCAAGCGACAGGTCACGCCTGAGACGACGCTCGCCCTGGGCAAGGAGCGGATTCGAAATTCCGCTGATTACGACTACAAGAGCGAACCCGTTGTCGCGGGCTAGAGAAATTACAGCCTCGTAAGAAAGCGTCTTTCCTGATTGAACCCGCCCCACAACGAGCCCCGTAGAGCCCGGGCCGTGCGACAACGCTGCCGCCAGCACATCGATCGCGCTCTTCTCAACTGCCTCCCGCGCTTCCGGCAGGACGACAGACTGGAGAAAGCCAGTGAAGGCTGGCCCGATGACCGGAGCATTGTCTCCATTTCCTGTACCGCTCGCAGGTGAAAGATACCCAGACGTCAAAGCGCACTCCTCAATCGGCGCGATAGCGCCTCCGTCAATACCTGGTCGACTTGCCGAAGGTACCGGGCTACGGTTTCGCCGTCCCCTTCGAGGTGAGCTAGCGACTCCGATACTGTGATTGCTACAGCAAGACGAAATATTGATTCCAGTGCATCAACGCTCCCGAGGGCGAATTGACTTATGAACGGGTGCGAGGTGTTAATGGTGATTGTAGACAGCATTTGACCGTTGGTTGTCATCGGCTCCACATTGCGGATCAGCCATCTGCGTTCGGCTGGTCGTGACGTAGACGAGATCTGTATACGCCATAGCGCTCCGGAATGCCGAAACTCGAATTCTTGCGCGACATCCAAGTCGGCTGCTGTCAATGGAGAACTTTCTTGCGCAGGTACCGTTTCCGGTGGCCCAGCACGGATCACCGGTGGTATCTCCCGCGCAGAAACCTCTGCAGTGTTCTGTGCCGCCTGCTCGACGCGTCGTTGCTCCGTGCGTGAGGCCTGTCGAGCTCGATAGCCCTCAGCTTGGCGAAGGAGCGCGAGGGGCTCAGCGTCCAACGCTTCACGCAACCGGGACTCGAACTCGTCCTCCAGGCCCTGCCACTGGAAGCCATCTTTCGTGTGACTTACCGGGAGCCCTTCGATACCCAACTCACCAAAAAGACGTTGGGACCGATACGAATTTGATTGCCCGTAGACTCCCGCGGGGCGAAATGGCGCTTCGGAGGTGCCGATTATTACCCGGCCGCGGCGGAATAACGACAACCCGTTCCCGCTTGTTCGACCCTCAGCACGCAGAGCTGCCCATCCGCGAACCTTAACCACGTCGCCTACCTCGAACTCGACGTCTTTCCGCCAAACCAGGTCGAACTTTGAGGTAATTGCATCTTGCGCCAGACGAAAGTCCGGCGCGACCAAGACCGCCGGTTCGTCGTATGACATCTGCTGTCCGGCAACCGTAAGTATGAGTTCTCCGCGGCGCAGGAAATCACGATACATCTCGCGAAGATGCTCACGCACTTTGCCAAGAGTACGCCCAACCATTCGTTGATTGAGAGTCCTAAGTTCTACCCTCGTGTAGTGGGCGGATCGGCTCACGTCTGTTTGCACTACGTGTAGCGAGTTCAGTTCGTGCCGTATAACCTCTTCCATGTTGAATTTCACGGTGTACTCGTTCGGATCACCGACCGACGTTGTGCGAACCTCCCATTCACGCGCGAACCAAATTGACGCGCTTTTCATGCCCATTCCGAACTCGGAGAGCCCAGACCTATCCGGCGGGATCTCCGCGGCGCGAAACGCTCTCGCGAAATCGCGCCTTGCTATTCCGGCGGCGTTGTCTTCAATAACGATAGAACCGCCCGCGCTGCGATCGTAGTCTATATCCACGCGCAGTACATACCCTGGATCTGTGCCAAGAAGGCTTTCCTTGTTCGACAGGTAGCTTTGCAGGGAGTTGTCTACGTATTCCGCTAAGGCATACCAGGGTGTGTAGTTCAGGTGACCGAATACGCCAAGAATCCCAACTGATGGCGCGATCGGGACAGAATTTCCGTCGACCTGAGATCCGTTTACGTCTTCAGTCATTTGACAGCACCTCCCTCCCCGAACGTGTGCGCTAATCAGAAGCGAGCAAGGGCTCGGCTATCTTTCTTACTACACTCGCATTAACCGCGTTTCCTAGCGCTTTGTAGGCCGTCAAGTCGTCGGCTGGCAGCGCTATACCGTCTAAACTTTGCAGTTTCGCGCACTCCTCCGGCGTCATGTAGCGTCGATCCCAACCCAGGATCGGGACTTGAGTATGAGTCATCGCAACCAAACTCGGTGCAGTGTTTGTTCGCTTTACTCGAAGGCCTGACGCCCTCACCTGCAACACATACTTGCTTATGTCGCGTTCCCCGCCTTGTACATTCCATTCGAACTTTTGCAGACTTGAATGGAAGTTGCCGAGATCTGATCTCTCCATCCATGGAACAATCCAGCTGCGATTCTCGTCAAAAAATTGGCGATTTTGTCGAATGAATCTTACTTTCCAGCGGGGAAATCTATTCTCTAAGCGTCTGCTGTGGCTCGGCAGCAACCTGAGTTGCTCCTGGGCAGTTCGGCCCGTTAGCGACGCACCTAGAGTGCCCTTGTAGCGCGCTAGGGCCCGAGTGCCACGATTTGCTTGGATTACTGCGGGCGTAATTTCCTCGAAGGGATAGGTCGCGCCGAATTCCATAGCCCAAATTGGAAATGAGGGTAGCTTTACGCTGGGAGGCGACGATCGTAGAAAGTCGCCCCAAACGTCAATCGCGCGCAATGTGAGTTTGGGCACAGGGCGCACCGGAATGGCGTGAGAGTCGAGGACATGTCTAATATCTGAAATGCATGAGCACGGCGCGGGCCAGGAGAATCCCTGCAGGCCTGTTATCGAGCCTACGAAGTACGCACGCTCCCGAATTTGAGGAATCCCAAACTGGTGCGGCGATAGCCGCTGCACGTCCACCTCGTACCCGAGGCCGGTCAGATGCCCTAGGATCGTGCGCAAGGTTGTGCCATTGCGATGGCGAAGGATATTCGGGACATTCTCTAAAATAAACTTCGGTGGGCGTTTGGTTTCAAGAATTTCTAATACTTTGAAGAAAAGTTGTCCTTGTTGTGTGTGCTCGAAGCCGAGTTGCTCCCCGGCCTTTGAGAAAGGTTGGCAAGGAAACCCCGCTGCCAATAGGTCGTGGTCGGGAACCTGCCGTCCTGGATCGTTGAGTTGCGCGACATCGACCCAGGGCCGTAGGCCAAAGTTCTTCTCGTATAGGTCGCTAAGTGTGGGTTCCCATTCCGCAGCGAAGACACCCGTGCCACCGCAGGACTGAAGCGCTAGATGGAAACCACCAAGACCGGAAAAAAGATCAATGAATTTGAAGCCGTGTCGCATACGTCCTCCCTCTGGGGGCAGACCCTAGCGGGCAGGTCCGACGCTTCCTCGGATTTCCGGGTCTCGACGTGCGGGCAGCACGCCCAGGAGGGACCGTGTCTCAGGTCCGGTTGCGTGAGCAGTCCCGGCTAGTCGAACCAGAACATTTGGTAAGTGAGGTAGTCGACTGTCTTGAGCGAACAGTGAAGCGCTGCCTAGGCGCTGACGATGGACCGCGTCGCGGGGATGGTGGAGCTGAGGGGACTCGAACCCCTGACCCCCACACTGCCAGTGTGGTGCGCTACCAGCTGCGCCACAGCCCCAAACCTGGCCGCGGATGGTGCCGCGGAACCAGTGCTGAACACTACACGGCGGGGTGAACGGCAGACGACCCGGGACCCCCGCTGAACGACACGCCGACCCTCTGGAGCCCCCCAATTACGGGGATTTTCGGGTGGGAGTAGATACTGGGGCCGGCAAGTAACCCAGACGATCAAGGGAGACCGCGTGAACCGCAAGGAACTGGTGGCAGCCGTCGCCGAGGGTGCCGACCTGGAGCAGAAGACGGTCGACGCCGTTCTGCGCTCGCTGCAGTCGACGCTCGAGAGCGCCGCGACCAAGGGCGAGAAGGTCAGCGTTCCTGGCTTCTTCGCTCTCTCGGTCGGCGAGCGCGCCGCCCGCGAGGGCCGCAACCCGTCCACCGGCGAGACGATCCAGATCCCCGCCGCCAAGACGGTCAAGCTCACTGCCGGCAGCGCCCTCAAGGACGCCGCCAACAAGTAGTACCGCGCAGACGACAAAGCCCGCTCGGCATGCGCCGGGCGGGCTTCGTCGTGTCCGGGGGTGGTCAGACAGCCTCCAGCGCCCGCAGATCGTCGTTGGACAGCACCAGTGAACCCGCCGCGAGATTCGCGCGCAGATGGGACACCGACGACGTCCCCGGGATGAGCAGCACGTTCGGCGAGCGCTGCAGCAGCCACGCCAGCGCCACCGCCATCGGCGACTCCCCCAGCCGTCCGGCCACCGCCGAGAGAGCGGCAGTCTGCAGTGGCGAGAAGCCACCCAGCGGGAAGAACGGCACGTACGCCACCCCGTCCGCGGCGAGCTCGTCGACCAGCGCGTCGTCCGCGCGGTGGGCCAGGTTGTACATGTTCTGCACGCTGACGACCGGCCCGATCGCCCGCGCCTCGGCCACCTGCTCGGCCGTCGCGTTCGAGACGCCGAGGCCCCGGATCAGCCCGTCCGCCTGCATCGACAGCAGCGCGTCGAACGCCTCCGCCAGCGACCCGGAGACCGGGCCGGTCGCGTCCCCCACCCGCAGGTACACGAGCTCCAGCGAGGACACCCCCAGCGTCCGCAGGTTCGACTCCACCTGTTCGCGCAGCTGTTCCGGACGCCGCGCCACCGGCCAGCCGCCGTCCGGCGTGCGGGTCGCCCCGACCTTCGTCGCGATGACCAGATCGGACGGGTACGGGTGCAGCGCCGAGCGGATCAGCTCGTTGACGACGGACGGTCCGTACGCGTCGCTGGTGTCGATGTGGGTGACGCCGAGCTCGACAGCGGTGCGCAGCACGGCCAGCGCCTCGTCACGGTCGCGGGGCGGGCCCATCACCCCCGGCCCGGCGAGTTGCATGGCGCCGTAGCCGACGCGGCCGACGGGACGGTCTCCGAGAAGGAAAGTGCTCATGCCTCCACGATCAGCGAGCTACTCTCCGATGGGAAGTAGGCACCTCGAAGTGCGTAGCTCACCGCAGGAGCAGACCATGCCCACCACCACCGCCCGCGCGAAGCGCGCGAAGGCCAAGGTCGAGTACAACGCCTTCCTCGACGTCTGCCCGAGCCGCCAGCTGCTCGACCGCATCAGCGACAAGTGGGTCGTGCTCGTGCTGTGTGCCCTCGGCACCGGCGAGCAGCGCTACTCGGAGCTATCCCGCACCATCGCCGGCGTCAGCCCCAAGATGCTCACTCAGACACTGCGCACCCTCGAGCGCGACGGCCTCGTCACCCGCAGCGTCGAGCCCACCGTGCCGGTGACCGTCACCTACGCGCTGACCGACCTCGGCACGTCACTGCTCGGCGTCACCCAGTCGCTGCGCGCCTGGGCGCAGAGCCACATGGACGACGTGCTCGCCCACCGCGCCGCGTACGACGCCTGAGCTACCCGGCAGCCGACGACGACGTCGTCTTCTTCGGCGAGGCCGACGACGACCCGGTCGTGGCCGGCGTGCTCGACGAAGGCTTCGGCGACGGCGTCTTCGACGGCTGCGGCGCGGGACCGTTCTTCAGCGCCTTGTTCACCGCGGCGGTGAACGCGGCGGCCGAGTTGTCGATGGTCTTGCCGTTGACCTTGACCGTCGGCGTGCCGTTGACGCCGTCCTGGCTCGCCTTGTCGGTGATCGCCTGCACCAGCGCCTTGTGCCGCTGGTTCTCGACGCACGAGTTGAAGTCGGTCTTCGCGGTCGACGGCAGGGACGGGTTGCGCACCTTGGTCGCGAGTGTCTCGATCTCGGTGTTCGCGAGACCGCCGGCGCCCTCGTCCGGCTGCACGTTCTTGCCGTTGACCTTGCCGTACATGTACTGCTGCCACGCGACGAAGTAATCGACCGAGACGTCGGACGCGCAGTACGCGGCGTTGGCGCCGCGCGAGCTGTAGTACCCGTTCTCGAAGGTGTCGAGGCTCGACAGCGAGATGACGTGGTAGCGCACCTGCGCCTTGTTCGCGCGGACGGCCGCCTCGATCGTCTTACCGGCCTCCTGCTCGAAGTTGCGGCAGTTCGGGCACTGGATGTCCTCGTAGATGTCGACCGTCGCGGCGGCCTTCTTGCCGAACACGATGCCGCTGTCGACGGACGCGTTCGTGGCCGCGAGCGAGCCCTCGATCTTGGCGCGGTTGGCCTGCACGCCGATGCCGATGACAGCGACCAGCACGACCACACCGCCGAGCGAGGCGGCGATCCACCGGTCGCGAGAGCGCGCCTCCTTGCGCCGTGCCTCGAGCATGGCGTTGTACTTCTTGCGGCCCTGCTCCGTCCGCATGCGTTTGGCGGACGGACGCTCGACCCGGTCGTTGCGGGCGATGTACTCGTCCAGCGACAGCCGCGTCAGCGGCCAAACGACGAGGAAGGCCGCCAGCACGATGAGCCCGATGTCGCGCAGGATGTCGAGCGTGTAGGTCGTGCCCCCGGTGGTCGTGCCGCCGCCGCCGAAGCAGCCGCACTCGATCTGAATACCGCGGATCGCCGCCTGTACCAGCCCGATCAGGAACACCAGGAACAGCAGCCCCGACACCGCCGCCGCGACCCGCGTGGCGACGCCCAGGACCAGCAGCACGCCGAGTGACAGCTCGACCACGGGAAGCCCGTACCCGATGCCCTTCGAGAGCCACTCGGGCGTCGCGTCGTAGGCGCGCACCGCCTGCACGAACGTGCGCGGCGAGCTGAGCTTGTCCAGCGACGCCCAGATCCAGATGACACCGAGGGCCAGGCGGACGACGGTGCCGATCCACGGCCGTGCGGACTCGAATCTCACGGACGCAGATTGTGCCATTGGGCGTGTCTCCCAGTCCCCGCTCGTCGCGAGCGGCGTTCAGTAGTGCGAGATGCAAGGCGGATGAGGAGGCCATAGCTTGCTATGGACGACGAAGACAACGCCGCAGATCGTGCTGCTGAGCGTCGCGCAGCAGAGCATGGGACTGGGAGAGACGCCCTAGGCCTTCGCCACCACAGGGAGATCGTGGGCGACCTGCTTGCTGAGGTTCACGCTCTGCAGAAAGGTCACGCGGGCGTAGTCGTCGGGGCCGTAGAGCAGCAGCTGCGACGAGTGCGTCTGCCCGTTGTCCTCGGCGACGGTGATGTGCGCGGCCGCCTGGGCGGCGTCGATCTCGGTCTGCGTGCCGGTGAGACCGATGAACCTCGCGCCCTGCGTCTTCGGCGAGAAGTTCGACAGCCACTTCTTCAGCACCGAAGGCTTGTCACGCTTGACGTCCGTCGTCACGAACACGACGTCCGTCTTCGCTGCCACCGACGCGGGGACCTTCTGCAGCGCCGCCTGCACGTCCGCCATCGTCGTGGGACACACGTCCGGACAGTTCGTGTAGCCGAAGAACAGCAACGTCGGACGTCCGGAGGTTGCCGTGCCGAAGGCGAACTTCTTGCCGGCCGTGTCGGTGAGCGTGAAGCTCGGCCGCGGCTGCGGCGGGGTCAGTCCGGCGCCGAGATAGGTGCCGTCGCCGCTGTTGCCGATCAGTTCGGACGACTTCGGGGCCGGGTCGCCCGACGAGGAACAGCCCGCCACCAGCGCCACCACGGCGACGAGCAGGAACAGAACGCGTTTCACTTCGGAACTCCTGATGCGGTGGGTGCGGGTTGCCCGAACGGTACGACGGGGGTGGTGATCTCCACCGTCCCGGCATTGCGGAACGTCAGCTGAAAGGTGACGTTGTCGCCCTTCTCCAACGTCCCGTAGATCTGCTCGATCATCACGTGCACCCCGCCGGGCGTCATGACGACCGTCTTGCCGGCCGGGATGGTCAGGCCGGTCGCGAGCGCGACCATCCGTCCGCCCTGGTCCTGGTGCAGCGTGTTCGAGCCACCGGCGCCGCTATCGACGTCGGTGAGGACGTCCGGCGTGCCGGTGTTGTTGCGGATGGTGAAGTACGCGGCCGCGCGCTCGGTCGGCGGCACCGGCGGACGGAGGTACGCCCCGTACACGCTCACGGGCTGGCTCGGGCCGGAACCGCCGGACGCGGCCGACTGCGGCATCGCCCCGCGCACGAGGCCGGCGCCGCCGACCGCGAGCGCGAGCACACCCGCGGCGACCGCGGGCCAGGGCAGCTTCACGAGCGGGCCCTCGCCCGGTTGACGATCGAGAGTCCGAGGGCTCCGGCCGCGAGCACGACGGCGATGATCGAGAGCACGATCGGTCCGGTGTTCGACGGCTCGTCGTGGTCGTCCGCAGTGACCGTGAGGTCCGACTGGTACGCGCCCTCGCTCGAGGACGCCGACGACCCGCCGCCGTGGTGGTCACCGCTCGCCGCGGCGAGCTGCAGCGTCGGGGCGGGGAAGTCGGGCTCCTCGGACGAGCCGGGCGCCGGCGTCTGGATCCAGCTGACGACCTTGCCGTTCGAGTAGGTCTGGATCGCCTTGAACGTGATGCTGTCCTGCTCGGGCAGCGGTCCCAGCTGCACGACGAACTGCTGGAACTGGCCCGGCTTCACACCGGCACCGGCGGACGCCGTCCAGGTGATGCGGCTGACGCCCTCGGTGATCGGGCCGTCGTCGCTCTGCACCGGCTTGGCGAGCTTCGCCTTCGTCTCGACGGCCGTCCAGCCGGCGAGCGGCTGCGTGGCCGCGTAAGCGATGCCGTCGGGCAGCTGCACCTGCAGCTTCACCGTCGACGCGTCCGCTTCCTCGGTGGGCACGCGGAAGTTCACGACGCCGTAGCCGCCCTGCGTCGCGTCCGTCGACGAGACCGAGACGTGCGCGCTCGCGGGACCGGCGAAGACGGTCGTCGCAGCGAGCAGACCCACGCCGGTCATGGTGACGATCGCGGCTGTGCGCAGTCGGGACATTCGGGGTTTCCTCTCAGTGCATCTCGAGCGAGACGTTGGCGGTGGTGGCGTCGAACTGCGACGTCTGGACGGTGAGGTCGATGCGCCAGGTGCCGGGCACGGTCAGGTCGGCGGTGCCCTCGAACGTGCGTCCGGCAGCGCGGGTGAGCTTGATGGGGACGGGGCCGATCTTCTTCTCGACCTGGGTCGCGGTCGCTTGGATCGAGGTCGGACGGGCTCCGCTCGACACGTCGACGGTCATCGTCACCGAGCCGTGTGTGCCGGGGTCGACCGAGACGGTGAGGGTGCGCCCGCCGCCGAGCGACGTGCTGGTCGAGATCGGCTCGCGGTACTGCGCGGCTAGGTCCTCCTTGCCCCGCGGCGACGCGACGAGCACCGCGGTCAGCGCGAGCACGACGGCGGCGATCACGACCTCGACGACCACGCCGCGGCGCAGGCGCTCGGTGGCGACGGGGTCGGGGGTCTCGTCGAACTCCTCCTCGACCGTGTCCGTGTTCGCATAGGCCAGTCGCGGACGGGCGACCCGCTGTCGCACCGCCCGGCGCGAGAGGTTGGCGACGGCGACGATGCCGACGAACAGCACCGCCTTCGCGACGACCAACAGCCCGTAGCGGGTGGTGAACAGGGCGTCGATCGTGCCGACGCCGCGCCACGCGTTGTACGAGCCGGTCACCGCGAGCACCACGACCGACGTGAACGCGACCTTCGAGAAGACGGGCAGCACGCGGTGCAGCTCGTCCGGTTCGCGCCGCGGCAGCACGGCGGCGACGAGCACGACCAACCCGCCGACCCACACCGCCATCGCGAGCAGGTGCAGCATGTCGACGACGATCGACAGCGTCGCCGGTGACGTGGTTCCCGCGTGGCCGGCGGCCGAGAAGCTGGCCGCGATACCGATGGCGGCGAGCCCGGCGATGCCCTCCCACGGCGCGGGTTGCGCGCCCACCCGCAACGAGATCGCGAACAGCAGTCCGACGACGCCGAGCAGGGCCAGCCGGACGCTGTGCAGCTGCCCGTAGTCGGTGTGCAGGGTGGCGTCTGCCAGCGTCGTGTCGAACAGGCGCCATGGTCCGAGTCCGGCCGTGTACGGGCCCTGCATCAGCAGTTCGAGCACGGCGCCGACGACGGTGGCCGTCCAGCCCGTCCACACGAGGCGGCGGGCGCGGCGGTCGTCGCGTCCCTCGGGCCAGACGGTGAGCAGCAGCCAGGCGCCGCCGAGCAGCGCGAGCCCGGCGAACGAGACCCACCGCAGCACGTCGAACACGGCCTCGGTGGTGCTGTTGCCGCCCGACTCGGCCACGCTGCCGCGCACCAGCGCGCCGTCGCCCACGACGAAGCGGACGGTGCCCGCCACCGGGTGCGAGTCGGCCGACACCACCCGGAAGCTGACCGTGTACGCGCCGTCCTTCAGCCCGGACCGCAGCGTGTCGGTGATCTCGGTCTGGTCGCCGGGCTGCGTGCCGTTGCTGGTGTCGACGCGGCGTCCGGTCTGGTCGGTGACGTGCACGTAGCCGATGCCACCGAGGCGGACGGGTTCGTCGAAGGTGATCGTCACCGACTTCGGCGCCGCCTTCAGGCGCGAACCGTCCTCCGGACTCGACGTCACGACGGTCGCGTGCGCCGACGCCGGCGAGGCGAGCAGCAGGCCCGTCCCCAGCAGTCCGGCGAGCAGCGCGAGGAACGCGACGAGGCGGCGGGTCACGCGACGCTCCGCAGGCCGGGCTTGTCGTCGTCGTCGCGGCGGCGCTGGCGGCCGGCGTCGAACCGGCCCGGCGGCAGCGCTCGCTCGGCGCGGTCGAGCAGCAGCAGCACGAGCAGGCCGGCGACGACGGCGGCGTGGGTGGCGATCCGTCCGACAGTCACGACACCGGCGGCGACGTCGTGGATCGACAGCGCCATCAGCACGACGGTGAAGGTGGCCAGCAGCGGAACGAGCCCGGTCGCGCGGCGCGGCACCGACGCGGCGGCGAGGAACGCGACGCCGATCGCGAGGTTCCACGCGGCACCCTCGTGCGCGCCGTGGGAGCTCATCGCCATGCCGAGCTCGTCGCCGAAGATCGCGGGCAGTCCGATCGCGAGCTGGGCGACGCCGATGACGCCGAGCAGCACGCGCAGCCAGTGGCGGCGGCGGAGCACCCGGCGGGCGGGCAGCGCGATGCCGGCGGTGATGACGTCCGAGAGGTCGGGCACGGGTGTGACGTCGAGCCGGGCCTGCCGGGTCACCACGGCCGCGTCCTCGGCCCATCGGGCACAATCGGAGCAGGACGAGAGGTGCGAGTCCAGCACGGACGGCGACATGCCGAGCGGCTCGTCGTCGAGTCGCGCGGACACCGCTTCGCGGAATCGCTCGCACCTCACGCGATAACAGTCGGGCCGACCGGCCCCGAAGTTCCCGGCGAGACCCAGGTCACAGATGGACGAGTACGACGAGGTCACGACGGTGGCCCTGCGCGCGCGGCGCGGCGACGCCGCCGCGGCGGCCGAACTCGTCCGCGCGACCCAGTCGGACGTCTGGCGGCTCTGCGCGCACCTCGCCGGACGCGACCACGCCGACGACCTGACCCAGGACACCTACGCCCGCGCGTTCGGTTCGCTGCACCGGTTCCTCGGACGGTCGTCCGCCCGCACGTGGTTGCTGTCGATCGCGCGGCGGGCGTGCGCCGACTTCGTCCGCTCGGCCCAGCGGGACCGGCGGGCGCCGCTGGTGCGCGAGCGGTCGCAGGCCGACCACGCCGACTCGGTGGCGGTGCGCGATCTCGTGCAGCTGCTCGAACCCGAGCGGCGCGAGGCGTTCGTGCTCACCCAGGTGCTGGGGCTGTCGTACGCGGAGACCGCCGAGGTGTGCTCGTGCCCAGTGGGCACGGTGCGCTCGCGGGTGGCGCGGGCGCGCGCCGACCTCGTCGAGGCGCTGGGCGACGGGCGTCAGTCGCGGACGTCCGCCGGCTGACCCTGCGCCGCCCCGTCGGCCGCCCGACGGGTCTGCCGGGTCACGAAGTGCTCGGCGACGAACGACATCGTCGGAATCGTGCCGGCCAGCATGACCACGGCGTAGCGCAACAGCGGCCAGCGCAGCCGGAAGCCGAGCAGCGCGGTGATGATCACGTAGATCATGAACAGCCAGCCGTGTCCGATCCACAGCAGCGCGTACAACGGCGGGTCGACGTCGGCGGCGTACTTGACGATCAGCTCGATGGTGCCGGCGAGCAGCACGACACCGGTCACGAATGCCATGACGCGGTAGCGCATGAGCGCACCGCTCGCCTCGTCGACGGTCTTCGGCGCGACGCGGGGCTGGCGGATGCCGAGGATGTTGGCCGGTCCCGCGGTGGGCGTGCTGCTCATGCCGAGCCGGTCTCCTTCTCGTGCCGCGCGTTCAGCTGCGCGAGGTAGTCGTTGTAGGCGGCCATCGTGTCGTCCTCCGGCGCGGGCGCCGGCGGCGGGACGTACCGGCGGTATGCCACGTCACGCTCGCTCTCGACCGGCGCCGGCGGGTCGACGGGCGCGCCGCTGGCGTCGTGGTTGCGGACGCGGTCGCGCATCACGCGGAACCACATCAGCAGCGTGAACAGCGCGAACGCCCACCACTGGAGGGCGTAGCCGAAGTTGCGGACGTTGAAGTGCTTCTGGTCGGACACGTCCAGTTGCCAGCGCCCGAGCGACGCCATCGTCACCACCATCGCGACGGTGAGCACGTGCAGCGCGACCCAACCCGGCCGGAGCGCGAAGCGGTAGCGATGCACGGCTCCACGGTACGACAGCGCGCTGTGCGCGGGCCCGGACGTCGGACAGGTTCGGCGGCGCACACACCCCTCCCGTCCGGCCTACTGCTCTGCCCGCACCGGCGCGCACCGGACGGGTCAGCGATCCTTCTGCTCTGCCCGCGCCGGCGCGCAGCGGGCGGACCATCCGCGCTCCTGCTCTGCCCGCATCGACGAGGGAGCCGGGGTGCGGGGCCGGCCACCCGCGCCGGACGCGGGCAGAGCAGAAAGGTCGCCAGACGCGGTCCCGCCCGCGCGGACGCGGGCAGAGCAGAACAGTCGTCAGACGCGGTCTCGCCCGCGCGGACGCGGGCAGAGCAGAAGGACCGACGAAGGGTGGGGCCTGCCGCGGTACCGGGGCAGGTGATGATGGCCGCGTGGACGATCCGTGGGGCCTCGACCAGCCGCCGGCCGTGGCCCACGTGTCCTCGCTGCCGGGGCGCGACGCGGGCGACGACGCGCCGGACCTCGACCCGTACGACCGTCCGTCCGTGGGCGACCTGCCCGAGGTCTCCGCGCTCACGGCGGACGGGTGGACGCTGCTGCACCCCGCCCCGTTGTATGAGCTCGTGCCGGCCGCGTGGCCGGCGGAGTTGCGCACCTGGGTGCCCGTCACGCAGGACTCCTGGGCGGCCGACGACGCCCGCTCGGCGGCGCGCGCGGCGGGATTGCCCGCTCCCCCGCCGCACCGGCTGTGGCTGCTGCGCTCGCCGTTCCCGAGGCTGCCGGTGACGGCCGTCCACGAGATCGTCTGGGCCGAGGTCGAGCGGCGCCGCGGCGACGACTGGTTCCGCACGCGGGAGGCCCGGCGCCCGCACACCGAGCAGGTGCAGGTGTTCGAGGCGACCCGCGAGCTGACGCGGTGGGACGAGGACCGGTTCCTCGCCGCCTGCCCGGACGAACTGCGGCAGCTGCTCGACGCGTGGGCCGCCGAGGGGCACACCGGTGAGCCCGTCGCCCGCCTCGTCGGGCGCCGCATCCGACCCGACCAGCTGCGACGCGCTCAGGACCGCACCGGGCTCGACGCGGCGGCCCTGCTCGACTGGCTCGACTCGACCGAGGGCGATCCCGAGGACGACGACCTGCTCGACTTCGTCACCGCCTGGCGCGAGGCCGGCCTCCCCGGCGACCCACCGCCCGGCGCGGAACGGTTCCGCGAGTTCGACCTCAGCGAGCTGCGCGCCTGGCTCGACGCCGGCTACCCGCTGCACCACGCCGACCGGTTGCGCGAGGTCGGCCTCGAACGCGCGATCGCCTGGCGTGCGGCCGGTTTCGGTCCCGGCGAGACCAAGTCCCTGTTCGCCGCCGACCCGACGCTCACCGTCGCCGAGGCGCGGGCGTTCGACGGCGTCGACCTGCGCGACGAATGGGTGCGGCTCGGCTTCTCCGGCGACGAGGCCCGCGCCTGGGCCGCCGAAGGGCTCGGGCCCAGCGAGGCCCGGCTGTGGCGGGCGGTCGGGCGCCGTCCGTCCGAGGTCGACGGCCACACGTTCCCGCCCGAGCTGCTCGGGTCGGGCGTCAGCTACGTCGGCTTCTCGTCCGTCAACGGCATCAACACCTATGACCAATGGGACGAGCTGCCCGACCCGCCGGGCACCCGAGGGCGCCGCGCGAACCGCGACTGACATTTCGTACGCACGTTCGGTACCGTCGACCGGGTGACCGCGTTCCAGGCCTCGCTGTTCGACGCGGCCGAGGACGTCGGACCCGGCCCGCTCGGGGCCACCGTCCGCCGCACCGAACTCACCGACGGCGCGTGGCTGGACGTCCGCCCCCGCTGGGTGAGCGGCGCCGACGCGCTCTTCGACCGGTTGCGCACCGGCGTCGAGTGGCACGCCGAGCGGCGTCCGATGTACGACCGCGTCGTCGACGTCCCCCGCCTGCTGCACTTCGTCGGTGAGAAGGACCCGCTGCCCGACCCCGCCCTGGTCGAGCTCAAACGGTCGCTCGACGACCACTACCGCGCCGAACTCGGCGAACCGTTCGCCACCTGCGGCATGTGCCTCTACCGCGACGGCCGCGACAGCGTCGCCTGGCACGGCGACCGCATCGGTCGCGGCAGCACCCACGACACGATGGTCGCGATCGTCGTGCTCGGCTCGCCACGGGCGCTCGCGCTGCGTCCGGTCGGCGGCGGACCGTCCCGCCGGTTCGAACTCGGCCACGGCGACCTCGTCGTCATGGGCGGCTCGTGCCAGCGCACGTGGGAGCACGCCGTGCCGAAGACCTCGAAGCCGGTCGGCCCGCGCATCAGCGTGCAGTTCCGTCCGCGCGGGGTCCGCTGAGCGCTCGGTAGCGTCTGCCCGGTGACGAGCGGCGGACGGACGGCAGCCGTCGCGCTCGCCGGCTTCGTCGCGGCGTGCCTCGCGGTGGTCGCGGGCGGACGGGCGTTCACGGGCACGTCCGTGCCGCCCACCCGCTGGCTCGGCCTGATCCCGGAGCGGGGCTGGCGCGCGGGCGACTCCCCCGTCTGGGGCGTGCTGCTGTGGGCCGGCATCGTCGGGCTCTCCCTGGCGTGGGTGGCGATGCTGCGGCTGCGTCCACCGCTGCGGACGGCCTGGACGCTCGCCGCCGCGTGGGCCGCCCCGTTCGTCGTCGGACCCCCGCTGGTCAGCAAGGACGTGTACGCCTACGCCGCGCAGGCCCTGATGCTGCGCCGCGGACTGGACGTCTACACCGACAGCCCGAAGGCGCTGACCGGCGGCGGCGACGCCGCCCGCGCGCTCGCGGCGGTCGACCCCCGGTGGCAGTCGTCCGAGAGCCCGTACGGTCCCGCGACCACCCTGCTGCTGCGCGCCATCGGCGCGGTGACGGGTGACCCCACGGTCGCGGTGGTGCTGCTGCGCGCGGTGGCCGTGCTGTCGGTGGCCGCGCTGGCAGTAGTGGCCACGCGCCTGGCCTCGACGCGGACGGCGGACACCGTCGTGCTGATCGCCCTCAACCCGCTCGTACTCGTGCACGCGCTCTCGGCCGCGCACGTCGAGGCCCTGATGTGCGCGCTGCTGGTCGCCTCGCTGGTCGTCGCGCAGCGCCGCCGGTACGAGGTGGCGGTGGCACTCGCCTGCCTGGCCGGGCTGGTCAAGGCGCCGGCCTTCCTCGCCGTCGGACCGATCGTGCTGTGGCACGTGCTGGGAACGCCGCTGCCCGCGCGCGACCGCGTACGACGCCTGGCCGTGGACGCCGCGATCGCACTCGTCACGGTCGTCGTGGTCAGCACGGTGACCCCGCACGGCTGGGGCTGGATCGGCAATCTCTCGACGCCGACGCAAGGCGACCCGACGTCGTCGATCACGGGCAATCTGCGGCTGGGCACCGTCGGCCAGGCCCTCGGCGCGCTCGCCGCCCTGGCGATCGTCGCGTACCTCCTGACGACGTTCCGACGGCGGACGCTCGCCGCGACGACCGGGTACGGCCTGCTCGCGGTCGCGTTCCTGCTGCCGGTCACCTACCCCTGGTACGCGCTGTGGGGCGTGGTGTGCGTGCTGCCGTCCGCGACCGGACGGGTGCGCACCGCGCTGGTCGCGCTGTGCGTCGCCAAGGCGTCGTTCTCCATCCCGGGCGCGCCGGGCTGGCTCACGGGAGTGCTGTCGATGTCCGTCGTGGTCGCGGCCGCTGCGTGGGTCGTGTTCTCCTACCGACGGACGGTCAGCGCACCCGCGTGAAGTCGGGCGCGCGCCGCTCGGCGAACGCCTGGATGCCCTCGCGCCCGTCCGGACCGTCGGCGCACGCCGAGATCGACGCGGCTTCGGCCTCGAGGTGGTCGTCGAGCGGACGCCACGTGTCGTGCACCAGCTTCTTGGCGCCGGCGAACGCCGTCCGCGGGCCGGCGGCGAGTTCCTTCGCCAGCGCGATCGCCCGCGCGTCGACCTCGTCGTCGGGCAGCACCTCGTCGACGATGCCGAGCCGCAGCGCGTCGTCGGCCGACAGCACCGCGTTGCGCAGCAGGATCGACTTCGCCCGGCGCTCGCCCACCGCACGCGGCAGCGTCCACGACATGCCGCCGTCCGGGGTCACCCCGATGCCCGAGTAGGCCGGACGCATCTGCACCGACTGCCCTGCGATCACGACGTCGGACGCGAGCAGCGTGCTCATGCCCGCGCCGGCCGCCCAGCCGCGCACCCCGACGACGATCGGCGGGGCCACCCGCATCGCGCGGATGATGCGGTGGAACCCGTCGGCGAGCTCCTTGATGAACCCCTTCGGGTCGTCGGACGCCGCCATCCCCTTCACGTCGCCACCGACGCAGAAGTGGTCGCCGGCGGCGACGAGCGCGACCGCACCGGCGTCTCCGACGTTCTCGAAGGCCTCCCAGAGCTCGATGGTCATCGCCATGTCGAGCGGGTTGCGTCGCTGGGGCTGGTCGAGCCGGACGACGAGCACGTCGCCGTCGCGCTCGAGCGCGATCGTCTCGGTCATGCGGTCACCAGCAGGTCGTCGCGGCCGTCGGCCTTCAGCATCTCCACGTACGCAGGAAACAGCTGCTTGGTCGTCGGCACAAGCTTGAGGAGAGCAGCGACACGGCCGTCGACGCTCACCTGCTTGCGCGCCATGGCGACCGGCAGGTTCACCTTGCCCTGCCAGAACCGGTTCGCGACGTCGGACGTCATCCGCATCGTGGCGTCGGCGGGATCGTCCGCAGAGCCGAGGGTGACCGTCCGCTCGGGCAGGTTCACGATCATCGTCGCGTCGGGCTCGGTGGTGACCACCTTCAGCGTGACGCCGGTGGCGGCCAGCCTCGGGCCGAGCGTGTCGTCGGCGAGCGCCTGCTCGAAGATGCCGCCGACGTAACGGCGCAGATCGTCCGGACCGGTGAACGACGGCACGGTCACGCTCCCTGAACGGTGCACGGCATCGACTTCACACCGTGGACGAAGTTGCTGACGAGGTAGTCCGGCTCACCCAGTTCGAGACCGGGCGCGCGGCGCAGTAGCTCGTCGACGATGGCCCGCAGCTGCGTCTTCGCGAGGTTGGCACCCATGCAGAAGTGCGGGCCGCCGCCGCCGAACCCGACGTGCTTGTTGGGCGTGCGCGAGAGGTCGAACTCGAGCGGACGTTCGAACACGGCCTCGTCCCTGTTGCCGGAGCCGTACATCATCACGACCTTCTCGCCCGCCGCGATGTCGACGCCGGCGAGCACGGTGTCCTCGGTCGCCACGCGCTTGAACGTCTGCACCGGCGTGGCCCAGCGGACGAACTCCTCGACGGCCGAACGGATGCGCTCGTCGAAGTCGGCAGCGAGCCACGCGCGCTGGTCGGGGTTCTGTTGCAGCGCGAGCATCGTGTGGCTGATCGTGTTGCGCGTGGTGTCGTTGCCCGCCACCGACAGCAGCACGAAGAACGCGCTGATCTCCTCGTCCGTCAGCGTCTCGCCGTCGACCTCGGCCTGCACCAGCGCGGTCATCAGGTCGTCGCGGGGCTCCGCGCGCCGGTTCTCGGCCAGCTCGAGCCCCGCCACGATCAGCGTCTGCGTCGCGTCGTTGACGAGCTCGAGCGGGTCGAGATCGCCGCGCGCGGCGGTGTCGTTGCTGGACACCAGCAGGTCGGCGGCCTGCGCGACCGGCTCCTGCTGCTCGGCGGGCAGGCCGACCATCTCGTAGATCGTCCACATGGGCAGCCGCATCGACACCTGGTGCACGAAGTCGCACTTGCCGGCGTCGAGCAGGTCGTCGACGATGCGGCGGGCCTGGTCACGGATCTGCTCCTCGACGGTGCGCACCCGCTTCGGCGTGAAGGCCGAGCTGACCAGCTTGCGCAGTGCGGTGTGGCGGGGCGCGTCCATGGCGAGGAACGACTGCGTCGCCTCGAGGAACATCTCGGGGATGTTCTCCAGCTGCACGCCCTGGCCGGAGCAGAAGATCTCGGGTCGGTGGCTGACGTCGCCGATGTCGGCGTGCCGCACCACCGCCCAGAACCCGTCGTCGTCCTCCGAGGGCATGAGGCCGCCGTCGGCCGGACGTTGCCAGCTCACCGGTTCGTGGGCCCGCAGGTGGGCGAAGGAGCGTTCACGCTCGACCGCCGGGGTCGACCAGAACGCGGTGGACGAGACGTCGGTGTCCGCGTACGAACGGTCCATCTCACGGAACGTAACATAAGGTACCTTACGTTTGAAGGCCCTGTGCGGACAGGGGATCCGGCGTACGGTGACGCCCATGACGACCTCGGCACCCCGCGTCTCCCACTCCCGCGAGAGCATCCCCGACACCGTCGCCCGGCTGCGGACGACGTTCCGCAGCGGCCGCACCAAGCCGGTCGAGTGGCGCCTCGACCAGCTCGCCGCCCTGCAGCGCATGCTCGTCGAGCGCGAGGCGGAGTTCGTCGAGGCGCTGCGCATGGACCTCGGCCGTCCCGCCCCCGAGGCGTGGCTGGCCGACCTCGCGCCCGTCAGCGCCGAGATCCGGCACGCGAGCAAGCACTTGCGCACCTGGATGCGCCCGACGCGCGTGCCGGTGCCGCTGGCGGTGCAGCCCGGACGCGCCTGGTACCAGTACGAGCCACTCGGCGTCGTGCTCGTCATCGCCCCGTGGAACTACCCGCTGCAGCTCGGGCTCGGCCCGATCGTCGCCGCGCTCGCCGCCGGCAACTGCGTGGTGCTCAAGCCGTCCGAGGTCGCGTCCGCCTGCGCGTCGGTGCTCGCCCGGGTGCTGCCGAAGTACCTCGACCCCGAGGCCGTCGCGGTCGTCGAGGGTGCGGTCGACGAGACGCACGAGCTGCTCGACCAGGGTTTCGACCACTGCCTGTTCACCGGCAGCCCCGAGGTCGGCAAGATCGTCATGGCCGCGGCGGCCAAGCACCTGACGCCGGTGACGCTCGAGCTGGGCGGCAAGAGCCCGGCCATCGTCGCCGCGGACGCCAACGTGAAGGTCGCCGCCCGCCGCGTCGCCTTCGGCAAGCTGCTCAACTCCGGCCAGACCTGCATCGCACCCGACTACGTGCTCGTCGACCGGTCGGTCCGCGACACGTTCGTCCGCGAGTTGAAGACCGCGCTCGACACGTTCAGCCCCGAACCGTCCCTGCCGGTCGTGAACGAGCGCCACGCGGGCCGCCTCGAGAAGCTGCTGCAGTCGGCCGGCGGCGAGACCGTCCGCGGCGGCAGCGTCGAGACCTCGACCCACCGCGCGCAGCTGACGGTGGTCGTCGACCCCGACGCGGGATCCGACCTCATGCGCGAGGAGATCTTCGGCCCGATCCTGCCGGTCGTCACCGTCGACTCGCTCGACGACGCGATCGCCCACGTGCAGCAGGGCCCCAAGCCCCTGGCGATGTACCTGTTCACCGAGAGCCGGGCGACCGAGGAGCGCGTGCTCGGCGAGATCAGCTCCGGCGGCGCCTGCATCAACCACCTGCTCTACCACATCATGGTGCCCGAGCTGCCCTTCGGCGGAGTGGGCAACAGCGGCACCGGCGCCTACCACGGCTCGTGGGGATTCCAGACGTTCAGTCACCGCAAGGCGGTGCTGCGCAAGGGCACGCGTCCCGACCCGTCCTTCGCCTACCCGCCGTTCACCCGCATCAAAGAAGCAATCCTGCGCAAAGTCTTCTAGTGAGAGTCGTCGTCACCCGCGACGACTACTTCGCCGCGGCGCTCGATCTGCTCGCCCGCGAGGGGCACGCCCGGCTGCGCATCGGCCGGCTGTGCTCCTCGCTCGGCGTGACGACCGGCTCCTTCTACCACTACTTCGGCAACTGGGACGCCTTCGTCGTCGAGCTGCTGACGCACTGGGAGCGGGAGAAGACGCTCAAGCTCGCGGACGCTGCCGCGGCCGAACCCGACGCTCGCGCCCGCGTGCGGTCGTTGAAGAAGGTGGTCGCGTCGTTGCCCCACGAGGCCGAGACGGCGATCCGCGCCTGGAGCCACGTGAACCCCGCCGTCGCCGAGGTGCAGCAGCGGGTCGACGACGAGCGTCTGTCCACGCTGCGCTCGGCCATCGGCGAGGTCGTCGGACGGGGCCGGCGGGCCGAACGGCTCGCCGTGCTCGGCCTGTCCCTGCTCATCGGACAGCAGCAGTGGGGACGAGGCGTCGACCGTCGCGAGCTCGCGCAGCTGTTCGACGAGTACGAGGCGTTGATCATGGGGATGGCCGCCTCCGTCGCGAGCTGACGCCTTCACAGCTTTCACCTGGTCAGCGCTCAGGGAAGCTCCAGCGCCCGCGGGGACGTTGAAGATGTCGGCGGAACCGCCGACGATCTCAGTCCAAGGAGACGATCACCATGACCGGCCCGATGGCCCCCCGTTACGACTCCGCGTTCCTCGCGTGGAACACGGTGGCCGGGTACGACGACCACGACAGCGCCCGCGCCGCTGTCGACCGACTCGCCGCACGCGGCTTCCCGATCGAGCACCTCGACATCGTCGGTTCGGACGTCAAGCTGGTGGAGCGTGTCGTCGGGAAGATGACCCGCGGCCGCGCCACGCTCGCGGGCGCGTCCCAGGGCGTGTGGATGGGTCTGTTCGTCGGTCTGCTCATGTCGCTGTTCGCCGGCGGCGCCGCCGTCGCGGCCACCATCGTCTCGGCGGTGCTCGTCGGTGCCGGCGTCGGCGCGGCGTTCGGCCTCGCCGCGCAGAGCGCGCTGAAGGGCAAGCAGAACTTCGCCACCGCCCGCAGCTTCGTCGCCGGACGGTACGACGTCGTGGCCCGCAACGGCTTCGCCGAGCAGGCCCGGCAGCTGCTGGCCCAGCAGGACGGGCCCGTCAAGGTCTGACTCGTCCGCCCGCGGACGGGCGCTACGTTCGACCCTGACCTGACAGCGGCGAAGGGACGATCGTGGCGGACGAACTCGCAGGCAAGACGTTGATCATGTCCGGCGGCAGCCGCGGCATCGGTCTCGCGATCGGTGTCGCGGCGTCGCGGCTGGGCGCCAACGTCGTCGTGCTGGCCAAGACCGACAAGCCCGACCCGCGCCTGCCCGGCACGATCCACACCGCCGCCGCCGAGATCGAGGCGGCCGGCGGTGCCTGCCTGCCGGTCGTCGGCGACGTGCGCGACGAGGCGTCGGTGCAGAACGCCGTCGACCAGGCCGTCGATCGCTTCGGCGGCATCGACATCTGCGTGAACAACGCCTCCGCCCTCGCGCTGCAGAAGACCGAGGAGCTGCCCGTCAAGCGGTTCGACCTGATGCAACAGATCCAACTGCGTGGGACTTTCCTCCTCACCCGCGCCTCGCTGCCGCACCTGCGCAAGGCGGAGAACCCGCACGTGCTGACCCTGTCACCGCCGGTGAACCTCGACCCGAAGTGGATGGGGCAGTACCCGGCGTACACGCTCGCCAAGTACGGCATGACGCTGCTGACGCTCGGCTGGGCGGCCGAGTACGCCGAGGCCGGCGTGGCGGCCAACACGCTGTGGCCGCAGACGATGATCGCCACCGCTGCGGTCGGCAACCTGCTCGGCGGCGACGACGCGCTGTCGAAGTCGCGCAAGCCGGAGATCATGGCCGACGCCGCGATGGCGATCGTGACCCGTCCGTCCCGGGAGATGACGGGCAACACCTGGATCGACGTGGACGTACTGCGCGAGGCCGGCGTGACCGACCTCGCGCAGTACGGCGGTGGACCCGACGTGGTCTACGACCTGTACATCGATCCGCCGGCCTGAACCGGTTCCCGCGCCGCCTCGTCGTCGTCGACGGTGGTCCGTGAGGCGTAGCGCGCGCCGGCAGCCAGCAGCACCAGCCCGGCCCCCAGGAACGACAGCACGCGCGGGATGCCGCTGAGCGACGACAGGTCGAACAGCACCAGCTTGGCGACCGCGGCGGCGACGAGCGCAAGACCGGTGACCCGCAGCGGCGTCGAGTGCGTCCAGCGCAGCAGCAGCACCAGCGCGGCGACGGTCCACGACACGGTCACGCCGACGTGCCCGGCGAGAAAGCCGCGCTCGTCCGGCGAGATCGCCAACCCCATCGACACGACGGCGGCCGTCGCGCCGTAGAGCCCGGCCAGGCCCGCGGTGATCCAGATCGGACGGACGCCGTCGGCGTCCCCGGCCGCGACCGTCCGTCCTGCCGCCCAGGCGAAGGCGACCGCGGCGACGGCGACCAGCAGTCCGGTGGCCCCCATGGCCAAGACCTCGGATCGAGCGACGGTGCCGTACGGGGCGACGGTGACGAACTCGGGACGAAGCGACTCGGCGAGCGCGATCATGAGGCCGAGACCCCCGACGCCGGCGGCGGCGACGGCCGCGGCGGCGTAGCGGGCGGTGCCGGCGAGGACGGCCAGCAGCACCGCGCCGCCCAGCAGGGCGAGAGCGCGGCCGGAGCCGTCCGCACCGAGACACACGGCCTGGACGGCGGTGACCACCGCTCCCCCGCCGATCGCGAGGGCGAAGCCGTCGGGAACGGGCAGGGCGCGGGTGCGCTGGGCCGTCCACAGCGCCGCGAGCAGAGCGCCGAAGCCCCCCAGGACGACGGCGGCGGTCGTGCCGGCGAGCAGCGGCGCCGACACCATCACCGGCACGGGCGCGGCGAGTGCGAGGCCGAGGGCGATGTCATGGCGCTGCCGAGAGGCGAGCAGGGTGGCGACGGCGAGTTGGACGGTGGCGACCACGACGGCGAGGCCGGCGACGACGGGCGCGTCGGTGCCACCGTCGATGCGGGCCGCGGCGAGGGCGAGCACAGCCAGGCTCGGCGGGACGTTGGCCACGAGGGCGAGACCGCCCCAGCGGTGGCCGAGGTGCACGGGGGACGTCGCGACCTGCAGGACGAGCAGGAAGCCGAGCAGCAGCGCCGGCTGGTGGACGCCGGTAAGGACGGGTCCGCTCAGCGCACAGCCGAGCACGACGAACCCGGCGAGCAGCTCGCTGCGCCAGACGTGGGCGACACCGACACCCGCCGCGGCGACGGCGAGGCCGAGCCCGAGACCGGCGGCGGGCGGGACGAAGTGGTAGCCGGCGGTCGTCGCGATGACGTCGAGGAACAGGCCGGCGAACCCGGTCGCGGCCGCGGCCCGTCCGCCGATCTGCCCGCCGGGACGCCGGTGCAGCGCCAGCCCGATGCCGACGAGCGCGGCGCTCAGGGCGCCGCCCAGCAGCAGTCGCGGCACGGGACCGATGTAGCCGCGCTGGACGGCGAGCACGAGCAGCAGGACGAGACCGGCCAGCGTGACGCCCGCGCCGACCCACGCGAGGATGCGGCTGCCCGCGCCCTCGCGGCCCAGCCGTTCCCACAGCGTGGGGGGCGGCGGGCCCGGCGGGGTGCCGCCGACGCGGGCGGTTTGCATCGGCCAGGGCGGAGACGTGGGTGGCGGTGCAGGAGACGGGTACGGCGGGCGGGGGGCCGCGGGCGGGTACGGCGTCGGGTACTGCAGGGGGACGGGGCCGAAGGCCGGCGGCTGGGCCGGCGGCACGGCGTACGGGGCGGCCGGTGCGGTGGCGGGGCGCTGCCACTGCCGGAGTTCGGCGCCGATGGTGGTGAGCCGGTCGCTCACCGCGGACAGTTCGTCCGCGAGACGGGGCAGCGGGTCGTGGTGCGGGTGGTACGGCGGTGTCGAGGTCATGCCCCCGACGAAACCGGCCACAGGCCGTCCGCACATGCGTATCGGTACTCAGCCGCGCCGGGACGCGGCAGCGTCCGGACGCGAAACGGCCCGGGCAGCGAGGCTGCCCGGGCCGTTCGTGCGTCTGGGTGTGTCAGACGGCGCGGACGTTCGCGGCCTGCAGGCCCTTCTGGCCCTGCGTGGTCTCGAACTCGACGCGCTGCTCCTCTTCGAGGCTCTTGTAGCCGTTGCCCTCGATGGCCGAGTAGTGGACGAAGACGTCCTTGCTGCCGTCGTCGGGAGCGATGAAGCCGAAGCCCTTTTCGCTGTTGAACCACTTGACCGTGCCCTGTGCCATGCTCGTTCGTCCTTCCGGGGACTCCCTGCGCCCGCACCGTGTGCGCGTGACGCTGGTTGTGCGAAGGGACGGCTCGTGGTCGAGCCGGCGACAAACGCAACTCAACAATTACTTGCGCCGCGTGATCGCGCCGTTCGAACTGCTGACAACCACCGTCGAGGCTACCAGCATCAGGCCCCCTGCCTAGGCCGATGCGGCCGAGACCCGGGCCCGCAGCGGTGCGCCGAGGTCGTGCAGGTGCCGCAGCGCGAGGGCGTAGGAGCGGAAGAGACCGGTCTCGGCGTACGGGATGCGGTGCTGCGCGCAGTAGTCGCGCACCAGGTGCCGGGCACGTCGCAGGTTGGCGCGGGGCATGCTCGGGAACAGGTGGTGCTCGATCTGGTAGTTCAGTCCGCCGAGCAGCTGGTCGACGAACCACCCGCCGCGCACGTTGCGCGAGGTCAGAACCTGGCGGCGCAGGTAGTCGAGCTTCTCGTGCGCCGCGATGATCGGCATGCCCTTGTGGTTCGGCGCGAACGAGCAACCCATGTAGAAGCCGAAGACCGCCTGGTGCACGGCCACGAACGCGACGGCGTGCGCGAACGGCAGCAGGGCGAAGACGGCGACGCCGTACGCGGCGAGGTGCACCGCGAGCAGGGCGATCTCGGTGCGGCGCAGTCTGGCCGTCCGCGCACCGCGCAGGTACGCGATCGAGGCGACGTGCAGATTCAGGCCCTCCAGCATCAACAGCGGGAAGAACAGCACGGCCTGGTTGCGGACGATGGCGCGCGCGATCGGTCCACGAGAGGTCTCGGCGTGCGCGGTGGTGAAGGCGAGCACGCCCTCACCGATGTCGGGGTCGTGATCCTCCTTGTTCGGGTTGGCGTGGTGTCGGTTGTGTTTGTCGACCCACCACCCGATGCTCAAGCCGGACAGGAGGTTGCCTGCGAGCAGCCCGACGGCGGTGTTGCCCGAGCGCGACGCGCTGATCTGCTGGTGGCCGCCATCGTGGCCGAGGAAGGCGATCTGGGTCGACGCGACGCCGAGCAGACCGGCGGGGATCAACACGAACCAGGTGGCGCCGAGGAAGGCGGCCACCCACCAGCAGGCGGCGAAGAACGCGAGCGTCAGCGCGATACGCGTGACGTAGCGCAGCGGGGTGCGCTCGAGCAGGCGGGCGGCCCGGACGGCGCGGCTCAGGCCGGCGTAGTCACTGCCCCGTTGTTGTTCGGGGACGACAGCAGTCAGGACGGTCACGAGCGGGCTCCTCGGGTCGGATCCGACCTCGAAGGCGCTTCGCCGGATGTGTCCAGCATGACACGCAGAACGGTCCCCGACCGTGCGTCCGGCCCACGGACAGCGGTTGCTCAGGCATGACCGCGTGAAACAGGTCATCGATAGTTCGCTGTGCAACCACTTCGGGTATGTCGTCTTCGTACGCATCGATACCCGAGGAGGCCGGACTTCCGATGTCCGACGTGAACGTCTCGATCATCTACTACTCCGCGACCGGCACGCTGCACACGATGGCGCAGCGGCTGGCGAAGGCCGCCGAGGGCGCCGGCGGTGACGTGCGCCTGCTGCGCGTCGCCGAGAACGCGCCGGCCGAGGCGATCGCCTCGAACCCGACCTGGCAGCAGCACGTCGAGGAGACCAAGGACGCCCCGGTCGCCACGCCCGACGACATCGTGTGGGCGGACGTCGTGCTGTTCGGCACGCCCACCCGCTTCGGCAACGTCGCCGCGCAGCTGAAGAGCTACCTCGACTCGCTGGGCCCGAAGTGGCAACAGGGCCTGCTGGCCGACAAGGTCTACGCCGGCTTCACCGCGACCCAGACCGCGCACGGCGGTCAGGAGACGACGCTGCTCGCGCTGTACAACTCGATCCACCACTTCGGCGGATTGATCGTGGCTCCCGGCTACACGGACATGCTGAAGTTCGTCGACGGCAACCCGTACGGCGCCTCGCACGTCACCGGCGCGAACAACGACGCCCCCCTCGGCGACGCCGAGACCAATGCGCTCGACCACCTCGCCCAGCGCGCGGTGTCGATCGCCAAGCGGCTCAAGGGCTGAGCACTCACGACGGGGCCGGAGCGTCGGGGGGCGCGCCGGCCTTCAGTCGTGCCCCTACGGCGTCGGCCATCCGTGCCGCCAGCGCCTGCGCCGCCCTTAGCGGCCGAACCATCACGGTGAAGTCGGTGATGCGACCGTCCGCATCGAAGGTGATGAAGTCGGCGCCGGCGATGTCGAGGCCGTCGACCGTCGCCTCGAAGACCAGCACCTCTCCGTCGTCGCTGCGGAACTCGCGCACGTAGTGGAAGTCGACGAACACCTCGAACACCGCGCGCAGGATCATCTCGACGACCGGCCGGCCTTCGTACGGCCTGTGCGCGACGGGGCTGCGGAACACGACGTCGTCGGCGAGCAGCGACGTCGCGGCGTCGAGATCTCCCGCCTCGACCGCACTTCGGAACGTGGTCATGCTGCCTCCCGGATTCCGCGCGCCAGCGCGGGGTCGTCGGTGATGACGCCGGTGACACGCGGGTGCGCGAGCAACTCTGCCAGCCGGTCGTGGTCGTTCACCGTCCACACCCACAGCGGTGAGTCGACAGCGGCGAGGAACACGTCGGTGGCGATGGCGTCCTCGACCAGCGTGGTCGACGCGCCGCACGCCCGCGCCAGAGCGACCGCGTCGCCGGTGAAGACGCTGCCGTCGTAGGGCGCCTCGACGACCAGGCCGGTGTCGAGGTGCGGAGCGAGGTCGCGCACCTCCGCGAGCACCTCGGCGTAGGTCGACGTGATGAGCAACGGTCCGGAGAAGCCGTCCACCGCGTCGAGCAGCGGCCGCTCGAGTCCGAGTTCGACGATCTCGAGGTCGAGGCCGACGCGGCCGTCCGCCAGTTCGAGCAACGCTGCCAGCTCGGCCACGCCGTCGACGACGTCCCACGTGTCGTGGGCGAGCACCAGCCGACCGTCCGCGGCGAGGCGGACGTCGGTCTCGATCATGTCGCAGCCCGACGCGATCGCCGCCGCGAACGCGGCCATCGAGTTGTCGGGCAGTTCGAGGCTCGCACCGCGGTGCGCACAGACCAGCCCGCTCACGCCTGCGCCCCGGTGAGCCGGGGGGCGCCGGCCAGCAGGCGCAGCGTGTACTCGTCGGACGGGTGCGCGAGCACCCGTCCGACCGGTCCGGACTCGACGATGCGGCCGTCGCGCACGACGACGACGTCGTCGGCGATCGTGCGCACGAGCGGCAGGTTGTGCGTGACGAACAGGATGCTCAGACCCAGCTCGTCGTGCAGCTCGCGCAGCAACGTGACCACCGAGGCCTGCACCGAGACGTCCAGCGCGCTCGTGACCTCGTCGCACAGCAGCACCTGCGGCTCGCAGATCAACGCGCGGGCGATCGCGACGCGTTGGCGCTCACCGCCGGACAGCTCGTCGGGGTACTTCGCCGCGTAACCCGCGGGCAGCGACACGCGATCGAGCATGGCGGCGACGCGAGCCCCGCTCTCGTGGCGGGGCACGTCCAGCAGGGTCAACGGACGGGCGACGGACTGGCCGACCGTCCGCCGGGGGTTCAGCGAACCGTACGGGTTCTGGAACACGTACTGGATCGCCCGTGTGGCGCCCCGGGGGCGGCGGCGGACGGACGGCGCCAGGGCGACGCCGTTCAGGCGCACCTCCCCCGTCCAGCGGTCGTGCAGACCCGCGAGCGCGCGGGACACCGCGGTCTTGCCCGAGCCCGACTCCCCCACGAGCGCGAGGCAGCGCCGCGGCCGCAGCGCGAGATCGACGTCGGGCAGTCGCTCGTCACATGTCTCGACGTGTAATGCGCAACGTGGCGCAAAAGGACAACCGGGCGGACGGTTGCCCGGCGCAGGGGCGCGGCCGGGAATGGCGACGAGGGCGCGGGCGGCCTCGATGCGGGGCACCGCCGCGAGCAGCATGCGCGTGTAGGGATGGGCGGGTGCAGCGAAGACCGCGGCGGCGGGTCCCTGCTCGACGACGCGTCCGCCGTACATCACCGCGACCCGGTCGGCGAAGCTGCCGACGACCGAGAGGCGCATGACCCTCCCTCCCGAGGACCATGGTCTCGATCCGAGGCTTCGAACCCTAGGGCGAACAGGTGCGGTCGGCGCAGCAGCAACACCGGAATTCGCCCGATCGACACGGTGTCGTGTCTGGCGCATGATCCACCCGCGGGACGGCGCGCGGCGGCCGACACGCGCTGGACGAAGCGGACCTCACCCTCGGCGGCGGCCCGGCGTCGCGCCGTCGGTCAGGCGGATCACCAGGTCGGCGCCGTCGCGTGAGCCGCGGACCGTGCGGGCGTTCTCCTCGTCGACATCGGTCACCCAGGAACGTGCGGTCGCCGAGTCCTTCCCGAACGCGACGTGCCGCCGGACCAGACGCTCGACACGGACGTCGTCGTCGGGTTCGAGGTACCAGGCCGCGTCCAGTGCGCTGCGCGCGACGGACCATCCGTCGACGTCGAGCAGCAGGTAGTTGCCCTCGGTGATGACGAGGCGGACGTGGGGGTCGACGCGGACGGCGCCCGCCACGGGCTCCTCGATCTCGCGCCGGAACACCGGCGCGTAGACCGGGTGGTCTCCCGGCGTGCGGAGGCGTTGCAGCAGGGCGGCGTAACCCCACGAGTCGAAGGTGTCCGGCGCACCCTTGCGATCGGCCCTGCCCAGGCGTTCGAGTTCGGCCTGGGCCAGATGGAACCCGTCCATGCCGACGACGGCGGACGTAGGGCCGATGCGCTGGCAGAGCGCGTCGGCCACGGTCGACTTGCCTGCACCGGGAGCCCCCGTGATGCCGAGGATCACGCGGCGGCGATCCGCCATGAGGCGGCGCACCTCGACGACGAGATCGTCGAGGTGCGCCGTCATGTGGTCGGTTCGGGACACGGGCAGCAGGGACCTAGAACGCGAACTCGTCGACGTTCGACGGGGTGACGACCTTGGCGGGACCGAGGATCACGACACCGTCCGATCCGACCTTGAACGTGCCGAGGGAGCCGGCGGTGAAGCTCTCGCCGGCCTTGCCGGAGATCTTGCCCTGGGCCAGTGCCTGGGCCGCGTAGTAGGACAGCGTGCCGAGGTCCGAGACGTTCCACCACACGTCCTGGACGTTGCCGCCCTTGATGTAGTTCTTGATCAGCGACGCCGGCGCCAGCCCGGTGAGCTTGACCTTGCCGAGGGCGCCGACCTGCGTCAGAGCCTGGGCGGCGGCGGGCAGTCCGATCCCGGCGGGCACGATGATGCCCTTCAGGTTCGGGTAGGCCTGCACGAGCGACTTGGCCTGCTGCGCGTTGACGTCCGCCTTCTCCTGGCCGTAGGCGACCTTGACCAGACGCAGCTTCTTGAGCTTCGGGTCGCCGGCGAGGCGCGACTTCATGTTCGCGATCCACGCGTTCTGGTTGACGGCCGTGGGCGTCGAGGACAGCACGGCGAAGTCGCCGCCCTGCGCCCCCAGGAGCGTGCTCATGCTGTCGAGCATCTTCTGGCCGAGCTCGGCGGTCTTGGCCTGGTTGATGAAGACGGCGCGCGAGCCGGTGGCGACGTCGGAGTCCCACGACAGCACCTTGATGCCGGCCGCACGCGCCCGCTTGAGGGCGGCCGAGGTCGAGTTGAGGTCGCTGCCCGAGATCGCGATGACGCACACCCGCTGCGAGATGAGCTGGTTGACGAACGGGATCTGCGCGGCACCGGTGGCGTCACTGGGCGAGGTGTAGATGACCTTGCCCCCGGTCTTCTTCGCCGCCGCCTCGGCGGCCTTGCGCACCGTCACCATGTACGGGTCCGTTCCGAGCTTGGGGATGTAACCGACCGTCCCCTTGCCGTCCTTGCACGCGGCCTGCTGGCCGCCGCCTCCCGAACCGCTCGAGGCGCATCCGGTGAGCATGCCGGCGGCGGTCAACGCCGCCACCGCCAGCGAAGCCGTCCTGCGGACCTTCATGGTGTTCTCCTCATCGGTCGTACATCGGTGGGTAGGTGGGTGCTGCATCGGTGCGCGAGGGTCACTCGGAACGCGCCTCGGCGAGCGGCACGTCGCCGAGCGTGGGTGGGGCCTCGACCGCCGGACGGCGGCCGGTCCGCTGCGCGACCCGGCGGGCGATGTTCGCGATCAGCAGCGAGAGGACGAGCAGCAGCCCGACCGCCGTCCCCTGGGCGTAGGCGCTGACGTTGTTGAGTTGCAGGGCGCTGCGCAGACCGGTGAGCAGCACGAGTGCCCACACCACGCCGCTGATGCGCCCCTTGCCGCCGAGGAAGCTCACCCCGCCGAGGAACACGACCGTGATCGCGTCGAGTTCGTAGCCGGTGAGCGCATCGGGTGACGCCTGGCTCGTCCGTCCGATGTTGATGACGCCGGCGACGGCGCAGACGGCGCCCGACACCACGAACAGCCCGAACCGGATGCGCGTGACGCCGACCGCCGAGTAGCGAGCGGTGGCCGGGTTGCCGCCGATGGCGAAGATGCGACGTCCGGTCGGCAGGCGGTGCAGCACGATGCCGAAGACCGGGGCCAGGACGATGAACGGCAGGATGTCGAGCGGGATGTACGTGCCCGCGACGTTGTCGTTGCTGAACGAGATCAGCGAGGCCGGCACGGTGGTCACCGGCTGGCCGCCCAGCAGCACGTAGCAGAGCCCGCGGAACAGCGCGAGCGTGCCGAGCGTGACGACGAGCGACGGCATCCCGAGGACCGCGACGCAGAACCCGTTGAACGCACCGCACGCGATCCCGACCGCGAGGGCGACCAGGACGGCGACGGTCGTCGACTGCCCGTCCCGCAGCATCATCCCGGCGGACACCGCGCTGAGCCCGGCGATGCTCGCGACCGAGATGTCGATCTCGCGGGCCACGATGAGCAGCGCCAGTGGCAACACCATGAGCGCCTTCTCGGACATGGTGGACACCGCGTTGGCGATGTTGAACCCGTCCGCGAAACCGGGTGTCGTCGCCTGCGCGACGATCAGCACGACGATCGTCCCGATCGCGAGGACGGTCTCCCACCGGCCGGCGAAGGCGAGGAGGTTCCTGCGCATCAGAGCACCGCCTTCGCCCGACGGCCACGTCGTCCGACGACGAGGTCGAAACCGACCGCGACGATGATCGCGGCGCCGTAGAAGGCCTGGAGGTTGTCCGAGTCGACCTTCGCGAGTTCGAGCGCGTTCTGGATGGTGAAGAGGATCATCGTGCCGAGGGCCACGCCCGCGGCGGTGCCGAACCCGCCTCGCAGGGCGACGCCGCCGACGACCACAGCGGCGATGACCGTCAGCTCCTGCCCGTAGGCGGTCTGGCCGTCGACGATGCCGTAGTGGGCGGCCCACAGACCGCCGCCGATGCCCGCGAGCATCCCGGAGACCGCGAACGACAGCAGGATCCGCCGCTGGAGGGGCACTCCGAGCAGCCGCGCGCCGTCCGCGTTGGAGCCGACCTGGTAGATCTCGCGTCCTGTCGTCGTCCAGCGCAGGGCGAGCCCGACGACGACGAAGACGGCGATCGTGACCCAGACGAGGGCGGACGGGCCGAACAGGTTGCGGTTGAGGGCGTCCTGCACGTGCTGCGGGATGTCGCCCGGGGCGATCTCCTTGCCGTCGGACAACAGGCTGTCGACGCCGCGGAAGACGTACTGGGTCCCGAGCGTGACCACGATCGAGGGGACGCCGCCGTAGGCGACCATGAGCCCGTTGACGAGACCGCAGGCGAGGCCGATGCCGGCGGCGACGAGGAACCCGACCACGACCGGCGCGTTCGGGTGCTCCTTGACGAACTCGCCGAACAGGTAGGCGGTCAGTCCGATCACCGACCCGACCGACACGTCGATGTTCCGGGTCAGCACGACGAGCAACTGCCCGGCCGCCACGAACCCGACCAGCGACGCCTCGCCCGAGATGCTGTCGAGGTTGGTCGAACTCAGGAACCGGGAGTTGACCAGCGTGATGACGACGACCATGACGGCGAGCGCCGCGACGAGACCTGCTTCGCGCCGTGCCGCGAGCAATCGGAGCCGGTCGACCAGCGGCGACCGTCCGGGGGTTGGGCGCTCGCGATCGCTCGATGCGTCGCGGGTGGTGGCGGCCGGACGCGTGGTGGCGCGGACGCCCGTCCGGGGTGCGGTCGTGCCCACGTGATCGGCGTCCACTGCCGCACCGGTCGCGGCGGCGCCGATCGCCTCCTGGTCGGCCTCGCCGCGGGCGAACTCGGCGGCGATGCGGCCCTGCCGCATGACGAGCACACGGTCGGACATGCCGAGGATCTCGGGCATGTCCGACGAGATGAGCAGGATCGCCAGGCCCTGGTCGGCGAGACCGGCGATGATGCGGTGGACCTCGGCCTTCGCGCCGACGTCGATGCCCTGCGTCGGCTCGTCCAGGATCAGCAGGCGCGGATTGCTCGCCAACCACTTCGCGAGCACGACCTTCTGCTGGTTGCCACCGGACAGCGTCGCGACGGGTTGTCCGTAGCTGCTGAACTTGAGGTTCATCTGGCTCAGCGAGCTGCTGACGAGGGCCATCTCGGCGCGCTTCATCACCAGCCCGAACCGCGTCGCCCGCGAGATGACGGGCAGGGTGGCGTTGTCGAGGATGCTGAACTCCTCGACGAGACTCTGCCCGCGCCGGTCCTCCGACACGTAGGCGATCCCACGGGCGAGCGCCGCGGCCGGCGAACGCAGCGCGACCGGCCGGCCGTCCATCTCGATACGTCCCGCGGACCTGCGGTCGATGCCGAACAGCAGCCGGGCGACCTCGGTGCGGCCGCTGCCGACGAGCCCGGCGAGGCCGACGATCTCACCGGCCCGGATGGTGAGGCCGACGTCGGTGACGCCGTTGTCGGACGACAGGCCCGCGACCTCGAGCACGACGGCGTCGGCCGCGGAGCCCGCGCGTTCCGGGTACAGGTCGGTGAGCTGCCGTCCGACCATGAGACGCACCGTCTCGGCGGGCGTGAGGTCCGCTGTCGCGTGCGTGGCGACGAGCGCGCCGTCCCGCAGCACGGCGATGCGGTCGGAGATCGCGAAGATCTCCTCCAGCCGGTGTCCGACGAAGAGCAGCGCGACACCGGAGGACCGCAGCTCCTCGACGATGCCGAACAGCGTCTCGACCTCACCGCTGGACAGCGCGGCGGTCGGCTCGTCGAGGACGATGACCGACGCCTCCGACGCGAGCGCCCGGGCGATCTCGACCATCTGCTGTTCGGAGGTGCGCAGTGCACTGGCGGGCGTGCTCGGGTCGCGCCGCAACTTCAGGCGGCGCAGCAGTTCGGCCGCCCGGGCGCGCATACGTGCGTGGTCGAGGACGCCGAACGAGGTGCGCAGCGGACGTCCCGCGAAGATGTTCTCGGCGATGGACAGCTCACCGAACAGCGCCGGGTGCTGGTTCACCACCGCGACCCCGCGACGTTGCGCGTCGAGCGGCCCGTCCATCGGCGTCGACGTGCCCGCGACCTCGACGGTTCCGGCGTCGGGGCTGTAGACGCCGCCGAGCAGCTTCACGCAGGTGCTCTTGCCGGCACCGTTCTCGCCGACCAGCGCGAGCACCTCGCCGGAGCGGAGCTCGAAGGACACGTCGACGAGGGCACGGGTGGGCCCGAACGCCTTGGCGACATGCTCCACGCGAGCACGGACGGACCGGTCCTGCTGCCCGTCGGGGTGGACGGTCGCGATGGGCGCGTGCTCCACGGGTGGTCCTCCTCGGGCGTTCGTCGTCGTCGACGAGCTCAGACTGACCCTGCGCAACGGTTTGCGCAATAGTTTGCGCAAAACCTGTCGCGCTGCCGTGGTCGTCTGCCACCACGACCTTCTCGGCGCGTCACATGACCGGGCAACGATTTGCGCAACGGCCGCTATGCTCCTGCGCATGCCGGCAACCGGGCCCCGCCGAGCCGTGTCGATGTCCGACATCGCCCGCCTCGCCGGCGTGTCCACGACCACCGTCTCGCACGTCGTCAACAAGACCCGTCCGGTGGCGGAGGAGACGGAGGCCGCGGTGCTGGCGGCCATCGCCCGGACCGGTTACGTCGCCGACAGCGTCGTGCGTTCGCAACGGACGATGGGGACGCAGACCATCGGTCTCGCGATGTCCGCGATCACCAACCCGTACTTCGGCGAGGTCGTCCACGGGCTGGAGCGGGCGGCGTCCGCCAAGGGGTATTCACTGCTGCTCGCCGACACGCACGACGAGGCGAATGCCGAGCTGCGCGCGGTGTCGGACCTGCTGAGCCGGCGCGTGGAGGCGATCGTGCTGGCGCCGTCCACGGACGCCGCCGCCGCGGCGCGGCACGCGCAGCTGCAGGGTGTTCCGGTGGTCATCATCGACCGGCTCGTCGACGCCGAGGTCGACCAGATCGGGTCCGAGAACGTCGAGTCCACCGCGCAGCTCGTCGACCACCTCGCCGGCAACGGACACCGTCGCATCGGCATGATCAGCGGACGTCCCGGGTTGTCGACCACGGACGAGCGCGTCGCCGGTTACCGGCTCGGCTTGCGCCGCAACCGGATCCGGGTCGCGTCCGAACTCGTGGTGAGCGGTGACTCGGGTGACGAGGAGGCGGCCGACGCGCTGCGCGCGCTCATGTCGCTGTCCCGTCCGCCGACCGCAGTCGTCGTCGGCAACAACCTGATGACCATCGGCGCGATGCGGGGTGCGCGCGAGCTGGGCATCACCGTCCCCGACGACCTGGCCCTGACGTCGTTCGACGACTTCGAATGGGCCGACCTGTTCCATCCCCGTCTGACCGTCATCGCGCAAGCGACGAGTCAGATGGGTGCACAGGCGTTCGAGCTCGTGATGTCGCGACTGGCAGACCCCATGCTGCCGAGCCGTCGCATCGTGATGCGGACGAAGTTCGTGCACCGCGACTCGTGCGGCTGCCATCTCGGCCGCGCGTAGTTGTCGGGACGACACGGCCCCGCGTCCGGGAGGACACGGGGCCGTCGACGGCGGTGAGGGTCAGGCCGAAAGCGTCGGGTAGTCGACGTACCCCTCGGCGCCGCCACCGTAGAACGTCGCCTGGTCGGGCTCGTTGAGCTCGGCGCCCTGCTTCCACCGCTCGACGAGGTCGGGGTTGGCGAGAGCGAGGCGGCCGACGGCCACGAGGTCGGCGAGGCCCTCGTCCAGGTACTGCTGAGCGGTCTCGCGCGTCGTCACCGAGCCGAAGCCGTCGTTGCCGACGGTGACGCCGCCGAAGCGGGCGCGCAGGTCCTTCATCAGGTCCGAGCGCGGATCGGCAAGGAAGCTCAGGTACGCCAGGCCCAGCGGGGCGATGGCGTCGACGAGGGCGCCGTACGTCGCGGCGACGTCGCGCGGGTCCTCCTCGAGCACCCCCTGGATGTTGTGCGCCGGCGAGATGCGGATGCCGACCCGCTCCGCGCCGATCGCGTCGGCGACGGCGCGCACGACCTCGACGGCGAACCGGGCGCGGTTGTCGGGGGTGCCGCCGTAGGCGTCCGTCCGGGTGTTCGACGACGGCGCGAGGAACTGGTGGATCAGGTAGCCGTTCGCGGCGTGGATCTCGACGCCGTCGAGCCCGGCGGCGATCGCCTGGCGCGCGGCGTGCACGAACTCCTGCACGACGCCGGGGATCTCGTCCGTCGTCAGTTCGCGGGGTGTGGGGTGCGGCTTCGAGCCGTCCGCGGTGATCATGTCGCCCGGCGCGGCGATCGCGCTCGGCGCGACGATGTCAGGGGTGGTCTTGTTGTCCGGGTGGCCGATGCGTCCGGCGTGCATCAGCTGCACGACGATCTTGCCGCCGCGCGCGTGCACGGCGTCGGCGACGGCGCGCCACCCGGCGACCTGCTCGTCGGTGTGGATGCCGGGGGTGTTCAGGTAGCCCTGCCCGACGGCGCTGGGCTGGGTGCCCTCGGTGACGATCAGGCCGAATCCGGCGCGCTGCGCGTAGTACTCGACGGCGATGTCCTGGGGCACGCCGCCCTCGCCCGCGCGGTTGCGGGTGAGCGGGGCCATCACGACGCGGTTCGCGAGAGTCGTCGAGCCGACGGTCAGGGGGTCGTACAGGCTGGTCACTGGTTCTCCTTCGGGTTGCCTTCTGTGGTGCAAGGCGCGCCGGGGCGGACGGCTTCCCGGGTGTGAGGGTGTCCACGTCGGCGTTAGCCCCCGTCCGCCGGCGGCTCGGCCCCATCACAGCGCCACCCGGGGCCGGCTTGGCCCCACCGCAGCGCCGCCAGTCGATCTCCGCCGCGACGCTCACATGGGGCCGAGCGGGTCGGCGGCCGGGTGCGCCGACGACGAAGGCCCCGCATCCGGATGGATGCGGGGCCTTCGGTCTCGTGGAGGTGGCGGGAATCGAACCCGCGTCCTCCGTCGCTTCAACAGGGCTTCTCCGGGCGCAGAGTGCTGTGTCTCTACTCGGCCCCGACGATCACGCACACAAGTCGTCAGTGACGGGCCCAGCCGCTGTGAGTTGTCCCGTCCTCCCCCGCGGCCGGCGAGGACGGTGAGTCATCTAGCTGATGCCAGGATCCGGGCCGATGACGAGCCCGGGCTGACAGACTTGCTCGGGCTACTTAGGCAGCGAGAGCGAAGTCGGCGCGACTGTTGTCGGCGCTTATTTGTTGTGCATCGCTTTTTTAACGAGGTCAGCAATGCGGTCCTCGGCCCGCTTCCCCTGTCTCGACGTCCGGAGTCGAGACCATTCACCCCCTTGTGGGTTCCGCTGTGGAACCACTCCAGCCTACCCGTGGACGGCAAGCTCCGTCAGGCCTCGATCCGCAGCAGCCGGACGCCGTTGGACCAGCAGACGGCGCGCAGCCAGTCGTCGCCGTGACCCCAGGCCTCGATCGCGGCGAGCTGCTCGGCGTAGGGGTACGGGATGTTCGGGAAGTCGCTGCCCAGCACGACGCGGTCACCCAGGTCACCCAGCCGGGCGATGTCGTCCGGCGTCAGCGGCGCGAGATCGTCGAGGTAGGCGGTGCCGACCATCGTCGTGTCGAGGTGGACGTTCGGATACTGCTCGGCGAAGGCGATGTGCTGGGCGTACTCGGGCGCGCCGCAGTGGGCGATGACCGCGGTGAGCCGCGGGTGGCGGGCGAGCACCTCGCCGAACGGGCCGGGGCCCGTGTACTCACCCGGCATCGGGCCGTCCCCGCAGTGGACGACGACGGGCACGCCGGCGTCGGCGATCGCACCCCACACGTCGTCCAGGTAGGGATCGCGCGGGTCGTAGGCGCCCACCTGCACGTGCGCCTTGAAGATGCGGGTGCCCGCTTCGATCGCCTCGCGGACGTACCGGGCGGCGGACGGTTCGGGGTAGAACGTGCCGGTCGGCACGCAGCCCGGCGTGGCCTCGCCGAAGGCGCGCGCCCAGGTGCACAGCGACTCGGCCATGCCCGGCTTGTGCGGGTACAGCAGTGCCGTGAAATGGCGGACGCCCAGCTCCGCGAGCGTCCGCAGCCGGTCGTCGACGGGCGAGCGGTAGTGGATGGGCCAGGCCCGTCCGAAGTCGTCCTCGACCGCGTCGAAGTACTTCCAGACCGCGCTCATGACCCGGTCGGGCATGAAGTGCGTGTGGACGTCGACGAGTCCCGGGAGCCGGAGCCGCTGCCAGAAGGCAGGCACCTCGGCGTCGATCACTCGAAGCCCTTGACCCGCCGGCCGAGGGCACGGGCGACCTCGCGGTCGGCGTCGCGCTTGGCGAGGTCCTGCCGCTTGTCGTAGCTGCGCTTGCCTCGCGCGAGGGCCAGCTCGACCTTCACCTTGCCGTTGAGGAAGTAGATCGACAGCGGCACCAGCGTCACGCCGGTCTCGTTCGTCTTGCCGACGAGCCGTTCGATCTCGGCGCGATGCAGGAGCAGCTTGCGGGTGCGCCGCGGCTCGTGGTTCGTCCAGCTGCCCTCGGCGTATTCGGGGATGTGGACGTTGCGCAGGTAGATCTCGCCGTCGTCGATGGTGGCGAAACCGTCGACGAGGGACGCGCGCCCGTTGCGCAGCGACTTGACCTCGGTGCCGGTCAGCACGACCCCCGCCTCGAAGACGTCGAGGACGGAGTAGTCGTGCCTGGCCTTGCGGTTCTGCGCGATGAGGGTGCGCCCGTCCTTGCGGTTGCTGGACTGTTTCGTGGCGGCGGGCATGCCTTAAAGCTTGACGTACAGGCGCAACGTGGCAAAGGCGGTGAGCGCGGCGAGGGCCACGCCGGCGATGAGACTGATGCCGCCGGCCACCAGCACGTCGTTGACGTCGAGGTTCGGGATGACCCCGCTCTCGACCTGCACGGCGAACACCTTGTCGAGCAGGAAGTACTTGCCGGCGAGCACCATGCCGAAGGCGGCAAGGCTGCCGACGATGGTCGCGATGATCGTCTCGAGCACGAACGGCAACTCGGTCATCCACCGTGAGGCGCCGACCAGGCGCATGATGCTGGTCTCGTTCTTGCGTTGCGCCGCCGCCACCTGGACGGTGTTCGCGATCAGCAGCACGGACGCGATCAGCACGATGAACGCCACGATGATGGACGCGAACCTGAGGTTGCTGATGACGTCGAGCAGCTTCTGGATCGCGTCGGACGGGGTGGCGACCGCCGAGACCCCGGCCTGCTTCTCGATCGCCCGTTTGAAGCCGACGTAGTCGTTGCGGATGTCCTTCAGCTTGACCGTGAACGACGCCGGGTAGATGCCGGGGGTGAGGAACTCCCGTGCCCGCTGCGGCGCGACCTCCCGGGCCCGCTGGAACTGCTCCTTCTCCGAGACGTACGACGCCGAGGTGACGTCCGGGTAGGCCCGGATCGCCTTCGTGATGGTGTCGGTCTGCTCCTGCGACGTGCGCTTGCCGGTGCACGGGGCGGGGCTCGTCGTCGAGCAGAGGTACACCGAGACGTTCAGACGTCCCTCGTAGCTCTCGCTGAACTTGTCGATCTCGCGGTTGGCGAGGACGGACGTGGACACGAACGTCAGCAGGATCGCGGTGTTGAGCACCAGCGCGATCGTCATGGACAGGTTGCGGCGGATGCCCTCCCAGACACCGGACAGCACGAAGTTGGCGCGCATCAGTTCCTCACTGCTTCGGGGTACCTGCGGGTGGTCACGGGAACGGGACGGACGGCCGGGGGCCCGGCCGTCAGCGTCCGACCCCGTAGACGCCGCGGTTCTGGTCGCGGATCACGCGCCCGTTGTCGAGCTCGATCACACGACGACGCATCGCGTCGACGATGTTGTTGTCGTGGGTGGCCATGACGACGGTGGTGCCCGTGCGGTTGATGCGCTCGAGCAGCGTCATGATGCCCTGGCTGGTGTCGGGGTCGAGGTTTCCGGTCGGCTCGTCCGCCAGGAGCACCAGCGGACGGTTCACGAACGCACGGGCGATGGCCACGCGCTGCTGCTCGCCACCGGACAGCTCGGTCGGCATGCGCTGGGCCTTGCCGGACAGGCCGACCAGGTCTAGCACCTCGGGGACGGTGCGCTTGATGGCCTTCGGCGACCGGTTGATCACCTCGAGCGCGAACGCGACGTTCTGGTAGACGTTCTTCTTCGGCAGCAGCCGGAAGTCCTGGAACACGCAGCCGATGCGGCGGCGCAGCTCGGGGACCTTGCGGTTGGGCATGCGGCCGACGTTGCGGTTGTCGACGACGACCTTGCCCTTGGAGGCGAGCTCCTCGCGCAGCAGCAACCGCAGCACGGTGGACTTGCCGGAGCCCGATGCCCCGATGAGGAAGACGAACTCCCCCTTCTCGATGTCGATGGACACCGAGTCGAGGGCGGGGCGGGCGCCGGCCGGGTAGATCTTGCTGACCTGTTCGAGACGGATCATGCGGACATTCCGGAGGGGGTACTGCGGGTGGTCACGGCGGGCGAGTTTACCCATCCGTTATCGGGAAACCATGGAGGTACGCCGCGCGGCCACAGGAAAGCTCCCGGCGAAAAAACCGTGTCATACGTGATGACTAGTGTCGCGGTACGTGACAGCAGGTGCCGACCAGGTCTCCGATGAGCGGCACCTGATCGTCGCCCAGGGGCTCACGAAGCGCTTCGGCGACTTCACCGCCGTCGACGGCATCGACGTCGCCGTCCGCCCGGGCGAGGCTTTCGGGTTCCTCGGCCCCAACGGCGCCGGCAAGAGCTCGACCATGCGGATGATCGCCTGTGTCGCCCCCGTCACGTCCGGACGGTTGCGCATCCTCGGCATGGACCCGGCCACGCACGGGCCGGCGATCCGGGCCCGCCTCGGGGTCGTGCCGCAGCAGGACACGCTCGACCTGGAGCTGTCCGTCCGGGACAACCTCTACGTCTACGGGCGCTACTTCGGGCTTCCGCGAGCGGTGCTCAAGCCGCGCATCGAGGAGTTGCTCGACTTCGCCCAGCTCGCAGACCGGCGCGACTCGAAGGTCGAGCCGCTGTCCGGTGGCATGAAGCGGCGACTGACCATCGCCCGCTCACTCATCAACCAGCCCGAGCTGCTGCTGCTCGACGAGCCGACCACCGGCCTCGACCCGCAGGCCCGGCACGTTCTGTGGGACCGGCTGTACCGCCTCAAGGGCGAGGGCGTCACGCTCGTGCTCACCACGCACTACATGGACGAGGCCGAGCAGCTGTGCGACCGCCTGGTCGTCATGGACGGCGGCCGCATCGTCGCCGAGGGTTCGCCCGCCTCGCTCATCGCCGACCACTCGACCCGCGAGGTCGCCGAGCTGCGCTTCACGCCCGGCGAGACCGACCACGCCGCGGAGGTGCTGCAGAAGCTGACGCTGGACGAGGCCGAACGCGTCGAACGCCTGCCCGACCGGCTGCTGCTCTACGTCCACGACGGCGAGGCCGCGCTGCGGCAGGCCACCGAGCTGGGACTGCGGCCGTCGTCGGCGTTCGTCCGCCGTTCGAGCCTGGAGGACGTGTTCCTGCGCCTCACCGGACGGACGTTGGTCGACTGATGGCGGTCACCGCGGCTCCGGTCGCACGGGGCGGACGCCGGCGCGTGGTCGAGTACCACGCGCGGACGGTGAGAAGTCGTTGGGTCTCGCTGCTCATCACGGGCGTCGTCACGCCGGTCGTGTTCGTGCTCGCGCTCGGCGTCGGCCTGGGCACGCTGGTGGACGCGGGCAACAACGATCTCGGCGTCCCCTATCTCGACTACGTCGGGCCGGCCTTCCTGTGCGTGTCGGCACTGCAGATCGCCGCAGCCGAATCGGCGTTCCCGGTCATGCTCGGGTTCAAGTGGCAGCGGACCTTCCTCGGCATCGCCGCGACACCGATCACCCCCGGCGAGATCGCGGACGGCACGCTGATGTGGATCACGCTGCGGCAGATCGCGAACACGACGGTCTTCCTCGCGATCATCGCCGCGGTCGGTGGCACGCAGCGCTGGTGGGTGCTGCTCGCGATCCCGGCCGCGGTGCTCAGCGCCATGGCGTTCGCGGCGCCGGTGGCCGCGTTGGCCGCCACCGTGCGCTCCGAGGGGCAGGCGTTCAACGTGCTGTTCCGGTTCGTGGTCACGCCGATGTTCCTGTTCTCGGGCACCTTCTACCCGATCGACCGCCTGCCCGGCTGGGGTCAGGTGCTCGCCCACGTCTCCCCGCTGTGGCACGGCACCGAGCTCGCGCGCGGCGCCGCCATCGGCCACCTCGACGGCTGGGCGACGGCGGGGCACGTCGCCTACCTGCTGGTGTGGCTGCTGGCCGGCGTCGGCCTGGCGCGCTGGCGCTTCCGGGTGCGTGTCCGGGTGACGGCGTGACCGCCACCGACTCGCGTCGCGCGGGGACGGGGCCTCGCCTCGGCGTCGGGCCACGGATCCTGCCGCCGTCGGTGTACGCCGGGCGCGCGCACGTCGTTCTCGGCCGCGCTGTCAAGGTCTACAGCAAGAACTGGCTGCTCATCCTGACCGGCTTCGTCGAACCCGTGTTCTACCTGTTCGCGCTCGGCACCGGATTGAAGTCGCTCGTCGGCACCGTCACCGGGCCCGGCGGGCAGACGCTCACCTACGCCGCGTTCATCGCCCCCGCGTTGCTCGCGTCGTCGGCGATGAACGGCGCCATCTACGACTCGACGATGAACGTGTTCTTCAAGATGAAGTACGCGAAGCTCTACGACTCGATGCTCGCCACGTCCCTCGGGCCCATGGACGTGGCGATCGGCGAGATCACCTGGGCGCTCATCCGCGGGGGGCTGTACTCGGTCGGGTTCTTGACGATCATGGCCGCGCTCGGGCTGGTCGCGTCGTGGTGGGCGGTGCTGCTGTTGCCGGCCGCGTTGCTGCTCGCGTTCGGATTCGCCGCCGTCGGCATGGCCGTCACCACGTACATGCGCACCGTGCAGGACCTCGATCTCGTGCAGCTCGTGGTGCTGCCGCTGTTCCTGTTCAGTGGCACGTTCTACTCGCTGTCGGTGTATCCCCGCTGGCTGCAGATCGTCATCGAGTGCCTGCCGCTGCACCACGGCATCGAGCTGCTGCGCAGCCTCAACGCCGGATACGTCAGCTGGGCCCTGCTCGGTCACGCAACGTACTTCGTCGTCATGGCCGCGGTCGGGCTCTGGGCCACGACGCGGCGGCTGGACGTGCTGCTCCTGCGGTGACAGGCGCCGTCCGGCCCGTGTTCCCGCTCGTGCGGAGCCCCCTGGGCGGCCGACCGATCGCACGTCCGGGCCGACCGTGCGAGTCGCCGACCGTTCGAGTCGCCGACCGTTCGAGTCGCCGACAGTGCGTCTGGGGTCGACCGTGCGTCTGGGGTCGACCGTGCGTCTGGGGTCGACCGTTCATTCCGTGCGAGTGCGCTCCGGCCCGGCTGACACGTGCGCTGCTGCCGCGGATACACCTCCGCGAAAACAATTGAGACGGCTTCACGAGACCGCTTCACGAGACCGCTTCACGAGACCGCTTCACGAGACGCTCTCGTGAAGGCCTCTCGTGAAGGCCTCTCGTGAAGGCCTCTCGTGAAGGCCTCTCAATTGTTTCGAGAACGGCACCGATCCCGGCGCAGCGCACGCCGCGTGGTCGAAGGGGCGCCGGCCCCCGGGCGCATCGGCCAGGCGCATCGGCCGGGCGCATCGGTCGGGCGCGACAACCGGGCGGGGCGACCGCGTGCATCTTCGGGGCGACGGACCGGGCCGGCCGATCGACGGGTGGCCGGGCCGGGTTGACCGGGTGGCGCCTAGGTGGCGTCGGCGGTCTCGGTGGCCTTGCGCCAGCGGATGCCGGCCTCGATGAAGCCGTCGATCTCGCCGTCGAGGACGGCCTGCGGATTGCCGACCTCGAACTCGGTGCGCAGGTCCTTGACCATCTGATAGGGGTGCAACACGTAGCTGCGCATCTGGTTGCCCCAGCTGCTGCTGCCGTCCTTGAGCGCGTTCATGGCGCTCTGCTCCTCCTCGCGGCGCTTCTCGAGGAGGCGGGCCTGGAGCACGTTCATGGCCGAGGCTCGGTTCTGGATCTGGCTGCGCTCGTTCTGGCAGGTGACGACGATGCCGGTGGGCAGGTGGGTGATGCGGACGGCCGAGTCGGTCGTGTTGACGCCCTGGCCGCCCTTGCCCGAGCTGCGGTACACGTCGACGCGGATGTCGTCGTCCGGGATCTCGACGTGGTCGGACTGCTCGACGACCGGCAGCACCTCGACGCCCACGAACGACGTCTGGCGGCGGCCCTGGTTGTCGAACGGGCTGATGCGCACGAGCCGGTGGGTGCCCTGCTCGACCGACAGCGTGCCGTAGGCGAACGGCGCCTTGACCTGGATGGTGGCCGACTTGATGCCCGCCTCCTCGGCGTAGGACGTGTCGAGCGCGTCGATGGGGTAGGAGTGCCGCTCGGCCCAGCGGGCGTACATGCGCAGCAGCATCTCGGCGAAGTCGGCGGCGTCGACGCCACCGGCCTCGGCGCGGACGGTCAGCAGCGCCTCGCGCGCGTCGTACTCGCCCGAGAGCAGGGTTCGCACCTCGAGCTCGCCGACGACCTTCTGCAGCGCCCTGACCTCACCCTCGGCCTCGACGCGCGAGTCGGCGTCGTCCATCTCCTCGGCCAGGTCCCAGAGCGTCTGGGCGTCGTCGACGCGTCGGCGCAGGTCCTCGACGCGGCGCAACTCGCCCTGGGCGTACGACAGCCGCGACGTGATGCGCTGCGCGTTCTCCACGTCGTCCCACAGCGTCGGCTCCGCAGCCTGCTGCTCGAGCTCGGCGATCTCGCCGCGCAGCTTGTCGAGACCCACGACCGACTCGATGCTGGCGAGCGTCGCGGACAGTTCCTTCAACTCGGCCGGGACGTCCACGACCGGTCAGCCTACGCGGCGCCGGTGGGCGGCCCGTCCAGCTGCTCGAGGAGCGTCTTCGGGGCGACCTTCCGGTAGGCGTCCGCGACGATCTCGGCGACCTCGTCCCAGTCGGGTTCGGGCAGACCGTCCGCCTCGAGTCGCACGCCCAGCCAGCCGGACGGGCCGACGTAGGGCGGACGGAAGTACCGGTCCGGGTCCTCGCCGACGAGTTCGTCCTGGACGCCGGGCGCAGCCGGGCACCAGAAACCGAAGTGGGTGACGCCGTGATGGTGGTCGTCCACCGACACGAACTGCTTCTTGCCGCGGACGAAGAACGACGGCGATCCGTGGCTCAGCCGCTCCTCGACCTCCGGAAATCCGAGGCAGATCGCGCGCAACCGTTCCAGGGCGTCCTCCACCGGACGAACGGTGCCACAGGTAACGAAGGAGTGACACCTGCCTCAAGCCGGGTTCCCGGCCACGGTGTCGGGGGTAACCCACCCGACGTGTTGACGATGCTTCTGCTGATGCTGACCGCGGTCTTCGCTGTCGTGGCGGCCGAGTTCGTTCGTTCGACCTGCCGGCGCCAGCTCATGACCCCCGCGGTCGTGCAGCGGCCGTCCGACGCGGTGCCCCAGACCGCCCGCTGACTCTCCGGCCACGGCCGGTATGACAGACGGGTGCGCATCGCCACCTGGAACGTCAACTCCGTCGTCGCCCGGCTGCCCCGCCTGCTCGATTGGCTGGGCGCCGCCGAACCGGACGTGCTCTGCCTCCAGGAACTGAAGACGTCCGAGGACGGCTTCCCCACGGACGAGGTCGCCGCCCTCGGGTACGAGGCCGCGATCCACGGCACCGGGCGCTGGAACGGTGTCGCCGTCCTCTCCCGCGTCGGCCTGACCGACATCCGTCGCGGCCTGATCGACGAGCCCGGTTTCCAGCCCGAGGACGCCATGCTCGAGGCCCACGAGCCGCGTGCGATCGGGGCGACCTGCGGCCCCGTCCGCGTGTGGTCGGTCTACGTCCCGAACGGACGCGAGGTCGGGCACCCCCACTACGACTACAAGCTGCAGTGGCTGGGCGCGCTCCGGACCACCGTGTCGTCCGAGCTCGCCGACCTCCCGTACGCCGTCCTCGGCGACTTCAACATCGCCCCGACGGACGCCGACGTGTGGGACCCGGCCGCGTTCGCGTCCAGCACCCATGTGACCGGGCCCGAGCGCGAGGCGCTGGCGGCTGTCGAGGCGGCAGGTCTCACGGACGTCATGCCGCGGGCACTGAAGTACGACACCCCGTACACCTACTGGGACTATCGCGGCGGCGCGTTCCACAAGAACCTCGGCATGCGCATCGACCTCGTGCTCGGCTCCGCGCCGTTCGCCGGCGCGGTCACCGACGCCTGGGTCGACCGCGAGGCCCGCAAGACCGGTGTCAAGGGCACTCCGGCACCGTCCGACCACGCGCCCGTGGTCGTCGACCTCGACCTCTAGAGACGAGCGAGCACGGCCGCGTAGGTCTCGTCCACCGCGCCCTCGCGCGCCGGCACGACCGCCGCCGTCTCGCGACTGCCGACGACCAGCAGCAGCCGGTCGTACATCGCTTCGAGCTGCGGGATGCCGCCGACGCGGTCGAGGATCACCTGCGCGTCCCGGTGTGCCGGTTCGAGGCCGGCGGCCGTCCGCGCGAGGAACCGGTCGCGCATGACGTCCTTGGTGTCCAGCAGGACGAACTCGTGCCAGCTCGCGCCGGTCTCGCCCGCCACGCGCTGCAGCGCGACCAGGAAATCGGTGCGTCCCAGGTACTGCGGCACGACCACGTCGTGGCCCGCGGCGAGGTGGTTGCGGGCCATGTCGAGGGCCAGCGACCGGGCTCGCATCCCCGCGGCGTGGGGGTCGTCCAGCCAGGCGCCGAGCAGCCGGCGCACGGCGTCGATCTCGAGGTTCAAGGCCATCGGGTGCTCGGCCACGTAGCGCTGCGCGACGGTCGACTTCCCGGCCGCGGGCGGTCCGTTGAGGACGATCAGCCGGGGCACGACACGCAGCCTATTCATCTGCCGGTGGTGGACGCACGGCGCGATCTGTGGTGGTTTGTACCGGTCTGATCGCCCCGTCGGAGGTTCCCGTGCGCCGCTCTCTCACCGCCGTCCTGCTGACCGCCGCCGCCCTCGTGGCCGCGCTGCTCACCGCCGCGCCGGCGTCCGCGGCCTCGTTCGCCGCCCCGCTGAACACCCTCATCTCCGACCTGAAGGTCGACGACACCGCCCACAGCGGGTACGACCGCACGCTGTTCAAGCTCTGGATCGACGCCGACGGAGACGGCTGCGACACCCGCGAAGAGGTGCTGAAGGCCGAGGCCGTGACGGCACCGACGCAAGGTTCGGGCTGCACGCTGTCGGGCGGGTCGTGGAAGAGCTGGTACGACGGCGCCACCTGGACGGACAAGAGCGACGTCGACATCGACCACGTCGTGCCGCTCGGCGAGGTGTGGACGTCCGGCGGGTACCAGTGGTCGGCCGCGCGGCGACAGGCGTACGCGAACGACCTCGGCGACTTCCGGACGCTCGAGGCGGTCACGGACAACGTCAACCAGAGCAAGGGTGACAAGGACCCCGCCGAATGGATGCCGCCGCTGACCAGCGTCCGGTGCAAGTACGTCATCTACTGGGTCGCTGTGAAGACCCGCTGGGGCCTCACCGCCGACGACGCCGAGATCTCGGCGCTGAAGAGCTATGCGAGCTCGTGCGGGAATCCGACGGTGGACGGGTCGACCGCCTGACACGATCGGACGCATGACCCAGGCCGTCCTGCGCACCGAGCGGCTGACGCTCGTCCCGCTGGCGGACGGGCACCTCGAGGACGAGATCGCGCTCGACGCGGACCCGCAGGTGATGCGCTTCCTCGACCGGCCCCGGACCCGCGAGCAGGTGGTCGCGCGCCACGCCGAGCGGCTCGCCGTCGCCGCCCGCACCACCGGCCTCGGCTTCTGGGCGGGGCTTCGGGACGACGCGTTCGTCGGATGGTGGCTGCTGGACGAGGCCGAGCGACCGGACGAGGCCGAGCTCGGCTACCGGCTCGCGGCCCGGTTCTGGCGGCAGGGGTTCGCGTCCGAGGGGGCCCGGGAGCTGCTGCGGCACGGGTTCGACGACCTCGGCCTGCAGCGGGTCTTCGGCGAGACCATGGCCGTGAACGCAGGCTCCCGCGCCGTGATGGCGTCGCTGGGCATGTCGTACGTCCGCACCGTCCACGGCACGTGGGACGACCCGCTGCCAGGCTGGGAGCAGGGCGAGGTCGAGTACGCGATCACACGCTCGCAGTGGCGCGCTCGCGCGCGATCGTGACCGCGGTGGCCACGGGTCGGCGGTAGGCCGGGCCGTGGCCCGGCAGCACGAGGTCGGCGTCGAGGCCCTCGAGGGCGTCGAGCGCCGACCGCGCCTCGGCGGGCGAGTGGTCGAACACCGCACCCAGCACGTGCGGGCCGACGACCCCGGTCGCGGGATGGTCGGTGACCAGCCCGTCGCCGGTGACCACGGCACCCACGGACGGCAGGAAGAACGCCGAATGGCCGGACGTGTGGCCGTGCGTCGCGATCGGCACCGGACGGCCGGGCAGGTCGAGGGCGCCGTCGGCCGCGGCGTCGGGGAAGCGGCGGGCGTGGGCGACGGTGATGTCGCGCAGGGCACCGGCGCCGGCGACGCGCAGCGTCCAGCCGAGCACGGACGGACGCCAGATGCCCCGGGCGATGTCACCGATGGACGCCTGCTCGAGGTACTCGCGGCGGGCGTGCGCGACCTCGACGCGGTCGAGGTAGGCCGGGATGCGGTACTCGGTGTTCAGCAGGTTGACCGACCCGAGGTGGTCGACATGCGCATGGGTGAGCAAAATCGCGCGTACGTCCTCGGGACGGGCGCGCAGCGCGGCGATCGAGTCGAAGAGCGCGCGGCGGTCGCCCGCCCAGCCGGTGTCGATCAGGGTGAGCTCGCGTCCCTCGCGCAGGATGACCCAGTTGACGTCGGTGCCGCGGCACAGGAACACGTCGTCGGCCGCCTCGATGACCGGCGGGACCGTCATCGGAAACCTCCCGAGATCAGCGTGCACTCACTGCTGCACCGCGGCACGCGCCGTCGAGACCGCGGTGTGTCTGACGGTAGCCCGTCCGATCAGACCGCCGAAGGCGAGGGGCTGGGTGCGTTCGCAGCGCAGGGTGATGCGGGTGCGGTCGGACGACAGCGACGCGCGGACGGTCACGTCGTCGCGGTCGGGATCTCGCGCCAGGTAGCGGCCCACGGCGGCGTCGACGTCGGCGAAGCGCAGCGACGCGCCCTCGCCGACGTCGCCACCCCGGTCGAGATCGCCGGCGTCTGCGGCAGCCGCCGCTGCGGCGCCGTCGCACGTCGACTGCAGGTCACGTTGCTGCACGAAGGCCTGCCCGAGCGCGGTCGACCCGCCCACGACGAGCAGCGCGATGACGAAGAACCCGAGGACGAGCGGGATGATCGACCCACGGTCGTCCCTGGTCACGCGGGCGTCTCTCACGACGCGGCCCGGAAGTCGTCGATGTGCACGACGTAGCGACCGACGCTGGTGACACCCTTGCCCGCGAGCAGCGACGGGATGCCCGGCAGGTCGACGCGTCGGGTCACGCAGATCGCGAACTCCGCGCCGGGACGCAGCGTCGGCCGCGTGCGAGCGCCGTCGCACCCCTGGTCGGCCGCGACCACGCGCACGTCCGTGCCGCCGGTCGGCAGGCCCTGCGCGTCGAGCGCGAGCCGGACGGCGGCCCGCAGGCGGCGCTCGCCCTCGGCGGGGGTGTCGCTGGTGGCGTAGGCCCGTCCGGCGTCGCGGGCCGCCGCGGTGACGGCGAGATTCGTCCGCTGGGCCGTCGCGACAGCGGCGACGAGGTAGACGAGCGGCACGAGCACGATCACCGCGACGAAGATGAACTCGATGATCGCGTTGCCGCTGTCGTCGCCGCGGCGCCGCTCGAGCAGGCGCCTCACGCCTGCTCCTTCAGGACGGTGGACTGCACGGCGACGCGCAGAGGTATGCCCAGCGGGGTGAACAGCAGACGCAGACGGCCCTCGCAGCGCACGGTCACGGTGGCCAGGCCGCTGGCGGCGTCGCGTCCCTGACGGCTGGTGCAGCTGATGGCGCGGGCGTCCGCGTCGTCGAGGCCCTGCCGGATCAGGGTCTCGGCGCGCTCGACCCCGGCGCGCGGGTCGACGCCTTCGGCCGCGGCGTACCGGGCGGCGTCGGCAGCGGACGACGCCGCGACGTTGCGGGCGTAGAAGTACACGGCGACCTGGAGCACGCCGAACAGCAGGAAGACGAGCAGGACGGCGATCATCACGAACTCGATGACCGCCGCGCCGGCGTCGTCGCCTCTCGGGCGCACGGTGCTACTTGCCGGAGCCCGAGACCGAGTCGATGATGCCGGACAGCGCGTCCTTCACCTGCGGCTGGAAGATGCCGAGGATCGCCACCACGAGGATCGCGGTCATCACCGTCACCATCACCCAGCCGGGCACGTCGCCGCGCTCGCGGTCGGTGCGCCATCGCGCGAGTGTGGCCAGCAGCCAGGCCGTGAACACCTTCATCGGATCCCCTCCTCCACTACCGGGCCAGCGACGTGAGCGTCAGCAGGCCCGGGAACAACGCGAACAGCACCGTGACGGGCAGGACGAGGAACACGACCGGCACCATCATCGAGATCTCCTTGCGGCCGCCCGCCTCGAGCAACGCACGCTTGCCCACCTCGCGGACGTCGACCGCCTGGGCCCGCAGCACCTCCGCGAGCGGGGTGCCGCGCTCGATCGCGACCACCACGCCCTGCAGGAAGCGCGAGAACGACTCGAGCGTCGTCTGCTCGGCGAGGTCGCTCAGCGCGGTGGCCACGGGCGTGCCGGCACGGGCGCGCGACAACGCCCGCTCGAGGTCGCGAGCCAGTTCGCCACCGGTGAGGCGGCACACCCGCTCGAGCGCGTCGACCGGCGCCTCGCCGGCGACCACCGAGAGGGCGAGCAGGTCGGCCACGACCGGGAACTCCGACAGCATCGCCTGCTCCCGGCGTTCGAGCTGTCGGGTCAGCCAGTAGTCGCGGCCGAGCACGCCTCCGACGAGCCCGGCCAGGGCCGCGAGCGCGACCAGGAACGGGTCGACGCCTCCGCGCGCGTAGCTGCCCAACGCCACGAGCCCGGCCGCGCCCGCGGTGCCGACGACACCCCAGACGACCTGCTCGACCCGGAACTCCTCGACGGTGAGCTCCGAGCCCAACCCACGCAGCCGACGGCGGACGGACACGGCACCACCGACCGTCCGGTCGACGAGCCCGACGGCGTCGCCGAGCACGGGTCCGAACAGGCGCCGCATCACCGTGAACGGCGCCGATGTCGCCGACGGACGTTCGAGCAACCGCGAGGGCGGTGGCGTGTCGCCCAGGTAGGGCGCGATGCGGTCGGTGAGCCGCACCGGGCGCATCGGCGGCGTCGCGCGGACGGCGATGATCACGCCGATCGCGAGGACAAGACCCAGGCCCGCTCCCAGCAGCCACGTCATCGCAGCACCCGCTGGTCCTCGGGCAGCTTCCCGATGTGCAGCATGATGCGGTACGCAGCGGCGCAGACCGCGCCGCCGATCGCGAGCAGCAGGCTGCCGCCGGGCGAGTCGTACGCCCGCAGCGTCTGCGACTGCGTCCCGAGCAGCAGCAGCACCGCCCACGGTGCGGCGACGGCGAGCCGGGCGGCATTGACCACCCAACCCTGGCGCGTCTCGAGCTCCGCGCGGGTTCGCGCGTCTGCGCGCAAAAGTTCGGACAGCGTGCGCAGCACCGTGCCCAGGTCGCTGCCGCCCACCTCGCGCGCCACCCGCATGGTCTCGCACACGCGGTCGCCGACGGGGTCGCTCAGGTCGTCCTTGAGCTGATCGAGGCAGTCGTTGAACCGCCCGGTCGCACGATAGGCCGCGGCGAAACGGGCGAAGGCCGGACGCAACTCGGCAGGCCCACGCACGCCGAGCGCCGACAGGCCCTCGGGCAGCGACATGCCGGCGCGGACGGCGGACGCCAGGTTGTCGATGGCCTCGGGCCATACCTCGCGCAGCACGCCCTGCCGCCGCTTGCGCAGCCGGCGCACCACGAGCACGGGCAACGCCACGCCGAAGACGCCGAAGCACGTGGCGACCGCGACGGTGCGTACGAGTGCCAGCACGAGCACGAACGCGAGCAGCCCGGTGAGCGCCTGCGTGGCCGTGAGCTGATTCGGGCCGACACCCTCGATGCCCGCCTGCCGCAGCATGTCGCGGCGACGGTCGTTCCAGGCCGGACGGCCGGAGCCGGTGCGCTGCGGCGCGCGGGGACCGCTGCGCCAGATCAGCAACAGTCCCAGGCCACCGAGCAGGCCGACGAGCGCACCCATCTCAGCGGCCCTGCGCCGAGCGCCCGAGCAGCGCGGCGACGTCGATGCCGGCGGCCGCGTAGCGCTCGGCGTGCGGCGGGTGTCCGTCCGTCCGCTCGAGCCGGCCGTGCCGGGAGGTGAAGATCTCGGTGGTCTCGATGACGTCCCGTTCGACCCGTCCGGTCACGCCGACGATCTCACGGACCCGACGCTGCCCGGACGCCTCGAGACCGAGGTGCACGACCAGGTCGACGCTCGCCGCGACCGTGGGCACCACGAACGCCGCCGACACGTTCTCGCCCGCCAGCAGCGGCAGCGTGCACATCTTGACCAGCGCCTCCCGCGCCGAGTTGGCGTGCAGCGTGCACATGCCGGGAAGGCCGCTGTTCAGGGCTATGAGCAGGTCGAGGCACTCCTCCTGCCGCACCTCGCCGACGATGAGGCGCGACGGACGCATCCGCAGCGCTTCCTTGACCAGGCGGCGCAGCGGGATCTCGCCGGTGCCCTCGAGGTTGGCCTGCCGCGTCTGCATGGCGACGACGTCGGGACGGCGGACGCTGAGCTCGAACACCTCCTCGACGGTCACGACGCGCTCGCGCGCGGGGATGGCCGCGCACAGGGCGTTGAGCATGGTCGTCTTGCCCGCCTGGGTCCAACCTGCTGCAATCCAGGACATTGACTGCAGAATTGGGGACCGCTGCTGGGTTCACCAGCTTCGGTGTCACTTGCAAGCGGTCCGGGTTAGGGATTCGGGACTTTCTGACGCGCTACCCCGGTTCGGCCCCTGCGGGAGTGAATCGACCAGTGTCAGGTCAAGAAGGCCGCCAAAGTCGGGCCGTAACTCTGGGGCCGCCGAGAATCACAGCATGACGCTCGATCGACACCGTGCCTAGCGGAACGACCGAGCACGCGCCGACCGCATACGTCCAAAGAAGATCGATGGCCGGCAGGTCGCCCCATTGAGCCAAGTACCAGCCTGTCTGGGCCACCTCCGAACCGGTCGTTGGTGTCATCACCCAGGCGCCGGGCTGGAGCACCTCACCCCCGGGGGCGACGACCTTGGCCAACAGGTAGCCCGCCCGCAAGCTGGACAACGCGCGGAGGGCTTCCGCGAGCAGGCCGAAGTCGCTAGTCGGCGGCGGCCAACGCGGGTCTTTGGTCAGAACTCACCGCCTGTCGTCGCGCTGAGCAATGAGCCGCACGCTCGCCGGGTACCACTCGCGGCCGCGGGCCGTCGGGACGCCGTCGGCGTTGAGCGCCTTCGCGATCGCTGCCCAGGTTGCTCCAGCCGCCCGCAGTTCTCTGATCCGCTCCGCGACGTCCTCACCGACCACGCGGGGCCGGCCGAGCCGCACGCCCTGCGCCCGCTTGACGGCCAGCGCGTCTTTCGTGCGCTGACCGATGAGTCTGCGTTCGAGTTCGCCGAACACTGCGAGGATCTGGACGAGTGCCCCGCCCTGAGGCGTGCTGGTGTCAATCTGGGCGTCGAGTGCAACGAGGGACCAGCCCTGCTTGTCCGCGCGCAGCAGCAAGCCGGTGGCGTCGTGGACGCTGCGACTCAACCGATCGAGTTTGGCGACCATGAGAACACTTGCCCGTCCTGAGGCCAGGTCGTCGAGGGCCGCGTCGAGACCGGGACGCTTCAGCGTCTTCCCGGAGACGCCTGGGTCCTCACGCCACTGCAGCACTGGCAGGCCTCGCTGATTTGCATCCAGCTCAATGGCCTTTCGTTGCGCCGCGAGCCCAAGCCCCGATACGGCCTGCTCGTCGGTTGAGACGCGTAGATAGCCCACGATGCCTTCGGTGCGGACGCCTGGCTTTCCCCTGCTGGACACCTGCAAATCATATACTAAAGGGTCGTTTACTTTATCCCGCCCTGTGTCACGAGCGTACGGACGAGCGAACTGAGCACAGTGAGCAGCCGGAGCAAGCGCAGCAAGCCCAAGAGACCGGACCCCACCAGCAGCGCGGTGAGTAGGCGGTTCGGATGACCGTCGCGATCAAAGAGCAGGGCGGCCACCGCGGCTATCAGCATGATCGAAAAGGCGGTCAGGGCGCCGACGAAGACGTCGTAGAGCGGGCGCAACCATCCGGCATCTCTGATGACCACCAGGCGAGGACTGTCGATGAGCGTGAACGCGAACGTGAGGCTCGCGAGGCTGAACCCCAGGACCGTTCCGCTCAATGCAACTGCGCTCGTGTACAGACCTGTGCGTCGTTCGTCGAGGAAGGCAAATGTCGCTGCCTGTTGGCCGCTGCGGAACGCCAAGGCGTAGAAGGCAACGGCCCCGACAGCGGCAATCGCAACGTGAGCCCAAGGCCATGCGGAACGCTTTGGCGCCGCCGGCGTGCCCCCGGGCTTGCTGCCGACTGCGTCAGGTTGGGCCATGGGGATCCCGTATGGCTTGCACGGATGCGGCCTCCAGCGCTCCTAGTTCGGTGAGCTCGGTGAAGGCCTTCTCGATCGCGCCGAGGGCTGACGAGCGGTCGACAGCTCGCGATCGCGAGTCAAGCACGGTTACCTGCTCCGAGCGGACAAAGGCGTCCTGGAGCATGTCGAGCTCATGGACGCGGCCTTGGCTGTTGATCGATTTCACCTTGTACCGCTCTGCGTTCTGTCGCAGGCCCGGGAGGCGCGCGATGGCGCGCGCAGTAGTGAGCAGCCCCTCGCCCAACGTCGCAGATCGCTTACGGGGCTCTGCCTTCAGCACGACTCCGACCTGCGCGGGCTGACCCGCCGCAGCCATCGCGGCGAAGGCGGCGGCCAGCGAGTCATCAGCTTGGCGCACGGTCTCGGCGTAGGAAGGACGAATCGACAAGTCCAGAACTCGTAACCCGCGATCCGCGTCCAGCTGGTCTGCAACGTCGGAGCGGAGAATCTGCTCGGCCTCGAACGGAGTATCGCCGAGTCTGAGAACACCGCGTAGGTAGTCGCCCAAACGTGTCACCCGAGGCCCGAAGAAATTGAACTCGACGCCGAGCACGTTGCCTGGATAGAAAGCGACGTGCGATGTCTCGCACAGCGTTCCGTCGCTCGGGATGCTGACGGGAGTGCGCCGACCACTTAGTTCAGCGAGCGGAACAGCGTCGCTTCGGAGCCGGGAAAACGCCAGCACGTGCGACGCTTTCGAGCTCAGCAGTGGGGCTTCGACCCAGGCGCACAATGCCTCCCCGGAGCCCGTTCGCATCTTGCGGCCACCCCGAGTGGAAGGTTCGAACGGCAGCGCGTCCAAGGCGCTCACCAGCGGTTCGGGATCGAACGGCAGCGGCTGCCCACCGTCGTCGAGGCCGGCCATGAGGCGAAAAAAATAGATTCGCCGTTCCAGAGTCCTGTTCGGGCGCGGACGAGACATGGCTGCAGGGTGTCACAGCGCTACGACGATTTGGACGCTCATTCGTCGCGAAGGGACGAAGGGTCCTGCCGACCCCTCGTCGTTCGGCGACGTTCCCATTGCACAGCATCAACGGACTCGCTGCCGACCGAACGGCAGCATGCACCGAGTGCGACCTCTGCGATTCACGACCAGCCTGCCTCGACGGACTCACTGGTAGCGCCCCGGAGAAGCACCTCCGAGCGGCGCACCGTCGGCCCCTCGTTACATCTTGGTCACGCCAAGGGTCGCGTTACGAGTCCGGTTTCGCCAGGGCTGCTGTGGTTTCGCCGGCAGCGACGCTCACTGCGACCTCTGCACCCATGATCATGGCTGTCATCGTGGCTCCGGCTTGCAGCTCCCCAGCAGCGATGCTGGCGCGTAATGCGCCCAGCACCTCGGCCAACGCCTCGCGCTCAAGCCGCGTCAACGGGTCTGACACGGGTCCAGTATCGGGCTCGTTCTCGCAAGAGCGCCAACGGACCTAGCGCAACTCGACCGGCGTCAGATCAGATGCCTGATGGTCGTAACCCGCGCTTCGGGCCTGGACAAACACGAATGCGGGTTTGACCGTGGCCGGTACGTCGAAGGCGATGTAGCCAGTCCGGCTCTCGCCGGGTTGTAGATCGTCGTCGTAACGCACGATCGATACGCCGCCGTCCGCCGGGTCATCGTCCCGCTGATCTTCGCTCGACTCTCGGTACCGGCGCGCGCACTCATCGAACAACTCGTTGTCGCCGGTGTAGCTGACCGGCGCCGGCGACACGTTCTCGATCGTCATGAACACGACAACGAACTTGCCGTTCTCGGCCCTCGCGTCCGGGATCGTTCCCGTGGCATCGCCGGATCCGGACAGAGTCTTGGCGGACGCGAAGCGATGGACGGTGACGCGGAAACCTCCGTTCTCAAATGGCTGGCCGAGCTTACGCGGGGTTCCGATAGCACCCAGGGGCCCGCACGCTGCGCCGCCGCTAGTAGGCGTCCCGCTGGTCGGCGTTGTCGCTAGAGACGACATAGCACCGGTCGGACGCCCAGGCGGGGCGCTCGTTCCCCGACTGGATGTCGCGGTGCTGCCGCATGCAGATCCAGACACCGCCACAACCGCCATCACCATTACAGCTCGCAGCCGCACCGTGATCCCCTCCCGAGGTCCGTCCGCGAAACCCTAAGCGAATTGCTGCGGATCCGCAGTCGATAGCTGCGCATGAGCTTCATAGCGTCAGGCCGTGGCGGCAGCAGCACGAGACGCAGCTGCCTCGAAGCACCTTCGGGAATTCGGGCTGCGAGTCCGGGCGCTGCGACGGAGGCGCGAGCTCACGCAGGAGGCATTGGCACACGACGCCGGCCTGCATCGCACCGTGGTGGGTTACATCGAGCGCGCCGAGCGTGAGGTGGGTATCTCAGTGCTCTGGCCTCTTGCCGCAGCGCTGGGCGTCGGCGTGTCAGATCTGTTCGACCGCAACGAAAACTCGGTCTGCGAAACCTGACCTGGGATCGGCGGCGCGAGCCACTGGGGCGCGCCTCCGGCACCCACGTTCGAAGGACCAAATTCCGCTCTTAGGTGGACCGGCGCGACAGCCGGCAGTCCGGCCATCTTCGCCAAGACCTGTCGGTGTGCTTCCACCGGCCGTCCCTGGCCTATCGTTCAGCCAAGAACTGCCGACGGATCGTATCGGAGATTCTTCCTCGTGCAGGTACTTCTATGCCCCGCTCCGCGGCCCACGCTCGGATCGCGGCGGTGTCCGTCTTTGGCCTCGTCTTGACTGGCTCAGCGGTCTGGAAGCGACGCTCGGCCGTCGCAGTCGCAGTCGCAGTCGCAGCTGCAAGCCGCACGTTAGAAGCGTTGGCTTGATCCGGGTCTATCTCGAAGCCGATGTATGACATGCCCAGCCTGCGAGCAGCTACGCCGGTTGTCCCCGATCCGCTGAACGGGTCGAAGACGACTACGCCTTCACCCGCTTTGCCGTACGCGTCGAGGCAACGGCGCGGCAACTCCTCCGGGAACCTGGAGTAGTGAGCCAGGCCGTCGATCTTCTCGTTTGCGAACTCCCAGACGGACCCGACCGGGGGAGAAGTCCGGAAAGAGTGTCGCTCGTCCTTCGCGAACAGATAGATAGATTCGTGCTGACGGTGCGGCCGGCGGCACCGACCCTCCGGCATCGGGTTCCGCTTCTTCCAGTTGACCTCCCCCCGGAAGAGCCAGCTGTCGTCCTGCATCCCGATCACTAGCCGATACGGGAGTGCCAGCAGGTTGCCGTACTGAAGGAAGGGATCAGCACGATCGATGAAGGCCCTGCGCTTGTAGCGCGGCTTCACATAGGCAGAGTTCTCCGGCGACAGGCCTGAGGCATCAGGGCCCAGGGTGCTGTAGGAGTGATCAGAAGCCCTCCAGTTCACGGGAGTGTTGTACGCGTCCCCGATGTTGATCCACACAAGCCCTTGAGGCTTCAGCTTGGGTAAGAAGGCGCGGAAGAGCTCACGCAGCTCCACAACGTACTGCCGAGGATCATCCTCGACCCCGGTACCCTCTGACAGACGCTGACCCCAGTACGGCGGCGAGGTAACCAACACATCGACGCTCTCATCCGGAAGATCCAAAATCAGTTTCCGGGCGTCGCCCTGGGTCACCTGGTTCAACGGGAACGGGCCGACGGTGTCGCTGTACACGGTGCCTCTTCTACTCGAACGTGCCGACACTTGTCGACACAGTAGCCACTCCTGCGCAGCCCGCGGGGCCAGACACGCCTCGAACCTGCGGCTCGCTGACTCGAGTCGAAGGTCATACCCTCCCGGGATGCACCCAGGTCTACGCGCGTTGTGCCGCAAGCTACGTGACCTCCGAATGGCTGCCGGCATGTCTCTCGAGCAAGCCGAACAAGCGTTAGTGGTCGGACCGGGCTGGATCCGGCAGATCGAGCAAGGCGAAGTCGAGCCGACGCTGAACACCCTTGCGGCTGTTGTACACGCGTACGGCAGCGACCTCGCCAGCCTTTTCGCAGGGTTCGACATCGGCGATGACAACGTCACCATCGACCGCTACATGTCGGCGGTCGAGATGGGGAACGATCTGCTGATTCAGTTCCCGATGGGCACGTTCAACTCAGAGGTTCTTCTGGAGAACGCCTCACTCGATCAGATGAACGAGATCGTCCTCCTGCTTCGCAACGGCCTTGCCGTTGGCGAGAAGCGCAACGCGGTTGTCGAGTGCTTCCTGAAGGCCGTCGAGCTCTGGCCCGACCTCAACCCTTCCGACCTCTGGTACTTCCTGGTGAGCCACGCCTACCAGGACCCATACAACCATCGGGCGTCCGACCTTGGCCTGGATTTAGCGCAGAGCTGGAAGCGTACGAGCGGCTGGGCGCTCGAAGCTGTCATCCTGCAGCACTACAACGAGCACCTAGCTACACACGGCATCCACCTGGAGATGCCTAAGCCAGAACGCAAGCGGCGGCTGCTCGAAGAGATGGGCGTAATCGACGTTGCGGGAGCCGATAAGGCTGACGTGCTCGTGGTGGGCGAGCACGAGGGAAGGCAGGAGGCCTTCGGCGTCGTACACGTGAAGGCAAGCTTCGCAGAGCGCAGAACAGACGACGTGCCGCTAAGTCAACAGCTCATCGCGAAGGGTTTCGCTTCGCCGCTTCTGACGATGGACTGTAAGGCCACGCCATCCGCCCAGCCCGTGAACCGAGGAGAGCTCGGAGATGTCCAAGCGCGCGGCGCGGATGTCAGCGCTAAGCGACTCGACATCGAGCGCGATCGCAAGTTCGATGCTTGCTTCAGCTTCAACGCTCGCACCAAGCCCACTCCCAGGCGGCAGGCGGCCTCCGCTCGGATCTACGTCGTCGACTTCAGCGAGCCGAACGATGCCTTCTCCAAGTATCTCGTCCGCAAGTGGAAGGATCGGCGCGGTTCGTAGGCCGACGCGATTGGGGATCTGGTGCCGAGCGACGTAGACGCGTCCCAGGTGCAGTTGCTCGTTGAGCGCTGCCTGGAGGTGCTGCCCAATCCAGATGACATGCGGTCGCCGAAAGGCTATCGAGACAGTCTTGCGCTCTGCATCGTCGACGCGGTGCAATCGCCAGGCGTCAAGTACGCCACAGTCGAATCAGTGATCGGCCGCTACCGATCTTTTCGAGCTGCTGAAGGTGGGGACGCAGATACGGACGGGTCCCCTGAACTGCTGTCGACCTTCCAGAACCTCGGTGTCGAGGGCTGGATCGAGCGAATCGGCACGCGGAACCGAACGCCGCCGCGGCCAGGCGCACCGTACAAGGCAGAGGCGATCCGGCAGGAGGCGGCGGCCTTTCGAGATGCGGGCATCTTCGGCACCGCCGACCTTCGCGCCGCCGTGGCAGAGGGCAAAGACGCACAGGTCTTCGCAAACTGGGCCGACGTCGTAGGACAGCAGACTGGGATCACCTGGCACTACCTGCTGATGCTGGCCGGAGTTCCTGGCGTCAAGCCAGATCGAATGATTGCGCGGTTCGTAACAACTGCACTCGGCTACTCGAAGAACCGGAACCAGGTGCCCAGAGAAAAGATGATCTCCCTGGTAACGGCCGCCGCCGCAGAACTCGGAACCACTCCGACCACGCTCGATCACGAGATCTGGCGGTGGCAGCGCCGGCAAGCACACGCAACCGCGTCCACCTCACGTCGACGCTGACGGGCGCCGGCCCAGGGCACGGCACAAAGCCTCGCGCTTGGCCACGCCCGAGCGTCAATTCGTGACGATGCGTTACGCCTCGACGTCTTAGATCGCTGGCCTCGGTGATCTGTGATGCCGCTCGCAACCGGCGATGGCCGCGCAACCAGGCGGGTGCGCCGGTGAGGCTCAATCGCTCACTCGCCGACGAACAGCGGCCCTCCCTGAGCGCAAGCAAGCTGGCGCGCGAAGCAGCTACAGCGACAACCGTCGATCAGATCAGTACGTCGAGTACGTGTCGCGGCAGCCTCATTCATCGTCGAGCAAATCGAGCAGGCTTGCCACCGAGTCCGTCTGCTCCGGGAGGTTCGCGGGGAGGTCCTCCGAGATGGATCCGAGGACCGCGTTAGACCGCTGGATGAGGCGTTCCTGGCGCCAACCTCGCCAGTACGCGTCCTCGCGAAGGCGAATTCGCGTGTGCCATTGCTCGTCGACTTTGGCCAGTCGCTCCCGCGCGAGCTGTTGTTGCCCGGTGGGCAGTGATTCGATGCGTTCGAGAGCGCGCGCCCACGCATCGTCGTACCTCGAGTGAACGTCGTAGGCGAGCGCCCCGAGCTCCTCTGCGAGTTCTCGACTCACCTCGTCGCCGTCACACAGCTTCCGGATGTGCGCCTCCATCAGCGCATCGCCCCAGTCGGACGGACGCTGTCTCGCGGGCTGGATCGGGGGCAACTCCGACCTCGGCGCAACTGATTCGTCCAGCTGCCAACGCGCGTCGAGGTCGAGGTCCGCCGAGAGGTAGGCGGACGACGCCCGGTAGATGGTCCAAGGTTCTTCCGCACCCGTGGGACGGAAGATGCGGTACTCCAGCCAGCGATGCGCAAACCAGTCCTGGTCACGGGAGAGCCCGGCCATGCCCTGCGCGACGTCTGCGACGAGTTCCCGGGGGAAGGCGTGCGTAGCGGACTTGGTGAGGCTGAGCTGCTTCACGATCGCCGGAACCAACTCGTTTTCCGTGAGCTCACCGGCCGTGAGATCAACCCGGTTGCCGTGCTTCGGCCGCGCAAGCGCGTGCTTCTGACCCGGCGCCGTCACGTGGCGGATGATCGCGAAGGCGATGGCCGCCGCGTCCGCATCTACGCCGCGACTGTTCCAGCGCCGCTGAAGTACGTCGAGGTCGTCCCACCTATCGGGCGGGCCGGGCGCTGGCGCTGGCCCCGCAGGATCAGGCAATTCAACGCGCAGGCGTCGCATGCCGGTACCCGCGGTAAAACCGTCGGCCAGCTCCTGTTTCGCTGCTCGGCGCCGCTCGGCGCTGCGCGCCGCCGCGTCGAGCTCGTGGTCCGACAAGCCCATCCGTACCTCCAACCCATCGCCGCAATGTTGGGTTGGCGCACGCGCCGGCATTCCCTGCCCCTCGACCGAGCTTTATTGCGCTCCAAGCCGGATGGCGGGGAAGTAAAACAGTTCGCGTTGCCGCTGTCAAGTGGGCCTTCCCCTGCCGGCGGACGGCGAACACGAGGTGCTGTGCCACCGAGTCGCGCAAGATAGCGCCAAGGCGGCGGTTCGAGGTCAGCCGTTAGGTTCCGGCGCCCAGATGCCGACGGCGTAGCGTCGCGGCCGTGGAGGACACCGAGTGGGTGATGGTCCGCGTCATTTTGCCGACGGAAGACAACACGCAGACGGAGCTGAACTTCCTCGGCGTCGCCGACGACCTCTCGGTCCGCGTGTCGACTGGCGTCCTCGAAGTCGTCAGGAAGTCGTCCGGGCGCTGGGTGCTGACCCGAGCCTTCGCTCCGGGCTCATGGAAGACGGCGACGCGCATTACGAACCAGCAGGAGATCCTTGAATGCATGGTCTCCGCGACCAAGACCCTCATTCAATAGCGTCTCGACGCCATCCGGGCCCGGCCTCACGCGGTGCCCCCCGAACCGTCGGACATTGCCGGTACGGTCCGCTTTGAGGAGGGACGGGATGGCGGAGAAGGAGTTTCACGAGGCGTTCTGGGTGGTCACCGGCACGGCAGGCCCGGTGCTGCTGGTCGCCAGCGTCGTCGCGTTCTCACAGACCGGCGAGGTGATGCGGCGGTACGTCGACCTGGCCGGAACGAGCCCGCGCTTCTTCAACGGGATGAAGTGGAGGATTCTGCCACGTCTGTCGCCGCACGCGATCGCCTTCGTCACCTCGGCGCTCCCGATCCTGTTCGGTGCCGCTGTTTTCGCGGGCAGCCTCGACGCGCTGATGTATAAACGAGACCGTCTGATCGTGCTGTTCAGCGTTTTATCCAAGATCGCGACCGTGTCCCTGCTGTTGCAGGTGATCGGATACGTCATTGCGTTGCGAGAGGTCAGGCGAGCGGAGCGACGGATCACGACGCCCTGCGGCGGTCCGGGCGACGGCGGCGCAGGATCGGCTGCGCCTGTATCTCCACCGCCTCGAGGCGAGACAGCGTCCCCGGACTCCTCGTCATCGCCTGCACGCCGATCTCGACCCTCACCGACAGGTCGCCCAGCCGGCGCCTAACCTGGTCTCCGCCTGTCAAGAGGCTTTAGCGGCTCCGCTGCCTCGCACGTTTCGTGCCGTCCGGCGACTGGACCATACGGACCGTGACTGGACCCGCCTTCGCCGCCCATCTCTCATCAGCGCGGCGCATCGTGGCGTGCATCGCGCGCAGCTTCGCCGGGCTGTACTCGACAGAACCCGTGTTTCCACCCGTGCGGGTACCTCGTCGCGTGCTCATGTCTCACGTACGTCCGTTCCCCGTCGTGGTTTCCGTGTTCTTCCCGCCCCTGCCGGAGTTCGGCCCAACGAGACCTCGCGGTCTCGGGCGTCGCTCCGGCGTCTGCCGTCGGCAGGCTCTCCTGCACCACGGGGCGCTGCTCCCGTGCAGCGCGGCCATGCCCACGACTCGCGGTCGCTCGACCATTGCCGACCCGTAAGGGTGTCTGGCGCTCCTCGCTGGGCGCTCCGTGTCAGCGAGGGGTTCGTAGGCTCGCCGCGACGTTGTGGTCCGACACGGCTGGTCCGGTCATTCCCGGCCCAGCCCGACGACCGCGCGGGTCACCGGAGCTGGTCGCGTGTTCACCTCTTGACCACTAGGGACCGGACGCGAGGCCGGAGGCTGCTTGACAGCTATAAAAGCGAGTTCGCTCAAACGACGATTCGACGGTCGGACACTTCCGACGGATGCGTCAGCCGTACCTCTCGGGCGTGCCGCTCAACGCATCACAGACGCTACGCACACGTAATCGGCAAGCGCAACGAAACAGGTCATTGGATCTGTGCCGCACGGCGCACTCAGCGCCACCGGCAGCGCCTATCGCGCGTTGGTCGAGTACGTGTCGCCCGGTTGCATGTTGCTGAACAGCTCGGCCATAGCGTCGCCGGCCAGGTTCGACGGACGCCACTCGATCACCACCCGTGCGGGGTCGAGGTACCGGCCGACCTTCCCTCGCACGATGCGCAGCGAGCTGAGCTGGCTCAGCAGGACCGTCCTCCGCTCCTCGTCCGACGTCGCCGCCGCCCACTCGTCCCGCACCGGCGACTCGTGGACCTCGTAGTGCCTAACCTTCGGCTGGTCGTCGCGGGCTCGGGCGCGCAGTTCCTTGAGACCCGCGAGCTGCTCGACCAGCTTCGGCACGTCCGCGTCATCCCGGGTCAGCTTCGCCGACACGTCCGCGATGGCCTCCTCCAGGTCGGCCAGTGCCGCCGAGTTGTCTGTTGCCGTCACGGTTGCGTCCACCGCCAGCTCGTCGCCGCGCTCCGCCAGCAGCCGCGCCTCAATGTGCGCCGTCAGCTGGTCCGTCGAGATCGTCTGGTAGCACTCCGGGCACATGACGGCCGGACGACCCGCCGAGGTGCCCCGGTGCATCGTCCTATCGCACTCGCCGCAGGAAACAAGGCGGCTGAGCAGCGGCGAGGTCGTCCCCCGCCCGGCCCGTGGCCGGCGCTGCGGACGGTCGCCTTCGTCGTCCAGGAGGGCGAGCAGCCTGCGCCGCTCGTCCGTCGTGATCACCGCCAGGTCCTTGTACACGACTGGGAGGCCCTGCTCGTCCCGCAGCACCTCGGCGCCCCGGACCTTCGTCCGGTTGTCGGGGTTGTGAGCGATCATCCCGGCGAGGATCGGGTTACGCAGCATCCGCTCGACCGTCGAGTAGGCCCAGCCCTCACGCTTCCGGGTTGCCTGCGACTTCGTCGGGAGGGGTGCCTCCGCCGACAGCCACTGCTTGATCGAGTAGACCGTTTCACGCCGCAGCGCCCGCTCCGCCGCCTCCCGCACGTACCCGATGGTCGCTTCGTCCTGCACAAGCACGAAGCCCTTGCCGGACGGGTTCGCCGCCTTCGCGTAACCGTACGGGACCGTCCCGCCGACCACCCGACCGTTTCGGATCAAGTGGTCACGAGCACCGGCCACGCGCGCCGAAATGGCTTCGGCTTCCATCTGAGCAAATCCCGCCAGCACGCCGGCCACGATCTTGCCGATCGACGTCGTTAGGTCGAAGTTCTCCGTCACAACCGCGACTGCGGTTCCACGCTCCTCGAGCGCCTCTACAGCGCGCCAGAAGTCGGTGATCCTGCGGGCCAACCTGTCCAACTTCCACACGATCACCACGTCGTAGGGGGCGTCGAGCGAGAGCACCTCGCCCCAGCCCGCGCGGTCCTCGGGCCTGTTGTGGGTGGCGCTGACCCCGTCGTCCTTCCGGACGGCCACGACCTCCCAGCCTCGGGCGTCCGCGTACTTGGAGCACGCCTCGATCTGACGGTCGATCGACACGGACTCGTCCTGGGAGACGGACAGCCGAGCGTAAACGACGGCTCTGCGTTTCTGGTCGGTCACCCGTCCAATCTACTGGAATGTACCGGCTTGGGTGCCGCCCGCGACGAGGACGTTCAGGCCCGCCGCGACGGACGCGTCGAGGAAGCGGGCGGCGTGGTCGGTGAGCGAGCCCGTCCGCACGAGCTCGTCGAGCGAGCGCAGGCCGACGGCGAACTTGCGGATGTTCACCGCCATGTGCCGGCGGGTGATGTTCGGGATGACGACGTGCAACCGGGAACCGTCCGGCAGCATCGCGTCGACGAACGGCGTGCTGAGGTCGATGCGCCGCCCGGTCGGCCGCAGCATCCGCTCGACGAGTTCGGACACCTGGTCGGCGGTGAGGATCAGCATGGTGAGCTCGGAACGGCCGTGGCGGGCGACGAACACCCGCCCGGGCTCGTTGATCCAGATCTCCTCGACGGTGGGGTCGTCGAGCAGCGGCTGCAGCGGCCCGAACCCGGCAACGGCGTCGAGCACCATCCGTGACGCGGCCGCCGCATCGCCCATGGGGGGCATCGCCGAGCTGATCGACCGGTCCTGGTAGTCGCCGACCACCTCGTCGACCAGCCGCGCGACGGTGTCGGGTTCGGCGATGGGGTCGATGCCACGCCGGCGCACGAGTTCACGTACCTCGTGCTCCAGGATCGACTGAGCCGTCGCCGTCACCGCTCCCCCACCTGCGCGGTCCGAATTGTCCGGATGGACAGGTTAGACAGCGAAGCGAACCGACGCATCCCGAAGTGACGCAGCTGTGGACAACCGCGGGACGGACGTGACTGCTGGGACGTCAGCAGCCTTCTGGGACGGTCAGGCCAGGAACCGTTGCAGCGCCGCGAGGGTCTCGGCGGGTCGCTCCTCGGGCACGAAGTGGCCGCAGTCGAGCGCCTGACCACCGACCTCGAGCGCGTACTCGCTCCAGACGCCGAGCACGTCGTAGTTCCGTCCGACGAACCCGTCCGCACCCCACAGCACGAGCAGCGGGCAGCGCACCCGCTCGCCGAGCTCGTAGCTCTGGTCGTCGTGCTCGATATCGATGTCCGCGCCGGCGCGGTAGTCCTCGCAGCTCGCGCGGATCGCGTCGGGGTCGGAGAAGGCGCGCACGTACTCCGAGACCGCGAGCGGGTCGAACGCGTCGGGCACCCGCGACCAGGACGCGAGGTGGTGGGTGACCCAGCGTTCCGGGTCGGCGCCGATGAGGCGCTCCGGGTGGTCGTACGGCTGGGCCAGGAAGAACCAGTGGTAGTACGCCAGCCCGAGAGCCCGGTCGGCGGTGGCGTAGACGTGGCGCGTCGGGACGATGTCGAGGACGGCCGCCCGGGTCACCCGGTCGGGGTGGTCGAGGCACAGCCGGTGCGCGACGCGGGCGCCGCGGTCGTGGCCCACGACCGCGAACCGGTCGTGACCGAGGGCCGTCATCACCACGGCAATGTCGGCGGCCATCGTGCGCTTGGCGTACGCCTCGTGCCGTTCGCCGCCCCCGGGCTTGGCCGAGTCGCCGTACCCGCGCAGGTCGGGCAGTACCACCGTGTGCGTCTCGGCCAGCGCCGGCGCGACGTGGTGCCACATCACATGCGTCTGCGGGTACCCGTGCAACAGCACGACGGGCGGGCCGGAACCGGCCGTCCGCACGGCGATGTCGGTGCCTCCGGCGGCGATCCGTTCGGCACGGAATGCGGCGAGTCCGTCGAGCGTCATGCTCAGTGACGTACCCACCGTCCGCCCGGGATTTCCGGCATAAGGGCGCTCACACCGGCGATAGCGTTTCCACCGGGACGGGGACCCTGGCGGTGTAGTCCACAGGAAGGCGGCACCACACCATGACCAGCACGATCTCCCGACGCCACCACGTCGTGATCGTCGGCTCCGGCTTCGGCGGCCTGTTCGCGGCGAAGAAGCTGAAGCGGGCCAACGTCGACGTCACGCTGATCAGCCGCTCGACCCACCACCTCTTCCAGCCGTTGCTGTACCAAGTGGCGACCGGCATCCTGTCCGAGGGCGAGATCGCCCCGGCCACCCGCGAGATCCTCAAGAACCACAAGAACGTCCGCACGCTGCTGGGCGACGTCACCGACATCGACCTCGAGGCCCGGACCGTGACGTCCGAGGCCGGTGGCGAGGCCCGCGTCACCTCCTACGACTCGCTGATCGTCGCCGCCGGCGCCAAGACCAGCTACTTCGGCAACGACGACTTCGAGACCTACGCGCCGGGCCTGAAGTCCATCGACGACGCCCTCGAGCTGCGCGGCCGCATCCTCTCGGCGTTCGAGTTCGCCGAGCTCGAGCAGGACGACAAGGTCCGCGAGGAGTGGCAGACGTTCGTCGTCGTCGGCGCCGGCGCCACCGGCGTCGAGATGGCCGGCCAGATCAGCGAGCTGAGCCGCCGCACCCTCAAGAACGACTTCCGCGGCATCGACCCGCGCAAGTCCAGGATCATCCTCGTCGACGCGCTCGACAGCGTCCTGGGCAACTTCGGCAGCCGCCTGTCCAACGGCGCGGCCAAGCAGCTGGAGAAGCTCGGCGTCGACGTGTGGCTCGACGAGAAGGTCGTCGAGATCGACGAGCGCAGCATCACCGTCGAGGACAAGAGCGGCGCCCGCACCCGCATCCCCACCCGCACGGTCGTGTGGGCTGCCGGCGTGCAGGGCTCGGATCTGGCCAACAAGCTGGCCGACCAGTCCGGCGCCGCGATGGACCGCGGCAACCGCATCAAGGTCAACCTCGACTGCACGCTGCCCGGCCACCCCGAGGTGTTCGTCGTCGGCGACATGATGTCGCTGAAGAACTACCCCGGCGTCGCGCAGGTCGCGATGCAGCAGGGCAAGTTCGCCGCCCAGCAGATCGTCAAGGGCCTGCGCGGTCGCGCCCGCGACAAGGAGTTCCACTACTTCGACAAGGGCTCGATGGCCACCATCAGCCGCTTCAAGGCCGTGGCCAACGTCGGCAAGTTCCGCTTCGGCGGCTTCATCGCCTGGGTGCTCTGGCTCGGCGTGCACGTGCTCTACCTCGTCGGCTTCAAGAACCGCGTCACAACCGTGTTGCACTGGGCCGTCAGCTTCATCGGACGCGGCCGCGGGCAGCGCACGACCACCAGCCAGCAGCTCGTCGGACGCAACGCCGTCAAGGCCGCCGACCTGCCGGTCGACGCCGATGCGGCGCAGGGCGCAGAAGCGCGTAAGGCGGCCGCGCGACGGGCATAGGTAGGCGGTGCGCGCTTTCGCCTGTCCCGTCTGCTCCAGCCTCGTCTTCTTCGACAACGACACCTGCCTGACCTGTCACACGCCCCTGGCCTACGAGCGGGCGTCGGCCCTCCTGGTCGACGCCCGCGATCACGTCCGCTGCCGCAACCACGACCTTATCGGCTGCAACTGGATCGCCGAGGACGGACGCAACGGCTACTGCGGATCGTGCTGGCTCACCCGGATGCGTCCCGACGACTCGGACACCACCGGGTTCCCGCAGTTCGTCCGCACCGAGCAGGCCAAGCGGTACCTCGTCCACCAGCTGGACCACCTCGAGCTGCCGACAACACCACGATCGGACGACCCCGACCGCGGGCTGACGTTCGACCTCGTCTCGAGCCAGCACCAGCCCGTCATCACCGGACACGCGGACGGGGTCGTCACCATCGACCTCGCCGAGGGCGACGACCCGCACCGCGAGGCGATGCGGGTGAAACTCGCCGAGCCCTACCGCACGATGCTCGGCCACCTGCGGCACGAGATCGGTCACTGGTACTGGCAGGTGCTGGTCGACGATTCGCCCTACCTCGACCGGTTCCGCGACCTGTTCGGCGACGAGCGCGCCGACTATGCGCAGTCGCTCGAGCAGCACTACGGGCGTGGCACCGACACCACCGACTGGGTCGGGTCGCACGTCAGCCACTACGCGGCGGCGCACCCGTGGGAGGACTGGGCCGAGACCTTCGCCCACTACCTGCACATCCGCGACACCACCCAGACCGCGGCCGCGTGGGGGGTGCACCTCGAGGGTCCTGATCTCCAACTGTCCCTCGCGTGGGACGCCGCGCTCGACGTCGAGCCCGTCGAGGACCCCGACACCTTCGACGAGCTCGCGCGTCAGTGGCGTGCCCTGCAGCTCGTGCTGAACGCGCTGAACCGCAGCATGGGCAAGGACGATCTCTACCCGTTCGTGCTCCCACCCGCCGTGCTCGACAAGCTGCGCTTCGCGCACGTGGTGATCACGTCGCACCGCGCGGCACCGGCAGACTGATCAACCACAGGCGGGCTCGCCCGGCAGCAACGCGCGCACGACGAGGGCCACCGTCCGCGCCCCGTCCGTCCACGTGATGTCGCCGGAGTCGCGCGCGGCGGTGAACACACGCCCCGCGTCGTCGCCGGTGAGCACGCCGCACACGGGACCACCGTTCGTCCGGACGTTGCCGAGCACCCGCGACAGATCCGGTCCCGGCCAGGGGCGCGGACTGCCGTCCGGTTCACCCTCCGCCACCCGGACGTCGACACGGTCCGGGCGCCACGCCGTCGCCCCGGTGACACCGTCCTGCAGCCGTCCGATGAAACGCCGCAGTTCGGCACGCAGCAAGCGCTGCCGGTCGTCCAGGCCGGTCACGTCGTCGTCCTCGTAGCCGAGGGCGTAGGCGGACGCTTTCGCGGCCGGCGCCGCTCCGGGCCTGAAGGTGACGGCGGTGGTCCCCAGATCGGTGATGCGCGGGTCTCCGAAGTCGACGTCGTCGAACAGGCCGGACCGGTGCGCGTCCGCGACGAGGTCGCGCAGCGCGGCCCGGTCGACGGTGCCGCGCTGCAGCTGCACCGGCTGCCCGGACCACGAACGACGCGGCGTCGGGTCGAGCACGAACGCCCGGCCGTCGCCGTAGACGGTCACCGCGGGACGGGAGGCCGTGCGGTAGTCGCTCGGCACGTACCCGCCGGCCGCCGTGACCTGGAAGACGACCTGGCCGGCCGGGGCGGTGAGCTCCGGCGGCGGGTCGGCGGACGGACGTCCGGGGACCGCGGACGAGCAGCCCGCGGTGAGGAGGACGGCCGCCAGAGCGGTGAGCACGGCGGTGAGCAGCGCGGTTCGGGGCTTCATGCCCGGGTGGACGAGCCGGGGCCGTGCCGGGGTTCCGGCGATCGCAGGGGAGAAGTACCCCCACACATGACGAGCCCGCACCGGCGTCGTTGCCGGTGCGGGCTCGGGAAACGGACATCGTCCGTGTTTCACGAATGTAACGCGCGCCACAGGAGGGTGGCAAGGGGTCGCGACCTGTGGACCCGCGCTGTGACCCGTAGTCTCCGCGACATGGAACGCGACGGCCTGCCCGCCCGCGCGCTGCGACCACTGCTGCCGCTGGTCGACACGGTCCTCGACCGCACGATCGTCCCCGGGTACTCGCGCATCGGCTACCGCCTGCGCAGCGGCTGGTGGCTCGCGGACGCACCGGCCGAGGCCCTGCTCGGGCACACCGTCGCCGTCACGGGTGCCAACTCGGGGCTGGGCCGGGCGACGGTGGCCGGCGCCGTCCGCCTCGGGGCCGCCGTCCGCATGCTGTGTCGCGACGCCGAACGCGGCGAGGCCGCCCGCGCCGAGATCGTCGCCGACCACCCTGGCGCCGACGTCGTGGTCGACGTCTGCGACCTCGCGTCGCTGAAGTCCGTCCGCGCCGTCGCCACGCGGCTGCGCAAGGAACTGCCGGCGCTGCACGGGTTGGTCCACAACGCCGGAGTGCTGCCGCCGCACCGGGTCGAGACCGAGGACGGTCACGAGCTGACCGTCGCCACCAACGTGCTCGGCCCGCACCTGCTGACGTCCGAGTTGCGTCCGCTGCTGAGCGCGGCCAGCGATGCCCGCGTGGTGTTCGTGTCGTCCGGCGGCATGTACACGTCCAGGTTGCGGGTCGACGACCCGGAGTTCCACGAAGGCGAGTTCGGCGGCACCGCCGCCTACGCGCGCACCAAGCGGATGCAGGTCGTGCTCGCGCAGCTGTGGGCCCGGCGCCTCGCCGACACCGGCGTGGCCGTGCACGCCATGCATCCGGGCTGGGCCGACACCCCCGGCGTGACCGACTCGCTGCCGAAGTTCGCGAAGCTCACCGCGCCGATCCTGCGCACCGCCGAGCAGGGCGCCGACACCGTGGTCTGGTTGCTCGCCGCCCCCGCGCCGGGGCGCTCGTCCGGGCTGTTCTGGCACGACCGCCGGCCCCGTCCGACGTCGTACCTGCCCTCGACGCGGCACACGCCCGATGACGCGCAGAAGCTCTGGGACTACTGCGAGGTCGCGACCCGGCTCTGACGCCGCACTCTTGGCCCCATCGCAGCGTCGTCAGTCGATCTCCGTCGCGACGCACGGATGGGGCCAGGCGCGAGGGCCTGTGGACAACGCCCCCGCGGAGGGTGCGGACCCGGCACAGTCTGCGGCCATGCGTCCGCTGCCCACCGCCGCTGCCGACCAGTTCGGCGTGTTCACCACCGCGCAGGCGATCGCCGGGGGTTGGACGTCGTCCGCCCTTCGCCACGCCGTCGCGACCGACCGGCTGGTACGGCCACGCGCCGGCACGTACGCGACACCACCCGAGACGGACGTCGACCGGCTGCGCCAGGACGCGGCGGCGTTCTCGCTGTGCAACCCGGGAGTGCCGCTCACGGGTTCGGCGGCGGGCGCGGTCATGGGCGCGCACCTGCTGACCGTCCCCGATCACGTGTGCGCGGTGTGGCCCCGGGAGCGGCGGGGTCCGATGCCGGGCGTGCACCGGCACCGCGGCCGGCTGCGTCGCACCGACCTCGCACGGGCCGGCCGGGTGCGACTGACCGCGCCCGCGCGCACCGTCTTCGCCATCGGGCACGAGCACGGCGAGGACTCGGCGATCGTGGCCGCCGACTCCGCATCACGTCGCGGACTCGTCGACGCCGGTCCGTTGTGGGCGGTGCACGAGGCGACTCGCGGCTGGCCCGGTTCCGCCGCCGCCCGTCGGGCGCTCGTCGAGGCGGACGCTGCCGCGGAGTCGCCGCTGGAGTCGATCAGCCGCCTGCGCATGATCGACGCGGGCCTGCCGACACCGCACCTGCAACCGCCGATCACCACCCGTGGCGGGGTGTTCCTCGGCCGTCCGGATTTCTACTGGGAGCACGCCGGCGTCATCGGTGAGGCCGACGGGATGGTCAAGTACGACGGGGTCGTCGGCAGTCTCGTCGCCGAGAAGAAGCGCTAGGGCCTGCTCGAGGACGCCGGGCTGATCGTCGTCCGGTGGGACTGGAGCGAGCTGTACTGCTTCGGCCAGGTCGAGCAGCGCATACGCAACGCGTTCGCCCGCGGCCTGCGCGCCGACCGGGCACCCCGACTGTGGTCGATCGCGGGGAGCACTCGGCCCCACCGCAGCGCCGCCAGTTGATCTCCGCCGCGGCGCTGGGATGGGGCCAAGCGGACGGGCAGCGGCGCTGGGATGGGGCCAAGCGGACGGGCGGCAGCGCGGGGATGGGGCCAGGCGGACGGGCAGCGGCGCGGGGACCCGCCACACCGCGCTTGGCCCCATCGCAGCGTCGCCAGTTGATCTCCACCGCGGCGCCGGGATGGGGCCAGGCGGACGGGCGGCAGCGCGGGGATGGGGCCAGGCGGACGGGTGGCGGCGCGGGGACCCGCCACACCGCGCTTGGCCCCATCGCAGCGTCGCCAGTTGATCTCCGTCGCGACGCTCGGATGGGGCCAGGCGGACGGGCAGCAGCGCTGGGATGGGGCCAGGCGGACGGGCAGCGGCGTGGGGCGGTCAGCGGGTGGCGTGCACGGCGGCGCCGACGAAGCCGCTGCGCTGGGCGTCGTCGGAGACCCGGACGGGCGGGAGTTCGCCGGCGGCGGCGGCGAACCAGGGCTCGAACAACGCCCATGATGCGGCCATGGACCCGCCGACGACGAGCAGGTCGGGGGCGAAGCCGGAGACCGCCCGGCCGACGGCCTCGCCGAGGCCGGCGATGGCGTGCTGCAGCACTGCGGACGCGCGCTCGTCGCCGGTGCGGGCGAGCTCGCAGATCTCGCGGACGTCCGCATCGGCGTCGCCGGTCGCGGCGGCGTAGGCGCGGCGGATCGCGCGGCGCGACATCGTGTCCTCGAGCGGGCCGCCGAAGACCTCGGCGTGGTGGAGGCGGCCGTGCGGCGGGAAGCCCGGGTCGGCGACGTGGCCGTCGACCACCCAGCCCGACCCGACACCGGTGCCGAGCGTGACGCCGGCGAGGCGGTGCGACCCGACACCGGCACCGGCCGTCCACTCGCCCAGCGCGAAGGCGTCCGCGTCGTTGACGAAGGTGACGTCCGCATCGAGCGCCTTGCGCAGCTCGGCGCCGACGTCGACACCGTGCAGGGCGCCGAACTTGCCGACGGTGGCGTCGAACAGGGCGATGCCGGCGTCGTAGTCGAACGGGTCGGGCATCGCCACGCCCCAGCGGGCGTCGACGGGCGCCGGCACCGATCGCGCGGCGGCGACGAACGCGTCGAGCAGGTCGCCGGCCGGACCGTCGGCGGCGACGTCGTGCCGGGTCGCGTCGTGCACCGACCAGTCGGACGGGTCGACGAGCGCCGCGGCGACGTGCGTGCCGCCGACCTCGAGCACCGGGATCACGCCGAAACGCTACCGGGGAGCAACGGCCCCTAGAGCCGGTACTCCCGCAGCAGGCCCCGGCTGATGATCGTCTTCTGGATCTCGGACGTGCCCTCGCCGATGAGCAGGAACGGCGCCTCGCGCATGAGGCGCTCGATCTCGTACTCCTTCGAGTACCCGTAGCCGCCGTGGATGCGGAAGCTGTCCTGGGTGACCTCGGCGCAGTACTCGGACGCGATGAGCTTGGCCATGCCGGCCTCGACGTCGTTGCGGGTGCCGGCGTCCTTGAGGCGGGCCGCGTTGACCATCATCAGGTGGGCGGCCTCGACCTTCGTCGCCATCTCGGCGAGCTTGAACGCGATGGCCTGGTGGTCGGCGATCTGCTTGCCGAACGTCTTGCGCTGCTGGGCGTAGGCGACCGCGAGTTCGAAGGCGCGGATGGCGATGCCGCACGCGCGGGCGGCGACGTTGACGCGGCCGACCTCGACGCCGTCCATCATCTGCGCGAAGCCCTTGCCGCGGGCCTCGGGCCCGCCGAGCACGCGGTCGGCCGGGACGCGGACGCCGTCGAGGATCATCTCGGTGGTCTCGACGCCCTTGTAGCCCATCTTGTCGATCTTGCCGGGGATCGTGAGGCCCGGACGGGTCTCGCCGAAGCCGGCGTCCTTCTCGATGAGGAACGTGGACATGTTCTTGTAGACCGAGTCGGCGCCCTGGTCGTCCTTGACGAGGGTCGCGACCACACGGGAACCGCCGCCGTTGGTCAGCCACATCTTGGACCCGTTGATGACGAACTCGTCGCCGTCCTGCTCGGCGCGGGTCTTGATGGCCGAGACGTCCGAACCGAGGTCGGGCTCGCTCATCGAGAACGCGCCGCGGATCTCGCCGGTGGCCATCTTCGGCAGGAAGTACTGCTTCTGCTCGTCGGTGCCGTGCTGGGCGATCATGTACGCCACGATGAAGTGGGTGTTGATCACGCCGGAGACGGACATCCAGCCGCGCGCGATCTGCTCGACCACGAGCGCGTAGGTGAGCAGTGACTCACCGAGGCCGCCGTACTCCTCGGAGATCATGAGCCCGAACAGGCCCATCTCCTTCATGCCCTCGACGATCGCCTCGGGGAACTCGTCCTTGTGCTCGAGGTCGTTCGCGTACGGGAGGATCTCCTTGTCGACGAAGGTCTTCACCGCCGACAGGATCTCGGTCTGGATCTCGGTCAGTCCTGCGGTCTGCGCCAAGCGAGCCATGCCCTGCAGTATTACGGCCGGTACCGCCGGGTAGCCACCTCAACGGCCCCGGACGTGACGCACCCGGCACCGGGTCCGCGGCTCAGTCGACGGCCGCCTGACATTGTTCGGTTCCCTTACATGCCTTGAGTTTCGCGAGCATGGTGGCGTACTGCCGCAGCACCGACGCGGGGGTCGTCGCGTAGGTGTTGTCGAGCTCGTCGGGGTCGGTGCGCAGGTCGTGGAACTCCTTCTCCCCCGTGTCGTACTCGACGTAGAGGCCGGTGGCCGTCCGCACCGCCTCGTAACTCGGCGGGTCACCCGCTTCGGCGGATTGGGCGTCCGGGTCGCCGGGCGCCGAGGTCGTGTGACCGCGGTGCTCGACCAGCACCGCCTTCTGCCAGTCGGACGGCACCTGGTCCTTCCACGCGGGCACCAGGTTCACCCCGTCGCGCTCGCCGGACGGCGTCGCGCCCGCGATGTGCTCGAACGTCGCGGCCAGGTCGATGCTGGAGGAGAACGCGTCGACCGTGCTGCCCGCGCGGATGCCGGGCCCGGTCACGACGAGCGGCACGTGGATGTCGGTGTCGAAGGCGGTCTGCTTCCCGGGGATCAGCCGGTACTCGCCCATGTGGTAGCCGTTGTCGGACGTGAACAGGAAGTAGGTGTTGCGCAGTTCGCCCCGCTCGCGCAGCGTGTAGCGCAGGTCGGTGATCAACGCGTCGACGGCCTGCACGGCCTGCACCCGCTTGCGGTAGATGTTCGTGATGCTGCGCAGGTCCCGGGCCCGCAGCGGTGACCGCTGCAACCATGTCGGGGCGTTGCGCACCTGCTTGTCGAACGCCGCGGTCTGCGGGTGCTTCAGACCGGGGAAGCGGCGGGCGTCACGCGGGGCCGGCGTCCACGGCCGGTGCGGCGCGAACGTCGCCACCTCCAACATGAACGGCCCACCCTTCTTCGACGCGTCGTCGACGAAGCCCGCGCCGCGGTTCGCGAGCACGTCGGTCAGGTAGTCCGACGGCAGGTGACCGAACTTCTTCTGCCTGCCGTTGACGTTCGCGGTGTAGTCGAAGCCGCGGTAACCGCCGCCGTCGACTCCGAACCAGTCGTTCCAGCCGCGGGGCTCGGGGTCGTCCGCCTCGTAGCCGTTGAGGTACTTGCCCATGAAGGCGGTGCGGTAGCCCGCCTTCTGCAGCGACACCGCGAAGCTCCGGTCCTGCAGCTTGCGCCGGGCGTAGCCCTCGTAGCCGCCGTCCGGACCCTCGTTGGCGAGCACCCCGTTGTTGTGCGGGTACTGCCCGGTGAAGATCGCCGCCCGGGACGGGCAGCACAGCGAGTTGACGACGAAGTGGTTCCGCATCGTCACCCCGGCCGTCTGCATGGCCTGCACCGCCGGCATCGAGGCGACGAGATCGCTCGAGAGGTCGTCCGTCAGCACCATCACGATGTTCGGCCGCTTCGACGTCGGATCCGGACGGGGCTGGGTCGGGTCCGGTCCCGAACGGCTGGTCGAGGTGCAGGCGCCGAGCAGGACCAGAGCGCTCAGCAGGACGACGACGCCGTGAGCTCGACGTCGCGAATGCGGTCGCAACACGGCCACATCGTGCCGGGAACGCACTGAGAGGCCCGCACCGCCCACAGCCGGTATTTGGCACCGCCGTTGATAGCCTGCCGCCATGCCAGCGCAGGTCACCTTGACGATCACGGAGCAGCGCAGGCGGCACCTCGAACAGCGGATGCCCGCGGTGCTGGACGCGATGACCGAGGTACGGGTCCGCAAGCTCACCTACCTCTCCGACCGCGCCCTCGCCGACATCGGCGAGGCCGTCTTCCGGCTCGAGCGCGACCGCGCCGAGGGCATCCTCATCGAGGCGGGCACCGCCCTCGGCGGGTCCGCGATCGTGATGGCGGCCGCCAAGGAACCGGGGCGTCCGCTGTTCCTGCACGACATGTTCGGGATGATCCCGCCGCCCGGCGAGCACGACGGCGCGGACGTGCACGAGCGCTACGAGAAGATCCGCTCCGGGCAGTCGAAGGGCCTCGGCGGCGAGACCTACTACGGCTACCGCGACGACCTGCGCGGCGAGGTCGAGAAGTCGCTCACCGAGTGCGGTTTCCCCCCGGCCGCGAACGCCGTCGAGCTGGTGCAGGGCCTGTTCCAGGACACCATCGGCGGCGACGACCCGGTGGCCCTCGCCCACCTGGACGGCGACTGGTACGAGTCGACGATGGTCTGCCTCGAGCGCATCGCCCCGCGTGTGGTGAAGGGCGGCCGGCTCGTCATCGACGACTACGCCGCGTGGTCCGGGTGTCGCACGGCCGTCGACGAGTACCTCGCCCGGCCCGAGGGCAAGCGCTTCACGCCGGTGCAGCACGGCCGGCTGCATCTCGTCCGCGAGTGACCCGGCAGTAGCGCTACCGCGCCTGGGCCAGCACCCGCTCGGTCGGCTGCGGCGCCCGCAGCCCGGCCCGCAGACCGCGGCGCAAGCCCCGCCACAGCACCGGACGGTCGTCCGACCGCCGGATCGTGCGCGCCCAGCGACGCACCGTCGCCCCCAGGTAGAGCAGCCGCTCGGGGGCCGACAGACCCCGACTGCGGGTGAGCAGCCAGACCTTGTTGCGCACCTCGAAGAAGAACCGCTCGCCCGGGTCGGCGTCGGTGCTGCCGAAGACCTTGGTCTTGTGCTCGACGACGCTGGCGGGGCAGAGCAGGCCGACCGCGCCGCGCAGCAGCCGCATCGTCCATTCGAAGTCGTCGTTCCACAGGAAGTAGTCGGCCACCGGCAGGCCGCACCGCCGGGCGTGCTCGGCCTCGACCAGGATCGACACGAACGAGGCCGAGCGGATCGGCACGCAGCCCGCCCGTTCGGCGGCGTCCCGCTCGTCCGCCGACACGAACGGTTTCGGACGGGGCGTGTTCATCGGGTGCGGCCGGCCGTCGGTCCACACCACCCGGCTGGCCAGCAGCACCGGGTCGCCGGGGTGCCGGTCGCGCGCGTCGAGCAGCGCCTCGAGCGCGTCCGGGTGGGGCACGGTGTCGTCGTCCATCAGCCAGATCCAGTCGGCGCCCCGGCCGTGGGCGGCCTCGAGGCCCGCCGCGAACCCGCCGGCGCCACCGGTGTTGCGGCTCAGCCGCACCAGCTCGACCTGGGGGAAGCGGTCGCGGACGGCCTCGGCGGTGCCGTCGGTCGCGGCGTTGTCGATCACGACGACGGCGTCGAGCGGACGGGTCTGCCGAGCGAGCGCGTCCAGCGACTCGAGCAGCAGTTCGCGTCGGTTCCACGTGACCACGACGGCCACGACCTGCAGGCGCTCGCTCATTCCTCGCGCGCGTCCCGGGTCGCCCGCCGCACCGCCAGCAGGTAGTCGGCGCCGCGCCGCAGCGTGCGGGGCAGCAGCCGGCGGGGCTCGTTCTCGTAGCGGTGGTGCAGCATGCCCGACAGCGAGGCGAGCGCGGCCTCGAGCAGCTGCTGGGTGGTGACCTCGTCGGGGTCGGTGCCGGCCTTGCCCGACGGCTTCGCCGGCTCGAGGTCGGCGAGGTCGCCGACCACGTCGTAACCGGCCGCGCGGATGCCCTCGATGGTGTGCTGCGCCTGCTCGCCGGCCCAGTCGTACCACTCGGGCGGCAGCTGCAGCCGGGCCGACGGGGTGCGCGCCGACAGCACGTCGTGCGTCAGCGCGCCCTTGACCTCGCGGAAGTAGAACCAGGCGGGGATGTCGGCCGAGATGCGCCGGTTGAGCCGGCGCAGCATCTCGACCTCGGCGACGCCGAGCGAGGCGTTCGACTCCGCGCGCGAGGTGTCGGCGCGTGCGGGATCGGCGCCGATCACGGCCGCGAACCGCTGCCACAGCAGGTCCGGGGCCGAGCCGCGGGGCGGCATGGTGACGACGTGCACCCGCTCGGGCGGCAGGTCGCGCGACCAGCGTTCGAGGATCGCGAGGGTGTCGTGCGCCTGCCAGAACCAGCGGGTGCGGTTGCTGCCCGACTCCCAGCTGCGCTGCGTGGCGACGTCCTTGAGCCAGTACTTCCACGGCCGGCCGTTGCGGTGCTTCACCGTCTCCTGCCACTCGGCGGGCAGCAGCGAGCCGAAGTCGCGGACGGTCAGGACCACGTGCGCCTGCTCGACGCCGACGGCCCGGACGGCCCGCCGCGCGTCCTGCTCGTCCGCCCCCACGAACAGCTCGTGCGAGATGACGGCCGTGCCCTGCACCCGGCGGGTGCGCCGCACGAGCGAGTCCCACGCGCCGTTCCAGCCCGGACCGGGGTCGCCGGCGGAACGCCTCGCCCGGGTGAGGTCCTGCGCCGCGTGGAAGTGGTCGCGCAGCGACCGTCCGGGCAGGGTGATGTCCTGACGCTCGAGCTCGGCCCGGTTGCGCCACATGACGTCCTGCAGGTAGGTCGTGCCGCTCTTCGGCTCGCCCACGTGCAGGAAGACGGGTCCGGTCACGCGGCGGCCTGCGTCACGGGGCCTCCCGGCGGGCCCGGTGGTCGTTGCGGACGGTGCGCAGGGTGTTGCGCAGGTGCCAGTACTGGCGGCGCATGACGTGCAGGGACTGGTTGCGCTCGCTGGCGGCGATGAGCGCGCGCTTCAGGCCGGTGGCGGGCGGACGCTCGGTCGCGTCGCCGTCGGCGATCGTCACTCCCCGGGCCGTGGCCAGCTCGGCGAGCAGCGCGACGATGGCGTCGACCGCCGCCCCCAGCTGCTCCTCGGCGGGGACCTCGACACCCTCGGGACGCTCGCCGCTGCCACGGCGCGGCCGCAGTTCCTCGAGGTCGCCGACCACGTCGTACGGGCTGTCGGCCAGCCAGCCGATGAGCTGGTCGGCGTACTCGTCCAGCCAGGGGTCGCGGCGGGCCGGCACGACCGGCTTGCGGGTGGACGGGCGGGCGGAGAGGGCCTCGTGGGCCAGCAGGTCCTTGACGTTGTGCATGTAGAACCAGTTCGGCATCGCCTCGGGCAGCTGCTGGTTCACCTTGCGCAGCAGCTCGACCTCGGCCAGACCCAGCGACGCGTTCGCCCGCGCCAGGCTGAGGTCGGCGACGGACGGATCGATGCCGAGAATGCCCGCGAACCGGTCCCAGAGCACGTTGTCGCCCAGCGAGCGCGGCGGCATGGTCAGCACGTGCACGTTGCCGGGCGGCAGCAACCGGCCCCAGATGCGCAGGATCTCGCGGGTGTCGTGCACCCGCCAGAACCACCACTGCCGGCGGTCGTCGGACACCGACTCGCGGTCGATGACGTCCGACAGCCAGTGCTGCCACTCCCGCGCGTTGCGGTGCTTGATCGTCTCCTGCCACTCGGCGGGCAGCAGCGACGCGACGTCGCGGACGCTGAGCACCACGTGCAGGTCGGTGCCCTCGAAGCTGCGGACGGCCCGCTCGGCCTGCTGCTCGTTGACGGCGGCCAGCAGCTCGTGGGAGATGACGGCGGTCCGCGGGGCGCGCAGGGCCTGGCGCACCAGGCGGTCCCAGGAGCCCGCGTGCGGCCCGATCGGGTCGCCGGGCACCTGCTCGACGTCGCGGAGGTCCTGCGTCGCCCGCCAGTGGTGGGACGAGCGGGCACCCGGCAGCATCACGCCGGCCGCGGCCAGGGCCGAGCGGTTGGCCCACATGACCTGCTGCAGGAAGGTCGTGCCGGTCTTCGGCTCGCCGACGTGCAGGACGACTCGGTGTGCGCCGGACGGAGGCGTCGGCTGGGCGTCCGGGTGGGCGTCCGGGTGGGTCACGGATTACCTCTCCTGCGGCCGGGCGGCACGCGTGCTTCGGGCCGGGCCTGCCGGGCCGGGTTCTCGGACGGTCCCTCCGTGTCCAACCTAGCGTCCGTTCCCGGGCCGTCCATGGCGGGCCGGACGGCGGGCGCGGGCGACGGCCCGTCCGTGCCGCCGCGGCGCGGGGGGCCGGTCGGGCCCCGCCGGTCTGTTAACCTGGGGCGCGTCTCGTGCCACCCGACGACCGAGGTGGCCGTGCCGGCGCGCACCGAGTGACCGCGTCCGACAGCGCCGGCACCAGCAGCGACCGCGGAACGGAGGACGGGACTCAGCGTGCACGAGCCCTTCGCCCTGCTGCTGCCCGTGTTCGACGGCGACGACGCCGAGCACCTCCGCCTCGCCTTCCGCAGCGCCGTCGAGCAGCAGACGCTGCGCCCCGATCAGGTCGTCATCGTCCGCGACGGACCGGTGCGCCCCGAGCTCGCGGACGTGCTGGACGAGTTCCGGGCCACGTCCCCGGTGCCGCTCGACGTCGTCGAGCTCGAGCACAACCTCGGCCTCGGGCCCGCGCTGGACGCGGGCCTCGCCGCCAGCCGCTACGACGTCGTCGCCCGCATGGACGCCGACGACATCGCGATGCCGCACCGCTTCGCCACCCAGCTGCCGTTGATCGCCGACGCCGACATCGTGGGCGCGGGCCTCATCGAGTTCGTCGAGACGCCGGACGAGGTCGTCGGGCGGCGCGTGCCGCCGGTGGGCCGCGACGAGATCCGCCGCTACGCACGCCTGCACGACCCGTTCAACCACCCCACCGTGGTCTACCGGCGGCAGGCGGTGCTCGCCGTCGGCGGGTACGGCGACCTGCCGCTGATGGAGGACTACTGGCTGTTCGCCCGGATGCTGGCCGACGGGGCCGAGCCGGTGAACATCCCCGAGCCGCTGGTCTACTACCGGGTCGGCGCCGGCGCGTACCAGCGCCGTGGCGGCCGCAACCTGCTGCGCTCCGAGATCCGCCTGCAGCGCCAGATGCGCGACGACGGGTTCACGAACACCTTCCAGTACGCCCGCAACGTCGTCGTCCGCGGCGGTTACCGGCTCGTGCCGTGGTGGATCCGCCGGACGCTGTACCGCGCGCTCGTCGCCACCCGGTTCGAGCGCACCGCCCGCGCGGGCGTCCCCGCACCCGTCCACAAGCCCGCCGATCCGCCGGACGACGAGGTCCACCGCGCGGCCGAACCCGCCGCCGGCCCGGCCGAACCGCGCGCGGTCGCACCGATCGAGGAGCCCATGAGCATGCACCCGACCACCACCAGCAGCGGAGCACGGGCATGACCGACCTAGTGGTCGTCGGGTCGGGCTTCTTCGGCCTCACCGTCGCCGAGCGGTGCGCCCGCGAGCTCGACCTGCAGGTGCGCGTCATCGACCGCCGCAGCCACATCGGAGGCAACGCCTACAGCGAGGCCGAGCCCACCACCGGCATCGAGGTGCACCGCTACGGCGCGCACCTGTTCCACACGTCGAACGCCCGGGTCTGGGACTACGTCAACCGGTTCACCGCGTTCACCGGCTACCAGCACCGGGTCTACAGCAACCACCGCGGCCAGGTGTACCCGCTGCCGATCAACCTCGGCACGATCAACCAGTTCTTCGACGCCGCCTACAGCCCCGACGAGGCCCGGGCGCTCATCAAGGAGCAGGCGGCCGAGCTCGGCGGCAAGGAGCCGGAGAACTTCGTCGAGAAGGGCGTCTCGCTCATCGGCCGTCCGCTGTACGAGGCCTTCATCGCGCACTACACGGCCAAGCAGTGGCAGACCGAGCCCGAGAAGCTGTCGGCCGACATCATCAGCCGGCTGCCCGTCCGCTACACCTACGACAACCGGTACTTCAACGACACGTACGAGGGCCTGCCCGTCGACGGGTACACCCGGTGGCTCGAGAACATGGCCGACCACCCGAACATCACCGTCGAGCTGGACACCGAGTTCTCCGACATCCGCTCCAACGTCGTCGGGCAGGTGCCGGTCGTCTACACCGGCCCGCTCGACGCCTACTTCGACTCGTGCGAGGGCGAGCTCGGCTGGCGCACCCTCGACTTCGAGCAGGAGGTGCTCGACATCGGCGACTTCCAGGGCACGTCCGTCATGAACTACCCGGACGAGGACGTCCCGTTCACGCGCATCCACGAGTTCCGGCACTTCCACCCGGAGCGCGACTGGTACCCCACCGACCGCACCGTGATCATGCGCGAGTTCTCCCGTTTCGCCGAGCGCGGCGACGAGCCGTACTACCCCATCAACACCGCCGACGACCGAGACCGCCTGCTCAAGTACCGCGAGCTCGCGAAGCGGGAGAAGGACGTCCTGTTCGGCGGCCGGCTCGGCACCTACCAGTACCTGGACATGCACATGGCGATCGGTTCGGCCCTCTCGATGTTCGACAACCACCTGGCTCCGCACTTCCGGGACGGGCAGTCGCTGGCGGGGGCGTTCGCGTGAACCGCCCGCCCGCGAAGCGTCCGGCCGCCAAGTCGACGCGCGCCCCGCGCAAGAGCGCCGCGAAGTCGGCCGCTGCGGCGGCCTCGCAGCCGACCTCGCCGGCGGCGACGACCGCTCGCCCGGCCGTGACGTCACCCGTGCCGGTCCCGGTCGACAGCGACCTGCGCGTGCTGCAGCGCGTCGTCTTCCCCGACCGGTTCGACCTCGACATCGTCCCGCTGTACGTCGAGACCGACCTCGACCGCGGCGCGAACCTGCGCAAGCGCGCCGCGGACGACGACGACGAGGACGAGGACGTCGTCGTCAACGCCGCCGCGGGCGAGACGCAGACCGCCATCGTCTTCGACCGCTCGAACGGGTCGGGAGATCTCGCCGCGCGCCGATCGGCGACGGTGCAGGCGGGCAAGCGCGTCTCGTTCGGCACCTACTTCAACGCCTTCCCCGCGTCCTACTGGAAGCGGTGGACGACGGTGCAGTCCGTCGTCCTGCGGGTGCAGGTGCAGGGCGAGGCCACGGTCGTCGTCTACCGCTCGAACGCCAAGGGCCACAGCCACCCGGTCGAGTCCGTCCACGTCGACGCCGACGCGTCCGCGCCGATCGAGTTCACGCTGCCGCTGTCGTCGTTCGTCGACGGCGGCTGGTACTGGTTCGACATCGCGGCCGGGCCGGCCGACGTCCGCGTCGTCGCCGCCGAATGGGCCACGCGCGCCGACAGCCGGGCGCCGGGGCACATCAGCATCGGCATCACCACGTTCAACCGTCCCGACATGTGCGTCGACGGCCTGGCGGTGCTCGCGTCCGCACCGGACGTGCTCGAGATCGTCGACAAGGTCTACGTCGTCGACCAGGGCACCCAGAAGGTGTCCGACCACCCCGACTTCGCCGCCGCGACCGCGGGTCTCGGCGACAAGCTGCAGATCATCGAGCAGGCGAACCTGGGCGGGTCGGGCGGGTTCTCGCGCGCCATGGACGAGACGGCGACCGCCGGCGACAGCGACTACGTGCTGCTGCTCGACGACGACGTCGTGACCGAGCCCGAGAGCATCCTGCGCGCGGTCACCTTCGCCGACCTTACCCGCCGGCCCACCATCGTGGGCGGGCACATGTTCAGCCTCTACGACCGCTCGGTGCTGCACGCGTTCGGCGAGCAGGTGGCGCGCTACAAGTTCTGGTGGGGGTCCGACCCGCGCACCCGCTCGGAGCACGACTTCGGCCGCAGCGGGCTGCGGCACACCACGTGGCTGCACCGCCGCATCGACGTCGACTACAACGGCTGGTGGGCCTGCCTCATCCCGACGTCCATCGTCCGCGACCTCGGCCTCGCCCTGCCGGTCTTCATCAAGTGGGACGACTCGGAGTACGGCCTGCGCGCCGGCGCGGCCGGCTACCCGACCGTGTCGATGCCCGGTGTCGCCGTGTGGCACGTCCCGTGGCAGGACAAGAACGACGCGCTCGACTGGCAGGCCTACTACCACCTGCGCAACCGGCTCGTCGCCGCGCTGCTGCACTCGCCCTACGAGCGGGGCGGCAGCGTCATCAGCGAGAACGTGCAGTTCCAGCTGCGCCACCTGCTCGCGATGCAGTACTCGACCGCGGAACTGCGGTTGCGCGCCATCGAGGACGTGCTGTCCGGACCGGAGCACCTGCACCGCGACCTCGCCTCCAAGATGGGCGAGCTGCGGGCGTTGCGCGGCCGGTTCACCGACTCCCGCTACGAGAAGGACCTCGACGCCTTCCCGCGGGTGCGCCGCCGCAAGCCGCCCAAGCGCGGCAAGGAGCCGACGTCGCCGTCGAACAAGCTCGACCTCATGGTGCGCGCCGCGCTCGGCGTGCTGCGACAGGTGCGCCCGGCCGACGAGCACGGCCGACGTCACCCGGAGCTGGTGGTGCCCGCTCAGGACGCCCAGTGGTGGTCGCTGTCGAACGTCGACAGCGCGCTGGTGTCGTCGGCCGACGGCACCGGCGCCGCGTGGTTCCAGCGTGACCACGAGCAGTTCCGGGCGTTACTGGCCCGCAGCAGCAAGGTCCACGCACAGCTGTGGCGCGAGTGGCCCGAGCTCGCGGAGCGTTACCGTGCCGCCGCGGCCGACTTCACGTCACCGCAGGCGTGGCGCTCGACGATCGCGGACGCGCAGCCGGGGTCGTGACCCGGCGCGGGTCGCCACCGTGTGACCTGTGTCGCCGGCGAGAACCGTTCGGGCTCGTCGGCTCGTTACACCTTCAGAGCAGGACGACGCAGCTTCGGGGGGAGCGCGTCACCGGCACCGTCGCGGGGGAACGTGCGTGCCGACTGCTCACGGGGAGGAATCCGGCACAGCGGCCGCCGATCGGGGGATCGCGTCCGCTGTGCCGAACTTCCCTTCGATGAAGACGCGCATCGGGCCCGTCGACACATGGTGTCGACGGGCCCGATGACGTTGCGGCCGCGGTCAGCGCGTGACGATCACGACCACGCGCCGGTTCGCCGCCCGCGACTGCGCGGATCCGCCGACGACGACCGGGCGGGTGCCGCCGTAGCCGACCTTGCTCGTCGCCACCTTCGCGCCGTAGTGCACGAGTGCCACGCACACCGCCTTGGCCCGCTGCCGGCTGAGCGTCAGCTCGTGTCCGGGTTCGCCGGCGTAGTCGGTGTAGCCCTCACAGGTCACCGCCCGCGCCAGGCGCAGGTGGGACGCGAGGAGCCGGACGGCCGCGTGGCCCTCCTTCGTGAGCACGGCACTGTCGAACTCGAACAGGCTGTCCCGGTCGAGCGTCGCCGCCTCGCCCACCGTCATCTGCCGGTTGCCGAGCTGCGAGATCGGGTGTGCCCACGTGCCGTTGTGGCTCGTGTCGTACGCCCGGGTCTGCCGGCGCTCGCCGCGGTAGGCCTTGGGATTCGCCGGCACCGCGATCTGCGACGGCGACACCGTGCGCCGGTTGCCGAGCCGCGGCGCGTTCGGGAGCACCGGACGCCGTGCCGAGACGGCGCCCGGCCCGTACGCGGTGACCGCCCGCACCGTGACGCGGTAGGTCACGCCGTTGCGCAGCCCGCCCACGGTGACCGAGCGCTTGCCGCCCGCAGCCGGCCGGGTGGCGACCCGCCGCCATGTGCGGCCGCCGTCGAGGCTCACCTGGTAGCCGGTGATGCGCGATCCGCCGTTCGACGCCGGCGGCGCGAACGTCACGGTGGCGCGCTGATCGCCCGGACGCGGCGCGACCCTCGTCGGGGCGCCGGCCGTCGTGTGCGGCACGGCCCGGTCGGCGGCAGACGCGGCGCCCGCGCCGTTCGCGTTGACCGCCCGCACCCGCACCGAGTAGCCGGCGCCGTTCGTGAGACCGGACAGCGTCGCCGTCCGGGCGCCGCGAGGACCGGGGGTCGTGGCGACGGTGCGCCAGGTGCGGCCGCCGTCGGTGCTGACCTGGTACCTCGTGATCGGCGTCCCGCCGTTCGACGACGGCGGACGGAACGTGACCGTCGCCGACCGGTCGCTGCCGACCGCGCGCACGCGGGTCGGTGCGCCCGGCACGGTCGTCTGCGCCTCGGTGTACGTGTACACGTCCTCAGCGGTCGCGTTGCCGTTGGCGAGCCGCAGCGTCACCGGACCCGGGCGTCGGACGCGCGGGGTGGTGAAGCGGAGCGACGTGCCGGCGGCGTCGACCGTGAACGAGCCCGCCTTCAAGGTGACGCCGGCGATGGTGACCGTGCGGACGGTGTCGAGGCGCGTGCCCCTGACGGTCACGACCGTGCCGCCCGTGGTCGGGCCGGTCTTCGGCGCGACCGTCGTGATCGTCGGCGGCTTCGCCGTGATCGTCAGGGTGCCGGTCACGTACTTGAACGACGCCGAGTTGCTGTAGACCGACGGGTCGTCCGCCTGCAGCGTGCCGCCTCGCGGCACCACCTTGTACGTGCCCGGGTCCGTGGGCGGACCTGCGAGCTTGGTGGCGCCCTTGTAGTAGTCGTAGTCGACGCCGTCGACGCTGTCGCCGTCGAACAGACCGCCGACCTGGGAGGTCGGGGTGACGTCGTCGCCCTGAGCCACCGTGATGTCGTCGGCCACGACCGAGATCGCCTGCGGCGCCGGGAACACCTGGATGTCCACGGTCTCGGTGCGGCTCGACGGGTCCGATGCCGCGGTGGCGGCGTTGTAGTTCGTCGAGGCCGCCTGCGTGCCCTTGATCGTGCAGATGCCGGCGCGCAGCGCGGTGACGGTGGTGCCGGTGATCGAGCAGATCGTCGGCGTCGCCGAGGTGAGCACGACCTGCGCGAGACCCGCGTCGTTGCGCACCGCACCGCCGCGGGTGTCCGTGACCGTCGGCGTGATGGTCGCGGTGCCGGCCTGCGAGAGCAGCAGCGACGACTTCGAGCTGCTCAGCGCCAGCACGGCCGACGCCTTGGCGATGGTGCCGACGACGGTCGGGCGCGGGTTGACGAGCCGGTAGTTCCTCGCCGCCGACCCGGCCAGGACCAGGTCCTGCGTCAGCGCGACGCTCTTGTTGACGCCCGGTGCGGCGTCGGCGAAGGCACCGCCGCCCGCACCGTTCGCGAGTTGCACGTCGTCGCCGTCCACCGCGCCGGTGACCTTCAGGTCACCCAGCGTCGCGTCGGTCGTGCCGTCCCACACCTTGTCGGCGCGGACGCTCGCGACGGTCAGGTCACGCGGCGTGATCGTGATCTGCGTCGTCGGGAACGTGCCCTCGTAGTAGATCGAACGGTCAGTGCCCGATCGCGTCATCTCGAAGGACTTCACGCGGAGGTCCCACTTGCTGACGGTCGTGCCGTCGCCGCCGCACGAGGTGGCCGACCGGGCGACCCCCGCGGGCAGGCCCTCGGTCCAGCCGCCGTTGGTGCACGTCGCGTCGCGGTACTCGTACGTCACCCCGGTGATCTGGTCGGTCGTGGACGTGGCGCTGTGGTGGACGTCCTGCGCACTGCTTCCGGTGCCGTCACCGAGCTGTCCCTTGTAGGTGAAGGACGAGCCGTTGTCCGAGACCGGGGTGATCGTCACGGGGGTACCGGTGATCGTGACGTGCACCGGAGCGGGGGCGAAGGCGCCGTACGGCGCGCGGTCGTACGTGGCGCGCGAGAGCGCCACCCGCACGTACCAGTTGCCGGCCGCGGCGGGGATGCCCGAGCGGACGTTGCGGGTGAACCCGTAGGCGTTGTGGTCCGTGGCGGACACGTACTCGTAGCCGGTGGGAGCGGTCGCGCTGAAGGGAGTGGCCCCGACGAAGCCCGACGTGGTGTAGCCGACGGTGTAGGTCGTCCCCGCAGCCACGGTCAGGTCGTTGGCGCTGCCGTTCGCCGTCGTGGTGACGCCCGGCGTCACCTGGCAGAGGAACCCGAGGGTCTGCGCCGGGAGCGACGTGTCGGACGGCGTGACCACGATGCTCTTCGAACCCCACGGGTTCTCCAGCGCGTGCGCCAGCTGCGCCATGTCGAGCGCGATGCTCGTGCTGCTGTACGAGGTGGGCGTGACAGCGACCCCGTCGATGGTCACCGTGCCGCTCGATCCGAACGTGGCCTCGCTCGCGGTGATGGTCGTCGTGGCCGGCGCGTAGGTGATGCCACCGGTGGCCGGCACCGCGCTCGGCCGGCACAGCCCGACGTTCGGGCTGACCGAGATCGAGCGGCCGGCGTGGATGTAGTAGACGCCGAAGTTGAGGTCTACCGAACCGACGTTCGTCACGACCTTGACGTTGTGCCAGTCGCCGTTGGTCACACCGCGGGGCGCCGCGAAGTGCAGCGACGTCGCGCTGACCTGCGTCGGCACGATCGTGAACGTCGTCCCTCCGTCCTGCACGAGCACGCGGGTGGCGTTCGCCGAGGTCCCCGTCAAGTTGGTGCCGGAGAGGACGAAGTCGTTCGAGGCGTCCGAGATCGGGTCGAACTCGCTGCGGGTGCCGTGACCCAGGTCGGCGTTCGAACCGATGCGGCTGATGGTCGGACGGCCGACGGCCGTGGCGACGTACCGGGCGCCGACGGCGCGCGTGGCCGCGAGCGTCGAGCCGGTCGGCGTCAGAGTGATCTTCACCGGGCCGGCGGCGTGCGCCGGAGCGGCGAAGGTGACGGCCGTGTCGGTCCAGCTGATCGCCTTCACGGCGGTGGTGTCGACCTTGACGCTGCCCGCGGGCCCGAAGCCGGTGCCCTCGAGCCGCATGACGGTCCTGCCGGTCGTGGGCACGGTCAGAACGAGCCCGCCCTGGCCCTCGTCGATGTCCGGCGGACCGTAGTACGCCTGGCGCGGGTCCGGGCCCACGTAGGAGAACGAGGGCGCGGTGACCGAGACGGTTGCGCGCAGCGGCGCCTTCGCACCCTTGGGCGTGACGACGACGGCGAGCGGGCCGGCGGCCGTGGTGGGCACGACGACGCCGGCGATGCGGGTGCCGGAGCCCGTCGCGGTGTAGGCGACCGCCGGGGCGGACCCGACCTTGACGGTGCCGGTGGTGCCGAAGCCGTACCCGGTGAGGACGACCTTCTTGCTCGCACCGGTTGCGTACGACGGGATGCTCGCCGGCGTCACGCCCGTGACGGCGGGGTCGGGGAGCACGGTCAGGCCGTTCGCCCTGGTCGCCGTGCCGGTGATCGAGGCGACGACGACCTTCTTCGCGCCCGGGGTGTCGGTGTCGGGCACGACGAAGGAGATCGAGGTCGCCGAGGACGTCGTGACGGCGGCTGCGCTGCCGTCGACCGTCACACCGGCGGTGCCGGCCGGCCCGAAGCCGCTGCCCGTGACGGTCACGTCGTCGCCCGCGGCAGCACTCGCCGGCGAGATCCTGGTGATGGTCGGGGCGGTGCCCGGCGCGCGCAGCGTCAGCTGGGCGGCGGACGAGATGCCACCCCCCTGCGGCGAGGCGACGGTGACGTCGACCGGACCGGTCGTTCCCGCGAGCTCCGGGACGACGGCGGTCAGCCTGGTGGTGCTCAGCCGGGTGACGCGCGGCGACTTGACGCCGCCGATGATGACGGTCGGCACGCCGCTGGTGCCGAAGTCGGCGCCGGTGACGGTGACGACCGATCCGCCGCTGTTGGCGACCGCGGTCGGGGAGACGCCGGTGATGGTCGGTCGGGCCGAGTACGTGAAGGCGCCGCGCGCCACGGTGGTGCCGTAGTCGTTCGTCACGCTGATGGACACCGGGCCGGCGGTCGCGCTGGCAGGTGCCGTGAACTCGATGACGTCGTAGCCCTGGGTGTAGTTCTCGAAGGTGTAGGGGCTGCTGTCGGTCGCCTCGGTGATCGTGTTCCAGCTGGTCACCTCCTGGCCGCCGACCTTGATGTGCAGGTCGTCGGTACCGGACTCGATGAACCGCCCGCGCAGCCTGATCGTGGTGCCACCGGCCTGCGAGCCCGCGGCCGGCTTGAACGACACGTCCGTCGGCACCGGAACGACCCAGGTCAGCTTCTTCGTGAAGACGGTCGTGCAGTGCTCGTCGACGTTCCACTGGTTCTCGGGGCAGTACCCGAAGTGCAGCGTGCGCGGTCCAGGAGTGGCGTCGAACTCGTTGCGACCCCAGCCGTAGTCCTTGTAGATCACGACGTTGCCGTTGCCGGTGAAGTCCCAGTCCGAGAGCTGGCTGACGTCACCCGCCGCGTTCGTCATCCATTCCCGGGTGTTCGCGTACTCGCTGAGGTACGGGCCGCGGACGGTCATCGGCGTGCCGGTGGTCACGGTAATCGGCCCGTCGATGCTGTCGACCTGCAGCGTCTTCACGTAGGTGATCGCGTCGTCCGCGGTCACCGTCGACCTGTAGTACGTGCCGAACCTCGACGAGTAGCAGTTCGTCAGGACGGAGAAGTCGACCTTGCCGCCCTGCCGTCCGGGCTGGGGCGGGAGGTAGACGACGACCCGGGTCAGACCCGTGGCGGGATCGAACCTGGTCGCGTACTCGTACGCCGGCTCGGCACCCGCGCGGTAGCTGGTGTCGCAGTACCCCGGCATGGTGCCGTTCGCCAGCGTCACGATCATGTGGATGCCGCCGAAGACGGTCGACGTGGTGTTCTCCATCGACACGATCTGCGGCTTGGGGGCGGCGAGGCGCCAGGCCGTCACCGAGTAGGTGGCAGTGGCGCTGTGGTCGGCACTGGTCACCGTCACCACGACGTCGTTGCGGCCCCGCGACAGCGGCACGGTTCCCGAACCGGACGACAGCGTCACGGCGTTGCCGTTGTCGGTCACGGTGACCGTGGCACCGGCGTCCGAGGGGGTCGCCGACACGGTCGAGGACGCCGTGTCGTCGACGTAGATCTGGTAGTCGTGCGTCGCGGCGTCGAAGGCAGGGGAGAGCCCGCCTCCGAACGCCGTGTTGTCGAACGACAGTGCGCTCAACGTCGCGTCCGAGGACGCCGTCACCGACGGCTGCGGGGCCGACGCCGGGTCGGCGGGCGCGGCCTGGGCGGCCGGGATGCCCATCACCCCCGCGACGAGGGCGGCCGACACGACCGCGGTCAGACTTCTGATGCCGAACTTCACTGGGGGACCCTCCGCAGGCCGAGACGCCGGAACATCTCGGCTATCGGCGTCGCCCCACGGCTGCTGAGCCGAACGGCCAGACGGAGGACCTTCGTCCTACGAACTGCCGTGACGCAATCCGGACGGACGGGTCAGGATCGGTCGAGCAGGCGCTTCTCGGCGGCCTTCCAGAGGTCGTTGCCGTTGACCCACTCGCGGCGCCACGGCTTCATCGGTCCGGCCCAGTGGGCGATCTTCGGCTTCGCCGAGAGGGTGTCGGCCGGCTCGAGCCGCGGGTGCCAGTTCCAGACGTCGGCCAGCTCGGCGCGGTGCGGACCGGCGTAGATGTTCAGCACGCCCTGGTCGTGCTGGCCGAACCGCTCGACGTAGGGCAGGAAGTTGCGGCAGAAGTCGTCCGCGCGCATGCGGTCGAGGTCGAGGACGAGCACGCCCGCGTTGAAGGTGTCGAAGTCGAACCGGTGGCGGCTGTGCGTGCGACGGATGAACTCGCGCGAGCGCTCCGGCGCGAGCCGCGGCGCGTACCGGATCCACGCGAAGAACTGGTGCAGGTAGCTCGGGTGCGGCGAGGTGCGCGCCGCGAGCGGGTGCCCCTGCAGGTCGGTGTCGGCCAGCTCGGCGAGGTCGGCCAGGCACAGCGCGTCGAGATCGTGGTGCACGATGCGCGGCACCTCGGGCAACAGCTCGGGCAGCAGCAACCGGTCCATGGTGGCCACCGTGATGTGCTTGATCATCGCGATGACCGGCCCGTAGTCGACGTCGTCGGTCGGCAGCCAGTGGAACGACACCGTCGGGAACAGCTCGGCCATGCGGCGGTAGTCGGTCTCGTCGTGGTCGCGGCACAGGACGTGCGCCCGGATCGGGCGGCTGGCGTGACGCACCACGGAGTCGAGGACGACGGCGAACTGCTGCTTGAGGTTGCCGTCGAGGGAGAACTCGACGTCGATCTCCGCGCCCGAGGGCGCGGGGGCGGTGCGCTCGATCGAGGTGGCGCGCTCGCGCACCTGCCGGCAGGCGGCGGCGACGTCCATCGCCGGCGGCTCGATGGGGCCGAGGCCGTGGAGTTTCTCCTCCGCGGCGGCGACGTCGGCCGCGCAGGCGTCGCGCCAGATGCCGTACACGTCGTCCTCGCTCTTGCCCGCGAGGATCGCGGTGAGCACGGTGTCGAGCTTGGCGAGGATGCCGTCGCGGACGGCGTCGAACTCGGCGTCGCTGAGCCCGATCAGGCCGTCGAAGCGCACGTTGGAGGGGTTCTTCGGGCGGAAGTCGACGTTCGCACCGATGGAGCGCGACGGAAGGTAGCAGTGCAGCCGCGAGGCGACCACGGTCTCGTACCGGTCGCGGTAGCCCTGGGTCTGCTCCATCGCCTCGCGCAGGTTGGCGGTGATCGAGCGGTCACGGACGGCCGGGAACTCCTGCTCGTACGTGTCGCCCGGACCGTCGGGCGCGAGGTCGACGAAGATGCGGCCCTGCGGGTGCGTGTCGGCGACCGGCGGGAACACGGTGTCGATGGTGGTCGTGATGCAGCCGGAGAAGAACGCCGGGACGCCCGCTGCGAGCAGCAGGTAGACCGTGTTCCAGTCGCGGCAACCGACAGGCGCATATCTGCGCAGGTACTCGATGAGCTCGTCCGTCAGCAGGGACGGGTTGTTGATGTGGAACGACACGAAGATCGGACGGATGTTCGGGTTGAACGGCAGGCCGAACTTCATGCGGAACGTGTTGTGCATGTACCAGCCGAACGCGAGCATCCAGGTGCCCTCGGGCACCGCGCAGTAGGCGGACGCGTCGCGCTGCACCTCGTACAGCCGGACGGTCGCGGCGTCGCCCTCGACGACCCGCTCGGGCTTCACGCGGCCCTGCAGCTCGGTGGCGAAGGCCGTGATGTCGTCGGCGCCCTCGCCGGCGGTGAAGCGGACGCCGCGGCGGCGGGCCAGGTGCCCGAGCGATGCCAGGGTCTGCACCGGGTCGCCGAGATTGATCGAGCTGCGGTGGCGGTCGGGCTGCTTGTAGTCGAGAACGCCGAAGGCGATCTCACCGGACGGCGCCGACGGCGCGGTGCGGGCGGCCTCGGCACGGCCGTACCACTCGCGCAGCCAGGCGATCTCGGTGCGGGTGGCACGCGAGGCCGGGGTCGTGCCCTTCACCGCCTTCTCGGCGCGGTCGAGCGCCCAGCGCGAGAGGTCCTCGTAGCCGGCGCTGAAGCTCGTCCGGGAGATGTCGAGCCACTGGGTGGGGGTGTCGAGCGGCAGGGTGCCGTCGCGCACCTCGCCCAGCAGCGCGGCCGCCCGCTCGGGGTCGCTGCGGAACCCGGCCCGGAAGTACAGGTGCGGCGGCATCACCGCCAGCACGTCGGCCGGACCGTGCCCCGCGACGAGCCCCCAGGCGAGGTCGGCGCCGCCGGCGCGGGTCTCGAGCACCGACTGGCAGGCGTCGCCGATCAGCCGCGTGCGCGGGTGCACTCGGAAGTACATCGCGACGGTGCGGGCGTGGCCGAGCTGGTCGGTGTCGAGCAGGCGTTCGATGCCGGTGACGGCGGCACGGCCCAGGCTGCCGGTCGCGAACAGCGTCGAGTAGAACGACTCGGGCAGCCACGGCACGTCCCGCTTGCGCGGGGCGGCCGCCAGGGCGGCCTTCTCGACCTCGGCGATGTCGGCGACGCTCGGCAGCGCGTCGCCGGTGCGGTCGGCCGCGAAGGTGCCGTACCGCTGCTGCAGGTTGTCGTACAGCTCGACGAGCCGGTCGGACGACTTGCGGCGGTCGACGACCCGGCGCACCGCGTTCTCGAGACGAGGATGGCTCTCCAGACGGGCTCGGGCGGCGTCGCGGACCCCGGGGGTCAGGACTCGGTCGAGGCGGTGGCGGACGCCCACGCGGTTACTCCCAGCAACAGACGACATGCCGCTCGGCCCGCGGGGACGGGGGGCGACAGGGCGCTGGCCAGCTTAACAGCGCCGCCGCCCGGTACCGGCGCGGCGCTGCGGTGCCGCTCAGCGGACGTCAGCCGGCCGCGGCCATCCGCTGCACGTCGCGCAGGAAGCCGGTGACGGCGGGCCACGTCGTGGTGGTCGCCTCCGGCCCGGTGAGCACGCCCAGGTGGCTGCCGGGCTCGAGCGCGTAGCGCACCGACCGGGCGCCGGTGAGCACGTCGCACGCGCGGCGCACCGATGCCGGCGGCCCGATGACGTCCGTCCGGCCCGCGACGATCAGCACGTCCTGGGTGACGTCCGCCAGCTCGACCCGGCGTTCGGCCGAGAGCTGCAGGTACCCGTCGTGCAGCTGGTTGGCCTGCACCGCGTTGCGGTAGAGCTGGGCGTAGAAGCGGCCGGGGTAGCCGGGCATCTGGCCGATGAACCGGTCGACCGCCTCGAGCCGTCCCATCGTCTCGGCGTCGTGCAGGTGGCGCAGCACGAACCACGGCTTGGTGATCTCGCGCCGCAGCGCCGTGAACCGGAAGCTGCCGCGCACCGCCCAGGACGGCAACCCGCCCGCGGCGCGGAACGTGGCGTCCAGGACCCGTCCGCCGGTCAGCGTGCCGACGGCCCGCAGCGGGGCGAGATACGGCACCGCCGCGTAGTCGATGGGCGTGCCGACGGCGGCGATCGAGCGCAGCGGCAGATCGGGGTTCGCCGCCGCGGTGAGCAGGGTGACGGTGCCGCCGAGGCTCCAGGTGACGACGTCGACCGGGCGGCGGCCGTGCCGGTCGGACACCCGGTCGATCGTCTCGGGCAGGATGCGGTCGATCCAGTCCTCGAAACCGAGGTGCCGGTCGGCGAAGCCGACCTCCCCGAAGTCGACGAGGTAGACCGGACGGTCGCCGGCGGCCCCGTCCGCCAGGTGGGCCACGAGGCTCTGTCCGGGCCGCAGGTCGAAGCACGAGGCGTGCACCGCGAGCGGCGGCACCAGCAGCACCGGGTCGCCGTCCAGGTCGTGGGGCGTGTAGCGGCGCAGCACCGCGTGCGGTTCGTCGTGCACGACGGTGGACGGTGTGGGGTCGGCGGGTTCGATGCCGTCGCCGACGTAGTGGCGCCACGCGTTGCCCACCCGCGACGTCATCCCGGTGGCGATACCCGTCATGCCGGCTCCCTGCGCGGTCGGCTGCCCTGGTGCGAATTCGACCACGATGCGGGGCGAGCGGCTCCGGCAGGGCGGTACGGTCCCGATCCATGCGCCCTGCCAAGGACTTCTTCACCCCGTTGGCCGTCGGAGCCCCGGCTCCGCTGCGGGAGATCCCGGCCCGCCCGTCCCGCGCGATCCACTTCTTCGACCCGAGCAACCAGAAGATGGCCGCGAAGGTGCCCGGCATGGTCGGCACCGTCGACGTGCTGCTCGGCAACCTCGAGGACGCCGTCAAGGCCGACAACAAGGAGGCCGCCCGGCTCGGTCTCGTCGAGATCGCGAAGGCGACCGACTTCGGCCCCACCCAGCTGTGGACGCGCGTCAACGCCCTCGACTCGCCGTGGGTGCTCGACGACCTGACGACGCTGGTCACCGAGATCGGCGACAAGCTCGACGTGATCATGGTGCCGAAGGTGCAGGGCGCCGAGGACATCCACTACGTCGACCGGCTGCTCGCCCAGCTCGAGGCCAAGGCCGGCCTGCAGCGCCCGATCCTCGTGCACGCGATCCTCGAGACGGCGCGCGGCGTCGCGAACATCGAGGAGATCTGCGGTGCCTCGCCGCGCATGCAGGGCCTGTCGCTCGGCCCCGCCGATCTCGCCGCCGACCGCCGCATGAAGACCACCCGCGTCGGCGGTGGCCACCCCGGCTACCTCGTCCGCCAAGACCCGACGGACGGGAACATCGAGGGCGAGCGCACCACCTACCAGCAGGATCTCTGGCACTACACGATCGCCCGCATGGTCGACGCCTGCGCGATGTACGGCATCTACCCGCACTACGGCCCGTTCGGCGACATCACCGACGTCGTCGCGTGCGAGGACCAGTTCCGCAACGCCTACCTGCTCGGCTGCGTCGGCGCCTGGAGCCTGCACCCGAAGCAGATCGCGATCGCGAAGAAGGTGTTCAGCCCGTCCGTCGAGGACGTGAAGCACGCCCGCCGCGTCGTCCAGGCGATGGGCGACGGCACCGGCGCCGTCATGCTCGACGGCAAGATGGAGGACGACGCGTCGACCAAGCAGTGCCTCGTCATGGTCGAGCTCGCCGAGCGGCTCGCCGAGGTCGATCCCGACCTCAAGGCGCAGTACGACGCGATCGAGCTGGACGCCTGATGGCCGGGTCCGAGTTCCGCGCGCGGCGGTCCGTGCTGTACATGCCGTCGTCCAACGCGAAGGCGCTCGAGAAGGCCAAGACGCTGCCCGCCGACGGCATCATCTTCGACCTCGAGGACGCCGTCGCGCCCGACGCGAAGCCGTCCGCCCGCGAGGCCGCGTGTGCCGCTGCGAGCAGCGGTGAGTACGGCAAGCGCGAGCTGACGATCCGCGTCAACGGCATCGGCACCGAGTGGCACGACGACGACATCGCCGCCGCGTCCCAGGCCGGTCCGCACGGCATCGTCGTCCCCAAGGTCAACAGTGCCGACGAGGTGCGCGCGCTGGTCGCCGCCATGGAGAAGGCCGGCGCGCCCGAGCACACGAAGCTCTGGGCGATGATCGAGACGCCGGTGGCGATCCTGTCCGCGCTCGAGATCGCGACCGCGTCCGACCGGCTCGCCTGCTTCGTGATGGGCACGAACGACCTGGTCAAGGAGCTGTTCGCCGAGCACGTCCCCGGCCGCGCGCCGGTGCTCACGTCGCTGTCGCTCGCGCTGCTCGCCGCGCGGGCGGCCGGCATCGCGATCCTCGACGGCGTCTACAACGACGTGAAGGATGCGGACGGCTTCGCCGCCGAGTGCGCGCAGGGCCGCGAGTTCGGCTTCGACGGCAAGACCGTCATCCACCCGAGCCAGATCGAGCCCGCGAACACCGCGTTCGCACCGTCGGAGAAGGCGGTCGAGGACGCCCGCGGGATCCTGCAGGCCTGGGAGGACGGCAAGGGTTCCGGCGTCGTCACCTACAACGGCCGCATGATCGAGAACCTGCACGTCGAGTCGGCGCAGCGGACGCTCGCGATCGCCGAGGCCGTCGCCGCGCTGGGCTGAGGCACCCGGGGACACACGCCCGGCTAACCTTCTGTGGTGAGTACCGACCGGGTCTTCGTGGCGAGGCTCGCCGGTATCGACGTCTTCGACCCGTCCGGCGACCAGCTCGGCAAGGTGCGCGACGCGGTGACCATGCTGCGCGCCGACCGGCAACCGCCGCGGGTGCTCGGGCTGGTCGTCGAGGTCGCGCAGCGGCACCGGGTGTTCGTCCCGATGGGACGGGTGACCCGGGTCGAGCCCGCGGCGGTCGTGCTCTCGTCCGGGACGATCAACATGAAGCGTTTCGAGCGCCGGCACCACGAGGTGCTGCTGCTCGCCGACCTGCTCGACCGCTCCGTGACCATGCGCGACACCGGCGCGCGGGTGACGATCGTCGACGCGGGCATGGAGACCAACCGTGCGCGCGACTGGGTCGTCTCGCGGCTGGCCGTGCGGACGGCCCCGGCGCGGCTCACCCGCCGCCGCGGACAGCTGTCGCAGGTCGAGTGGAACGAGGTCACCGGCCTCACGCTCGCCGACACCCAGGACCCGACCGAGCAGGGCACCGACGCCGTGCTCGCGATGCTCGCCGACCTGCGCCCGCCGGACGTCGCCGCCGCGCTCGGCGACATGACCCCGAAGCGCCGGCTCGAGATCGCGATGGCCCTCGACGACGAGCGGCTGGCGGACGTCCTGCAGGAGATGTCCGAGGACGACCAGGTGCTGCTCGTCAGCCAGTTCGCGGACGACCGCGCCGCCGACGTGCTCGAGGCGATGGACGACGACGACGCCGCCGACCTGCTCGGTGAGATGGCGGCCGCCGACCAGCAGCGCCTGCTCGAGCTGATGGAGCCGGAGGAGGCCGAGCCCGTCCGCCGGCTCATGACGTACGCCGACTACACCGCGGGCGGACTGATGACGTCCGAACCGGTCGTCATGACCCCGGACGCGACCGTGGCCGAGGCGCTCGCCCGCGTGCGCGACCCGGAGCTGTCCCCCGCCGTCGCCGCGCAGGTCTATGTCGTCCGCCCGCCGCAGGCGACGCCGACCGGACGGTTCCTGGGCACCGCGCACATCCAGCGGCTGCTGCGCGAGCCGCCGTCCGCACTGGTCTCCGGGGTGTGCGAGAAGGACACCGGCGCGCTGCGTCCGGACGCGACCATCGACGAGGTCACACGGCACCTCGCGGCCTACAACCTCGTGGCGGCCCCGGTCGTCGACGAGCACGAACGGCTGCTCGGCGCCGTGTCGGTCGACGACGTGCTCGACCACCTGCTGCCCGAGAACTGGCGCGACGACCGGGAGACGGCCGGTGGCTGAGCGCCGACGTCCGGACCGGACACGTCTCGACCAACCGCGCACCGGGTCGCGCGGGCCGAACATCCGCTTCGACGCGGAGGCGTTCGGCAAGCTGACCGAGCGCATCGCCCGCTTCCTCGGCACCGGTCGCTACCTGGTGATCCAGACCGTGATCATCATCCTGTGGCTGGTCTACAACACGCTGCCCGGGGTGCCGCACTTCGACCCGTACACCTTCACGTTCCTGACCCTCGTGCTGTCGTTGCAGGCCGCCTACGCCGCCCCGCTGATCCTGCTCGCGCAGAACCGGCAGGACGACCGTGACCGCGTCAACCTGGATGCCGACCGCGAGGAGGCGCGGGAGTCGAAGGCCGACCTCGAGTACCTGGCCCGCGAGCTCGCCGCGATCCGGCTCGCGCTGGGCGAGGTCGCGACGCGCGACTTCCTGCGCTCGGAGATCCAGCGGGTCGAGGAACGCATCGACGGGCAACCCTCGAAACCGTCCAAGAAGAAGAAGCGCGACCCGGAACTCGAGCAGTCAGCCGAACGCCAGGCGCAGTAGCGCCGCGACGACAGCGGCGGCGAGCACGACGACGAGGAACGGCGCCCGCCGCCACACCGCGAGCGCGCCGGCGGCGAACCCGGCGAGGCGCGGGCCGTCGATGTCGATGTGCCGCCCGTCGGCAACGGCCTGCACGACGACGAGCGCGGCGAGCAGGGCCACCGGCAGCAGCTCCACGACCCGGCGCACGGCGGGCCGGTCGAGCACCGACGCGGGCACGAAGAACCCGGCCGCCTTCTCGGCGTAGCAGCCGGCGACGACGGCGCCGACGAGCAGCCAGGTCGACTGGGTGGTCACGCGCGCCCCCGTCCGAACGGACCCGTGGCGAGCAGCAGCGCCGCGCACGACGCGAGCACCGGCACGCCCGGCGGCGTGACCGGGATCAGCGCCGCGGCGATCACGGCGCCCGTCACCGCGATGCGCTTCTCGAGCCGTCCTGCCCGCAGTCGCGGGGCCAGCAGGGCGAGGAACGCCGCGGGCACGACCGCGTCGAGGCCGTAGTCACGCGGGTCGACGACCGATCCCACCAGCGCCCCGGCGAGGGTGGTCAGGTTCCAGAACGTGAAGACGCCGCCGAAGGTCCACCAGAACGCGGTGCGGCTGTCGCGCGGGTCGTCGCGGGCGACGGCCATCGCGGTCGACTCGTCGATGGTCCCGTGGGCGGCGAGCAGGCGCCGCCACCCCCGGACGCGCAGCAGCGGCGCGAGCCGCATCGCGTACAGCGTGTTGCGCGAGCCGAGCAGCAGCCCGCCGGCCAGCGCGGCCCCGAACGACCCGCCGCCCGCGACCACACCGACGACCGCGAACTGCGTGCCACCGGTGAAGGCGAGCAACGACAGCAGGCAGGTCTGCAGCACGTCCAGGCCGGACGCGACCGAGGCGGCCCCGAACGCGAAGCCGTAGGCGCCCACGGCCACGCCCACACCGAGCGCGTCCCGGACGACCGGATCGCGCCACGGACGGGCGGTCACCCGGGGGCGATACGGCCGAGCAGCGAGCCCAGCGTCCGCAGCTCGTCGTCGCTGAAGTGCGACAGCCACGTGTCGCGCACACCCGTGAGGTGGATCGGCGCGACGCGGCGCAGCGCCTCGAAGCCCGGACGGGTCAGCACCGTGAACGTGCCGCGGGCGTCGTCCGGAGCGGGTTCGCGGCGGACGTAGCCCTCGCTCTGCAACCGGTCGACGAGGCGGGTGAGGCCGGAGCGCGACAGCAGCACACGGTCGGCCAGTTCGGCCATGCGCAACCGGTGGCCGGGGGCCTCGACCAGCTGCAGCAGCACGTCGTACCAGGCCAGTGGCACACCCGTGTCGGCCAGGTCGCGCTCGAGTGCCTTCATCACGGTCGCGTGGGAGCGCAGGAATTCGCGCCACACGGCAAGGCGCCAGTCGGACGGCCGCAGCGGCTCGTGCCGCGTGACGGACGTCGCCTGCGCCTCATCCCCGGCGGGAGGCTGCAAGTCCACCCGCAGATCGTACGTACCATCGGTGACGTGGTTCAGCCTGCCGACGCCGACGTCCGCGCCGCTCTCGCGACGGTCGACGATCCCGAGATCCGTAAGCCCGTCACCGAACTGGACATGATCGAGTCCGTCGTCATCGCCGGCGACGGCCGTGTCGGGGTGAAGGTGCTCCTCACCGTCCCCGGATGTCCGATGAAGGCCGAGCTGACCCGCGCGGTGACCGAGGCCGTCTCGAAGGTCGACGGCGTCACCGGCGTCGACGTCGAGCTGGGGGTCATGACCGAGGAGCAGCGCAAGGCGCTACGGTCCAAGCTCACCGGCGACGCCCCCGCCAACGAGATCCCGTTCGCCCAGCCGGGGTCCCGCACCCGCGTGTACGCGGTCGCGTCCGGCAAGGGCGGGGTCGGCAAGTCGTCGGTCACCGTCAACCTGGCCGTCGCGCTGGCGCAGCAGGGCCTGTCGGTCGGCGTGGTCGACGCCGACATCTACGGCTTCTCGATCCCCCGCATGCTCGGTGTCACGACGAAGCCGACCCAGGTCGACCAGATGATCATGCCGCCCGTCTCCCACGACGTGAAGGTCATCTCGATCGGCATGTTCACGCCCGGCAACACCGCGGTGGTCTGGCGCGGACCGATGCTGCACCGGGCCCTCAACCAGTTCCTCGCCGACGTCTTCTGGGGCGATCTCGACGTCCTGCTCATGGACCTGCCGCCCGGCACCGGCGACATCGCCATCTCGGTGGCACAGCTGATCCCGTCCGCCGAGCTGCTCGTGGTGACCACGCCGCAGCTGGCCGCCCGCGAGGTGGCCGAGCGCGCCGGGTCGATCGCGCTGCAGACCCACCAGCAGATCGTGGGCGTCGTCGAGAACATGAGCTGGCTCGAGCTGCCCGACGGCAACCGGATGGAGCTGTTCGGCTCCGGCGGTGGGCAGGCCGTGGCCGAGTCACTGGCGACGTCCACCGGCACGAACGTGCCCCTGCTCGGTCAGATCCCGATCGACCAGCGGGTGCGCGAGGGCGGCGACGCCGGAACGCCGGTCGTGCTGGCCGATCCGGACGCTCCCGCCGCGGTCGCGCTGCGCTCGGTGGCCGAGACGCTCGCCGCCCGCTCGCGCAGCATCGTCGGACGGTCGCTGGGCCTCACGCCCGTCCGCTGACGGCCTGCAGGGCGGCGTCGATCGCGTCGTCGCCCGACACCAGCTCGAACTGCGTGCCCGCGGTCGCCGGCGTCTCGAGGCAGGCGACGACCACGGCGGCGACGTCGTCGCGGGGCACCTGTCCGCGCCCGGTCGCGTCGGCGATGCGCACCCGTCCGGTGGCGGGATCGTCGGTGAGGCCCCCGGGCCGGACGATCGTCCAGTCGAGGTCCCGCTCGCGCACCGCGGCGTCGGCCTCGCTCTTGGCCCGCAGATAGATCTGGAAGACGTCGTCGGAATCGGCGTCGAAGTCGTCGGCCGCCATCGCCGACACCATCACGTAGCGGCGCACGCCGGCCGCCACCGCGGCGTCGGCGAGCAGGACCGCGCCGTCGCGATCGAGGGTGAGCTTGCGTGCCGCCCCGCTGTTCGGCCCCGCGCCGGCGGCGAACACCACGGCGTCCGCCCCGCGCACCACGTCGGTGACCGCCCCGACGGTGGTGGCCTCGAGGTCGAGCAGAGCCGCCTCCGCCCCGTTGGCCACCACGTCGGCCTCGTGATCGGGGTTGCGGATCAGCCCGACCGGGTCGTGTCCCGAATCGGCCAGGCGACGTTCGAGCAGCTGGGCGATCTTTCCGTGTCCTCCGGCGATGACGACTCTCATGCCTTGGGCGTGCCCACGGGTGGGCCGCCCATCACCGGCCCGAGGTGGCCTCCGCGACGCGACAGCGCCCGGACCGTTCTGCACCGACCGCGGGTGTCCCTCTCGAAAAGAATTGAGACCGCTTCACGAGACCGCTTCACGAGACCGCTTCACGAGACCGCTTCACGAGACGGTCTCGTGAAGCCCACTCGTGAAGCCCACTCGTGAAGCCCACTCGTGAAGCCCACTCGTGAAGCCCACTCGTGAAGCCCACTCAATTGTTTGATGGAGACGTGCTCCCGCACCGGCCGGGCGTCAGGTGACGTCGTCGCCGTACGTGGACGTCGGTGGCGCGGCCGGGCGGGGCCGGGGGCGAGGACGCTCCCCCGGTGCCCTGGTCACCGCGGCCGAACGGGCAGCTGCGGCGGGGCGGGCGGCCGGCTTGCTCATGTCGAGCCGCCCGTCGGACGACGCGCCGGCGCCGTTGATCTGCTTGGGCGCGCCGTTGACCTTGCGCAGCGCCGGGGGCTCGGAGTCGTCGTCCGCGTCGACCCACGAGCGGCGGGCGTCGCGGAACGCCTCGCGGGGGTCGGCCGCGCGCAGGGCGTCGCGGTCGTCGTCCCCGAAGATCATGTTGCGCATCTGGCCCCGCGGATCGAGGCGGGCCAGGTCGTCGTCGTCGCCGAAGACCATGCGGGTGACGGCGGTGCGGGGGTTCAGGTTGCGGAAGTCGACGTCGGCGAACTCGGGCCCGAGCTCGTCACGCAGCTGCTGCCGAGCCCCGGTGGCGAGCTCGCGCAGCGTCTTCAGCATGCGGGCGCCGTCCTTGATCAGGCCGGGGAGTTTCTCGGGCCCGATCACGACCACGCCGACGATGGCGAGGACCAGGATCTCCATCGGCCCGAGATTGAACACAACTCATCCTTCGTCGAGCGTGACCGTGACGGTTCGCTTTCGCGTCGAGTCCTTAACGTAGTAGGTCACTTCCAGGCGATCGCCGGGCTTCTTCTGGAGAACGATGACCGTCAGCTGGTCGAACGTCTGGATGACCTGGCCGTCGGCGGCCACGATGACGTCGCCCTGCTTCAGGCCGGCCTTCGCCCCGGGGCCGTTCGGCGACACCTGCACGATGTAGCCGCCGACCTGGCGACCGGGCGTCGACGACACCACGGTGCGGCCCTGCAGCCCGATGGACGCGTGCTCGGCCTTGCCGGTGCGGATCAGCTGCAGCGCGATGCTGCGGGCGTAGTCGATCGGGATCGCGTACCCGATGCCGGTGATCGCGGCACCGCTGCCGTTCGGACCGACGGTGCCCAGCGCCGCGGCCGAGTTGATGCCGATGACCGCACCGCTGCTGTTGACCAGCGCACCGCCGCTGTTGCCCGGGTTGATGGGGGCGTCGGTCTGGATCGCGTTGTAGTAGGCGCCGGTGCCGCCGTCGTCCGAGCTGACCCGCACCGGACGGTTCAGCGCCGACACGATGCCCGACGTGACCGTGCCCTGCAGGCCCAGCGGCGACCCGATCGCGACCACGGGGTCGCCGACCGCCATCTGCGACGACTTCCCGAGGGTCGCCACGGTCAGGTCGTCGGTCGGCACCTTGATGACCGCGAGATCGCTCTCGGGGTCGCGACCCACCACCCGGGCTTCGGCGGTCGCCTCGTTGCTGAACGTCACGACGATCTTGCCCTCGTCGCCGGCGTCGACCGCGGGGGCGACGACGTGATTGTTCGTCAGCACGTCGCCGTTGTCGTCGATGACCACTCCGGACCCGATCGCGTACTGGGTCTTGGTGGTCACCGCGATCGAGACGACGGCCGGCCCGACCCGCTTCGCGATGCCCGCGATCGAACCGGCCGGACGCTGCACCGGCGTCTCGACCTGCGCGATGTTCGCGTCCGGACGGTGCAGCTCGTCGACGTTGTCGGACACCCACCAGCCGACGACGCCGCCGATCACACCTGCGATCAGCACGGCGACGACGGCGATCACCGACAGCTTCGGCCCGAACCTCACCCGGCGGACGTTGTCGGACGACCCCTTCTCGAGATCCTCGTCGTCCCCGTCCTTCGCGGCGAGGTCGTCCGGGTCGGTCTCGGTGTCCTCGTCGGGCGCGACCTGCGACGGCCCGCCGCGGCCGAAGACGGCGCCGCGGCCGAGCCAGAACGGCGACGACGGGTCGCGCCACGGGTCGCGCGGGGCGTCGGCCTTCCACCAGGGCGACCCGGGGGCGGGCCCGGACGGGTGCAGCCGGTCACCCGGGGCGGGGTCGAACCCGTCCCGGGCGGAGGTCGGGGCCCCGAAGGAGTCCTCGAACACCCGTGGCACGGGCGCGGGCGTGGTGTGGCGCGGGGCCAGCCGCTCGCCGGGGGCGGGCCGGAACGCCTCCGCGCCGTCCGGACGTCCGAACACGGCCTGGTCGGCCGGGGAGACGGTGGGCGGCGGCGGGCGGTAGGACGAGGGGGCGTCACCGTCGGGGCGAGGGGCGAACCCGCCCGGGACACCGTCCGGCCGCTCGTACCCGGGGTCGTCGGCGGGGTCGGGGTGCCGCGCCGACCCGCTCGCGTCGTCGGGCGCCGCGTGGCGGCCCTCGTCGCTGCGATCAGTCAACGCCGTGCTCCTCGTGTCGGGCCCGCGACGGACCCGTGGTGCGGTGTCGTCCGGTCATGGTCGAGTCTGCCCCAGGGCGGCCCGGGGTTGCGACCCGGTGGCGCGATGCTCAGCGGCCACCGGGCCCGAACAGGCCGACCGGCGGCAGCAGCGACGTCGCTCCGGCGCCGGGGGTGCCGTCGGTGCGGTGCTGCACGGTGCGGACGGCGTCGTCGGTACCGGGACGGCCCGGGGTGGGGTCGTCGGGCGCTGCGGCCGCGGTCGCGGCGGCGCCGACCAGCACGGCCGCGGCGGCCAGGACCGTGAACGGCGCCCGGCGGCGGCGTCCCGGGGCGGACGAGCCCGCGGACGGATCGACGAACGCCGCCACGGGCGCGTTCAACCGCCCGCGGCTGGAGGCCGGCAGCGAGGTCGAGAGCATCGTCGACCCGTCGGGCATGACGACGGTGGGCGGCACGGTGACCGGCGTGACGGCCGGGAGGCCGCGCAGCCGGTCGAGCAGGTCGGAGGGCAGGTCGGGCGACGGGGCGCTGCGCAGCACGGACGCCGTCTCGCGCTGCTCCCGGACGGCCTCGGCGCACTCGGCGCACTCGGCCACGTGCCGCATCGCGCGGCTGCGCGCGTGACCGGTGAGCACGCCGTCGGCGCAGGCCGCGACGGCCTCGTCCGACAGGTGCTGGGGACCCAGCGGGCCCAACGGTCCGAGCGGGCTCATACCGCCGGCTCCGGTTCGATGCCCGGCTGCACACCCGGCTCGGCCGGTCGCAGACCGGGCGCCCGGTGGGCCAGCGACTCGCGCAGCAGCACCCGTCCGCGGTGGATACGGGATCGGACGGTGCCGACCTTGATGCCGAGCGTGGCCGCGATCTCCTCGTACGACAGCTGTTCGAGATCGCACAGCACCACGGCCACGCGGAAGTCGGGCGGCAGGTCGTCGAGCGCGGCCTGGATCTCGGGGTCGAGGTGGTTGAGGTCGTAGGCCTGCTCCGGGCCGGGACCGTTGCCGGGCAGGCGGTCGCCGACGTCGTCGGGCAGGGCGTCGAAGCGGATGCGCTGCCGGCGCCGCACCATGTCGAGGAACAGGTTGGTGGTGATGCGGTGCAGCCAGCCCTCGAAGGTGCCGGGCTTGTACTCGGCGAGCGAACGGAACACGCGGACGAACGTCTCCTGCGTGAGGTCCTCGGCGTCGGCACGGTTGCCCGACAGCCGGTAGGCGAGCCGGTAGACGCGGTCGGCGTGCTCGCGCACCACCTCGTCCCACGTCGGCGGAACCCAGACCGGGTTCACGTCGCTGGTCGTCTCGACCGTCATGCCCTCACCTCGTGATCGTCCGCATCGGCGGAGAACTGCTCACGGACGACACTGTCAACCGAAGCTGTACGACCCATAAACGCGCGGCCCGCTCTCAGCGTTCCCCCACCGTTACGCTCGGGCACCGTGCACCGGTTCACCACGGACGAGGAGAAGACGGCGCAGGCCCTGGCCTGGTTCAGCCTGGAGCGGCTCGCGATGCATGCGCCGCCCCTCGACCGGCCGTTCACGCCCGAGGAACTCGACGACGCGGCCGGCCAGACCGTCACCCCGGCGGGCATCGGCTCGACCGAGGCGCTGCGCGTCTGGCACGACGTGCTCGGCCCCGCGTGCCTGTCCGTCGACCACCCGCGCTACCTGTCGTTCATCCCGAGCGCCCCGACCAAGGCGGCCGCAGCGTTCGACATGCTCGTCGGCGCCACCAGCGTCTACGCGGGCTCGTGGCTGGAGGGCTCCGGCGCGGTGTTCGCCGAGAACCAGGCGTTGCGCTGGCTCGCCGACCTCGCGGGCCTGCCCCCGGAGTCGGGCGGCGTGTTCGTCCAGGGCGGCACCATCGGCAACCTGTCCGCCCTCGTCGCCGCGCGGGAGGCGGCGCGGCACCGCCGGGGGAACCCGTCCGGACGCTGGGCCGTGTGTGTCAGCGAGCAGACGCACTCGTCGGTCGAGCACGCGCTGCGCATCGTCATGGACGTCGACCTCGTCGTCGTCCCGGGCGACGAGCGCGGACGCCTCACCGGGGTGGCGCTGCGCGAGACCCTCGCCGGCCTCGACCCGTCCGTCCGGGACGGCATCTTCGCGGTGGTCGCGACCGCCGGCAGCACGAACCTCGGCATCGTCGACGACATCGCGGGCACGGCGGAGGTCGCCCGCGAGAACGGGTGGTGGCTGCACGTCGACGCCGCGTACGGCGGCGCGGGGCTGGCCGCGCCCAGCGTCCGCCACCTGTTCGCGGGCGTCGAGCACGCCGACTCGTTCATCGTCGACCCGCACAAGTGGCTGTTCGCGCCCTTCGACGCCTGCGCGCTGATCTACCGCGACCCGGTGCAGGCCCGCGCCGCGCACACGCAGCACGCGGGCTACCTCGACGCCGTGACGGTCGAGGGCGAGTGGAACCCGTCCGACTTCGCCATCCAGCTCTCGCGCCGCGCACGCGGACTGCCGTTCTGGTTCTCGCTCGCCGTGCACGGAACGGACGCCTACACCGAGGCGATCGAGCGGACGATCCAGGTCGCGCACGAGGGCGCGGAGTTCATCCGCGGGCAGGAGCACGTGCGGCTGCTGCTCGAACCCGAGCTGAGCGTCGTCGTCTTCGAACGCATCGGCTGGGACGCGGACGCGTACGCGCGGTGGAGCAGCCGCATCCTCGACGAGCAGGTCGGGTTCGTCACCGCCACCAAGCACCGCGGGCAGGTGTGCACCCGGTTCGCGGTGGTCAACCCGCTCACGGGCGTGGACGATCTGCGCCTGCTGGTGGAGTCGATGCACTGACCGGTCGCGCGCCTACTCCCGGACGCTGTCGCGCTCACTAACCTGTGCGGCATGGCCGACGCGATGCTCAACGAAGCCAGCCTCGCCTACGCGGAGTCGTTCACCGCGGAGGACGAGGTCGCCGCGCGGGCCCGTGCCCGCGGACACGAGCTGGGCTGCACCCCGATCGGTCCCGCCGGCGGTGCCGCCCTGCGCGTGCTCGCCGCCGCCACCGGCGCCCGCAGCGTCGTCGAGGTGGGCACCGGCGCCGGCGTGAGCGGGCTGTACCTGCTCGGCGGCATGGCCGCCGACGGCGTGCTCACCACGATCGACGTCGAGGGCGAGAACCAGCGCGCCGCGAAGCAGGCGTTCACCGAGGCCGGCATCGCGCCGTCCCGGTTCCGCCTCATCAACGGCTCCGCCGCCGAGGTGCTCCCGCGCCTGCGCGACGCCGCGTACGACCTGGTGCTCGTCGACGCCGACAAGTCGGCGTACTCGGTCTACTACGAGCAGGCGATCCGCATGCTGCGTCCCGGCGGCATCGTCGCGTTCGACAACGCCCTCTGGCACGACCGCGTCGCCGACCCCGCGCAGCGCGACCACGAGACGACCGTCCTGCGCGAGCTGGGCCGCACCGTCCGCGACGACGAGCGCCTCGTCGCCGCGATGCTGCCCGTGGGGGACGGCCTGCTCGTCGCCGCCCGCCGCGGCTGAAGATCCACACCGCCCGGCGATCTTCGGATGAATCCGTCGCCCCCACGCGTCCGCGGTCTGTAGATCCACCCCGTCCGGCGATCTTCAGGCAGATCCAGCGCCCCCACGCACCCCAGGTCTGAAGATCCACCCCGTCCGGCGATCTTCAGGCAGATCCGGCGCCCCCACGCACCCCAGGTCTGAAGATCCACCCCGCCCGGCGATCTTCAGGCGCCGGGAAGGACCTTGCCGCGGCTGAGCGCGACGGTCAGGCCGTCCGGGATACTCGAAAATGTCATGAGCACAGTCCCTGCCGCGCGGCGCCGGTGACCGTCTACGTCGACACGGTGCGCTCCTACCCCGAGGCGGGGTTGCGCTTCCGCGACTACTGCCACCTGCTCGCCGACACCCGCGAGGAACTGCACGCGTTCGCCGAGCTGGTCGGCATGCCGCGTGTGGCGTTCCAGGACCATCCCTGGCGCTGGCACTACGACCTGCCGGCCGTGCTGCGTCCGGCGGCGCTCGATCACGGCGCGCGCGAGGTGACGATGCACGACGTGGGGGCCCTGCTGAAACGGCGCCGGAGCGACGCCCGCGGCATCGCGTAGGTTCGTCCGCGTGCGAATCGCAGTGCTGGCCGGCGGCGTCGGCGGGGCCCGCTTCCTGCGTGGCGTGCGCGCCGCGTGCCCCGACGACACCGTGACGGCGATCGTCAACACCGGCGACGACGTGACGCTGCACGGCATGCGCATCTGTCCCGACCTCGACAGCGTCATGTACACGCTCGGCGGCGTGCACGACGCCGGCCGCGGCTGGGGCCGCGAGGGCGAGACCTGGCGCATCCAGGAGGAGTTCGCGGCCTACGGCGCGCAGCCCACCTGGTTCAACCTCGGCGATCTCGACATCGCGACGCACCTGGTGCGCACCCGCATGCTCGAGGCCGGCTACCCGCTCAGCGCGGTGACGGCCGCGCTCTGCGAGCGCTGGCAGCCCGGCGTCACCATGCTGCCGATGTCGGACGACCGGTGCGAGACCCACGTGATCGTCGAGTTCGCCGACGAGGGCGAGGACGCCCCGAAGCGGCGGGCCGTGCACTTCCAGGAGTGGTGGGTGCGCCACCGCGCGCAGCTGACCCCCCACGCCTTCGTCCAGGTCGGCGTCGACGACGCCACGCCCGCGCCCGGCGTGCTCGACACGATCACCACCGCCGACGTCGTCCTCGTGGCGCCGAGCAACCCGGTCGTGTCCATCGGCACGATCCTGGGCATCGCCGGCATCCGCGAGGCGGTCGCGCAGGCGCCCGGCCGCGTCGTCGGGCTGTCGCCGATCATCGACGGCGCGCCGGTCCGCGGCATGGCCGACACGTGCCTGCCGGCCATCGGCGTCGAGGTGTCGGCCGAGGGGGTCGGCCGGCACTACGGCGCGCGGTCGGACGGTGGCCTGCTCGACGGTTGGCTCGTGCACACCGGCGACACCGCGGACGTCCCGGGCGTGACCGTGCGCGACGTCCCCCTGCTCATGACCGACGACGACGCCACCGCCGCGATGGTGAGGGCCGCGCTGGAGCTGGTGGCGTGAGTACCGACCACGCCGCCGCGCACGTCGAGATCCTGCCGGTGATCGGCATCGGCGAGGTGCACCCCGGCGACGACCTCTGCGACCTCGTGCAGGCCCACGCCGACCTGCGCGACGGCGACGTGCTCGTCGTGACGTCGAAGATCGTGTCGAAGGCCGAGGGCCGCATGATCGTGCTCGACAGCACAGACCCCGACGTGCGCGAGGCCGCACGGCAGGCGGCGATCGACGCCGAGACCGTCCGCGTGGTCGCCCGCCGCGGGCCGCTGCGCATCGTCGAGAACAAGCAGGGCCTGGTGATGGCGGCCGCCGGCGTCGACGCGTCGAACGTGTCGCGCAACGAGCTCGCGCTGCTGCCCGTCGACCCGGACGCGTCCGCGGGCCTGCTGCGCGAGGCGATCCGCGAACGCCTGGGCGTGACGGTCGGCGTGATCATCAGCGACACCTTCGGACGCCCCTGGCGCGGCGGCGTGGTCGACGTCGCCATCGGCGTCGCGGGCCTGAGCGCGATCCACGACCCGCGCGGCAGCGTCGACGCCTACGGCAACACCCTCGAGGCGACGCTCGTCGCGGTCGCGGACGAGATCGCCGCCGCCGGCGACCTCGTCAAGGGCAAGCTCGGCGGCGTCCCCATGGCGATCGTGCGCGGGCTCGCCCCGCACGGCCGGCTGGTCGACGACGGCCGCGGCAGCACCGAACTCGTCCGCGGTGCCGAGCAGGACATGTTCCGTCTCGGCACCGCCGAGGCGATGGCCGCCGGACGCGCCGACGCCGAGCGCGCCGACTCGACCCCTCCGCCCCTGCACGAGGACGCCGTCGAGGTCGTCACCGCCTTCCCGACCGACGACGTCGCGACCTCGGCGGTACGCCAGGCGTTCCTCGGCTTCCTCGCCGCGCGCCCGGACGCGATGTGGCGCTCGTGCGTGCCCGGCCACCTCACCGCGAGCACCGTGGTCGTCGACCCGTCGCGCGGCGCCGTGCTGCTGACGCTGCACCCCCGCGTCGGACGCTGGCTGCAGCTCGGCGGCCACTGCGAGCCTGGCGACCGCACGCTGCTCGACGCCGCCGCCCGCGAGGCGCGCGAGGAGAGCGGCATCGGCTCGCTGTCGGTCGATCCCGTGCCGCTGCGGCTCGACGTGCACCCCATCACCTGCTCGCTCGGGGTGCCGACGCGCCACTTCGACGTGCAGTTCCTCGCGGTGGCCGCGCCCGGCGCCGAGCCGGCGATCAGCGACGAGTCGCTCGACCTGCGCTGGTTCGCGTGGGACGACCTGCCGGCGGACGCCGCGTCGGAGCTGCCGCTGCTCGTGGCCGCCGCCCGCGAACGGGTCGAGGCGTGAGCAGGCCGGGCGCACGCCCGACCGGCGCGCCGCGGGTGCCGGTGAGCCCGTGAGTTCGCTTTCCCAACTCGATGGGTGGCCGGTCACCACGGCCGCCGCGGCGGTGGTGGGGCCGGACGGCGTGGTCGCCACGCACGGCAGCACCGACCACCGCTTCCGCCTCGCGTCGGTCACGAAACCCCTCGCCGCCCTCGCGGTCCTGGTGGCCGTCGAGGAGGAGGCCGTGACGCTCGACGACGAGCCGGACGCGGACCTGCTGCCGGGCGCGACCGTCCGGCACCTGCTCGCACACGCGTCGGGCATCGCGCCGGACGAACGGCGTCGCGAACGCGCACCCGAGGAGCGGCGGTTGTACTCGAACGCCGGCTTCGACCTGCTCGGCGATCACGTCGCCCGGGCCACCGGCATCGGGTTCGCCGACTACCTGCGCGACGCGGTGTTCGGGCCACTGGGCATGACGTCGTCGTCGCTCGACGGCTCCCCCGCCCACGCCGGCGTGTCCACCGTCGACGATATTGCGCGCATCTGCGCAGAGTCGTTGTCGCCCAGCGGGCTGCTCTCGACACCGACGCTCGAGCTGCTGCGCACGGTGCAGTTCGCGGGCCTGCGCGGCGTGCTGCCCGGCTTCGGGGGGCAAGCGTCGAACGACTGGGGGCTGGGCTTCGAGATCCGCGACTCGAAGTCACCGCACTGGACGGGCTCGCGCAACTCCCCCACCACGTACGGCCACTTCGGGCAGGCCGGCACCTTCTTCTGGATCGACCCCGAGGCAGGGCTCGCGCTCGTCGCCCTCGCCGACCGCGACTTCGGCCCGTGGGCCAAGGAGGCGTGGCCGCCGCTCGCCGACGCGGTGCTCGACGAGTTCGCCGGCGCCTAGACAACCCGCCTAGAACGACACCTCGCCCGCCGCGACGCGGGCGTAGAACACCGCGGGATCCTCGGCGAGCCCGGCCTTGACGGCGCGGCTCCAGTCGTCGACGAGCACCTCGGACGCGCCCGACCGCACGCCGTCGAGCGCCGCGCGCACCACGTCGTCCGGATCGAGAAGCGGGCCGTCGTACCCCTTCATCATGTCCGTGGCCGCGCCCCCGAGCGCGAGCCCGACGACCTGCGTGCCCTGCGCGGCGAGCTCGACGCGGGTGCCGTTGGTGAGGCTCCACTCGGCCGCCTTCGCCGCGGAGTACGACGTCGCCCCGTCGAACGAGAACCACGACAGCGCCGACAGCACGTTGAGCACGGCACCCCCGCCGTTCGCGCCGAGCACCCCGGCGAACGCGCGCGTCACCGCGAGCGTCCCGTAGAAGTTCGTGTCCATCTCGCGGCGGATCTCGGCGAGATCTCCGGTGAGCAGGTTCTGCCGGACCGACACCCCGGCGTTGTTGACCAGCAGCGTGACGTCGGACGCGACGCCGGCCGCCCGGGCGACCGACGCCTCGTCGAGCAGGTCGAGCTGCAGCGGCTCGACGCCGGGCAGCTCGATACTGCGCGGGTCCCGCGCCGCCGCGTAGACCTTCGCGGCCCCGCGTTCGACGAGGGCGAGCGCGAACGCGCGGCCGAGGCCGCGATTGGCGCCGGTCACGAGGGCGACCGATCCGGCGATGTCCATGATGTGCTCCTGACGGGAATGGCCGATGACGACGCGACGCTAGGACCTCACGTCGGCGTCAGGGGCAAGCTCCGGCGCGGCCCACGAGAGCGAGGTCACTCATGCGCATCGGCGAGCTGTCCGTCCGCACCGGCGCGTCCGTCCGCGCGCTGCGCTACTACGAGGAGCAGGCGCTGCTCACGCCCACGCGCACGGCGAGCGGTCAGCGCGTGTACGACGACACCGCGGTCGAGCGCGTGCGGATGCTGCGGCGGCTCTACGCGGCCGGCCTGTCGAGCAGCACCATCGCGAGCGTCCTGCCCTGCGTCGACGCCCCCTCGGACGAGGTCACGTACGAGACCATCGAGACGCTGCGCGCCGAGCGCCGGCGCATCGATCACGAGCTCGCGGACCTCACCGCGACCCGCGACCACCTGGGGACGCTCATCGACACCGTCGTGGCGTGGGCCGGGGAGACGCGCGGTGCGCAGTCTCAGATGGCGCGGATGTCGGTGTAGTTGAACTTCGGCCCGAACCTGGGCGCGGCGATGCCGGTGAGCTCGATCAGCCGCATGACGCGCTGACGCTGGCCGGGCCACGCGCCCAGCAGCTCGACCATCTCCTCGTCGGTGCCGCGGGCACGGCCGGTGAGCAGGTGCACCACCATGTTCTTCAGGTGGTAGTCGCCGACGCTGACCGCGTCCGGGTCGCCGAGAGCCCGCTGCGTCGTCTCGGCCGCCGTCCAGACGCCGATGCCGGGGATCAGCAGCAGACGGGCCGTGGCGTCGGCGTGGGACATCGCCGCGCACTCCTCGAGGCGGTGCGCGACCGTGGCCGCCGCGCGGATGGCCCGCTGCCGCTTGATGTCGACGCCGAAGCGGTGCCAGTCCCAGGACGGGACCTCGAGCAGGGTGCGCGGCGGCGGGGGCACCCGCATGCTCGCGGCGACGCTGTCGGCCGGGCCCGGTGCGGGCGACCCGAACGTGTACAGCAGCCCCCGCCAGGCGCGCCGGGCCTCGACGCCGGTGACCTTCTGTTCGAGGACGGCCGGCACCAGAGCGTCCATGACCAGGCCGGTCGCGACGAGACGCAGGCCGGGGCGGGTGCGCCGGGTGCGGTGCAGCACCGCGACGGACGACACGTCGAGACCCGACCAGTCGTCGTCCGCGCCGAGCAGCCGCGGCACGCCGTCGAGCAGCCACTGCGCGCCGTCACCCCAGGCGTGGGCGGTCACGACCTGACCGGCGGCGGACAGCGCGAGGGTGCCGGGACCGTCCGGGGTGAGGCAGGCCCACCAGAAGCGGCCCGAGGGGTCCCAGCGGTGGGCGGGGTCGCCGGTGCCGCGGCGCAGCGGCTGCAGGGTGGCCCGCAGGTCGATGCGGTGCCCCGCGTCCCAGGTGCGGGTCAGGGCGTCGGCGGGCACCGGCCCAGTGTGACTCACACGTCCGACGAGAACCGCACGGCGCCGTCCGCCAGCTGCACGCCCGGCCAGACCCGGGCGCCGTGGCGCAGCTCCACCCGTGCCCCCACGTCGGCGCGGTCGCCGACGATCGCGTCCTCGATCACGGCCGCCTCGCCGACCACCGCGCCGGCGCCGATGACGGACCGGCGGATGATCGCGCCCGGACCGACCCTGGCGCCGTCGAACAGGACGGAACCCTCGACGGTCGCCCGCCGTCCCACGGACGCCCCCGCACCCACCGTGGTGCCCATGGACAGGAACGCGGTGCCGTCGACCGTGGCACCCGGCAGCACCAGCGAGGCCCCCGGCACGCTCACCGCGGGTGACGGGGCGCGCCCGAGCACGAGGTCGCACGAGCCCTGGACGAAGTCGGCCGGCGTGCCGAAGTCGCGCCAGTACCCGGTGTGCACGTGGCCGCAGACGGTCGCGCCGGACTCGAGCAGGCCCGGGAAGGTCTCGCGCTCGACCGACACCGGCCGTCCCGTGGGGATGCCGTCGATGATCTCGCGGCGGAACACGTACAGCCCGGCGTTGATCTGGTCGGTGACGGGGTGGGGGTCCTTCTCGAGGAACGCCGTCACCCGTCCGTCGGGGTCGGTCTTGACGCACCCGAACGCGCGGGGGTCGGCGACCCGCGTGAGCGTGAGCGTGACGTCCGCGTCGTGGGCGCGGTGCTCGCCGACCAGAACGCCCAGGTCCACCCCGATGAGGTTGTCGCCGTTGAGCACCAGGACGGTGCCGGCGCTCAGGTGACCGGCGACGTTGCGGATGCCGCCACCGGTGCCGAGCGCCTCGGTCTCGACGACGTACTCGAGCTCGACGCCCAGGTCCGTCCCGTCACCGAAGTGCTCCTCGAAGACCTCGGCGCGGTAGCTGGTGCCCAGCACGATGTGCCGCACGCCCGCGTCGCGCAGGCGCAGCATCTGGTGGGTCAGGAACGGCACGCCCGCCGTGGGCAGCATCGGCTTGGGCGCCGAGAGGGTCAGCGGCCGCAGCCGGGTGCCCAGGCCGCCGACGAGGATGACCGCCTCGACGTCGTCGAGCAGGGTGGTGGCAGCGGGGCTCGGCATGCGCGGCAGGATCGCACACCGGGCCGGCGGACGGGACTACGCGGGCGCGACCGTGAACATCGTCGTGCCGATCCCGAACGCGTACTGCAGGTCGAAACCGGTCACGGACACCGTCCTGGCCTTGCCGTTCGATCCGACGCCCTTCACGGTGCCGGCGAGGACCCGTCCGCCCCAGGAACCGTGGCCGTCGCGCTTGGTGACGGACAGGCCGGTCACCTTCGCCAGGCCGAAGTACGCCGCGAGCGAGCGCGCCGAGACCTTCGTGCGGTCGCGGATGTAAGGGTTGAGCGACATCGTGTCGTAGGTGTCCTTGCGCGACACGAGGTAGGGCTGGCCGCCGCTCGCCGTGTACCCGCCGTTCGAGGCGGAGAACTGGGAGAAGATCGTCTGGCCCTTGTACTGCAGCACCTGGTTGCTCGTCGCGGTGACCGCCGGCGTGTACGCCGAACGCCACGTCATCAGCTGCCCGCTGCTGTCGTAGGAGTAGCGGCCGTTGTAGACCTGGCACTGCGTGGTGTCGCAGATGTCGTACTCGCTGCCGGACGGGGTGTGGACGACCTCGTACCGGGCGTAGGTGCGCGCGGCGACGGCCTGCGCGTTGACCGCCTGCGCCGACCAGCTGGTCGGGATCTCGCTCGCGACGACGCCGGCGGTGTAGTTGTCCAGGCCGACGCGGTTGACGACGTAGGCGCTGCTGCCGGAACGCACCGCCCGCACGTAGCCGAAGAACCGGGTGCTGGTCCCGTCCGCCCGGTAGAGGCGGGTCGACCAGGCGTTGTTGCGCCAGAACTCCGACCGGTTCGGCAGCCCGGTGCGGTAGGTCTTCCAGGTCGCGCCCTTCGCGGTGCCGAGCCGCTGCAGCGTGAAGCCGCTGCCCGAGGCGACGAGCCGGTACTGCTTGTACCCGGTGACGGGCAGCGACGCGCCGCCGTTGCCGGTGACGGTGAGGTGGGCCTCGGCCTGGACGGTCACGGTGGTCGGGAAGCCCGACAGGCGCACGCGCACGATGGTGCGCGGCAGCGTCGTCAACGTCGTCCCGGGGTAGTAGAAGGCGAGGATCTGGCGGTACGTCCTGCCCTGGCGGGCCGCGCCGTACGCGCCGTACTGGCTCATGCCGTGACCGTGGCCGTTGCCGTTGCTGGTCACGATCACGCTGCCCGTGGGCTTGATGGTGATCGTCCCGGCCTCGGCGGCGGGGCCGGCGACGGACAGGGCGGTGACGGTGCCGACTGCGAGCGCCAGGGCGGCGACTGCAGACCGGAGCACCCGCGGGGGGAACGGGTTCATTACCAACTCACTTCGGAAGTGTGGGGGCGACACGCCGATGTGAAGACGACGTTAGGCGACATTCACGCTTGAGGGAAGGGTAACCGCCGGATTGATCCAGATCTCCGGTCGGCCTGCCTGCCCGATCGGGGTCGTCCCCGGCGTTAGCGTCGGCACGATGCCTCCGCGTCCGTCGCTCCGCCTGCCGGCCCCGCGCCTCCACCTGCGGTGGGGCGTCCGGGTCGGGCTGCGGGCGCTGTTCGCGTCGCTGTCGCTGCTCGTCATCGTCGTGAGCGGCATCGCGTGGGCCACGTTCCAGGACTTCACCGAGCGCATCCCGCACGGCGCGGCCGTGCCCGGTGCGGCCAAGGACCCCGACGGCAAGGCGCAGAACATCCTGCTGCTGGGCAACGACACCCGCGCCGGCGCCACCCGCGCCGAGCTGCGGGCCCTGCGGGCGGGCACCGACCAGACCACGGTCAACGCCGACACGATGATGCTGCTGCACGTGCCGGCGGACGGCCGTCCGACGCTGGTCTCGTTCCCCCGCGACGCGTGGGTGACCCTGCCCGGTGGCGGCAAGGGCAAGATGAACTCCGCCTACCCGGACGCGTACAACACCGCGCGATCGGCGGGGAAGTCCGAGAAGGCCAGTGAGAGCGCCGGCATCGACGCGACGATCCGCACCGTCCAGACGCTGACGGGCCTCGAGGTCGACCACTACATGCAGGTCAACCTGCTCGGCTTCTACCGCATCAGCAACGCCATCGGCGGCGTCGAGGTGTGCCTCAAGCACGCGCAGAACGCGAGCACCGAGACCGACGGCACCCGCCACGGCTTCTCCGGCATCGACCTGCCCGCCGGCCGCTCGCTCATCAAGGGCGAGCAGGCGCTGGCCTTCGTGCGGCAGCGCCACGGCCTGCCCCACGGCGACCTCGACCGGGTGCGGCGCCAGCAGTACTTCCTCAAGGCCGCGTTCGAGAAGATCACGTCCGCGGGCACGATCCTGAACCCGTTCAAGATGCAGGACTTCCTCGACGCGGTCGGCTCGTCGCTGCTCACCGACCCGGGCCTCGACCTCATCGGTCTCGCCCGGCAGTTCCAGGCCCTCACCGCGGGCGGCATCGACTTCGCGACGATCCCCAACAACGGTCCCAAGGTCATCTACCCCGACGGTGTCGAGACCGCGATCGTCGAGGTCAACCGTGCGGCACTGCCCGCCTTCGTCGCCCAGCTCGAGGGCAAGCGCGACGACGCCCTGCGCTCGGCGAAGGCGGCGAAGCCCGCCGCCGTCACCGTCGACGTCCTCAACGGCACCGACACCCCACGCCTCGCGGCCCGCAACGCCACCGCCCTGACGAAGCTCGGCTTCCGGGTCGGTGCCGTCGACTCGGCGTCGACCACCCAGTTGCGGACGGCCGTCCTCTACCCGGCCGGCGATGAGGCGCAGGCCAAGGCCGTGCTGGCGGCGGTCCCCCGCGCGATCGCGACCGTCACCCCGGACGTCCGCCGCGTCACGCTCGTCGTCGGACGCAACGGCGTCATGGCCAAGGGCGCCGGCACGACACCGAGGGCGACACCCTCCGCGACCGCGTCTCCCGGGGCGTCCGCGGGCGCCTCTCGCGCGGGCGGGTGGCTCGGGTGCATCGACTGACGAGCCCGCACCGCGTGAACCGGGCCTGAGTACCACAGGCGGTTCTCGAGGCAACCGCTTGTACTCTCCGGGTCATGTCAGCGCACGGCCTGCCGCCGCACCTCGACCCGCGGGGTCGGCACCGCGGCGGCACCGTCGCCGAACGCGCCGCCGCACTGAAGCCGGTCGGACGCATCCTGGGCTCGATCCTCTCGATCGTCCTGCTCGTGCTCGCCGGCTACACCTGGTATTCCTTCCGCGACCTGGACAACGGCATCAGCCGGCTGCAGGGCATCCAGACCGGGCGCCAGAAGGACGCGGCGCAGAAGACCGAGAAGGACATCGACGGCACCGACCAGAACATCCTGGTGGTGGGCAACGACGACCGGTCGAACATGACCGACGCCGAGGTGCGCGAGCTCAAGGTCGGCCGCGACGGCGGCAGCCTCGCCACCGACACGATGATGATCGTCCACATCCCGGCCGACGGGTCGCGGGCGACGCTCATCTCGCTGCCCCGCGACGCCGAGGTCGAGGTGCCGGGCCACGGCATGAACAAGCTCAACGCGCCGTACGCCCTGGGCTACACCGAGACGCAGGGCAGCGTCGACGCCAAGCGCACCGCGGGCGCGAACCTGCTGCTGCAGACCGTCCGCAACCTCACCGGCCTGACCTTCGACCACTACGTGCAGGTCGACCTGCTCGGCTTCTACCGCATCAGCAAGGCCATCGGCGGCATCCCGGTGACGATGTGCCACGCCGTCAACGACACCGTCGCCTACAACCTGGCGCACGGCGAGGACGGCGGCTCCGGGCTGGTGCTGCCCAAGGGCCGCAGCACGATCTCCGGCGTCAAGGCGCTCGAGTTCGTCCGCCAGCGGCACAACCTGCCCCGCGGCGACCAGGACCGCGTCAAGCGCCAGCAGTACTTCCTCACCGCCACGTTCCGGCAGATCACCGCCGGCAGCAGCCTGCTGTTCAAGATCCGCGAGCTGGGCGACGCGCTCAAGCGCTCCATCTACTTCGACGGCTCGCTGAACCTGTTCGACCTCGCCGAGCAGGTGCAGGGCCTCACCGCCGACAACATCGTCGGCCGCACGATCCCGGTGAACCTGCAGAGCGGGTACACGAACCCCGTGCAGGTCAAGCGGTTCGTCGAGAACGTCATCAACCCGCCGAAGCGGACCGCCCCGAAGACCGAGAGCCCGGGCCCGACGTCGCCGACGACGTCCGCTCGCAAGCCGGTCACGAAGTCGGCGATCGACGCGAAGTGCATCAACTGACCCCCGAGGCGCGCTTCGCGGCCCTCATGGCCGAGGACGCGTCCCGCCCGTTCGTCACGTACTACGACGAGAGCACCGGCGAGCGCTCGGAACTCTCACGCAAGTCGCTCGCGAACTGGGTGGCCAAGACCCACAACCTGCTCACGGACGAACTGGCGCTCGGGGTGGGCGACACCGCCGCGCTCGCGCTGCCTGCGCACTGGATCTCGGTGCCGGTCGTGCTCGGCTGCCTCACCGCCGGCCTCGCGCTCGACGACGGCGGTTCGGGTGACGTCGCGTTCGGCACGCCCGACACGGCGGACGGGCTCGACGCCCCCGACCGGTTCCTGGTGGCACCCGCCCGTGCCGCGGTGGGCCTCGGCGACGCGGTGCCGTCGGGTTCGGCCGACTACGTCGCCGCCGTGCGACCGCAGGCCGACGCGTGGGCCGGCCTGCCGATGCCCGCGGGTCCCGACGACCCGTGTCTTCCCGGGCTGACCCGACGCGAGGCCCTCGACCGGGCGACGTCGCGCGCCGCCGAGCTCGGCCTCGCCGACGGCGGTCGGCTGCTCACCACCCGTGACTGGACCGGCTGGTCCGACTGGGTCGACGCGCTGCTCGCACCGCTCGCGGTGGGCGGGTCCGTGGTGATCGTCCGCAACGCCGACGAGGCCACCCTCGTCCGCCGGGTCGAGCAGGAACGCACCACCGCGCGTCTCGACTGACCGGCCTCAGCGCAGCGGCTGGATGCCCCAGCTGCCGGTCCACGCCTCGCCCGGCTGCACCACGATGATGCCGTCCCCGGAGTTGAACGCGTTCGGCGCGCAGGTCATCGGCTCGACCGCGATGCCACCGCAGCCCGGGACCAGCTCGGGCACGGTGAACACCTGCAGGAACGCGAACGCGTCGTCGAACCACAGCCGGGTCGCGTGCTCGCCGGTGTCGACGACGACCTCGCCCCGTCCGTCGATCGTGTCGAGGCCGGTGAAGCAGTCGTCGTAACGGTCCGCGCCCAACGCTCGTCCGCCCCGGAAGTCGTGGTCGAGCGTGCGCACGCCGATCGGCACGCTGCGCTCGTCGGTCACGAGGATCTGCCGGGCCGGCAGGGTGAGGGTCACGTCGTCGAGGCGGGTGCCGCCGGTGGCGAGGTAGGGGTGCGAACCCGCGCCGAAGGGCGCGGCCCGGTCGCCCACGTTGCGGGCACCGAGGGTGACGGTGAGGCCGCGCTCGGCGTGCACCTCGTAGGTGACCTCGGCGCGCACCTCGAACGGGTAGCCCTTCTGCGGCACGATGTCGAGCCCGAGCGTGAGCAGGTGCTCGTCCTGCCGGGCCGGCGCCCACCGCTCCCACCGGCCCAGGCCGTGGATCGCGTTACCGGTGTCGGGCTCGGTCGCGGCGAGCTGCTGCGTCTCGCCGGCGAAGGTGTAGCGGGCGCCCGCGATGCGGTTCGGCCAGGGCACGAGGGTCGCGCCGCACCCCTTCGGCGGCAGCACGGACGGGTCCCACCCGGGGGTCACGACACGGCCGTCCGCCTCGTAGCCGGCGAGGGTCGCGCCGACCTCGGCGACGGTGACGCGGTGGGTGCCCGCCGCGATGGTCCAGTCCCTGCCCCGCAGCGCCATGGCGCCACCGTAGCGGCGGACGGCGCTGGTTAGGCTGCCTGCCATGCCCACCCCGTTCGCCGACCTCGCCGACCGTGTCCTGGCCGGGGAGGCGCTCACGCACGACGACGCCCTCGACGTGCTGCGCTCGTCCGACGACGACCTGCTCGACCTCGTCGCCGCCGCCGGACGCGTCCGCCGCAAGCACTTCGGCACCAGCGTCAAGGTCAACTACCTGGTCAACCTGAAGTCCGGCCTCTGCCCCGAGGACTGCTTCTACTGCTCGCAGGCGGTCGGGTCCGGCGCGGACGTCCTCAAGTACACCTGGCTCAAGCCCGAGGAGGCGCTGCGCCAGGCGGGCATGGGCCTGGCCGGCGGCGCGTCGCGCGTGTGCCTCGTGGCCAGCGGGCGCGGCCCGCACCAGCGCGACCTCGACCGCGTGGGCGAGATCGTCACCGAGCTCAAGCGCGAACACCCGCAGGCCGAGGTGTGCGCCTGCCTCGGCATCCTCTCCGACGGGCAGGCCGAGCAGCTCAAGGCGGCGGGCGTCGACGCGTACAACCACAACATCAACACCGCCGAGTCGCGCTACGGCGACATCTGCACCACCCACGAGTACGCCGACCGGGTGAACACCGTCGAGCACGCGAAGCAGGCTGGACTGTCGCCGTGCTCCGGGCTCATCGTCGGCATGGGCGAGACGGACGAGGAGATCGTCGAGGCCGTCTTCGCGCTGCGCGAGCTCGACAGCGACTCGATCCCGGTCAACTTCCTGATGCCGTTCGAGGGCACGCCGCTGGCCGACGAGTGGACGCTCACGCCGGGCCGCTGCCTGCGCATCCTCGCCATGGTGCGGCTCGCCGCGCCGTCGTCCGAGGTGCGCATCGCCGGCGGACGCGAGATGCACCTGCGCTCGCAGCAGCCGCTCGCGCTGCATCTGGCGAACTCGCTGTTCCTCGGCGACTACCTCACCAGCGAGGGCCAGGCCGCCGAGGCCGACCTCGCGATGATCGCCGACGCGGGCTTCCACGTGCTCGGCGCGCAGCCCGCCGACGCCGCGCCCGCCCGTCCGGTCGCCCGCCAGCGCGGCGCGGGCACCGAGCTCGCCCCCAACGCCTGACCGTCGACACCGCCTGACCGTCCGCGGCCGATCTTGATGGGTCGGCGGCGGCATCGGCATGCCCGGCCATGAAGATCCGGACCGGCCGGTGGATCTTGATCACCCGGCGACCGCATGGGGACGCGCGGCCATGAAGATCCGCGCGGCCGGCGAGAACGGCGGGAACGGGGGACGGCAGGCCGGGACCGGGATCGGCGGACGGGTCAGTCGGGCGCGATCTCGGCGCTCGCGTCGTAGCCCCAGAAGGAGCGGACGAGCAGTCCGCCGACGGCCACGACGGCCACGCAGGCGAGGCCGCCGCCGACCCAGGAGAACGTGGGACCGGTGACGGCCGCCGTACCTCCGGCGCGCAGGTCGCCGAGCCGTGGTCCGCCGGCGACGACCGCGATGAACACGCCCTGCATGCGCCCGCGCATCTCGTCCGGGGCGTAGGTCTGCAGGATGGTCTGCCGGTAGACCGCGCTCACCAGATCGGCGGCGCCGGCGACCGCCAGCAGCATCACCGCCAGCCACAGGTGGTGCGCGAGACCCGCGAGGGCGACCGCCGTCCCCCAGCCGATGATCGCGAAGGTCAGCGCGCGGCCCTGGCGGCGGACCCGTCCGATCCACCCGCTGGACGCTCCCGCCACCACCGCCCCGATCGCGATCGCCGCGTAGAGCGGACCCACGTTGCCGCCGTAGCGGTCGTCGGCGACCTCGGGGAACAGCGCGCGCGGCATCGCCAGCACCATCGCGGCGATGTCGACGGCGAACGACATCAGCAGCACCGGACGGGTCGCGATGAACGCGAGCCCCTCGGCGACCGAACGCAGACCGAGCTTCTGCCCGTGGCCGTCCGGGCGGATCGGCGGCAGCCGCAGCACCGAGTAGAGCGCGGCGGTGAACAGCACGGCGTCGACGCCGTAGGCGACCGCGAACCCGTTGGGCAGCGTCACGAGCACGCCGGCGAGCAACGGCCCGGCGACCTGCCCGACGTTGCCGACGGTGAAGTTCAGGGTGTTCGCGGCCGCCACGAGCTCGGTGGGCACGATGCGCGGGATGATCGCCCCCCGCGCGGACGACGCGACCGCGAACGCCCCCGACTGCACGCCGACGAGCACCAGGATGAGCGGCACGTTGTCGAGGCCGGCGAGGGTCTGCAGCAGCAGCGCGAGCGTCGTGACCCACGACAGCAGCGACGACCACAGGTACAGCAGGCGCCGGTCGATGACGTCGGCGATCGCGCCGCCGTAGAGCCCGAAGACCACGATCGGCAGCAGGCCGACGAGACCCACGAGGCCGACGTAGAGCGACGACCGCGAGATCGCGTACACCTGCACCGGCACGGCGACCTGCGTGAGCATCGAGCCGATGAAGGAGGTCCCCTGGCCGATCAGCAACCGCTTGTAGGTAGGGATCGCCAACGGACGGGTGTCGAGCGCCTGGCGGCGCAGCATGGCGCGCCACGACCGCGCCTGTTCGGACGCCTCCTGCGGCGTGGGGGTGTCGGGAGCCTGCTGGGCGGGTCCGGTCACGGGGCGAGACGTTCGACAGCCCAGGCGTCGCCGTCGCGCCGGTACCGCACGCGGTCGTGCAGCCGGCCGGCGCGGCCCTGCCAGAACTCCACCGCGTCGGGACGCAGCAGGAAACCACCCCAGTGCGGCGGCGGCGGGATCTCGCCGTCGCCGAAGCGCGCCGCTGCGGCGTCCTCGGCGGCCTCGAGTTCCGCGCGCGACGCCACGACCTGCGACTGCGGCGACGCCCACGCACCGAGCTGCGACTCGCGGGGGCGGGTGGCGAAGTACGCCGCCGTCTCCTCGCGCGACACGTGCTCGACCGGCCCGGACAACCGCACCTGCCGCTGCAGGGGAAGCCACACGAACACTGCGGACGCCCACGGGTTCTCGGCGAGCGCGCGGCCCTTCGCCGACCGGTGGTTGGTGTAGAACACGATGCCGCGCTCGTCGAGTGCCTTGACGAGCACGGTGCGCACCTCGGGATGCCCGTCGGCACCGGCGGTGGCGAGCTGGATCGCGTTGGGTTCGAGGACGGCCGGATCGGCGGCAGCGGCGTCGAACCAGGAGCGCAGCTGCTCGAGCCACGTGCCGGCGACCTCCGCCTCGTCGAGCCGGCCCTTCGTGTAGGCCTCGCGCAACTGGGATGGATCGGTCATCGCCCCGATCCTCCCACCTCCCGTGCGCGCCCCCGGACCCGATGTGAGCAGAATGGGCCCGTCGGGGCGCAACCCGCCCCGTGTACCGCCACGTCCGCAGTCGGCACACCACCGGAAGGCACACGTCAATGGCAGACGACTACAGCCCGGGCCTCGAAGGGGTCATCGCCTTCGAGACCGAGATCGCCGAGCCGGACAAGGACGGCGGCGCGCTGCGCTACCGGGGCGTCGACATCGAGGACCTCGCGGGCCGCGTCACCTTCGGCAACGTGTGGGCGCTGCTGGTCGACGGCAAGTTCGGACCGGGTCTGCCGCCGGCCGAGCCGTTCCCGATCCCGGTGCACACCGGCGACGTGCGCGTCGACGTCCAGGCCGCGCTCGCGATGCTCGCGCCGGTCTGGGGCTACCGTCCGCTGCTCGACATCAGCGACGAGGAGGCGCGCGAGCAGCTCGCCCGCGCCGCCGTCATGGCGCTGAGCTACGCCGCCCAGTCGGCGCGCGGCCTGTCGAACCCGGCCGTGCCGCAGGCGCGCATCGACCAGTGCGAGACGATCATCGAGCGCTTCATGACCCGCTGGCGCGGCGAGCCCGACCCGGCGCACGTGCGCGCGGTCGACGCCTACTTCGTCTCCGCCGCCGAGCACGGCATGAACGCCTCCACCTTCACCGCGCGCGTGATCGCCTCGACCGGCGCCGACGTCGCCGCGTCGATGTCCGGTGCCATCGGCGCGATGAGCGGCCCGCTGCACGGCGGCGCCCCTGCGCGCGTGCTGCCGATGATCGAGGAGGTCGAGCGCAGCGGCGACGCCCGCAAGTTCGTGAAGGGCATCCTCGACCGGCACGAGCGGCTGATGGGCTTCGGCCACCGCGTCTACCGCGCCGAGGACCCGCGCGCCCGCGTGCTGCGCCGCACCTGCAAGGAGCTCGGTTCGAAGCGCTACGAGGCCGCCGAGGCGCTCGAGCAGGCCGCGCTCGCCGAGCTGCGCGAGCGCCGGCCCGACCGTCCGATCGAGACGAACGTCGAGTTCTGGGCCGCCGTCATCCTCGACTTCGCCGAGGTGCCGCCGCACATGATGCCGGCGATGTTCACCTGCGCCCGCACGGCCGGCTGGTCGGCGCACATCATGGAGCAGAAGAAGACGGGACGCCTCGTCCGGCCGTCCGCCCGCTACATCGGCCCGGAGCCCCGCAAGCCCGAAGAGGTCGAGGGCTGGAACGACATCGCGCACGACTGAGCCGATGCGACGCGTGCTGCTCGTCTCGGGCAGCACCCGCGCCCTGTCGACGAACACCGCCTTCGTGCGGACGGCGGCGCTCTGCGCGCCGCCGTCCGTCGAGACGTTCCGCCATGGCCTGACAGCCCTGCCGCACTTCAACCCGGACGACGACCGCGAACCCCTGCCACCGTCGGTGGCGGCGTTGCGGGCGGGCATCGCGGCGGCGGACGGCGTGCTCATCTGCACGCCCGAGTACGCCGGCACCATCCCCGGCGCCCTGAAGAACCTGCTCGAGTGGACGGTCGGCGGCACCGAGATGACCGACCGTCCCACGGCGTGGGTGAACGTCGCGAGCGATCCGCGCCGCGGCCACGGCGCGATCGACACGCTGCGCACGGTGCTCGGCTACGTGCAGGCGCGCATCGTCGAGGACGCCTGCCGCAGTATCCCGATCTCGTCCGCCGACGTCGGACCGGACGGCGTCGTCGCGGACCCGGGCATCCGCGCCGCGATCACCGACGTGCTGACGGCGCTGGTCGCCTAACCGAACGTCCGGCCCTCGCCGCGGTAGGTCGGCACGGAGGCGACGCGCTCGCCGCCGGACACGACGTGGACGGTGTCGAACCGCTCGCACAGTTCGCCCGCCTTGGCGTGGCGGAACCAGACCCGGTCACCCACCGCGAGCTCGGCGGCGGCCGCGCCCCGGACGGGCGTCTGCACCTCGCCCGCACCCTCGGTGCCGATGAGCGACAGCCCGGCGGCGACCGGCCGCGGCACGCGGGTCTTCCCCGCCGGCCCGGACGCGATGTACCCGCCGCCGAACAGGGTCGCGATGCGCTCGGCCGGCCGGCGGACGACGGGCAGCGCGAAGAACAGCGCCGGACGCGGCGTGAACGCGCGGTACCTGTCGAAGAGGGTGGGCGTGAACAGTCCCGACCCCGCGGTCACCTCGGTGACGCACGGATCGGCGGAGCTCACCTCGAGGCTGCCGGTGCCGCCCGAGTTGACGACGGACAACCGTCCGACCTCGGCCTCGACCGCAGCCACGACCGCACCGCGCCTCGTCGCGAGGTCCGCGGCCGAACGGCGCTTCACGAACCGCACCGCGGGCGAGGTGTCGGGCAGCCCGGCGATCTGCGCCTCGTAGAACATGACGCCGACGACCCGGCGGCCGTCCGCCTTCGCGGCCACCGCGACCATCGCCGCGTCCGTCGGCGTGCGCAGCGGCGACCGCCGCACGCCGAGGTGCAGCGGGCCGACCCGCAACGACGCGTCGACGTCGAGGCAGACCCGCACGGGAGCGTCGCCGCACTGCTCGCGCAGCACCCGCAGCTGCTCGGGACCGTCGATCATCACCGTCACCGCCTCGAGCGCGGTGGCGTCGGCGGCGAGTTCGCGCAGAGCTGCGCGATCTGCGGTCGGGTAGCCGACGAGCACGTCCGTCACCCCGCCGCGCACGAGCCACAGCGCCTCGGCGAGCGAGAACGCCATGACGCCCTGCCAGCCCGGCCGGGCGAGCACGCGCTCGAGCACCCACCGGCAGCGCACCGACTTCGCCGCCACCCGCACCGGAGTGTCACGGGCCCGGCGCACCAGGTCGTCCGCGTTGGCGTCGAGCGACGCGAGGTCGAGCGCGGCCAACGGCGGATCGAGGTCGGCGGTCGCCCGGGTCAGGGCGTCGATGTCAGCCACCGCGGCAGCGTACGACGGTGGCAGGATCGGTCCCGTGACGCGTTGGGACAACTGGGCCGGCACGGTGAGCTGCGACGTCGCGGTGGCGCGTCCGGCCACCGTCACCGCGCTGCAGCGGACTGTCGCCGACGCGGCGGCGCGCGGACAGCGCGTCAAGCCCATCGGCAGCGGCCACTCGTTCACCGCCATCGGCGCGACGGACGGCCTGCAGCTGCGTCTCGACCGCCTCGCCGGCATCGTGCACGCCGACCGCGCCACCGGCGAGGTCACCGTCCACGCGGGTACCCGGCTGCACGAGCTGAACGAGTCGCTCTGGCAGCTCGGGCTGTCGATGACCAACCTCGGCGACATCGACGTGCAGACGCTCTCGGGCGCGATCTCGACCGGCACGCACGGCACCGGCGCGAAGCTCGGCGGTCTGGCCACCCAGGTGACCGGGCTCGACCTCGTGCTCGCGGACGGCAGCCTGCTGCACTGCGACGCGTCCGAGAACCCGGACGTCTTCGCCGCCGCCCGCGTCGGGCTCGGCGCGCTCGGCGTGATCGCCACCGTCACCCTGCGCTGCGAGCCGGCGTACGCGCTTGCCGCCTCGGAGGCGCCGGCGACGCTGCCCGACACCCTCGCCGGGCTCGACGAGCTCGTCGTCGGCAACGACCACTTCGAGTTCTACTGGTTCCCCCACACCGACCGGGTGCTGACGAAGCGCAACAACCGGGTGCTGCCCGGCACCGAACTGCGCCCGGTCGGCCGGGCCCGCGCCTGGCTCGACGACGAACTTCTGTCGAACACCGTCTTCGAGGGGTTGAACCGGATCACCACCCGGCGTCCGGCCCTGATCCCGCCGACCAACCGCGTCGCCGCCCGCGCGCTGTCGGCGCGCGACTACATCGACCGGTCCTACCGCGTGTTCGCGTCGTCGCGCCGGGTGCGGTTCCGGGAGATGGAGTACGCGCTGCCGCGCGAGGCCGTCCCCGCCGTGCTCGCCGAGATCGACGGGTGGCTGCAGCGCCACGGCGAACAGGTCGGCTTCCCGGTCGAGGTGCGCTTCGCCGCGGCCGACGACGTGTGGTTGTCGACCGCGCAGGGCCGCGACAGCGGGTACATCGCGGTGCACCAGTACCACCGGCGCGACCACCGCGCCTACTTCGCCGCCGTCGAGGCGATCGCCCGCGACCACGACGGGCGTCCCCACTGGGGCAAGCTGCACGACCGGGATGCCGCATCGCTGCGCGGCACGTACCCCCACTTCGACGACTTCCGCGCCGTGCGCGACCGTCTCGACCCGCACCGGATGTTCGGCAACGCCTATCTCGAGCGCGTCCTCGGCAGCTGACACCCCGGCCGTCGCGGTGGCCCGACCCGCTGTGATCGGCTTTTCCTACCGGGGCCGTACGTCCGCTCGTTACGCTGCGAGAAAGCTGAGAGCGCAGAAGACGAGGTCCTCGCCGTAGTGCATCACCAGAACCGCCCCATCGTGTTCGTCCACGTCGGCGCCCCCAAGTCGGGCACCACCTACCTGCAGCGGACGTTGTGGGGCAACCGGCAGCTGCTGCGCCGCCACGGCCTGCTCTACCCCGGCAATGCCTGGGAGGACCACGTCTTCGCCGCCCTGGCGCTGCGCGAGATCACCTTCCAGGGCCACGCGAACCCCCGCATCGCGGGTTCCTGGCGCCGGCTCGTGCGCGAGGTCGAGGAGTGGGGCGGACCGCGCGCGATCATCGACCAGGAACTGCTGGCGGCGGCGAACGAGCGCCAGGTCGCGAGGGCGCTCGACATGCTGTCCTTCGCCGAGGTGCACATCGTGTGCACCCTGCGAGACACGGCACGGGTGCTGCCCGCCGCGTGGCAGGAGTGGGTGCGCAACCGCGAGGTCGACACCTACGCCGACTTCCTCGCCGCCGTGCGCGGCCCGCGACCGGGCCCGGACGGGCCGTGGACCCCGACCGCACGCATGGCCAACGAGTTCTGGCGGCACCACGACGCCGTGGCCACGCTGGCCCGGTGGGGCGCGAGCCTGCCGCCCGAGCAGGTGCACGTCGTCACGGTGCCGCAGTCGGGCGCCCCGCCCGACACGTTGTGGAACCGCTTCGCCGAGGTGCTCGGCATCGCCGACCTCGCCCTCGTGCGCCCGACGGCGTCCAACCCGTCGCTGGCGGCGCCCGCCGCCGCGGTGCTGCACGATCTCAACCGTTCGGTCGGCGGCAAGGCCTATCCGTGGTCGACCTACGACCGGGTCGTCAAGCATGCGGTGGCCCCCGCGCTGGCCGCCGTGCGCGGCGCGCGCATCGAGTTGCCCGAGGACGACTTCGCCTGGGCGCGGGAGGTGTCCGTGGCGACGGCCGAGGCCCTCGGGCACGCCGGCTACCGGGTGCACGGCGACCTCGCCGACCTGCACCCCACCGCCCGTCCGGACGGCATCGTCCCGGACGCCGCGACGACGGACGACCGGCTGGCGGTGGCCATGGCCGGGCTCACGGCGTTCGCGCGCACCGCCGAGCGCGACGAGCGCAACGCGGCCGCCCGCATCGCCCAGCTCGAGACCGAGGTCGGACGGCTGCGCCTCGACAGCGAGGCGCTCGCCGAACACCGCGCCCTGCCACCGCTGGAGCGCGTGAAGCGGTGCGTGGTCGAACTGTCCGCGGAGGTCGCCTGGCTGCAGCGGCTGCTGGGCGTCTACCGGCGCGCGCGCCGTGGGCGGGCCGCGGACGCCGCCTGACCGCCTGGGACGATCGGACGGTGACCGCGGCCGACCTGCGCATCCCCGCCGACCTGCTGCCCCGCGACGGCCGGTTCGGCTCCGGGCCCTCGAAGGTGCCCGCCTCGGCCGCCGAGGCACTCGGCGCGACCGGCGGCACACTGCTCGGCACCTCGCACCGGCAGGCGCCGGTCAAGGCGCTGGTCGCCCGTATCCGCGCCGGGCTCACCGACCTGTTCGGCCTGCCCGACGGCTACGAGGTCGTGCTGGGCAACGGCGGCTCGACCGCGTTCTGGGACGTCGCCGCGTTCGGGCTGGTCCGCGAGCGCGCCACCCACCACGTGTGCGGCGAGTTCTCGTCCAAGTTCGCCGCCGTCACGCGCGGCGCGCCCTTCCTGGCCGAGCCGCACGTGCACGCCGCCGAGTACGGGTCGGCGCCCGAGCTGACGTCCGACGCCGACAGCGACGTGACGGCGTGGCCGCACAACGAGACGTCCACCGGCGTCGTCATGCCCGTGCGGCGCACGGGCGACGGTCTCGTCCTGGTCGACGCGACCTCGGCCGCGGGCGCGATCGAGGTCGACGTCGCCGAGACGGACGTCTACTACTTCGCCCCGCAGAAGGCGTTCGCGGCCGAGGGCGGGCTGTGGCTCGCGGTGTGTTCGCCCGCGGCTCTCGACCGGGCCGCGCAGGTGCGCGAGCAGCGCTGGGTGCCGCCGTCGCTCGACCTGACCCTCGCGATCGACAACAGCCGCAAGGACCAGACCTACAACACCCCGGCCGTGGCCTCGCTCTGGTTGCTGGCCCACCAGCTCGACGGGCTGCTCGCCGCCGGCGGCCTCGCCGCGGCGGCCGCGCGCAGCCGCGACTCGTCCGCCCGGTTGTACGAGTGGGCCGAGCGCACCGCCTACACCACGCCCTTCGTCGCGGACCCGGCGCTGCGCAGCCCGGTCGTCGGCACCATCGACCTGGACGCGGCCGTCGACGCCGCGGCGGTCGCGGCGACGCTGCGGGCGAACGGGGTCGTCGACACCGATCCGTACCGGGCCCTGGGCCGCAACCAGCTGCGGGTCGGCATGTTCCCGGCCGTCGACCCCGACGACGTCTCGGCCCTGACCGCCTGCGTCGACTGGGTCGTCGAGCGACTCTGACCCTCGCCGGGGACGGCGTGTGCTGCGCCGATCCGGGCGGTGCCCGACCTATCGTCGGGCCATGCGACAGCTGCGTCTGGTCCGTCTCGCCGACGACACCGGCGATCTCGTGCTCGAGAGCGCGGACGGCCTCGAACGGTTCGCGCTGATGATCGACGACACGCTCCGCGCGACCGTCGCCGGCGTGCCCGAGGCCGTGGCCCCGCTCTCGTCGGGCGCCGTTCCCGGTCCGGTGGCGGCGCCGCCCGCCCGGCACGCCGTCCCCGAGGTGCACGTCGGGCCGCGCGAGATCCAGGTGCGGGTCCGGGCCGGCGAGTCGCCGCAGGAGCTCGCCGACTCCCTCGGCGTCCCGATCGAGCGGGTGATGCGCTTCGCCGGCCCGGTCATGGACGAGCGGCGGCGCATCACCGACGAGGCCCGGCGGGCCAGGGCGCGCCGCACCGGCACCGAGAACGAGTTCGTGCTGTTCGGCGAGAAGGTCGACGCGCGCTTCACGGCGCACGGCATCGACGCCGCCGACATCCTCTGGGATTCCCGCCGCCGTGACGACGGCGACTGGGTCGTCGCCGCCGAGTGGTCCGGCGGCGAGGGCCGCCACGGCGCCGAGTGGCTGTTCCACCGCTCCTCGCGCTGCGTCACTCCCCTGGACGACACCGCGGGCGACCTGCTCAGCGACCGTCCGATCCGCCCCGTCGTGCCCCCCGCGCCCGAGCGTCCCGCGCTGTCGGTCGCGCCGCCGCTGGCCCCGGGCGTCGTCGCGTTCCCGCCCATGCCCGACGCCCACACCGGCCCGCTGCCGCGCATCGACGACGTGTTCGACCAGGACGCCCCGGCGGAGGGTCCGCTCGACCTGCCGCCGTACGTGCCTGCGGCGATCGAGTCGGCAGCGGCCGCCGAGCCGGCCGAGCCGGCCGAGCCCGCCCGGGACGCCCGGCCCGCCGAGCCCGTCCGCGAGAGCGCCGCCGAGCCGCAGTTCGCCTTCGACGAGCCCCCGCTGCCGCTCGGGCTCACCGAACCCGCGCATCCCGAGCTGCCGGCCCGTCCGCTCGCATCGCTGACGAACGCCCGCAAGCACCGTGCGCAGGCCGAATCCGACGACGACAAGGCCGCACGGGCCCGCATCCCCTCGTGGGACGACATCCTGCTCGGAGTGCGTCGCAAGCAGGACTGATTCCGGACACCTCGCGTCCACCTGGGCGACCTAGCGTGGCCGCGTGCCGCCGACCGCCCTGGTGCCCGAGACCCTGCAGCGTGCGGCTGACGATGCGCGGCGCTCCGTGTCCGGCGCGCTGCGCACCGGCCTGCAGCTGCGCCGCGCCCTGGCCACCCGTCGCACCCTCGCCACCGAGGCACCCACCCGCCTGACCGGTACCTGGCCGTCGGCGGAGGTGCTGCGCCGCCGGCTGGCCGGGGGCTCGACGCCGCGGCCGGACATGATCGGCTCGCTGGTGCGACCCGCGGCCGCCACCGCCTTCGCCGCCCTGCACGCCGGTGACCTCGGACAGGCCGAGTGGCTCGCCACGGCGCTCACCGGGCTCGCCCCCGCCGACGGGCAGGGGCACGAGGTGCTCGCGCTGCTGAGTGTCGAGCGCGGACGTCCGGTGCGAGCGCGTCAGCTGTTCGCGCAGTCCCGCGCAATTCCGTCGGACGGTCCTCGCGCTCGCCGCTGGCTGCGCGCGCAGCACCAGCGCACGGCCACGCGATCCGTGATGATGCGGCTGGCCGGGCTCGAGGCGGTCCCCGCCGACGATCCCGTGCTGCTGTGGGCCGCCGCCGAGCGGCACCGGGGTGTGGAACGACTGCGGTTGCAAGCGGCCGCGGTCGCCGCCGCCGCCCGGGCGGGCACCGGCGAGGACACCGCGCTGTGGTGCCGCCGCTTCCTGCTCGCGCGCGCGGCGGACGGGCTCGGCGACCCGGTCGGGATCCGCGCCGACATCGACGCCGAGGTCGAGGTCGTCCGGCAACCGGCGCCCGACACCCGCGATCCGCGGTTCGTCACCGTGCTGCCGGACGGCGACGCCGGGCTGGCCGCGCTGCCGCGGGGGCCGGGTCGCGCCACCGGTCCGCAGGTGACCCTCGCCCTGTACCTGCCCGACGAGCAGCACGAGCGCGAGCTCGCGGACGTGCTGCGGACGCTGCGCGCGCGGCCCCGGCGCGACGACGTCGAGGTCGTGCTGGTGCACACGGCGCTCGATCCGGCCACGGTGGGCGAGGCGTTCGCCGCCGATCCGGCGATGCGGTTCCTGCGGGCCGAACGCGGCATGCTCGATGCCGTACGGCCCGACGCCGCGGCCCACCCCCGGCGGGCGGCGCTCGCCGCGCTCGCCCTCACCGGACGCCGGCGGATCGTCATCGCCCCGGCCCACGCGGACACCGCCGCCACGGTCGCCGCCCTCGCTCTCGAGGACGCGGATGTGCCCACCACCGCGGTGCGCGACGACGTCCTGCCGGACACGGGCGTGCTGGTGGTCGACGGGGCGCTCGCCGCGCCCGGGCCCGACGCGGACCTGCTGCCCGAACTGCTCGCCTGCGCGCGTGACGGCGAGGCCACCGGGTTCGCGGTGCTGCCGCGGCTGCGCGACCGGCTCGTGCTGCAGAAGCAGGTGGCGCCGGACGTGGGCTTCCTCGCCTACTCGCTCGGCAGCACGGAGCACGGCGGGCCCGGCGACGCGGCGCTGTGGGAGGCGACGGGCGTCGCGATGGACGCCGTCGACAACGCCGGGGCCGCGGCGGCCGTCGACGCTGCGATCGGACGACCCCGGCAGGCGAGCGAACGCATCGTGCCGCGGTGGTCCCGGGCGTTGCACCGCTCGAGCGACTACGCCCGCGCCGTCGAGGTGCTCGCCCTGGCGGGCGACCGTGACGCCGCCGACGTCGCGGCCGCCGAGACCGCGTGGGTGACGAACGACCGGCTGCTCGGACGCGCCCACGCCGACGCCCTCGCCCGCCGCGACCCCGGGCACCCGCGCTCGGCGGGTCTGCGCGCTCGCGCGGAGGCCGCCGAGCCCGCGCTGCGTCCGGGCGTCACCAATCTCGTGCATGTGGCCGCCTACATCGGCAGGGGCGGCAACTACGGCGACCGGGTGCTGCCCACGGCTGTCCGCGACGCGGTGTCGTCGGCCGCGGGACGCCCGCTGCACCACCTGCCCGTGCACGCCCACCGGCTGTTCGACGACGCGCGACGCGAACTCGCCGACCGCAGCGCGGGTGTGATCGTCGGCGGCGGCGGGCTGTTCCTGCCCGACACGGCCCCGAACGGCACCAGCGGGTGGCAGTGGAACGTGCCCACCGAGCAGCTGCGGCGCCTCGACGTCCCCCTCGGGCTCGTCGCCGTCGGCTTCAACGTCTTCCGCGGCCAGTCGGTCGGGGGCTCGCTGTTCCGGCAGAGCCTGGAGGCCGTCGTCGACCGGGCCGACCTCGTCGGCCTGCGCAACCACGGTTCGATCCGCCAGGTGCGCTCGCTGCTGCCCACCCGGCTCGCCGACAAGATCGAGTACCTGCCCTGCCCGACGACCGTCCTGGCCGTCCTGCACCCCGAGCTCGCCGCCCCGGTCGCCCGCCACCGCAGCGTGCTCCTCAACGCGGCCTACGACCGCAGTGCCCGCCGCTTCGGCGACACCTACGGTGCGTTCCTCGCACAGATCGACGCGTACGTGCGCGCGCTGCGAGCGGACGGCGTCGACGTGCGGGCCGTCTCGCACATGGCCCCGGACGAGCAGCTCGCGACCGACCTGCGCCGCGAGCACGGCCTCGAACTCGACGTGGTGAGGTTGAACGTCGCGCCGCTCGACGAGGCCCGCACGGCGTACCGCGAGGCCGGCGTGGTGGTCGGCATGCGCGGCCACGCGACGATGATCCCGTTCGGGCTGCGGACACCGGTGCTGAGCCTCGTCTCGCATCCGAAGATGCGCTACTTCCTCGACGACATCGACCATCCCGAGTGGGGTTTCGAGGTGACCGAGCGCTTCGGCGACGCCCTGCTCGAGCGCACCCGCGATGTGCTCGCCCGTCCCGACGCCTACGTCGGCGAGGTCGTCGCCGCGCAGCAGATGCTGGCGACGGCCGTGCGCGAACCTCTCGAGCGCTTCTGCGCGATTCTGCGCTAAAAGGCGCCGACATAGTGGTCGGCGACCTCACGGAACGCGCCGTGGCCGCCCACCGCGCGCGTGACGCGGTCGGCCGCGGCAAGGGCGCTGACGTGCGCGTCGGCCGGGGCCCACGCCTCGCGCACGGCGCGCATGACCTGCACGTCCTGCACGTCGTCGCCGACGAACGCGACCTGGTCGAGGCCGAGGCGCAGCCTCCCGGCCAGCGCGACGACCTCGGCGAGCTTGTCCTTCACGCCGAGCAGGCACTCGGTGGCGCGCACCTTCTCGGCCCGGCGGGCGAGGAACGGGCTCGACTCGGCGGTGACGAACGCGGTCGCGAAGCCGGCGCCGTGCAGCAGCTCGAAACCCTTGCCGTCGCGCGCGGAGAACCCCTTGAGGTCCTGCACGCCGTCGCCGTAGAAGAGCGTCGTGTCGGTGAGCACGCCGTCGACGTCCGTCGCCACGAGCCGCAACGGGCGGTCGTCGCGCAACCGCGGCCGCGGCCGCCCGCGCAGCAGCGTGTCGACGACGAGCAGGTCGGTCGCCGTGTCGATCTCGTACGCGGTCTCGGCCGCCATCTCGACGACCGCGACGCTCGCGCCCACCCGGCACCCGGACGCCAGCAACGCCGTGCGCGACGTCGCGTACAGCGCGCCGTTCTCGACGAGCTGACCGTCCCAGTCCTGACGGCGCGGACGGCGCGCCGGGTCGTAGTTCAGCGGCGTGCCGTCGGCCGACCACGTGAACGCGTGCTGCCGCGTCACCGACAGCGCGCTGTCGGCGCCGCCGAGCGCGGCGAGGACCCGGTCGACGTCGGCCCCGGTCGTGAGCGGGCTCGTCGCCTGCAGCAGCGCGACGGTGGCGAAGTCGTCCTGCTCGGCCCATTCGAGCAGCACCTGCTCGGTGGCGGCCGTGTCGGACGCCGACTCCGGGCTGCGGCGGTACACCTCGACCCGCGGCGACAGCGACGTCGCGACCGCGGCGAGCGCGTCGGTGTCGCAGGCGACGACCACACGGTCGACACCGGAGGCGAGTGCCGCGGCCACCGTCCAGGCGAGCAGCGGACGTCCGCCGACGACGCGCAGGTTCTTGCCCGGCACGCCCTTGCTGCCGCCGCGGACGGGGACGAACGCGACGGACGGTGACGTCATCCGGTGGGCTGCCACTTGAGCTTGGCCCGGGTGGCCTGCTCGACCGGCAGCAGCCCGTCGGACTTGTACGTCAGCGCCCGTCCGACGTTGGTGAGGTCGCGGCGCAGCTTGCGCATGCCGTCCGGCTCGAGCGAGGCGGCGTGGTCGGTGCCCCGCGCCGTCCGGTCGAGGGTGAAGTGCCGTTCGACGTACCGCGCGCCCAGCGTCATCGCCGCGACGTCGGCGGCGATGCCCAGGTGGTGTCCGGAGTAGGCGATGGCGTGCACCTCGGCGCCGTACGCGTCGACCAGCCGGGTGATCTCGCGCAGGGCGAGCTGCTCGAACGGCACCGGGTAACCGGACGTGCACGCGTAGAGCACGAGGTCGCCCATGCGGCCGTGCGAGCGGAACAGCTCGACCACGGCCCGCTCCTCGTCCGGCGTGGTCATGCCGAGCGACACGTGGATGCGTCCCTGGTAGTGGTCGGCGAGGTAGGCGAGCAGCTCGGTGTGGGTGTTCGTCGCCGACGGGATCTTGATCAGCGCGGGGTCGAGCTCGGTGATCTCGCGCGCCGAGGTCATGTCCCACACCGACGTCGCGTAGGTGACGCCGAACTTCGAGGCGACGTCGACGAGCTCGGCGTGCTGCTCGACGCCGAACTCCAGGGCCTCGCGGTGCAGGCCGTACGACGGTCCGAACGCGTGCATCGCGTTCGGGTGCGGGGCGTCGTACTGCTCGGGTGTCAGCAGCTCGCGCGGATTGCGCTTCTGGAACTTGACGACGTCGACCTCGCAGAACTCGGCGGCGACGCGGATCATCTTCTTGGCCAGCTCGAGGTCGCCCGCGTGGTTGCAGCCGATCTCGGCGATGAGGGTGACGCCGTCGGTCGCGGTGACGTCCGGTGCGGGTGCGGTGATGGTCATGTCGCCTGTCCAGTCGGTTCAGCGGGCCGGGAGCTGGGTGCCGTCGGGCGGGATGAGGCCCTTCTCGCGGGCCTCGACGACATCGGCCCCGACATGTTCCTGGGCCGGCGTCGGGAACTCGCGCAGCGCGATGGCGTGCAGCAGCGCCGCCTCGACGCGGCGCAGCCGCTCCTCGTACGCGCCGAACAGCGTCAGCCGCGTGCGGACGCGGGCGTGCTCGGTGCGGACGACGTCGACGAGCTGCCGCGCCTCGGCGCGCGCGGCGTCGTCGCCCGGCTCGACGGTGGCGTCCTCGAGCGCGGCGATGCGCACCTCGAGCGCAGCCAGCTGGTGCGCGGCGGTGTCGTACTCGACGCGCGACCGGGCGGACGCGAGCGACCACTCGTCCAACCGTTTCTGGAACTCGTCCAGGCGCTTGAGCTGGCGGTTCAGGCGTAGCTCGTGCGCGTCGAGGCGCTGCGTCTGGTCACGCAGCCGCTGCCGCAGCTGCAGCAGCTGACGGGCGTAGGTCATCACCACGGCAAGCAGCTCCTGGGTTCGGGCCGACGGGCGTCGGGGACGTGGTCACGCACGGAGCTCGCCGCCGCTCTCGCGCACCCACTGGCTCATCAGGGCGCCCTCGCGGTCGAGCAGGTGGGCGACGTGAACCGGCACGACCGTGCCGTAGCGGTGCGACCAGGTGGCCTGGTGCGGGTTGTCGACGAACGAGAAGCCGGTGGCGATCAGACGCGCCTCCGGGAAGACGCGGCGCGCGACGGCGGCGGCGAGCGTGCCGGTCGTGGGGACGGCGGGACGGCGCTCGCCGTCGCGCTTCATCTCCTGGATCACGGGCAGGCCGAGCATGTCGTTCGGCACCGGCATGCTGCCGAGGTCGGGCGGCCACGACATCATCAGCGCGGGCGCGCGCGGCCCGCCCAGGCGGAAGGAGTGCCCGACCTGCGGTACGAGGTAGGCGCGGTCGCGATAGTTGCGGAACACGTCGGGCGTGATGTTCGTGACGTGCGCGAGCACGCAGACGTTCGTCCGCGTGCCGACGACGGGCGGCTCACCCGGTCGGTCCAGCACGAACGAATTGCACCGCAGCACCAGGTCGGCGGAGTCGATCAGCGCGGCCCGCTCCGGGTCGGGCGGCAGCGGCGCGTTGCCGACGACGGCGACGGTGCGGACGGGCAAGGCCGCGGCGTAGGACTCCAGGTACGGACGCAGCAGGTCGGCGGTGACGCCGCGCTCGATCGGCGGGCCGTCGAGGTCCTGCGCGTACGCGCAGCCCGGCGGCGAGGCCGGCAGCAGCGCATCCACCCCTCGTCCGCCCCGTCCGTCCTCCACCCGACCACCGTGGGACACCAGCTGTTCGCCCGGCTGACGACGAGGCGTCGTGGCCGGGAAGAAGATCTGAACGGGTCGTGAACCGGCCCGCGGCCGGTCGCCGGGCGCGACCTGCGATCCCTCGCCGGACCGGTGTCCCGGCGCGGGTCCACTAGGCTCCTGATCCGATGACTCCCGCCCCGGCCCCACCGGCATCCGCCGCGCTCGACGTGCTCCGCGACCTCGTCCGCGCGTACGCACGGCGGTCCGACGTGGCCACGGTCGCGGTGGTGGGCAACGCGCCGCTGCCGACCTCGGCGGAGCGCGCCGCGGTGATCGACGGGTGCGATCTCGTCGTGCGGGTCAACGGCTTCCGCACCGACACCGCCGACGAGCCGCCGGCCGTCGGCACCCGCACCGACGTCGTCGTGCTCACCCGCGGCATCCGGGCCACGCCGTGGATCTTCCGCGACTACCGCGACCGCCTGTACCTGCTCGCCGAACCCGGCCGCATGCACTGGGAACCCGAGATCCTGCCCGACTGGTGGCCGGCCGACCTCGGGCAGGTGCCGCTGCCGAATCGCGAGGTCGTGGTCCCGCTCTCGCAGCAACTCGGCATCGACTCGGTCGCCGAGCCACGGTGGGCGACGACGGGCACGCTGGCGGCGTGGACGGCGCGGGCGCTGTTCCCCGGCGCCGCGCTGCACCTGGCCGGCCACTCCGCGGTCGAGCTCCCGACCCAGCTGTCGTGGGAGCACGCGTACGGCGAGCCGTGCGGCATCGGCGTCGACCACCTGATCGAGCGCGAGAGCGTCCTGTTGCGGCGCTGGATCGCCGACGGCGACGCCGTGCACCACCCCTGACCCCGCCGACGAACCGTCCGACGAACCCGAGGAGGACTGCAGCCATGCCCCAGAGACGTCCCGAGCCGCGCGCCCTGCTGCGCCGGGTCCGGTCCCGGGCCGACGCCGCGATCCGGTGGCGCGCCGCCGAGGTCGTCGAGCCCACCGCGCGCCGGGCGCAGGACCTGCACGACTGGGTGGCGCGCGTCGAGCGGACGGCCGAGTGGACGGCGAACGAGATGCGTCGCATCGCGCCGCAGGTGGCCGCCATCGAGTCCCGGCTCGCCGATCTCGACGATCTGCTGCGGCGGCGCGCGATCGCCGAACCCGACGATCACCCCACCGAGGAACGCGCGTTGCTCGACACGATCGCGGCCGAGCACGAGCGTGTCCGCGTCCGGCTGGCGGCCGTGGCCTCCTACGAGGAACGGTTGCGGCGGCTCGAGACCGGCGGCACGCCCGCCTGACGTCCGCTCGCCTGTCAGGTCGCGACGCCGGGCGCCTCGGCGAGCACGAACGGTTTGCGCCGGGACGTGACCGCCGCCGCGCGGACGACCTCGACGATGCGGGGCGCGGCGGCACCGTCGCCGTACGGGCCGCCCTGCGGCGGGTGGTCGGCCAGCGCGGCGCGCACCGCGGCGGCCACGTCGACGCGGTCCGGCAGCGCGTGACGCACGCTCGCCGCGCGCTCGCGACCGGCCTGCCGGTCGCCGACGTCGACGGCGGGGACGCCCACCGCGGAGGCCTCGATGACCCCGCTGGAGGAGTTGCCGACGACCACGTCGACGCCGGCGAGCACCGAGGGGTAGTCGGGGCCGAGGGACGGGACGACGAGCACACCCGGGTCGGCCGCCGCGGCGTCGGCGATCGCGGCGAGGATCTCGTCCCGCCCGGCGTCCGCACCCGGATGCGTGACTATCGCCGTGGCCCCCGCGTCACGGACACCGTCGATGACCGCACGGGCGGTGGGGCCCGGCGGCTCGTCGGTGGCCGTCGCGGGGTGCACGGTCACCAGGGCCAGCGGACGCTCCGGTTCGGCGCCCAGCAGCCGTCGCCAGGTGTCGGCGTCGGGCGGGCGGGCGGCCACGAGCAGGTCCAGGCCCGGAGCCCCGGTGACGCGCACCCGGTCGGCGGGCTCGCCCAGCTGCCGCACGACGTCCGCGGCGGTCGCCGTGGCCACGGCGTGCCGGTCGGCGAGCTTGGTGACGGCGTGCCGCACGCGGTCGTCCAGGGCGCCCTCGGTGATCTCGCCGCCGTGCAGGTGCACGACACGCACGCCGAGCACGACCGCGGGCGGCACGGCGTACAACAGCTCCCACCGGTCGCCCAGGACCACGAGCACGTCGATGCGGTGTTCGCCCAGCCACGCGGCGACGCCGGTGGCGATCGCGCCGCCCAGCGCGACGAGATCGGCCGGGGCGTCGCCGCGCAGTGGCGGACCCACCGCGTCGACGTCGAGCTCGACGTCCCGCTCGCGCAGCGCCGCCTGCAGGGTCTCGGCGGTCCATGCCACGGCGGTCGACACCCGCGTCGTCAGATCCGCCGCGTCGGCCAGGGCGCGGAGCACGGGTACGAGCGGGCTCAGGTCGGCGCGAGTGCCGATGAAGACGCCGACCGCCGTCACGACAGGCCGTCCTCGTGCCGGGATGCGCGAACCGTGCGGGAAGGAGTCATCGGGCCGGCACCCCTCGGACCGTCGAGCCCCCGGGGACGTCGGCGGTGACGACGGCTCCCGCGGCCACGACGGCGCCGTCGCCGAGCCGCACACCAGGGAGGACCACCGCTCCCGCGCCCACGAGGCAGCCGTCGCCCACGTGCACCGCGCCGAGCAGGACCGCCCGGGGCGCGACGTGGGTGCCGTCGCCGACGGCGACCTCGTGCTCGACGATCGCGCCGGTGTTCACGACGACGGCCGATCCCAGCCGCGCGCCGGGGCCGACCGCGGCCTGCTCGAGGACCGCGGTGCCGGGCCCCAGATCGGCGGACGACGCGACCACGGCGCTGCGCGCCACCACCGTCGGCAGCGACCGACCCGCCGTCGTGACCGCGGCACCGAGCCGGGCACGTACCGCGTTGTCGCCGACCCCCAGCGCCACCGGGGCGTCGTGCTCCCCGGCCCAGCGCAACGCCTCGTCGTCGCCGGCGAACTGGCGGACGCCGAGCCGATCGGGGGTGTCGCCGTCGCCCGAGCACCCGGCGACGGTGTCGCCGCGGGCGGAGAGCACCGCCGCCACGCTCAGCGCGTGGCCGCCGGCCCCGAGCAGCACCCACTCCATGGGCAGAACCCTAGGCCGCGGCTCGCTGCCGACGTGTCGAGGGTGGAGACGTGACGGCGTCGCGTGGACGTCCCAGGGGCGGACGGCTTGACCTGAACCGCGGTTCAGCTCCTACCGTCCGCTGACATGTCCGCCCGCCGCGAAACTCGGTCGCTTCCTGTCGGTACCCACACGTACCGTCGAACGACGTGACGCCCGTGACCGACTCCGCTCAGCAGTCGGACGGCACCGTCCAGGTCCTGTGGCGGCTGCGCCGCTGGGCCCGTCCGCACCGCCGCGCGGTGATCGTCATGTTCGTCGCCGCGAGCGGCGCCATGCTCGCGCAGGCCCTCGTGCCGCTCGTCACCGGTGCCGTCGTCGACGGGCCCATCCGCGACCGCGACACCGCGGGCCTGTGGGCGCTCAGCGGCCTGGCGCTGCTGTTCGGCGTCGCCGAGTCGGCGCTGTTCCTGCTGCGCCGCCGTGCCATGGCGGTGGCCGCGCTGGGCGTCGAGACCGACCTGCGCCGCGACCTGTTCGCCCACCTGCAGCGGCTGCCCGTCGCCTTCCACGACCGGTGGCCCTCGGGCCAGCTGCTGTCCCGGCTCACCACCGACCTGTCGACGCTGCGGCGCTTCATCGGCCTCGCCGCGGTCTTCATGATCGCCGACGCCCTGGCGATCGTCGCGATCCTCGGCGTGATGCTGTCGATCCAGCTGTGGCTGGGCCTGATCGTGCTCGTCTCGATGGTGCCGCTGCTGATCGGCACCCGCCGCTTCGAACTCGCCTACAGCCGCGACGCCCGCCGTGCCCAGGACCTCACCGGCGATGTCGCGACGACCGTGGAGGAGTCCGCCCTCGGCATCCGCGTGATCAAGGCGTTCGGCCGCCGCCCGCACATGCTGCGCGGCTTCACCCGCGACGCGGTGCGACTGCGTGACGCCGAGCTGAAGAAGGTACGCACCCTCGGCTTCTTCTGGGCGCTGCTCGAGGGTCTGCCGCAACTCGTGCTCGGCGTCGTCACCGTGGGCGGCGTCCTCGCCACCGCGAACGGCACGATGACGGTCGGCGAGCTCGTCGCCTTCGTCGGCATGCTGCTGCAGCTGGTGTGGCCGATCATCATGCTCGGCTGGTTGCTCGCCCTCACCGAGGAGGCCGCGAGTGCGTGCCGGCGCATCTTCGAGGTGCTCGACACCGCGCCGACGATCTTCGACCCGGACGACCCGGTCGTCGCCGAACACGGCACGTCGGTGTGCTTCGAGGACGTCCGCTTCCGCTTCGCCGACGCCGAGGCCGACGTCCTGCGCGGCATCGACCTCGAGATCCGACCCGGCGAGACGATGGCGTTGGTCGGGGGCGTCGGCTCGGGCAAGACGACCCTCACCGCGCTCGTCCCCCGGCTGCACGACGTGACCGGCGGGCGCATCACGGTCGGCGGCGTCGACGTGCGCGACCTGCGTCTCGACCAGCTGCGGCACGCCGTCTCGACTGCGTTCGAGGACGCCACGCTCTTCTCGGCCAGCGTGCGCGAGAACATCACCCTCGGGCGCGCCGGCATCACCGACGACGACGTCGCCGAGGCGCTCGAGGTCGCCCAGGCGGGGTTCGTCCACGACCTGCCGTTCGGTCTCGCCACCCGCATCGGCGAGCAGGGCCTGTCGCTGTCCGGCGGGCAGCGGCAACGGCTCGCCCTGGCCCGTGCCGTCGTCGGGCGTCCGCGGGTGCTGGTGCTCGACGACCCGCTCTCGGCGCTCGACGTGCACACCGAGGCTCAGGTCGAGGCGGCGCTGCGTCGCGTGCTCGCCGCGACCACCGCGCTCGTGGTCGCACACCGGCCGTCGACGGTGCTCCTCGCCGACCGGGTGGCGTTGTTGAGCGACGGCCGCATCGCCGCGGTCGGCACGCACCGCGAGCTGCTCGAGACCGTGCCCGCCTACCGGCAGCTGCTGGCCCAGGAAGCCGAACTCGAGGCGGCCCGATGACCGCCTCGACCACCGTGCCCACGCCGCAGCCCGCCGACGACGACTGGCAGGGTCGGCTGTCCGAGGACGCCGCGCTCGAACTGAAGCAGCAGGACGATCCCGAACAGCGCGACGGCCTCGCGCTGCACGCCGCCGGCCGTGCGCTGCTCGCCGAGCTGGTGCGCCCGTACCGGGCCCGCATCGCCGCGGTGCTGCTGCTGGCCTTCGCCCAGGTCGCGGCCGCGATGGCCGCACCCTGGCTCATCGGGGTGGCCATCGACGACTCGCTGCCCGGCGCGCGCGACGGCGACTACCGCTCGCTCACGCTCGTGGGCATCGCGTTGGTGGTGAGCGCGCTGCTGGCGGGCACCCTGCGCTCGCTGTTCATCGTCCGGACGGGCCGCATCGGCCAGGCGATCCTGTTCGACCTGCGCCGCCGCGGCTTCGACCACGTGCAGGCGCTGTCGGTGGCCTTCCACGAACGGTTCACGTCCGGCCGCATCATCTCCCGGCTCACGTCCGACGTCGACACGCTGCGCGAGATGCTCGACACCGGCCTCGACGGGCTGCTGATCGCGCTGTTCAACAGCGCCGCCATCGCGGCGTTGCTGCTCGTGCTCGACGTGCCGCTGGCCCTGATCGCGCTCAGCTCGCTGATCCCGCTCGCGCTGCTGTACCGCTGGTTCTCCCCGCGTGCGGCGGACGCGTTCCGCCTCACCCGCGAGAAGGTCGCGGTGCTGATCGTCGACGTCGTCGAGAACCTCAACGGCATCCGCGCGGTGCAGGCGTTCCGCCGCGAGAAGCGCAACGACGCGATCTTCGCGAAGCGCAACGACGACTACCGCGCCGCGAACCACGAGACGTTCCGGTTGCAGGCCTGGTTCATCCCCGGCACCGCCTTCATCGGCAACGTCGCGACCGTCGTCGTGCTGCTGGTGGGCGGGTACCGCGTCGCCCAGGGCGGTCTCGAACTGGGCGTCCTCACCTCGTTCCTGCTCTACCTGCGGCAGTTCTACGACCCGATGCAGGACGTCGGCGTCTTCTACAACTCGCTGCAGTCGGCGACCGCGGCGCTCGCGAAGATCGCCGCGCTGCTCGCCGAACCGGCCGACGTCGCCGAGGCGGACGATCCGCAGCCCCTGCCCGACGGTCGTCGCGGGCGACTCGACCTCGAGTCGGTCGAGTTCTCCTACCGACCCGACCGCGCCGTGCTGCCGGCGCTCGACCTGCACGTCCCCGCCGGGCAGACCGTCGCGCTCGTCGGTGCCACCGGTGCGGGCAAGACCACCGTCGCCAAGCTGGTGTCCCGGTTCTACGACCCCACCGCGGGCACCGTCCGCCTCGACGGCGTCGACCTGCGGCAGGTCGCCGACACGCAGTTGCGCGAGCGCGTCGTCATGATCACCCAGGACGGCTTCCTGTTCTCCGGCAGCGTCGCCGACAACATCGGGTTCGGCCGCCTCGGTGCGTCCCGCGACGAGATCGTGGCCGCGGCCGAGGCCGTCGGCGCGCACGGCTTCATCAGCGCGCTGCCCGAGGGCTACGACACCGACGTGCGCAAGCGGGGCGGCCGGCTGTCGGCCGGGCAACGTCAGCTCGTGGCGTTCGCGCGGGCTTTCCTCGCCGACCCGGCGGTACTGATCCTCGACGAGGCCACGTCGTCGCTCGACGTGCCCACCGAGCGGGCGATCCAGCGTGCACTGCGCACCGTGCTGGCGTCCCGCACGGCGATCATCATCGCGCACCGCCTGTCGACGGTCGAGATCGCCGATCGCGTGCTCGTCATGGACGGCGGGCGCATCGTCGAGGACGGCACCCCCGCCGACCTGGTCGACGCCGGCGACGGTCACTTCGCGCGCCTGCACGCGTCCTGGCGCGACTCACTCGTCTGACCCCGCCAACGCCTGCACCTGCGCGTAGCTCACGTCCACACCCGGATCGACGTCGCCGCGCAGTGCGCGGGCCGCGGCGACGGCGGCGGTCAACGCGCGGCGGTAGAGCGACGATCCCGTGCTCACCCGCGCGACGCCGAGCCGTCCGAGCTCGGCCACCGACAGCGACGGGTGGGCCAGCACGTTGACCGGCGCGGGCACCGCCGCCGCGAGGCGCGCGATCGCGTCCGGGTCCTGCAGCCCGGGCACGAAGACGCCGTCCGCCCCGGCCGCGACGTAGGCCCGGGCCCGCGCGGCGGTCGCGTCGCGGTCGACCCCCAGCCAGTGCGTGTCGACCCGGGCGTTGACGAAGACGTGCGGCGCGGCGCGCTTCGCCGCCGCCAGCAGGTCGCACTGGTCGTCGACCGCCGCCAGGTGGGTGCCGCGGCCGTCCTCGAGATTGACGCCCACGACCCCCAGCGCCGCGAGGTCGCACACGAACGCAGCAGCGTCGCCGAACCCGTCCTCCGCGTCGACGGTGATCGCGGCCGGCAGGCGCACGAGGGCAGCGGCAAGCTCCAGGGTCGCCGCGCGGGTGCGTCCGGACGCGTCCGGGACGCCGGTGGCCGCGGCGACGCCGAGGCTGGTCGTCCCGATCGCCGTGAACCCGGCGTCGACGAGCAGCGCCGCCGACGCGACGTCCCAGGCGTTCGGCAGCAGCAGCGGTGCGGCGGCGCGGTGGCGGGCCGCGAACGACCGCGAGGCCAGCGCCTCGGCGTGCGCCCGCGCCGGACAGGCATGCCGTCCCCGGCCGAACGGCGCGGCGTCGAGCGCGACCTCGACGACGGTGCCGTCCGGCGCGACCCGGCGGGTGGACGGCACCGGCGGCGTCCGGCCGGCGAGCAGGCCGTTCATCGCGTGGTGCGCCTGCACCAGCAGCCCGATGCGCTGGGCCGCCGTGTCGTCGCGCACCCCGCACCGGGCCACGAGCCGCTCGACCGCGGCGTCGGCTGCGGGCGTGATCGGCAGGTGCGGGTGATAGGCGGACGCGACCACGCCGACATCGGCGACGACGCCGCGCCCGAGCCCGAGGCGGGCGGCCAACACGTCGACCGGGTGGCCGCTGCCGTCCAGCCCGTCCGGCGACACGGCCGCGAGCAGCTGCTCGACGACCCGTCGGCGGCGCGCGTGATCGGGACCCTCGCTGAAGCGCACCACGCGGGCGCGCAGCCAGCCGACGCCGTGCTCGGCGGCGGCGACGGGCGGCACCCGGAAGGCGGGGTCGAGCAGCACGTCGTCGGCGGTCATGCCGGCGACGCTAGGCAGGGTCGTTTCGGCGCGTGCCGAAGGGCGCGGCGCCTACCCTCGCGCCATGGCCGTCGATGCGCTGACCACCCTGGGAGCGCTCATCGCCGATCAGACGCGTGCGAGCGTGCTGGTCGCGCTGATGGACGGCCGCGCGCGGACGCCGGGCGAACTCGCCCGGCACACCGGGGTCGCGCCGTCGACGATGAGCCAGCACCTGGCGCGGCTCGTCGAGGCGGGCGTCGTGGAGGTGGCCGTGCAGGGACGGCACCGCTACGTCCGCCTGGTCGGCGAGGACCTCGCCCGCACCCTCGAGGGCATCGGCGCGCTGGATCTGCCGAGGCGCGCGCCCACGGCACCACGCGCGCCGGCCGAGCTCGGCTGGGCCCGCAGCTGCTACGACCACCTGGCCGGACGGCTCGCCGTCGACCTGCACGCCGCGCTGGTGCGCGACGGGCACGTCACGGCGGACGCCCGGCTGACCGCATCGGGACGGACCCGCCTGGCCGAGCTGGGGGTCGCCACCGACGAGCGCGCCGGGACGCGCGCGTTGCGGCCGTGCCTCGACTGGACCGAACGGCGCGACCACCTGGCCGGCCGCGTCGCCGCGGACCTGTTCACGGCCCTGCTGGACCGCCACTGGCTGGTGCGAGGACGACGTCCCCGCGCCGTCCGCGTCACCCGCGAGGGGCGGCGCGGACTGGTCGCGACGTTCGGGCTCGACCTGCCACCCGACGCCGGAGCGGCGCGGGCGTAGGACGAGTTAGAACGAGGCCCCGGCGAACTCGTCGAGCGCCTTCGCGATCTTCGCGTCGTCACGGGCGACGGCGGGCAGGAGCACCTCGCCCATCAGGTCCGTGAGCTCGGCGACGCGCTGGTGCAGCCGCCGCGCCTCCTGGATCTCCGACCGCAGCTCGGCGACCTCCTGGCGCAGCCGGCGCAGCTCGGCCGCCTGGCCGTCCTGCCGGGACGCCACACCGTTGAGCCGCTGGCGCAGCCCCGGGATCGCGCTGACCGAGTCGAGCGCCGTCGGAGCGATCGAGTGGACGAGCTTCCGTCCGCCTTCACGCAGGGTGTTCATCGCTGCCATGTCGCCACCATCCGGCACACGTAGGGATCTTCGTCTTTGTACACAGCGAAGCCGTAGCCGACCTCGTGGTGGTCCACGCGGCCTCCGGCGGCTTCGATCTCACTGATGACGACCTCCGGCGCGACGAGGTCGCGGTAGTGGTCGCCGAACTCGTAACCCTCGTCGTGCTTCCCGGTACGGAACTCGAGGTGGAACCGTCCGCCGCCGGCCAGCGCCAGCCCGCCGAAGCGCCACAGGTTGCGGCGGCCTTCGGGCGTCAGGGCGTGCAGCAGGAACCGGCCGTAGACGGCCTTGTCACGGGGGTCGTGCGCGGCGACGGCCCCGCGGCCGAGCACCTGACGCATGTCGAGCAGGTTGAGCACCTTGAACGTCGCCGAAGCCCCCTGGGCCTCGGCGGCCTCGGTCGCCGAGCGGACGGCGCTGGGCGCGTAGTCCATGCCGATCGCGTCGAAGCCGTTCTTGCTGAACCAGATCGAGTCGCGGCCGGTGCCGCACCCGATGTCGAGGATCAGCGTGCCCGGCTTCTCGGCCTCGGCGACCGTGCGCGCGAACGCGGACGGCTCCGTGGGCACGCTCTTGCTCTTGGCACTGTTGTAGAACGGGAACCAGTGCGAGCGGTTCGCGATGCCGTTGCGCATCCACGCGTCCATGCGGCGCACGGTGCTGCGCGGCGTCTTGTACTTGAACGCCGGGTCGGGCGTGACCCAACCGGGGCCGTAGGTGGCCAGCAGCAGCGACTCGGGATCGGCCGGGCCGGGCAGCGTGCGCCCCTCGAGGGTGATCTGGCCCAGCGGCAGGATCGACACGTCGCCGACGGGCACCGCCACGTTCGGCATCAGGTAGAAGGTGCCGTCGGCCACGAAGCCGCCGAAGATGTCGATGTAGCGCGCGGCGTCGGGCACGCCCGGGATGTCCGGAGCGATCACCTTGAAGTCGGCGGCCGAGAAGCGGACGGTGTCCCAGCCGGCGCGGCGGAAGATGCGCTCGAGGCCGAAGGACTCGCGCGCCACGTCGACGGGGTGGGTGTGCTTGCTCAGGTAGCCCAGGTCGATGTCGACGTCGTGGCCGATGAGCTTGCCGTCGCGGATCGCGCCGAGCAGGGCGCCGAAGGCGACGAACGGCGTGACGTCGCTCTGCTCGCTCAGCAGCGTGAGGACCTTCTCCGTCGCGTCGAGCAGCCCCGTGACGATCGCGGGGTCACGCTCGTCGAAGTTGCGACCGAGACGGCCGATCTTGTCGATCGAGAGCGGGTGGCCCTCGGCGTCGACCACGGCCAACGTCTTCTCGGCGTCGCCGAAGGTGGCGTCGTGCTCGGCGAGCACGCGGCGCGAGACGTGCTCGCGCAGCACCACGTGGGCGCGACCCTTGAGGTGCGGCCGCAACGGCTTGGGCCATTCGGTGAGCCAGAGCTCGCCGTCCTTCGTGGCGTCGCGGCGGGGGTTGAAGGACCACACCCGCTGCCCGTTGAGCTCCACGTCGACCGCGAGGTCGTCGTTGGACGACAGGCGCACACCGTCCGCACGCGCACCGGCGGACGCGTCCGCGGATGACGCCGACTGCTGCGCAGCACCCGATATCGTTTCCGTCACGGAGGCCGACGTTATCAGGATGTTTTCCCCTGGTTCACCAACGCGCCCGAACCCCTCTCAGGTGACACCTCACCGCTCGGCGACGTGATCGGCCCGGCCTGGCACCCGACGTCGCCGGGCTCAGCCGTCCGCCGAGAACCACGAGAAGGCGACCGCGGCGGCGGTGGCGACGTTGAGCGAGTCGACGTCACCCGCCATCGGGATGCGCACGCGATCGTCGGCCGCCGCGAGCGTCGCGTCGGACAGCCCGGGGCCCTCGGCACCGAGCAGCACCGCCCATCGGCCGGGCACGGACCGCGCCGCGATCGCGGTCGCGCCCGACGGCGTCAGCGCCAGCGTCGTCAGGCCGTGGGCGCGGCACGCCGCCACGGGATCGTCGTCGACCGCGAACGGCACGCGCAGCACGTGCCCCATCGAGACCCGCACGCTGCGCCGGTAGAGCGGGTCGGCGCAGGTCGGGTCGAGCAGCACGGCGTCGATGCCGAAGGCGGCGGCGTTGCGGAACAGCGCGCCGAGGTTCTCGAAGTCGTTGAGTCCCTCGAGCACGGCGACGCGGCGCGCGGTCGGCAGCAGGTCGGCGGCCGGCGGCGGCGGGATCCGGTCGGCGGACGCGAGGACCCCGCGGGTGACCCGGAACCCGACGATGTCCGACAGCAGCCACTTGTCCACGGCGTACCGCGGCACGCGCCGTCCGGCGAGCGCCGGCGCGAGCGCCTCGAGCCGGTCGGGCAGTCCGAGCACCGCCCGCACCGGGTACGCGGACGCGGCGAGGCGGGACACGACGTTGACGCCCTCGGCGACGACGACGCCGCGCCGCTGCGCGCGGTCGGCATCCTTGAGGTCGCGGAAGTCGGCGACGCGGGGATCGTCGGGGTCGACGACGTCGGTGACCGGTCCGTCCGCCGTGCCCGCCGTTCCCGCCGTGCCCGCCGTGCCCGCCGTGCCGCCCATGCCCGTCATCGTCCCGAGCCGGGACGCCGGCGGGGTCGCCGGGGTCAGCTCAGGGTGCCGGCGTACCGGGCCAGGGTCTCGCGCAGCCGCGCGTCGTCCCGGTCCGAGGCGGGGACGAGCACCTCGGCGACGACGTCGGTCAGTTCGGCGACACGCTGGTGCAGGCGGCGGGTCTCCTGCACCTGGGCCTCCATGTCGGCGATGCGGCCCTTGGTCGCGGCGAGCTCGCGGCGCAGCGCGGCGATCTGGTCGGTGGCCTCCCGGTCGACCGGACGGGGCAGCAGCGCCCGCAGCACCGGTCCGACGACGCGGCGCAGCAGGCGCACGAGCTGCCTCACCGCGTCCACGACGCCACCATCCTGCAGACGTAGGGATCCTCGGTGCGATGAACGGCCATGCCGTACCCCTCCTCGTGGTGATCGACCCGTCCCCCGGACGCCTCGATGTCGGCGACGACCGCCGCCGGGTCGAGGAGCTCGCGAGGGTGGGTCCCGAACTCGTAGCGGACGGCCCTGACGTCCGGCGGTGCGGCGCGGAACTCGAGGTGCAGCCGTCCGCCGCGCCGCAGGCACGTCCGGGCGAGCAGCCAGAGGTTCGCGCGGCCCGCGGGCGTCAGGGCGTGCAGCAGGAAGCGTCCGTACAGGTGCAGCGGCGCGGCGCCGGGCTCGGCCGACTCGTGGGCGATGCGGGCGCCGAGCGCGAGCACCTGGCGCAGGTCGAGCAGGTTCAGCAGCTCGAAGCGGGCCGGGACGCCGGCCGCGTGCGCCGCCTTGGTCGCGATCGTCACCGCCGGAGGTGCGTAATCGAGGCCGAGGACGTCGAAACCCTGCGCCGCCAGCCACACCGAGTCCCGCCCGGTGCCGCAGCCGATGTCGAGCAGCCGTCCGCGGCCGGGCTCGGCGGCCGCGACCGTGCGGGCGAACGCGGACGGTCCGGCGGGGACGGTCGCGTGGCGGCGTCCGGAGTAGAACGGCAGCCAGTGGCGGCGGTTCGCGATCGTGTTGCGGGTCCAGGCGTCCAGGCGCAGTCGGGTGCTGCGCGGCGGCGCGAACTTGAAGGACGGGTCGGGCGTCACCCAGCCCGGGCCGTACGTGGCCGCGAGCAGCGCGGGCGGGTCGGCGGGCGCGGTGATGCGGCGGCCCTCGAGCTCGATCTCGCCCAGCGGCAGCAACCGCACCTCGTCGGCCGGCGCCGACACCATCGGCATGAGGTAGAAGGTGCCGTCGGCGACGAACCCGCCGAAGACGTCGATCCAGCGCCCGGGCGGGGGGACGTCGGGGGCGAGCACCTTGAAGTCGGCGCCGGAGAAGCGCCACGTCTGCCATCCGTGGTCGCGGAAGGTGCGTTCCAGCGCGTACGACTGCAGCACGACGTCGACCGGCGTGGTGTGCCGGCTGAGGTAGCCGACGTCGAGGTCGACGTCGTGGCCGATCAGGCGGCCGTCGCGCACGGCGCCGAGCAGCCCGCCGAAGGCCAGGAAGGCGTCGACGTCCGTGTGCTCGTTCAGCAGGGTGATGACGGCCTGCGTGGCGTCGACGCGCGCGGCGTCGGCCACGGCGTCGCGCTCGGCGAAGCTGCGGCTCAGGGTGCCGTTCTTGGTGATCGCGAGCGGGTGTCCGTCCTTGTCACGGACGTCGATCTCGCCGGTGCCCGAGCCGAGCCGGACGTCCAGCTCGGCGAGCACGGTGCGCGACACGTGCTCCCGCACGATCGCGCGGGCGTGGCCCTCGAGGAAGCGACGCAACGGCGGCGGCCAGGGCACCTCCCAGCCCCCGTCGGCGGCACGGCCGTCGCGACGCGGGTTGAAGGACCACACGCGCTGCCCGTTGAGCTCGACGTCGACGGGCAGGTCCGGGTTGTCGGCCAGGCGTACGCCGGTGTCGTCGATCGCGGCGTCCGCGCGCGTCCGGGACCCACCGGTGATCGTCATCGGGCGAGGCTAACCGGCCTTCAGCCGATATTCATCACATTCTCCGGATGTCAGCACACCGGAGCGTGGATCGGTCAGGACGGGACGCGGACCCGGTCGTGGACGAAACCGGTGAGACGGCCCGGCGTGATGCCGCGGTGCCGCGCGACGGCGGCCGCCAGGCCGACCACGCAGACGAGACAGATGAGCCCGCCGCCGACGAGGCCCCAACGGGGACCTGCCGCTCCGGCCACCCACCCGACGACCGGGGCACCGAAGGGCGTGCCGCCCAGGAAGCACACCAGGTAGAGCGACATGACCCGTCCGCGCATGGTCGGCGCGACGCCGAGCTGCACGTGGGAGTTGGCGGCGGTGGTGACGGACAGCATCGCCAGCCCCGTCGGCACGAGCAGCGCGAAGGTCAGCCAGAACGACGGCATGACACCGGCGAGCACCTCGAACACGCTGAACGCGCCGGCGGCGGTGAGCAGGAACAGCGCGGACGGCCGCCGGGTGCGCCGCGTGGCGACGATCGCGCCCGCGCAGGCTCCCAGCGCCAGCGCCGTCGAGAGCAGGCCGTAGCCGCGGGCGCCCTCGTGGAACACCTGCTTGGCCATGAGCGCGCACGTGATCGCGAAGTTCAGGCCGAAGGTGCCGATGACGAAGATCAGCACCATCGTCAGGACGAGGTCGCGGCGACCGCGGACGTAGGCCAGGCCCTCGCGCAGCTGGCCGCCGGCGCGGGCGACGACCGGCGCCGGGTGCAGTTCGGCGGCCCGCATGGCGGCGAGCGCCGCCAGGACCGCCGCGCTGGACGCCGCGTTCACGAGGAACGCCCACCCGGTGCCCACCGCGGTGATCATGGCGCCGGCGATGGCGGGGCCGAGGACCCGTCCGGCGTTGAAGATCGTGGAGTTGATGGCGACGGCGTTGGTCAGTTCCCGCTTGCCGACCATCTCGACCACGAACGACTGGCGGACGGGCGTGTCGATGGCGGTGACGACGCCGAGCAGACCCGCGAGCACCAGCACGTGCCAGTACGTGACCACGCCGGTGACGTCGAGCAGTCCCAGCAGCAGCGCGACCATCGCCAGCGCCGTCTGCGTGCCGAGCAGCATGCGCCGCTTGTCGTAGCGGTCGGCGAGCACGCCGCCCCACAGGCCGAGCAGCAGCTGTGGCCCGAACTGCAGCGCCGTGACGACGCCGAGCGCGGTGCCGGAGTTCGTGAGCTCGAGGACGAGCCAGTCCTGGGCGACGCGCTGCATCCAGGTTCCGGTCAGCGACACCAGCTGGCCGCCGGCGTACAGGCGGTAGTTGCGGATGCGCAGCGACCGGAACATGCCGACCGGCCCGTCCGCCTGTTCGGAGGTGACCGGCCCCTCGGGTCGGCCGGCGGGCGCTGCGTCGTCGCGCGACGCGAGCGCGGTCACTGTGCGGCCAGCTTGTCCAGGATCGGCACCACCCGGTCGAGCAGGTCACGGTCGGCGGCCGAGAGCGTGGCCAGCCGCCGTGCCATCCATGCGTTGCGCGAGCGCTGCTCGGATTCGAGCAGGTCGCTGCCGGCCCCGGTGATCGAGATGATCACCTGCCGGCCGTCGGTCGGGTGGGGGGAACGGCGCAGGAGGCCGCGGTCCTCGAGGCTCGCGATGACCTTCGTCATCGACGGCGGCTGCACCTTCTCGGACGCGGCGAGGTCGCCGGCGCTCATCGGCCCGTGCGTGTCGAGCGTCCACATGGCCGAGAGCTGGGTGAGCGTGATCGAGGTGTCGACGCGCTGCTGGCGCACCTTGCGGACGAGCCGCAGCAGCGACGGCCGGAGCCGGGCCGCGAGGACGACGGCCGCCTCGTCGGCGGGGGCATCCGTGGGAGCTTCCGTGGGAGCTTCCGTGGGAGCTTCCGTGGGAGCTTCCGTGGGCCCGGGGTCCGACCCGGTCACGGCGGACGGGGCCGCTGTCTCCTCGCGCTCCGCCGTTTCCATCATCGTCGTTAGTTTACCTAACGAATGTGCAGGCGGCCACTCGCGGACGTCCGCTGTGATGGGATGGACGCATGGGCCGCACCCGCACGAGCTCGGAGCACCTGCGCCGTCCGCCGGCCGTGCGGCTCGAGTCGCGGCGCATCGTCGCGGCCGGCACGGCGCTGTTCTTCCTCGCGTTCGTCGCCCTGCTGCCGTTCTGGGGCTGGCTGGGCCGGCACGACCACCGCATCTGGCTCTGGACCGCCCTCGCGGGCTGGCTGCTCGGCCTGCTCGGCTACGCGATCATGACCCGCCACCGCGCCCGCGGACGGACACTGTAGCCCTCAGCGGGACGTGAGCTCGTCGCCGTCGTCGTAGACGACCTCGGCGACCACCGCCAGCGCGGTCCCCGGCTCGCGGGTCCCGGAGTGCGCGCCGCAGCCGTACTCGACGCTCACCACCTGCCCGTCGCTGTCGACCAGCTCGTTGCCGCAGACGCCGAAGCCGGCCGAGAGCGCGCCGGCGAGCGAGACGAAGAACCCGCACGTGCCGCAGCGACCCGGCGCCTGCCGCGCCATCGGCGTGTCCGGGCCGCGATCACCGCTGAACCAGCGCTCGGCGGCCAGCTCGCGCCCGTCGCGGGAGAGCACCTGCTCGCGTCCGACACCGAGCTCGAAGGCGACCTCGTCGGCCTGCGGGTCGCCCGAGAGCGTGTAGGCGGGCACCAGCCGGACGTCGTCGGCAGTGGTCGGCAGCAGGTCGCCGGGGCCGAGGTCGCCCGGACGCACCCGCTCGCTCCACGGCACCCACGTCGGCGCCAGCACCGCGCCGTCGCCCGGCAGCAGCACGACCTCGTCGACCGTCACCGTGCGGCTGCGCGACGCCCGCGCCACCGTCACGGCCCAGAACCAACCGACGTAGCCGGGCAGGCCGGCGGCGAAGGCGTGGGTCACCACCCGGGCGGCCTCGGCGCGGATGCCGATGTGCTCGCCGACCAGCGCGGCGTCACCGTCGGCGGCGTCGACCGCCGCCGCGCGGGCGACGTCGACGGCGGCGGCGCACACGTCGTCGGGCGCGGCGGGCATCGCGAACACCCGTGCGGGGGTGGACGGGTCGGCAGTGTCCGTACCGGGAGCGGGCGTGTCGGACGGGTTCACCCGGCCATCATCCCCGACCGGTCGCGGCGCGGCGCGCACACCCGCCGCGGACGTCACGGTGAGGCAGGATGGAGGGCGTGGCGAGACGGAAGGACGACCGGCGCGGTGGGCGGTTCTCCCGCTCCGGCCACATGTCCTACGGTGCGCGCGACACCGGCGCCGGTCCCGCCCCGGCGGACGAGCGGCGCACCGTCCGCGGCGAGTACCGCGACGAGTACCGCGACGAGTACCGCGGCGCCCGCGCCGACCACGACGAGCGGCACGACCTCCCCGGCGGGTACGGCCCGTCCCGTCCGGACGACGAGCCGCAGGGACACGGCCGTCCGCCCCACCGCCCGACCCGGGAGTACGGCTCCCCGGCGCACGACGAGCGGGTCGAGGCCCACACCCGCCGGTTGCCCGACCTGCCCGAGCAGCGGGCCGCCGACCGCCGCTACGCCGACTACGACCGCCGCCCCGAGACGCACACGTCCTACGGCGCCCCGACGTACCACCGCCCGCCGCCCGGGGGCGCGGCTGCGGGCGGACCGCACGCCGACACCGTCGCCGCGCGCGTCGGCGACCCGGCGGGGTCGCCGACCCGGGTCGACCTCGGCAAGGGCGGCGGCCGCCGTCCCGGCGGCGCCCGCAACCTGGGCAAGGCCACGATCTCCGGCACCGGGCGGGCGGCGCGCACCGTCACGCAGAAGGTCATCACCGCGAGCAAGGCCGACGGCGCCGAGCAGTCGGGCCTGACCGCGCTCATCTGGAACCAGGTGCTCAGCTACGGCACCGACGCGATGGTCACCGTCGCCCTGGCCGGCACCGTCTTCTTCGGCGCGTCCGCCGACGCGCAGCGCGGCAACGTACTGCTCTACCTGCTCGTCACCATGGCGCCGTTCGCCGTCGTCGCCCCCGTCATCGGGCCTGCACTCGACCGGCTCCAGCACGGCCGCCGCTGGACCATGGCCGGCACCGCCGTCGGACGGGCCGTCCTCGCGCTCGTGATGGCGCTGCACCCCACCGAGCTGCTGGTGCTCTACCCGTGCGCGCTCGGCTCGCTGGTGCTGTCCAAGGCGTACGCGGTGCTGCGCGCGGCCGCAGCGCCCCGACTGGTCCCGCCGGGCATGACGCTCACCGAGGCCAACGCCAAGCTGACGATCTTCGGCCTCGGCTCGACCGTCGTGATGGGTGGCGCCGTCGGCGCGATCATCAAGGTCACCGGCAGCTACACGGCCGGTCTCGTGGTCACCGCCGCCGCGTTCGCCGTGTGCGCGTGGTTCGCCTTCAAGCTGCCCCGGCAGGTCGACTCGGCCAACCTCGCGCCGCGCCACCCCGGCGAGCCCGCCCGGCCCCGGCGACAGGCCAAGGTGCCCCCGCTCGCGCGCCTGCACGCCTGGGCACGCCGCGGCTTCGACCCGCACCTCGTCGTCGCGCTGCAGGGCCAGTCGGCGCTGCGGCTGCTGTCGGGCATGTTCACCATCTACCTGGCCTTCTACGTCGAGTCGACGTCGCACGGGTTCACCGGCGTCCTGCAGCTCGCCGGCGTGGTGGGCGGCGCGGGCGCGGGCAACTTCGTCGGCACCGCCATCGGCACGCGGCTCAAGGCCGCCCGACCCGAGATGACGATCATCGTCTCGACGGCGATCGGCGCGGCCGTCTGCATCGTCGGGGCGCTGCTGTTCACGGTGCTCGTCGCCTGCCTCGTGCTGTTCGCCGTGTCCGTCGTCAACGCCCTCGGCAAGATCGCCCTCGACGCCCTCATCCAGCGCGACGTGGCCGAGACGCTGCGCTCCAGCGCGTTCGCGCGGTCCGAGACGTTCCTGCAGCTGGCCTGGGTCCTGGGCGCCGGCCTGGGGGTGGCCCTGCCGAGCACGAGCACGGGCGACGGCATGATCGCCTTCGCGGTCGCGGCCGTCATCACCGTCGCGGTCGCCGTGCTGGTCACGCTGCGCAACCGGGCGACGCGGCGCACGGGTCACGGCTTCGGACCCGACCTGTCGGCGCTCGACCCGCATCTGCGACCGTACGACCCGTCACTGCACGAGCAGGGCGTGCCGCGCAGCTCCGACTGAGCCGGCCCCGAACAGCGTTGGGAAGCACCACGAACCGAACCGACGTCCTCGTCGTCACGGCGGTCGAGGCCGAACGCGACGCGGTCCTCGCGCGGGTCCCGTCCGCCCGGGTGCTCGCCGGAGGCGTCGGGCCCGCGGCCGCCGCGGCGGCGACCTCCCGCGAGCTGGCCGCCCGCGCCGCCGACCTCGTCGTGAGCGCCGGCATCGGCGGGGGTTTCGGCTCGCTCGGCGCCGGGGACGTCGCGGTGGCGACGTCCATCGTGTTCGCCGACCTCGGCGCCGAGACGGCCGACGGCTTCGCCCCGGCGTCCGCGCTGGGGTTCGGAGTCGACACCTATCCCGTGGAGCCGAAGCTCGCCGTCGAGCTGGCCGACCGCACCGGCGGTCGGCTCGGCACCGTCGTCACGGTGGCCACCGTGACCGGCAGCGCTCGCGGCGCCGACGCCCTCACCGGGCGCTTCCCCGACGTGGTCGCCGAGGGCATGGAGGGTGCCGGGGTCGCGGCGGCGGCCGCCCTGGCAGGCGTCGCGGTGGCCGAACTGCGCACGATCAGCAACCCCGTCGGGCCGCGCGACCGCGCGTCCTGGCGCATCGACGAGGCCCTGGCCGCGCTCGGCCGGGCCGTGGCGGAGGTACTGGCATGACAGCGCTTCGGGTGGCGTACTCGCCCTGCCCCAACGACACGTTCGTGTTCCACGCGTGGGCGCACGGCCTCGTCGAGGGAGCGCCCGGCATCGACGTGACGTTCGCCGACATCGACGTCACCAACGACGCCGCCGAGCGCGGCGAGTACGACGTCGTCAAGGTGTCGTACGCGGCCCTGCCCTGGCTGCTCGACGAGTACGAGCTGCTGCCCACCGGCGGGGCGCTCGGGCGCGGTTGCGGACCGCTGGTGCTGGGCCGCGAGCGGCTGCCCGACCTGAACGGCCGCAGCGTGGCGGTGCCCAGCGAGCGCTCGACCGCGTACCTGCTGTTCCGGCTGTGGGCGGCGGGGCAGACCCCGTCGCGCATCGACGTCGTGCCGTTCACCGAGATCATGCCGGCGGTGCGCGACGGCGCCTACGACGCCGGGCTCGTCATCCACGAGGCGCGCTTCACCTACGGCGACTTCGGGCTCACCTGCCTCGCCGACCTCGGCGCCTGGTGGGAGGACGACACCGGCCTGCCCATCCCGCTCGGCGCCATCCTCGCCCGCCGGGGTCTCGACGCCGAGGAGCTCGCCCGCGTCGTGCGCGCGTCCGTCGAGCGGGCGTGGGACGACCCGCAGGCGTCCGCCGGCTACGTCGCCGCCCATGCCGACGAGATGTCACCGGAGGTGCAGCGTCAGCACATCGCGCTGTACGTCAACGAGTTCACCCGCTCGCTGGGCGACGACGGCCGGCAGGCCGTCCGCACGTTGCTGAAGCGGGCGTTCGACGAGGGGCTCGTGCCGGCGGACGTGTCGGCGAGGATCTAGCCCTCGAGGTTGTCGGCGAAGACCCGCAGCAGGCCGGCGATCTTGCGGGCCTCGGCGCGGTCGGGGTAGCGGCCGCGCCGCAGCGTGTTCGACGCGCCGTCGAGCAGCTTGATCAGGTCCTCGACGAGCGGGGCCATCTCCTCGGCCGGCTTGCGCACGTTGCGCACGACCGAGGGCACCGGGTCGAGCAGGCGCACCTGCATCGCCTGGTTGCCCTTGCGGCCGGACACGATGCCGTACTCGACGCGGGTGCCCGGCTTGATCTCCTGCATGCCGTCCGGCAACGCGTCGCGGTGGACGAAGACGTCCTCGCCCTCGTCGTTGGAGAGGAAGCCGAAACCCTTCTCCGCGTTGAAGAACTTCACTTTGCCGGAAGGCACTGGTGCTCCTCGAGATCGTGGAACCGGATCGCGCCCGGCGCCTGCACAGGTCGAGGCACCGCCGTCCGGCGATGCCTCCCCTGACAGGTTACTGAACGGCGGCAGGCGTTTCCCACCCCGAGCGCCCGCGTGATCGCGTCCTGCCGTGCGCCGCCCCGACGCCTGCCGGATAAACTCGAACGTCCGCGTCCGGACGACTTCGCGAGAGGCACGACATGGCCGCCACCACCCCGCGCCTGCCCGAGCAGTACCAGGGCGGCAACGATCACCGCGACGACTTCGTCGTCTCCGAACTGATGTCCGAAGCGGCGGGCGCCCACTCGCCGTTCGGCGACACGGCGTTCCCGGTGCCGCCGCAGACGCTGTTCTACATGCACCCCAACGCCGACGAACGCCCCAACCTCGCAGGCGACAACTGAACCGTCCCGGTTCCGACGACGTGACCGCGACGCCCGCCGCGGGCGAGGGTCCGGACCGGCCGACGACGTTCACCGGGTGGCTGCGCGCGCGCGACGACCGCGACCTGGTGCGCCTGTTCCGGCTGCGTCCCGATCTCGGGCTGCCCGCGCCGGCCGACACGGCGTCGCTGGCCGGGCGGGCCGCGACACGGTCGTCGGTGCAGCGGGCCGTCGACGGTCTCGACGCGCACGCGCTGCGGGCGCTCGAGAACCTGATGCTGGCCGCGGGCGCGGGCGACGACGCGGTCCCCGACGATCCCGACGCGCTCGAGGAGTTGTTCGACCGCGCGCTGATCTGGGGCGACGAGACGCTCGTGCACCTGGTGCCGACCGTGCGCGAGGCCGTCGGGCAGTACCCGGCCGGGCTCGGCCGTCCCGCGGCCGCCCTGCTGCGCACCGCACCCGAGACGCAACTGGCGGCCGCGCTGCGCCACCACGACACCGACGTCGACGGGCTCGCCCGGCTGTTCGCCGACGCCGACTGGCCGGGACGGCAGCTGCGGGAGTCCGACCCGGAGGAGCGCGAGGTGCTCACCCGCCTGGCGGCCGGACCGCCGGTGGGCACCGTCCGGGCGCTGGTCCCGCGCGCCGGGGAGGAAGCGGACGCGCCGCAGCGCCTCGTGGCCCGCGGGGTGCTGCTGCCGATCGGCGGTCAACGGGTCGAGCTGCCCCGCGAGATCGGACGGGCGGTGCGCGCCGAGCAGGCCGCCGACGGCGCCCGACCGGGGCCGGGTCCCGGGTCCGAGCCGCCGGCGATCGAGGTCGTCGAGCGCGAACCCGTCGAGCTCGACCGGGTGGGCACGACCGCCGTGCTCGAGGTCCTGCGGCTGATCGGTTCGCTGGGCGACCACTGGACGTCCCAACCGCCGCCGGTGCTGCGCTCGGGCGGCGTGGGCGTGCGCGAGCTGCGCCGCACCGCCCGTGACCTCGGCGTCGAGGAGGCGGCCGCGGCCACGCTGATCGAGGTCGCGTACGCGGCCGGCCTGCTCAACGCCTCGACCGGCCTCGAACCGGTCTTCCTGCCGACCGGCGAGTTCGACCTGTGGCGCGAGCGGGGCACCGCGACCCGCTGGCTCACCCTCGCCGACGCGTGGTTGACCATGACCCGCCAGCCCAGCCTCGTCGGTGCCCGCGGCGAGCGCGACCGCGTGGTCGGGGCCCTGTCGCCCGATGTCGAGCGCGGCACCGCGCCCGGCCAACGCCGAGCCGCCCTCGACGTCCTCGCCGAGCTGCCGCCGGGGTCCTCGCCCCGCGCGCGCGACGCGGTGCTCGCCCGGCTGGCGTGGCACCAGCCGCGGCGGGCCGCCGCGCAGGCACCCGCCGCCACGGCGGCGCTCGCCGAGGCCGACCTGCTCGGCGTCACCGCTGCGGGGGGCCTCACCGGCTACAGCCGCACCCTGCTGGCCGGCTCCCCCGCCGCCGCCGAGGACGCGCTGCGCCAGGCGCTGCCCGAACCGGTCGACCACTTCCTCGTGCAGCCCGACCTGACCGTCGTGGTGCCGGGGCCGCCCACCCCGCAGCTCGGGCTCGAACTCGACCTGATCGCCGACCTGGAGTCCAGCGGCGGGGCGAGCGTCTACCGCATCACCGACCGCTCGGTGCGGCGGGCGCTCGACGCGGGACGGTCCGGACGCACGCTCACCGCGTTCATCACCCAGCACTCGCGCACGCCGGTGCCGCAGTCGCTGACCTACCTCATCGACGACGCCGCGCGCCGCCACGGCGTGCTGCGGGCCGGCACCGCCGGCGCCTACCTGCGCTGCGACGACACCGCGCTGCTCGCCCGGGTCCTGGCCGAGCGCGCGACCGGCGTGCTGGGGATGCGCCTCATCGCGCCCACCGTCGCCATCGCCACGGCGTCCATCACCGACGTGCTCGCCACGCTGCGCGAGGCCGGGTTCGCCCCGGCCGCCGAGTCGCCCGACGGCGAGCTGATCACCCTCGGCACCGAACCGCCGCGCGCCGGCCCCCGCCCGCCGGCGCGCGTCGGCGCCGGACGCGGTGCCGCGCGGGGCGACGCGCAGCTGGCCGAGCTGGTGCGCCGCGTCCGCTCGGGTGACGCCCTGTCCGGGCGCGACCCGCGGGTGCAGGCCGTGGCCGCGTCCGTCCCCGGCGTCACGTCCGCGGCGACCATGGAGCAGCTGCGCACCGCGGTGCGCGAGGCCCGCCTGGTCTGGTTCGGCTGGGCCGAGGCCGACGGCAGCACCACCGCGCACACGCTGCAGCCGATCTCGCTCGCGGCGGGCACCGTGCGCGGGTACGAGCGGGGCCGACCGGGGCTGGCGTCCTACGCGGTGCACCGCATCACCGCCATCCGGCTGCTGGACGAGGACGACCCGGACGCCGCGGAGCCGGGCGCGTCGTGACCGCGCACCGTCACGCGTCGGATGCCGACTTCGGCATCCTGCCGTCGGACTCGCTGCGCCGGGTGCTGCCCGTCGACCCACTGTGGTGGCGGGTGCCGATGTGGGCGGTCATGACCGGCATCACCGTCGCCGGCGCCCACGGCCTGGTACTGCGCATCGCGGCGGGCGTGCTCATGGGCGCGGGATCGGTGGCACTGCAGTTCGTCCGCCACGACGGGGCGACCGTCCGCGCCGTCGCGCTCTCCGCCGCCACCGGGCTCGGGCTCGCCGCCTGCTTCACGTCCCACACCGGTGTGGCCGAGGTGCTCGTCCTCGTGGCGGTCGCGCGGGCGCCCGCCGCGTTCGAGGGGCGCGCGTTGTCGTGGTTCACCGGCCTGTCCGCGGCCGGGTTCGGTGTCGCGATCGCCGTCATCGCCGACTCGTGGTTCGGGTTGTTCGCCGCGGCGGGGGTCCCGCTGCTCGTGCAACGCTCGGTCGACCAGCGCGACCTGGTGCGCGAGCGCGACCGCGCCACGGCGCTGCTGGTCGAGGCCCAGGCGGCGCGCGAGGCGGCGGAGCAGGCGGCCGCGCTGCAGGAACGCGGTCGCATCGCGCGCGAGATGCACGACGTGCTCGCCCACAGTCTCGCCGGCCTGTCGGTGCAGCTGCAGGCCGCGCGGGCCGTCGCCGCGCGCGAGGGCGCCGGTCCCGAGATCCTCGCGCCCCTCGACACCGCCGCCACCCTCGCCCGCGAGGGACTCCAGGAGGCCCGCGCCGCGGTCGGCACCCTGCGCGACCCCGCCGGGCTCGACCTGGACGCGCTGCCCGCGCTCGTCGCCCGCCAGCCCGGGGACGTCCGGCTGCAGGTCGAGGGCTCCCCGGGCAGCGTCGGCGCCGAGGCCGGCCACGCCGTCTACCGGACCGTGCAGGAGGCGCTCACCAACGCCGTCCGCCACGCCCCCGGCGCCGCCGTGACCGTCCGTCTCGACTGGCGCGACGACCGTCTCGTCGTCGACGTCCTCGACAGCGGACGCACCCGCGACGCCGTCGGCTCGGTCGGCGCCGGCACCGGGCTCGGCCTGGCCGGGATGTCCGAACGGATCGCCGCCGCCGGAGGGACGGTCGAGGCCGGGCCGCACGGCACGGGCTGGCGGGTGCGGGCGAGCGTCCCGCGGGTGGTCGCGTGATCCGGCTCGTGCTGGCCGACGACCAGGCCGTGGTGCGCGACGGGTTGCGGCTGCTGCTGACGGCGAGCGGCGAGGTCGACGTCGTCGCCGCGGTCGGTGACGGTCGCGCCGCGGTCGACGCGGTGGCCGAACACCGTCCCGACGTGGTGCTGCTGGACCTGCGCATGCCCGTGCTCGACGGCGCCGCCGCGACCGCGGAACTCGTCCGCGACCACCCGGGCTCGCCCGTGCTGATCCTCACCACGTACGCCGACGACGACGCCGTGCTGCCCGCGTTGCGGGCCGGGGCGGCGGGCTACCTGACGAAGGACGTCGAGGGCGAGACGCTCGTGCAGGCCGTCCGGGACGTCGCTGCCGGGCGGACGGTGCTCGACGCGGACGTCCAGCGACGGCTGCTGGAGCTGCTGCGCGACGGCGCGCCCACCCCGCCACCTGCCGCCGAACCCGATCTCGGTGGTCTGACCCGCCGCGAGGTCGAGGTGGTGCAACTCGTCGCGCAGGGACTCACGAACGGTCAGGTCGCGCGGCGGCTCGTGCTCAGCGAGGCGACCGTGAAGACGCACCTCAACCACGTCCTCGCCAAGCTGGACGTCGACGGGCGTCCGGGCCTCGTCGCGTGGGCCTGGCGACGGGGCCTGGTGTCGGAGTAGCGCGTCGCCCCGGCTGTCCGGTTCGGTTCCGTCCACCCCACGCCTTCCACGGCGAGTCGGTCGATCATCCGGCCGGATGATCAACCGACTCGCCGTGGGAGGTGGGAGCACGAGCGGGTCAGGCAGCGGCGAGCGTCCGCGTCGGGGCGGTGCGGTGGGCGGCCACGGCACGGCGACCGCGGACGACCAGCAGGCCCGTCCGCACGAACACCTCGCCGAGGGCCATGAGCACGAGGGCGGCGGTCCAGGCCCTGTCGGTGTCGATGCCGTGCTCCATCGACCAGCGGCCCAGCGTCGCCGCGCCGCCGTGGGTCGCCCAGACGACGAAACCGAGCCGGAAGCCCATGCTGGCGACCCACGTGCCGGCGGCGACCCAGCCCGCCTTGACCAGGGCGTACCTGCCGCCGTCCGCGCGGACCCGGGTGGTCAGGCCGCTCAGCACGCCGCAGGCGATGCCGACCGCGGTGAAGCCGGCGATCAGCAGCAGGTTGTTGCCGCCGGACGGGACGCCGTCCAGGTACTTCTGGCCCACGAAGACGCAGAGCCCGAGCGGCAGCAGGACCGCGACGAGGTCCAGGCGGGCCTCGCGGATCTGGCGGAAGACGATGGCGATGAGCGCGATGTCGATGATCCAGTCGGTGATGTCCATGGCGAGAAGACTCGTCCGATCCGTCGCTCGGCGGATCAACCCGACGGTTGACCCCGGGTGGAGATTCCGGACGGGAAGACGGGCGCACCGTCCGCTTGTTTGAGAACATGGACAGTCGCCCCACCGCACGAGGAGTTCCGTGACCGACGGCCCGTTGATCGTTCAGTCCGACAAGACCCTGCTGCTCGAGGTCGACCACCCGCAGGCCGCCGAGGCCCGCGCCGCGATCGCGCCGTTCGCCGAGCTCGAGCGCTCGCCCGAGCACGTCCACACCTACCGGCTGACGCCGCTGGGGTTGTGGAACGCGCGCGCGGCCGGGCACGACGCCGAGCAGGTCGTCGACGCGCTCGTGCGCTTCTCGCGCTACGCCGTGCCGCACGCGCTGCTGGTCGACGTCGCCGACACCATGGACCGCTACGGCCGGCTGCAGCTGGTCAAGCACCCCACCCACGGGCTCGCGCTCGTCAGCCTCGACCGCGCGGTGCTCGAGGAGATCCTGCGGCAGAAGAAGATCGCGCCGATGCTCGGCACGCGCGTCGACGACGACACCGTGCTGGTGCACCCGTCCGAGCGCGGACGGCTCAAGCAGGCGCTGCTCAAGGTCGGCTGGCCTGCGGACGACCTCGCCGGTTACGTCGATGGCGAGGCGCACGAGATCTCGCTGGAGCAGGACGACTGGACGCTGCGCGACTACCAGCAGCAGGCCGCGGACATGTTCTGGGCCGGTGGCTCGGGCGTGGTCGTGCTGCCCTGCGGCGCCGGCAAGACGATGGTCGGCGCGGCCGCCATGGACAAGGCGAAGGCCACCACGCTGATCCTCGTCACCAACACCGTCGCGGGTCGGCAATGGAAGCGCGAGCTGATCGAGCGCACGACGCTGACCGAGGACGAGATCGGTGAGTACAGCGGCGAGAAGAAGGAGATCCGACCCGTCACCATCGCCACCTACCAGGTGATGACGACGCGCCGGAAGGGCGAGTACCGCCACCTCGAGCTGTTCGACTCCCGCGACTGGGGTCTGATCATCTACGACGAGGTGCACCTGCTGCCCGCGCCGATCTTCCGGCTCACCGCCGACCTGCAGTCGCGGCGGCGGCTCGGCCTGACGGCCACGCTGATCCGCGAGGACGGCCGCGAGGGCGACGTCTTCTCGCTCATCGGCCCCAAGCGGTACGACGCGCCGTGGAAGGACATCGAGAACCAGGGCTGGATCGCCCCCGCCGACTGCACCGAGGTGCGGGTCACGCTCACCGACGCCGAGCGCATGGCCTACGCCACCGCCGAGCCCGAGGAGCGTTACAAGCTCGCGGCCACCGCGCGCACCAAGCTGCCCGTCATCCGGACGATCGTCGAGAAGCACCCGGACGAACAGGTGCTCGTGATCGGCGCCTATCTCGACCAGCTCGACGACGTGTCGGCCGAACTCGGCGGCGCACCGATCATCCAGGGTTCGACGCCGACGAAGGAGCGCGAGCGGCTGTACGACGAGTTCCGCCGCGGCGAGCAGCGCGTGCTCGTGGTCAGCAAGGTCGCGAACTTCTCGATCGACCTGCCCGAGGCGGCCGTGGCGATCCAGATGTCCGGCACGTTCGGGTCGCGGCAGGAGGAGGCCCAGCGGCTCGGCCGGGTGCTGCGCCCCAAGGCGGACGGCCGGCAGGCGCACTTCTACACCGTCGTCTCGCGCGACACCCTGGACGCCGAGTACGCCGCCCACCGGCAGCGCTTCCTCGCCGAGCAGGGCTACGCGTACACGATCGTCGACGCCGACGACCTGCTGCGCCCGCTCTGACCCCCCGCTCCCCCTCTCCGCGCTGGTGATCAAGAAGAGGAAAGGCCCGCTCTGACGAGCTCTTCCTCTTCTTGATCACCCGTCGAGAACAGGTCAGACGTGGTCGAGAGCGGTCAGCTGCGCAGGATCGGCGGGAGCAGCAGGTCCGCCGGTCCCCGGCGGAACAGCTCTGCGGGACGTCCGCCGTTGCGGGTGGTGGTCTCACCCGTCGGTTCGAGCAGTCCGCGCACGGACGTCACCTTGCGGTGGAAGTTGCGCGGGTCGAGCGGCGTGCCCCAGACGATCTCGTAGACCCGTCGCAGTTCCGCCACCGTGAACTCGGGGGAACAGAACGCCGTCGCGACCGGGGCGTACTCCAACTTTGCGCGCGCACGCGCAATACCGTCCGCCAGGATCGCGTCGTGGTCGAACGCCAGCCTCCCGACGGACGCGACGGGCGTCCAGCGCGCGTCGGCGGCGTCCGTGCCCGCGACCGGCGACGGCAGGGACGGCGCGAGCGCGAGGTAGGCGACCGTGACCGTCCGCATGCGCGGGTCTCGGCGGGGCGCGCCGTACGAACGCAGCTGCTCGACATGGACGTCCGCGGGTCGCAGGCCGGTCTCCTCCGCGAGTTCGCGGGCGGCCGCCGCGTCGAGGTCCTCGTCCGGACGGACGAACCCGCCCGGCAACGCCCACCGCCCGGCGTAGGGCGCCTCGCCCCGGCGCACGAGCAGCACGCACAGCTCGTCGTCGCGGATCGTCAGCACGACGAGGTCGACGGTGACCGCGAACGGGGGGTGCGCCATGTGACCGACCCTACGTAATCGTCAGCTTGACGACAATCCTCGAGATCGCTTATCGTCATGTTGACGACAACAACGAGGAGGAGTCATGGCCACCGTCACCCGCTACCCCTTCACCCGGCACCTCCGGGTGGGTCCGACCAGCTACGTGCGGCACCTGCGCAACGGCCGCATCACCCACGAGGGTCTCGCCGCCGCGTTCTGGTTCCGGCCGCTGAGCGCCGTGCTCTCGGAGGTCCCCATGGACGACCGCGAGCTGCCGCTGCTGTTCCACGCCCGCACCGCCGACTTCCAGGACGTCACCGTGCAGGCCACGGTCACGTACCGCATCGTCGACGCTGCCGCGGCCACCGCGCGCATCGACTTCGCGATCGACCCGACGACGGGACTGTGGACGGGCACGCCGCTGGAACAGCTGGCCGGGATGCTCACCGAGTCGGCGCAGCAGCACGCGCTCGACCTGCTCGCCGGCGTCAGGCTCGACGCGGCGCTCACCGAGGGCGTCCGCACCGTGCGCGACCGCATCGCCGAGGGACTGCAGAACGACGCGCGCCTCGTCACCACCGGTGTCGCCGTGCTCGACGTCCGCGTGGTCGCCGTCCGTCCGGAGGCCGACGTCGAGCGGGCGCTGCAGACGCCGACGCGCGAGCAGATCCAGCAGGACGCCGACCGAGCGACCTACGAGCGCCGCGCGGTCGCCGTCGAGCGCGAGCGTGCGATCGCCGAGAACGAGCTGCAGAACCAGATCGAGCTCGCCCGCCGCAAGGAACAGCTCGTGACGCAGCAGGGCGCCAACGACCGCCGGCAGGCGGAGGAGACCGCGGCGGCCGACCTCGTCAAGGTGCAGGCCGAGGCGTCGCGCATGCGCGAGCTCTCCGCGGTGCGCGCCGAGGCCACCCGCGACCAGAACGCCGCCGAGATCGAGCCGTACGCCGGCGTCGACCCGCGGGTGCTGCTCGCGCTGGCGATCCGCGACCTGGCCGAGAACCTGCCCAAGATCGAGCACCTCACGGTGACGCCCGACCTGCTGGCCCCGGTGCTGGCCCGGCTCGGGAGCGGGCAGTGAGCCTCGCACCGCGGGTGGTGATCGTGCACCGGCGCACCGAGTACGAGCAGCTGCTGCAACGCCACGGCTCGCGGGGACAGGCGGCGTTCTTCCTCGAGACCCGCGGGCGCGCCATCCACGAGGTCGAGCTGCGCCACGAGGCCGTCGGCGGTGCCCTGGCGACGGTCACGGCGGCGATCCCGCTCGACTGGCGCCGCGGCAGCGTCGAACGTGAGGACCTGTCGCGCTTCCTGTTCGCGCCCGACGACGTCGTGGTCGTCGTCGGGCAGGACGGGCTCGTCGCCAACGTCGCGAAGTACCTCGATGGACAGCCGGTGATCGGCATCGATCCCGAACCCGGACGGAACGCGGGCGTGCTCGTCACCCACCGGCCGGCCGAGATCACGTCTCTGCTGCACCGCCGCGACGAGGTCGAGCACCGCACCATGGTCGCGGCCACCCTGGACGACGGGCAGCGGCTGCTCGCGCTCAACGAGGTGTTCGTCGGCCACCCGTCGCACCAGACCGCCCGCTGGACGCTCACCCTGCCCGACGGACGTCGCGAGGCCCAGGCGTCCTCGGGTCTCATCGCGGCGACCGGCACCGGCGCGACCGGCTGGTGCGCGTCCGCCGCGCTCGAGCGGCACAGCAACCTGGCCATGCCGGCCCCGGACGAGCCCCGCCTCGCGTGGTTCGTGCGCGAGGCGTGGCCCTCGCCGGCGACGGGCACGTCACTGACCGAGGGTGACGCCGACCCGGAGATCACGGTCGCGTCCGACCGGCTCGTCGCCTTCGGCGACGGCATCGAGTCGGACGCGCTCACGCTGAGCTGGGGGCAGACCGTCCGCATCTCCGTCGCGGACCGCACCCTGCACCTCGTACGTTGATGCGGTGCTACGCCACGTGCTGTTCCCCGGACGCCACCACCTGCTGACGCGCTTCCAGGCGCAGTACCTCGCCGACCTGCTGGGCGGGTGGACGACCGACGACGCGGGCGTCGCGCTCACCTTCGCCGACGATGCGGACGTCATCTGGGCCGTGACCAGCGCCAACCACCAGAACACCCGCCGCAACCCGGTCGCCGCGCACCGCCGCGAGGCCGCCATCGAGCAGTTCTCGTGGCGCGAGGGCCTGCGGTCGCTGGTGGTGCCGATCGTCGACGTGCCGCCCACCGACCGGTTCGCGGACATCACGGTGAAGAACGTGCAGCACGCGACCGGCCTCGAGCTGACCCCGGACGACACCGTCGTCGCGTGTTCGACGCCCGCGGTGGCCGCGCTGTACCGGGCGCTCGGGTACCGCATCGCCACGGTCGAGGCGAGCGACGCGTCCGGCCCGCCCACGCCGTGGCACCTGCTCGACCGCCTGGCCGCCGGGGACGACACCTGGCGCCGTGACGCCCATCCCGCGTCGGTCGACGTCGTCGACCGCTACGACCTCGCCGCCCACGTGCGCATGCTCGCCGCCGATCCGGTCGTCAGCAGCGAGGGTTCGCTCACCGACACGCGCGACTACCGCACGTACAGCACGTCGTTCGAGCACGCCGCCCGCCGCAAGTGGGCGCAGGCGCGCCCGTACGTGCGGCCGGGACGCATCGTCGACATCGGCTGCGCGACCGGCGGCATGCTCGAACTCGCCGCCGCCGACGCCGGCCTCGCCGAGTCGGACCTCTACGGCATCGAGGTGGCCCGCCACCTCTACGAGGAGTGCGAGCACAAGAAGGCGCAGGGCGCGTTCGCCAACCCGAACACGTTCTTCCACCAACGCAACGTGCTCGCCGGCGCGGTCTTCCCCGACCGGACGGTCGACACCACCCTCACCTTCGCGCTCACGCACGAGATCTACAGCTACGGCGACGGCGCGCACGACCTGCGTCGCTTCGCCGCCACCATCGCGGCGCAGACCGCCCCCGGCGGGGTGTGGATCAACTCGGACGTCTGCGGCCCGGACGACCCGGACCGCCTGGTACGACTGCGATTTCGCGACGGGGACGTCGGCACACCCGCCGTCGACCTGCGCGCGGTCGACGACCCGAGGACGTACCTCGACACGCTGCCACCCGGCTCGCGCGTGGCCCAGTTCGCGCAGGACTTCCACGGTCCGTTCACCTACGAGGTCGTCGACGAGCGGACGGTCGAGCTCCCGCTGCGCGACGCGATGGAGTTCCTCGAGACCATGAGCTACACCGACAACTGGCTGTCGGAGATGCACGAGACGTTCTGCCACTACTCCTGGAAGGACTGGGTCGCGTTGTCCAACTCACTGGGTCTCGAGGTCGACCCGCGCTCGGGTCCCTGGCGCAACGAGTGGCTCGTCGAGAACGTGTTCGGGCCCGCCGCGGACCTGCTCGACGCGGACGGCGCGCCCCTGCCCTGGCCCGACACCCACGTGCTGCTCGTCGCCGGACGCGGGGCCGAGCAGTGAGCACGCCGGCCGTCCCCGAGCCGGACGGCAAGGACTGGACCTGGACGCTCACGCGCCCGTGCCTCGACTGCGGGTTCGACGCCACCGCCGTCACGCGCCCGGAGGTCCCCGGCCTGACCCGCCGCTACGCCGGCGAACTGGCAGAGCGCGCCGACGACACGGGACGTCCGTCTCCCACCGTCTGGTCGCCGCTCGAGTACGCCTGCCACGTGCGCGACGTCTGCGTGCTGTTCGAGCAGCGGCTCGACCTCATGCTGACCGAGGACGACCCGCTGTTCGCCAACTGGGACCAGGACGAGACCGCCGTCGCCCGGCGCTACTGGGAGGCCGACCCGGCGACCGTCCGCCGGGAGCTCGAGGCGGCGGCGTCCTCGGTCGCGGACGCGTTCGCGGCCGTCGACGGCGACCGGTGGCAGCGTCCGGGGCGCCGCTCGAACGGCTCGGCGTTCACGGTCGAGTCGTTCGCGCGCTACTTCCTGCACGACCTCGCGCATCACGCGTGGGACGTCCGCCGCTGACGACCAGGAACGCCTGGTACGCATGACGACATGCGACGCCTGCTGATCGTCCTCGCCGCCCTGCTCGCGCTCGGTGCGTGCACGTCCGACGGTGGCGGCGGTGCGAAGTCGCCGAGCCCGGCGGCCGGGTCGGGCGATCTCGCCGGACGGGTGGCGGGCGCGGTCGCGCAGCTGAGCTCGGCGCACGTCGCGATCACCGGTACCTACGGTGGTCAGAAGTTCTCGGGGACGGGCGACGAGAAGCTCGACACCGGCGCACTGGAGGGCCTGGCCGCCGACCTCACCCTCGACGGCGTCGGCAGCGCGTCGCTCGTCGTCCTCGGCGACAAGCGCTACGTGAAGCTGCCGCCGGCGCTGGGCGGGTCGAAACCGTGGCTGGTCGTCGACGCGTCGAGCACGAACCTGATCGTGAAGCAGGTCGCGACCTTCGTCGACGTCGCCCTCGCGGTGGGCAACGTCGGCAGCCTCGGTGACGTGGTCACGGCCGCGCGGACGGTGAAGCCCGCGGGCACCGGCAAGGTCGGCGGCGTCGCCGTCACGAGGTACGACCTGGTCGTCGACCCGGCGAAGCTCGGCGGGCTGGGCGGCACGGTCACCGGCGACGTGCCGGTGACGCTCTCGGTCGACGCGCAGAACCGTCCGGTACAGGTGCGCGCCCGTCCGACCGTGGCCGGCTCGAAGGCCGACGCCACCGCGATCTTCTCGAAGTTCGACGCCCCGGTCACCGTCACCGCGCCGCCCGCGGGGCAGATCCAGCGGTGACCTCCGGCAGCTGAGGAGACGGGCACCGGTCCCCGCCCGTCCGACGTGCCGACCGCTCCCGCGCAGGGTACGAACGAGGCATGATCACCCGACGCCTCGGCGCCACCCTCGTCGCGCTGCCCCTCGCCGTGTCCCTCGCCGCCTGCGGCTCCTCGACCACCTCCGGCACCCCGGTCACGACCGGGCCCGCGACCGGCTCGTCGGCACCGTCGTCCGCCCCGTCCTCGGCGCCGTCGTCGGAACCGTCCGGCGGGTCGTCCTCGGTGCTGTCGTCGGACACCGGCTCGGGCGGCTCGGGCGCACCGGCCGACGCGAACCCGGCCGAGCTGGTGGCCACCATGACCGCCGCGCTGAACAAGGTGACCAGTCTGACCTTCCGCAGCGAGACCGGCCTCGCCGGCACGAAGATCACCGGCATCGGCAAGCAGAAGATCTCGAACAGCAAGCTCGTCGCGCTCGACGTGCAGCAGACCCTGCCGACCGGCACCTCGACGATCATCGTCGTCGACGGCGCGAGCTACATCAAGCAGCCGGGCATCCGCACCGACCCGGGCAAGCCGTACCGGCTGATCACCGCGACCAGCAGCGACCCGGTCGTGCGTCAGCTCGCCAAGACGCTCGATCAGACCCTCAACCTCTCGTCCGTCGGCCAGGCCAAGATCTACCTCGACGCGACGAAGTCGATCACCAAGGCCGGCACCGAGAAGATCGACGGCACCGACACGACGCACTACCGGCTCGTCGTCGACGCGGCGAAGATCGGCAAGCTGCTCGGAACCGACATCAGCGCCTCCGGCATCAGCGACATCCCGGTCGACCTGTACCTCGACCCGGACGGACGCCCGGTGCGCACCGACACGTCGGTGACCGCGGGGGGCCAGACCGTGACGAGCTCCTTCCTCATCACCGGCTACAACGTGCCGGTCACCATCACGGCTCCGCCGGCGAGCCAGGTGACCCGCTGACCCTGGTGACGTAACCGTCCTTGCCGTCGCCGGCGGACCACCGTCCGCCGGCGATTCGGCAAGATGGGTCGGTGCACCCCGCGATCGACATCCTCGGCCTCGTCGCCGTCGTCGGAGTCGTCGCGGGTCTCGCCCGCCGCGTCGGCTGGTCCGAACCGCTGGTGCTGGTGGTCGTCGGTATCGGCATCAGCTACATCCCCGGCGTCCTCGAGATCGACCTGACGCCCGATCTCGTCCTGCTCGGGCTGCTGCCACCGCTGCTGTACGCGGCGGCGATCAGGACGAGCCTCGTCGACTTCCGCGCCAACCGGCGGGCCATCCTGCTGCTGTCGGTCGGGCTCGTCGTCTTCTCCACCGTGGCCGTCGGCCTGGTCGCGTGGTGGGTCATCCCGGGCGCCGGCCTGGCGGCGGCGTTCGCCCTCGGCGCCGTGGTCGCCCCGCCCGACGCGGTGGCCGCCACCACCGTCGCGCGTCGCGTCGGCATGCCGCGGCGCATCGTCTCGATCCTCGAGGGCGAGAGCCTCGTCAACGACGCGACCGCCCTGGTCGCGCTCAACACCACGATCGCCGCCATCACCGCCACGGTCACCCCCGGCGAGGTCGCCTGGGACTTCGTCGTCGCGGCCGGCGGCGGCGTGCTCATCGGCGTCGTGGTCGCGCTGGTGCTGGGGTTCGTCCGCAAGCGCATCGACGACCCGGTGCTCGACACCACGCTGTCGTTCGCGGCGCCGTACGTCGCCTTCCTGCCCGCCGAGGAGATCCACGCCTCGGGGGTCCTCGCCGTCGTGGTCGCCGGCCTGCTCCTCGGCCACAACGCCCCGAAGCTGCAGACCGCGAGCAGCCGCATCGCCGAGAACATCAACTGGCGCACGGTGCAGTTCCTGCTCGAGAACGTCGTGTTCCTGCTCATCGGCCTGCAGGTGCGGCGCCTCGTCGACGACGTCCGCAGCGACCACTCAGACCTCGGGCCGGTCATCTGGACCTGTGTCGTCGTCCTCGTGACGACGATCGTCGTCCGCATCGTGTGGATGTTCGCCTCGACCGCGACCATCAAGCTGCTGGGGGCCAACCCGTGGTCGTGGCAGGCGGCCACGGCCGTCTCGTGGGCGGGCATGCGCGGTGTCGTGACGTTGGCGGCCGTGTTCCTGCTGCCCGCCGAGACCCCGGAACGGTCACTGCTCGTCGTGGCCGCGTTCGTCGTCGTGGCGGGGACGCTGCTGATCCAGGGGCTCACGCTGCCGTGGCTGGTGCGACGGCTGAAGCTGCCCGCGCCGGACCCCGCCGAGGACGCCCTGCAGAGCGCGCAGCTGGTGCAGGCCGCCACCCAGGCGGGCCTCGCCGCGCTCGACGAGGTCGCGTCCGAGGACGACGCCGACGAGGTGCTCGAGGAACTACGGGCCCGGGCCAACGCCCGCAGCAACCGTATGTGGGAGCAGCTCGGACGCTCGCACGCCGAGCTCGAGCCCCCCGCCGCCGCCTACCGGCGGCTGCGGCTGCAGATGCTGTCGGCCGAGCGCGGGTCGATCCTCGAGGCCCGCGACCGCGGGGTCTACGACGACGAGGTGCTGCGGCGGGCGCTGCAGGCCATCGACCTCGAGGAGTCGCTGCTCGACCGGGTGGCCGACGCCGCCGCCCGGCTCGACGACGAGCTCATGACGCACGAGAAGCGCGCCGGCGACTGCGAGCACCTGCAGGACGCGCCGCGGTTCGTCGAGCCGACCACCCCGAACGGGTGCGAGGAGTGCCTGCGGGACGGCACCCACTGGGTGCACCTGCGGCTGTGCCTGACCTGCGGGCACGTCGGCTGCTGCGACTCGTCCGTCGGCAAGCACGCCGCGGCGCACTTCCACGACACCGACCACCCGGTCATGCGCTCGATCGAACCGGGCGAGGCCTGGCGCTGGTGCTTCGTGGACGAGCAGCTCGGCTGATTTCCCGACGCGTCCCTTTCGCGCCGTTTTCTCGATTGGTCCCGTTCACCCATGGGCAGGACGGTGGACGTCGTTGCACCGACCGACCCGAGCCCAGGGAGAAGCATGCGCACGTCATTCCGTCTGGGCGCCGCGGCACTGGCCGCGAGCGCCGTCACCGCGACGCTGGTGTCGACGGCCGCGTCGTCGGCCGCCCCGGCGCGCCCGGCAGCGGCCGAGCGGCCCGGTACCCACGCCACCCAGTTCGCCACGCCCACGGTCTTCGGCCACCGCGGCGCGGCCGGCTACCGGCCCGAGCACACCGCGATCGGCTACCGCCTCGGCGCGCAGATGGGGGCCGACTACCTCGAGCCCGACCTCGTGCCCACCAAGGACGGCGTGCTGGTCGACCGCCACGAGCCGGAGATCAGCCAGACCACGAACGTCGCGTCCCACCCCGAGTTCGCCGACCGCAAGCGGACGGTCACGATCGACGGGGCGAAGACGACGGGTTGGTTCACGTTCGACTTCACGCTCAAGGAGTTGCGGACGCTGCGCGCCGTCGAGCGCATCCCGGCCGTCAGGCAGCACAACACGCTCTACAACGGCATCGACCGCATCCCGACGTTCCAGGAGGACATCGACCAGGTGCGTGCCCTGTCGAAGGAGTACCACCGCACCATCGGCATCGTCCCGGAGATCAAGCACTCGACGTTCTTCCGCTCGATCGGCCTGCCGATGGAGGGCCGTTTCCTCGCCGTCATGCGCAAGAACGGTCTGCTCGCGAAACACCCGCGGACGCCCGCGGTGCTGCAGTCCTTCGAGGTGTCGAACCTGCAGTACATTCACCGGAAGGCGCCCGGCCTGCCGCTGGTGCAACTGACCTCCGCCACGGGCGCGCCGGCCGACTTCGTCGCCCAGGGCGACCCGCGCACCTACGCCGACATCACCTCGGCGCGCGGCCTGAAGCAGGTCGTCGCGAGGTACGCCACGTGGCTCGGCCCGGACAAGGCGCAGATCGTGCCCGTCGACGCCACGACCGGCAAGCTCACGACCCCGACGTCGCTGGTGACCGACGCCCACCGCGCCGGACTGAAGGTGGTGCCGTACACGTTCCGCAACGAGAACAGCTTCCTGCCGGCCGACTTCGACCGCGGCACGAACCCGTCCGACTACGGCAACGCGATCGGCGAGGACATCCTGTTCTTCGAGCTCGGCATCGACGGCATCTTCACCGACAACCCCGACACCGCCGTCGAGGCCCGTCGCCAGTGGATCGCCGAGGGACGCCCGCGCGCCTGACCCACTCCGCTTGTGGCGCCCTGACCTCGTATACCGGGTCAGGGCGCCAAAAGCGGTCGTGCCGGCGGGGTATCTCGCGGAGGTGCAGACGTTCCTGCCCGTGGCCGACTTCGCGAAGTCGGCCCGCATCCTCGACGACGCCCGCCTGGGCAAGCAACGCGTCGAGGCGTTCCAGATCATCCGCACCATCGACGGCGTGACCCGCGGCTGGCGCAACCACCCCGCCGCCCGCATGTGGCGCGGCTACGAACCCGCCCTGATCGAGTACGCCCTCGCCACCTGCGACGAGTGGGACCGCCGCGGCCACGCCGACTCCGTCCGCGTGAAGCTCGAGGCCCACGCCCGCGAACCCGGCCGCCACGTCTTCCTGCCCGACTGGTTCGGCGACGACAAGCTGCACGCCAGCCACCGCAGCAATCTGCTGCGCAAGAACCCGGAGTTCTACGGCAAGTACGGCTGGACCGACCCGTCCGACCTCCCCTACCACTGGCCCGCGTGACCCCTCCCTCCTCTCACAGAAGGCGGGACAGGGACGGAACGCAACGGCAGGGCGAGAGGCGACCAAGGGGAAGCGAGGACGGCGGGTGCGGTTCCGTCCGCGGGCCCAAGAAAATGAGTGCACGTCCACGACAGGCAGGGTGGTGCCCTACGCCCGCGGACGGGACCGCACCCGCCGTCCGTCCCCCGGAACAACGAAACGCCCCCTCCCAGCGAGGGGAGGGGGCGTTCCGGGTGAAGCAGGTGGACTCAGAAGTCCATGTCTCCGCCGGGCATCCCGCCACCGGCAGGCGCAGCGGCCTTCTCCGGCTTGTCGGCGACGACGGCCTCGGTGGTGAGGAAGAGCGCGGCGATCGAGGCCGCGTTCTGCAGCGCCGAGCGGGTGACCTTGGTCGGCTCGACGATGCCCTCCTTGAACATGTCGACGTACTCGCCGGTCGCGGCGTTGAGGCCGTGACCCGGCTCGAGGTTCAGCACCTTCTCGGACACGACGCCGCCCTCGAGGCCGGCGTTGATCGCGATCTGCTTCAGCGGGGCGAGCAGCGCGACCTTGACGATGTTGGCACCGGTGGCCTCGTCGCCCTTGAGGTCGAGCTTCTCGAACGCGGTGACGGTCGCGTTGGCCAGCGCCACGCCACCGCCGGGGAGCAGACCCTCTTCGACGGCCGCCTTGGCGTTGCGGACGGCGTCCTCGATGCGGTGCTTGCGCTCCTTGAGCTCGACCTCGGTGGCCGCGCCGACCTTGATGACGGCGACGCCGCCGGCCAGCTTGGCGAGGCGCTCCTGGAGCTTCTCGCGGTCGTAGTCGGAGTCCGACTTCTCGATCTCGGAGCGGATCTGGTTGACGCGACCCTGGATCTGGTCGGCCTCGCCCGCACCCTCGACGATGGTGGTCTCGTCCTTGGTGGTGGTGAACTTGCGCGCGCGGCCGAGCAGCTCGAGACCGGCGTTCTCCAGCTTCAGGCCGACGGTGTCGCTGATGACCTCGCCACCGGTCAGGATGGCGATGTCGGCGAGCATGGCCTTGCGGCGGTCGCCGAAGCCCGGGGCCTTGACGGCGACGGACTTGAAGGTGCCGCGGATCTTGTTCACGACGAGGGTCGCGAGGGCCTCACCCTCGACGTCCTCGGCGATGATCGCCAGCGGCTTGCCGGTCTGCATGACCTTCTCGAGCAGCGGCAGCATGTCCTTGACGTTGGAGATCTTGCCCTCGTGGATCAGGATGTACGGATCCTCGAGCTCGGTCTCCATGCGCTCGCTGTCGGTGACGAAGTAGGCGCTCAGGTGACCCTTGTCGAAGCGCATGCCCTCGGTGAGCTCGAGCTCGAGGCCGAAGGTGTTGCTCTCCTCGACGGTGATGACGCCTTCCTTGCCGACCTTGTCCATCGCCTCGGCGATGATCTCGCCGACGGTGGTGTCGGCGGCCGAGATGGAGGCGGTCGCGGCGATCTGCTCCTTGCCCTCGATCTCCTTGGCCTGGTTGCCCAGCACCTCGGAGACGGCGGCGGTGGCGGCCTCGATGCCGCGCTTGAGCGCCATCGGGTTCGCGCCGGCGGCGACGTTGCGCAGCCCCTCGCGCACGAGCGCCTGGGCGAGCACGGTGGCGGTGGTGGTGCCGTCGCCCGCGACGTCGTCGGTCTTCTTCGCGACCTCCTTGACGAGCTCGGCGCCGATCTTCTCGTACGGCTCCTCGAGCTCGATCTCCTTGGCGATCGAGACACCGTCGTTGGTGATCGTGGGGGCGCCCCACTTCTTCTCCAGGACGACGTTGCGGCCCTTCGGGCCGAGCGTCACCTTGACGGCGTCGGCGAGCTGGTTCATGCCACGCTCGAGGCCGCGGCGGGCCTCTTCGTCGAACGCGATCAATTTGGCCATTCGGTGGTCCTCACTTCAGGTTCGTGTGATGACGGGTCGGGTACCGGCGTGACAGTGCCCGCGACGGACGGCCCTGACTTCGGGCCTCACCGATCACCGGTTGGCACTCAGGGTAGCCGAGTGCCAATTCGAGTCTGGCACTCGGCCCTGGCGAGTGCAAGGTCGCGCGCGGCCCCGGCTCAGCGACCGGCGCGGACGGGGGCCGGGCGCGCCAGGCCCTGGTCGGCGACCATCGTCCGGTACAGCTCGTCGCTGGCGAGCAGCTCGTCGTGGGTCCCGGTCGCGCGGACCCGGCCGTCCTGCATGAGGACGATCAGATCGGCGCCGACGACGGTCGAGAGACGGTGCGCGACGGCGATCACCGGGATGCGCTCGGCGACCTCGCCGATGAGCTGACGGATCTCGGCCTCGGTGCGGGTGTCGAGCTGCGAGGTCACCTCGTCGAGCAGCAACAGCGACGGCCGGCGCAGCAGCGCCCGGGCGATGCTCATGCGCTGGCGCTCCCCGCCGGACAGGTCGTTGCCCCGGTGCCGCACGGGCAGATCGAGCGAGTGGACGCGTCGCGTGAGGCCCACCCGCTCGAGCACGCGCCAGATGCTGCGCTGCTCGACGGCTCCGGGTTCGCGGCCGTAGGTGAGGTTCGATCCCACCGTCCCGGCCAGGACCGGTGTCTCCTGCTCGACGTACGCGACGTGGTCGCGCAGCCGCTCGAGGTCCCAGTCGCCGAGAACCCGGCCCGCGACGCGGATCCGTCCGCCCTGGACAGCGTAGAAGCCCACGATCAGGCGCAGCAGGGTCGACTTGCCCGAACCGGACGGCCCGACGAGCGCGGTCAGCCCCGAGCCCGGCACCGCGAGATCGACCCCCCGCAACGTCGGCTCGCTCGCCTCGGGATAGGCGAATTCGACGCGCTCGAACTCCACGGCCGGCGCGGCGGCGTCGCCGGCCGTCAGCGGGCCCTTGTCGCCCGCGGCTCCGCCCGGCACCGCCTGCGGCTCGATTCCGGGCGCGACGAACTCGGCTTCCTGCTCGAACGACTCGGTCTCGGCGATGCGCTCGAGCGCCGCGCGGCCCGACTGGAGCGAGCTGACGGCCGCCGTGAGCTGCAGAACGGGCTGCGACAGCTGCATCGCGTAGAGCAGGAAGGCGACGAGGGTGGGCACCGACAGCTCGCCCGACTGGGCACGGAGCCCGCCGACGCCGAGCACGACGAGGAACGCCGCCTGCACGGTCAGCGCGGACGTCATCCCGGCCAGCGCCGTCCACCATGCGGCCCGGACACCGGAGTCGCGGGCGTCTGTGGCGCGGTCGCCGATCCGGTCCTCCTCGGCCTGTTCGGCGTTGGCGGCCTTCACGGTCGGGAAGGTCCCGAGCGCACGTTCGAGTTCGCTGCTGAGCCCACCGAGGTTGCGTTGCGTGCGGTGCGAGCTGCGCCGGATGCGCGGCATCACGGCGATCAGCGACGCGCAGAGCACGACCACGACGCCGAACGTCACCAGGAACAGCACCCAGTCGAGGTACAGCATCATCGCGACGGACCCGATCACGACGACCGTTCCGCTGACCGCCTGCACCACCGACTGCAGCGCGACCTGCCGCACCGACGCGCTGTCGGAGATGACCCGGGACATGAGCTCGCCCGGCTCCCGGCCGTGCATCTCACCGACCGACAGTCCGAGGACGCGGCGGATCATCGCGCGGCGGGTGCCGAGGACGACGTCCTCCGCGACGCGCAGCATGAGGAACTGGCCCCCGCCCTGGGCGAGGGCGGCGCCGACGACCGAGGCGACGAGCACCAGGACCGGTCCCTGCAGCGAGTGCGCCGTGCCCAGTGCCTCCAGCACCCATTGGGTGGCCAGCGGCTGGGCCAGGCCGACGACGGCCGAGATCACGAGCAGGACCAGCCCGACGACGAGGGCGATCCGGTTGTGGCGCAGGTGGTCGGCGACCAGCCGCAGTGACGCCCGCAGCCCGACGTCCTCGGCGCGGACGCCGCGGCCCGACGGTGCCTTCGCTGCGTCGCGCTCCTTCTCGCTCGTCGACGCGGCCGGTTCGGTCCTGGTACTCGCCTGGGCCGTGCCGGTCACCTCGTCGTGCGGACGGTCCGCGGCGGCCGGGGCGGGAGGGTCGACGAGCGCGGTGGCGACCGGCCCCGTCACCGGCGCGATCGGTGTCGGTGGTTCGGCGACCGGCGTGGGCGCGTCGGCGCCGAGCAGCGCGTCGCGCGCCCGCGCCTTGGCCGGCTCCGGCAGCAGCCGGGCGAGCGTGGCGCGGCGGTCGGCGACGGCGCGGTACACGCGCTCGGAGACTCCGCGCGGCAGCACCGTCAGCAGCGCGCCGAACACCGCGGTGGCCGGGAGCGAGCGCAGCAACCGGGCCAGCGCCTGTCCCGCGGAGTGCACGGCACCGTCCGGTTCGACGAGATGGAACGACCCCAGTGCCGTCCGCTCGTCGAGGTCGGGAAGCAGCGCGAGCGAGTCCTGCGTCGGCGCGGTGGCGAAGCGACGGCGCACATCCAGCCGCAGGAGCGTGACCACCGTCCACATGCAGAAGGCGCACTGCCTGTCGTAGAGGACCGTCCGCCGCGCGACGACGGCATCCGGACGGTCGGTCGGGGCGCTCACGGCATCTCCTCCGGTGGGGGCACAGCAGGAACGGAGGCGGGGTGGGGCCGCCGGTACGGCCGCCCCACCCCGCCGGGATCGCGAGCGGTCAGTCGATCGCCTGACCGAGCGCCGCGCCACCTGCGGCCGCGCCGACCAGACCGGCGCCGGCCGCGACGCCCGCGGCGATCGCCGCCGGTGTCGCGGTCACCGGCACGAGCGCGCCGAACTCGTGGATGGTGGTGCTGTCGGCGCGCAGGGCGGCGACCTCGACGTCCGCGTTGATGTGCTCTTCGATGTTCATACGTGTCTCCTTGATCCGTTGGGTGATGTGGGCGGTCGGGCGGTCAGTCGTCGTTCGCCTCTTCGACGGCGAAACCCGCACCGGCCGCGCCGGCCGCGAGGGTGACGCCGGCGGCCACGGCCACGGGCGTGGCCAGCACGGGCACGCTGCCGTGCAGCAGCTGGAATCCGGTCTGCGGCGTGAGATCGCGTTCGAGGTCCGGGGCGGTGTTGGCGTGGTCGGTCAGTCGGGACATGGTTCCTCCGAGAGTGAGAGGGACGTGGACCGGACGGTCCACGTCCGCGGATCAGGTCGGCTTGCTGGTGCGCCTGCTGTTCATCACGTAGACGGCCACGCCGACGATGGCGGCGATCACGAGTGCCGGTGTGATGGCGATGGTCAGGCTGTCGAAGATCAGCGTGAGGGCGACGCCGGCGATGACGAGGACGGCCACGAACGCGACGACGGCACCTATCACGACGGTGCTCCCATGGGTTTCTCCGTTCGGTACGAGGGACGGGGTCGACGCGGGGGACGGGGGCCCGCGTGCCGGCGGCACCGGGTCACGCGTCGGCATGCGCACGCCACGTCTCGTACGGCGACGCGAACAGGTACTCCGGCTCGATGTCGGGGTCGTAGCCGCCGGACCGGGCGACGAGGAACTGGAAGCCCGCCACCTCGCCGCCGACCGTGCCCGTCCGCCCTTCGTCGGCGACGACGCCCGCGACCAGGTCGCGCAACAGCCGGTAGCAGGGCAGCTCGACGACGCGGTCGTCGACGACGTCGAGCTGCGAGATGATCTCGTTGCAGATGTCGGAGATCGCCTTGTCGCGACGGCGATCGGGGAACCAGACGGTCTGCCCGAGCCGCCGCCGCTGCAGCGCCGTCGTCTCGCGCCACGCACTGACGTCACCGTCCTCACCCATGTGGCGGTGCAGGACACGGAAGTCGTGCATCGCCGGCTCGGGGGCGAAGAACCGCCAGTTGGGAATCACGGTGCCGGTGCGGTCCATACCGCGGAAGCGATCGAAGGCACGGTTCGGGTGCTGGCTCAGGCCGGTGACGACGAGCCAGCCGGTGAGCGAGGACGCGACGGCGAGATCGCGGGCGCGCACGGCCCGGGCGTTCATCGCGACACCGCCGGGTCCGCGCTCCCGGTACTCGGTGTGGTGTCCGGCAGCGATGCGACGAAGTCGCGGACGAGCCGGACGAGCGTGCCCGCGTGCGCGCGGTCGGTGAGGATGCTGTCGTGGTTCGCGCGGGCGATGACCTCGAACCGGCTCCCGGCCGCGCCCTGCCCGACCATCTCCTCGTGCAGCTCGCGCTGCACCTGCTCGGCCTGCACCGTCTTCGCGGCGCTGACGCCGAGGATCGGCACGGACAGTCGGGGCAGTGACGCGCCGCCACGGAAGTCGCGCAGCGTCGCCGCCCATTCGCGCCGACCCGCTCGCCACATCCGGCTGTCCCGGTACTGCGCGAGAGCGGCGGCCTGACCGTCCTGCGGCAGCGATCGCACCCAGTCGGGCACGGCCAGCAACGAGCCCGCGCCGAGGTCGAGCGACCGGGCGATCAGCGGGAACGTCTGCGACAGCGTGTCGGCGCCGGCCGACTGGCGCGGCGAGCGCTCGAGCTCCTCCGGGTGGCTGCTGTCGACGAGCACGACCGCGGCGACGTCGCTGCGGGCCACTGCGGCTGCGCGCATGGCGAGGTAACCGCCGAGCGAGTGCCCCACGAGCACGACGGGACGGCCGTCGGCGACGGCATCGACGAGCTCGACCGCGTGTGCGACGAGATCGCCCAGGACGAGCGCGGTGCCGGCGTCGGCCGTGCTGCCGCCGTACCCCGCACGGTGGTACGTGACGATCTCGGCCTGCGCGCCCAGCTCCTCGGCCACCCACCCCCAGTGCTCGGGTGTGGCCAGCAACGCGTTCTCGAAGACGTAGACCGGTCCGGGCGCGCCGACGGCGCCGGTGCGGCGGTAGCGCAGCCGGTTGCCGTCGGACGTCCGCAGCTCGGCCTCGTCGCCGTGGCCGACGAGCGTGGCCCGCCGGTTGCGCCGTCGCTGGACCACGGCCTGGGCGGCGACGGCCATGACGGCGAGACCGAACAGGCGCGGCACCGTGTCGTCGCGCGGGCCGCCTGCGTCCGCTGCGGTGCTGCCGCGTCGGCGCGCGGTGTAGGCCATCGCGGGGTGCATGGACAGGAACGACGGCACGAAGCGGCCGAGCGCCATGGTGCGGGCGATGCCGACGTGCATCGCGGTGACACCGAGCGTGTACGTCTTGACCAGGCGACCGCGGCCGAGATAGACGACCGGCGCCGCGCACTCGAGCGCGAGCACCGACGCCCCCACCGCTCTGGCCGCGAGCGGGAAACGGTGGGTCAGCCGCCACGTCCACTCGTCGCCGTACGTCATGGTGCGGGCGACGCCTTCGAGCGCGCGACCCTGCCGCCAACTCGGGCCGGCCAGTTTCGCCCACCCCGACACCGCGTACGACATCGTTCCCTGGATGCCGACGGCCCACAGGCAGGCGTCGGTGAGGGCCGGGCTGCGGCCCGACCGCGCCAGCGCTGCCGCCGCCTGCACCAGGAAGCTCACCTGGTCCGACCCGTCGGTGCCGTAGTGGTGGCGCGGGTGCAGCAGCAGCGAGCTGGCGGCCAGCGCGGTGTCGGCGACGAGACGCCGTCGGCGTCCTCCGGGCAGCAGCACCGCGGCGGCGGCGGCGAGGCGGGCGGCGTGCACCGCGGTCGTGGTCCGTTCGTCGCCGATCACCTCGAGCACGCGCCGCGCCGCCGGGGAGCGGAACGCCGACGAGTCCCGCGAGATGCGCCAGTTGTTCAGTCCCCCGGGGCGGCGGAACTGCGGTCGGGCCAGGTGCTCGGCGCTCGCCATGACATGGGTCAGCGCGCAGACGCGCTCCATGCGGGTCAGCGCCGTCGCACGATCGAGCGCGGGCGGAGCGAGCAACCGGGACACGTACTTCATGCGAATTCCCCTTTCGACGGGGTACGGCAATTCACCGATCGAGGGCAGGGTCGGACGGCACCGTCGGCTAGCGGTGCATTGTGCGAATGCGTCGGTCGCCGCGATGGGCTCTGCGCGCGACCAGGAGAATCAGAAGCCGGCCGTCACCGGGTTGTCTTTCGGAAAACGGCTACATATGTCGGGTCGAGCTGGTCGAAATGGCGTTGCGACCATTGCGAGGTCACCGAGACGACCGTCAGTCCGTGATCTCGAGCAAGCTCGACGAGCTCACCCGGCTCGATCAGGCGACTGAATTCGTGGGCCTGCCGAATGGTCCCGTCCTCCCACTGGTGCGAGAGCGACCACTGGGAGCCGTCGAGACGCGAGGTCGACAGCATGCCGTCGGGCAACCCCGGGATCTCGGTACGGAACGTGACGGTGTCCGACTGCCGGTGCAGCAACCTCACCCGTTGCGGACTGTGGGTCTCGACGACCACGAGACCGCCGGGTGCGACGGATCGCGCCATGCCGGCGAGCGTGCGCGCCTGCTCGGCCTCGCTCTGCAGCATCGACAGCGTCGCGCAGACGCAGTACGCCACCGCGACGGGAGGACTGGCCTGCCAGTGGCGCATGTCGCCGAGCTCGAGGTCGACGTCGACCGATTCGCGGTTCGCCCGGGCTCGTGCGAGCTGCAACAGGTGCGGCGACGAGTCGACGCCGACCACCCGGTCGCCGTGCCCGGCAAGGGCCACGGCTACGCGGCCCGTGCCGATACCGAACTCGGCGAATCCGTCGGCGGCGGTGGACGATTGCGCACCGAGCGCGCGCAGGAAATCCACGACGACCCGTGCGCCGGCCGGCGGGAACAGGACGTCGTAGACCTCGGCGAATTGCTCGCCGTATTCGACGCTCTGCTCTCGCCAGCGAATTCGCGGCACGCCCGGAAGCGCGTCGAGAACACCTGTCATGGCTCCCCAACCCCGACGACCACAATTCAACGGTCATCTCACAGGCCCGACCGACTCGGGCACCTAAGACCAATGACGTGATTCCGGCCCGCCGAACAAAACGGGCACACAGCAGACCGTAAGAGTGATCGGCGCTACACACTATGGATCTTGCGTGAGCAACTAGTCCCGCGTGTGAAGCGTGACGGTCGCGGGGCTGTGGAACCCGAGATTGCCGTTCCACCCGCCGACGGCGTACGAGAAGTCGCGGCCGCCGAAGCGCCGTGCGAGTTCGGCGACGACAGCAGCCCCCTCGAGCGTGCCGAGCGCGACGCCGATGCAGTGGTAGACGCCGTGCCCGAACGACAGCGTGCCGCCGCGTCCGCGGTCGGGATTCCACTGCGTCGGATCGACGAACGCGCGCGGGTCCCGGTTGCCCGCGGCCAGGCACAGCAGCACGCCCTGGCCGGTGCGCAGGCTCAGACCCTCGACGGTCACGGGTTCGACGACCGTGCGGCGCGCGAACGGCACCGGGGTGAACAGCCGGATGGCTTCGGCGAAGGCCGCGGCGGGGTCGACGGCGCCGGTGGCCACACGCTGCAGCTCGTCCGGCCGCCCGAGCATCACCGTCATCGCATTCGCGATGCCGGTGATCACGGTGTCGACGCCCGCCATGAGCAACAGCACGAGCAACTCGCAGGCATCACCGACCGACACCGTGCCCGCGTGGATGGCGCGAGCGAGTCGCTCACCGAGACTGCCCACGACCGCCGACCGAGTGGTCAGCAGTTCGTGCAGATAAGCGCGTAACTGCGCAAAGCCGGACCGGCCGATCGGTACCCCGTCGTCCCCGCCGGTGGAGGGGAAGCTGCGGCACAGCTCGCACAGCAGACCGGCGGCCTGCTCCGCCAGCCAGTCGTGATCGCCGTCCGGCACTCCGATGAGAACCGCCGCCACCAACGGCGGCAGTCGCGCCGCGACCTCGCCGACCAGCTCCACGGTGCCCGCATCACCGGCCGCGTCGAACAATCGGGCCGTTAGCGCGTACGTCGGCCGGGCCAACGCGGCGACCGTCGCCGGCACGAAGTGCGCCGACAGCACAGCCTTCAGGGCGGCGTGCTCCCGGCGCGGGCGGAAGAACAGGTTGTTGGAGAAGAAGTCGACGAACTCTGGATTGTCGACGCGCGCCTGCGCCGGGAAGTCGGCCTGGCCCATCGACAGCGCACCGGACGCGGCGAGCCGCTTGATCAGCACGTGGTCGGACACCACCACTTCGTCGCCGATGCGCAGCACCGGGACGTCGACCGGCAACCGGGTGAACAACTCGGTGGCCTGCTCGCCGCGGTACGTGCGGTCGACGAAGAACCTGCCGACGAGCCGACCCGCCGTCGCGACGTCCATCGCGCCCGCCCCTCGGTCATGATCGAATCCGTGCCGGCTGTGGTAGACCTCCACCGTGCTCTCGATCTCCGATCTGTACAAGGCGTACGGATCGACCAAGGCGCTGTCCGGGGTCTCGCTCGAGGTCCGTCCCGGCGAGATGGTCGGCTTCGTCGGTTCCAACGGTGCCGGCAAGTCGACGACGATGCGCATCGCCATGGGTCTGCTGGCCGCCGACTCCGGCTCGGTGCGGTGGCGCGACGAGCCGGTGAGTTTCGCCGTCCGCCGGCGCTTCGGCTACATGCCGGAGGAGCGGGGGCTCTACCCCAAGATGCGAGTCGTCGAGCAGGTGGCGTTCTTCGGCCGGTTGCGCGGCATGAGCCCGGCGGACGCCGACCGGGCCGCCGCCGCGCTCGTCGACCAGATGTCGATCAAGGCCGAACCCCGCGACTTCGTGCAGGCCCTGTCGCTGGGCAATCAGCAGCGGGTGCAGCTCGCCGCCGCGCTGGTGCACGACCCGGAACTGCTGATCCTCGACGAACCGTTCTCCGGTCTCGACCCGGTCGGCGTCGACACCATGGCCGAGGTGCTGGTCGAGCGTCGTCGCCGGGGGGTGGGCGTGCTGTTCTCCAGCCACCAGCTCGAACTCGTCGAGCGGTTGTGCGATCGCGTCGTCATCGTCCGCGGTGGGCGACTCGTCGCGTCGGGCACGTTGGACGAGCTGCGCGGCCCGGCCGCCCGCGAGGCGCTCGAGGTGGTCGTCCACGGTTCGCCGCAGTGGCCGGACGGAGTGCGGGTCACCGCGCACGACGGGCCCGCCTGGACGCTCGCGCTCGACGACCCGTCCGACGACCAGACGGTGCTCGCCGCCGCCACCGCCGCCGGACGCGTCGAGCGGTTCGGCTGGCGGCAACCGTCCCTGAGCGAGCTGTATCGCGAGGTCGTCGCGACCGACGCCCCGGAGGTCGCGGCATGAGCGGCGCGATCGCACTCATCGCGCGGCGGGAGGTGGTGAGCCGCTTCCAGCAGAAGGGCTTCCGCATCGGTTTCCTGCTCTCGCTGGCCATCGTCGTGCTCGTCTGCGTGCTGCCGGGCCTGTTCGGCGGCGACGACGACAAGGGCCCGACCCGCTACGACGTGGGCGTGACGGCACAGTCGGCGTCGCTGGCGACGGCGTTGCGGGCGTCCGGTGACCCACGGTTCACCGTCCGCACGGTCGCCGCCGCCGACGCCCGCTCGCAGGTCTCGGACGGAGACCTCGACGCGGTACTCGTGACGCCCGAGCGGCTGGTCGCGAAGACGTCGGGGGCGGGGGTGGTGGGGGCCGTCCGCGCCGCCGTCGCGAAGGCGGCCGTCACGCGGGAGCTGGCCCGCGCGGGCGTCGGCGCGTCCGAGGCGCAGCGGGTGCTGAACCCGCCGGCCTTGGCCGTCACGACCACCGAACCGGCGTCGGACGGGCAACGGCAGGCCATCGGCATCATCACCGTCATCGTCCTGTTCGGGCAGCTGACCACGTTCTGCACGTGGGTCGCGATGGGCGTCGTCGAGGAGAAGGCGAGCCGGGTCGTCGAGCTGCTGCTGTCGGCGATCCGTCCGCTGCAACTGCTCACCGGGAAGCTGCTCGGCATCGGCATCCTCGCGGCGGCCCAGACGTTGGCGATCGGCGTCGTCGCCGTGGTGGCCGGCACCGCGTCGGGCACGATCGACATCCCCGCGTCGGCCGTCCTCGTCATCGTGTCCGGCTTCGTGTTCTTCCTGCTCGGCTTCGCGTTGTTCGCATCGCTGGCCGCGGCTCTCGGCTCGACGGTCTCGCGGCAGGAGGAGGTGTCGGGCGTGCTCGCACCCGTCACCATCTCCCTGCTGGTCTGCTACGGCGCCAGCTTCGCGGCCACGTCGAACCCCGACTCGACCCTCGCCCGGCTGGCCTCGATCGTCCCGCCGTTCTCGTGCATCGCGATGCCCGGACGGGTCGCCCGCGGTGGCGTGCCGTTGCTCGACCTCGCGCTCGCCGTTGCCCTGCTCGCTCTGGTGGCGGCCGGATTGCTGTACGTGGCCGGACGCATCTACCGGGCCTCGGTGCTGCACAGTGGCACGCGCGTCTCGCTCGTGCGGGCCTGGCGCGGCGAGGCGGTCGCGGACATCGCGTGACCGGTCCGCTCGCGACGCGCGTCGCCGACCCCGTCGTCGATCCCGTCGCCGAGTCCTGAAACCAAACCGACCCGGACCGCATCGCGGCCCGGGTCGGAGAGTGTGTGTTCTGTGGTGTCAGCCGACGAGGCGGACGGCGTCGGCCTGCGGGCCCTTCGGACCCTGGACGACCTCGAACTCGACGCGCTGGTTCTCGTCGAGGCTCTTGTAACCGTCGGCCTGGATGGCCGAGTAGTGGACGAAGACGTCCTGGCCATCGTCCACGGCGATGAAGCCGTAGCCCTTCTCGGCGTTGAACCACTTCACGGTGCCCTGTGCCACGTGCACTCCTTGCATTCCCTGATGGGCCGGTCCGGAGTACCGCACCTCGCGGCTCCGGGGTCTTCGTTCCTTCGACTCCAGCAGGGTTCTGCCGTACACGTCCAGAATTCGACCGCCGCGGACGCTACCGCCGGTTCCGCCATGCAATCAAGGACCGTTTCACAACTCGCTAACGCGTGAACGTCAGCGTCGTCGATCCCTTGCGCAGCGTGAGGATTTGCTCGCGCACCGACCAATTGAGGGTTCCGGTCAGCGCCTCGTCAGCCAGGCGCGCGACACCGCCCGAAAGACAGTCCCGTTCACCACGCCGGTCGATGGTCAGCTCGACCGGGTCGGTGCGGTAGATGCCGCTGCGCGGGGAGCACGTTCCGGTCAAGGTCAACCGCCCGCCCGACAGGGTGAGCACGACCCCCGTGTTCGACCCGCCCTGACCGCTGGAACTGCCGGCGTCATCCTGCTCGGCACTCTGCAAGCGCCACCTGCCCGTCGGGGCGGACTCGTTCGCGCGGGTGAAGACGAATGTTCGCGCACCGTCGCGCAATCTCAGGCTCGAACTCTGTACCGACCACGCCAGGGTGCCGTCACTCGTGGCGCCGTAGAGGTCGGATGCCGGGCCGCCGCCGTCGCCGCACGCGGCCTGCGCGCCGCTGGACTTCAGCACGATGCGGTCGCCGGTGACCCGGTACGCGCTGCCGCGTGGCACGCACGTGCCATAGACGACCGCGCGACCCGCCTCGAGTTTCAGAGCAACTCCCACCTCGACAGGCGCGATACCTGCGGAATCCTCGATGCCGTTGAGATTCCAGACGCCAATCAGGCGTTCGGCGGGATCCGACGGTCGTCCCGTCAGGACCAGCGACAACCCCTGGGCCCCGCCGCCACCGACTATCAAGCGGCCGTCCGCGATGTGCCACGACGCCGCACTGGGCAGGATGCTCACTACCGGCTCCGCGCACGTGCCCTTCAGCGACGGAAGACTGATCGTGCCAACACCGATTTGCGCATTTCCGCGTAATACACCGCACCGCACGACGAGCTCGTACGTGGTCAGGGTCGGGAACCGCAGGGTGACGGGCTGATCGGCCGCCTTCCCCGCGATCGACGTCAACCGCCAGGTGGGACCCACCAGGCGTGACGGGTCGACAGCGGGGAAGAACCGCGGAACCCAGCGGTATCCGAGCGTGCCGCCCTGCCCCTGCAGCGTGAGACGGTCTCCGTCGACCTTCCAGGTGAACGGGTTCTCGAGAATCGAGCTGATCGCTCCGAGCGCGGTCCCGCCCGCGCACGCCGAGTTCGAGTCGTAGGTGCCCGGCCGAGCACGTTCGCCGACGACGGTCAAACGGACCTCCCGGTCGGCGCAGGTGTCGTTGTAGGTCATCCGTCCTTTGCGCACCTGCAAGGTCGGCCCGTTCGGGAAAGTCTGCGTCGACATGCCCTTCGGCGTCACGGATGCCAACCGCCACACGGTGTCGGTGAAGGTAGGAACGTCCGCCGTCGGGGCGGCGAGCTGGGGGGCCTTCGTGGCGCGCAGCGTCCGTCCGCTCCCGACGAGCGTGGCGTGCTCACCGTCGACGGTGACGTTCAGCGGTCGTTCGAAGATCCGTCCGAAGTAGGGGTCGTAGGTGTCCGTGCAGTTCTTCGAGCGGTCGGACAGGTCGTCGACCGCGAGGCGGTTGCCGTCGATCCGTGCCCTGCCGCCGATCAGCGAGCACTCGTCGTCGGCGACCAGCCGGCCGTCCCGTCCGATGACGAACGTCGATGCCCCGCCGCCGTCGAGCTTCCACACCGGGCCGACGAGGCCGGCGGCGCTCTGCTGGTCGTCCTTCGCGCCGCGCAGGGCGAGCACCCCGGCGACGACGAGCGTTACCACGGCCACTGCGGCCGCGATCGGGAGCAGCACGCGCCGCCGTCCGCCGGTGATGCGGTCGAGGTCCGGCTCGGTGTAGCGGGCGTTCTCGTCGCGCCACGCGGATCCCGCGTCGCGCAACCGGTCGTCGAGGTACTTCATGATCCGTCCTCCAGGAGTGCGCGCAGTCGGGCGCGCGCGTCGTGCAGGGTCGACTTGACCGTCCCGACCGAGCAGCCCATGGCGTGCGCGGTGTCGGCGACGTCGAGTCCGACGAAGTAGTGCAGCTCGACCGCGAGCCGCTGCCGGTCGGCGAGCCGGGCGACCGCGCGTTCGAGGTCGAGGTCGCGCACCCGGTCGTCGACGCCGCGGTCGGGCAGGTCGGCGGTGTCGTCGACCAGCTGCAGGTGGCGTTGCCGGCGCCGCCGCGCCGACCGCGCCTGGTCGGCGGTGATCGCGAGCAGCCAGGTGGTGGGCGTGCCCCGCTCGGGGTCGAAGTGCCCCCGCTTGCGCCACGCACGGGTCAGCGCGTCCTGCACGACGTCGTCGGGGTCCGCGTCCGGCGCGAGGCGGCGCGCCAGGCGGGTCATGGCCAGCAGGGACGGCCCGACCCAGCGCGCGAAGCCGGCCGGATCGTCCGGCACCGCCTCCCGCACCGGCGCCGCCTCCCGCGAGATCACGTCCACACCCTGTCTACGTCCGCCCGTCCCGTCCAGGTTGGGTGCGCCTACGACTCAGTTCAGCCGGCCGGCCGCAGCCAGCAGCCTCGCGCGATCACCTTTGCGCCCGAACCGGTCGACGCCCGCTCCCGGCGATCACGTCTGCACCCACAGTTGCCGGTTCGCGGCCCGAAAGCGGCAATATCGCGCGCAAACCTGATCGGCCGCCGCGGCAATTAGCAGGGTGCGTCCGAACGCGCATGACAGTCGTCCACAGGTCGGCGGCCGTCCACAGCGACGTCGCGAGCTCGCCGGCCGGCCGTCCATGTCGAGTGCACTCCCGGAATGGCCCTGTCCCCCGATCACGTTCTCCCGTCGCCGGGTCGCTTCGGCCCCCTACAACCGGCGAACCGCAGCGCAGACCTGATCGGGAGAGGACGCGGTCGGCCGGTCCCGGGACGGGTCGTCGACCGGGGCGAACTGCTCGCGGTCGGGTGGTCGGACTCGGCTGTCACCCGCGCCGTGCGCGCGGGCCGCCTCATCCGGCTGCGCGAAGGGCAGTTCACCAGCGCCGACGCCACGCCCGCACTCCTGGCCGAGGCAGCGGTCCGTGCCTGCCGCGGCACCGCAATCAGTCATCGGAGCGCGTTTCCGCCGCACGCGCTGCCGCTCGTCGGAGTGGCGCCCAGGTATCCGGAGATCACGACCGTCCCACGCGGCACCGGCCACGTCCGAGGCGCGCTGCTCCACCGCGCGGCGCTGCCGCCCGGCCACGTCGTCGACCTGGACGGGCTGCCTGTCACGTCCGTCGCCCGCACCCTCATCGACGTCGCCCGGTCCCGTCCGCTCGTGACGGCCGTGGCCGCGATCGACGCTGCGTTGCACCGGCACATCGTGACCGAGGACGAACTCGACGACGTCGTCCTCACCTGCTGGAACTGGCCGGGAATCCGGCGTGCGCAGCGCGCGCTTCGCCTGGCCGACGGTCGAGCCGAGTCGCCTCTCGAGTCCGTCAGCCGACTGGTCGTCCGGTGGCTCGGGCTGCCGGCGCCCGACATCCAGCCTCTGGTCCTCGACGAGCGTGGCGTCGCCATCGCGCGGCTGGACTTCTACTGGGACGAGTTCGGCGTCGCCGGCGAGGCGGACGGTCGAGCGAAGTACGTCGACCGGGACGTCCTCACGAGCGAGAAGGACCGGCAGGAGGACGTCAGCGATCTCGGCATCGAGTTCGCGAGGTGGCAGTGGTGGCACGCCACCCATCGGAACGCCCTGCGCGGCAAGATCGAGCGCGCGTTCCAGCGGGGAGCCGCCCGCCAGCGATCAGGTCTTCCCCGCAGATGGTCGATTCAGCGGACGGAACCGGTGAACTGGGGCGCAAACCTGATCCGCCTGCCGCCCGACCGACCGTCTCGAGCGCAAACCTGATCCACCTGCCGCCCGACCGACCGTCTCGAGCGCAAACCTGATCGGGCCGGCCCCGGACGAGCGCCTACAGCAGGCCGGCCTCGCGCATGCCCTTGAGCGTGGGCTTGATGACGGCGGTGGGCTGGGCCGAGACGGCGTCGATGGTCTTGAGGCCGTCGCCGGTGTTGTAGACGACCGTCTCCTTGGACGTGTCGATGCGTCCCTGCTCGGCGAGCTTCTTCAGCACGGCCACCGTCACGCCGCCGGCGGTCTCGGCGAAGACGCCGGTGGTGCGGGCGAGCAGCCGGATGCCCTCGCGGATCTCGTCGTCGCTCACGGACGCCATCGCGCCGCCGGTGGAGCGGACGGCGTCCAGGGCGTACGGACCGTCCGCCGGGTTGCCGATGTTGAGCGACTTGGCGATGCCGGTGGGGCGCACCGGGATCACCTCGTCGACACCGTCCGCGAACGCGGTGGCGATCGGCGAGCAGCCGGCCGACTGGGCGCCGAACACGGTCCACGAGGCGGGCTCGACCAGTCCCGCCCCGGTGAGTTCCTTGAACGCCTTGTGGATCTTCGTGAGCATCGAGCCGGACGCCATCGGCGCGACGTACTGCTCGGGCAGGCGCCAGCCGAGCTGCTCGGCGACCTCGTAGCCGAGAGTCTTGGACCCCTCTGCGTAGTACGGGCGGACGTTCACGTTGACGAAGCCGGTGTCCTCGAACTCGTCGGTCTCGCCCAGCTCCGAGCACAGCCGGTTGACGTCGTCGTACGAACCCTCGATGCCGACCAGGGTGCCCCCGTAGACGGCGGTCTGGGTGATCTTCGCGGCCTCGAGGTCGGCGGGCACGAACACGATGGACGGCATGCCGATGCGCGCGGCGTGCGCGGCGACCGAGTTGGCCAGGTTGCCGGTGGAGGCGCACGCGATGCGGGTGAAGCCGAGCTCGCGCGCGGCGGTGATCGCCACCGACACGACGCGGTCCTTGAAGGAGTGCGTCGGGTTCGCGGAGTCGTCCTTGATCCACACCGGCGCGGTGAAACCGAGCTCGTCGGCGAGCCGGTCGGCGCGGATGAGCGGCGTCATGCCGGTGCCGGAGTCGACACGCGTGGCGGGATCCTGACCGACGGGCAGCAGCCCGGAGTAGCGCCACAGCGAGTGCGGTCCGGCGGCGATGTCGGCGTGGGTCACGCGGGCGAGGGCGGCGGGGTCGTACCCGATCTCCAGCGGACCCCAGCACTCGAGACACGCGTGCTGCGCGCCGAGGGGATATTCCGCGAGACAGTTGCGGCAGACGAGTCCGGACGCCGGCGACGGCGAGGTGGGACGGTCGATGACAGCGGTCATGGTCGAGGCCTTTCTCCTCATCTTCCCCGCGCGGAGTTCGCGCGAGCCGGAGTTGGCACCTGCGCACGGTGGCCTCGACCTGGTCGAGTCGTCGTGGTGGTTGCCGGGGCTTCGTCGGGCCGGTCCCTCTGCCCCTCTGGATGAGCGGTGCTCTTCAGTTGTCGTGCCGCGCCATCTTCGCACAGCCCGCGGGGTGCCTCAGCCGGGCTGGTAGTCGCTCGTGAGGACGACCACGATCGGGCCCGCCGGAAGCTCGGGGAACCTCTCGGCCACGCGCTGGATCGCGGGGAACTGCTGCTGCAACCGTTCGGCGGCCGCCTTGGACCCGTCGACGGACGGGTCGTAGTACGCGCAGGTCGACAGGATGTCGTTGACGAGGTTGCCGGTGTCGGTGACCGTCCACCCGCCGCCGCGGAACTGCTGCGCGGCCTGCGAGGCCAGGCCGGTCTGCTGCGTGTTGTTCAGGACGACCAGCGGCAGCTTCTGCGCCGTGGAGGGCGACGAGCTGCCGAGACTCAGCGTCGGGCCGTTCGGACGGGGGCTGCTGCTCGACGCGGACGACGACCGGGTGGACGTGGTGGGAGCAGGCGTCGACGAGGACGCACTCGACGACGGGGCGGCGACGCCCTTGCCGGAGTGCTCCGTGGGCCGCGTGATCGCGATGACGGCGACGACCGCGACCGCGACCCCGAGAACGGCCAGGACGATGCCGGTGATGCGTTCTCGTTGCCTGCGGCGCGCTTGCTGCCGCGCGACGCGTCCGTGCTTCTCGCTCAGTTCCTAGACCTCGATACCCAGACGACGTGCCGACCGCTGCCGCTGCCGGCTCGCGCGCAATCGTCGCAGACGCTTCACCAGCATCGGATCGGCGGCCAGGGCGGTCGGGGTGTCGATCAAGGCGTTGAGCACCTGGTAGTAGCGCGTGGCCGACATGTCGAACAGCTCGCGGATGGCCTGTTCCTTGGCGCCGGCGTACTTCCACCACTGCCGTTCGAAGGCGAGGATCTCGCGGTCGCGGCGGGTCAGGCCGTCGTCCGGCTCGTCGGTGTCACCGGCTCCGGCGGCGGCGTGCGCGGACTGCATGCTGGCGGACTCCCTGGATGTCGGACAGCTGTCGAACGGCGGAACTCGGGCGAATGCCACGCGTGTAATTCCTGTGGCCATTCAACCACGGTCGCCCGGCGCAACCGGCGCACGCCGCGCCTGTGGACGGGCGGCGCCGCGGCCCGCGGTTGTCCACAGGCGGACGCTCGCGCGCCCCGCCGGCCGTCACGACGCGGCAGGCTCGGCTCATGGGAGAAGCGGCGGTGTACGCGCTGATGACCGAGCAGCGGGCGGCGTTGCTCGACGCCGCCGCGGCCGAGGCGCACCGGTGGGCCGCCGCGCTCACCACGGGCGTCGCGACGGCGTCGGGGTGGGACGGACCGGCGGCCGGCGCCTTCCGCCACGCCTCTGCCGGGCTGCTCTCCCGGCTGCGCGGCACGGCGGACGAACTCGCGGCCGCCGCTGCCGCGCTGCGGCGTCACGCCCTGACCGTCCGCGCCGAGGACGCCGAACGGGAGGCCCGAGCGCGACGCGCTCTCGAGCAGGCCCAGCGGCGGGTGCGCCACGGGCTCACCACGGCCCTCGACCCGCTGGGGCTGCTGTCGTGACCGCGCCCGTGATCTCCGGCGGAGCGGGCGGCATCACCGCGAACCGGGCGACCATCGACCACCTGGCGACGCTGCACGACGCGGCCGCGGGGTCGTTGCTGATCGAGGGCCTGCGGTTGCGGCCCGCGTTCGACGGTGACCCCTCCGGCGGACTGCTGGGCCCGGCGCTGCTCGACCCGGCCGGGCCGGCAACGCTGCGGCGCGCTGCGGACGCGGTCGCGACGCTGGCGGCCGTCGCGCGCGACATCGGCGAGACGGCCGTCAAGCTGCGCGCCGCGGCCGAGGGGTACCCGTGGGACGGATCGGTGCTCGATTTCGGCCCGGGTCACGTGCTGCGCGGGCTGCTCGGCAGTCTCGACGCGCTCGGTCCGCTCGGCAGGCCCGCGGCCGGCATGTTCGGCGGCGGCCGCGACCCCGACGGGCGCATCGCGGGACTCGACCCCGAGACCGTCGACCTGGTCGCGTCCCTGAGCGGCACCGCGCAGCTGTCCGCGTTCGCCGCGCAGGGGTCCGACGGCACCGGCGTCGCGCTGCCGGGGTCCGTCGCCCAGGCACCGGCGCCACGCACCCTCGCCGACGTCGTCGCGGGGCTCGCCGACGTCGACCGCGACGGCACGCCCGGCGGCATCGACGTCCGCATCGTCATCGGCCCGGACGGCCGGCGCGCCGCGATCGTCGACATCACCGGGACCCGCACCTGGACGTCCGGCGGACGCGACGTCGCCGACCTCGCGACGAACGCCCGCGGCCTCGTCGGCCGGCCCACCGCCTACGCCCAGGGGGTCCTGGCGGCCATGCGGCAGGCGGGCGTCCGCCGCGGGGATGCGGTCATGGTGGTCGGCCACAGCCAGGGCGGCCTGGTCGCGGTCGACGTCGCCCGCCAGGCGACCCGCAGCGGCGACTTCCACGTCACCCACGTGGTGACGGCCGGGTCGCCGATCGGGCTCACCGTCGGCGCGCTGCCGCCGACGGTGCGGGTGCTCGCGCTCGAGAACGACCGCGACCTGGTGCCCCGCCTCGACCACCGGGCGAACCCCGACCGTCCGAACGTCACCACCGTCAGCGGACGCCAGGGCGACGGGTCGGTGGGCGGCGATCACGACCTCGACGACAGCTACGTCCCCCTGGCCGGCCGCGCCCAGGCGGCGGGCAGCCGCTCGGTGCGCGACTTCGTCGACAGCGCGGGCGCGTTCCTCGGCGGGCTGCACGTCACCCAGCACGCGTTCACGGTCGAGCGGCACCGATGACCGGCCGGCAGCGGCGCTGGGCGGCCGCTGTACGTCGCTTCGTGAGCTTGTGTCACGCCTGTGGCGTCGGCCACGATCGGTTCCATGCTCGGGCTCATGCAGGACCACCCGCTGACCATCAACTGGATCTACTCGCGCGCGCAGCGCTTCTACCCCGAGCGGGAGGTCGTGACACGCACCGCCACCGGTGCGCTCGAGCGCTCCACGTTCGCCGACGTGTGCGCCGACGCGCGCAAGGTGGCCGGCTACCTCGACTCGATCGGCGTCTCCGCGGACGGCCGGGTGGGCACCTTCGCCTGGAACACCGCGCGGCACCTCGCGCTGTACCTCGCGATCCCCGGGTCGGGTCGGGTGATGCACACGCTGAACATCCGCTACTTCGCCGAGCAGCTCATCTATACCGTCGACCACGCCCAGGACGAGGTGGTCTTCGTCGACCGTTCACTGGTGCCGCTGTTCGAGAAGTACCTGCCGAAGCTCGACAGCGTGAAGCACGTCGTGGTGATGGACGACGGCGCGGCGGCCGAGGTGCCGGACGATCCGCGCATCGTGCAGTGGTCCGACGTGATCGACGGTGCCGAGCCGGTCGAGTTCGTCGACCGCGTCCAGGACGAACGCCAGGCGGCGGCGCTGTGCTACACGACGGGCACGACCGGCAACCCGAAGGGCGTGCTCTACTCGCACCGCTCGGCGTGGTTGCACTCCAACTCGTGCGGGCTGGTCTCCACGTTCGGCCTGAACGACACCGACCGCACCCTGCCCGTGGTGCCGATGTTCCACGCGAACGCGTGGGGTCTGCCCTACGGCTGCCTCATGGCGGGTTCGGCGATGCTGATGCCCGGACCCGACCTCTCCCCCGACGGCATCCTGCGGCTGCTGCAGGACGAGAAGGCGACGCTGACCGCGGGCGTCCCCACGATCTGGATGGGCCTGCTGCCCAAGCTGCAGGACTACGACCTGTCGCACCTGCGGCAGGTGCTCTGCGGCGGCTCGGCGGTGCCGAAGTCGTTGTCCGAGGGCTTCCGGGAGAAGATCGGCATCCCGATCCTGCAGGCGTGGGGCATGACCGAGACGTCGCCGATCGCCTCCGTCGGCATCATCCGCGGCGAGTTCGCCGACGCCCCCGAGGAGCAGAAGGCCGACCTGCGTGCCACCGCGGGCATCGCCCCGCCCGGTGTCGAGCTGCGCATCATGGACGCCGGCCAGGAGCAGCCCTGGGACGACCGGGCCACGGGCGAGCTCGAGGCGCGCGGCCCGTGGATCGCCAAGCAGTACTACCGCACCGACGAGCCGGGCGAGCAGTTCTCCGACGACGGCTGGCTGCGCACCGGCGACGTCGCCGCGATCTCCTCGTACGGCTACGTACGGCTGGTCGACCGCACCAAGGACCTGGTGAAGTCCGGCGGCGAGTGGATCAGCTCCGTCGAGCTCGAGAACGCGATCATGAGCCATCCGAAGGTCGCCGAGGCGGCGGTCATCGCCGTGCCCCACCCGAAATGGGCTGAACGACCGCTCGCCTGCGTCGTCCTCGAGCCGGGGCAGGAGGCCACCCGGGAGGAGATCCTGGAATTCGTCGCCGGAAAGCTCACGAAGTGGCAGGTGCCTGACGATGTTGTGTTCATCGACGAGGTGCCGAAGACCTCGGTGGGCAAGTTCAGCAAGAAGTCGCTGCGCGAGAAGTTCGGTGACCACCAGCTGCCCACCGCCTGAGCACACGCGGCGCGGCGCGCCCGTCCGGGGATCATCCGACGGGTTGCCCGGGAAAGTCCGATCCGTCCGCGTGTCGCAACACGAGACACTCTTGTCACACCAGTAACGTGGATGGTTTGATCATCTCACCCCCGCTCCCGGGGGTGGGCGTGTTGCGTATCCCCCCTCCGGCGCACCGTCCCCGACGACTGCGGTTTTCCCCCGCACCACAGCCGACGGGATCGTCATGGCATCACCGCTGTTCCGTTTGATCCGCTCCACCCGCTCCCCTCGCAGGTCCCGCCCGGCCCACCCCGATACGTCCGGATCCCCCGCCCGGACGTCCCGTCGTCCACGCCGGGCGCGCCGGGTCACGTCGGTCGTCGCGGTCGCCGTGTCCGTGCTCGCCCTCGCCGCCGCCCAGGGCAGTGGCGTGGCCAGTGCCGCCACCGACCCCTGGGCGCCCTTCGGCGCGGCGAACCCGTTCACCCAGGCCGCCGGCGGCGTCCGCATGACCGGGTGGGCGATCGACCCCAGCGCCGCGACCAAGCCGGTGACGATGTCGGCGTGGGTCGACGGCAAACGCGTCACCACCTTCGTGGCCGACCGGGATCTGCCCGCGCTGGCGAAGAAGCACCCGCGCGCCGGCACGAAGCATGCTTTCGACGCCGTGGTCCCGGCGCCCGAGGGCGCGCGCACCATCTGCGTCCGCGCGATCGACCTGCCCGCGAACAAGACCTCGACCCTGCTGCAGTGCACCGGGATGACGCTCAACTACGGGCCGCGCTCGATGTTCGACCGCCCGACGCTGACACCCGGCCACATCACCCTCTCGGGCTGGGCCGTCGACCCCGACTCGTCGCGCTCGCAGATCCAGGTCGTCACCAGCCTCGACGGCGGGTCGGCGACCACGACGACAGCGTCGCTGCCCCGGACGGACGTCACCAAGGCGCTGGGCGCGTACCCGGGCAACAACCACGGGTTCAAGGTCACCTACCCCGCCTCGCAGGGCACGCACCGGGTGTGCGCGACCGCGACCAACATTAGGTTCGGCAAGAACCAGCCGGTCGGCTGCATGTCCGTCACGCTCGACGACGCCCCGTTCGGACGCTTCGACTCGCTCGCGCAACAGGGCGAGTCGGTCGCGCTGCGCGGCTGGGCGATCGACCGCGACAAGCCGACCTCTCCGGTCACCATGACGATGCGGGTCGACGGCGGCGCCGCGCAGCACTTCGCGGCGAACGCCACCCGTACCGACGTCGCGAAGGTCTACCCGGGCACCGGCAGCGCCCACGGGTTCATCCGCACGCTGTCGCTCGGCGAGGGCAAGCACAGCGTGTGCCTGAGCATGGCGAACGTCGGCTACGGCAGCTCCCGCGCGCTCGGGTGCAGGACGGTCAGCGTCAACCACGCACCGTCCGCCGCGCTGACCGGCCTGACCGCCACCCGCACCGGTTTCGCCTACACCGGCTGGGCGACCGACCCCGACACGACCGCGGCGGTGTCCGTCCGCCTGACCGTCGACGGCCGCACCGCCGCCACCGTCGCGGCCAACAAGGCCGGCGGCCCTCGCCCGGGCCACGCGTTCACCGGGACGCTGCCGAGCACGTCCGGCACGCACAAGGTGTGCGCGATCGCCGTGAACCGCGGCGCGGGCACGAAGAACTCGGCGGCCTCCTGCCGCACCGTCGCGCTGGCGCTCTCACCGCTCGGCGGCCTGACCTCGCTGACCCGCGTCGGTGACGACATCAGGGTCACCGGCTGGGGCTTCGATCCCGACTCGACGGCGGCGGCGAGCGCCGTGATCACCGTCGACGGCAAGGTGGTCGGCACGTACCGCACCGGGGTCACCCGCACCGACGTCGCGAAGCTGTGGCCGTCCGCGGGCACGAAGCGCGGCTTCGCGCCCGTCGTGAAGACCGACGACTGGAAGCACACCGTCTGCGTCACCGTGAAGAACGTCGGCGGCGGCAAGGACCTCTCGCTCGGCTGCAAGCTGATCATCGCCGTCGACCCGAAGGCGCCGGCCGCGCCGACCGGCGTGAAGGCGACCTCCGGCTACGGCTCGTCGACCGTCACCTGGACCGCGCCGACCAACGACGGCGGCGCGCCGCCGTCGAAGTACGTCGTCACCGCGAGCCCGGGTGGCCGTTCGGTCACCGTCTCCGGCACCGTCCGCAGCGCCACCGTCACCGGGTTGTCGAGCAACACCCTCTACACGTTCGGCGTCAGGGCCGTGAACGTCGCCGGCGCGTCCACCGCGGGCGTCTCGACCAGGGTGCGCACGCAGAACGGACCGCCGCCGCAGACCACGCCGGCGCCGGTGTCGACCAGTCGCTACATGCGCAACATCACCTCGTGCACGACCGGCGAGTTCAACGAGATGTACGGCTTCGGCGCGCTCGACGCCCGCAACAACCCGAGCGGCCACAAGTACATGATGTTGCTCGACATCGGTGGCCAGAGCCGCACCTACGGAGGCGTCGTGCTCAGCGCGACGACCCGGTTCGTGAGCTACTCGAACCTGCTGCGGTGCTCGAAGGCGTACGTCGCCGGTTACGCGTCGGCGATGAAGGCGGGCGCCCCGGCGATGATCACCATCGGTGTCAACAACGACATGGACGTCAGCTACCAGACGGGCGTCGACTGGGCGGTCAAGATCGTCAACCCGCTCGTCGCCTACGGCAAGCAGTGGTCCGCGAAGGGCCTGACGATCTCGGGTGCGAACGACATCGAACCCGGCTTCCGCGGGTCCGCGTCGGCGACGCGCAGCTGGCTGTCCGGTTACCTCGCCTCGACCTCGGCCAAGTTCGTGTTCAACGGCTCGGCGGACGGCTGCGCCTGGACCGTCACCAACCGCGGCTGCAACAACGGCTGGTCGATGATCGGGTTGCACTGGATGGCCGGCGGCGCCGCACCCACGCGCATCATCAACCTGCCGCAGGTCTACAACTTCACGATGGCCGACCAGTGGAAGTACATCTCGCTGACCGGCGTCGAGAAGGGGCTGCCGCGCATCGTGTTCGGTGGCCCGCTCACCGAGGTCACCGCCTGCGCGCAGGCGCGCAGCTGCGGCAGCATCTCGGGACCGGCGGCGTGGAAGCGCATGTGGAGCAACCTGCAGTCGCACCCGCGCCTGAAGGTCGGCAGCCTGCCCTACTCCACCGACCTGCGGATCGACTATTGAGCACCCGGCTGCGCCTCGCGGCGCTCGCGCTGGTCGCGGTGAGCGCGGCGGCGTGCTCGTCGTCCGGCGAGGGTGACAGCTCGTCGCCCGCTCCGAGCACGGCGCCGTCGACGGCGCCGTCCAGCGCGCCGACGAGCTCGTCGCCACCGACGAGCAGCGCCCCGTCCACGTCGGCGCCGCCGACCACGTCGTCCGCCCCGACGTCGTCGACCCCGCCGACGAGCAGCAGCGTGCCCTCGTCGACGCCCGTCCCGTCCTCGTCGCCGACCGGGCCGACGTTCGTGACCACGTGCACGAACCTGATCGTCCGCGTCATCCCGGGCGGCGCGGTGCGGGGCGCCGAGATCGCCGGCGTGCAGTACGAGAACAGCAGCAGCCGCTCGTGCACCATCACCGGCGTACCGACGGCTCAGCTGCGGCGCGGCGGACGGGACGTGGGTCCGGTTTCCGAACCGACCAACGCGCCGGTGCGGCCGTACACGCTGGAACCCGGAGCGGTGGGCGAGAGCCTGCTGCAGGACTTCTCGACCTGCAACGCGCCGCTGTCCGACCAGATCCGGGTGACCGTGCCGACCCGCACGGGCAACGCCCTCAAGACTGTCGTCCGGCCGATCCAGCTGCGCGCCTGCACCCTGCGGCTCGCGCCGGTGGGCCGCCAGGGCTGAGCCGTCCGCCCTGCCCGTGTCGGCCCGGTGGGCGGCGGGCAGGATGGATGGACGTGACCGTCCCGTCGAGTTCCACCGCGCCGCCGCGCGCCGACACCGCCCGCAGCACCCGCCTCCTGGTCGTCGCGGCGCTGCTGCTCACCGGGTTGTCGATGCGCACCGCGGTCACGAGCGTCGGCGCCGCTCTCAAGGAACTCGAGGACGGGCTCGACGCGTCGGGCTTCGAGTCGGGCCTCGTCACCACGATGCCGGTGATCGCCTTCGCCGGCATCGGCGTCGTGACGCCCCTGCTGGCGCGCACCTGGGGTCCGCACCGGCTGCTCGTGCTGGGATTGGCGCTCACGACGATCGGACTGGCCACACGTCCGTTCGGGGCGAACGCCCTCGTGTTCGCGGTGATCAGTCTCGCGGCGCTCGCGGGCGCGGCCGTGAGCAACGTGCTGATGCCCAGCCTCGTCAAGCTGCACTTCCCCGATCGCATCGGCACCCTGACCGCCGCCTACACGACGGCGCTCGCCGTCGGCGCGACCGGCGCCGCGGGGCTCACCGTGCCGATCGGCGATGCGGCCGGCAGCTGGCGGGTCGGCCTCGCGACCTGGGCGATCGTCAGCGCGATCGCGATCGTGCCGTGGCTGCCCACCGTGTTCGCCGACCGGCGGGCGTCCGCCGCGCTGCCGGGGCGTGCGGTCAGCCTGCGGGAGATGGCCCGCAGCCGCACCGCGTGGGCACTCGCCATCTTCTTCGGCACCCAGTCCATGCAGGCCTACATCACCTTCGGCTGGTTCCCGCGGTTCCTCACCGACCACGGCGAGAGCGAGGGCACTGCGGGACTCATGCTGGCGGTGCTGTCGGCCCTCTCGATCCCGGTGTCGCTGGCGGTGCCGCGCATCCCGCCACGCCTGCACCGTCCGACGGTCGCGTTCTTCATCGTGTGCCTGCTCGGCGCGTACGTGCTGATGTGCGTCGCGCCGCGCCCGACCGCGTGGGTCTGGATGGTGCTCGCCGGCATCGGGTCCGGCTCGTTCCCGCTCATCCTGACGCTGCTCGGCACGCGCGCCCGTACCCCGGACAGCACCGCCACGCTCTCGGCGTTCGTGCAGACGATCGGTTACGTGATCGCGGGCACCGGACCCCTGCTGTTCGGCGCCCTGTTCGGCGCGACCGGCTCGTGGGCGCTGCCGATGACGGTGCTGTTCGTGGCCGTCGCCGTGATGAGCACGGCGGCCCTGCCGTCGACCACCGGACGGTACGTGGACGACGACCTGAGCGAGGCGGCCCTCAGGCCATCGTGATGGCGTCGAGCCGCTCGCGCAAGAAGTCGGCAGCCACGACCGGCTCGTACGAGTTGGGTTTTCCAACCGGCGGCTGCAGGGCCTCGACCACGGTGTCGCGGTCGGTCTCGTAGAAGTACACGAGGCTGACGAGGTCCTCGTCCGGGGCTTCGGCCTGCGGCGGCAGCACGCGGTGCCGGTTCGACTTCCACCGGTCGCCCGACCACCGGGCGAGCAGGTCGCCGGTGTTGATGGTGAGCGCGTCGGGATGGAACGGCGCGTCGGCCCAGCCGTCCTGCTCGGTCCACACCTGCAGCCCGCCCCGGCCCGGCTCGCGGTCGAGGATGGTCACGGTGCCGAAGTCGGTGTGCGGACCGATGCGGAACTGTCCGGGCTCGGGCGTGCCCGCCACCGCCGCCGGCGGGTACCAGTTGAGGTTCAGCGTGTGGGTCGCCTGCGCGGTGTGGCGGGTGAAGAAGTCCTCGTCCAGGCCCAGCGCCGCGGCGCACAGCCGCAGCAGGTCGTCCGCCAGCGTCTTCATCCGCGCGAGGTGGTCGCGCACGGCGGTCTCGAGCGCCGGGACCTCGTCCGGGAAGACGTTGCGCTGGAACCAGTACCCGTCCAGCGGCGCGGTCGTGTCGTCCGCGCCGACGGAGTACGACTCCTTGAGGTCCGGTGGCGTCTCGGTGCCCTCGGAGTACCCGTTGGCCTCGACGCCGGGCGGCAGCCAGCCGCGCCCGGCGACGGTCACGGCGTACTTCTGCTTGACGTCCGCGGGCAGGGCGAAGAACGCCCGGGACGCCTCGCGCAGTGCCGCACGTGTCTCGGCCGGCACGCGGTGGCCGGTGACGAGCAGGAACCCGACGTCGCGCAGCGCGGCGTCGACATGTGCGGCGACCTCGGCGCGCGCGTCGGCGTCGCCCTCGAACCAGGGCGTCAGGTCGATGGTGGCCATGGGTTCCGTCACGGCGCGTCCTCCCCGATGTCCTCGAACCAGAGTTCCGGACGGGCGGCGATGAAGTCGGTCATGAGCTGCACGCACCGCTCGTCCTCGAGCAACACGACGTCGACGCCGTTCTCGGCCAGCCAGTCGTGCCCGCCGGAGAACGTCTTCGCCTCGCCGATGACGACCCGGCTGATGCCGAACTGCCGCACCAGCCCGCTGCAGTACCAGCACGGCGACAGCGTGGTGACCATGGTGGTGCCGCGGTAGGTGCGCTGCCGTCCGGCGTTGCGGAACGCGTCCGTCTCGCCGTGGATCGACGGGTCGTCCTGCTGCACGCGGCGGTTGTGACCCCGCCCCAGCACGGTGCCGTCGGCCCCGACCAGCGCGGCTCCGATGGGGATGCCCCCTTCGTCGAGCCCGGCGCGGGCCTCCTCGACGGCGACGTCCAACCAGGAGAGGAACTCGGCGTGGCTCACGACGCCAGTGTCTTCGAGGCCGCCGCGTCGCTCGCCGCCGGGGTGACCCGCTGCCGCAGCGGCTTGTAGAGCACGGCGTACACGATTGCCGCGACGACGAACCCGACCTCGAAGGTGAGGTCACCGACGGACGGGACGTTCTTCGGCACGACCGCGACGAAGTCGGCCTGGTTGGAGAACAGCGGGATCGACACCGCCATGCCGACGGCCATGGCGATGAAACCGGCCCAGTTGCGGTTGGCCGGGGTGTCACCGAGCAGCGGGGTGAGGTCCTGGCCCCGCCGCAGCAGCCGGTCGATGAGCACGACCCCCAGCCACGGACCGATCCAGTACGCGATGATCAGCAGGAACTGCTCGTAGTCGGCGGCGGCGTTGTCCAGGGCCGAAAGCGCGACGAAGAACCCGGCGACGCCGAAGGCGAGGGCGACCGCCGCCCGCGCGAGCTGGGTCGGCAGTTTCACGCCCACGGCGAGGAACGAGATCGACCCGCTGTAGATGTTGATCGCGTTGGCGGCGACCGCGCCCAGCGCGATGCACAGCAGCGAGAGCTTGCCGAGCCAGGTCGGCAACAGGTCGGTCAGCGAGGTGGGGTCGACCGCGGTGCCGCCCGCGGTGAACACTGCGGCGCCGGCGACCTGCAGCAGCACGCACGGCACGAACACGCCGAGGCCGGCGGCCAGGGCGACGGGCACGCGCGGCGTCTTGGGCTCGAGGTAGCGCGTGTAGTCGGACGCGTACGGGTTCCAGCCCGCGGCGTAGCCGAACGTCGCGCCGACCATGATCAGGAAGCCGCCGAGACCACCGTCGGCGAACGGCTTCGCCGACGAATCGGTCTTGGTCAGCACGATGATGCAGGCGACCAGGAAGACCAGCGCGAGCACCGGGAAGGCGAACCGCTCGAACGCGTGCACCAGGTTGTGACCGAAGAACGCGACGGCGATCTGCACGACCACCACGATGATCAGGCACAGCGGCTTCGGGATCGTGTCGACCAGCGCGTGCAGGGCGAGGGCGCCGCTGACGCTGTTCACCGCGAACCAGCCGACGCTCGCGACGATCGCGTTGATGCCCGCGGGCAGGATGTTGCCGACGAAGCCGAACGCCGTCCGCCCGAGCACCATCTGCGACAGCCCGTGCCTCGGGCCCCACGCCGAGAGGATGCCGTGCGTGATCGAGCCCAGGCCCGTGCCCACGACGACCGCGAGCACCGACTGCCAGAACGTCAGCCCGAAGGCGATCGGGCCCAGGAGGCCCAGGGTGATCGTCGCGAACTCGAGGTTCGGCGACGTCCACGTCCAGAACAGGCCTATCGGCCGTCCGTGCCGCTCGTCGAGCGGGATGGGCTCGACGCCGCCGGGTTCGACGGCGACGACCCGGTCGCCGTAGTGCCGGGAGGGGTCGTCGACGGGTGCGGTCACGTCGGACGTCCGAAGATCAGGGGCAGCCATGGCCGGATCGTGGCAGACGGCGGATGTCAGCGATATTACGAAACGCACAGGTTGACCACTCGGTTTACGGTGCGACCATGCGCGCGCCCGCGGTGACGCCGTCCGCGCGGCCCACCCTGCCCGTCACCGGGGTGCGGTTGTCCCTCTGGCGGGCCGTCGCGTACTTCCGACTCGCCGGGCTCGTCGTCTGTCTCTACCTCATCGTCCGCTGGCAGCCGCTGTACGACCGGGCCCCCGTCGCGCTGGCCGTCGGCGCCGCCATGGCGGTCGTGACCGGGGTGGTCGCGGTGCTCGCGGCCCGCGGTCGGGCCCACCGGCGGACGGTCGTGGTGGCCGACGTCCTGGTCACCGCCGGGCTGACGCTGGCGACGCTGGCCGCGCAGACGACGCCGCAGGAACACGGCGGCATGGTCACGTTGACCACCATCTGGGCCGCCGGTCCCACCATCGAGGCCGCGTTCGTCGCCGGCCCGCTGGGCGGGGTCGCCGCCGGCCTGGTGCAGTACGCGGCCGCGTACACCGTCCGCGGCGGCTACGCGGGCGAGACGCTGTACAGCGGGCTCCTTCTCGCGATCGTCGGCGTCGTGGTCGGCCTGCTCACCCGCTACGTGGTGCGCGCCGAGCACGAACTGCAGGCGGCGGCCGCCGAGCGGGCCGCGCTCGCCGAGCGCGAGCGGCTGGCCCGCTCGATCCACGACGGCGTGCTGCAGGTGCTCGGGCTCGTCCACCGCACCGGGCGGGACGAGGGCGGGCGCTGGGCCGCGCTGGCCGACGCCGCCGCCGAGCAGGAGGCGGCGCTGCGCGGCCTCATCACCTCTCGCCCGGACGAGGGCGTGATCGGCGAACGCGACCTCGCCGACGACCTGCGGACGCTGCGCTCGGGCACCGTGACCGTGTCGGTGCCCGGCTCGCCCGTGGTGGTGCCGGCCGCGGCGGCACGTGGGATCACGGACGCGGTGCGCGCCGCGCTGCACAACGTCGAGGTGCACGCGAGCCCGGACGCGAAGGCGTGGGTACTCCTGGAGGCGCTGGGCGACGAGGTCGTCGTGACGGTGCGCGACGACGGTCCCGGCTTCGCGACGGGGCGCCTCGAGCAGGCAGCCGCGGACGGGCGGATCGGGGTCGCCCGCTCGATCCGGGGCCGCATCGAGGACCTCGGCGGGCAGTGCACGATCACGTCCGCACCGGGTCAGGGAACGGAGATCGAGATGACGGTGCCGCTGCGATGAGCGACTTCCGCACAGCGAACCCGAGGAACACCGACGCGACCGAGGTCGTCCCGGAATCCCCTGACGGCGCCGGGGTCCGGGTGGTGCTCGTCGACGACCACCCGATCTGGCGCGACGCGCTCGAACGCGATCTCGCCGAGGCCGGTTACGACGTGGTCGGAACCTTCGGCGACGCCGAGTCGGCGGTGCGGACGGCACCGGCCGTCCGTCCGGACGTCGTGCTGATGGACCTGCAGCTGCCCGGCATGTCCGGGGTCGAGGCGACCGCGGCGCTGGTGGCGGGCGACCCGTCCGTCCGCATCCTGATGTTCTCGCAGTCCGGGGAGGACGCCGACGTGCTCGCGGCGATGAAGGCCGGCGCCCGCGGTTACCTGGTGAAGTCGGCTGCGCGTGACGACCTGCTCACCGCTGTCGCGCGGACGGCCCAGGGACGCGCCACGTACTCGCCCGGCCTGGCCGCGCTGGTGCTGGGCGAGTACCGCCGCATCGACCGGGAGGAGCCGTCCCCGGCGGCCGTGCTCACCGACCGTGAGACGCAGGTGCTGAAGCAGATCGCGACGGGACAGTCGGCGAAGGCGATCGCCGAGCGGCTCGGCATCTCGTACCGCACCGTGCAGAACCACGTGCAGAACACGCTGCAGAAGCTGCAGCTGCACAACCGGGTCGAGCTGACCCGTTGGGCCGTCGAGCACGGCATCGCCGACTGACGTCCCTCCGGACAACTTCTGGCGCCCTGACGCCGTATGCCGCGTCAGGGCGCCACAAGTGACGAGAGGGTGGGGGTCAGCCCAGGTACTTCTCCCACGGACCGGTGATGGCGAACGTGTAGCCCGGGGTCTGCATGTTCACGAACAGCGTGCGGCCGTCGGGCGAGAACGTCGGACCGGTGAACTCGCTGTCGTTGAGCTCGTTGCGGGCGATCGCATAGGTCGGGCCGTTGGGCACCGAGCTGAGCACGTGCGAGGCGCCGACGCCGTCCTCGGCGAGCACGAGGCTGCCCCAGGGCGTGACGGTGACGTTGTCGGGACCGTCGAACGTCATGTCGCTGTACTTCGGCGTGACCGAGCCCTCGGCCTGCGCCTGGTGCGGGAAGTACGTCACCAGCTTGATCGTCTCGGCCTTGTAGTCGTAGAACCAGACCAGGCCGTCGTGCTTGACGGCGTCGGCCGGCAGGTCCGCGGCACCGAAGGCGAAGCTGTTGACGACGTAGGCGCCGTGGTCGGTGCCGAAGACGCCCTCGAACTTCTTGCCGCGGGTCACCTGACCGTCGGTGAACTGCTTGCGGACGGACACGGAGGCCGCGTCGCGGTCGGGGACCTCGACCCACTCGACCTTGAACGGACGGCCGAGCTGCGCCGAGGTGATGTAGGCGACGTCGGGCAGGACGCTGCCGTCGTCCAGGACGATCTTCATCGCCTCGAGCACGCCGGCCTTGGGGCCGAGCTGGTTGGCGATGCCGGCGCCGAGCTTGACGCCCTTGGGGGCGGTCCAGCGGTAGAACAGGCCGTTCGGGCCGCTGGCGTCCTCGGACAGGTAGACGCGGGTGCGGTCGGGGCTGACGGCCAGCGCCTCGTGGGCGTAGCGGCCGAACGCCTTGATCGGCTTGGGCAGCTGCCGGGTCGAGGCCTCGGCGAAGACCTCGAAGACGTAGCCGTGGTCCTTCTGGTAGGTCCCCGACCGGTCGCCCTTGGTCCAGGTGGTGCCGGCCTTGGTCTCGGTCTCCTCGCAGGTCAGCCAGCTGCCCCACGGGGTGTGCCCACCGGCGCAGTTGGTGAGCGTGCCGGAGATGCCGACCCACTCGCCGAGGTTGCGACCGTCGCGGTCGACCTCGATGACGGTGCAGCCGCCGGCGTTGTCGGCGCCGCGGTCGTAGACGGTGCCGCGCACGTGCGGAACACCGAACTCGTTGCCGTACGAGGTGAGCTCGTGGTTCTGGACGAGGCGGGTGCGGCCCTTGGACGCCGCGAAGGCGTGGGTGCCGTCGTGCGCGCCCGGGGTCTTGCCGCCGCCGTCGAGCTCGGTCTTCCCCGTCTCGGTGACGATGCGGTACGAGAAGCCGGCGGGCAGGGCGAGCAGCCCGTCCGGGTCGGCCTGCAGCGGCGGGAAGGGCGGGTTGTCCCGCTGCGGCTTCGGCGGCTTCGGCGGCTTCGGGGCCTTGCCCTGCGGCGCCGGGGCCGCGAGCGCGTCCGAGCTGAGGGCGGGGATGGTGCCCGCGACGGCGAGGCCGACGCCTGCGGCTCCACCGGTGAGGATCTGACGCCGGGATACGGCCATGTCCTGGTACTCCTGGGTGTCGGGTGGTTCGGACCGTTCGTGCCGCACAGGACACTCGGGGCGGAAGGTGACGAACGGGTGAAGACCGTCCGGCCGCAGGGCCGACACAGCCTGTGAATCGGGTAAGCGACTAACCCGCCCTGCGCACGCGCGACGCGTCCGGCGCCGTAAGGACGCGGTCGTAGTGGCCGAGCAGCTCGTCCGTCACCCGTTCCCAGGTGCGGTGCTCGACGGACGGACGGGCCCGTGCCGCCAGGCGGGCCAGCCCGGCGCGGTCGTCGCCCAGCTCGCTCACCTGCGCGGCCAGCGTGCCGGGGTCGCCGCCGGCCCAGAGCAGCCCGTTGTCGCCGTGACGGACGAGGTCGAGCGGTCCGCCGGCCGCGGTGGCGATCACCGGGACACCCGCGCAGAGGGCTTCCTGCACGACCTGGCAGAACGTCTCGTCCGCGCCTGGATGCACCAGCAGGTCGAGCGAGGCGACGGCGCGACCGAGCTCTTCCCCGGTCAGCTGACCGGTGAAGTGGGCGCGGGGCATGACCCGTTCGAGCGCGGCGCGTTTCGGCCCGTCGCCCACGACGACGAGCCGCACGCCCGGCATCCGGCTGATCGGGGCGAGCAGGTGCACCCGCTTCTCGGGCGCGAGCCGTCCGACGAAACCGACGACGAGATCGCCGCCCGGGGCGCGGTCGCGCCGACGGGGGTGGAACAGCGAGGTGTCGACACCCCGCTGCCACAGCGCGAGCGGCCCGATCCCCTGCTGCCGCAGTTGGTAGGCCGACGCGCTCGACGGCACCAGCGTGAGGCCTGCGGCGTTGTGGATGCTGCGCAACCGGTTCCACACGAACGTCGCGCGCAGCGGCACGTGGTAACGCCGCGCGAAGGCCGAGAGGTCGGTCTGCCAGACAGCGACAGTAGGAATTCCCAACTCGGTGGCGGCGCGCACAGCTGCAGCGCCCAGCACGGCGGGCGAGGCCAGATGGACGACGTCCGGACGCAGCCGGGCCAGGGTGTCGCGCAGGTCGACCCCTGGGCGGGCGATCTCCAGCCCGCGGTACCCCGGCAACCGGGTCGACGGCACGGTGACGACGTCGACGGCGTGACCGCGGGCGGTGAGGTAGGCCGTGCCGCTCGGCGCGACCACGACGGGCCGGTGGCCGCGGCCGGCGAGCTGGTCGGCGACCTGTCTGACCGAGTTCACGACGCCGTTCACGGCGGGGGTGAAGGTCTCGGCGATCAACGCGATGCGCACGTTTCCTCACGGTGGGGTCGCCGACCGTCCACCCCGCGGACACGACACGGCGCGCAGCTGAACAGCGGGTGACGCATACTCGGCGCTCACGGACGGGAGGGTTCTGCCTTGCGATCGACGGTGCTCGGCGTCCTGACCCTTCTCGCGCTGGTGATCGCCGCCCCCGAGCCGCAGGGCTACGGCGGCACCCGCCAGATCGACGATCTCGTGCGCCGGTTGCCCGGGTTCGCGCTGGCCGCCACCGAGCGCCCGCCGAGCGAGCACGGCTATCACCGGCACGGCGTCTACCTGCTCTACCGCACGGCGGCCGTCCGCCCGGTCGGCGCCGGCGGCGTCTGGACGACGGGCACGACGGCCGGCGTCGAGCACTACGCGGCGTGGCAGGAGTTCGGGGCGCCGGGGTCGCGGGTGCTCGTCGTGGCTCCGCACCTGCCCGCGGGCGGCGGGCGCGCGGCCGACGCGACCCGGTGGCGCGAGACGCGGACGATGCTGCGCCTCGGCACCGCCCGGGCCCGCAGGTCGGGGGTGCCCGTCGTCTATGCCGGCGACGTGAACTCGAACGAATCCCGTACCACGCACGTGTTCGACGGGCCCGGTCTCGCGATGCGCGCCGCCGGCGTGGCGGACGCGCAGTACGTCGCGCAGCGGCGGTACGGGCTGCGGTACAACAGCGCCAACCAGTATCGCCGCGTGCCGCCCGCCTTCGGCGACAGCATCGACCGCGTCTTCGCCTCACCCGGCGTCGCGGTCGAGTCGGTCGCGGTGGTCGTGCGGCTGCGGGCCGGACGATTCGTCGGGATGATCCCGTCCGACCACAACCCCGTCGTGGCCCAGCTGCGCCTGCGGCGATGACCGGGCACGACGGGCATTAGGCTCACGCGACATGGGCGACTCCATGCCACCGTCGGCGGACTTCGATCTCGTGGGCAGCTATGCCCGCCGCCGCGGCGGCGACGCCGAACTGGTGTTCGCGCAGCCGACCGGTGACGTGCCCTCGGCGACCACGGTCGTGCTGCGGCGCAAGGACCGGGAGGTCACCGCCCGAGCCGCCGTGACCGAGCGCGCCGGACGCCCGGCGCTCGTCGCCACCATCGCCCGCGGCGAGCTCGCCGACGGCATCTGGGGCCTGCGCCTCGGCGCCGACGGACCCAGGCTGGCCGCGCGACTGCTCGTGCAGGGCGAGCGTCCGCTCGTGCTGCTGTGGGGTGCGGACGACCCGCGCTCGCGCGTGCCGCGTCCGTCGAACCCGCGCGACGCGCGTGGCCGCGCCATCGCCACCGCCGGCCGCGCCGCCGACGCGGCGATGCGCGTGCTTCCCGCCGATCGCGCGACGAAACTGCGCGGCAGCATCCGCAAGGCCGCCCGCCGCGCGCTCGGCTGACCGATCTCAGTTCAGGTGTGAGCGCCAGTCGGCCGGCACCCGTCCGGCTGGGCCCGGCACGGGCTGGCCGACGGGGTGCGCGTGCGGCGGGGCGAGCTCCGGTCCCGCGAGGCCCTCGTCGGTCGTGAAGTCGTAGAACCAGTCCTCGCCGGGCTCGAAGCTGGTGATCACGGTGTGACCGGTCTGCTCGTGGTGCCGCCGGGCGTGCTGCGAGGGCGAGGTGTCGCAGCAGCCGATGTGGCCGCACGTGGCGCAGCGGCGCAGGTGCACCCACCAACCACCGGCGCCGTCGCACTCGAGACAGCCCTCACCACTGGGAACGGCGGACGGGTCGATCGCGTCGGTCATCGCTGCTCTCCTTCTCGGGCCACGAGGTCCTGGTACTCGGGGTGCCGCCGGACGAAGGCGGCGATGAACGGGCAGATCGGGACGGCCAGGCGGCCGCGGGCCCGCACGTCGTCGAGGGCCGCGGCGGCCAGGGTGTTGCCGAGCCCGCGTCCGCCGAAGTCGGGCGAGATCTCGGTGTGCACGAACACGGTGCGGCCGTTGTCGGGGCCGTCGAGCCGGTAGACCGCGAAGCCGGCGAGGGTGCCGTCGACCGTGATCTCGTAGCGCTGCTCGTCCGGGTTGTCGCGGACGTCGACCTGCTCGCTCACGAGACCTCCCCCGGCCAGCCGGCGGTGCGCGCGGCGGCCTCGAAGGACGACCGCAGGAACGCCAGCAGCACCGCGTCGGGGTCGTCGGACGTGCGCACGGCGGCGTACGGCAGCACGAACTCGCCGAGCGCGGCATCGAAGCGGGCACCGGGCACCCCGAGATCGGTGTCGCGGTACCCGTCCGGTTCGGGATAGGCGTAGCTGTAGAAGACCCCCTCGCCGTCCGGCCCGGGCCAGTAGCCGGCGCTGGACAGCTCGGAGTCGTAGGCGTCGTGCATGACGCGGTCGGGGCAGTTCGGCACGCCACCGGGATGCTGCGGTGCGGGCCGCCCCGAGAAGCGGGTGACGGCGAGGTCGAACGCGCCCCAGAAGAAGTGCACCGGGCTCGCCTTGCCCCGATATTCTGCGCGGAACTGCGCAAACACCTCGGTCATGGCGACGAGGGCGGTCCAGAAGCGGCGCACGGCCTCGGGGTCGTAGGGGCGCGGCTCGCGGTCGTCCTCGAACGGCGTGACGTCGACCATCTCGGTGGGCGTCGTGTCGATCGGGACGGCGAGATCACCGAGCAGCTGTATGTAGCGGCCGTAGAAGTCGGCGACCGACTCCGCGCGCAGGGGCATCGTCCGCCGCTCGCCCTGCGTCGTGGTGAGCACCAGTTCGTGGTCGACGAGGTCGAACGCGAGCTCGAGGCCGCCGGGCATCAGACCCGTGGTCAGGCCGCGGGCGTTCACGAGCAGGGCGACGCCCCACGAGTGGTTCAGCGGCGGCACGAGCCCGAGCTTCGTCTTGCCCACGACCTGCGACCACAGGTGCAGCGCGTCACGGGTGCCCTGCCACTCGGACAGCGGCAGCTCGGGCCACCGGGGCGCGGTCACGCGGCACCCAGCGTGGCGTGCATCTCCCACACGAGGACCTCCGAGGGTTCGAGGGCCGTGACCCTACGCGCTCCGGCGAGGGTCAACCGGGCGGCGTCGCCCTCGAGCAGCGTCGGGCCGCCCTCGAGTTCGACACTGCCGAGCGCGACGAACAGGTGGGCGAACGGCGCGTCGGGAAGCTCCACGGTCCGGCCGGGCTGCAGCCGCGAGGCGTGCAGCGCCGCGTACTCGTTGGCGATGCGGATGGCGGTGTCGTCGGCGTGCTGCGGCATGCCCGAGGCCACCGGCACGAGCCCGGACGCCAGCCGGGCGTCGTCGATCTCGAGCTGCTCGTAGCCCGGGGTGATGCCGGCGGTGTCCGGCGGCACCCACATCTGGACGAAGCGCACCGGTTCGCGGGGGCCGTCCGACAGCCGGAAGGCGTCGTTCTTCTCGGAGTGCAGGATGCCGGTGCCGGCGGACATCCGCTGCGCGAGCCCGGGATAGATGACCCCGTTGTGGCCGGTGGAGTCCTGGTGCACGAGCGAGCCCCGCAGCACCCAGGTCACGATCTCCATGTCCTGGTGGGGGTGCGTCTCGAAGCCGGTGCCGGGCGTGACGACGTCGTCGTTGTTGACCAGCAGCAGGCCGTGGTGGGTGTTCGCGGGGTCCCAGCGGCGCGAGAACGAGAACGAGTGCTTCGAGTCGAGCCAGGACAGCTTCGTGGCGGCACGCTCGTCGGCCCGGCGGACGTCGACGCCCGGGTGCACCTGGATCTCGGTCATGGCAACTCCTCGTCGATGAACATGACACGTCATGTATCGGGTCGTCGGCGACGTTACATGACACGTCATCAACCGGGCAATAGGGTGACCCTGTGACGGGGTGGCTGAGCGACGACGAGCAGCGCGCGTGGCGGGCCTACCTGCAGATGTCCTCCCGGCTGACCGCGCACCTCAACCGCGACCTCAAGCAGCACGCCGACCTGTCACTGGCCGACTACGACGTGCTGGTGAACGTCCACGAGGCGCCGGAGGGCGGGCTGCGCGCGTTCGAGCTCTGCGACCTGCTGCAGTGGGAGCAGAGCCGCATGAGCCACCACCTGCGGCGCATGACGGCCCGAGGACTGGTCGCCTGCGCCGAGCCCACCCACGACCGGCGCGGACTGCTCGTCACGCTCACCGACCACGGCCGGCAGCGCCTGGCCGCGGCCGCGCCGGCGCACGTGGCGACCGTCCGCCGGGTGCTGTTCGACGCGCTCGACGACACCGAGCGCCGCACGCTGACCGAGATCGGCGAGCGGGTGATCGGGCGCATCGCGGACGACGCCGGCTGAGTCAGCGACGCTGCGGTGACGGCGTGACGATGCCGTGGTCGAAGGCGTAGACGATCGCGGCCGCGCGGTCGCGCAGCCCGAGCTTCGCGAAGACCCGTCCGATGTGGCTCTTCACCGTCAGCTCGCTGATGACCAGATCGGCGGCGATCTCGGCGTTCGTCCGTCCGTTGCCGATGGCGGCGAGCACGTCGCGCTCGCGTGCGGTGAGTTCCTCGGCGACCGTGCCGGGCGTCGGCGGCGCCGCGCGGTAGGCGTCCAGCACCCGGGACGTGACCGCGGGGTCCAGCCAGCTGTCCCCTGCCGCGACGGCCCGCACGGCGCGCATGAGGTCCTCGGCGGCGGAGTCCTTGAGCACGAAGCCCGCCGCCCCCGCGCGCAACGCCGCCGACAGCAGTTCGTCGTCGTCGAAGGTGGTGAGGACGAGCACCGGCGGGGCACCGGCGATGTCCTGCAGGCGGCGGGTCGCCTCGATGCCGTCGACCTGCTTCATGCGCAGGTCCATGACGATCACGTCGACCTCGTGGGCGGCGAGCGCGTCCGGGACGTCGGCCCCGTCGCCGCACTCTGCCACGACCGCGAACCCGTCGCGGCGCCGGAGGATGCGCTGCAGGCCCGAGCGGACGAGTTCCTGGTCGTCGACGAGCAGCACCCGGGTCGGCGCGGTCACGGAGCCACCCCGACACGCGCCCGGCGCGGCACGGTCAGTTCGACGACCCACCGTGCCCCCTCGACCCCCTCGACCCCGGCGCGCAGGTCCGCGCCGAGCTGCTCGGCCCGGGCCGCCATCCCGGGCAGCCCGCTGCCGCCGGCGGACGGTTCCCGCGGACCGTCCGGCAGCGTGTTGACGATCTCGAGCCGCAGGCCGTCCGGCGTCTCGTCGACGGTGACCGTCGCCCGCGCGTTCGGCGCGTGCCGGGCGATGTTGCCCAGCGACTCCTGGACGATGCGGAACAGCCCCAGCCCGGCGGACGGGCCCAGCGCACCCAGCTCGCCGGTGCTGTCGATCGTGACGTCCAGACCGGCGGCGCGGGAGCGCTCGACCAGCTCGGGGATGTCGGCGGCGCCGGGCAGCGCGTGGGCCTCGCTCGGGCCCGCAGCGAGCACCGCGACCGTCCGCCGCAGGTCACGCATCGCGGCGCGGCCGACACGCTCGGCCTCGGACAGCGACTCGACGGCGTCGGCGATGTCGGCGTGCTGCTGCAGCGCGTGACGGGCGGCGGTGACGTGCAGCAGGTTGATGCTCAGCGAGTGTCCGACGACGTCGTGCACCTCGCGGGCGAGGCGCTGGCGCTCGGCGAGCATCGCGCGCTCCTGCGCGTGCGCGGTGTTCTCGCGTTCGGCGCGCAGCGCGCGCATCTGCCAGCGCAGCGCGATGCCGACCTGGGCCGCGAGCACGACACCGATGGCGTAGACGCCGAGGTTGTCGAGGTGGTCCAGCGCCGCGGCGACGACCAGCACCCCGACGTCGACGGCCGCCGCGGTGAGGGCGACCGCCACGCCGAGGACGGCCGCCAGTTCACCGGCCGCGATCAGCAGCAGCAGCGGCGCCAGGTCGGGGCTCGCCGGATCGGTCAGGAAGAGCGCGACCGCCACGAGGGTCGTGGCCGACTCGACCAGCGGCATGAGCATGCGCGCCGTCAGACACCACAGCACCAGCGGCGACACCGTCAACACCGTCGCGAGCTGCACGGACACAGGGGCGTTCACAGCGCCCCGCTGCGCCCACGAAGCGACCGCGATCGCGACCGTCGCCAGCGTGGTGAACGCCGGGATCCACCAGGGGTAGGTCGCGCCCATGCGCTCGCAACTGCGCTCGATGCGCAGTTGCAGACGCCGCATGCCGGTCACCACGTGTCCACTCTAGGAACGGCGGCGGACGCCGCAATCCGGCCGCGGCAGGCATCACGTCTCCTACCTGGGTAGGAGAAGGAGTCGGTGCCGTGGTCCGACGCGCGACGCCGTCCGGGTGCCTAGCGTGGTCGGCAGGCGCCGTCGCGGCGTCCGACAGGAGGGTGTGGCATGAGCGTGGTCGAGGCCGGGCGGACGCCTGCGACGTTGCTGGAGACGTCGCGGACGGCCGTCGTGTGGGCGATGCGGTACGGCATCCAGGGTGTCGCGCTGCGGGCGGCGGCGAAGCGGGGCGACCCGATCGCGCGCTCGTCCGTCGACCCGGACGTCCTGGCCGACCCGGCGTCGCACTTCGCCGCGCTGCACGCGATGGGCCCGCTCGGCGGCAACCGGATGGTGCGGGCGACGGCCCGGCACGCGGTCGCCAACGAGGTGCTGCGTCACGAGCACTTCGCCGCCGACCCGGGCGCGGCGCCCTTCAAGCCGCTGAACCGGGTGCTGGCCGCGGCCGTCGACCCGAGCGCCCTCGGCCTCGTCGACGCGCCTTCGCTGCTGGCGGTGCACACGCCGCAGCACAGCCGCATCCGCAAGCTGGTCGCGCACGCCTTCACGCCGCGGGCGATCGCCCGGCACGCCGACACGATCCGGCGCGTGGCGAACGAGCTGCTCGACCGGGTGGACCCGTCCGGTTTCGATCTCGTCGAGTCGTTCGCGGCGCCGCTGCCGCTCACCGTGATCGCGGACATCATGCGGGTACCGGAGGACCGGCGGCCGGAGCTGCTGCGCATCGGCAACGAGGCGGCGCTGACGCTCGACCCCGCAGTCGGGTGGCGCGACTACCGCGTCGCCGACCAGGCGATCAGAGACGCGCACGCCTACCTCGACGAACACATTGCGGACATCCGCTCAAATCCGGGTGACGATCTGCTCAGCACGATGATCCGCGCCAACGAGGACGGCGACCGGCTCACCGACGCAGAACTGCGCGTCAACACGCTGTTGCTGCTCGGAGCCGGTTTCGAGACGACCGTCAACCTCATCGGCAACGCCGTGCCCCTGCTGCTCGACAACCCCGGTCAGCTCGACCGCTTGAAGGCGGACGCGAGCGGGTGGCCCAACGCGGTCGAGGAGACCCTGCGCTACGACGCGCCCGTCCAGGTGACCGTCCGCGTCGCCCGGCAGGACACCGAGGTAGCCGGGCAGAGGGTGCGGGCGGGCGAGTTCGTCGTGCTGATGCTCGGTGCCGCCAACCGCGACCCGGACGTCTTCGCCGACCCCGATCGCTTCGACGTCACCCGCGCCGAGGCCCGCCAGCATCTGGCGTTCTCGTCCGGCATCCACTACTGCATCGGCGCCCAGCTCGCGCGCATGGAGGCCGCGATCGCGCTCGAGACGCTCTTCGAGCGCTTCCCGGACCTGCGCATCACGGGTGCGCCGCGACGGCGGCGCACCCGTGTGCTGCGCGGTTTCGAGCACCTGCCGGTGGCGGCTCGTTAGGGTCGCTGCCCCGGCGCGTCGACGATGCCCGTCCGCAGAACCAGCTCCGGCTGCCCCTTGGCCTTGCCCGCCGCGCTGACGACCTGGAACCCGACGAAGTCGTGGGTGTCGGCGTCGAACACGAGCGCGTAGGAACCGGCCGCCATGCTCGTGCACGTGACGCCCACCAGCTGCCGACCACCGACGGGTGCGACCTTCACCGTGCGCAGACCGGAGCAGCTCTCGGTGTGACGCAGCAGCGCGGCGGTCGCCTTCGGCGAGATCAGGTCCTGGTGCAGCACCTGGACGATGATCTTGCCCTGCGCGCCGCCCGCCTTCGCGCCGGGGGCAATGCCTTCGAGATAGGCGTCCCACCGCGCCGGCACCGTGGGGGCATCCCCGCGGTAGTGCGGGACGTCGTTCAGGGTGCAGCTGCCGTCCTGCCCGCTGCCCGCGCTGAAGCTGCCGTTCTCGCAGCCGGGCACCCAGATGCGCACCCCGTCGGAGTTCACACCCTTGCCGGCCTGCCGTCCGCTCACGGACGTCCAGGTCGTCGCTTCGGTGGTGCGGACGTAGAAGTACTCGTCCGCGGCCGGCGTTCGCCAGGTCGTGGCCGCGTCGAGCGCGGTCGCCGCGTCGCCCAGGATCCGGGCTGCGCGTGAACCGGGCGCCGGCGTCGCCGACGTGGCCGGCGGCGCCGTCGTGCGTGCGGACGGCGACGTCATTGCCGGCCGGCTGCCGGCCTGGGTGCTCGGGCCGGACCCGTCGTGGACGGACAGCGCGAGCACCCCGCCGCCGACCGCGAGCACGGCGACCGCGGACGCGGCCACCAGCCCCCAGCGGGTGCGGTGGTGCACCGTGGTGACGGACGGTTCGGGTGCGTCGTCCGCACGTCGTTCGAGTTCGGCGAACGCGGCGTGCAGGTGGTCGAGATCGGACATCAGGCCTCCTCTGAGACGGAATGCAGGGCGGGTTCCTGCAGCTGCACCCGAAGCGTCGCGAGCGCTCGGGCGATCTGGCTGCGGACGGTGCCGGGCCGGCACCGGAGGTGGTCGGCGATCTCGTCGTCCGCCATCCCGGCGTAATAACGCAGCACGACCGCCGCCCGCTGCTTCGGCGGCAGATTTTCGAGCCGGCGGATCATCGCGTCGCGTTCGGCGTACGCGCTCGAGACGTCGGTGACGGCGCCCGGGTCGACGTCCGCCCGCGGCGACGTGCGGGCGACACGGCGGTGCCACGAGGTGTAGTCGTTCACGACCATGCGGCGGACGTACGCGTGCGGGTGCGCCAGCCCACCGATGTGGTCCCACTTCTCGTACACGCGGTCGAGCACGTCGCTCACGATGTCCTGCGCCAGCCACACCTGGCCGCTCAGCACGGTGGCGAACCGCAGCAATGCCGGGCGTTGCTCACGGACGTAGTCGTCGAACGTCACTGACCCTCCTTCGCATGATCGTCGTCCACCAACGCGCGGCGGCGCGAATGTGCTGCACGGCAGTAGCGTGGAATCCATGGCAGATCGACTCGAAGGAACCGTCGCGCTCGTCACCGGCGCGAGCAGCGGCATCGGACACGCCACGGCGCTCGAGCTCGCGCGGCTCGGCGCCAAGGTGGCCGTCGTGGCGCGGCGCCGTGACCGGCTCGACGAACTCGCCGGGCGTATCGGCGACGACGCGCTCGTCATCGAGGCGGACGTGACCTCGCAGCGGGCCGCCACCGACGCCGTCGCGCAGGCGGCCGAGCACTTCGGCCGGCTCGACACCGTCGTCGCGAACGCCGGCGTCATGCTGCTCGGCCCGATCGTCGACGCCCCGCTCGAGGAGTGGGAACGCATGGTCGACCTGAACGTGAAGGGCCTGCTCTACACGGCGCACGCGGCGCTGCCGCACCTGCTGTCGGCCGCGCAGTCCGAGCCCCGCAACGTCGCCGACCTGGTGCTCGTCAGCTCGGTCGCCGGCCGCGTCGCCCGCAACGGCAGCGGTGTCTACAACCTCACCAAGCACGGTGTCGGCGCGTTCGGCGAGTCGCTGCGACAGGAGGTCACCAAGCGCCACGTGCGGGTGTCGCTCGTCGAGCCCGGCGCCGTCGCGACGGAGCTGACCGATCACCTGCGCGACGAGGTGCGTCCGCAGACCATGAAGCGGTTCGCGGACATGGAGCGCATGGAGGCCGAGGACATCTCCGACGCCATCGCCTACATCGTCACGCGCCGCCGTCGGGTCGCGATCAACGAGCTGCTGATCCGTCCGACGGAGCAGGACGCATGACGCGTCAGCCGAGCGCCCGCAGGTAGCTCGAGAACCCGAGCGGCGCGCGGCCGACCGTCCGGACGCTCGTCGACACCGGCTGCTCGGCGCTCCGGCGGACGTCGAGCCCGGCGGCGACGGCGCGGGCGGCCAGGTCGACGTCCTCGTCCGTGACGAGCGGACGCCAGCCCCCGAGCGCGAGCAGCGCGTCGCCGCGCACCCCGAGGTTCGCGCCGTGCACGTGCGGGTGGCCGGGTACCGGGGAGTACTCCGACCGCCACGCCGACCACAGCTCGGGCGCAAGCCCGGCCGCGGGCACGATGGTGCCGAGCGCCAGGTCGGCCCCGGACACCGCGAGGTCGAGCTGATGCGCCAGCCAGCCGACCGGCACGGTCGAGTCGGCGTCGGTGTTGGCGAGCCACGTCCGCGAGGGGTCACGACCGTCGAGGGCGGTCGTCGCCCCCACCGCCCGCGCGGTGCCCACGCAGCCGGCGATGCTCTCGACGGCGGCGACGTCCGGATGGGTCGCGACGATGCGCGCGGTCGCGTCGGTGCACCGGTCGAGGACGACGACCACGCCCGTCCGTACCCGGTCCGCGACGAGGGCACGCGCCTCGGCGAGCGCGTCGAGGCAGGCACCGATCCGGGCCTCCTCGTCGTTCGCGGGCACGACCACCACGAGCTCGTCGATCACGGGACGATCCCCTCGGCCGCGGCCACGGACTCGCCGCTGCGGTTCCACACGTGCAGCAGGAAATCGGCCTCGGTGTGCTCGACGACGGGACGCAGACCGGCGCCGAGCGCGGCGTGGACGTCCGGCGCCGAGTAGGGGTGGGCAGGAGCCGGGTGACGCCAGTGGCAGGCGACGAGGACGCCGTCGTCCGTCAGCGACGACCCGACCCTGGACGCGAGTTTGCGCAGATCTGCGCAGTAGTACCCGACCTCGCTCAGGACGATGAGGTCGAACTGCCCGTCCGGCCACTCCTCGGGGATGACGCCGAGGCGGACGGACACCGACGGCACGTGCCCGAAGCGCTCCGTCGTGCGCGCGACGGTCGCCGCCACCGCGTCGGTGGCGACGACCGACCCGCATCGCAGCGCGAGCTCCGCGGTGAGGGCGCCGTTGGCGCACCCCGGTTCGAACGCGCGACGGAAGCGTTCCCGCGGCAGCGCGGCCAGCAGCGCCGCCCGCTTGCGGCGTTCGTAGAACCGGGACTCGAGACCCCAGGGGTCGTCCGCCTCGTCGTACAGCTGCTCGAAGTACCCGACGGGGGTGTCACGGCGTTCGAGCACGAACACCTCGTCGGTACCCGTGAAGTGCTCCAGCACGAACGGTTCGAGCACCGCGCCGTCCTCGGGCGCCGGCGACAGCGGGCGGTTCTGGCTCTCGTGACGATCGAGCGCGCGCGCCTTGACCGTCCGCACGTCGTCGTCGAGCGGCACCCGCACCGCGTCGCGCAACAGGTCGCCGGAGCCGGCGTCGCCCCAGTGCCACGCCCAGATCGGGTACTGCCAGTGCACCAGACCGTGCCGGGAGGCGACGATGCGCCCGGCGTCGGCACACGCCTCGTGGTCGGGGTGCCCGTCGGCGCGCCAGGGCGTCACGAGATGGGTACAGCCCGGCACCCACTGCCCGAGCGCGACCACCAGCTTCTCGACGCGCTCCGACAACCCGCCGTCGGGCAGGTCCAGATGATCGACGGCGGCGTCCGGGGCCAGCACCGTCAGCGCCTCGCGCAGTTCGCGCCGGCGGATCGCGGCGAGCCGCTGCGGGGTGTGCGTGGGCGAGTCCGGGTGCGAGCCCTCCCCGTGGGTGGCCACGACGACGGTCACCTGCGCCCCGCGGCGGGCGGCCGCGGCGATCATCCCGCCGGCGCCGAGCGTCTCGTCATCCGGGTGGGCGGCGAGCACCAGCAGGTGGTCGCCCCGCCCCGGCGCCGGTGCCACCGGCAGCGCGGCGATCGCGTCGCGCCAGGCGGACGCCGGCGTCCCCGGCACGCGGTGGTCGAAGCTCACCGGGCCGTCCCCTCGCCGTCGAGCAGCGCACTGCCGAGAGCGGCGAGATCCCGCTCGGCATGGTGCTGGCGCACGTAGAGCTCCAGGTCCGCCACGCGCGCCGCGTGGTCGGCGTCGAAGGCGAGCGGGGCCGGTCCCATCGCGTGACCCGCCGCGCGCACCACGCGTTCGACGGCGTCGGCGACCACGGACCGCACCAGCAGCGCGAGGGTGGCGCCCGCGGCGCCGTCCGCCCGTCCGGCGTCGACGTCGACGGCGGCGTCGGCGAGCACGGCCCGCGCCCCGTGCAACGCCACCTCGACCGCCCCGAGCTGCATCGCGGTGAGGTCGTCGCGGCGTCGGGACGCGAAGCGGCGCAGGGTCGCGGCGACGCCGAGCGCCCCACCGAACCAGCACGCGGCCACCCCCATGCCACCCCAGGCGAAGCCGGGCCGCGTTAGGTACCACCCCGCGTCCCCGACCGGCTCGGCCGGTGTCCCGGCGAGGTCCAGGGGCACGCTCGTGACCGTCCGCAGACCCCGGGCGACCCAGCCGTCGGCCGGACGGGCCGTGACGGACGGGTGCCGCAGGTCGACCCGGAAGAGGCGCCTGCCCTCGGCCACGTGGGCGGTGACCAGGGCGTGGTCGAGCACGCCGCCGAGGGAGCACCAGGGTTTGGTGCCCCGCAGCCGCACCGCGCCGTCCACCTGCTCGGCGACGAGCCGGTCGGTCGGGGTCTCGGCCGCGAACACGCCCCAGGTCCCCGTCGGCGGCGGCGCGCCCGCCTCGTCGAGGATGGCGAGCGCGTCCGAGTGCGCCTCGAGCACCCGGGCCGCGGTGAGGTTGACGCGTGCCACCTCGGTGAGGACGGCCCACCGTGCCGCGGTGGCACCACGCCCGGGCGGCGGCAGGCGGCGGCCGGCGTCCGCGGCGAACGCGAGCAGGGCGTCCAGGTCCTCGCCGGCCTCGGCGGCACCGGCCACGGCGTCGGCCGTGTCGGCGGGGGCGAGAGGGTACGACGACGGCACGGGAACTCCTCGGGCTGGGAGCTTGTGCCGCGTCTCGACGCTGTCCGTTCTACCGGAACAGCAGCACCGCCTAACCGCTCAGAGCACGTCCGCGAACGCTGCCCGCACCTGCGCGGCGGTCGGGCCCTTGCGCTTGCGGCGCAGCCGCTGCAGTTCGGTCCAGCCGCTGCTGCCCAGCAGCCGGTGCGGGTTCATCGCCCGCGAGCGGGTCAGGATCTCCTCGGGCACGTCCTGCGGGTCGGCGTTGACGGCCTGCTCGACCCACTCGTCGTACTCCGGCAGCACCCCGTCGCGGGTCGCGTCGGGGCACAGCACCATGACCAGCCCGGTCGGCTTCGTGTTGAGCTCGATGACGACGAGGTCCGGACGCAGCGTCCGCAGCGCCTCGGCCGCCTTGTAGACGTCGCCGGTCCACGCGGATGTGTGGCGGTAACGGGCGGCCTCGTCGACGTTGCGGGGCAGCATGTCGTCGAAGACGATCACGCTGGCGGGGGTGGTGAACCGCTCGACCGCCAGGTAGTCGCGCAGCGCGTACTCGGCCAGGTGCATGCCGTCGATGAACGCGAGGTCGACGACGTCGAGCGGCAGCTGCGCGAGCGGGCGCTTGCGCGCGAAGAACTCGTCGCTGGACGTGCGCGCGAGGTGCACCGGGGCGAACAGCTCGCGGTTGATCGCGAACTCGGGGTCGATACCGACGCTCGGGGTGCGAGACAGCGTGATGCTCTGCCCCTTGTGGATGCCGGTCTCGAGGTACGTCCGTGGCGCCAACTGGTCGTGCAGCGACTGGAGGAACTCGTGCCGGGTCATCGTGGCCGTGACCGCTGCTGCCATTCTCCGCGTCCTCCCGCTCGTGAGCGTCCCTACGATAGCCAGGTCGGGTCGGACGGATGCGAGGGAGACACCGGGTGCGGACGGCACTGATCGGCCACACCGGGTTCGTGGGCAGCAATCTCGCCGCAGCGCACCCGTTCACAGACGTCTACAACACCGCGAACATCGCCGACCTGCGCGGGCAGCGCTACGACCTCGTGGTGTCCGCCGCCGCCCGCGCCGACTCCCACCGCATCAACAACGACGGCGCGGCCGACCTCGCGGAGATCGACGAGTACCTGTCCGTGCTGACCTCGGTCGACACCGACCGGCTCGTGCTCATCTCGACCGTCTGCGTCTACCCCGGCGGCACGACCCCGGACGAGTCCACCCCGCTGTCGCCGGACGGCCTGACGCCGTACGGCGCGAACCGGCTGCACATGGAGCGCGTGCTCGCCGAGCGGTTCGCGACGCTGCCCGTCCGCCTGCCGCAGCTGTACGGACGGAACCTGAAGAAGGGCATCGTCCACGACCTGCTCAACGACTACCGGGTCGAGTTCATCCGCCCGGACGGGTTGTTCCAGTACTACGACCTGCGCCGCCTCTGGGACGACATCGGCGTCGCCCTCGACCACGGCCTCGACGCACTGAACATCGCCACGCCGCCGCTGCGCAGCGACCGCGTCGCGTCCGAGGTGTTCGGGGTCGACATCGCCGGCCAGCAGGTGCCGGGCGAGGAGTCGCCGTTCTCGCGCATGTACACGCGCGACATGCGCACCGCGCACGCCCACCTGTACGGCGGGCCGGACGGCTACCTGCACGACGAGGCCACCGAGCTGGCGGCGTTGCGGTCATTCGTCGCCGAACGCCGCGGCTGAGGGCCGCGTGCGAGGATCGCGGGCGTGTACAACTCCCGGAAGGTCTCGGCGATCATCACCTGCGCCGGTCGCGGCGTGCGGTTCGGCGGCAACAAGCTGCTGGTGAAGATGAACGGCGTCACCGTGCTCGAGAAGACGGTGCGCGAGTTCGTGCACCCGAGCATCGACGAGGTCGTCGTCACGATCAGTCCGGAGAACCGCGAGGAGTACTCGCGGATCCTCATCGAGAAGGCGGGCCTGCCGGTCACGCTCGTCGACGGCGGCGAGGAACGCTTCGTCTCGGCGATGAACGGGCTGCAGGCCACCACCGGTGACCTCGTCTGCGTGCACGACGGGGTGCGTCCGTTCGTCAATGCCGAGCTCATCGACCGCGCGCTCGCGGCCGGTGACGAATACGGTGCGGCGATGCTCGGCACCAAGACCGTCGTGCAGCTCAAACTCGTCGACGAGGACGGCTTCATCGAGGGCTCGCCCGACCGCTCACGCAGCTGGCTCGGCCAGACCCCGCAGGTGTTCCGCCGCGAACTGCTCGAGAAGGCCTACTCCGCCGCGCTCGCCGACCGCTACGCCCGCGTGAGTGACGACGCCGACCTGGTCGCCGAGTACTGCGGCCACAAGGTCAAGATCGTCGAGTCCGAGGACTACAACATCAAGATCACCACGCGGACGGACCTGCTCATCGCCGACCAGATCATGGCCCAGGCCGACTGGGAGTGAGCCGTCCTGCGTCCGTGACGACCGGCGGCGCTGAGGTTCGGCGGCGTTGAAGACCGGCGGCGCTGACGACCGGCGGCGCTGACGACCGGCGGCGCTGACGACCGGCGGCGCTGAGGTCCGGCGGCGCTGACGACCGGTGGCGCTGACGACTCGCCTCCCCGATGACAGGCGTCCCGCTGTGTCCCGTGGGTCCGTCCGGCCGAGCGAGCCCGTTCGTGCGGGTGCCCGGCCCACCCCCCTTCCGCGTTCCTCCTGACCTGCCTCCGCAGTGGAAGCAGGTCAGGAGGAACAACAACGGGGTCGGGGCCCGGGGCCCGGACGTCATGAGTGCCGCCGGTTGGGACCGGCCGCGGACGCCGGGCGCACCGCCTCGGTCAGTCGGCCGCAGCCGACAGCCGCATCGCGCCGGACGCGTCGACGACGACGTCGATCTTCGCCGGCACCGAACGTCCGTGGAACTCCAGCGCGAGCGGATGGGTGCCCCGCGGCGCGCGCAGCTCGGCGACCAGCCAGGCGCCGTCCGCCCGGGTCTCGATGCGCGCCGGGGTGGGGTCACCACCGCCGACCGTGACGCGGCCGCGGATGACCGTGCCCTCCCGGGACGTGAGCGAGGCGAACGGCAGCTCGAGCGACGCCGCGTACGGGCGCCGGCCGAGCAGCGATCGCTTGGGCGCGGGCAGCGACCGGATCACCGCGCGCGACAGGTCCGGCGGGGCCGACCCGATCAGGCTGCGGTTCTTCTGATCGATGTCGAGGGCGAGCATCCCCGACTTGTTGCGGTAGACGACGTACACGTGTCCGCCGAACACGGCGTTGCGTGACGCGGTGCGGGTGCGCAGGCCGCGCTGGTTGATCGTGCCGACGAGCTCGTTGCGCGCGGAGAGGTCCCAGGTCCGTTCGTCCAGCGGACGTCCGAACGCGGCGGTCCGCGGGTCGAGCGTCGCGGTCGCCGTCACGGTGACGTCCGGACGGCCGCCCACGTCGACGATCGACGTCTCGTGCGCACCGGGCAGCATCCACACCACCGCGCTGTCGCGACCGCGGACGGCGATGCCGGTGCGGGCGGCCGCGAGCGCGGCGGTCATGTCCAGCGCGGCGTCGGGCAGCTCGGCGGCGATGTCGGCGGGCAGGTCGCGCACCACGCGGTCGCCGTCGAAGCGCAGCGCGAGGGGCTTGTCGCCCGACACCCTCCACTGCGACTCGGCGGCGATGCGGACGACGTCGCCGTCCCACTCGACCGCGGTGGTGGTGCTCAGACCGACGAGACCGGCGTCGACCTGCACGTAGCGTTCGAGCAGGTCCCACCGGCCCGCGCGCAGCAGCACCGCACGCCCGAGCTGCGTCGGTGTCAGCACGGCGTCGAGCTCGGTCGGGATCATCGCCACGATGTCGGCGACCATGTCCTGGACATCGGCACGCACGTCCGGCTCCGCCCGGAACACCGCCGCGAGCGGCGCGAGCACGCGGCTGCGGTACTGGTGGGCGAGCATGAGCCGCCACTGGCCGCGCAACGCGTCACCGGCGAGCTTCTCGTCGGTCTGCACGACGATCTCGCGCACCCAGCGCCAGAACTCGCGCAGGTCCTTGCCGTAGGACGACGACGCCGTGCCGCCGTCGCGCACCCAGTGGTAGAAGGGCGTGTCGGCCATCGTGCTGACGACGGACGCGTGCCGGGCGACGTCGAGGTTGAAGAAGACGTCCTCCCACAGCACCCGCCGTCCCTCGGGGAAGCGGATGCCGTGCTCGAGCAGGAATTCGCGCCGGAACAGCTTGTGGGGGTTGGTCGGGATCAGCGGGTGCACGTCGGTGCGGCCGAGCACGTTGTCGGCGTTGGCCTCGTAGGTCTCGAGCGCCCACTTGCTCTGGTCGGTGCGCGTCTCCTTGCCGTTCAGCACGTCGGCGTGCGTCCGCGCGGCCATCGCGTACCCGGCCTCGAGGGCGCGCGGGTAGAGCTGGTCGTCGTGGTCCATGAACAGCACGTACTCGCCGCGCGCGAGGTCGAGCCCCACGTTGCGGGGACGGCTGGGCCAGCCCGAGTTCTCGATGCGTTCGATGCGGACGTTGCGGTGCCGGTCACGGATGCGCTGCAGCCGCTGCCACGTGTCGTCCGGCGACCCGTCGTCGACGAAGATCACCTCGAAGTCCGAGACGGGCATCGTCTGCTCGTCGAGCGAGCGGACGAGACCGTCGATGCGGTCGCCCGGCGCGTAGGTGGGGACGACGATCGAGACCTTCGGGCCGGGCACCGGTGAGGTCACTCGGTGCGTTCCCCGCGCGCGGCCTCGTCGGCGATGCGCCTGACCAGCGCGCCGCCGTCCGGCGGCGGCACGGTGCCGAGCGCCGCCGCGTTCGTGCGCGCCCAGTCGAAGACGGCGTCGTAGAGCTCGGCCACGCGCCGGTTGTCGCGGCGCAGCTCGTCGATGTCGCGACGCAGCGCGCGGATCTCGCGCTCGTAGTCGATGAAGCGGGCCGGTCCCTGCTCGAACTCCTGGTCGAGGGACGACAGCGTGCGGATGTTGTGCAGCGTGCGCGGGGCCAGCCGCTGCGCCTGCCGGGTGAGGAACGCCTTGATGGCCATGTGCTCCCTGCTCTCAGACCCAGATCACGGCGGACACCGTGTTCCGTGTGCCGTGGGGGGTGTCGCGCTCGCGGTCGGCGAGCACGGTCATGCCGAGCTTCCAGCGCCACGCCTCGCGCCGCAGACCCGGCACGCTGACGTGCCAGGTCTCGGGGTTCGCGGCGATGCGGCCGACCGGGTTGGCGTCCCAGCTCGCGAGCAGGCACGACGAGTGGTCGAGCACGCCGCGCAGCATGGTGAACAGATCGGACCGGCCCAGCTGCGGCATCTCCTGCAGCAGCTCGCGGGCAAAGAAGTACGGCCGCTGCCCGCTCGCGATCAGCTCGAGGCCGAACGTGACGAGCGAGTGCCGGTCGTTGAGGTTGAGGAAGCGGTACTCGACGTTCTCCGGCTGCGTGCGGCGCGCGACGCGCAGCGCCTCGAGGCTGTAGTCGACGCCGAGCACCCGGTGCCCGGCGGCGGCGAGGTGCTCGGCCTGCCGGCCGTCCCCGCAGCCCAGGTCGACCACGAACGAGTTCGGCGGCAGCAGTCGCAGCATGCGGTCGGCGTCCTCGAACTCCCCCGGACGGCTCGGTCGCCGCTCCTCGACCTGCTGCCAGCGCTTCTCCCAGAACACCCGCTGCCGGTTGAAGACGCCGAAGGAGTTCTCGAAGCGGCGCAGCGTCGACCGCGGCGTCTTCCACTGGAACGACGGGTCGGGCACCAGCCAGTCGGGGCCGTAAGCGAACTCGCACCACGCGGACGGCTCCGCCGGGGCCGGCAGCGTCACGCCGTCGACCTCGATCGTCGACTGCGGCAGCAACTTCTCGAGCGGCAGGTCCCCGCGCAGCGCGAACGGCTGGTTGTAGAGGCCGTCGGGCGAGTGGTAGCCGGTGAAGATGTCGATGTAGTGGTCGATGCGCCCGTCCGCGGCGAAGAAGACGAGCTCGAGGTGGGCGTGGCTGTGGCGCACGACCGTGTACCCCGCGTCCGTCAGCCGTCGCTCGACCTCGAAGCTGACGAGCGTGACGTCCTCGGGGTTCGACTTGTCGCACCAGTACGCAAAATCGACGTCGTCGTCGTGGGGCAACAGGCCCCCCGAGCGCAACGCACCGAGCAGCGTGCCGCCGACGATGTAGATCGGGTAGCCCCACTGCTGCATCCGCTCGGCGAGTTCGACCGAACCGGCGAGCAACCGCTGCTGGACCCCCGACTCGTTGCCCTCGAACGTCGGGCCGAGCCGGTTCCACTTGTCCATCGTCAACCGACGGCCCTGGGCGTCGACCATCTCGACCCGCTTGCCGCGGGAGCGCGCGGGGTCGAAACGCACCTCGGCGGAGCCCAGCTCGTCGCCCGTGGCCGAGTCGCGCACCGACAGGGTCGTCGCGCCGTGCAGGTGCGGGGTGATCGCGCGGTGCCACCGCACGTACCGGCTGCCGCCGCGGCCGACCTCGTCGGGCAACTTCACCGACCAGATGCGGTGGCCGTCGAAGAACACGTCGACGGTGCCGACCGGACGGTCGCCGGTACGGACGCGGAACCCGCGCCGCGTCGCGGACACGTTGCCTCTCACGCCTCACCCACCTCGATCTCGCCGGCGGTCAGATTGTCCCGCCGCACGTCGACCACCTGGCCGGTGCTCGCCGACGTGATGACGTCGAGCACGGTGCCCGCGACCGTGCGGCTGTCGAGCAGCATGTGGTCGGGCTCGTCGCCGAACGCCTGCTCGCGCATGGGCGTGCGGGTGCGCTCGGGGTTGACGACGTTGACGTGCACGCCGGCGTCGGACCACTCGTCGGCCAGCGCCTGGGCGAGGTTCACGATCGCGGCCTTGGTGGCCGAGTACAGCGCGTACCCGGCACGGCCGCGGGTGTACGAGCTGGAGGTGAACAGCACCAGGTGACCACTGGTCGCGCGCAGCGGCGCCGCGCAGGCCCGGGCCACGTTGACGGCGCCGACGAGGTTGACGTCGAGCACGGCGCTCACGTCCTCGTCCGGCAACTGGGCGAGCGGGCCGGTGACCAACCGTCCGGCGGTCACGACGACGGCGTCGATGCGCCCGTCGGTGGCGAGCACCCGCGCGACGGCGTCGGCCACCGAATCGGCACGCTCGACGTGGGTACCGGTGCTCGAGCGGCTGAACGCGTGCACGGTGGCGCCCGCCCCGGCGGCGAGGGCGGCGACATCGGCGCCGATGCCGTGGCTGCCGCCGAACACGACGACGACCTTGCCGGCCAGGCGCTCGCGGTGGCCACGGCCCGGCGGGTGCGAGGCCAGCTGGAAGAGCTTGTCGACGAGGAACACGTCGATCGGGTACGTGATCTTCATGTTCTGCTCGGCGCCCGCGACCACGTGGATGGGCACGTCGGGCAGGTAGCGCAGCACCACTCCGCAGTCGTCGGTGGCGCTGAAGTCGGGGTCGTCCTGCGCGAGCTCGTACGCCCGGCGGATCGTCCGCAGCCGGAACGCCTGGGGCGTCTGCCCGCGGCGCAGGTGCGCCCGCTCGGGGATGTCGACGATGCGGTCGGCGTCGTCGACGCGGATGATCGTGTCGGCGGCCGTGATCGCCACGTCGACGGCCTCGAACGAGCCGAGCGCGGCGACGCAGTCACGGACCACGCGCGCCGGCAGCAGCGGGCGGACCGCGTCGTGCATCAGCACGTAACCGTCCTCGTCGGGGATGGCGGCCAGGGCGCGGCGGGTGGAGTCGTTGCGGTCGGTGCCGCCCTCGAGCACGCGGGTCACCTTCGGCAGCTCGTCGCGGCCGACCAGCAGCGGCTCGACCTCGGGGATGAAGTGGGCGGTCATCATCACGATGATCTCGTCGATCTCGGGACACTCGTGCAACGCGGCCACGGCGTGCTCGATGACGGTGCGCCCGGCGACCTTGAGCAGCTGCTTGGGGCGGTCGAGGCCGACGCGGCTGCCCGTGCCGCCGGCGAGAACGACGGCAACCGTGCGCGGACGTCCGTCCGGCGTCGGACGGGTCATGCGCCCGTCCGACGGGCGGGGGCGGGAGGCGTCACCCTGTTAGGCTCCCCCGCGTCGAGAGCGGGCGGACGAGGGCTGCGCACCCGCGCGATTCTGCCCTATCGCCCCGGATCGCCTCTGGCGGGAGAGCGGGTCCGATCCCGTGGTGACGGTTCGGTGGTGACGGTTCCGTGGTGAACCTCGCGTTCGAGCTGTCGACCGACGACGACTCCCGCCCGCCGCTGCGACGGGGCCCGGTCATCGGCGCCTCCGTGCTCGCCTTCCTCGGCGCGTACGCCGCGCTGCTGCTGTTCGCGGCCGTCCCGCTGCGCTGGTGGACCGTCGCCGCCGCGGCCGCCGTCCTCGTCGGCGAGGTCGTCATCGACCGGCGCCTGCCGGCCGCGGTGTGGCTGCTCGCCCAGTTGCAGCTCGGGCTCGCGGTCCGGGCGGTGCTGCGGGGCGTCGCGGTCGTGCTGCTCGCCGTCCGCCTCGGGTACAACGGCGTCACCGCCGTGGTCGTCGCGACAGTCATGGTCGTCGTGCTCGGCAACGCGGTCACCGCTGCGATGGCCCAACTGCTCGGGTACCTGCGCCGCCCGCCGGTGCTCGCCACCGGGCTGCCGCTGCGGCTCGGCGACGTGCCGGGGGCGCCGCCCACCGCCTTCACCGGACGCGCCGCGGCCGCCCCGCTGGTCGAGGTGATCGCGGCCGCGTCGGTCGTCGCGGCCGACGTCAGCTCGGCCGGCAGCGACCGCGTGCTCGCCGTCACCGGCCTGCTCGTCGCCGCGGTGCTCGCGCTCGTGCCCGCCGTCGTGAGCACGTTCCACACCCTGCGGCTGCTGCGCACCCGCCCGCGCGAACGCGTCCCCGCCGCGATCGCGCGCGAGCTCGAACGGCTGCGCCCGACGACGGTCGTGTACTTCGGCGACGGTCCCGAATGGCAGTACCAGCTCGAGCAGTGGCTGCCGGTGCTCGAACGGCTCGACCGTCCGGTCATCGCGCTCGTCCGCGAGCGGGAGGTGCTGCGGACGCTGCCCCCGACCACCGTGCCGGTGGTGTGCGTCCCGCTCGCCGCCACCCTGCTGGGCATGCCCCTGCCGTGGCTGCGCGCGTCGCTGTTCGTGGGCAACAACGCCTCGAACCTGCATCTGCTGCGCCGCCCCGAACTGCGCAGCTCGTTCATCGGGCACGGCGACAGCGACAAGGGCGCCAGCTCGAACCCGTTCAGCCGCGTCTACAACGAGATCTGGGTCGCAGGCGAGGCCGGCCGGCTGCGCTACCGCGCGGCCGGTGTCGACGTCCCGGACGACGCGTTCGTCGACGTCGGACGGCCGCAGCTCGCCGAGATCCCGCGGGTCGCCGACGACGAGCCGATGCTGACGGTGCTGTACGCGCCGACCTGGGAGGGCTGGGGCGAGTCGTCCGACCACTCGTCCGTGCCCACCGTCGGACCTGCGCTGGTCCGCGACCTGCTGGCCCGGCCGGGCGTGCGCGTCATGTACCGCCCCCACCCACGCATCGGGCATCTCGACCGCGCGACCCGGCAGGCGCACGGGGAGATCGTCCAGTTGCTGCGGGCGGCCGGCGCGGGACCGTCGGCCCCGCCGAAGCCGAGCCGCGGATCGACGGCCGACGCGCTGGAGCGCACGCTGCAGTGGCCGGCGTCCGACCGCGGGTACCGCGTGGCGCTCGACCGCTGGCAGGACGACTTCTGGCGGCAGCGTCCGCGTCACCGCGTGCTGACCGAACCCGCCCCCGACCTGTACGACTGCTTCCGGCACTGCGACGTCCTGATCAGCGACGTCTCGAGCGTGACGTCCGACTTCCTGGCCGCCGACCGGCCGTACGCCGTCGTCAACGTGCTCGACGAGTCGGACGCCGCCTTCCGGACACGGGCCGGTGTCGCCGCGGGCGGCTTCGTGCTGCGCCCCGACCTGAGCACCCTCGACGACGTGCTGGCCGCCGCGCGCGGCGAGGACCCGACGGCCACGGCCCGCGCCGTGACCCGGGACCGGCTCGTCAGCTGCTACGGCGACGAGGCGCTGGCGCGCTTCCGGGCCGCCGTCGACCGCCTCGTGGCGCGCGACTGACGCGCGTCGACCGTCCGCCGGCCGATCCGGCCACATCTCGCATCGCGGCCCGACTGGTATACAGGCGAGACCGGCACGTCACCTTCCGGACATCCGCGTCCGAGTCTCGGAGCACCATGGCCATCCCCGCCCAGGTCCGTCGGCCGGCGGGGATCGCCCGCCGCGCAGTCAACCGCCGACGCAACGCCGTGCGCCGGGCCCTCCATCCGGACGCCCAGGGGCTGCACCTCGTGCACGACCCGGTGTTCCTGCTCAGCCCCGTGCGCTCCGGCTCGACCCTGCTGCGGTCCATCCTCAACAGCCACAGCGCGATCTGCGCGCCGCACGAGATGCACCTGATGACGCTGTCGGTCGGCACCGACAAGCAGTACGCGCTCGACTCGTGGGAGGCGCTGGGTCTCGACACCGACCTGCTGGCGAACGTCCTGTGGGACCGGGTGCTGCACCTGAACCTGACGCGCAGCGGCAAGCGGGTGATCGTCGACAAGACGCCGCAGAACGCCCGCATCTGGAAGCGCATTCACGAGTTCTGGCCCGACGCCCGCTACCTGCACCTGCGCCGCCATCCCGCGGCGATCCTGCGCTCGCTCGAACGCGCGCAGGAACACGTGTCCCGGGCGACGCACCTGCGCACGGTCACCAACTACGGCACCTGGCTCGACGAGGCCCGCGACGCACTGCCGGGGCCCACCGTCCGCTACGAGGACCTGTTGCAGCAGCCGGCCGAGACCATGCGCGAGGTCTGCCGGTACCTCGGCGTCCGCTTCCAACCGAGCATGCTCGAGTACCGCAGCACCAACAGCCGCGCCGGCCTCGGCGACTGGTCGGACGCGATCCGCTCGGGCCGCATCCAACCGCTGGAGGAGCTGCCCGAGGAGGCCGACGTCCCCGAGGAGTTGCTCGACCTGACCCGCCGCTGGGGTTACTGAGCTCACCGCGCCGGGGCATGACCTCGGCATGACGACTCTCGCGATCATCGGCGCCGGACGGGGCCTGGGGGCGGCGGCCGCCCGCCGGTTCGGCCGGGAGGGCTTCTCGGTCGGACTGGTTGCGCGCCACCGCGGACGGGTCGACGCGCTGGCCGCCGAGCTGCGGGCGGACGGAGTCGAGGCGGCGGGGTTCACCGCGGACGTGCGGCAGCCGGACACGCTCGCCGCCGCCCTCGAGCAGGTCGCCGAGACGCTCGGTCCGGTCGAGGTGCTGCAGTACAGCCCGTTGCCGCAGAAGGACTTCATGCGGCCGGTCCTCGAGACCACCCCGGCCGACCTGCGCGGACCGGTCGAGTTCTCGATCTACGGCTCGGTCGCCGCCGTGCACCAGGTGCTGCCCGGTATGCGGTTCCTCGACGGCCCGCGCGGCACGATCCTGTTCGTCAACGGCGGGTCGGCGGTGACACCCGGACGCACCGTCACCGGCACGTCCGTCGCGTTCGCCGGGCAGGCCGCCTACGCGCGATTGCTGCACGACGAGCTGGCCGGCGAGGGCATCCACGTCGCCCAGCTGGTCGTCCCGGGGCAGATCGTCGCCGGTGACCCGCACAAGGACCCCGACGTGCTCGCCCGACACCTCTGGGACCTGCACGCCGACCGTTCGCAGTTCCGCCACGTCGTCGGCGAGCGCGACGCCTGAAAACCGACGAAGTGTGGCACAGGAACCACCTCGGTTTCACTCAGAGAACGCCTGGAAGGCGCACGGTTACTGGATCCATGAGCGAACCCGACCAGAACCCTGCCGACGCGGCGGCGCGACAGCCGTACCCCGCCGCTCCCCACTACGACCAGACCAGCCCGCAGCCGTCCGAGCAGTGCGCGCAGGCCGCGCACCCGCCGTACCCGCAGGCTCATCCGCAGCCCTACCCGCAGCCCTGGCCGCCGGTGCGGTACGACCCGTATGCGGGTGCCGGGCAGTGGGTGCAGTACCCCGACCCGTACGCGCGGTTCCACCCGCCGCAGCCGGGTCGGCAGGCCGAGCCGCCGACCGGGCCGAGCCGCGGCCGGCGGACGCTCGTCGGCGCCGCCGCGGTCGTCGCCGCCGCCGCCCTGGTCGCGTCCGGGTTCGGCATCGGACGAGCGGTCGACCGGACGGACGGCAACGGTTCGGTCGCCGGCGGGCAGGACCCGACGCAGCAGGACCCGACGCAGCAGCAGCCGACGTTCCAGCTGCCGGACCTGTTCCCCGGCGGCGGCTCGGGCGGCGGCACCGGGTCGGGCAGGTCGTCCAACCCGACGGCCACGGCGACGCAGCAGAAGGGCATCGTCACGATCGTCTCGACGCTCGGCTACCAGAACGCGCAGTCGGCGGGAACCGGCATGATCCTGAGCTCGGACGGCGAGGTGCTGACGAACAACCACGTCATCTCCGGCGCCACCAGCATCAGGGTCACGGACGAGACCACCGACAAGTCGTACCGGGCGACGGTCGTCGGCACCTCGCCCGCGAACGACGTGGCGGTGCTCAAGCTGAGCAACGCGTCCGGGCTCACGACCGCGAGGGTCGGCGACGCCTCGGACGTCTCCGATCTCCGGGTCGGTGACGCGGTCACCGGTGTCGGCAACGGGGGCGGCACCGGCACACTCACCGCGGCGTCCGGCAAGGTCACCGCCCTCGAGCGCACGATCACCGCGACCGACGAGGACGGCAGCAACTCCGAGCGGCTCACCGGGCTGATCCAGACCGACGCCCCCATCGTCGCCGGCGACTCGGGCGGGCCGTTGTACGACAGCGACGGCGACGTCGTCGGCATCGACACCGCCGCCGCCACCGGCAACGGCACCAACACCGGACGGGCGTCCGTCGCCTACGCGATCCCGATCGACGACGCGCTGACGCTGGCCGACCAGATCGAGCGCGGCGTCGAGACCAGCTCGGTGCACATCGGTCTGCCCGCCTTCATCGGCGTCGGCGTCGCCGACGCGACCACCGGCAACGGCGCGGGCATCACCTCGGTGCTGGAGAACGGTCCGGCCGCCAAGGCCGGCATCACCGCGGGTTCGGTCATCACCGCCGTCGGCGGCAAGTCCGTGAACGACGCCGCGTCGCTCAAGACCCGGCTCGCCGCGTACGAGCCCGGACAGAAGGTCACGTTGACCTGGAACGACACCCAGGGCCGACAGCGCACGGCGACCGTCACCCTGGCCACCGGCCCCGCCGACTGACCCACCCGTGCCGGGCGCACGCTCGTCGACGGGGCGTCCCGCGCTGCGGGGCGCCCCGTCCGCGTTCCCCACCGCGGAGCCGCCTCGGCGAACCGGCCCGGCCCACCTCGGTCCGCGGGCGCGCAGGTCACCCCGACGACGACCCACGTACGGGGTCGTGTCGAAACAATTGAGACCCCTTCACGAGACCCCTTCACGAGACCCCTTCACGAGACCCCTTCACGAGACCCCTTCAGGCTGGACTCCGAGGCGTTCGTCCGGCTCCGGGCGCGATCTTCATGGCCCGGCGGCGGCATGACGACGCCAGTCCCTCGACGTCGGCGGCCGACCCGTGAAGCCCACTCGTGAAGCCCACTCGTGAAGCCCACTCGTGAAGCCCACTCGTGAAGCCCACTCGTGAAGCCCACTCAATTGTTCTCGTCCGAGGTGTGCCGACAGGAGGAACGGGACCCGCGCGGGCGCGCTCATGGCCCGGTCGCCGCGACCCGTTAGGGTCCGATTCATGGAGATCTCGGGTTCGAGCGCCCTCGTCACCGGCGGCGCGAGCGGTATCGGAGCGGCGGTCGTCCGGCGCCTGGCGGCACTCGGCGCGCACGTGGTGGTCGCCGACGTGCAGGACAGCGCAGGCCAGGCGCTGGCCGACGAGGTGGGCGGCACGTTCGCACACGTCGACGTCACCGACACCTACGAGATCCGTGCCGCCGTCGACAAGGCCGCCCAGCTCGCGCCGCTGCGCGCGGTCGTCAACTCGGCCGGCATCGGTTGGGCGCAACGGACGATCGGCAAGGACGGCGAGTACGACTCCGCGCACTCCCTCGACGCCTACAAGAAGGTCCTGGCGATCAACCTGATCGGCACCTTCGACGTCACCCGCCTGGCCGCCACCGTCATGGGTCGCGGGGAGCCGGACGAGGACGGTTGCCGTGGCGCGATCGTCAACGTCGCCAGTGTGGCCGCGTTCGACGGTCAGATCGGGCAGGCCGCCTATTCGTCGTCGAAGGGCGGGGTCGTCGGCATGACCCTCCCCGTCGCCCGCGACCTCTCGGCGGCGGGCATCCGCCTCAACACGATCGCACCCGGCCTGATCGACACCCCGATCTACGGCGAGGGTGACGAGGCCGAGGCGTTCAAGGCCAAGCTCGGCCAGAGCGTGCTGTTCCCGAAGCGGCTCGGCGTGCCCGACGAGCTCGCCCGCATGGTCGTCGAGTGCCTCACCAACCCCTACATGAACGGCGAGGTCGTCCGCGTCGACGGCGGCATCCGGATGCCGCCCAAGTAGGCAACCTTAAGGGTTCGCGAAGGCACCCTCACGAAGCTCCCGGACACCAGTCACCACCTTTCCGGGAGGACCTCATGCGCACCTCGTTCACCACCAAAGCCGTCGTCGTCGCTCTCGCCGCCGGCACCGTCGTCGCCCTGACCGGTGCAGGCGTCGGCTACGCCGCCGCCGGCAGCGGCGCCGCCGTCAAGACCGTGAAGGCCTGTGCCAACGCCGGCGGCCGACTCGCCCTGCGCAACGCCGCCGGGCACTGCCCGAAGGGCTTCGCCGGCATCGTCATCAACAAGCAGGGCCCCAAGGGCGCGACCGGCGCCAAGGGTGCCACCGGCGCGAAGGGCGCGACCGGACCGGCAGGACCCGGTGCGCGCAAGCTGTTGCTGCGCTCGGACGGCAGTGGCGCGAAGCTGGGCGCGACCGTCCAGGGCTTCGTGTACAGCCTCGGCTGCGACGTCGACGACACGCAGGCGGACACCACGGTCACGACCACCCTGTTCGTCAAGCCGCCGGCCGGTGTCACCGCCACGGTCTCGGGCATCGTCCAGACCACGACCGAGATCAGCACGGTCGTGTCCACCGTGTCGTACCGGGCGACCTTCACGACCGAGAAGGCGGTGAACCTCATCGCCCAGAACCAGGTGCGTCACGAGTACATCTCCTCGCTGCGCGTCGTCGGCTCGAACGGCGTCGTGCAGACGATCTCGGTGGACCTCGACGCGGACGCGACGTCGCAGCCCCAGGTCTCGCGCTGCGGCATCGCGGGATCGGTCGTCCCCACCACCTGAACGGCCGAGGCCCGCTCGTCCGTTCCGGACGGGTGGGCCTCGTCGCGCGCGCACGGGTGCCGGAGCCGCCTGCGGGATTCGAACCCGCGACCAACCGCTTACAAGGCGGTTGCTCTGGCCAGCTGAGCTAAGGCGGCAGTGGCTCGAGATTACCTGTGCCGGTGCCTGGCGCCCTCACATGCGCGGGGTCGACGATGTCCGGATGGTCTCTTCCGCTTCGGGGTCGGCGGTGCCCATGCACCCCGCCGATCGGCTGCGCCGGGCGCGCAGGCAGGTCGTCGCCACCCTGGACGGCATCGCGCCGCCTGAGCCCGTCGTCGTCCGGTCGCCGACGCCGATCAAGCCGCTGGACGGCGAGGCGGGCGCCCTAGCCGTCCGGCGTCTCGAGGCGGGGCTCGACCCGGCCGGGCTCGAGTTCCCCCGGCTCGGCGTCGTGAAGCGGGTCGCTCTGCCGGCGCTGCTGCTGGTCCTCGTCGACCTCGTCGTGATCGTGGTGGCGCTGGTGTCCGGTGCCGGCACCGTCGCCCTGGTCTGCGCTCTCGTGCTCATCGGCCTGACCGCGGCCGTGGTGGTGTCCGTCCGCTACGCCGCGGCCGACCCGCTGCGGGTCGGTCCGCGTGAGCTGAAGGCGATCGCAGCGGCCGGACGCTGGTCGCCCAGCCGCGCGTGGCCCGAGCCCGACCGTCACCGCGCTCTCGTCGGGGTGGCGTCCGCCGCGGCGCAACGCATCGTCGACACCGCGGCCTGGCGCAGCGGGGTGCTGGGCCGCAGCGGTTGCGCGCTGCCGCTCGCCACGGAACTCGACCGCATCGAGGACGAAGCCGCCGCCGACGGCGACGAGCGGCACCTGGTCACCCGCGTCGCGGCGCTGGTCGCCTACGCCGAGGTCGCCGCCGAGGTCGGCGCCGACGAGCTCCACGCCGAGCACGCCGAGGCCCTCGCCTTCCTGCTGTCGGGGTCGATCCACGAGGTCGTCTGAGCACCGGGCAGACTTACCTACGCAACCGTAGGTAGTCGTCAGGAAGCGGCGATCGATGTCCCGTCTGCACCAGCCGAAGGCCGGATTCTGGATCCGCCTCTGCGTCGTGATCCTCTACCCGCTCGACGCCCTGCTGTTCCGTCTGCGCATGCGTCACCTCGACCGCATGCCCGCCCCGTCCGAGGGCGGTGTGATCATCGCGGTCAACCACACCTCGCAACTCGACACCGTCCTCGTGGCCCGGTTCGTGTGGCAGAGCGGTCGCATCCCCCGATTCATGATCAAGTCGGGCGTGTTCGGGTGGCCGGTCGTCGGCCGGATCATGAGGGGCGCAGGGCAGATCCCCGTCCACCGCGGCACCAGCGACGCGTCCGCCGCGTTGCGCGACGCCGTCACCGCGCTGCGCAGCGGCGAGGCCGTCGTCATCTACCCCGAGGGGACGACGACCAAGGACCCCGCCAACTGGCCCATGCAGGCCAAGACCGGCGTGGCCCGGCTCGTGCTGCTCGCGCCCGAGATCCCCGTCGTCCCGGTGGGCCAGTGGGGCGCCGACAAGCGCGGCCCGAGCCTGAAGCGGCTCGGACGGCGCCGCACCTGGGAGGCCGTACCCGGCGAACCGCTCGACCTCGGCCACTGGAAGGGCGCCGAGCCGACGCAGGAGAACCTGCGCGCGATCACGGACGAGATCATGGGCGCCGTCCGCCGGGAGGTCGCGACGCTGCGCAAGGAACCCGCGCCGGCGACGTTCTACGTCCCCGAGCGCAAGTACGTCGATCGGAAGCGGAAGGCCGCTTAGGCCTGGCGGCGCCGCCGGGCGATCTCGGCCAGCGTCACCGCGGCCGCGACGGACGCGTTGAGCGACTCGGCGGCGTCCGCCATCGGGATCGACAGCGTGAGGTCGCACGTCTCGCCCACGAGCCGCGACAACCCGCGTCCCTCCGACCCGACGACCACCACGACCGGTTCGGTCGCCAGCTCGAGGTCGTCCAGCGTGGTCGTGCCGTCGGCGTCGAGGCCGACGACGAACAGTCCGGCGTCCTTGCAGTCCTTGAGCGCCCGGACGATGTTCGTCACCTTCGCGATCGGCAGCCGGGCGGCGGTGCCGGCGGACGTGCGCCACGCGGTCGGCGTGATCTCGGCCGACCGGCGCTCGGGGATGATCACGCCGTGCGCGCCGAACGCCACGGCCGAGCGGACGATCGCACCGAGGTTGCGTGGATCGGTGACACCGTCGAGCGCGACGATCATCGGCGGCTGCCCGCTCTCGTCCGCCTCGCGCAGCAGATCCGGCAGCGCGTGGTACGCGAAGGGCGGTACCTGCAGCGCGATGCCCTGGTGCACGATGTTGTTCGTCCGCCGGTCGAGCTCGGCGCGGGAGATCTCGAGGATCGGCAGATTGCGGTCGCCGGCCATGCGGATGGCCTCGGTGATGCGTTCGTCCGCACTGACGCCGACGGCGACGTACAACGCCGTCGCGGGGATGCGTGCGCGCATCGCCTCGGCGACCGGGTTGCGCCCGACCAGCAGTTCGGACGCCTGCGCGTGCGGCTTGCTGCGCGTCGAGGTCGTCGTGTCGCGCGCGTCGCGGCGTGCCTTGCGGTTCGCCGGGTGCCCGGTGCGGTCCTCGGCCCTCGGGGTCGGGCCGCGTCCTTCGAGTCCGCGACGTCGCTGACCGCCCGAACCGACCTGCGCGCCCTTCTTGCCCTTGCGGATCGCGCCGCGTCGTTGCGAGTTGCCAGCCATACGCCCATCGTAGGTGGGCACTACCGTCGAGCCGTGAGCTCACCGCTGCGGCCCTCGTCGCTCGTCGTCGCCACCGGACGTCCGCACGAGCCGGGCGCCACCGTGAACACCCCGATCGCTCCGGTGACCGCGTACCGGTTCGACGGCGCGACCAACCCGTACGGACGCCACCACGTGTCGCCCACCGTCACCGCGTTCGAGGACGTCGTCGGGGCGCTCGAGGGCGGACGCGCCCTGGCTTTCGGCAGCGGCATCAGCGCCTTCTCGTGCCTGATCGACCGGCTGCCGGCCGGATCGGCGGTGGTCGTGCCCCGCGAGGGCTACGGCGGGTACGTCGGCCTGTACGCCGAGCAGCAGGACCTGGGTCGGCTCGAGGTGCGCACCGTCGACGTCCGCGACCACGCCGCCGTGCGGGCGGCGGCCGACGGAGCCGCGCTGGTGTGGGTCGAGACCGTGTCGAACCCCCTGCTGACGGTCGCCGACCTGCCCGCGATCGCCGCGATCGCCCACGACGCGGGCGCGCTCTTCGCCGTCGACGCGACCTTCTCGACGCCGCTGGCGGTGCGTCCGCTCGACCTCGGCGCGGACGTCGTCATGCACTCGGCCACCAAGTACCTCGCCGGCCACTCGGACGCCCTGATCGGCGTGCTCGTCACCCGGTCCGGCGAGCTGCACACCGCGCTGCACGACCGCCGCACCCTCGCCGGCTCCACCCCGGGCACGCTCGAGGCGTACCTGGCCACGCGGGGCGTCCGCACGCTGGCCGTCCGCATGGAGCGCCACTGGTCCAACGCCGGCGAGCTGGCGCGCCGGTCGGCGTCGCTGCCGGGTGTCGTCCGGGTGCGCTATCCCGGCCTGCCGGACGACCCCGGGCACGCCGTCGCCTCGCGCGACCACGCCGCCTTCGGGGCGGTCGTCAGCATCGAGTTCGCCACCGCGGACGAGGCCGAGCGGCTCTGCGCGAACGTCCGGCTCGTCACCCACGCGACATCGCTGGGCGGCGTCGAGTCGACGCTCGAACGGCGGGCCCGGCACCCCGGTGACGCCGCCTACGGAACGCCCGAAGGGCTCGTCCGCCTGTCGGTGGGCATCGAGGACGTCGACGACCTCTGGGACGACCTGGTGCAGGCGGTCAGCGGCTGAGCAGGGCGGTGGCCATCGCGGCCCGCCCCTCGCCGCGCCCGGTGAGCCCGAGTCCGTCGGTGGTGGTCGCGGCGACCGACACCGACGCGCCCACCACCTCGCGCAGGGCCGCCTCGGCCTCGGCCCGGCGCGGGCCGATCTTGGGGCTGTTGCCGATCACCTGGACGGCGACGTTGCCGATCGTCCAGCCGTCGGCGGTGACGAGGCGGACGGTCTCGGCCAGCAGCGCCGCGCCGGACGCGCCCGACCACTCCGGCCGTCCGGTGCCGAACACCGCGCCGAGGTCGCCGAGCCCGGCGGCCGACAGCAGGGCGTCGCACGCGGCGTGGGCGGCGACGTCGCCGTCCGAATGTCCTTCGCAGCCGTCGACCCCGGGCCAGAGCAGGCCGGCGACCCAGCAGTCGCGTCCGGCCTCGATCGGGTGCACGTCGACGCCGAGACCCGTGCGCAGCTCAACCACCGATCGCCTCCGCCACCCGCAGGTCCCACGGGCGCGTGATCTTGAAGGCCTCGTCCGCGCCGGGGACGGCGACGACGGTGCGCCCGGCGGCCTCGAGCAACGCGGCGTCGTCGGTGACCTCGAGGTGGCGTCCGGCCTCGTGCGCGGCGACCAGCACCTCGCGGCGGAAGCCCTGCGGCGTCTGCACGGCAACGAGGGACGCGCGGTCGACGACGCCGGCGAACCCGCCGTCCGGGCCGATGCGGCGGATGGTGTCGTGCACCGGCACCACGGGCACCGCCGCGTCCGCTCCGGCTGTCAACGCCTCGATCACGGCCGTCACGACCGTCCCGGGCACGAACGGACGGGCCACGTCGTGAACGAGCACGAGGTCGGCGGTCACGGCGGCGAGTCCGGCGAGCACGGAGGCTTGGCGGGTGGCGCCGCCGGCGACCACGGTGGCCGCGGCCAGGTCGGCGGCGGCACGCAGCTGCGCCTGCGGGGCGACGACGACGATCTCGCCCACCCCCGGGTGGTCTCGGAAGCGGTCGACGGCGTGCTCGAGCAGGGTGCGGCCGGCGACGCGGACGAACGCCTTGGGCACGTCGGCCCCGAGACGCGAGCCGGAACCCGCCGCAACGAGAACGGCGGCGACGGTCACAGGACCGTTCGCCGCCGTCATCGAGGCAATGTGAAGTTGACTTGAGCTACAGCTAGGCGACGGCCTCGGCCAGCACCTCGTCGAGCACGACCTCGGCCTTGTCCTCGTTCGTGCCCTCGGCGAGCGCGAGCTCGCTGGTGAGGATCTGACGCGCCTTGGCCAGCATGCGCTTCTCGCCGGCGGACAGCCCGCGGTCGCGGTCGCGGCGCCAGAGGTCACGGACGACCTCGGCCACCTTGTTCACGTCACCGGAGGCCAGCTTCTCGCCGTTCGCCTTGTAGCGCCGCGACCAGTTGGTGGGCTCCTCGGTGTGCGGGGCACGCAGGACCTCGAAGACCTTGTCGAGGCCTTCCTGACCGACGACGTCGCGGACACCCACGACCTCGGCGTTCTCGGCCGGGACGAGCACCGTCAGGTCGCCCTGGGCGACCTTCAGACGCAGGTAGGTCTTCTTCACGCCCTGGAGCAGTCGCTCCTCGATCGCTTCGATCAGTGCTGCACCGTGGTGCGGGTAGACGACGGTCTCGCCGACCTTGAAAGTCATATGTGAGCGCCCCTTTCGCTCCCTCCAGGGTAACACGCAGCACATCGTCCGGACCCGCCTCTTCGGACGGCCAACGGCCACGCAGCCCAACGAACACGGGCTTGACAGCGTCCTGGCCGCGTGTATCCGATGCCGAGCACGCCCGTCGGGAAGCCGCTCGCTACTCTGAGGACGCGTTCGGTGGGAGCCGTGCGCTTCCAGTCGCACCATGATCGTCGTCGATCGCCAGGAGTCGTTGTGGACGCTGTGCCGGGTACCGTCGCCGAGCCCCGCTCGAGCCGCCGTACGACCGTGCTGCGCACCGTCGGCCTGGCCGCCGCCGCCGCTGCCGTCACCGGCGCGTGCGCCGCGGGCCAGCTCGCCCAGACCGCCTACGAGAAGCCGAGCATCGACGGCAACAACGCGAGCGTGGGCGTCATCGACCTGCGCGGCATCGCGCTCGAGGCGCCCGAGGGCAAGGCCTCCTACGCCAAGGGCAGTTCCATCCCGATGACCCTCGTCATCGTCAACAACGGCCGCGCCACCGACACCCTCACCGGCGTGCGCACCGCGGCCGCGAGCGGCTGGGGCGCCTACCCGAAGTCGGCGGCGTCCGAGTCGTCCTCGAGTGCGGCCGCACCGTCGTTCTCCGACGGCGAGACCGGCGTCGTCGGCGCCCCCTCGTCGGGCGCGGGCTCGAACGGTGGCGCCCCCGAGGGCGGCCGCCAGTCGGTGAAGATCCTGTCGCTGCGACGCGCCTCGTTCGGTGTGCCCGACTCGAACTCCGACCTGCTGCTCACCGGCACCACGCGCACGCTGTACCCCGGTTCGACGATCAAGGTCACCTTCACGTTCGCGAAGGCCGGCACCGTGACCGTCAGCGTCCCGGTGCAGATCGGCGAGCGTCCGGAGGAGCCGGCCGTCGCCCCCGGCAGCGAGGGCGAAGGCGGCGAGTAGCCGTCCGCCCGCCGCGGCGTCCGGGTTCTGTCGGAGGTCGCGGTTAGCGTCTCGCCCGTGAAGCTCTGCACCTCCGGGTCGCGCTGATGGCCAAGCCGGCGACGACGTTCCGCTGCTCGGCGTGCGACGCCACGAGCAGCAAGTGGTACGGCCGCTGCCCGCGCTGCGGCGAGTTCTCCACCGTCTCCGAAGCGGCCCCGGTCGCGTCCACCAGCGGGTTGCGGGCGGCGGCCACCGCCTCTGCCCCCGCCCGCCCGGCCCGGCCGGTCAGCGAGGTCACCGCGGGCGAGCCGGCGCGGCGCACCGGCACCGGCATCGGCGAGTTCGACCGTGTCATCGGCGGCGGTCTCGTCCCCGGGCAGGTGTGCCTGTGCAGCGGTCCGCCCGGCTCCGGCAAGAGCACGCTGCTGCTCGCCGTCGCCGACTCGGTCGCGCAGACGCAGCGGCGTCCGGTGCTCTACGTCTCCGGCGAGGAGTCGGTCGAGCAGATCGCGGTGCGGGCCCGCCGCATCGGGGCCGTCTCGCCGAACCTCCTGCTCGCCGACGACACCGACCTCGGTGCCGTGCTCGGCCACATCGAGGCCCATCCCGACGCCGCGCTCGTGGTCGTCGACTCGGTGCAGACGGTCTCGTCCGCCGACGTCGACGGACGGGCGGGCGGGGTCACCCAGGTCATGGAGGTCGCGTCCGTCCTCACCCGCGTCGCGAAGGCCCGCGGCCTGCCGATGCTGCTGGTCGGCCAGGTGACCAAGGACTCCACCGTCGCCGGTCCCCGCGCGCTCGAGCACATCGTCGACACCACGCTGAGCCTCGACGGCGACCGGCACACGTCGCTGCGGTTGCTGCGCGCGGTCAAGAACCGGTTCGGCTCGCTCGAGGTCGCCGCCTTCGAGCAGACCGACGGCGGCATGCAGGAGGTGCTCGACCCGAGCAGCCTGTTCCGCGAGCAACGCGAGCTGCCGGTACCGGGCACGTGCGTCACCGTCACCGTCGAGGGCAACCGCGCCCTGCTCGCCGAGGTGCAGGCACTGGTCGCGCAGACCACCGTGCCGAACCCCCGCCGCGCGTTCTCAGGGCTCGACAACGGCCGCTGCGCGATGCTCATCGCGGTCAGCGAGCGGTCGGCCAAGACCCGGCTGTTCGACCGCGACGTCTTCCTCGCCACCGTCGCCGGCATGAAGCTCAACGACCCGGCCACCGATCTCGCCGTCTGCCTCGCGATCTTCTCGGCGGCGGGCGGACGGACGATGCCGCTCGACATGCTCGCCATCGGCGAGGTCACGTTGTCCGGTGACATCCGTCCGGCCACGCAGATGTCCGAGCGCGTGTCCGAGGCACTGCGGCTCGGCTTCAAGCGATTGCTCGTTCCGGTCGGCACCCGGCAGCGGCTCGGCCGCTCGGTCGCGTCCGCACGGCTCATCGAGGTGGGCTCGGTCGAGGAGTCGTTGCTGGCGCTCGTCGCCCCTCCCCCGGTCAACCCGGGTCGCCGCACCACCGACACCCACGTCACCCTGCGGTCGGTCGGTTTCGGCGGTGCGGACGGCACGGACGGCGCGGACGCGGAATCGGGAGCACCGTCCTGACCCCGCGTTCTAAGCTGATCGACGACAGCCACTGACGGAGGACTCACCATGCCGGGCACCGAACGGGACGACGCGCTGCGTTCCGTCCTCGCCACCGTCGCGCCCGGCACCGCCCTGCGCGACGGGCTCGAGCGCATCCTGCGCGGCAACACCGGCGCACTGATCGTCATCGGGTGGGACGACACCGTCGAGCGGTTGTGCACCGGCGGCTTCCCGCTCGACGTCGACTTCTCGTCCACGCGCCTGCGCGAGCTGTGCAAGATGGACGGCGCGGTCGTGCTGAGCACCGACGGCCTGCGCATCGTCTACTCGGCCACGCACCTCATGCCCGATCCGGCCATCCCCACCGAGGAGTCCGGCACCCGGCACCGCACCGCCCAACGGGTGGCGCTGCAGACCGGCTATCCCGTGATCTCGGTGTCGCAGTCGATGCGCATCATCAGCCTGTACGTCGGCGACCGCCGGTACGTGCTCGAGGGCACCGGCGAGATCCTGTCGCGCGCCAATCAGGCCGTCGCCACGCTCGAGCGCTACACCTCGCGCCTCGAGGAGGTCTCGCAGGCGCTGTCCGCGCTCGAGATCGAGGACCTCGTCACGGTCCGCGACGCCGCGGTGGTCGTGCAGCGGCTCGAGATGGTGCGCCGCATCGCCGACGAGGTCACCGGCCACGTGGTCGAGCTGGGCACCGACGGCCGGCTGCTCGCCCTGCAGCTCGAGGAACTGGTCTCGGGCTCGGACGCCGACCTGTCGCTGACCGTCCGCGACTACACGCCGCCGGGCAAGCGCGGCCGCACCGTCGAGGCGGTGCTCGCCGACCTCAGCGAGCTGTCCGCGGTCGAGCTGCTCGACCTGACCGAGGTCGCCCGCGCCCTGGGCCTGCCCAACACGCCCGAGTCGCAGGAGAGCGCGATCAGCCCCCGCGGGTACCGCCTGCTCTCGCGCGTGCCGCGGCTGCACCCGGCCATCCTCGACCGCGTCGTCGAACACTTCGACGGCCTGCAGAAGCTGCTGGCCGCCTCCGCCGAGGACCTCCAGGTCGTCGACGGCGTCTCCGACAGCCGCGCCCGCGCCATCCGCGAGGCCATCTCGAGGCTCGCCGAGGTCAGCATCATCGACCGCTTCAACTGACGCGCCCCAGCTAGCTGCAGCTTGCTACTGCCGAGCGCCGACAACCCGGCGAATTCTGTGCCTGGGCGTCACGAGATCGTGGCGCTCAGGTGCGCGAGCTGCAAGGCGGAGGCGCGAGAGCTGTAGCTTGCTACTGCCGAGTGCCGACAACGCCGCAGATCGTGTGCCTGGGCGTCACGAGATCGAGAACTGGGCGGCTTTGCCGTCCTTGCCGGCGAGGGTGGCGTAGAGGGTGTAGGTGCCGACACCGACGCGCTGGCGGGTGCCCTTGCAGCCTTCCTGCGAGGTCTGTCCCGACCAGGTGATGCTGACGCGCACGGGCTTGCGCACCGGCAGGGTGCGCTCGTTGGTGCCCTTCTGCACCTCGCAGTCGTGGCTGCCCCAGACGCGGGACTCCCCGTTGTAGACCTTGAGCACGACCTGCTGGTCGGCGAGGTCCTGGATGCAGGGCTTGGCGCCGACGTTGGTGACCTGCAGCTCGACGACCGGCTTGTCGCCCACCTTGTAGGTCGACTTGCCGACGACCGCCTGCACGGCGAGGTCCGCCTTCGCGCACTGCTTCGGAGCGGCCGAGGTGCGGGGCATGCTCGACGAGCTGCGGGCGGTCGCCTCCCGCTCCGTCGAGGAGCCGCGGGTGGTGGACCGTCCGCCGCTGGTGGTGGGCGCGACGGTGGAGGCGCCGGTCGGGGTCGACGATCCGTCCGCGACCGGGGTGGTGCCACCGCCGCCGGTCACGGCGCGCACGGTCAGCACGAGCAGCAGCAGGAGCAGGACGACGGAGCCGATCACAAGGATCCGGCGGCGCCAGTACACCGACGGCGGCAGATTACCCACGGGCGAGAACATGTCGGCCCCACGCTAACCCGAGCGCCCAGGAACCCCGCGAGCGACGCGCGCACCGGGCCGCGCGGCGGCCGTGCGACGATCCGGGAGCCATGCCTGCACCGTCCGCGGACCACCCGCTCGTCGCGCCGCTGACCGCCTGGTACGCCCGTGAGGCCCGTGACCTGCCGTGGCGCGCGCCCGGGGTCGGGCCGTGGGCGGTGCTGGTCAGCGAGGTCATGCTGCAGCAGACGCCGGTGAACCGGGTCCTGCCCGCCTGGACGGCCTGGCTGCGCCGCTGGCCGAGCCCCGCCGACCTGGCGGCCGCCCCGGCCGGCGAGGCCATCCGCATGTGGGACCGCCTCGGGTACCCGCGCCGGGCGCTGCGCCTGCACGCCTGCGCGGTCGCGCTCGTCGAGCGGTTCGGCGGCGACGTTCCCGCGGACGTCGACGCGCTGCTGTCGCTGCCCGGCGTCGGCGTCTACACCGCGCGCGCGGTGGCCGTGTTCGCGTTCGGGCAGCGGCAGCCCGTGGTCGACACGAACGTGCGCCGGGTCGTGGCCCGCGCCGTGACCGGTCAGGGCAACGCGGGGCCACCGTCCACCGGGCGCGATCTCGCCGAGGTCGAGGCACTGCTGCCGGACGACGAGCGACGCGCCGCCCGGCTGAGCATCGCGCTCATGGAACTGGGGGCGCTGGTCTGCCTGGCGCGCACGCCGCGGTGCGACCGGTGCCCCGTGTCCGCGCAGTGCGCCTGGCGGCTGGCGGGGTCGCCGCCGTACGCCGGCCCGGCCGTCCGTGCGCAGACGTTCGCCGGCACCGACCGTCAGGTGCGCGGGCTGCTCATGGGTGTGCTGCGCGCGGCGGACGCGCCGGTCGCGAAGCCCGCGCTGGACCTGGTGTGGTCTGACCCGGTGCAGCGCGAGCGCGCGCTCGACACCCTCGTGGCGGACGGCCTCGTCGACCCGTTGCCCGACGGCACCTACGCCCTGCCGGGCTGAGGGCCGGGGTACGACGGAGCCCGCCCGGACAGTGTCCGGACGGGCTCCGTGGGTCGTGCGGGTCGTCAGTCGGCGGACACGCCCGCCGCCGGCGGCTCGTCGAGCGCGAGCGTCGACGGCTTCGCCTCACCGCGGAAGGAGAACGTCTTGGGACCGTCCTTCTTCATCGGGTCGGCCGGCTCGACGTCGACGAGCACGATCTGGCCGGGCTCGAGTTCGCCGAACAGGATCTTCTCCGACAGCGGGTCCTCGATCTCGCGCTGGATGGTGCGGCGCAGCGGCCGGGCACCCAGCACGGGGTCGTAACCCTTCTCGGCGAGCAGGTTCTTCGCGTCCTGGGTCAGCTCGATGCCCATGTCCTTGTTGCGCAGCTGGACGTCGAGGCGGGCGAGCATGAGATCGACGATCTGGACGATCTCGGCCTCGCTGAGCTGGTGGAACACGATGATGTCGTCGATGCGGTTGAGGAACTCCGGGCGGAAGTGCTGCTTCAGCTCGTCGTTGACCTTCTGCTTCATGCGCTCGTAGTTCGACTCGGTGTCGCTGGACGCCGCGAACCCGAGCGAGACCGCCTTCGAGACGTCACGGGTACCGAGGTTGGTGGTCAGGATCAGCACCGTGTTCTTGAAGTCGACGATGCGGCCCTGGCCGTCGGTCAGGCGGCCGTCCTCGAGCACCTGCAGCAGCGTGTTGAAGACGTCCGGGTGGGCCTTCTCGACCTCGTCGAACAGCACCACCGAGAACGGCTTGCGGCGCACCTTCTCGGTGAGCTGGCCGCCCTCGTCGTAGCCGACGTAGCCGGGAGGAGCACCGACCAGGCGCGACACCGTGTACCGGTCGTGGAACTCGGACATGTCGATCTGGATCAACGCGTCGTCGTCGCCGAACAGGAACGCGGCCAGCGTCTTGGACAGCTCGGTCTTACCGACACCGGACGGGCCGGCGAAGATGAACGAGCCGCCCGGACGCTTCGGGTCCTTGAGGCCCGCCCGCGTGCGCCGGATGGCCTGGGAGACGGCCTTGATGGCCTGCTCCTGGCCGATGACGCGCTTGTGGAGCTCGTCCTCCATGCGCAGCAGCCGGGCGGTCTCCTCCTCGGTCAGCTTGAAGACCGGGATGCCCGTCCACGTCGCGAGGACCTCGGCGATCTCCTCGTCGTCGACCTCGGCGACGACGTCGAGGTCGCCCGCCTTCCACTCCTGCTCGCGCTGCGCCTTCTCGGCCAGCAGCGTCTTCTCCTTGTCGCGGAGAGCCGCCGCCTTCTCGAAGTCCTGCGCGTCGATCGAGGATTCCTTCTCGCGACGCACGTCGGCGATGCGCTCGTCGAACTCGCGCAGGTCCGGCGGGGCGGTCATGCGACGGATGCGCATGCGCGCGCCGGCCTCGTCGATGAGGTCGATCGCCTTGTCGGGCAGGAACCGGTCGCTGATGTAGCGGTCGGCCAGCCCGGCGGCGGCGACGAGCGCGGCGTCGGTGATCGAGATGCGGTGGTGCGCCTCGTACCGATCACGCAGACCCTTGAGGATCTCGATGGTGTGGGCCACGCTCGGCTCGGGCACCTGGATGGGCTGGAAGCGCCGCTCGAGGGCAGCGTCCTTCTCGAGGTGCTTGCGGTACTCGTCGAGGGTGGTCGCGCCGATCGTCTGCAGCTCACCGCGGGCGAGCATCGGCTTCAGGATCGAGGCCGCGTCGATGGCGCCCTCGGCCGCTCCGGCACCGACGAGCGTGTGGATCTCGTCGATGAACATGATGATGTCGCCGCGGGTGCGGATCTCCTTGAGCACCTTCTTCAGGCGCTCCTCGAAGTCACCGCGGTACCGCGAGCCGGCGACCAACGACCCGAGGTCGAGGGTGTACAGCTGCTTGTCCTTCAGCGTCTCGGGCACCTCGCCCTTGACGACGGCCTGCGCCAGCCCCTCGACGACGGCGGTCTTGCCGACGCCGGGCTCGCCGATCAGCACCGGGTTGTTCTTGGTGCGGCGGCTGAGCACCTGCATCACGCGCTCGACCTCTTTCTCGCGCCCGATGACCGGGTCGAGCTTGCCCTCGCGGGCGGCCTGCGTGAGGTTGCGGCCGAACTGGTCGAGCACGAGGCTCGTCGACGGCGTGGCCTCGGTGGCCGTGCCGGCGGGCTCCTTGCTCTGGTAGCCGTTGAGCAGCTGGATGACCTGCTGGCGCACCTTGTTGAGGTCGGCGCCCAGCTTCACCAGCACCTGCGCGGCGACGCCCTCACCCTCGCGGATGAGACCGAGCAGGATGTGCTCGGTGCCGATGTAGTTGTGGCCGAGCTGCAGCGCCTCGCGCAGCGAGAGCTCGAGCACCTTCTTGGCCCGCGGCGTGAACGGGATGTGCCCGCTCGGCGCCTGCTGGCCCTGGCCGATGATCTCCTCGACCTGCTGGCGCACGGCGTCCAGAGAGATACCGAGGGACTCGAGGGCCTTGGCCGCGACGCCCTCGCCCTCGTGGATCAGCCCGAGCAGGATGTGCTCGGTACCGATGTAGTTGTGGTTGAGCATCCGGGCCTCTTCTTGGGCCAGGACGACAACCCGCCGCGCGCGGTCCGTGAACCGTTCGAACATCAGGCAGCTCCTTCCGCGCTGAGAACGCTCGTGACCAACTGTAGTCGCCGTCGGGGGGCGACTGCTCGCTGCAACGGACGGACGGGGACCGGGATGCCCGGTTTGATTACGCCCGCGGCGAACGGCGCCCGCCCCCGCCCGTCCACAATGACGCGATAACGGGTCGGACGGCCCGGGTTTCGCAGCTGCGCGAGGAGCAGGAATGGCCGATGAGGTGCTCGGACGGGTCGACGGCGGATCGCAGCGATTGCGCGGGTATCTGGCCGAACCGGAGGGCACCGGCCCCTTCCCCGGCGTCGTCGTGCTGCACGAGGCGCTGGGCCTGGACGACATCACCCGGCGCCACACCGACCGGCTCGCAGCCGCCGGCTACCTTGCGTTCGCGGTGGACCTGTTCAGCGACGGGGGTGCCCGGCGCTGCCTGCTGTCGACCTTCCGGGCCCTGCTGGCGCAGCGGGGACGTCCGTACGCCGACATCGAGGCGGCCCGGCAGCACGTGGCCGGGGACGCGCGGTGCAGCGGCAAGGTGGGCGTCATCGGCTTCTGCATGGGCGGCGGCTTCGCCCTCGTGACCGCCGCCCGGGGTTTCGACGCCGCGTCGGCCAACTACGGCACCGTGCCCCGCCACGCCGACGAGGTCCTGCGGGGCGCCTGCCCGGTCGTGGCCAGCTACGGCCGGCGCGACGTCACCCTGCGCGGGTCGGCCGCGACACTCGAGCGGACGCTCGAGCGGCTCGGCGTCGAGCACGACGTGAAGGAGTACCCCGGCGCGGGCCACTCGTTCCTCAACGACCGCGGGTTCGGCCCGTCCGTCACGCAGCCGCTGCAGCGCATCGCGGGGCTCGGGCCCCATCCCGCGTCCGCCGACGACGCCTGGTCCCGCATCGAGGCGTTCTTCGAACGGCACCTGCACTGACACGCGACAGGGCCCGGGTCAGCTCGACCCGGGCCCTGTTCGGTACGTGCGGAATTCAGTTCTGGGCGTTGTACGCCTCGACGATGTGCGCCGGGATACGACCCTTCTCGCCGACCTTGTAGTCGTGGTTGCGCGCCCACTCGCGAATGGCCTGGGTCTGCTCACGGTCGCCACGGGCCGGACGGCCGCGCTTGACGGCGCCCGTGCCATTCGTGCGGGGGCCGCGGCCGCTGGCACGGCGGGCGTTCGCGACGTATTTGGCCATCACGTCACGCAGCTCGGCCGCATTCGAGGAGGAAAGGTCGATCTCGTAACTGGCGCCGTCGAGGCTGAACGACACCGTCTCGTCCGCCTTGGAGTTGTCGAGGTCGTCGATAAGGGTGACGACGGTCTTCTGTGCCATGGAGTGTGCCATTTCTGTCGCGGGGGGTTTCATTCGACGCAACCCACGATAGCCTACCGCCTCTGCATAAAGCGGCGGGACTGCATCCGTGGCGCGGCAAAACCGATTCGGCGCATTAGGCGGCACCAATTGACCGTGCCCACAGCGGACAGTAATTGCGCGCTCAGCTTTCGGGCGCGTCCTTGAGCAGCGGGAACAGGATGGTCTCGCGGATGCCCTTGCCGGTCAGCGTCATCAGCAACCGGTCGACGCCGAGTCCGAGGCCGCCCATCGGCGGCGCGCCGTATTCGAGTGCCCGCAGGAAGTCCTCGTCCAGTTCCATGGCCTCGGGGTCGCCGGCCGCGGCCGCGATCGACTGCTCGGTGAGCCGGCGGCGCTGCTCGACCGGATCGACGAGCTCGGAGTACGCGACCCCGACCTCGACGCCGTCGATGACGAGGTCCCAGGCCTCGGCCAGGCGCGGATCGTCCCGGTGCGGGCGGGCCAGCGGGCGCACGGACGCGGGATAGTCGAGCACGAACGTCGGCTGCACGAGGGTGTGCTCGACGAGCTTCTCGTAGAGCTCGAGGACGATCTCGCCCGCGTCCCACTTCGGGTCGAGGCCCACGCCGGCACGGTCGGCGAGCTCGCGCAGCGTGGCGGCCGGGGTCTCGACGTCGACGGGTTCGCCCAGCGCCTCGGCGACCAGCCCGTGCAGGGACGCCCGCCGCCACTCGCCGGGCAGGTCCAGCTCGACCCCGTCCGCCGTCACCGGACGCGGATTGCCGACCGCCTCCGCCGCGTCGACGATCAGGGCGCGCATCAGGTCGGCCATCGTGTCGTAGTCGCCGTAGGCCTCGTACGCCTCGAGCAAGGTGTATTCGGGCGAGTGACTGGAATCGACACCCTCGTTGCGGAAGGCCGGCCCCATCTCGTAGACGCGGGCAATTCCGCCGACCACGCACCGCTTCAGGTACAGCTCGGTGGCGATGCGCAGCGACATCTGCTGATCGAATGCGTTCAGGTGCGTGTGGAACGGCCGCGCGGCCGCGCCCCCGTGCACGCTCTGCAGGATCGGCGTTTCGACCTCGGTGTACGCGCGCGCGTCGAACGTCTCGCGCAGCGACCGCAATACGCGTGCGCGCGTGTACACCATTCGGCGCGCCTCGGGACGCACGATGAGATCGACATAGCGCTGCCGCATGCGCAGCTCGTCCGACAACGGCTTGTGCGCGACGGGCAGGGGCCGTAGTGCTTTCGCGGTGACGCGGTATTCGTCCGCCATAATCGACAATTCGCCGCGCTTGGACGCGACCACCTCGCCGCGCACGAACACGATGTCCCCGAGATCGACGTCGGCCTTCCACGCCGCCAGTCGGTCGGCGCCGACCCTGTCCTGCGACAGCATGACCTGCAGTTCGGCGTCCTCCTCACGCAGCAGCGCGAAACAGAGCTTGCCGGTGTTGCGGACGAAGATCACGCGCCCCGTGACGCCCTCGACGACGCCGGTGCCCTCGCCGGGCTCGACCGCGGGATGCGCCGCGCGCACCTCGGCCAGGGTCGCCGTACGCGGGACCCCGGTCGGGAACGGCGCGTGCTCGGGGTCCGCGACGAGCCGGTCGTACTTCTCACGACGGACCCGCAGCTGCTCGGGCAGGTCGTCGGCGGCGGCAGGGTCCCCAGCGGGGGCCACGGCGGGGTCGGTCACGGGACCAAAGCCTAACGACGGTCCCCCTGACGAATGTCATGGCGGATAGCAGGGCCTCAGCACTGCCGGACGAAACGCCCGTCCGCGAACGTAGCGGGCATGACTTCGACACCGACCACGTCGGCGGGCATCGAGCTCACCGGCGTCACGAAGACCTTCCGGTCACCCCAGGGCCCGGTGCACGCCGTGGCCGGTCTCGACCTGCGGATCGCCCCCGGCGAGACCGTCGCCCTGCTCGGGCCGAACGGCGCCGGCAAGAGCACGACGATCGACATGCTGCTGGGGCTCGCCGACCCCGACGCCGGACGCATCACCGTCTTCGGACAGCAGCCGACGCAGGCCACCCGCTCGGGCGCGGTCGGCGCGATGCTGCAGACGGGCGGGTTGCTGCCGTTCATGTCCGTCCGCGAGCTGCTCGTCATGATGGGCGCGCTCTACCGCGACCCCATGCCACTGGACGAGGTCATGCGGGTGACCGGCATCGCCGACATCGCCGGACGCCGCACCGACAAGCTGTCGGGCGGCCAGACGCAGCGGGTGCGGGCGGCGCTCGCGCTGGTGAGCAACCCCGACCTGCTCGTGCTCGACGAGCCCACCATCGCGATGGACGTGGAGGGTCGGCACGTGTTCTGGGAGGCCGTCCGCGACTTCGCCCGGGGCGGCCGGACGGTGCTGTTCGCGACCCACTACCTGGACGAGGCCGACCAGTACGCCGACCGGATCGTGCTGATGGCCCGCGGCCGGGTCGTCGCGGACGGTCCCGCGAACGAGATCAAGGCGACCGTCGGCTCGCGCACCATCCGGGCGACGGTCCCCGGGGCGTCGCTGCTCGAGCTCGGCCGGCTGCCCGGCGTCGTCGCCACCGACAGCAGGGGCGACTCGGTGATCCTCACCTGCCAGGACGCCGACACCGCGCTGCGGGCGCTGCTGAACGGCTACGAGCAGGCCCGCGACATCGAGGTGAGCGGCGCCGGGCTCGAGGCCGCCTTCCTCGCCCTCACCGGCGACGAGCCGTCCGCCACCGACACCACGCAGGAGGTCGCGCGATGAACGCCGTCTATACGAAGTACGAGTTCCTGCGGCTGTTCCGCAACCGGCAGAACTTCATCTTCTCGATCGTCTTCCCGATGGTCATGTTCTTCGCCATCGCAGGATCCAACCGCAACAACGACGCCGTGCCCGGCGTGTCGTTCCCGCGCTTCTACTTCGCGGGCATGGTCGCCTTCGGCACGCTCGCCGCGGTGCTGTCGGGAGGGGCGCGCATCGCCTACGAGCGGCAGATCAACTGGAACCGGTCGCTGCGGCTCACGCCGCTGGCACCGTCGGCGTACCTGCGCACGAAGATCGTGACGTCCTACGTGCTCGCGGTCATCGTGCTGGCCCTGCTGACGGCGGCGGCGCTGACCCTCGGCGTGACGTTCTCCGCGGCCGACTGGGCGACGACGGTCGGACTCGTGCTCGTCGCGCTGGTGCCGTTCGCGGCGATCGGCATCATGCTCGGCCACCTCATCCGCAGCGACAGCATGGGACCGGTCATCGGCGGTGGCATGTCGTTGTTCTCGCTGCTCGGCGGGGCCTACTTCCCCATCGGCCAGGGCGGCGGGTTCATGCACGAGTTCGTCCGGCTCATCCCGTCCTTCTGGCTGGTCCAGGCGGGCAAGACCGGGGTCGGCGGCGAGAGCTGGACCCCGGAGGCGTGGATCGTGGTCGCCGCCTGGACGGTCGTGTTCGGCGTCGGCGCGGCGTGGGCGTACCGCCGCGACACCGCCCGGACCTGAGGCGCCGGTTTAGCGTGGACGACATGTCCGAGCCCGATGCCACCGCCCAGGGCACCGTCCGCGGGTGGAACCGCGGGTGGCAGCGGTACGCGTTCCCCGGCCTGTGGTTGATCTACCTCGGCCAGACCGGCACCGGCGTCCGCGAGCACTCGGACGGCGCCGCACAGGTGGTCGGCTACGTGGTGCTCGCCGCCTTCGCCGTCGTGTACCTGACGGCGTTGCCCGTGGGCTGGTCGGGCATGCACCGCCGCTTCTGGTGGCTCTACGCGGCCGCGGCAGCACTCACGGTCGTCGAGTGCTTCTTCGCCCACGGCGACGCGCTGGTGTTCCTCGTCTACCTCTCGGTGCTCACGGTGGCCACGCGCAGGCGCTGGGCGCCGCTCGCGGTCGGCGGCTACGTGCTGGTGTCGCTGTTCCTGCCGCCGCTCGTGCCCGCGTGGGACACCGGCATCGCCTGGGATCTCGGCGTCGTCACCGCCCTGGTGTCGCTGGCGATGTTCGGGTTCTTCGCCGTCGTCGAGTCGAACATCGCGCTCGCCCGGGCGCGGGCCGAGGTCGCGCGGCTGGCGGCCGAGAACGAGCGCTCTCGCATCGCCCGCGACCTGCACGACCTGCTCGGCCACTCGCTGACGACGATCACCGTGAAGGCGGGTCTCGCCCGCAAGCTGGCCGAGCGCGGCGAGGACGACCGCGCCCGCGCCGAGATCGGCGAGGTCGAGCAGCTCGCCCGGCGCACGCTCGGTGACGTGCGTGCGGCGGTGTCGTCCCATCGCGAGATCACGCTGGCCGGTGAGCTCGCGACCGCCCGCGAGGTGCTGCGCGCCTCGGGCATCATCGCCGAACTGCCCGCCAGCGTGGCCGAGGTCGACGCCGACGTCGACCAGCTGTTCGGCTGGGTCGTGCGCGAGGGCGTGACGAACGCCGTCCGCCACTCCCGCGCCCAGCACGTCCGCGTCACGTTCGGTCCGCGACGGCTCGAGGTGGCCGACGACGGGCGGGGCGGCTCGGCCGTCCCCGGCAACGGCCTGACGGGGCTGCGCGAGCGGGTCGAGGCCGTCGGCGGCACGCTGGAGATCCACCAGGGCGACGGATTCCGGCTGTGTGTCGACGTGCCCGTCCCCGCGGTGGCCCCGACCCCGGCGGCCGTCCCGTGATCCGGCTGCTGCTCGCGGACGACCAGAACCTCGTCCGCACCGCCCTGGCCGCGCTGCTCGACCTCGAGGACGACTTCGAGGTGGTCGCGCAGGTGGCCCGCGGCGACGAGGTGGTGGCGGCGGCGGTGGAGGCCCGTCCGGACGTCGCCCTGCTCGACATCGAGATGCCGGGCATGGACGGCCTCGCCGCGGCGGCCGCGCTCGCACAGGAGCTGCCGGGATGCCGACTGCTGATCCTCACCGCGTTCGGGCGGGCCGGATACCTGCGCCGCGCGATGGAGGCGGGCGCGTCCGGCTTCGTGGTCAAGGACGCCCCGGCCGAGCAGCTCGCCGACGCGGTCCGCCGGGTCGCCCGCGGCGAACGCGTGGTCGACCCGGCGCTGGCCGCGGCGACGCTGGCCGGCGGACCGTCCCCCCTCACCGGACGCGAGCGCGACGTGCTCGTCGCCGCCCGCGACGGCGCGACCGTCGCCGATGTCGCCGCGAAGCTGTTCCTGTCCGAGGGAACCGTGCGCAACTACCTGTCGGCCGCGATCGCCAAGACCGGTGTCCGCAACCGGATCGAGGCGATCCGCGTCGCGGACGAGCGGGGCTGGCTCTGACCTGCCCACACTCCGGTTGAGTGGCGCGTTTCGCCGCCCAGTGGCGCGGAATTCCGCGCCACTCGTCGCGAAACCGCGCCACTCAACGGGTTACGGGAGCTGGCGGGCCAGCTCGGTGGCGAGCTCGAGGTGGTCGAGGTCGGCCAGATCGAGCACCTGCAGGTAGAACCGGGTGACGCCCTCGGCCCCGAACGCTCCGATCTTGTCGACGACCTCGCTCACGGTGCCGGCGGCGGCGCTGGAGCCGCGGATCTCGTCGACCTCGCGCCCGATCGCCTGCGCGCGGCGGGCGACCTCGGCGTCGTCCTTGCCCAGGCAGAGCGTCTGCGCGGCCGAGTAGACGATCTCCCGCTCGGTGACGGCCGCACGGACCCGTCCGAGGACGGCCTTGGTGTCCTCGAGGGACGAGAACGCGACGTTGTACTCGTCGGCGAAGCGGGCGGCGAGCGCGGCGCCACGCTTCTTGCCGGCGCCGCCGAGGATGATCGGCGGACGCGGCGACTGCACCGGCTTGGGCAGCGCCGGCGAGTCGGTGACGGTGTAGTGCTCGCCGCTGAACGAGTACGTCTCGCCCGCGGGCGTGCCCAGCAGGCCGGCGATGATCTCGAGCTGCTCGGCGAAGCGGTCGAAGCGCTCCTTCGTGTCGGGGTACGGGATGCCGTACGCCTTGTGCTCGGCGTCGAACCAGCCCGCTCCCAGGCCGAGCTCGACCCGTCCGCCGCTCATGTCGTCGACGTTGGCGACGCTGATGGCGAGAGGTCCGGGGTGTCGGAACGTCGCCGGCGTGACCAGCGTGCCGAGCCGCACCCGCGAGGTGTCGCGGGCGAGGGCGGCCAGCGTGATCCAGGCGTCGGACGGTCCCGGCAGACCGTCCACGCCACCCATCTTGAGGTAGTGGTCGGACCGGAAGAAGGCGTCGTACCCGAGGTCCTCCGTGGCCTTCGCGATGGTCAGCAGGTCGGCGTAGCTCGCGCCCTGCTGCGGTTCGGTGAAGATGCGAAGCTGCATGGTCCGAGCCTAGGGAGGGGCGCGAAGCGGCGTTCACGCGACTCCGACGCACAGGTGCGGACGGTGCTCGGCGGCCCCGGTCCGCCCGACCCCCTCGTCCCTAATCTGTATTACACGCGTCGGCGCGTGTAATACAGATTTCGCAGGAGGGTGCCGCTGGCGCCGCGGCGATCAGGAATTGCGCTCCCAGATCAGCCGCAGCCCGATCAGGGTGAGGGCGGGTTCGTAGCGCGTGACGGTCTCGCTGTGGTCGATCACGAGGGACGCGAGGCCGCCGGTCGCGATGACGTGGACGCTGCCCGGGTCGTCGGGGACGAGCGCGGACGACAGGCGGCGCACCATGCCGTCGACCTGGCCGGCGAAGCCGTAGAGGATGCCCGACTGCAGCGACTCGACGGTGTTCTTGCCGATGGGGCTGCGCGGGGCGACGAGCTCGACCTTGCGCAGCTGGGCGGCGCGGGCGGCGAGGGCGTCCAGCGAGATCTCGATGCCCGGGGCGAGCGCGCCACCGAGGAAGTCGCCGCGCGGGCTCACGACGTCGAAGTTCGTCGAGGTGCCGAAGTCGACGACGATCGACGGCCCGTCGGTGAGGTGGTACGCGGCCGCGGTGTTGCAGATGCGGTCGCTGCCGACCTCCTTCGGGTTGTCGGTGAGGATGCTGACCCCGGTGCGCACGCCCGGCTCGACCAGCACGGTCGGGATGCCCGCGTAGTAGCGCGCGAGCATCGTCCGCAGTTCGCGCATGACCGCCGGGACGGTCGAGCACGCGGCGATGCCCGTGACCGGGGTGTCGGCGACGAGACCCCGGAACGCGAGCGCGAGCTCGTCGGCGGTCGTGCGGGCGTCGGACTTGATGCGCCACGAATCGCGCATCTCCTCACCCTCGAACACGCCCATGACCGTGTTCGTGTTGCCGACGTCGATGGCGAGCAGCATCAGTAGGTCCTTGGGTGCTGGGGCTAGAGGTCGAGACCGATGTCGAGGACGGGCGCGGAGTGCGTGAGCGCCCCCACCGCAAGGTAGTCGACCCCCGTCTCCGCGACCGCACGGGCGTTGTCGAGCGACAACCGGCCCGACGCCTCGAGTTTTGCGCGACCGCGCGAGAAATCGACGACCTCACGCATGAGTTCGGGAGCCATGTTGTCGAGCAGCACCAGGTCGGCGCCCGCGTCGATGACCTCGCGGGCCTGCTCGACGGTGTCGACCTCGATCTCCAGCGGGAGTCCCGGGTAGGCGCGGCGGACGGCCTCGAACGCCGGCACCACACCGCCCGCGGCCACCACGTGGTTGTCCTTGACCAGGGCGGCGTCCGACAACGACATGCGGTGGTTCACGCCGCCACCGCAACGCACGGCGTACTTCTCGAGCAGGCGCAGGCCGGGCATGGTCTTGCGGGTGTCGCGAACCCGCGCGCCGGTGCCCTCGATCGCGTCGACCCAGCGGCGGGTGAGCGTGGCGACGCCGGACAGGTGCCCGATGAGGTTGAGGGCCGTCCGCTCGGCCGTGAGCAGGTCGCGCAAAGGTCCGTGGGCGGTGGCGAGCACCTCGCCGGGCTCGACGCGTGCCCCGTCGGCGCTGCCGAACTCGACGTGCACCCGGCCCTGGCCGACCGCCGCGAACGCCGCCGCGGCGACCGGCAGCCCCGCGACGACCCCGTGCTGGCGACTGACCAGCTCGGCTCGCGCGATCGCGTCCGCGGGCACGGTGGCGAGGGTCGTGACGTCACCGGCGGCGCCGAGGTCCTCCTCGAGCGCGCGGGCGACGACATCGGCGACGACGTGCTCGGGCAGGTCGCTCACGCGTCCGCCTCGAAGCTCGTGGTGAGCGTGCCGTCCGCCGCCATGACGGTGTCGAGATGGCCGCGCCAGCGGTCGTCGGTGTCGGGATGGTCGTCGCGCCAGTGGGTGCCACGCGTCTCCTCGCGCCGCTGCGCCGCCTGCACGAGTGCGCGGGCCACGGTGACGAGGTTGGTCGTCTCCCAGGCCTCGGTACCGGGTTCGGCGGCGCCGTCCGGCTCGGGGAGTTCGGCGGACGCGAGTGCCAACCCCTTCTCGTCGCGCAGCACGCCGACGTCGCGCGACATCAGCCGCTGCAGCGAGCGCCGCGCGTCGCCACCGACGAGGGGTGTCGACGGACCCGTCGTCGCGTCGGGCGGGGCCGCGGGCTCGCCCAGCCGCGCCATGACCCGCTCGGCGATGCGGTGGCCGAACACGAGTCCCTCGAGCAGCGAGTTCGACGCGAGCCGGTTCGCCCCGTGCACACCGGTGCACGCGGCCTCGCCGACGACGAACAGGTTGCGCAACGACGACTCGCCGTCGAGGTCGACGCGGACGCCGCCGCTGGCGTAGTGGCAGGCGGGCACGACCGGGATCGGCTGGGTGACCGGGTCGATGCCGAGCGACAGCAGCGTCGCGTGGATGGTCGGGAACCGCACGCGCCACTTCTCGAGCCCGAAGTGGGTCGCGTCGAGCCAGACGTGCTCGGCGCCGGTCTCGCGCATCCGGCGCAGGATCGCCTTCGCCACGACGTCGCGCGGTGCGAGGTCGGCGAGCTCGTGCACCCCCTGCATGAAGCGGTTGCCCTCGTCGTCGACGAGGAACGCCCCCTCGCCGCGGACGGCCTCGCTGACCAGTGGCTGCTGGCCGCGCGACGCCGGCCCGAGCCACGTGACGGTCGGGTGGAACTGCACGAACTCGAGGTCACGGACGACGGCGCCCGCGCGGAGCGCGGCCGCGACGCCGTCCCCGGTCGACACGCTCGGGTTCGTCGTCGAGGCGTACACCTGCCCGAAGCCACCGGTGGCGAGCACCACGGCGCGCGCCCGGACCCGTCCGACACCGTCGCGCTGCCCCTCGCCCATCACGTGCAGGGTGAGCCCGGCGACGCTGCCGTCCGCCGCGTGGGCGAGGTCGAGCAGCAGCGCGTGCTCGATGATGTCGACACCGCTCGCGTCGCGGACGCGGGTGACGAGCGCACGCTCGATCTCCTCGCCGGTCGCGTCGCCGCCGGCGTGCGCGATGCGGTCGCGGTGGTGCCCGCCCTCGCGGGTGAGCGACAGCGTCCCGTCGAGTGCCGTGTCGAAGCGCGCGCCGAGCTGCGCGAGCTCGCGGACGGCCGCCGGGCCCTCACGCACCAGCAGCCGGACGGCGGCCTCGTCGCACACACCCGCGCCGGCCACCACCGTGTCGGTGAAGTGGTCGTCCGGCGAGTCGGCGGCGCCGAGCGCCGCGGCGATGCCGCCCTGGGCCCAGCGCGTCGACCCGGCGGCGAGCACGTCCTTGGTGACGAGCAGCACCCGCAGCGACGACTGCCGGCTCAGGTGCAGCGCGGTCGTCAGCCCGGCGATGCCGGACCCGACCACCACGACGTCGGTGTCGACCGTCCAGCCGGGGGCGGGCGCCTGCAAGGCGGTCACAGTTCGATCCCCACGTTGTCGATGAGCCGGGTGGTGCCGACCCGGGCGGCGACCAGCAGTCGCGCCGACCCGTGCTCGGGGATCTCGCCGAGGTCGGCGGCGCGCAGCTCGAGGTAGTCGACGTCGACCCCCGGTTCCAGCGCGAGTTCGGCCGTGGCAGTGGTGATGACGGCGATCGCGCCTGCCGGCGACGCCGCCTGACCGGCCAGCAACGCACGGGACAGCGCGAGGGCGTGGCGCCGTTCGTCCGCCGAGAGGTAGACGTTGCGGCTGGACAGCGCGAGACCGTCCGGCTCGCGGACCGTGGGCACCCCGACGATCGCCGAGTCGAGGTCCAGGTCGTCGACGAGCTGCCGGACGAGGGTCAACTGCTGGTAGTCCTTCTCGCCGAAGTACGCACGACCCGGTCGGACGAGATTGAGGAACTTCGCGACAACGGTGAGCACGCCCGCGAAATGACCCGGCCTGGACGCGCCCTCGAGCAGGTCGCCGGCCGGTCCCGGTTCGATGCGGATGCGGCTGCTGCCGCGCGGGTAGACGTCCTCGACGCCGGGGGCCCAGACGAGGTCGACGCCCACCTCGTCGCACAGCGCGAGGTCGGCCTCCAGGGTGCGCGGGTAGCGCGCGAGATCGTCCGTCGGGGCGAACTGCATCGGGTTGACGAAGTTCGTCGTGACCACACTCGCGCACTGCTCGCGGGCGGTCTCGAGCAGGGCGCGGTGACCGGCGTGCAGCGCCCCCATCGTGGGCACGAGACCGACCGGCGTGGCCAGCTGGGCCCGCGCGGCCAGGAACTCCGTGCGGCTGCGTACGACCTTCACGACAGCACCTCCGTGATCGACGCGAACTGACCGGCGTCCAGCCGTCCGGACGCCAGGGCCCGTTCGGCGGTGCGCAGGGCCATCGCCCGGTAGGCGGGCAGGACGTCCGGTGCGTCCGCCGCCAGACCGGACAGGTGCCGGCGGACGGTCGCGACGTCACCGCGCGACACCGGTCCGGTGAGGGCGTCGTCGCGCAGCCGCAGCACGTTGTCGAGCGACGCGCTGAGCAGCGGCGCGACCAGGCGTGCCGGGTCGGTGACCCCCACGCCGTCGAGCATCGACAGCGCGTCGTTGACGACGGTGACGAGGTGGTTCGACGCCACCGACAACGCCGCGTGGTAGAGCGGGCGGGCCCGCTCGGGCACCCACAGCGGCTCGCCGCCCATCTCGAGCACGAGCGACTCGGCGACGACGCGGAAGTCGTCCTGCGCGGTCACGCCGAACGGCGTGTTGGCGAGCCGGTCGAGATCCTCCGCGCGGCCGGCGAACGTCATGACCGGGTGCAGGGCGAGCGCGACGACCCCGCGGGCCGCAGCCGCGTCGAGCACGCCGATGCCCTGGGCGCCCGACGTGTGCGCGACGAGCTGCCCGGGGCGCCACGCGCCGGTGTCGGCGAGCCCGGACACCAGCGGACGCAACGCGTCGTCGGGCACCGCGACGAGCACGAGGTCGGACGCGGCGACCACCTCGTCGGGCGGCAGCACGGCCGCACCGGGAAGCCGCTGCGCCGCACGGGCGCGCGAGCGGTCGGACACCGCCGCCACCGCCACGACCTCGTGACCGGCGCGCGCGAGCGCCGCGCCGAGCGCGCTGCCGACCCGGCCCACACCCAGCACTCCGACGCGCAACCGCGCGGGTCGCGGCGACTCACCGCTGGCACCGCCCACGGGACGCGAGCCTAATGGCGGACGGGCGGCCCGCCTGCCGCGCCGTCGCCGGACGGTAAGTTCACACGTCGTGACCGAAAGCCCAGGGAGCACAGATTCGAGTCGGGACCCCCGGCGGGACGTGCAACAGGCCGTCGCGCGCAGCGCCGACGTCGCCGATCTGCACGCCACGGTCCCGACCCTGTTGCTCGAGCTGCAGACCATGCTGGGTGCGCTGAGCGCCACGGCGACGGACGGCACCGACCGTGGCCGCCGGCCGTACCGCCCCGGCCCCGACTGGGGCTCGCGCCTGGGCGAGCTCGCCTACGGCGTCTACCTGCTCGCCGACCAGACCGGTGTCGACGTCGCGCAGCTGGTGTTCGCCACCGCCGACCGACTGGCGCAGCAGGCCCAGCAGACCCGCGCCCAGCTGGAGCCCCAGGGCGACGCCGCCTGGCCCTTCGGCAACTGATGGCCCGCCGCCGGGTCCTGATCACGGGGGCGAGCGCCGGGCTCGGCGCCGAGATGGCACGGCAGTTCGCCGCCCGAGGTCACGACCTGGCGTTGTGCGCGCGGCGCCTCGACCGGCTGGACGCGTTGCGCGACGAGGTGACGGCCGCCCACCCCGGCTGCACCGTGGCCGTCCGCGCGCTCGACGTCGACGACCACGACGCGGTGTTCGCGGGCTTCCGTGCGCTGGCGGACGAGCTGGGCGGCCTCGACCGCGTCGTCGTCAACGCCGGGCTCGGCAAGGGCGCCCCGATCGGCACCGGACGCTTCGACGTCAACCGGCAGACGATCACGACCAACCTCGTGTCGGCGCTGGCGCAGTGCGAGGCGGCGATGGAGCTGTTCCGTGCTGCGGACGCCGGCCATCTCGTCGTGGTCTCCTCGATGTCGGCGATGCGCGGCATGCCGAGGTCGATGACCGCGTACGCCGCGTCCAAGGCCGGGGTGGCGACGCTCGCCGAAGGTCTGCGCGCCGAGACGCTGGGCACGCGCATCCGGGTGACGACCCTGTTCCCCGGTTACATCGAGTCGGAGATGAACGACCGCGTCGCACGACGGACGCCGCTCATGACGACGACCGAGGCCGGGGTGCGCGCCATGGTGCGGGCGATCGAGCGCGAGGTCGCGTCCGCCGAGGTGCCGAGCTGGCCGTGGCGCCCGATCGGCATGCTGCTGCGACACGCGCCGCTGGGGCTCGTCCGCCGCTTCGCCTGACACCGCTCGCCGTACGCAGGCGACGTCCGCGATACGAGTCGTCGCAGGGTTCTCGCTGCCCGGTCCGTCCGGACGCATCGGTGCAATCAGGGCGGTATCGCATCGGGGTGACGGCTCTCACCTAGGGCGCACGGCACGTCGGCGGCCCGGGCACTGTTGAAGCGGGAAAGCCTTGTTAGACAGGGGATGTGGAGCGGATGACGAGTATGCGCGAGGACGCGCGGCGGGCCCTGGCGGCCCGTCGCGAGCGCGCGTTCTCCCGTCCGGCGCCGCTGCTCGCACCCCTGGCCGCGACCGTGGCGGTCGCCGGCGCGGTCGTCCTGCTCCTGCTGCTGCTCGGCGCGGGGGCGCCCGTCGTCGTCGCGGGAGCGGCGGCCGTCGCCGTCGCCGGCCTCGTCCTGGCGCACCGCACCACGGCCAGCGTCGCCGCCGGCATCAGCCTGCTGTTGATCCGTCCGTACCAGCCCGGCGAGCGCGTGCGGCTCTACCTGCCCGAGCGCGCGTCCCTCGTCGAGGCGGAGATCGTCCGCATCGGGCTGCTGAACACCCTGCTCGCCTCCGAGGACGGGTTGGTGGCCGTCGCCAACACCCGCATGCTGCGCGCCGCCCCGGAGTGCCGCGCCCGCTGACGTCGCCTTCCGGCGCGCGGCACTCGCCGCTCGACGCCGGTGCTCGACCCAGGGCGTCGACTGAAAACAATCAGGCGTGCTTGCTTCTTTCGGGTGGGCGTGCCAGGCTCCCGCCCATGGTCGCGCTCTCCGAGGTGCTCGGCGATCTCGACGCCGAGGCGGCGACGCTCGACGACCTGGTCGCCCCGCTGGACGACGCCGGGTGGCGCCGCGCGACCCCGGCGCAGGGTTGGACGATCGCGCACCAGATCGCGCATCTGACCTGGACGGATTCCGCGGCGATCGCCGCGGCGACGGGCGAGGGCTGGGACGAGTTCGTCGCCACCGCGAGCGCCACCCTGGACACGTTCGTCGACGACGCGGCCGAGCGCGGCGCGGCGCGCCCCCCCGATCAGCTGCTGGCCGGCTGGCGCGACAGCCGGCGGACGCTGCGCGAAGCCCTGGTCGCCCTGCCCGACGGCGCGAAGCTGCCGTGGTTCGGTCCGCCCATGGGCGCGGTGTCGATGGCGACCGCACGGCTGATGGAGACGTGGGCCCACGGGCAGGACGTGGCCGACACGCTCGACGTCACCCGCCGCCCCACCGACCGTTTGCGCGGCATCGCGCATATCGGCGTCCGCACCCGTGACTTCTCCTTCCGGCTGCGGGGCCTGACGCCTCCGGACGAACCGTTCCGCGTCGAACTCACCGGCCCCACGGGCGATCTCTGGGCCTGGGGGCCCGACGACGCCGACCAGCAGGTGGCCGGACCCGCCCTCGACTTCTGCCTGCTGGTCACGCAGCGCCGCCACCGCGGCGAGCTGGCCGTCGTGGCCGTCGGCGCGGACGCCGACCGGTGGCTCGACATCGCCCAGGCCTTCGCCGGCAAGATCGGCACCGGACGGCAGGCCCCGTGACCGGGATGCTGCGCATCGCGAACGCGTCCGGCTTCTACGGCGACCGGGCCGGCGCGCTGTACGACATGGTGACCTGCGCCGAGATCGGCGCGGGCGACGTCGTGACCGGCGACTACCTCGCCGAGCTGACGATGCTCATCCTCGGTCGCGACCGCCTGCGCGACCCCCACCTCGGCTATGCGAGGACCTTCCTGCGCCAGCTCGAACCCGCGCTCGCGCCCGCGGTCGAGAAGGGCGTGCGCATCGTCGTCAACGCGGGTGGCCTGAACCCGGCGGGGCTCGCCAACGCCGTCCGGACGCTCGCCGACAACGCCGGCATCGAGGTGGCCGTCGCGCACGTCGAGGGCGACGACCTGCGCGATCGTGCCGCCGAGCTCGACCTGGGCGCCGATGCCCTCGCCGTCAACGCCTACCTCGGCGCGTGGGGCATCGCCGAGGCGCTGCGCGCCGGCGCGCAGATCGTCGTCACGGGACGGGTCACCGACGCGTCCCTGGTCGTCGGCCCCGCGGCGGCCCACTTCGGCTGGGCCCGCGACGACTGGGACGCGCTCGCCGGCGCGGTCGTGGCCGGTCACGTCATCGAGTGCGGACCCCAGGCGACCGGCGGCAACTACGCCTTCTTCACCGAACTGCCGCACCGGGACCGTCCGCTCGGCTTCCCGATCGCCGAGGTCTCGGCGGACGGATCGTCCGTCGTCACCAAACCCGCCGGCACGGGCGGCGCGGTGACCACCGGCACCGTGACCGCGCAGCTGCTGTACGAGATCGGCGGCGTCCGGTACGCGGGCCCGGACGTCACCGCCCGCTTCGACACGATCGCCCTCGCCCAGGACGGCACCGACCGCGTCCGCATCAGCGGCGTCCGCGGCGAACCGCCCCCGCCCACGCTCAAGGTGGGCGTGAACGCTCTGGGTGGCTTCCGCAACGAGGTGACCTTCGTGCTCACCGGCCTCGACATCGACGCCAAGGCCGAGTGGCTGCGCGCCCAGCTGCGCGACGTCGACGCGACCTGGACGCTCGCACGCACCGACCGGCCCGACGCCGACGTGCAGGAGGAGGCGTCGGCGCTGCTGCACTGCGTGGTGCGCGGCAGCGACCAGAAGTCCCTCGGACGGGCGTTCTCGTCGCGGGCCATCGAGCTGGCGCTCGCGTCGGTGCCGGGCTTCCACGTCACCGCCCCACCCGGCGACGCGTCGCCGTACGGCGTGTTCCGCGCCGCGTCCGTCGACCGCGCCGCCGTGCCGCACGTCGCCGTCCTGCCCGACGGCACCCGGGTCGGCATCGAGCCCACGGGGGCGACGAGGGAACTCGAGGACGTCCCGGAACCGCGGATCACGAGGTGGGACGGCGGACCGAAGCAGAGAGTTCCGCTCGGGCGGCTGTTCGGCGCGCGGTCGGGTGACAAGGGCGGCGGCGCCAACGTGGGCGTGTGGGCCCGCACGCACCACGAGTTCCAGTGGCTGCTCGGGTTCCTCGACGTTCCCACGCTGCGGCGGTTGCTGCCCGAAGCGGCACACCTGCCGGTCGAGCGGCACGTGCTGCCCAACCTGCACGCCCTGAACTTCGTGATCGACGGCCTGCTCGGCGAGGGCGTCGCCTACGACGCCCGACACGACCCGCAGGCCAAGGCACTCGGCGAGTGGTTGCGGTCCCGTCACGTGGACGTCCCGGAGGAGCTGCTGTGAACCCCGTGGTGAGCGATCCGTTCTCGACCCCCGAGCGGCAAGCGCTGCGTGACACCGTCCGCCGCTTCGTCGCCACGGACGTCCTGCCGCACCTCGAGCAGTGGGAGGCGGACGGCGAACTGCCGCGCTCGCTGTCGAAGCGGGCGGGCGAGCTCGGGCTGATCGGGCTGTCGTACCCCGAGGCCGTGGGCGGCGGGGGTGGCGACGCGGTCGACGCGCTCGTCCTCACCGAGGAGTTCCACTACGCCGGCGGTTCGAGCGGGGCGTTCGCGTCGCTGTTCACATCGGGCATCGCCCTGCCGCACATCGTCGCCGGCGGCGGCGAGCAGCTGATCGACCGCTATGTCCGTCCGACACTCGCGGGAGAGCTCATCGGCTCGCTCGCCGTCACCGAACCCGACGGCGGGTCGGACGTCGCCCGGTTGCGCACCACCGCGAAGCGTGACGGCGACGAGTACGTGGTGAACGGGTCGAAGACCTACATCACGTCCGCGGTGCGGGGCGATTTCGTGGTCACCGCCGTCCGCACCGGCGACGAGGGCGCGCACGGCATCTCCCTCCTGGTCGTCGACAAGGGCACGCCGGGTTTCACGGTTTCGCGCAAACTCGCGAAAATGGGATGGCTGTGCTCCGACACCGCCGAGCTGTCCTACGCCGACGTCCGCGTGCCCGCCGCCAACCTGGTCGGCGAGGAGAACAGCGGCTTCGTGCAGATCGCGCAGAACTTCGTGTCCGAACGCATCGGCCTCGCCGCGCAGGCGTACGCGTGCGCGCAGCGCTGCCTCGACCTGACCGCCCAGTGGTGCCGCGAGCGCGACACGTTCGGACGTCCGCTGATCAGCCGGCAGCAGGTGCAGCACACGCTCGCCGAGATGGCGCGCCGCATCGAGGTGGCGCGCGTCTACACACGCTCGGTCGCGCAGCGCGCGGTCGCCGACCCGAACCTGATCCTCGAGGCGTGCTTCGCGAAGAACACCGCCGTCGAGGCCGGCGAGTGGGTCGCGCACCAGGCCGTGCAACTGCACGGCGGCATGGGCTACATGCGCGAGTGCGAGGTCGAGCGGCAGTACCGCGACATGCGCATCATCGGCATCGGCGGCGGCACCACCGAGATCCTCGCCGGGCTCGCGGCCAAGATGCTGGGCTACTCCTGATGAGCGTGCTGCGCAGTCTCGTCGACCCGACGTCCGACGAGTACGCGGCCAACCGGGCGTCCCTGCTCGAGCAACTCGCCGCCCTCGACGTCGAACACGCGAAGGCGGTCGCGGGCGGCGGCGAGAAGTACACGAAGCGGCACCACGACCGCGGCAAGCTGCTGGTGCGCGAGCGCATCGAGCTGCTGCTCGACCCCGGCTCGCCGTTCCTCGAGCTCGGTGCGCTCGCGGCCTGGGGCACCGACTTCCCGGTCGGCGCGTCCGTCGTCACCGGCATCGGCGTGGTGAGCGGCGTCGAATGCCTGATCAGCGGGTCGGACCCCACCGTCCGCGGCGGCGCGTCGAACCCGCACACCCTGAAGAAGCAACTGCGCGCCCACGAGATCGCGCTCGAGAACCGGTTGCCCGTCATCGGACTCACCGAGTCCGGTGGCGCCGACCTGCCGACGCAGAAGGACATCTTCATCCCCGGCGGACGGATCTTCCGCGACCTCACCCGCCTCTCCGCCGCGAACATCCCGACCATCGCGCTGGTGTTCGGCAACAGCACCGCCGGCGGCGCCTACGTGCCCGGCATGAGCGACCACGTCGTGATGATCAGGGAACGCTCGAAGGTGTTCCTCGCCGGACCACCCCTGGTCAAGATGGCCACGGGCGAGGACTCCGACGACGAGTCGCTCGGGGGCGCCGACCTGCACGCGCGGCAGTCCGGCCTCGCCGACCACTACGCCCTCGACGAGCAGGACGCCATCCGCATCGGCCGCCGCATCGTCGCCCGGCTCAACTGGCGCAAGCACGGCCCCGCGCCCGCGCCCGACCCCGCCGAACCCGTGCTCGAGGTCGAGGACCTGCTCGGCCTCGTGCCGTCCGACCCCAAGACGCCCTTCGACCCGCGCGAGGTCATCGGCCGCATCGTCGACGGGTCCGACTTCGACGAGTTCAAGCCGCTCTACGGAACGTCCCTCGTCACCGGGTGGGCGTCGCTGCACGGCTTTCCGATCGGCATCCTCGCCAACGCCCGCGGCGTGCTGTTCAGCGAGGAGGCGCAGAAGGCCGCGCAGTTCATCCAGCTCGCCAACCGCGCCGACACGCCCCTGCTGTTCCTGCAGAACACGACCGGGTACATGGTCGGCGCCGAGTACGAACGCGGCGGCATCATCAAGCACGGCGCACAGATGATCAACGCCGTCTCGAACTCGCGCGTACCGCACCTGACCGTCACGATGGGCTCGTCCTACGGCGCCGGCAACTACGGCATGTGCGGACGGGCGTACGGCCCCCGCTTCCTGTTCACCTGGCCCAACGCGAAGTCGGCCGTCATGGGACCCGCGCAGCTCGCCGGCGTCATGTCCATCGTCGGACGGCAGGCCGCCGCCGCCCGCGGCCAGGAGTTCGACGAGGCCGCCGACGCGCAGATGCGGCAGTACGTCGAGGCGCAGATCGAGAAGGAGTCGGCCGCGATGTTCCTGTCGGGCATGGGGTACGACGACGGCATCATCGACCCGCGCGACACCCGGACGGTCCTGGGGATCGCGCTCTCGGCGATCCACTCGGGGTCGGTCGAGGGCGCGACGGGGTACGGGGTGTTTCGGCTGTGAGGGACATCGTGGGTCCGGCGTCCGTCCGGGTCGGAACGGAAGGGCCCGACCGTTCGCAACCGGCCTCGCTCGTCCCTCGCTCGGCGGCCAGTCCCGTCCACGCTCACGGTCGGGCCCTTCCGTCCCGCCCCTCGCAGACCGACGAAGGTGACCGTCTGTGATCACCTCGGTGTTGGTGGCGAATCGCGGAGAGATCGCGCGGCGGGTGTTCCGGACGTGCCGGGAGCTGGGGCTGGGGACGGTGGCCGTCTTCAGCGATCCGGACGCGGACGCGCCGCACGTGGCGGAGGCGGACGCGGCGGTGCGGTTGCCCGGATCCGCGCCGGCCGACACGTACCTGCGGACGGATCTGCTGATCGAGGCGGCACGGCGGGCGGGGGCCGACGCGGTGCATCCGGGGTACGGATTCCTGTCCGAGAACGCGGGGTTCGCGCGGGCGGTGATCGAGGCCGGGTTGGCGTGGATCGGACCGTCTCCGGAGGCGATCGACGCGATGGGCTCGAAGATCGGGGCCAAGCGGTTGATGGCGGACGCCGGCGTGCCGGTGTTCGCCGAGTTGGACCCGGCCGACGTGACGGCCGCGGATCTGCCCGTCCTCGTCAAGGCCTCCGCGGGCGGTGGTGGGCGGGGGATGCGGGTCGTCACGTCGCTCGCCGACCTGGCGTCCGAAACGGAACTGGCCCGGGCCGAGGCCGCGAGCGCGTTCGGTGACCCGACGGTCTTCTGCGAGCCGTACCTGGCGACCGGGCGGCACATCGAGGTGCAGGTCATGGCCGACACGCACGGGACGGTGTGGGCGGTCGGCGAGCGCGAGTGCTCGGTGCAGCGACGGCACCAGAAGGTGGTCGAGGAGGCGCCGTCCCCGCTCGTCGAGCGCACGGACGGCATGCGGGAGCGGCTGTTCGAGGCGTCCCGGCTGGCCGCGCGGGCGATCGGGTACACCGGAGCGGGCACGGTCGAGTTCCTGGCGGACGAGGACGGCAGCTTCCACTTCCTCGAGATGAACACGCGCCTGCAGGTGGAACACCCGGTGACCGAGGCGACCACCGGACTCGACCTGGTCGCGCTGCAGCTCGCGGTGGCGGACGGCGCGCGCCTCGACCCCGAGCCGCCACCGTCGCGAGGTCACGCGATCGAGGTGCGCGTGTACGCCGAGGACCCGTCCGCCGAGTGGCAGCCGCAGTCGGGCACCCTCACCCGCTTCCGCGTACCCGGTGCCGACACCGCATTCGCGCAGAACGGCGCGAAAGCAGGGCTGAGGCTCGACAGCGGTGTCGCGGACGGGTCGGTCGTGTCGGTGCACTACGACCCGATGCTCGCGAAGGTCATCGCATGGGCGCCCGTGCGGGCGGTGGCGGCGGCGCGGCTGGCGGGAGCCCTCGCCCGGGCCGAGGTGCACGGCGTGGTCACCAATCGCGACCTGCTGGTGCGCACGGTGCGGCACCCCGCCTTTCTCGCAGGGGACACCGACACCACGTTCTTCGCCACGCACGGCCTCGACGTGCTGGCCGCGCCGCTCGCCGACCACGCCGCCACGCAGTTGTCCGCCCTGGCCGCCGCCCTGGCGATCGACAGCGCGGACAGGTCGTCGGCGCGGGTGCTGCGCAGCGTCCCGTCCGGGTGGCGCAACGTACCCAGCCAGCCGCAGCGGACGGTGTTCGACGAGCACACGGTCGAGTACCGACTCACCCGCGACGGTCTGATCGGCGTCGAGGGCGTCACGCTGGTGGCGGCGGCGCCCCATCGCGTCGTGCTCGACGTCGACGGGGTGCGCCGCGCCTTCGCCGTGGCGGTGGCCCGCGAGCAGGTGCACGTCGACTCCGCGCTCGGGCCCGTCCGGCTGCGGCGCGTGCCCCGCTTCACCGACCCCGCCGACCAGGTCGCCGCCGGCTCGCTGCTCGCCCCCATGCCCGGGGCCGTCGTCCGTGTCGCGGTGGCGGTCGGCGACAGGGTGCAGGCGGGCGATCCCGTCCTGTGGCTCGAGGCCATGAAGATGCAGCACCGCATCGCCGCACCCGCGGCGGGCGTCGTGACCGAGCTGCCCGTCGAGGTGGGTCAGCAGGTCGAGGTCGGACAGACGCTCGCCGTCGTCGACGACGAGAACTGACCGACGATCACCCAACGATCACCCAACGATCACCCGACGAGAACCGACGACGAGTACCGAGGAGAGGACTGCCGTGGACTTCAGAGAGTCCGAGGAGCAGATCGCGCTGCGCAAGGCGGTCGCCGAGCTGGGACGCCGCTACGGGCACGAGTACACCGCGCCGCGCGCGCGGGCGCACGAGCCGCTGACCGAGCTGTGGCAGGAGGCCGGGCGCAGCGGCTTCATCGGCCTGAACCTGCCCGAGGAGTACGGCGGCGGCGGGGCCGGCATGTACGAGCTGGCCATCGCCGGAGAGGAGCTCAACGCCGCGGGCTGCGGGCTGCTCATGATGGTCGTCTCACCCGCCATCAACGGCACCATCATCAGCCGCTTCGGCACCGACGAGCAGAAGCGGCGCTGGCTGCCCGGCATCGCGTCCGGCGAGACGATCATGGCGTTCGGCATCACCGAGCCCGACGCGGGATCGAACACGCACCGGATCACCACGACCGCGAGACGCGACGGGGGCGACTGGATCCTCAACGGCCGCAAGTACTACGTCTCCGGCGTCGACCACGCGCAGGCCATCCTGATCGTCGCCCGCACCGAGGACGCCGACACCGGCAAGCTCAAGCCCGCGCTGTTCGCGTTCCCGACCGACACTCCCGGCTTCGAGTACACGGCCATCGACATGGACGTCGTCATGCCGGACAAGCAGTTCATGCTCTACCTCGACGACGTCCGCCTGCCCGCCGAGGCGCTCGTCGGCGAGGGCGACGCGGCCCTCGCGCAGCTGTTCGCCGGGCTCAACCCCGAGCGCATCATGGCGGCGTCCGGGTCGGTCGGCATGGGCCGCTACGCGCTCGACAAGGCGGTCGCGTACGCCAACGAGCGCACGGTGTGGGGCGGAAAGCCCATCGGTACCCATCAGGGCATCTCGCACCCGCTCGCCAAGGCGAAGGTCGAGCTCGAGCTGGCCCGGTTGATGATGCAGAAGGCGGCGGCGCTGTACGACAGCGGCGACGACATGGGAGCCGGCGAGTCGGCGAACATGGCGAAGTACGCGGCCGCCGAGGCCTCCATCGCCTGCGTCGACCAGGCCGTGCAGACCCACGGCGGCAACGGCTTGGCCCACGAGTACGGGCTGGGCAACCTGCTCATCGGCGCCCGCGTCGCGCGCATCGCCCCGGTGTCGCGCGAGATGATCCTGAACTTCGTGGCGCAGTTCAGCCTCGGCCTGCCGAAGTCGTACTGATGAGCGTCGTCCGGTATGCGCAGGATCGCGCAATAGTCACGCTCACCCTCGACTCACCCACGAACCGCAACGCCCTGTCGTCACAGCTGGTCGACGAGCTGACCGATCACCTGCGGACGGCGACCGCCGACGCCGACGTCCGCGCGGTGGTACTCACCCACACCGGCACCGTGTTCTGCGCCGGCGCCGACCTGAAGGAGCAGTCGTCCGAGGGCGGGCCACAGCGGGGCACGCAGCGGATGCTCGACCTCATGCGCTCGATCGTCGAGCTGCCCAAGCCCGTGATCGCCAAGGTCGACGGCGCCGTCCGAGCCGGTGGGGTCGGGCTGGTCGGCGCGTGCGACATCGCGCTGGCCGGCCCTGCGGCGACGTTCGCCTTCACCGAGGTGCGCCTGGGTCTCGCGCCCGCGATCATCTCGCTCACCACCCTCGGACGGATGACCGAGCGGGCCGCCTCGCGCTACTACCTGACCGGCGAGACGTTCGGCGCCGCCGAGGCACTCGCGGCCGGTCTGGTCACGGCGGCCCCGGACGACCTCGGCGCCGAGACCGACGGTGTGCTCGACGCGCTGCGCCGGTGCTCGCCGCAGGGTCTCGCCGAGACCAAGCCGCTGACGACCGCGCGGGCGCGCGCCGCGTTCGAGGCGGGGGCGAGCGACCTGCAGGCGTTGTCGGCCCGGCTGTTCGGCTCGGACGAGGCCCGCGAGGGCATGCTCGCGTTCCTGGAGAAGCGGCCGCCCCGGTGGGCCGCGGTGCAGTGACCGCCGTCGACCGTCCGCCGCAGCAGGACCGGTCCCGGGCCACCCGGGCCCGGCTGCTCGAGGCGGCGATCAGGTGCCTCGCCGAGCTCGGGTGGACGGCGTCGACGGTCGCCGTCGTCGCCGAGCGGGCGGGCGTCTCGCGGGGCGCGGCGCAGCACCACTTCCCCACCCGCGAGGCGTTGTTCACCGCCGCGCTGGAGCACGTCACCGGCGAGCGCACCGAGCAACTGCGCCGCGAGCTGGCCGGCCGGGAGCGGCTCGACGCCGAGCAGGTGGTCGCGCTCGTCTTCGACCTCTACTCGGGCACGTTCTTCCGGGCCGCGCTCATGTTGTGGGTCGCGGCCGCGTCCGACCCGCAGCTGCGTGACCAGGTCGTGCCGCTCGAGGCCCGCATCGGGCGCGAGGTGCACCGCATGGTGGTCTCGCTGCTGGGGGTCGACGAGCGCGAGCCGGGCGTGCGCGAGACCGTGCAGGCCACGCTCGACCTCGCCCGCGGGCTGGGACTGGCGAACCTGCTCACCGACGACACCGACCGGCGCACCCGCATCGCCGCCGAGTGGTCCCGCACGCTGGCCGCGCTGCTGCCCGCCGCCGCCCCGAACTGACCGGCACCTTCGCCGGTCGACCGGCGGCTTCGCCGACCGACCGGCAGCTTCGCCGGTTGTGGCGGTCAGGCGAACAGCGAGGGCCACTCCTCGACCGTGCTGCGGAGCTGCTCGGCGAGCTGCTCCTCACGTCCGTAGAACCGCTGGGACGGCATGGGCACGCTGATAGCGACCCGGCTGCCGCCGTCCTGGTCGAGGGCGACGGCGAGGGCGCAGATGCCCTCGGTGTGCTCCTCCCGGTCGAACGCGACACCGGCCTGCCGCACGCCGGTGATCTCGCTCATCAGCGCCGGGAAGGACGTGATCGTGCGCGAGGTCAGCGGTTCGAGCCGGCCCGGGACGACGGCGGAGATCTCGTCGTGCGCCAGCCCGGCCAGCAGCGCCTTGCCCGGGGCGCACGCGTGCACCGGGAACGACTCGCCGACCGCGCTCACCGCCCGCAGCCGCTGCGGGGCGGTGACCTGGTCGAGGAACACGACCCGGCTGCCCTCGAGCATCGACAGGTCGACCGTCTCCTGCAGCCGCGCCGACAGGCTCTCGAGCAGCGGATGGAAGCCCGCCACCAGATCGCGCCGCACGGTGGTCGCCATCCGGGCGATCTCGGGTCCGAGCTGGTAGCGGCCACGCCCGCGCGAGACCCCCACCAGACCCTCGGCGACGAGCGCGTTCACCATGCGGTGCACGGTCGTCCGGGCGAGCCCGAGGTGCTCGACGAGATCGGCCTGGCTGAGCCCGCCCGGGTTGGCCGACAGGGCGCGCAGGATGTCCGCGGCCCGGGCGATCACCTGGATGCCGGCCCCGCGCCCGGCGTCACCGGGTGCATCGACGTGCTCTGTCACGGTTTCCATCCTGCCAGCGGAACGGACACTTCCGATCTACCACGGCACATCGGGCGTCCTCTCGTCCCGGTGCTCGGCGACGAACAACGACGGCAGGAACCGCGACAGGAACGTGAACTCGTTGTAGCAGTGCTGCAGCAACGCGATCCCGAACGCGCCCGGAACCTGGTCGGCGACCTGGGTCGGCGTCAGGCCGCGGGCCGGGAGGTCCTGGCCCATGAAGAAGTGGCTGCGCAGCGCGAGGCCCCACGGGGTGTCGCGCCCGACGTGCAGCAGCCGTCCGCCGAGCACCGCGCCGTCGTCGCGCCGGGACGGCTCGTGCGACATGCCCGTCCGCCCGAGCACGGCACAGGTGAGCGCACCGGACGTCCGCGCCGCGGCGTAGGCGTCCGCGTCGAAGAACTCCGCCGGATCGCGGAACTGGATGGTGAGGTCCTCCGCCGGCAGGCCGGTGAAGTACTCGGTCACGACGTGCTCGCTGCCGACGTGCGTGTCGTCGCGCAGCGTTCCCGACCAGGCCGAGTACACGTGGTCGACCGGGTGCCACCACGTGTACTTCTGCGTGTCGCAGCGCCACCGGAACCACCACTCGAACATCTCGCCACTGCAGCCGTGCATGTCGGTGCGGCAGGCGACGTGCAGTACGCCGTCGGGCAGGCGCTCCCAGCCCGTCTCGAGGTTCAGCGGGGTCGGGTCGAGCAGGGCGCCCACGCCGGAGAGGTCCACGGCGGCCTCAGCTCTCGGGGAGGCCGAGCGCGGACGCGGCCTCGTCGACGGACGCCACCGTGCGGTCGAGAGCCCGCACCAGTGACACGGTGCGCTCGACGAGTGGCGTGTTGCCGGGTGTTTGCTCACTCTTGCGCAAATACAGGGTGTCCTCCATGCCGGCGCGTGCGTTGCCGCCCATCGCCAGGGCCATGGCGGTCAGCTCGAGGTTGGCCCGCCCGATCGCGATGATCTGCCAGACGGCACCGGGCGGCAGCCGTCGCACCATGGTCACCAGGTTGTCGACCGTCGCCGCGGCGCCACCCACGACGCCGAGCACGATGCTGAACGTCAAGACGCCGTCGAGCAGCCCCTCGTCGCGCAGGCGCAGGCAGGCGTCGAGGTGGCCGGTGTCGTACACCTCCAGTTCGGGCTTCACCCCCAGCTCCTGCATGCGGGCGGCGAGACGCCGCACCCCGTCCGGCGGGTTGCGGAACTCCCCGGCACCGAAGCTCATCGAGCACGGGTTCAACGTCGCCATCCGGGGCCGCAGTTCGACGAGCTTCTCCCGCTCCTCGAACGGCACCGACAGCCCGACCCCGGTCGACAGCTGCAGGTGGATCGGGCACCGCTCGGCGATGAGGTCCATCGTCCGGCGGGCCACGCCGGGGTCGGCGGTCGGACGGTCCTGCTCGTCGCGCAGGTGCAGGTGCGCGACCGACGCGCCGGCCCCGTACGCGGCGACGACCGCGGCGGCGATCTCGTGCGGTTGCGTGGGCAGGGACGGGTTGTCGGCCTTGGACGCGATCGGCCCCGTGGGCGCGACGGTGACGACGACGCTCACCGCCCGTCCCCCGACGGGCGGTGAGCAGCGTCGGGACCGCCGGCGGACGCGATCGCGACCAGCACCTCGACGTCGTCGCCGGTGTCGTTGACGACGCGGCGCACCGTTCCCTGCGGCAGGTGGACGGAGTCGAGCCGGCGCAGCACGACCGGCTGCTCCCCCTCGACGTGCAGCGTCAGCTCGCCGCCCAGCACGACGTACACCGTCTCGGCCGCCGTGGGTGCGAGCTCGGAGTCGGCACCGGGTGGGTAGTGCGAGTGCCCGACCCAGAACGCATCGGTGGGTCCCGCCTCGAGACCCTGCAGCCGCCGTCCGGCCACGCCGTTGTGCAGCGGCGGCTCGTACCGCGGGGCGGCGTCGAAACGGGTGACGCGCGCGGCCATCACGACCCCGGCTCGAAGCGGTACTCACCCGTCGGGTCGGTGATGGCGACGAGGCGGACGATGCACCCGTCGCCGCCGACCCAGCGCCACGGGAAGGCGGCGAAGGTGACCCGCTTGCCGGTGACCGCGTCGAGGTCGCCGCCCACGTTCTCGAACCCGTAGATGCCCTTGGACAGGATCGCGCGGTGGCACGGTTCCCACTCCGGGAAGTCCTGCAGCACCGACCGTCCGGTCTCGGCCTCGTACTCGGCGCACGCCCAGGGCAGCAGTCCGCCGGACTCGGCCGCGGGCCCGTGCGGGCCGATGGCGGTGGCGAGCGGGTGGTCGAGCGCCTGGGTGTCGGTGCCCACCGCCTTCAGTCCCTTGGCGGCGAACCACTCGCCCGCCTCCTTGTAGAAGCCCGGGCTGTAGGCGTAGTACTCGGCGCTGTCGGCGTAGGTGTGGTGCCAGCCGGTGTTCACGATGACGATGTCGCCCTCGCGCACCGGCGTCCGCTCGCTCGCCGCCTCGAGGTCGTCCGGGGTCACGACACCCCACTTCTTCTTCGGGATGTCGAGCACGACGCCGGTGCCGAAGAAGTTGGCGAGTGGTATCTCGTGCAGCAGCGGCGTGCCCTCGATGACGTGGCCGGGGGCGTCGATGTGGGTGCCCGAGTGCATCACCGTCGTGATCTTCTGCGTGAGGACGCGGCTCTTCGCCATGCCGTGCAGCCGTTCGATCTTGACGTCCTCGAAGTACGGCCACGCCGGCACACCGTGCCCCCACGGGTGCGAGAGGTCGAAGAACTGCAGTCCGGCCTCCTTGGGGCCGGCGGGCCAGGTCCACTCGGTCTTCGTGGCGGTCATCGGACGTCCTTCCGGTTGTCAGGCATCGGCGGTCTCGCCGACGTAGAGGGCACGCAGCGCGGGGTGCGCGGCGACGTCTTCGGTGGTTCCGGACAGCGCGATGCGTCCCTGCGAGAGGACGTATGCGCGCGCGGCGAGGCTGAGCCCGCGTCCGATGTTCTGTTCGACGAGGACCAGCGAGACGCCGGAGGCAGCGATGGCCGCGAGCGCCTCGTAGAGGCGGTCGACGGCGATGGGCGCCAGGCCCAGCGACACCTCGTCCAGGACGACGAGCTTGGGCGCCGACATGAGTGCCCGTCCGATCGCCAGCATCTGCTGCTGCCCACCCGACATGGCGGTGCCGCTGCGGTGACGACGCTCGGCGAGGGCGGGGAAGACGCCGTACACGGCGTCGAGGCGTTCGGCCCGCTGGGCGGCCGATGCGTCGCCGGCGCCGAGCACGAGGTTCTCCTGCACGCTGAGGGTGCCGAAGATGCGGCGGCCCTCGAGGCACTGCGCGAGCCCGAGGCCGGTGACGCGGTCGGCGCGCATCGCCGTGGTCTCGCGGCCGTCGAAGCGGACGGTGCCGGTGTCGGGGTGCAACGCGCCGGCGACGACCCGCGTCAGCGTGGTCTTGCCCGCCCCGTTCGCGCCGAGCAGCGCCACGACCTCGCCCCGGCCGACGGTCAGGTCGACGTCCCGCAGCGCCCGCAGCCCGCCGTAGGCGTACGAGACGCCGCGCACCTCGAGCAGCGGGCCGTCGCCGGGGCCGGACGTGTCGACCAGCGGCGTGATCGCGTCCGGTGCGACGGGGTGGTGGGCGGGCGGCGGTTCGGTCACCTCGGCGGCGCGGTGACCGTCGGACGCGGTCGGTTCGGTCGCGTCGCCGGCGCGGTGACGAACGGAGGCCGTGCCCAGGTAGACGGCGGCGACCTTCGCGTCGGCGAGCACCTCACGGGTCGGGCCGAGCGCGATGAGCCGGCCGAAGTCGAGCACCGCCGTGCGGTCGCAGCAGGTCGTGATGACGTCCATGACGTGCTCGATGACGAGCAGCGCGTCGCACTCGTCACGCAGCTGCAGGATCAGTTCGATCAGTTCCGCCGTCTCGGACTCGACGAGCCCGGCTCCGATCTCGTCGAGCATCAGCAGCCGGGGGCTCAGGGCGAGCGCCCGGGCCAGCTCGAGCCGTTTGCGGCGCAGCAGGGTCAGCCCGCCGGCGCGCTCGTCGGCACGGTCGGCGAGACCGGTGCGGGCGAGCACGTCGCGGCAGAAGGCCTCCCGCTGCCTGGCCGAGCGGCCCTTCGGCACGCTGCCCGCTGCGAGCAGCAGGTTCTCCAGCACCGTCATGCGGTCGAACGGCCGCGGGATCTGGTGCGTGCGACCCACGCCCAGCCGCGCCCGGCGCGCAGCGTCCAGGCGGGTCACGTCCTGCCCGTCGATCGCGACCGTGCCGGCGGACGCGGGCAGCGCGCCGCACACCAGGCCGACGAAGGTGCTCTTGCCCGCACCGTTCGGGCCGATGACGCCCACCACCTCGCCGCGGCGCACGTCGAGCGACAGGTCGTCGATGGCGACCACGCCGCCGAAGCGGCGCGTCAGACCGCGGACCTCCAGGACGGTGTCACCCACGGGACACCGTCCGGCGGGCACGCGCCCGCGACGCGGCGGCGACCAGGCTGCCCCAGATGCCGAGCGGCGCGAAGCGGACGACGAGCAGCAGCACCGCGCCGGTGACCGCGAGGTGCACGGTGGCGTAGTCCTTGAGCAGCTCCGCGAGCGCGACCGCGAACAGGGCGCCCACCCAGGGGCCGGTGCGCGTCCCGAGACCGCCGATGATCGCGGCCGTCACGATGTCGACCGTCCAGGTCAGCCCGAAGGCCCCGTCGGGTTCGACGACACCCGCGTCGAGCGCCTGCACGGCCCCGACCACGCCCATGAGGAAACCCGCGATCACGAAGGCGATCAGCTTGGTGCGGAAGGTGAACACGCCCATCGTGCGCGCCACCGTCTCGTCGTCGCGGACGGCGTTGAGGCGCAGGGCGATCGGCCGGCGCAGCAGGACCAGGACGACCGCGGTGGCCACCACCGCGACGCCGAGCACCATCCAGTACAGCTGGTAGGCCTCCGGCGAGGGTGTCACCAGGAAGATGCCGCTCGCGCCGCCGAAGGTGGCGCTCGTGCTCATGTACAGCCTCAGCGCCTCGGCGAGCGCGAGCGTCCCGATGGTGAAGTACAGGCCGCGCAGCCGGAACATCGCGGGGCTGACGACCACGGCGAACCCGGCGGCGAGCACGCCACCGGCGAGCAGCCCGACCGGCAACGGGACGCCGTCCAGGGACGAGTCCAGTTGGGCGAACGCGTAGACCCCGATGCCGACGAACGACGCCGAGCCGAGCGACACCATGCCGGTGTAACCGGCGAGCAGGTTCCACGCCGTGGCCAGCGCCGCGAGCTGCAGGAACAGGTAACCCACCTCGACGAGGTAGGTGCTCGCGACGTAGGGCACCAGGAAGAGCAGGACCGCGCCGGCGGCGAGCACCGCGAACTCGCGGACCCACGGCGGACGTCGCCGTGCCGGGGCGGCCGGCTCGGCGGTGCCGGCCGGGGCGGCGTGCAGGGCGGTCACGCCGTCGCCGCCTTCCGGAACAGGCCCTGCGGCCGCAGCGCGAGGATGACGAGGAACAGCACGAGCCCGACGAAGGTGCGGTACCCGTCGCCGAACAGCAGCGCGCCGACGGCCTGCAGCACACCGAGCACGAGACCGCCCGCGAAGGTGCCGAACACGCTGCCGAGCCCGCCCAGCACGACGACCGTGAACCCGAGCAGCAGGTACTCCGTGCCCGACGCCGGCGTGAACGAGAAGCAGAGCGCGATCAGGATGCCGCCGACCGCCGCGAGAGCGGCTCCGAGTGCGTACGTGAGGGCGTGCACCCGTCCGACCGGCACCCCGACGATGGCGGCGGCCGCCGGGTCCTCGGCGCTGGCCCGCATCCGGCGGCCGAGGCCGGTGCGGGTCATCAGCAGGTACACCAGCGCCGTGATGGCCAGGGCCACCCCGAAGCCGATCAGGTAGACCGTGGGCACCGTGACGCCCAGCAGGTCGAAGTTGCTGCGCGTGTAGGGCCGGTCGAGCGACCGGACGTCTCCGGTGAAGCCCTGGACGAACAGGTTCTGTCCGATGATCGACAGCGCGAACGCCGTGAGCAGCGGGGCCTCGTCGCCGTACTTCGCGACCGGGGCCAGCAGCAACCGGTACAGCGGGTAGAACAGCAGCAGCGCACCCGCGAACACGATCGGCAGCGACAGCAGCGGATCGAGCCCGGCGTGGTCGAGCAGCAGCAAAGCGGTGTACGACCCGAGCACGACGATCTCGCCGTGCACGAGGTTCACCAGCCGCATCACGCCCAGCACGATCGACAGGCCCAGCGCGCTCAGCGACATGAGGCCGCCCAGCAGCAGGCCCAGCACCACGGCCTGCAGCAGCGCGTCGGCACTCGGGATGGTCATGACGGTCGCCGCCCCCGCGTCACGACGACGGGAGCGGGAAGACGATGGAGCCCGTCTTCCGGTTCGCGGGCCAGACGATCACCGGCTTGCCGTTCTGCCACTGCGACAGCGCGACCGGGATCTTCGAGGTGTTGTTGCCGCTGAACTTCACCGGACCGACGACGTAGGTCTTGTCGGTGGCGCGGATCGCGTCGTTGATCTTCTTCGGGTCGGTGGAGCCCGCCTTCGCGATGGCGTCCAGCAGCACCTGTGCGGCGGTGTAGCTGTCGGCGATGTGCTGGCTCGAGGTCTTGCCCGTCTCGGACTCGAACGCCTTCTGCAGAGCGGCCGCTCCCGGGTACGGGAAGCTCGGGTCCCAGTACGCACCGACCATCACGCCGTCGGCGAGCGTGCCGAGCGCCTGCGCGTACTGCACCGGCTCGGCGCCCTTCTCGCTGACCATGTACTTCGGGCGATAGCCGACGGCGGCCATCTGCTTGCGCAGCGAGATCGCCTGCGGCGTCACACTGTCGACGAGGAGCACGTCCGCGTCGGAGTTCTTGGCCTTCTGGATGGAGGCGGAGAAGTCGGTGTTGTCGGTCGGGAACTCGACGTTCGCGACGACCGAGTACCCGTACTTCTTCGCCAGGCCCGGCCAGATCTCGTTGCCGACCGCTTTGCCGTCCGGACCGTTGTCGTGCAGGATCGCGACCCGCTTGTTGGTCGCCAGCTTCAGGCCCTCGAGGGTCTCGAACGACAGGGCGGCCAGCTCGGGGACGCTGAAGAAGATGTCCCACGCGTAGGTCCACTTCTTGACGCCCGAGAACACCTCGATCGGGTCGCACCCCGCGACGAAGGGAACCTTCTGCTGGTCGGCGACGACCGCGCCGGGGTTGACGAGGTCGGGGGTGCACGAGCCGAGCAGGCCGACCGCGTCGTCGCCGGAGATCAGGCTCTTGATGTTCGACGTGACCTGGTTGGGGTCGGTCTTGTCGTCGACGATCTTGAGGGTGACCTTGCGCTTCGTGCCGCTGATGTCGATGCCGCCGGCGGCGTTGACCTGCTGGACGGCGCGCTTGTAGCCCCAGTCCTGGAAGCTGCCGAAGCCGGCGAGCGGCCCCGACAGCGGCAGGCTCGCGCCGATGACGATCGGCCCGTCCCCGCCGCCGGGGTCGTCGTTGCCCGAGTCGGGTGCGCACGCCGTGAGCGCGAGCGTCGCGACGGCGGCGGCGCCGAGCGCGGCGCGCCGCGCGGCCCGCCGGGACAGGGGAACGATGGCCATGTGCTCTCCTCGGTGAGACGCGATGGGACGGACGGGTCAGGGCGTGGCGGCGAGCTGACGGCGGACGTGCTCGTGCAGCCGGGCGGTGGTGGCCTCGCGGGTACCGGGCGGCCACGCCAGGAACCCCGACCCCGACTTGGCCCCCAGCCGCCCGTCGGCGACGTGCTTCTCGAGCAGCGGGGACGGATGCGGGTCGGCGTTCAGCGAGGCCAGCACCGCGGAGTGGATCGCCAACGTGAGGTCCAGCCCGACGAGGTCGGCGTTCTCGAGCGGCCCGAGGGTCGCCAGCCGCAGGCCGATCGTGTTGCGGACGACGAGGTCGACGGTGGCGGCGTCGCACACGCCGTCGGCGACGAGCGCGATCGCCTCGCGCCACAACGCGTGCTGCAGCCGGTTGCCGATGAAGCCGGGGACGTCACGTTCGACGCGGACGGGCAGTTTGCCGAGCGCGGTGAGTGTCGCGGTGACGGCGTCGAGCGCGGCCGCCTCCGACCGCTCGCCGCGTACGACCTCGACGACCGGGACGAGGTCGGGCGGGTTCCACCAGTGGGTGCCGACGACCCGCTCCGGACGGCGGGTGTGCGCCGCGATCGCGGTCACCGGCAGCACGGAGGTGTTCGTGGCCAGAACGGCGGTGTCGGTGATGCGCGACAACTCGGCGAGCAGGTCCTGCTTGACGGCGAGGTCCTCGACGACGGCCTCGACGACCAGGTCGGCGTCGTGCGCGAGGTCGGTGAGGTCGATCGCCCGTCCGACGTCGAGCCCGTCGGCGTGCATCCCGGCCGTCGCGCCGTCGAGCGCCGCGGCGTCGAGGTCGAACAGCGCGACGTCGTGGCCGTGCTCGGCGAACACCCGGGCGATGCCCCGGCCCATCAGGCCGGCGCCCACCACCGCCACGCGCGACAGCGTCAGCACGCCGTGTACCCGCCGTCCAGGTAGAGGATCTGCCCGGTGACGAAGGCGGCCGCGTCGCTGAGCAGGTAGACGAGCGCACCGGCGAAGTCCTCGGGCTCGGCGAAGCGGCCGAGCGGGATGCGCGCGAACATCGCCTCGCGGACGGCGCGGCCCTTCTCGTCGTCGGCGTACATCCACGCGGTGAGCTCCGAGCGGAACACGGTCGGGGCGAGCGCGTTGACGCGCACGCCGCGCCCGCCCCATTCGGCCGCGAGGGTCCGCGTCAGCGAGTCGACCGCGCCCTTGGACGTGCAGTAGGCGCTGTACCCCGCGGGATGACCGAGCCGGCCACGGGTGGACGAGACGAGCACGACGCTGCCGCCACCGTGCTCGAGCATCACCCGGCCGGCCGCGCGGGCGACCAGCCACGAGCCGCGCACGTTGACGTCGAGCACCCGCTCGAAGTCGTCGACCGCCATGTCGGTGATGGGCGCGACGTGGTTGACGCCGGCGGTGACGAGCACGCCGGCCAGCGGGCCCTGGCTCTCCGCCTCGGCCACCATCGCCGCGGCGTCGTCCTCGGTGTCGGGACGGCGGGCGACGGTGCGCACGTCGCTCGTGCCGAGCCCGGCGGCGAGGGCCTCGAGGGCGTCCGCCGACCCGCCCGTGAGCGTCAGCCGGGCGCCGGCCGCAGCCAGCGTGCGCGCCGCGACCGAGCCGAGCGCCCCGGTGGCGCCGACGATCAGCAGCGACCGTCCGGACAGGTCGAACAGGGCGGACGGGTTCGTCGTGGCTCCCGCGGCGTCCATGTCTTCTCCCGATCTGCGGAACAGTTGTTCCGCTTGACGGGAGACCATAGAGTTGCCCGCGTCACAACGTCAAGCAGTGACCGGGCGGACGGGCCGGACGGGCGACCTCAGCCGGACGCCACGCCCGCCGGGGTGGGCGGACCCGCGGTCGAACCTGCCGCGGGATCGTCGGGCACCCAGCGCAGCAGGTCGCCGGGCTGGCACTCGAGCACCGCGCACAGCGCGTCGAGGGTGGTGAAGCGGACCGCCTTCGCCCGCCCGTTCTTGAGCACCGCGAGGTTGGCGGGGGTGATGCCGACACGGTCGGCCAGCGTTCCGACGGACATCTTCCGGCGCGCCAGCAGCACGTCGAGATCGACGACGATCGCCATCAGACGACCGCGTCCAGCTCGGCACGCAGCCGGCGGGCCTCGCCGTCGCGGTCGACGGCCTGGGCGAGCAGGCCGCGCAACACCGCGACGACGAGGGCGACCCCACCCAGCACGAGTCCGACGACCCCGACCAGCAGCACCATGCCGGGCGGCACCGCCTCACCCGGCGCGAGCGCGCAGCCGACGAGCAGCACGAGCACGGCGGCCGCGACCAGCGCCCACTGCACCGACTCGACGATGCCGAACGAGCCGGTCGAGAACACCGTGCCCCGGCGGACACGGGTGACCAGGCGCCACACCCCGACCATCGCGAGCTGCACGCACCCGACCGCGAGCGCCACGCCCACCGCCACCTGCACCCGCTGCGGGGCCGGCACGTCGCCCCGGCCGACCGTGGCGAGCAGCGCGATCGTGCCCGCCTGCACCGCGAGCGTCGACAGACCCGCAGCCAGGAGCACCCCGCGCAGCGCCAGCACCGTCACACGACCCATCACGCACTCCCTCGCTCGTTCTTCGAGAGAAATCTATCGATTTTCGATAGGTGCGGCAAGGTCGGGCGTCAGGAAGGGCGGCGACCGCCTTCGCGCGCGAGCAGGCGGGCGAGCAGGTCGTTGCCGTCGTCGGCAGCGTCGCTCGCATGCCGGCGACGCCGGCCGTTGTCGTCGTCGGTGTCGGCGGCGCCGGCGGCATCGACGTCGGCGGCCTCGGTGTCCTCGATGTCCTCGGTGTCCTCGGTGGCGTCGGTGTCGCGCACGGCACCGTGACCGCCCGGCTCGCCGTCCGCTCCGGCCGAGCGCCGGCGGCGGCCGGTGTAGGCCGGGCCGTCGGCGGCAGCGTCGGCGTGGGCGGTGCCGTTGCCGTTGCCGTTGACCGGGGCGTCGTCGGGGGCTTGGTCGATGGCGTCGTCGAGGGCGAAGTCGCGAAACGGTGTCAAGCGGGGCAGCGACGCGAAGGGGTCGTCGTCGCGGCGCTTCGCGGCGGCCCGGTCGGCCGCGCGGTCGGCCGGCGGCACCGACGGGCCGGCGGCCGGCGCGTCGCTCCCCTGCTGCGGTGCCTGCTGCTCCTCGCGCTGTCGCTCGGCCACCTGCCGCGCCACGCGCTGCTGCTCGGCCGCCTGCTCGGCGCGCCGGCGCTCGGCTGCTTGCTCGGCGTGCCGGCGCTCGGCTGCCTGCTGGGCCAGGCGCTGCTGCTCGGCCGCCTGCTGGGCCAGGCGCTGCTGCTCGGCCGCCTGCTGCGCCCGGCGCTGCTGCTCGGCCGCCTGCTGGGCGGCGTGCTGCGCCGCCTCCTGCCGGGCCGCCTCCTCGGCCGCCGCCTGGTGCTGCGCCGACTGACGGGGCGCCGACCGGCCGGGCTGCTGGGCCGCCTGCTGGGGTCCGAACTGACGGGGGTCGGCCGCCTGCTGGCTCGTGCGCGGCTGCTCCGGCCGGGGCGGCGTGGCCGCGGGCTGCGCTGCCTGCGCGCCCTGCGCGGGACGCAACGTGGGGCGCAACGGCGGCTGGGCAGTTCCGCCCGTGCCGCCCGTGCCGCCCGCCTGCTGCGGCCCACCGGTACCGGCGACCTGCGCGGGGCGCTGCGCGCCCGGCTGGGCCGCCGGAGCGGCCGGACCGCGGGATGCCGGAACGTCCTGCTGCACCGGACGCCCGTCCTCGCGTGGCGGCTGGTGCACCCTGGCGGCCGGGTCGTCGGCCGGCGGGCCCGCGACCCGGGCGGGCGCCCCGGCCCTCGCCCCGGGGGCGGTGAGCGACGGCGCGCCGTGCTCGGGCACCTCGGAGTTGGCGGGCCGGACGTCCGCTTCGACCTCCGCCGTCGCGCGGCTCACCGGACGCACCCGCGCCGGCTCGACCACCGGGCGCAGCGACAGCCGCTGGTCGCCGAACTCGGGCAGGCGGACGTCCTCGGTGACCGACTTGAGCTGCCGCACCTCGTGCTGCAGCGCCTCGAGGTCGGACCCGATGACCCGCGTGGTCTCGATGCGTTCGAGGCGCAGTTGGCCGCCGACCTTCTCGAGCAGTTCCTTGCGCAGCGCCGCGATCTCGCCGCGCAGCGCGGCGGTCTCGCGGGCGACGCCGTTGCTGATCTCGTGGGCGATCAGCCGCTCGAGGCGGTGCTCCCACTCGCGCCGGGCGTTGGCGTCGTCCGCCCGTTCGACGGCCGTACGGGAGTCGCGCACCGCGACCTCGCGGCGCGAGGGGGCGTCGGCGGACGCCTCGGCGAGCTCGTCGGCGAGGCTGCGACGGGCGCCGAACATCGAGTACGCGCCGAGCAGCAGTCCCCAGAGACCGACCAGGATCGCGATGCGCAGGCTCTTCTGCGTGTCGCTGGTGACGATGAGCCACACCGCGATGCCGCCGAGGGCGATCGCGACGGTGAAGCCGATGCCGCGCAGCACGACGCCACGCGTGAGCGGGGGTCTGGTCCGGGGCGGCACCGGGACAGTTTAGAGGCCGGGACCAGAGCCGCAGCCGGCTCGCACGAACCCCTCAGGGGCGGCGGTCGCGGTTGGGGTCGAGTCCCGCCCGTTCGAGCCAGAGACCGGCCCCCACGAGCAGCACGCACGCCACGAACATGGCGGTCGCGACGATCGCGTCGTGACCGGCGGCGTCGACCGTTCCCACGTCCGGGAAGACCCGGGCGAGCAGCGCGAGCGCGGCACCACCCACGCCCGCGCCGACGATCGAGGACGCCTTGCCGAGCGCGACGCACCGGGCGATGACGATCGCCGCCATCGGCTTGGCGTCCGGGTCGTGGCGGACGGCCGCCCGTACCCGGCGCGCGGCGACGAACTCGGCGACCGCGAGGGCGGCCACGGGCACCGGGACGAGCAGCTGCAGCGGCGGCATCGAGTCGTAGGCGTAGCGCAGCAGCAGGTAGACGAGCCCGCCGACGACCACGGCCGGCAGCACGAGCTCGCGCCATCCGGTGCGCTGCATGCCCGGGCGGGTCACGCGAGTGCCGCCTCGACCCGGCGGACGGCCGCGACCTCACCGGGGTCGGCTGCCTCGAGGGCCGCGATCAGGTCGGCCACCGGCCGTCCGCCGAGCCGGGCGGACGGGTCGAGCGCCGCCCACGGCACCAGCACGAACGCCCGCTCGTGCGCGCGGGGATGGGGCAGCGTGAGGTCGGGCCGCTCGTCGCGCAGTTCCACGCCCCCCTCGACGACGGTCACGACGTCGACGTCGAGGGTGCGCGGACCCCAGCGCACCTCGCGGGTACGTCCGGCGGCGTCCTCGGCGGCGTGCGCCCGGCGCAGCCACTCGTCGGCGTCCGCCGTGTCGTCGTCGACCAGCAGCACGGCGTTGAGGAACGGTCCCTGCTCGACCGGACCCCACGGCGGCGTCTCGAAGACCGGCGAGACCCCGGTGACCCAGGGCCGCAGCGTGTCGAGCGCGGTGCGCAGGTGACCGCCGCGGTCGGGCAGGTTCGACCCGATGGACAGCACCGCCCCGGTCACGCCGATCTCTCCCGGTGCACGGTGACCGACACGTCGGCGAACGTCAGCGGGATCGGCGCCTGGGGCTTGTGGACGGTGACGGTGGCGGCCTCGACCCGCTCGTCGGCGAGGCAGACGGCCACGAGACGGTCGGCGAGCGTCTCGAGCAGGTTCACCGGCTCGCCCTCGACGACGGCGGCGAGACCCTGGGCGAGCGCGCCGTAGTCGACGGTGTCGGCGAGGTCGTCCGACCGCGCGGCGGCCGCGGTGGGCACGAACAGGACGACGTCGAGGACGAAGTCCTGGCCGTCGCGCCGCTCGTGGTCGAACACGCCGTGGAAACCGCGGACGGTGAGCCCGCGCAGCGAGATGGCGTCGGGACGGGTCATGGGGTGGCCCTTCTGATGGCGGCGACGGCGAGCGCGGCGTCGACCGAGCGGCGCACCTCGTGCACCCGCACGCCCCACACGCCGGCGGCGGCGCAGTGCGCGGTGATGGCGACGGTGGCGTCCTCGCGCTGGTCGACCGGGCGGGGAGTGCCGTCGGCGCCGGCGAGCAACCGGCCGAGGAACGACTTGCGCGACGCCGCCACGAGCACGGGCAGACCGAGTTCCTCGAGCACGGGCAGGTGCGCGAGCAGTGCCCAGTTGTGGGCGGCGGTCTTCGCGAACCCCAGGCCGGGGTCGACGACCAGCCGGGACGCGTCGATCCCCGCGGACAGCGCGGCGTCGACCCGGGCCTGCAGTTCGTCGCGGACGTCCTTCACGACGTCGTCGTAGACGGCGTGCTCGTTCATGTGGTCGGCGTGCGCGCGCCAGTGCATGAGCGCCCACGGCGCGCCGGCGTCGCGCACCACGGACACCATCGCGGGGTCGGCGAGGCCGCCCGAGACGTCGTTGACCATGAGCGCACCGGCGCCGAGCGCCGCCTCGGCCACGCTCGCGCGGTACGTGTCGATCGAGACGGGCACGCCCTCGGCGGCCAGGGTGGTGACGACCGGCAGCACCCGCCGCAGTTCCTCGTCCGCCTCGACCCGGCGCGCACCGGGACGGGTGGACTCACCGCCGACGTCGACGAGGTCGGCGCCCTCGGCGCGCAGCCGCAACCCGTGGGCGACGGCGGCGTCGACGTCGTCGTGCTGCCCGCCGTCGGAGAACGAGTCGGGGGTCGTGTTCAGCACGCCGACGACGACCAGGCGGTCGTCGCGGCGGGGGAGCACGCCGGCGCCCACCACGGTCACCGACCCAGGATCAGGCTCAACGCCTCGGAGCGGGTGCGCTGGTCGCTCTTGAAGATGCCGCGGACGGCCGAGGTCATCGTCAGCGCACCCGGCTTGCGGATGCCGCGCATCGCCATGCACAGGTGCTCGGCCTGGATCACCACGATGGCCCCGCGCGGCTTGAGCCGGTCGGCCAGCGCGTCGGCGACCTGGGTGGTCAGCCGCTCCTGCACCTGCGGTCGGCGGGCGTACAGGTCGACGAGCCGCGCCAGCTTCGACAGGCCCGTGATGCGGCCGTCGGCGCCGGGGATGTAGCCGACCGCCGCCGTGCCGTGCCACGGCACGAGGTGGTGCTCGCACATCGAGTACAGCGGGATGTCCTTGACCAGGACGAGCTCGTCGTGGTCCTCGTCGAACGTCGTCTCGAGCACGTCCGCGGGGTCGACGGCCAGGCCGCCGAACACCTCGGCGTAGGCACGTGCGACCCGTCCGGGTGTGGCCTTCAGCCCGTCCCGGTCGGGGTTCTCGCCGATGGCCAGCAGCAGCTCACGCACCGCTGCCTCGGCGCGGGCGACGTCGATACCGAGCGCCTCGGAATCGCTCACCGACCGTCGCCGCCGGTGCCGTACGGCCCGGACGGCGGCGGGTTGCCCCCGGGCGGCGGACCGTACTGCCCCGGCTGGCCGGGCGGCGGACCGTACCCACTGGGCGGCGGGCCGTACTGGCCGGGCTGCCCGGGCGGCGGACCGTAGCCGCCGGGCGGCGCCTGCGGCGGTCCGAAGTAGCCACCCTGACCGGACGGCGGCTGCGGGGCGACGGGCTCGGGGGTCACGCCGGGCTGCGCCCCGTGGCCGTTGCCGCTGCCGTTGCCGTTGCCGTTGTGCCCGTTGCCGTTGTGGTGACCGTTCGAGGCGTCGACCCCGTTCGGTGCCGGCTTGCGCAGCGACGGCGGGATGTCGACCGGCGGGCGGTCGGACGGCGTGCGCTTGCCGAACGCGGTGAACGTGTTGTGCGGCGGACGTTTGCGCACGGGCGCGAGAATGCGCTCGAGGTCGTCCTTCGACAGCGTCTCCTTCTCGACGAGCTCGAGCACCATGGCATCGAGTGCGTCGCGGTACTGCTGCAGGATCTCCCACGCCTCGTCGTGCGCACCCTCGATGAGGTCGCGCACCTCGGCGTCGATGTCGGCGGCGATGTCCTCGGAGTAGTCGCGCTGGTTGCCGTAGTCGCGGCCCATGAACGGCTCGCTGTCGCCGGTGCCGTACTTGACCGCACCGAGCTTCGCGCTCATGCCGTACTCGGTGACCATCGCCTTGGCCAGCTTGGTGGCCTTCTCGATGTCGTTGGACGCGCCGGTGGTGGGCTCGTGGAACACGAGCTCCTCGGCGGCACGCCCGCCCAGCGCGTAGACGAGCTGGTCGAGGATCTCGGCGCGAGTCTGCGTGTAGCGGTCCTCGAGCGGCAGCACGAGCGTGTGTCCGAGCGAGCGGCCGCGCGGCAGGATCGTCACCTTGTGCACCGGGTCGAGGTTCGGCATCGCCCACGCAGTGAGGGCGTGGCCCGCCTCGTGGTAGGCGGTGACCCGCTTCTCCTTGTCGCTCATCGCCCGCGTCTTGCGCTCGGGGCCGGCGATGACGCGGTCGATCGACTCCTCGAGGGCGGCGCCCGTGATGAGGCGGCCGTTGGTGCGCGCGGTGAGCAGCGCGGCCTCGTTGATGACGTTCGCGAGGTCGGCGCCGGTGAAGCCGGGCGTGCGACGGGCGATGACGCCGAGGTCGACGTCGGCGGCGAACGGCTTGCCCTTCGCGTGGACCTTGAGGACCGCCTCGCGGCCCAGCACGTCGGGCGGGCCGACGGCGATCTGGCGGTCGAAACGGCCCGGGCGAAGCAGCGCCGGGTCGAGGATGTCCGGACGGTTCGTCGCGGCGATCATGATGACGCCGCCCTTGACGTCGAAGCCGTCCATCTCGACGAGCATCTGGTTCAGCGTCTGCTCGCGCTCGTCGTGACCGCCGCCCATGCCGGCGCCGCGGTGGCGGCCGACGGCGTCGATCTCGTCGACGAAGATGATCGCGGGCGCGTTGTTCTTCGCCTGCTCGAACAGGTCACGCACACGGGACGCGCCGACGCCGACGAACATCTCGACGAAGTCGGATCCGGAGATCGAGTAGAACGGCACGCCCGCCTCGCCGGCGACCGCGCGGGCGAGCAGCGTCTTGCCGGTGCCGGGCGGGCCGTAGAGCAGGACGCCCTTGGGGATCTTCGCGCCGATGGCCTGGAACTTGGCCGGGTTGGCGAGGAACTCCTTGATCTCGTCGAGCTCCTGGATCGCCTCGTCCGCCCCGGCGACGTCCTGGAACGTCGTCTTCGGGGTGTCCTTGCTGACGAGCTTGGCCTTGCTCTTGCCGAAGCTCATGACCCGGCTGCCGCCGCCCTGCACCTGGCTCATGACGAAGAACAGGATGCCGACGATCAACAGGATGGGCAGCAGGCTGACGAGGATCGACAGCCAGGTGTTCTCCTTGGCCACGTAGGTGCGGAACTCGAGTCCGTTGCCCTTGGTGTCGGCGGCCTTCTGCAGCTGGGTGAAGACGTTGTTGGCCGAGCCCGAGGGGTACTGCGAGCTGATCTTCTCGTACTTGCCCTCGAACGACTCGCCCTTCTTGAGCTCGAGCTTGATCGTCTGGGCCTTGTCGTCGATGACGGCCTTGCGGACGTGCCCGGCCTGGACCTCGGCGAGGGCGTCGGAACTCGAGACGCCGTGGTAGTCGCTGCCGCTCGAGAGCAGGTTCGGCAGCACGATGAAGCCGAAGAGGATCACGATGGCCCAGAGCCACCACGACCGGAGAATGCGCCTGCGATTCATATCGTTACCACGAACGGGGAGCCGCTCGCGTTCCTTCCCAGAAGTGGACGGTCCGACAGGTGGCCGACACCACTCGGGGAGCGGCCTTCCCGGACCACTGACGGTACACGGCGCGCCCGGGCGCCGAGGCGCCTAACCCCCGTAAACGGCGGGGCGCAGCCGTCCGATGTAGGGCAGGTCGCGATAGCGCTCGGCGTAGTCGAGGCCGTACCCGACGACGAACTCGTTCGGGATGTCGAAGCCGATGTGGTCGACGTGCACGTCGACCTTCACCGCCTCGGGCTTGCGCAGCAGGGCGACGATGCGGATCGACGCGGGCTGGCGGGCGCGCAGGTTCTTCAGCAGCCAGCTCAACGTCAGGCCCGAGTCGATGATGTCCTCGACGATGAGGACGTCCTTGCCCGCGATGTCGCGGTCGAGGTCCTTGAGGATGCGGACCACGCCGCTGCTCTGGGTGCCGCTGCCGTAGGAGCTGACGGCCATGAACTCCATCGTCACCGGCCGTTCGAGCGCCCGGGCGAGGTCGGACATGAACATGGCCGCGCCCTTGAGGACGCCCACGAGCACCGGTTCGCGGTCGGAGTACTCGGCGTCGATCTCCTTGGCCAGCTCGCCGATCTTCGCGCTGATCGCGTCAGCGCTGATCAGCACCTCGTCGATGTCGCGGTCGAGTTCGCTCACGGCGTCTCCTCGCTGCGCTCCGGGGACGCCGCGAGGCTCCACGTCACACTGTGTTTCCGGTTCGCTCCGCAAGCGTCGCTCACGCTGAAATCCCCACGGTTTCGAGTCTCCCAGACGCGCGGCGGACGCTGACGCCCCCCGGTAGATCGATCGGTCCCTGGCCGTGCCAGTCGCTCACGAGGGCGTCGAGGGCGGCGGTCCGCTCGGCGGAGAGGGGCGCGGCGCCCCGCGCGAGCGCCCAGGCGCGCAGCACCCGGGTCCGGGCGGCGCGCGGCAGCTCCGCGAGCGCGGCCACGTCCAGGGTCGGGCCGTCGGCGGCGATGCCGGGGTCCCACGAGTCGAGGGCGTCCAGGTCGTCGCGGAGCAGGTTCGCGGTGCGCGCCAGCGCCTCGGCGACGCCGCCACCGAGGACGTCCTCGAGCAGCGGGAGCACCTCGTGGCGCAGGCGTACCCGCCGGAACGACGGGTCGTCGTTGTGCGGGTCGTCCCACACCGCCAGCCCGAGGTCGGCGCACGCCCGGCGGGTGGTCGCCCGGCGCACGCCCAGCAGCGGCCGCAGCCACCGTCCGTCCGCCGGACGCATGCCGGCGATCGAGCGTGGACCGGACCCGCGCCCGAGCCCGAGCAGCACCGTCTCGGCCTGGTCGTCGAGCGTGTGGCCGAGCAGCACGTCGGCGTCCAGGGCGGACGCCGCGCGGCCGAGCGCGGCGTAGCGGGCCTCGCGCGCGGCCGCCTCCGGGCCGCCGTGGGCGCCCACCTCGACGCGGACGGTCTCGACCGGGTCGAGGCCCAGCTCGTGTCCCAGGGCGGCGACCGCGCGGGCGACGTCGGCCGACCCGTCCTGCAGACCGTGGTCGACGGTGATCAGACCCGCCGCGACGCCGGCGCGCGGTGCCGCGAACGCGGTCGCCGCCGCCAGGGCGACGGAGTCGGCGCCGCCGGAACACGCCACCAGCACCCGGCGGTCGCCGATCACCGCGCGGACGGCGGTGCGCACCGCCGCCACCGCGGGCGTCGGCCCGCTCATCCGGTCCGCCCGACCCGCCGGCTCAGGCGTGGACGCGCGCGATCCAGCGGGCCGGATCGGCGATCTCGGCCTTGGTGGGCAGGGTGTCGCGCGACGTCCAGATGGCGTTGAAGTCGTCGACGCCGATGCGCTCGACGACGGTGCGGACGAACGACGAACCGTCGACGTACTGCCGGGTCTTGGCGTCGAGGCCGAGCAGGCGGCGCAGCAATCGGTCGAGCGGGTTGCCGCCCCGGCGGCTGCGGCGGGCGGCGAACCGGTTCTCGATGACCTGCTGGCTGGGGATGACGGACGGGTCGACCGCGTTCATCACGTACTCGGCATGGCCCTCGACGAGCGACATGAACGCGGTGACGCGGTCGAGCACGAGGCGCTGTTCGGGGGTGGCGAGCACCGAGATCAGCCCGGCGCCGTCGTCCTGCCCGCGGACGACCTTGACGAGCTCGCCCACCGCCCCGGACAGCCGCTTGCGCAACTCGGCGGGGTCGGCGTCGAGCGTCGCCGACAGGGCGTCGACCTCGTCGAGCATGTGCTGGCGCAGCCACGGCACGGCGGTGAACTGCACGCGGTGGGTGACCTCGTGCAAGCACACCCACAGCCGGAAGTCGTGCGGGTCGACCTTGAGCTGTCGCTCGACGGCCACCAGGTTCGGGGCGACGAGCAGCAGCTGCCCACCGGGGCGGTCGAAGAACTCGAACTGGCCGAGCACCTTGCCCGAGAGGAACCCGAGCACGACGCCGACCTGGACCCCCGTGAGGCGCCCGCCGACCCGCTCGGCGACCTTGCCGACCGGGTTCTCGGCCGTGAGCCGCTCGACGATCGGGGACATGACGTTGCGCATGCCGCCGGCGTTCGCGTCGATCCAGGCGGCACGGTCGATGACGCGGGTGGCGGCGGTGACCGGCGGTTCGGACAGGTGCGTGAGCTCGGCGACGTGGTCGGCGGCCTCGGCGGTGGCCCGGTACAGCTGCGTCACCACGTCGTCGGCCTCGCGGCGCGACACGTCGGGCGAGGCAGGGCTCACCCGTCGCGCGGTCCGGGCGGCGAGTTCCCAGTCGATGAGCGAGCCCACGGGCGCCACGCTACCCACCGTTCACTGTGCGTGCGGTCTGCACGGCTGCCGTTCGCGCCCGGTCAGCTGCAGCGGCAGGCCGCGATGCGCCCGACGAGGGTGTCGAGCGCGCCCTGGGCGGCGGGGGTGTCGGCGTTGCCGTCGGCGGCGAGCGCGAACGCGAGCAGCCGTCCGCCCGCGGTCGGGACGAAACCGGCCAGCGTCGAGACGCCGGTGAGCGTGCCGGTCTTCGCGCGCGCCGCACCCTGCGCGGCGCGGGCCGACCCGGCCAGGTACCGGGTCTGCAGCGAGCCCGACCACGCCGCGACCGGAAGCCCGGCGAGGATCTCGCGCACCGGATCGTCGGCGGGCGCGGTCGCGACCGTGCGCAGCAGCTGCGCGAGGAACGCGGGTGTCAGCCGGTCGCGGGCGGCGAGACCGCTGCCGTCGACCAGCCCGGTTCCCGGGTCGAGCCCGGCGGCCCGCAGCACCGCGCGCGTGGCCGCGGCGCCGCCGGTGAAGCTCACGGGCAGCTTCCGGGCGACCGCCACCTGCCGCGACAGCACCTCGGCGATCACGTTGTCGGAGTCGAGCAGCATCTGCTCGACCATCACGCCGACCGGCGCGGACCGGACGGACGCGATCGTCCGCCCGGTGCCCGCCGACCCTCGCACGACGGGGACGGAGGGACGGCCGAGCAGGGCGGCGAACGACTGTCCCGCGGCAAGGTCGGGCGTGGCCGAGCGGACGGTCGCGGTCGGGGACGGGCGCCCGCCGTCGGCCATGAACGCGGTGACGGCCGCGCCGTAGCTGCTGGGCACGTCCTCGGACGCCCAGGCCGGCGACACCGACGGGCCGGCGAACCGGCTGCCGTCGACGACGACGCGCGTGACGCGGACACCGGAGCGGGCGACCGCACGGGCCAGCGTCGACAGCCGTCCCGCCTGCGGGTAGAGGGTGTCCGCGCCGGCCGGCGCCGCCGAGAGCGTCGGGTCGCCGCCGCCCACGAGCACGACGGTGCCGCGGCCGTCGGTCCGCACGCTGGTGGTGAAGCGGTCGGTCGCGTCGAACTCGGTGAGCGCGGCGAACGCGGTGGCGAGCTTGGTCGTCGACGCCGGCGCGGTGGGGCGCGCGCCCGACCGGTCGTACAGCACCTGGCCGGTGCGGGCGTCGATCACGCGGGCCAGCAGCCGTCCGAGAGCGGGGTTGCCGACCGCGCCGGCGAGGGCGGCGCGCAGGTCGGCGGGGGGCACCGCGGCCGCCGTCCCCGACGCCGACGCCGTGGGCGCCGCGGCGGTGGCCCGCGCGTAGACGCGGGGGGCCGGCGCCGCCGGCGCACCGGCGTCGGGAGTGCGCGCCTCGCGGGTGACGAGGAAGCCGGCGGCACCGGCCGCGAGCGCGAGGACCACGATCACGGTGACGAGCAGCGCCCGGCGGGCGGCTCGGCGTGCCCGGTCGTCGTCCACGGTGCGAGACTAGAGAACCCTGACAGGCGAAGGAGCAGCCGTGGAGTTCGACGTCCTCATCGAGATCCCTCGTGGCAGTCGCAACAAGTACGAGGTCGATCACGAGTCCGGGCGGATGCGCCTCGACCGCACCCTCTTCACCGCCACCCAGTACCCGGCCGACTACGGCTTCGTCGAGGACACCCTCGGTGAGGACGGCGACCCGCTCGACGCCCTCGTCCTGGTGCACGGCGACCCGCTCTACCCGGGCGTGCTGGTGCGGTGCCGGGCGATCGGCATGTTCCGGATGACGGACGAGAAGGGCGGCGACGACAAGCTGCTCGCCGTGCCCGACGCCGACCCGCGCCTCGAGCACCTGCGCGACATCCACCACCTGCCCGAGTTCGACCGGCTCGAGATCCAGCACTTCTTCGAGGTCTACAAGGACCTCGAGCCCGGCAAGAGCGTCGAGGGTGCGAACTGGGTCGGCCGCAAGGAGGCGGAGGCCGAGATCGAGCGGTCGTACGAGCGGGCGCGCAAGCACGGGAAGCACCCCGAGGACCAGCACTGACCCTTCGGCGATGAGCCGGTCGGCTCAGAGGACCGGTTCGATCGCCACCGGACGGTAGGTCAGGAACGTGCCGGGCCGGGGGTTCACGCAGGTCAGGCCCGAGACGGCGGTCTGCTCGACGTTCACGCGCACGTCGAGCAGCCCGTGGGGGCCGCGCAGCCGGACGGTCACCGAACCGTCGTCCGCCCGCTTGTGCGACACGACCGCCAGCTCGTCGACCCTGCGCACGGCGAGGTGCTCGAAGCCGAACGCCAGCGCCGCCTGGGCGGCCGGGGGCAGCCCGACGCGGCCGCGCAGCAGGGCGCCGACGACCTCGCCCGCCTCGGCGGCGGCGACGAACTCGGGCGCGGCCATCGGCAGCACCCGTCCGTAGAGCAGGCCGGTGGGCAGGACGAGCACGTTGGCAGCGAACCGGTCGCCGCCGAGGTGGGTCGTCTCCCACACGCGATCGGGACGCAGCTCGTCGAGCGCCTTGGCGACGGTGCGTCCCCGCAGCGCGCAGCACGGGTCGTGCTTGCCGTGGGCGCACACGAGGTAGAGGACGCCGTCGGCCTCGGTGCCGACGGACCCGTCCAGCGGCAGCTCGAGCAGGTCGGCGTCGCGCTCGTACAGCCCCCACCGCAGCGACTCGTGTCCGGGCCGGGTGTCGGCGAGGATCCACGCGCGATGACGGTGGGTCTCGGTGCGGCCGTGCCGGCGTATCGCCTGCACCCGCACCCCGGCCCGGTTCGCCCGCGCGATCAGCGGCGTCGCGACCTCGTGGTCGAAGTGGGAGTCCTGCAGTCCCCGCCGCCCCCACGGCCCGGGCTGCTCGATCAGCAGTACGCGGGCGGCCGGGAAGGCGGTGCCGAGCATCGGGTCGCCGCGCAGTTGCGAGCGCAGGGCGCACCGGTCGGGCGTCTCGCGCGGCCGGGGTCGGGCTCCGCTCACCCTGCGAGTGTGGCAGCGGGGACGAGGACTCCTTCGCGCACCAACCGGCGGGCGACGGTGAGCTGCGTGTCGGCGTCCAGCCCGGGCAGCTGGGACGGGGTGACACGGCCACCCGACACCGCGGTCTTGACCGCGTCGGCCATGCGCGCCGGCAGCACGACGGTGCGGTCGAGCAGCACCACCCGGAGCTCGTCGCCGACGTGCTCGAGCCGCAGCCGCAGACCCCGCCGCAACCGCAGCGCGGTCTCGCCGGTCAGGCGCTCGGCGGCTGTGAGCTGCGCGAGCGGTCCGATCGCCTCGGGACGGGTCCGTCGCATCAGGTCGAGATCGAGGTGCCGCGCGGCGGCGTCGGCGCTGCGGTGCGCGAGGGAGGCCTGCAGCGCCTCGAGCGTCTCGGCGAACTCGGCGGCCAACGCGGCCGGGTCGCCCAGGTCGACGCCCATCGGCAGGGAGCGGCGCAACTCGACGTCGTCCGCTACGGCCTTCAGCAGGTGCTGAACCAGGTGGTAGCGGGTCAGGGGGTGCACGCCGACGGTCAGGTGGATCGACGTCTCACCGAGAGCGGCGGCCGAGTGGATGGTGCCGCGCGGCAGGTAGAGCGCGTCGCCCGGCTCGAGCACCGTGTCGATGAGCGGCTCGCCCGCGGCGGCGGCGCGCACCTCGTCGGCGCGCGCGTCCCAGGGCTGGTCGTCGAGCGGGGCGTCGACGACGGGCGCGTGGATGGACCACCGCTTGCGGCCCGACACCTGCAGCACGAACACGTCGTGCACGTCGTAGTGCGCCGCGAAGCCCTGGTTCTGCGGCGGGGTGATGTAGGCGTTCACCTGCACCGGGTGGCCGAGTTCCTGGGCGAGGCGGGAGCTGAAGTCGACCAGCGGCGGCCAGCTGCGGTGCAGGGCCTGCAGCACGAGGGTGCCGCCGTCGGCCATCGTGGTCAGGATCTTGTCGTCGGCGGCCTGGTCGGCGATGGTGGCGCCGGCGCCGCCGCCACGGGTGAAGCGCTTGGCGGGCAGCACCTCGCCGTCCTTCGCCATGCGCAGGAACGGCGTGCGCAGACCGCGCTCGGAGGTCAGCTCGTCGACGGCCGCCGCGGTGAGCAGGTCGTCGAAGCGGGACGGCAGCTCGGCCGCGCGGCTCAGCAGCGGCGCGCGTCCCCAGTGTTCGGCGGCGAACGCACCGGCGGTGCGGGCGACGCAGCGCGCGAGCGCCGTGCCGACCGCACCGCCGGGGTCACCACCGGTGTCGGTGGTGCTCACTGCTCAGCTGTCCGCCGGGCCCTCGGGACCGGGGGTCGCGGCGCCGTCGGCACCGCCGTCGCCGCTGTCGGCCGGGCCCTCGGGGCCCGGGGTCGCCGCGCCGTCGGCACCGCCGTCGCCGCTGTCGGCCGGGCCCTCGGGGCCCGGGGTCGCCGCGCCGTCGGCACCGCCGTCGCCGCCGCCGTCCGCACCACCGTCAGCGCCACCGTCGGCACCGCCGTCGGCGCCGCCGTCCATGGCCTGGATCTCGTCGTCCTCGAACGTCATCGTGGTCCTTTCGTCAGCAGGGTCTCTCGCTCCGGAACTACCCCCGGACGGCGAGCCGCTAACTGACCGCGACCCGCGCCGCCATGTGGAGCGCGACGATGCCGCCGGTCTGGTTGCGGAACCGGACGTCGCTCCAGCCGTTGCCCGCGAGGACGGCCGCGAGCTGTTCCTGCGCCGGCCAGACGCGGATGGAGTCGGCGAGGTAGACGTAGGCCTCGGCGTTGGACGACACGCGCTTCGCGATCGCCGGCAGCGCCCGCATCAGGTAGCGCATGTACAGCGCGCGGAACGGACGCCACGTGGGCGTGCTGAACTCGCACACCACCAGCCGTCCGCCGGGTCTGGTCACTCGGGCCATCTCGCGCAGGGCGCGCGGCACGTCGACGACGTTGCGCAGGCCGAAGCTGATGACCACCGCGTCGAAGGACTGGTCCGCGAAGGGCAGCCGGGTGGCGTCGCCGGCCACGAACGGCACGCCTCGACGGCGCTTGTTCGCAGCCCCTGCCCGCAGCATGCCGAGCGAGAAGTCGCAGGCGACCGCGTCGGCACCGCTGCGGGCGAGTTCGACGGTCGAGACCCCGGTGCCGGCCGCGAGGTCGAGCACCCGTTGCCCGGGCTCCAGCTGCAGGCACTGACGGGTGTGCCGCCGCCACCGGCGGTCCTGACCGAACGACAGGACGGTGTTGGTGACGTCGTAACGACGGGCGACGCCGTCGAACATCCTGGCGACCTCGACGGGTTGCTTGTCCAGAGTCGCGCGGCCCACGACCTCAGTCTGTCACGCGGGTCAGGCGGCCGAGCGCGGCGGCGACTCGTCCCCGCGGCCGACGGGCGCGGGGGGATCGGCCGCGGCCCGGCCCTCGCCGAGGTGGCCGTCGGACGGGTTCGCGAGCTTGATCGCCCCGGCCGTCACGACGGCGAGGCACGCGGCGTAGGCGAGCAGGTGCAGGGCGTCGGACGGGATGCTCTCGCGCAGCACGAGCGCGCCGAGCAGCACGGCGACGAGCGGGTCGGCCGCCAGGTTCGCGGGCAGCGTCGCGCCGAGCGCCCCGACCTGGAAGGACATCTGGGTGAGGATCATCCCGGCGGTGCCGACGACGAACATGCCGACGATGGGCACGAGCCCCTTGGGGCTGTCGAGCAGGCCGGCGACGCCCCGGTCCGCCAGCCGCACCGAGGCGGCGTCGACCAGCATGGCGAGCGTGCCGAAGCAGATGCCCGCCGCGGCACCGTAGGCGGCGCCCCGGACGGTCTTGCTGCGCCCGAGCGTCACCAGACACACCGCCAGCGCCACCGCGAGCACGATCAGGATCGTCATGACGATGAAGCGCACCTTGGGCACGCGCGGCTCGGCCGGATGCCCGATGAGGGCGAGGAAGACGGCGAGGCCGCCGAGCACCGCGACCACACCGGCGTAGTCGCCGCGGTTGGGCTTGTGACCGCCCATGAGGAACCCGACGATCAACGCCACCGGGAGCATGAGCACGACCAGCGGTTGGATGATCACGACCGGTCCGGTCGACAGCGCCACCAGCTGCAGCAGGAAGCCGACGAAGTCGCCGGCGAGCGCGAGCAGGAAGATCGGGTGCTTGACGAGGCGGATCAGACCGGCGGCGCTGGCGCCGTGGTCGTCCGCCTGCTCCTGCGCCACGCGGTGCTGCACCACGATCGACGTGCCGTAGACAGCCGCCGACGCGAGACCGAACGGGATCGCGACGGCGAGGGACACGCTGGTGAGACTAACGGCCGGACGCCGGCCGGTCCCTCCGGACGGAGGGGCAGGACTGCCCCCGGTTCAGCTCGCGGCGACGACGGGGAGCTGCGCGAACGCGGTCGAGCTGACGTGCGAGTGCACGCGGTCGTCGACCGGGTCGTCGGCGGGGTCGCGGTGCACCACGAGGTGGTTGTACAAGGTGTCCCGTTGTGCGGGGATACGCCCGGCACCGCGGATGAGCTCGATGAGTTCCTGGCGGTTGGACCGGTGGCGCGCACCGGCGCTGGACACGACGTTCTCCTCGAGCATCACCGAGCCGAGGTCCTCGGCGCCGAAGTGCAGCGTCAGCTGCCCGATGTCCTTGCCGGTGGTCAGCCACGAACCCTGCAGGTGCGTGATGTTGTCGAAGAAGAGCCGCGCCACGGCCACCATGCGCAGGTACTCCAGGCTGGTCGCCTGGGTGCGTCCCTTGAGGTGGTTGTTCTCGGGCTGATAGGTCCACGGGATGAACGACCGGAACCCGCCGGTGCGGTCCTGCACGTCGCGGATCATGCGCAGGTGCTCGATGCGCTCGGCGTTCGTCTCGCCGGTGCCCATCATGAAGGTGGCGGTCGACTCGACGCCCAGCTCGTGCGCCTGCTCCATGACCGCCAGCCACACCTCGCCCTTCTCCTTGAGCGGGGCGATCGCGGTGCGGGGCCGCTCGACGAGGATCTCGGCACCGGCACCGGCGAACGAGTCGAGGCCCGCCTCGTGCAGGCGGCGGATGACGGTGGCGTGGTCGAGCCCGGACGTCCGTCCGATGTGCACGACCTCGGACGCACCCAGCGAGTGCAGGGTCAGCTGCGGGTAGTCGCGCTTGATCGCTGCGAAAGTCTGCTCGTACCACTCGATGCCGAGCTCGGGCGAGTGCCCGCCCTGCAGCATGATCTGCGTGGCGCCCAGCTCGACCGCCTCGCCGCAGCGCCGCAGGATCTCCTCGAGCGGGTGGGTCCAGCCCTCGGCGTGCTTCGGTGCGCGGTAGAACGCGCAGAACTTGCACGCCGTCAGGCACACGTTGGTGTAGTTGATGTTGCGGTCGATGATGTACGTCGCGATGTTGTCCGGGAAGCGGCGCCGGCGGACGGTGTCGGCGGCCTGGCCCAGCGCGTGCAGCGGCGCGTCGGTGTAGAGCAGCAGCGCCTGCTCGGGGGTGATGCGGCCACCGTCGGCGGCGTGGTCGAGCAGCCGGGTGATCTCGGACGTCATGCCGCCAGGCTACGACGACTCGTCGGGCATGATGCGGGGACCATGAGCGAAGCGACCGAGTCCACAGCCCGGCCCCCGCAGCCCCGTGGCGACCGCACCCTCACCTGGTGGCCGCTGGTCGGCGCGGCCGTGCTCGCCGCGATCGTGCTGACGGTGATCTTCACGTCCGGCGCCGGCGACGACAACCGCGTCGGGTCGAAGACGGACGACAACGGTGCGCTCGAGTGCCCGGCCGAGTACAAGCTGCGGACGGACTCGTTCTGGGTGCCGCTGGAGCCCTCCGGTGTCGACGGCAAGGCGCGCACGGTGCCGAACGTGAAGCCCGGTCACGTCACGGTCTGCCGCTACACCGCCCCGCCGTCGTCGCGTGGTTCGGGCGACGTGGCCCTCGACGGCACCCGCGTGCTGTCGTCCGGGCTCGCGACCATGACCCAGCGGCTGTCCAAGGCACCGGAAGCGCCCGAGGGCACGCGGGCCGGAAAGGTCGGGCCGGGCGGCGAGATCTACCTCGTCGGCGCCACCTTCGCCACCGGGTACGTGTGGATCTCCGCGCCCGTAAAAGCGGGCTCGAACGGGCAGTTCGTCACCTCGGCCGACGTGCACCTCGCCGCCGAGCAGGCCTTCGACACCGGGGCCTGGCCGAAGGGCTGACCTGCTCGTCCCGGGTTTGCACCTGCCGAAGTCGTCAACGCGGCCGGATCCGTCCCGATGGCGACCTTGGCAGGTGCAAAGCCGCCGTCCGCCCCGGGTTTGCACCTGCCGAAGTCGTCAACGCGGCCGGCTCAACCTCGTTGGCGACCTTGGCAGGTGCAAAGTCGGGCGGACGAAGCTCAGACGTCGGCGAACACCGGCTCGACGGGCAGGCCCGCGCGGCGGGCGAACTCCTGCAGCCCGGCGACCTGCCGGTCGCCGAGGGAGAAGTCGAGCGTGCGGAAGTACGTGGCGAGGGTCGCGGGGTCGAAGACCTCCCAGCGGGACGCGGTGGTCGCGACCTCGTCGATGTTCGCGAGCGCGTCGTCGCGGCTGCTGACGAAGGCCCGGTGGACGTCCTTGACGATTCCGGGGTTCGCGGCGGCGTACTCGCGGCGGGCGGCCCAGACGGCGAAGACCATCGGCAGTCCCGACCACTCGCGCCACGCCTGACCGAGGTCGTGGACGGTCAGCCCGCGGCGCGGCGCCTCGTAGGTCGCACGCAGCGCGGCGTCTCCGATGAGCACGGCGGCGTCGGCCTCGAGCAGCATCGCGGTCAGGTCGGGCGGGCAGGTGAAGTACTCCGGGCGCACGCCGTGCACCTGTTCGAGCCACATGCGCGCCAGCAGCACGGACGTCCGCGAGGTCGACCCGAGCGCGACCCGGCGGCCGTCCAGCTCGGACAGCGGCACCTGCGACACCAGGTTCACCGACAGCACCGGCCCGTCCGAGCCGACGGCGATGTCGGGCAGCACGACCAGGTCGTCGGCGTGCCGCAGGTACTCGACGAGCGAGATGGCGCCGATGTCGAGGTCGCCGCGCACGAGCATGTCGTTGAGGTTGTCGGGCGTGTCCTTGGTGAGCTCGACGTCCAGCAGCGTGCCCGCGCGGACGAGGCCCCAGTAGATCGGCAGGCAGTTCAGGAACTGGATGTGTCCCACTCGCGGACGAGCAGGACGGGCCGGGCGCGTCACACGACCAACGTACGTCGCGTGATGCACCCGGCCCGGCGGCGGGTGTGCCGGGTCAGCTCGTGGGGTACGGCAGCGCGCCGACCACGGTGCCGGACGTGACCGGGGCGCCGAGGTAGGCGAGCTCGGGGCCGGTCTTTGCGTTCCAGCCGAAGAAGGTGTTCGTGCCCGAGACGCAACCGCTGACCGAGCGGTGGGTCAGGTACACCGTGTCACCGCGGTGACCGACGACCGTGTTCGTGCCGGGACGGCCGGTCGGCGACGGGACCGAGGCGTAGCGGCCGACACCCTTGGCGTCGAAGCGGACGAGGGGACGGGGACCGCAGCCGGACTCGGCCAGACCGACGCGCCCGGCACTCGTGCGCCAGATGTCGGCGTAGCCGAGCCCGGCGATCGGCGCGGTCGACGCGCTCGCGAGCTTCGTCGCCGGCTTGCCCGAGAGCGGGACGTCCCACAACGAGCCGGCACAGTCGGCGACCACGGCGTCCTTCGTCCACCAGGAACTCACCGAGCACGACTGCGACACCGGGTGCAGCCGGCGCAGTGCCGTGCCCTTGTCGTCGAACAGGACGAGTCCGTGCGCGGCGCCGGCGACGAGTCGCGTACCGGCCGCGTCGGTGAGGACGCGGGTGGTGTTGATCGTCCCGGCGCCCGCGACGGTCGAGGGGTAGGCGGCGACCGGGCGTCCCACCGCGTCGGTGCGTTCGAGGTGCGCCCGGCCCTGCGAGTAGCGCGTCATGATCAGGTCGTGCTGCGACGGCGAGGTGCCGGCGTGGGCGATCGGGGCGTCGCCCGCGGTGGTGATGCCGTGCGTGTGCCCGGTGCGCAGGTCGATCTGCTCGGCCCCGGAGCCGGTGTCCAGCACCGCGTTGTCGCCACGGCTGCCGAACAACTGCGGCTCCGTGTACGCGGGCAGACCCGAGGTGATCGTGTACCGACCACCGCTCGGGGTGACGAGGAACAGGACGGCCTTGCCGCCCGTCCTCCCCGACCACGTGGCCAGCGACCAGCCCGGGCCGACCTTGCTCCACGGGACGTCCGCGCGGGTGCCGAGGGGCGGGCGGTGGCCGGCGCTGCTCGCGTCGGCATTCGCGACGCCCGCGGCGACGAGCGTGCCGGCGATCGCGGCGGTGGCGAGCAGGCCGGTGGCGCCGGCGGCGACGCGCTTCGAACGGAACATGGGTGACCCTCCCGGATGTGGCGCGGGCCCTCGTGGCCCGCCGTCACCCGTAGAGACGCCGGGGTGTCCGCTTCGTGGCGTTCGTTGCATGACGAATCCGTAACGACGATTTCGGGAAGGACGGGCGGTATGAGCATCATCAAGGTGGACATGGGACAGCGCCGCGTCGCGTACACGACGGAGGTCGACCGGCCGGCCGACGAGTTGTTCGCGCTCGTCGCCGACCCGCACCGGCACCAGGAACTCGACGGGTCCGGAACCGTGCGAGACACGGTGAAGGGACCGACACGCCTCGCGCCCGGCGACCGCTTCTCGGTGAAGATGAAGAAGTACGGCGTGCCCTACCGCATCACCAGCAAGGTCACCGAGCTGGTCGACGGACGGGTGGTCGAGTGGCGTCACCCCGCCGGCCATCGGTGGCGTTGGGAGTTCGAACCCACCGCGACGGGTACGCGCGTGACCGAGGTCTTCGACTACAGCCGCGTGCCGGGCGTGCAGGCCAAGGTGCTCGAGCTGCTGAAGGCGCCCGCGGACAACGCGGTCGGCATCCGGCGCACGCTCGAGAAGCTCGCTCAGTAGCGTCCCCGGAGTGGACGACCTGCAGCTGATCGAGTCGCTCGCCCGCGAGGCCGGAACGCTGGCCGCCCGCATGCGCGCCGAGGGCGTGACCGCCGAGCGCAAGACGTCGGTGTCGGACGTCGTGACCGCCGCCGACCACGCGGCCGAGGAACTCGTCGTACGGAGGTTGCGCGCCGAGCGTCCGGACGACGGGATCGTGGGCGAGGAGGGCACGTCCGACCGCGGGGCCGGCCGCACCTGGTACGTCGATCCGGTCGACGGCACCTACAACTTCCTGTGGGGACTGCCCACGTGGTGCTCCGCCGTGGCACTCGGCGACGATTTGGGTTGCGTTTTCCAACCCACGACGGACGAGCTGTGGCTCGGCGGTATCACGCACCCGACGACCCGCAACGGCGAACCGGTGGCGCCGTTGCCCGACCGTCCGTTCGCCGAGACGTCCGTCGCGACCTACCTGCACCCGACGACGTTGCCGGACGACTCGTTGCGCGAACCGCTGCTGCGCGTGATGTCAGGGGCGGCGACCGTTCGCATGCTCGGGTCGGGGTCGGTCGAACTCGCCGCCGTCGCCGCAGGACGGCTCGGCGCATCGGTGCAGTCCGACTCGCTGCCCTGGGACTGGTTGCCCGGCGCCGCGCTCGTCCGTGCGGCCGGGGGCGCGGCCGAGATCGTCGAGCACGGCGGACGGTCGTGGAACGTCGCCGGATCGCGCCGCGTGGTGGACGAGATCGCGGCGCTGATCACGTCCGCCTGACCTACGGGTTCTCGTGGCCCTCGGGGTCGAGACGCTCGTCGAATTGCTTGCGCCGGGCCTTCTGCGCCTCGACGCGCGCCTCGATCTGCGCGGTGAACGCGCGGCGCGGCCCGGCGAGCAGCACGAACGACAGCGGCACCGACAGCACCAGGGCGACGAACGCCGCGAACAGCACCTCGAGGCCGACGAGCAGCAGGATGCCCCACAGCGCGAAGAACAGAGCGAACCGCAGCACGGTGTAGAGCCACATCGTGCCCATCCACCGGCCGAACTCCTGCTTGGCGTCCAGCGGCTGCTGCGGGCCGGCCTGCTCCTCGGGCACCGTCCGTTCCTCCTGCGTCATCGGGCCGGCGTCAGGCCCAGACGGCCTGGGGCTCGGCGCGGCGCTCGGCCAGCGGGACGGGGCCGTCGTACTCGCGGATGACCTCGTAGCGCGTGTTGCGCTCCTTCGGCTGGAACCCGGCGTCGCGGATGAGGTCGAGCAGGTTGTCGCGCGTCAGCTTGTCCGGGGTGCCGTAGCCGTCGGCGTCGTGCGTGATCTTGTACTCGACGACCGAGCCGTCCATGTCGTCCGCGCCGTAGTTGAGCGCGAGCTGGCTGGTCGACAGGCCGTGCATGACCCAGAAGACCTTCACGTGCGGGAAGTTGTCGAGCATCAGCCGGCTGACCGCGAAGGTCTTGAGAACGTCCGCCGGCTGCGCCATCGGCAGGTGCGACAACCGGTTGTTGTCGTTGTGGAAGCGCAGCGGGATGAAGACCTGGAAACCGCCGGTCTCGTCCTGCAGCTCGCGCAGGCGCAGCACGTGGTCGACGCGGTGCCGCGGCTCCTCGATGTGGCCGTACAGCATCGTCGCCGGTGTCTTCAGGCCCTTCTGGTGGGCGAGCCGGTGGATGCGCGACCAGTCCTCCCAGTGGGTGTCGTGGTCGACGACCTGCTTGCGGACGTCCCAGTCGAAGATCTCCGCGCCACCGCCGGTGAGCGACTCGAGGCCGGCGTCGATGAGCTCGTCGAGGATCTCGGACGCCGTGAGCCCCGAGATGGTCTCGAAGAAGTGCACCTCGGTGGCGGTGAACGCCTTGAGCGCCACGCCCGGCAGCTCGGCCTTCAGCTCGCGCAGCACGCGGGGGTAGTACTTCCAGGGCAACGTCGGGTGCAGGCCGTTGACGATGTGCAGCTCGGTGAGCCCGTCGCCCTTCATGCGGCTCGCGAGCTCGACGGCCTCCTCGACGCGCATCGTGTACGCGTCCTTCTCGCCCGGCTTGCGCTGGAAGCTGCAGTACGCGCAGGACGCGGTGCACACGTTCGTCAGGTTGAGGTGGCGATTGACGTTGAAGAAGACGGTGTCGCCGTTCTTCTCCGTCCGCACACCGTGGGCGAGCCCACCCAGCCAGGCCAGGTCGTCGGTGTCGTACAGGTCTTCGCCGTCCTGCCGGGTCAGCCGCTCGCGGGCGGCGACCTTCTCGGTCAGTTCGGCCTTGCGGGACTCGCTCAGGGCCATGGGTCCGAGGGTACGTCGCGCGCGACAGGACCTCGTCCGTCGGTCCGCCGACGTGAGGGCGGGCGCTTTGTACCTTCCGTCGACCGGAATGTCCGACTTGGAACTGAGCACTTCGTGCGAGGGAACAAGCTGTCAGTACTTTGGTCCCTACTGGGCAGTCCGAAAGACTTAGCGTCGTCTCATGGACGACGCCATGACGACGCTGCCGGCCTTCGAGCTGGACTGCCGCGACTGGTTCGTGTCGGGGCCCGTCGCGCCCGGGGGCGACGGCACTCCGGCCGACGACGAGGACGCCGAAGGCGCGCCCGTCCTGGCGACGTTGTCGACGCTGGTCGTGTCAGACGAACTGCGCGAGGCCACCGGCTCGATCACCGTCGGCCTGCTGGACGACGACGACGACCTGTCCGATCTCGAGGCGCGCGCCGTGCGTCCCGGCGGCCCGGCCCAGGAGCTGCTCGACCACGAGCCCGAGCCGGGCACCCGCCGCTACATCGTCCCCGCGCCCACCCGCGTCGCCGCCGACGGCCCGCGCCTCGCCCTGCTCGCCGAGTTCCGCGTCCCCGTCGACGCCGAGCTCGACCGCCGCGTCGACGCGCTCATGGGCTCGTTCCGCTGGCGCGCCGCCTGAGGTCCTGAACCCCGGACGCCGTGGGGTCAGGTGCACCCGGCTGTACCCGGCTGTACCCGGCGCTGGGGGTGCGCCAGGAACCGGGCCACCACGACCGGGCGCTCACGGCTGACACCCTCCCTTCGACATCAATTGAAAGGGCTTCACGAGACGGCTTCACGAGAGGGTCTCGTGAAGGGGTCTCAATTGTTCTGACACGAGGTGTGCGCACGGCCTCACGGGCGGGTGGCCAGGCGGCTGTCCGGGGCGGGCGGGTCAGTCGAGCGGGCGGCCGCCGGTTCAGCCGTGGCGGGAACCGTCCACCCCGCCCTTGTTCCGGGCGGCGTAGGCGACGCCGCGGGCGGCGAGCTCGACGAGCACGGCTCCGGCGACACCGACGATGACGGCGACCAGGACGCGCTTCGGGGTCGGGTGCAGCAGGAAGACGTCCGTCGCGAAGGCCGGGACGACCACGATCACCGCGATGATCGCGACCATGGCGGCGACGAGGCCGACCTTCCAGCCGGCGAGCGGACGCGCGGTGACGACGAGGATCCACAGCGCACAGATCAGCGTGACGAGGGTGGCGACCGTCCGGCCGGCCGCCACCGAGTCGTCGTTCAGCGCGTAGCGGATGACGCTGTACCCGGTGTACGCCGCCGCGCCGACGACGACGCCGCAGGGCACCGAGAACCGCAGCACGCGTCCGAGGAAGCCGGGCACGTAGCGCCGCTTGTTCGGGCCGAGCGCGAGGAAGAACGCGGGAACGCCGATGGTGAGGTTCGAGATCAGCGACAGCTGGATCGGCTCGAACAGGTACGCGCCGACGGTCACCACGGTGATGAGCGCGAGCACCAGCGAGTAGACGTTCTTGACGAGGAACAGCGACGCGGCGCGCTCGATGTTGGCGATCACGCGGCGTCCCTCGGCCACCACGTCGGGCAGGTGCGAGAACTTGCCGTCGAGCAGCACGAGCTGCGCCACCGAGCGGGTGGCGGCCGAGCCGTTGCCCATGGCGACGCCGATGTCGGCGTCCTTGAGCGCCATCGCGTCGTTGACGCCGTCACCGGTCATCGCGACCACGTGGCCGCGCTTCTGCAGGGCGGCGACGACGGCGCGCTTCTGGTGCGGGGTCACCCGTCCGAACACCGACTTGGTCTCGAGGATGTCGGCGAGCTCGTCGATGTCGTCGGGCAGCGTGCGCGCGTCGACGGCGTCGTCCGCGCCGGTCACGCCGGGGACGCCGACGGCGGCAGCCACCGCGCCGACCGTGCGCGGGTTGTCACCGGAGATGACCTTCAGCGCGACCCCCTGCTCGAGGAAGTAGCGCATGGTGTCGGGCGCGTCCTCGCGCACCCGCTCGGCGAAGACGACGAGCGCGGCCGGGACGAGCCCCGACGGCAGCGCCGCGTCCTTGCCGTCCGCCGGCAGGTCGCCGGGCGCGGTGGCGAGCAACAGCGTCCGCCGACCCTCGGACGCGATCGCGTCCGCACGCGAGCGCGCGTCCTCCTCGGCCGGGCCCGACGGCGCCGGCAGCACCATCTCCGGCGCGCCGAGCACCCAGATGCCCGAACCCGACACCGCCGACCACTTGCGCGCGGACGAGAACGGGACGATGCCGGTGGCCGTCCACGCGGCGGACGGGTAGCGCTCCTGCAACGCGAGCGCGGTCGCGTTCGGGTCGGGCACGTTCGCGAGCGCGGCCAGCGCCGCGTCGACGGCGGACGCGTCGTCGCCCAGCACCTGCACCTCGTCGAACACGATGTCGCCGTGGGTGAGCGTGCCCGTCTTGTCGAGGCACACCACGTCGACCCGGGCTAGACCCTCGACCGCCGGCAGCTCCTGCACCAGCGTCTGCTTCCGCGACAGCGTGACCGCGGCGATCATGAACGCCAGCGAGGTCAGCAGCACCAGACCCTCGGGCACCATGCCGACGAGCGCCGCGACCGCCCCGGTGACGGCGTCGCGCCAGGTGTCGTTGTCGTCGCTCTGGAACTGGCTCCACAGCAGCAGCGGGCCGACGACCAGCATCATCAGCGAGATCCAGCGCAGCAGCTTGTTGGTTCCGGCGACGAGCTCCGAGTGCGTGAGCGTGAACCGCTTGGCCTCGGCGGCGAGGGCCGTGGCGTAGGCCTCGGCGCCGACGGCGGTGGCGTGGAAACGGCCGGTGCCGGCGACGACGATCGAGCCGGAGCGCACCTCGTCGCCGGGCGCCTTGTCGATCGGGTCGGACTCGCCCGTCAGCAGCGACTCGTCGACCTCGAGCCCGCCGGACACCGTCACCACGCCGTCGGCGCACACCTGGTCGCCGGAGCGCAGCTCGATCAACTCGTCCGCGACGACGTCCTCGACCGCGATCTCCGACAGCGCGCCGTCGCGGACGACGCGGGCGCGGGGTGCGTTGAGCACCGCCAGCCGGTCGAGGGTGCGCTTCGCGCGGATCTCCTGGAACACGCCGATGGCGGTGTTCGCGACGATCACGAAGCCGAACAGGGCGTTCTGGATGCGCCCGGTCGCCAGGATGATCACGAACAGCGTGGCCAGCAGCCCGTTGAACGGCGTGACGATGTTCGCGCGCAGGATCTGCGGGACGGTGCGGCCGGTGTCGGCGTCCGCGCGGTTGACCCGTCCGGCGGCGACGCGCTCGGCGACCTGCGCCTCGGTCAGTCCGGTCTCCGGCGTCACGAAGGTTGCGGGCCGCTCCATGGTGCTCACGCGCAGCAACCTAGCCGGAACGACCGGCCCGCGGGGTGCCCGATCGGCCGCCGGCACCTGTGAACCGTCAGTCGGCGGTCAGGGACGTGACGTCGACGGCGACCGGGGACGTGGTGGCGGCCGACGAGAGGTAGGCGACCACGCCGACGTAGCCGGACGCCTGCAGCGTCGCAGTCGTGTCGGAGGCTGACACCGGCCATGTCCCGGGCTCGACGCCCGCCGCCGGCCAGGCCCGCGCCCGCAGCGTCGTGCCTGCCGCGCTGCCGGTCACCTGGACGCGCACCGTCAGCGACATGCCGGCGGAGACGACGACACCGCTCAGCCTGACCGGTGCGGCCAGCACGGTCTCGACACCGGCGACCACCCGCACGAGGCGCACCGTGACGGACCCGTCCGGATACACCAGGACCTTGGCGGCGTACTCGTTGCCCGCGCTCACGCGGCGGCCCGAGAACGTGAGGTACAGCGGGCCGCCGGCGGGCACCGCCGACGTCCGGACCGTCGCCACGATGTCCGAGACCGTGCGCTTCACGGATGGGAGGAACGCCGCCAGCTGCGCGCCCGGGGTGGCCAGCGACATCGTCCCGGCGCCGGGGCGGACGGTGAACCGCGACGCGGTGCCCGACAGACTCCACGCGCCGCCCACGTCGGCGCTGCCCCAGCCGTTGTCGACGACGCGGCCGAAGGTGTCCCGGACGAAGGACCCGGTGACGACGAGCGACTGCGTCGCGGCGTCGGTGGCGTCGTACTCGTCGGTCACGGTGAGCCGGACGGAGTACGTGCCACCCGCGACGAAGGTGTGCGTCTCGACGGGACGGGAACCGGTCGCGCCGTCGCCGAAGTCCCACCCATAGGCGCGGACACCCTCGTCGTCCGACGAGGCACTCGCGTCGAAGGTGCAGGTGCGCCCGCTGCACGTCGCGGTGAACCGTGCGACCGGCGGCTGGTTCAGCGGCGGCGACGTGGCCGTCACCGTCTGCGTGGTGATCGCGGTCGCCCCGGCGTCGTCCGTGACCGTCAGGGTCACCGGATAGGTGCCCGCGGTCGCGTAAGCGTGGGAGACGGCCGACCCCTCGGCGGCCGCGCCGTCGCCGAAGTCCCAGCTCGAGCTCACGATCCGCCCGTCGGCGTCGGTGGACCCGGCGGACGACAGCGAGCAGGTGAGGTACGTGCACCCGGCCGTGATCGCCGCGGTGGGCGGCGTGTTCGCCGCGACGACCGTCGGACGGGCGCGGAACGCGTCGAGCAGCACGATGAAGGGCAGGGAGGTCGCCCCGGTGAGCAGGCCGGCTGCGTAGCCGGGGTACCCCGCGGCCTGCAGTTCGGCCGAGCTGTCGGTGGCGGTGGCCGCCCAGGAGGACGGCTCCGCGTCACCGTCGCGCCAGACGCGGGCGCGCAGCGCGGTGGTGCCCGTGCCGGACGCCTGGGCACGCACGCGCAGCACCGTGCCCGCGGTGTACGGCGACGCCACGAGCACCGGCCCCGCGAGGATCGTCTCCTTGCCGGCCACCACCTTCGTCACCCGCAGGGTGATCCGGCGATCGGGATACACGAGCACCTTGGTGTCGTACTCGTTGCCGGACGACACCCTGCGCGTGACGACGGTCGTCGTGGCGGCGGCCCCGACCGGGACGACGGGCAGCGAGAACGCGACCGACACCTCGCTGTCGGTGCGCGGGACGCGGGTCAGCGTGCCCGTCAGTTGCGTGCCGGCCGCCGTCAGGGCGTAGCGAGCCGACCCGGCCGAGACGGACGCGTTCGCGGAGTTGCCACCGACGGTCCAGCCGTAGCCGAGGTCGGCGGCGCCGAACCCCTTGGCGACGGTGCGGTCGAACCCGTCGACGGCGAAGGCTCCGCCGCCCACCACCTGTCGCGCGGTCGACCCGCCGGCCCCGTGGTCGTCGGTGACCGTGAGCCCGACCGTGTACAGCCCGCCCTCGGTGTACGGGTGCGTCACCGTGCGTCCGGTGCCGACCGTGCCGTCGCCGAAGTCCCACCGCCAGTCGGTGAGGGTGCCGTCGGGATCGGACGAACCCGAGGCGTCGAAGGTGCAGCTGCGGGCATTGCACGACGACGTGAACGACGCGACCGGCGCCGCGTCGTCGGCGGGCGCGCCGAAGACCGACAGGATCGGTTGGCTCGTCGCCGCCAGGCCGAGCGGCGCCACGCCGAACGCGTCCGTCAGCGTGCGCAGCAGGTTGTAGTGGTTGACCTGGTCGGGGACGTCGCCGGGGCGCACGTGGGCCCCGGCGAACACGGTCGGGATGCGGTTGGCCGAGCTGTTGTCGTCCTCGTCGAAGGTGAGGACGAACAGGCTGTTGTGTGTGCGCGCCCAGCGCACGTACCCGTCCAGGTTGGCGGCGAGCCAGGAGTCACCCTGCGCGACGGTGCCGTCGTGCATGTCGTTGCGCAGGTTCGGCACGACGAACGACACGGACGGCAGCGTCGAGTAGTCGGACGGGAACGCCGTGAACGGCTGGTTGGCGGACGCCGGGACGGCCGGGAAGTTCACCCACGGCGCGTGCTTGCGGGCGTACCCGTTCGAGGAGCACGTCGTCGACCCGGCCGCGGGCAGCGACTCGCTGTACCCGGCGAACGTCCGGCCCGCGCTCGTCAGCCGCGACGCCAGATCGGCGTCCCGGTAGGTGTGCGGACACGAGTCGTCGGTCAGCCCGAGCGTCGACCCGGCGAACAGAGCCAGGTAGTTGGGCTGGCTCGGATGCGTCACCCCGTAGGAGGACGTGAGGTTGGCGCCGTTCGCGGCCAGGGCGTTGATCCAGGGCGCGTCGGCGTTGCCGATGACCTGCTCCCTGGTGTGGTTCTCCTCGACCACGACGACGACGTGGTCGTAGCCGGGCACCGCGGTCACGTTCGCCCCGACCGAGCCCGCCGCATCCCACCGGTGCCGGTCGCCCGGTGTCGCGCCGATCGCGGCCAGCACGGCCAGCGCGCATGCCGCAGCCGTGGTGAGCACCGGCAGCCGTCCCCTACGCACCCTGCGACCCCCTCGCGTCGGCGTGTGCTGCGCACGGTAGGCGCGCGGTCGGGCGCGGCGACAGAGCCGTGCGTCCCGACCGAACGGGGGGCGACCCGGTTCGAACGATGACTTGACAGCGCTAACTTATCGATGTCAACTTATCGTCGATAACCCACCCCGCCGATGGAGGCCCACGATGCTCACCCGACTCGCCGACCTCGGAATCCGCGCCCCCCGGCGGGTGCTGGTCGTAGCCGGCTTCCTGCTCGTCCTCGCCACCGTGTTCGGGGCTCCGGTCGCCTCCCGACTCAGCTCCGGCGGGTTCAGCGACCCGACGTCCGAGTCGAGCCGGGCCGCCGACGTCCTCGCCGAGTCGTTCGACGCCGGGAGCACGAACTTCGTCCTCACCGTCTCCGCTCCCGACGGTGCCGACTCGGACGCCGCCCGCACCGTCGGCCGCGACCTCGCCACCCGCCTCGGCGACGAGGACCACGTCGTGCAGGTGTCGTCGCTCTGGACCGCACCCCGGGCGCAGGCCGCCGCGCTGCGCAGTGACGACGGGAGCACCGGCCTCGTCGTCGCCCGGGTGACCGGTGACGACTCCGAGGCCCCGAAGCGGGCGCAGGCGATCGCCGAACGGCTCGCGAAGGACCGCGACGGCGTGACCGTCCGCGCCGGGGGCATCGCCACCACCTTCGCCGAGGTGAACGACACGGTCAGCAGCGACCTCGCGGCGTCCGAGGCCATCGCGATCCCGCTCACCGCGATCGTGCTCGTCCTGGTCTTCGGCAGCCTCTATGCCGCGCTGATGCCGCTGGCGCTCGGCATCGTGTCGATCCTCGGCACGCTCGCGGTGCTGCGCGGCATCGCGGCCCTGACGGACGTCTCGATCTTCGCGCTCAACATGACGACCGCGCTGGGGCTCGCCCTCGCGATCGACTACAGCCTGCTGGTGGTCAACCGCTACCGGGAGGAGGTGCGCGGCGGGGCCGACCCGGCGACAGCCGTCCGCACGACCATGCACACCGCCGGACGGACGGTGCTGTTCTCCGCCCTCACGGTGGCGCTGTCGCTCGCGGCCATGCTGGTGTTCCCGCTCTACTTCCTTCGCTCGTTCGCCTACGCGGGCATCGCCGTCGTCGCCCTCGCCACCGTGTCGGCGCTGGTGCTGCTGCCGGCGATCCTCACCCTCGTCGGCGGACGGATCGACAAGCTCGACCTGCGCCGCGCCGTCCGCCGGATGCTCCGCCGTCCGGAGCCGGCACCGAAGCCGGTCGAGCAGACCGCCTGGTACCGCTTCGCCCGCGCCGTCATGAAGCGGGCACTGCCGGTGGCCGTGGCCGTCGTCGCCTTCCTCGTCTTCCTCGGCCTGCCGTTCCTCGGGGTGAAGTTCGGCTACCCCGACGAGCGGGTGCTGCCGAAGGACACCACCGTCCACCAGGTCGGCGACCGGCTGCGCGACGACTTCCCGGCCAACGCCGCCGGCACCCTGTCGGTGGTCGTTCCGTCCGGCGGCACCGACGCGCGCATCGCGCCGTACGCCACCGAACTGTCGCGCCTCGACGGCGTCACCTCGGTCGCCGCGGTCACCGGCACGTACGCCGACGGACGGGCCGTGGCCGGCGGCAACCCCGCCCTGGGCCGCGACGGCGCGACCTACCTGCAGGTGCGCAGCGACCTCGACCCCGAGTCCGACGCGGCCTCGGACCTCGTCACCGCCGTACGCGCTGCACCCGCCCCGTTCGACACGCTCGTCACCGGGCAGGCGGCCGTCGACCGCGACAGCCTCGACGCGCTCGGCGACGCGCTGCCGTGGGCGCTCGCGCTCATCGCGGTGACGACCCTGATCGTCCTGTTCCTGTTCACCGGCAGTCTGCTGCTGCCGCTCAAGGCCGTGGTGCTGAACCTGCTGTCGCTGTCGGCGACCTTCGGCGCGATGGTGTGGATCTTCCAGGACGGCCACCTCGGCTGGCTGTTCCCCGACCTCACCACCACCGGGGCGCTGCCCGCGTCGATGCCGCCGCTGATGTTCTGCCTCGCGTTCGGCCTGTCGATGGACTACGAGGTGTTCCTGCTCTCGCGCATCCGCGAGGAGTACCTCGCCAGCGGCGACAACGAGCGCGCCGTCGCCGTCGGCCTCGGCCACACCGGCCGCATCGTCACTGCCGCGGCCACGCTGATGGCCATCGTGTTCGCCGCCATCGCGACCTCGGGCGTCTCGTTCATGATGCTGTTCGGCACCGGGCTTACGCTCGCGGTGCTGATGGACGCGACCGTGGTGAGAGGAATGCTGGTGCCCGCCTTCATGCGCCTCGCCGGCCGCTGGAACTGGTGGGCGCCGCGTCCCCTGGCCCGGCTGCACGAGCGCATCGGCCTGCACGAGGGCGCGCCGGCGCCGGGACCACGGAAGGAACTGGTCGACGCGTGACCCGTCGTCGCAACCCCCGCGGCAGCGGCGAGCAGCTCCGGGCCGAGATCGTGGCCGCCACCGGAGAGCTGCTCGCCGCGTCCGGCAGTTCGGCCGCCGTCTCGATCCGGGCGGTGTCCGAACGTGTCGGCGTCACCCCGCCGTCGATCTACCTGCACTTCGCCGACAAGGACGCCCTGCTCGACGCGGTCGTCGCCGACGTGTTCGCCGCGCTCGACGACGCGATGCTGACCGCCGGCGAGGGCGTCCCCGACCCGATCGACCGCATGTGCGCCTTCGGGCTCGCCTACGTGCGCTTCGCCGTCGAGCACCCCGAGCACTACCGCCTGGCCACGATGGAACGACACCCGCACCAGGGGGAGGCGTCCGAGGTCGACGACGTGCTGGCCGACAACGCCTTCGTCCACTTCGTCGACGTCGTGCGCGAGTGCATCGCCGACGGACTCTTCCCCGCTGCGGACGCGGTGCAGATCGCGCTGCGCATGTGGACGGTCGCCCACGGCATCGCCGCGCTCATGATCACCAAGCCGTTCGTGCCCTGGGGCGACCGGCAGGACTTCGCCTTCCAGGTGCTGCGCGCCGCGTGCATCGGCGAGGCCGTGAACGACGAGCACGGCGGTGACATGGGCGCGCAGGACACCCGCGACCTGCTCGAGAGGATGCGCGCGTGGCGATCGGGTTGATGCCGCGGTTGCACCGCACCGGCCGTCCGTCGATCACGGCGCAGGCGGTCACGCTGTGGCGGGCGCTGGAGCACGACCGTCCCGAGGCCGAGCGCATCGTCGACGACCCGTACGCAGCGGTCTTCCTCGGCGCCGCAGGGCGGGCCGCGCGGACGGGGTTGCGGTCACCGGCCGTCCGTCCGCTGCGGCACGCGATGGAGCGGACGGCGATCGGCGGGGTGTCGACGTCCGTCCTGTGCCGGCACCGCTTCATCGACGACCACCTGCTCGACGAGCTGCCCGGGGCCGAGCAGGTGCTCGTACTCGGGGCGGGATGGGACAGCCGCGCCTACCGGTTCGCCGCCGAGCTCGGCGGGCGTCCGGTGATCGAGGTCGACCTGCCGCCGCTGTCGCGGCTCAAGCGTCGCGTGGTCGCCGCGCACCCGGAGGTCTTCGCGGCGGGCCGGGTGCACAGCGTCGAGATCGACTTCAACACCCAGACGCTCGGCGACCGGCTCGCCGGGTCGCCGTGGCGCACCGGCGCCCGCACCGTCGTCGTGTGGGAAGGCGTCGCGATGTATCTCGACGCCGACGCCGTGCGCGGCACCCTGACCGCGCTGCAGGAGCTCTGCGGGCGCGGCTCGTTGCTGACGATGGACGCGTTCCAGCGGCTGTCCGGACGGCGTCCGGTCGACAACGCCCGGCGGGCAGGGGTGCGCGGTCTGGCGGTCATCGGCGAACCGGTGACCTGGGCGGTGACCGCCGAGCGGATCGGCGCTGTGCTCGGCGAGGCCGGATTCGCCGTCGAGGACCTCGCCACCGCCGACGTCGCGACCGCGCGCTACGCGACCGCCGGACGGCGGTGCGACGAGGGGCTGTACACCCTCGCCGCCCGCGCCCGCTGACCGGCCCCTTCCCGGGTTGACTGGCACGTTTCGCCCCTGACTGGATCACTTCAAGCGACCAGTCAGCCCCGGAAAGGACCAGTCAACTCGCGATCGGACCAGTCAGACGCCCGGATCCACGGGGCCCGAGGTGGGGACGCGGTCCTCGAACTTGGTCGACAGGACGACGCTGGTGCGGGTGCGGCCGATGCCGGGAATGCGGTTGAGGGTGCGGATGACGCCCTCGAGACCGGCGACATCGGGCACCCGCACCTTGACCATGAACGTCTCCTCGCCGGCGACGAACCAGCAGTGCTCGACCACGGGCAGGCCGGCGAGGGCGTCGGCGATGTCGTCGGTGTCGGCGCTGTCGGTGATGAAGATGCCGACGAGGGCGTTGACGGCGTAGCCGAGCGACTCCGGGGCGAGTGCGGCGTGATAGCCGGTGATCACCCCGGCCTGCTCGAGCTTGGCCACCCGCTCGTGCACGGCGGGCGCACTGAGACCGACGTGCTGGGCGAGCTGCGCGTACGTCGCCCGGGCGTTCGCGCGCAGGGCGTCGAGCAGCTTGCGGTCGGTCGCGTCCATTTCCGGGACGTTACCCGCGCGTCACCCCTGCGACGCGCCGCCGAGCGTGCCCTGCCACCGGGTGATGAGGTCGTGGGGCACGCCGAGCACGTCGAGCACCTTGGCCGCGACGAAGTCGACGAGCTGGTCGAGCGACTTCGGCGCGGCGTAGAAGCCGGGACTCGCGGGCAGCACCACCGCACCGGCGTCGTGCAGCGTGAGCATGTGCTGCAGGGTGGCGCGGGTGTACGGCGTCTCGCGCGGCACGATCACGAACGTCCGGCGTTCCTTGAGGGTGACGTCGGCGGCGCGCTGCAGCAGGTCCTTCGACAGCCCGATCGCGATGCCGGCCACCGCCGCGGTCGAGGCAGGGACGACGACCATGCCCTTGGCCGGGTACGAACCGCTGGCCGGCCCGGCGCCCAGGTCGCCCGCGGTCCAGTAACGGACGTCGCCGAGCTCGCGTCCCAGCCACGTGGCGAGGTCGTCGCGCCAGTGCGCGTCGCGGAACGACAGCCCGGTCTCGTCGAGGATGGTCAATCGCGCCGCCCGGGACACCACCAGGTCGACGGGCTCGCCCGCGTCCAGCAACGCGGTCAGCACCGAGCGCGCGTAGGGCGTGCCGGAGGCGCCGGACACCCCCACGACCCACGGCTCCCTCACGCCGACAACCCCTGCACGATCAGGTCGGCGAGGGCGAACACGAACAGCCCGATGCCGATGACGCCGTTGGCGGTGAAGAAGGCGCGGTTGACGCGCGACAGGTCGTGCGGCTTGACGATGAGGTGCTCGTAGACCAGGACGAGCGTCATCAGCGCCAGCCCCGTCCACCACAGCCGGCCGAGGCCGGCGGCGGCACCGAACCAGGCGAAGGCGGCGACGGTGACGACGTGCACCACGGACGACGCGCGCAGCGCCGCCGGGATGCCGAACCGGGCCGGGAACGACCTCGACCCGATGCGTCGGTCGATCTCGGCGTCCTGGCACGAGTAGATGAGGTCGAAGCCGCCGATCCAGGTGCCGACGGCGATGCCGAGCGCCACAGCGGCCGCAGGGATCTCGTCCGCCGCGGCGAGCCACGCGCCGATCGGTGCGACGAACTGCGCGAGCGCCAGCAGCGCCTGCGGGAAGTCGGTGAACCGCTTGCCGTAGGAGTAGAGGACGAGCACGAACACCGCGACCGGCGACAGCAGCAGGCACAGCGGCGACAGGGCGAGCGCCGCGGCCAGGAACACCACGAGCGCGACCGCCGTGCCCACCCATGCCGAGCGGACGGACAGCTCGCCCGTCACCAGTTCGCGCCGCGCGGTGCGGGGGTTCTGGGCGTCGAACTCGCGGTCGATGATGCGGTTCGCGCTCATCGCGACCGTCCGCGCCCCGACCATGGCGACGGTGATCAGCAGCAGGTCGACCCAGTGCACGGACCGGTTCTGCTGCCACATGGCGGTCAGCGCGGCGATGTAGGCGAACGGCAGCGCGAAGACCGAGTGCTCGATCATCACGAGCGAGAGGAACGAGCGGACGCGACCCCGCTCGGCCGTGGCGGTCACGCTCCCATCCTGCCAGCGGGCCGGTCGGGAACGCTCACCGGCGGCGGATGCCGTACTCGCGCCACCGACGCTCGACCAGCGCGGCCGTCTCGTCGTCCAGCACGCACTCCCGCGGCCAGCCGCCGTCGCGGCGGTAGCCCTCGGTCGGCAGCTTGCGGGTGGCGTCGATGCCGAGCTTGCCGCCGAAGAACTGCTCGTACGAGGCGTGATCCAGGTGGTCGACCGGCCCGACGGTGTGCAGCACGTCGTGGGCGTAGTCGACGTTGCCGAACGCGCGCCACGCGACCTCGGCGTAGTCGTGCACGTCGCAGTCGGCGTCGACGACGACGATCAGCTTCGACAGCGACAGCAGACCGGCGCCCCAGATCGCGTTCATGACCTTCTGCGCGTGCTTCGGGAAGCGCTTGTCGATCGACACGATGCACGCGTTGTGGAACACGCCCGCCTCGGGCAGGTCGTAGTCGACCAGCTCGGGCAGCGTCATCTTGATCAGCGGCAGGAAGATGCGCTCGGTCGCCTTGCCGATCGGGCCGTCCTCCTGGGGCGGGCGTCCGACGACGATCGACTGGTAGATCGGCTTCTTGCGCATCGTGACCGTCTCGACGCGCACGAACGGGAACGGCTCGACAGGTGTGTAGAAGCCGGTGTGGTCGCCGAACGGACCCTCCGGGAGCCGCTCCCCCGGTTCGACCCAGCCCTCGAGCACCACCTGCGCGTGGGCCGGCACCTGCAGCGGCACCGACACGCAGTCGACGAGCTCGACCCGCTCGCGGCCGAGGAACCCCGCGAACAGGTACTCGTCGATGTCGGCGGGCAACGGGGCGGACGCCGAGTACGTCACCGCGGGCGGGCAGCCGAACGCGATCGCGACGGGCAACCGCTCACCGCGCCGTTCGGCGACGGAGGCGTGGTTCGTCGAGTCCTTGTGGATCTGCCAGTGCAGGCTCACGGTGCGCGGGTCCTGCAGCTGCAGCCGGTACATGCCGAGGTTGCGGGTGCCCGTCTCGGGATGCTTGGTGTGCGTCAGCCCCAGGTTGAGGAACACGCCGCCGTCCTCGGGCCAGGCGAGCACGCCGGGCAGCAGCTCCTCGAGGTCGATGTCGTCACCACGGACGATCACCTCGTGCACGGGCGCGTCCTTGGTGCGCTTGGGTGGCAGCGTCCGCAGTTGGGCCGCCTTGCCGAGCGCGTCCTTGAAGCCGCCGACGCCGCGCGGCAGCTCGGGCTTGAGCAGCTCACCGATGCGGTGGCCGATCTCGTCCAGGTCGTCGACGCCGAGCGCCCGCGCCATGCGCCGGTGGGTGCCGAAGGCGTTGAGCAGCAACGGCATCCGGCCGCGGGTGGGCTTCTCGAACAGCAGCGCCGGGCCTTGCTCGCGCAGCGTCCGCGTCACGATGCCCGTCACCTCGAGGTGCGGGTCGACGGGCACCTTCACCCGGGCGAGGTCGCCGTCCTTGTCGAGCGCGGCGAGGAAGTCCTGCAGATCGGCGAAGGCCATGCCTCCAGTATCCGGGCCCGACTTCAGCGTGAGCCGTTAGCCTCGCGCCCATGGCCCAGCTGCTGCTCGTCGAGGACGACGCGGCGATCCGCACCGCCCTGCTGCGGGCGCTGCGCGAGCACGGCCACACCGTGAACGCGGTCGGATCGGGCCTGCCGGCGCTGAGCGCGGCCGTCGAGAACCGTCCGGACGTCGTGCTGCTCGACCTCGGCCTCCCCGACATCGACGGCGCCGACGTGCTGTCGATGCTGCGGGCGGTCAGCGACGTGCCGGTGATCGTCGCCACCGCCCGCGACGACGAGGCCGAGATGGTGCGGCTGCTCGACCTGGGCGCCGACGACTACGTGATCAAGCCGTTCACCGCCGCGCAGCTCACCGCCCGCGTCCGGGCGTTGCTGCGCCGCAGCGGCAAGACGGACGAGGACCCCGTGATCACCGTCGGCGGGCTGCGCATCGACACCCGCAGCTACGAGGTCACGGTCGACGGACGCCCGGTCGAGCTGGCCCGCAAGGAGTACGAGCTGCTGCTCGCGCTCGCCCGGCGCGCCGGCGAGGTCGTGACGAAACGCGACCTGCTCAGCGAGGTGTGGCAGCTGGCGTGGGGCGGGTCCGACCGCACCGTCGACGTGCACCTGTCGTGGCTGCGGCGCAAGCTCGGCGAGACGGCCGCCGAACCTCGCTACCTGCACAGCGTGCGCGGCGTCGGCGTGCGGCTGGCCGCACCCGGGACGGGCTGACGTGCGGCGCCGCATCCTGCTGCTCGTCGTCGGGATGACGACGCTCGTCGTGCTGGCGTTCGCGATCCCGCTGACCGTCCTCATCCGCAACAACGTGCGCTCGGACGCCGCCGACGAGTTGCGCCGCCAGGCGGGCGACGTGGCACGCGGGGTCGGCGAGTACGGCACGACCGGCCTGGCCGACTACCTGCGGCAGCTCGACCACGACGTGTCGGTGCGGTTGCCCGACGGATCGGTCGTGGGTACGCCGCCGCCCGGCAGCCCGTCCGACCTGCCGTCCGTTCCCGGCGGGGACGGCGACGGCCCCGGCGGGCCGAACGCCGACCGCCCGACCGGCGAGCCGACCGACTACGCCGACGGCATCCTCGTGCAGCTGCGCTTCGGCACCTTCCGAGGCGACGGCGACCCCGATGCCGACGACCGCAACTTCGTGGTGCGCGTCTACGCCACCGACGACGAGGTCATGGCCCGCGCCGACGGCCCGCTCCTACTCCTCGGCGGTGCCGCGGTGTTGCTGATCGGGCTCGGCGTGGCGCTCGGAGAGGTTCTGACCCGCCGCATCGTGCGCCCGCTCGTCGAGACCGCGACCACCGCCGGACGGCTCGGCGCCGGCGACACGACCGCCCGGGCGCCCACCACCGGTCCCGCCGAGGTGGCCGACGTCGGACGCGCGCTGAACCGCCTGGCCGACCGCATCGACCAGCTCATCGCCGAGGAGCGCGAGACCACGGCCGACCTGTCGCACCGGTTGCGGACGCCGATGACCGCGCTGCGCCTCGACGCCGAGGCGCTGCGCGACCCGGTCGAGGCCGAGCGGGTGGGTGCGCACGTGTCGAACCTCGAACGCATGCTGACGGCGGTCATCCACGCCGCCCGGCGCCCGCAGCGCGAGGGCCGGCTGCCGTCGTGCGACGCCACCGACGTCGTGCGCGACCGCGTGGGGTTCTGGTCGGCCCTCGCCGAGGACCAGGGCCGCGCGATGGCCGTCGAGCTGCCGTCCGCACCGTTGCTCGTCCGCGCCGGAGCCGAGGACCTCGCCGCCGCCGTCGACGCGCTGCTCGAGAACGTCGTCGCCCACACGCCCGAGGGCGTGGCGTTCCGGGTCTCGCTCGACGCGGACGACGACGCCGCGCGGCTCGTCGTCGAGGACGACGGTCCCGGCCTGCCCGCGGGCGCGCACGTGCGCGGCCGCAGCGATCGCGGCTCGAGCGGGCTCGGACTCGACATTGCGCGCAGATGCGCAGAATCGTCCGGCGGGTCGCTCACGTTGGGCAGCGGTGCGTCCGGCGGCGCACTGGTGACGCTGGCGCTCGGCCGGTTCACTTCCAGCGCAGCGACGTGACCATCGACGCCGCCTGCGGCGCGTAGGTGTCGTAGGTGCCCAGCGAGGCTGAGTAGGTGAACACGAACCCGTAACCGTCGTGCAGAACCACCACCTGGCCCTGCTTGAACTCCTGGTTGCGGATCTCGGAGCGGAAGTCGTAGGTGACCGCGGGCTCACCGCCGACCGTGAGCGAGCGGGTCTCGCTGAGATCGGTGATCGGCAACTGCGTCTGCAGGTTCGCGAGCGTCCGGGCGCGGTAGGTGTCCAGGTCGGCGCCGGGCGCGAGCTCGCGCGCCATGTTCGTGTTGATCGTGAAGCCGTCGACGGTGGGCCCGAAGTACACGGCGACGATGCCGGTGTCGAGGCGCGACGACGACGTCCACCCGGACGGCAGGGTGAGCTCGAAGTCGTCGGTGCCGACCGTCCTTCCGCCCGACGGGCCGGGCGCGCCGTCGGTCGCGAACGGCACCGACACGGACGGGTCGGGCGAGGGCGCGGCCGACGACCCCGAGGGGCCGGACGATCCGGAGGCGCCGGGCGAGAGCGACGGCGCGGCACTGCCGGACAACCCCGACGGCGTGCCGTCGACGGTCGAGCCGCAACCGGCGAGCAGCACGAGCGCGGCGGCGCACGCGGCGGCGAACGGGACAGGGCGCGTGACACCGTCCGCCGGTCGACGGACAACACGGCGACGGGTCATCAGCCGATGGTCCCACGGCGGCCCGGCAACGGTCCGGGCCCGCTCCCAGGTGGTCTTGACGAAGCCTTGAGGTTTCCGTGACGTGTGCCTGAGGTGCCCGAGGCGATCGTTCTCGGCATGACCAGCCACCCACCCCGCACTTCCGGGTTCCACGCCCTGCGCAGCCGCGCCCGCACCGCCGCCGCCGCGACCGGCGTCGCCGCCGTGCTGCTCACCGGCGGCCTCGTCGCCGGCATCGTCACCGACCAGTCGTCGTCCGCCTCCGGCGGCACCGGCACGACGTCCGACACCACCGGCACCGGCGGCACGACCACGAACGGCGGCGCCACCACCGACGACGGCACGACCCACGACGGCACCACCGACGACGGCACGACGAACGGCGGAAGCCGGCAGGGACAGCAGGGTCAGCTCGGCACCACCGACCAGAACGGCACCGCTCAGGGCGGGAGCAACGGGTCATGACCGCCGTGCTCACCCCCGCCACCCGCGAGAGCACCGCGTGGAGCTGCACCGTGCGCCTCGTGGTCACCGACCCGCGGGTGCTCGCCGCCGCCGGGCGCGACCTGGACGGCCTGCTCGACCGTGTCGACGCCGTCGCCAGCCGGTTCCGCGCCGACTCGGCGCTGTCGCTGGCCAACCACCACGCCGGGCGTCCCGTGCCCGTCCCGAAGCTGCTCGCCGACCTCGTCGCGGCAGCCCTCGACGCCGCCGCCACCACCGACGGCAGCGTCGACCCCACTGTCGGCCTCGCGATGCGCCGCCTCGGTTACGACCGGGACGTCGCCGAGCTCCGTGCCGGTTCCGGCACGGAACGCCCCGTCACCGCCACCACCCACCCAGGACGGTGGCGGGACGTGCGGCTGCATCGCGAGGCCGGCCTGATCACCGTGCCGCGCGGCACCGCCCTCGACCTCGGTGCCACCGCCAAGGCGTGGACGGCCGACCGGGCCGCGCAGCTGATCGCCGCGCGGCACCACTGCGGCGTGCTCGTCGAGCTCGGCGGCGACATCGCCGTCGCCGGCCACCACCCGGACGGGTGGGTCGTCCGCGTCGCCGAGCACGCCGGCGGCAACGGCCAGCTGGTGCGGCTGCGCAGCGGCGGGCTCACGACGTCGACCACGACCGTCCGCACCTGGACGCAGGCCGGGCGCACCGTGCACCACATCGTCGACCCGGCCACGGGCGCCCCGGTGAACGGTCCGTGGCGCACCGCCACTGTCGCCGCCGGCTCGGCGCTCGCGGCCAACACCGCGAGCACGGCCGCGATCGTGAAGGGTGCCGGCGCCCGTGAGTGGCTGCGCGCTCGCGGGCACGCCGTCCGGCTCGTCGACCAGGGCGGCACCGTGCTCACGCTCGGCGGCTGGCCCGCGCTGCCCGTGGCGGGTGAGGCGTCGTGACCACGTGGTACATCGCCCGGGGCGCCGGCCTGGCCGCGCTCGTGCTGCTGACCATGACCACTGCGCTCGGCGCACTGGGGTCACGCCGGACCACCGCTCCCGGACGCCGCTACGTGCTGCAGTACGTGCACCGTGCCGCGGCCGGCCTCGGGCTGATCACCCTCGGCCTGCACCTGGTGACGATCCTGATGGACCCGTTCGCCGAGGTCGGCTGGCGCGGTGCGCTCGTGCCGTTCGCGTCCGGTTACCGGCCCGCCTGGATCGCACTGGGCACCGTCGCCGTCTACCTGATGCTGGGCGTCGCCGCGCTCGGGCTGGCCCGGGGCCGCCTGGCCGCGAGCCAGCGGGCGACACGCACCTGGCGCGGGCTGCACGCGCTCGGCTACGCCGCCTGGGCCGCCGCGGCCGCGCACGGTTTCACGTCCGGCAGCGACAGCTCCGCCGGGTGGGTGCGGTTGATCTACGTCGCCTGCATCGCCGCGGTCGCGACCGCCGTCACCACCCGTCTGGCCACCCGTCCCGTGCGCACGTCCGACGGCCTGCTCGTCCGCCCCGCCCGAACCACCGGACACCTGGAAGGAGCCGTGCGATGACCGCGCTGCTCGCCCGCACCCCACCGCTGGACACCTCCGTCTGGACGGTCGGTGCACCTCGCCTGCTCGCCGGGCTCGACACCGCCCCGCGGCTCGACCGCGCGGCTCACCTGCGCGCCCACGGTCCGTTGCCCGTGGCCGACCTGGACCGGCTGCTCGCGCTCGTCGACGCCGCCGGCATCGCCGGTCGCGGCGGCGCCGGCTTCCCCCTCGCCGCCAAGCTGCGCGCACTGCCGCCGGACGGGCCGCGCACCGTGGTCGTCAACGGCACCGAGAGCGAGCCCGCGAGCCGCAAGGACCGCACCCTGCTGCGCCGCGCGCCGCACCTGGTGCTCGACGGCGCGGTCACCATCGCCTCCGCGGTCGGGGCACGCGACGTCACCGTCGCCGTGCACGACGAGCGGACGGCCGCGAGCGTCCGGGCCGCCGTTGCCGAGCGGCACGACACCCAGCGGGTCTCGGTGCGGGTGATCGCCGGTGGCTTCGTCGCCGGCGAGGCGCGGGCCGTCGTCCGCGCGCTGCGCACCGGCATCGCGCTGCCACCCGGACGGCGCCGTCCGCCGACCGCGGACGGGACGCTGCTGTCGAACGTCGAGACGTTCGCGCAGCTCGCGGTGCTGCTGCGCCTGGGCCCGCACCGCTTCGGCGAGACCGGCACGGCGGACGAGCCGGGGACCACGCTGCTCAGCGTCGGCGGCGCCGTCGGACGTCCGGGTGTCGTCGAGGTACCGCTGGGGACGCCGCTGGGCATCGTGCTCGCCGCGGCGCACGCGGCGCCGGCCACGGCCGTGGTCACCGGGGGGTACCACGGGACGTGGCTGGCGCCGGTGTCGCAGCTGCGGCTGAGCCGCGCGGGGGTCGCCTCCGCCGGGGGCGCCTTCGGCGCCGGCGTGGTCGCGGTGGTCGGTCGCGACACCTGCGCGCTCGGCGAGCTCGCCCGCGTCACCGACTGGCTGGCCGCACAGTCGGCACGCCAGTGCGGTCCGTGCGCGTTCGGCCTGCCGGCCCTCGCCGCCGACGTGCGTGCGCTCGCCGCGGGGCACCCGTCCGGCGCCGCGGCCGCGCTGGGCCACGCCCGCGCCGTCGATCGACGCGGCGCCTGCGCACATCCCGACGGCGCCGCCCGCTTCGTCACCTCGGCCGTGCACCTGCTGCACGACGAGGCCGGCGATCACCGCAGGCACGGCGGTTGCGGACGTCCCGTGCTCGGGCACCTGCCGCTGGGGGACGCGTCGTGACCGCGCTGCAGATCGACTGGCACCGCTGCGACGGGCACGGGCTGTGCGCCGCGCTGCTGCCCGGCGTCGTGAGGCTCGACGAGTGGGGCTTCCCGGTGCTGCCCGACGGGGCCGTGCCCGATGCCGCGCTCGCCGACGCGCGCCGCGCGGCCGCCGCGTGCCCCGCCCTGGCGCTGCGACTCGAACCCGCCCCTTCCGCGCCGTCGCGCAAGGCCACCCGGTGACCGCCCTCGCCGAACCGGCCGGCGCCACCGTCCGCGCGACCGATGTCGAGATCGTCGTTCCCGTCCACAACGAGGAGACCGATCTCGCGCCCGGCGTCCGCCGGCTGCACGCCTTCCTGCGGCGGGACTTCCCGTTCGAGGCCGTCATCACGATCGCCGACAACGCCAGCACGGACGGCACCTGGGCCTGCGCGACCGCCCTGGCCGCGGAGCTCGACGGCGTGCGCGCCGTGCACCTCGACGAGAAGGGACGCGGCCGCGCCCTGAACCACGTGTGGGGCTCGAGCGAGGCCCGCGTCGTCGCGTACATGGACGTCGACCTCTCGACCGATCTCGCCGCGCTGCTGCCACTGGTGGCTCCGCTGCTGACAGGGCACAGCGACGTCGCGATCGGTTCGCGGCTGTCGCGCTCGTCGCGGGTGGTGCGCGGCCCGAAGCGGGAGTTCATCTCGCGCTCCTACAACCTGATCCTGCGCACGACGCTGCGCACACGCTTCTCGGACGCACAGTGCGGGTTCAAGGCGATGCGGACGGACATCGCCCGCGAGTTGCTGCCCCACGTCCGGGACGTCTCCTGGTTCTGGGACACCGAGCTGCTCGTGCTCGCCGAACGCAGCGGCCTGCGCATCGCCGAGGTGCCCGTCGACTGGGTCGACGATCCCGACAGCCGCGTCGACATCGTCGCCACTGCCAAAGATGATTTGCGCGGTATCGCGCGAATCGGTCGGGCACTGGTGCGTGGGGACGTTCCGCTGTCGGACTTCCGCCGCGCGGCCGGACGGGACACCGCCGTCGCGGGCGTCCCGCCGCGGCTGACGTGGCAGGCGCTCAGCTTCGCCGCCATAGGCGCGCTGTCGACGCTGGCGTACCTCGTGCTGTTCGTGCTGCTGCGGCCCACGCTCGGCGCGCAGTCAGCGAACCTGGCCGCCCTGCTCGCCACCGCGGTCGCGAACACCGCCGCCAACCGCCGCCTGACCTTCGGCGTGCGCGGCGCCGGCCACGGCCGTCATCAACTGCAGGGGCTCGTCGTGTTCGCCGTCGGTCTTGCGCTGACCAGCGGCTCGCTGTGGGGGTTGACCCACCTCGTCACGAGCCCCGGCCGGACCCTCGAGGTGTCGGTCCTGGTCGCCGCCAATCTGCTCGCCACCGCCCTGCGCTTCGTCCTGTTCCGCGAGTGGGTCTTCGGACGCACCGCTCGCGCCACCGAGAAGACCCGGAAGGCCACCACATGACCACCTCGACGTCCCAGCCGCCCCTGCCCCCCATGCCGTCGAGTGGCGCGGAATCGGTCGACTGGCGCGATACATCGCGCCACCCGACCGGAAATCGCGCCACTCGACAGCCCTGGGGACGGAGTCGGGCGGCGCGCGCCGCGGCCGACCACCGCGCGCACCTCGCCGCACTCCTCGGCGTGACCGCGCTGCTGTACCTCGTGGACCTGTCGGCCTCGGGCTGGGCGAACCAGTACTACGCCGCCGCCGCGCAGGCGGGAAGCAAGAGCTTCACCGCGTTCCTGTTCGGCTCGCTCGACGCGTCGAACTACATCACCGTCGACAAACCCCCGGCGTCGTTGTGGGTCATGGACGTCTCCGTGTACCTGTTCGGCGTCAACTCGTGGGCGATCCTCGTGCCGCAGGCCCTCGAGGGCGTCGCCGCCGTCGCCCTGCTGTACGCGACGGTCAAGCGGGTGTCCGGGCCGTCCGCGGGCCTGCTCGCCGGCGCGGCCCTCACGTTCACCCCGGTCGCGGCGCTGATGTTCCGCTACGACAACCCGGACGCGCTGCTCGTCCTGCTCATGACCGCGGCCGCCTACGCGACCGTCCGCGCGGTCGAACAGGCCGGACCGGGATGGCTCGCCCTTGCCGGCACCTGCCTCGGCTTCGCGTTCCTCACCAAGATGCTGCAGGGCCTGCTGGTGCTGCCGGCGTTCGCGCTCGCCTACCTTGTCGCCGCGCCGACCCCGCTGCGCCGGCGCATCGTGCACCTGCTCGCCGGCGGTGCCGCGCTCGTCGTCTCGGCCGGCTGGTGGATCGCGCTCGTCGAGCTGTGGCCGGCCGGGTCACGTCCGTACGTCGGCGGCTCGACGGACAACAGCGTGCTGCAGCTCGTGTTCGGCTACAACGGCATCGGCCGGCTCACCGGGTCGGACAACAACGGTGGCGTCGGCGGCAACACCGGCGGCGGATTCTCGTCCGGCCAGACGGGCTGGGCGCGGCTGTTCGACTCCGAGATGGGATCGCAGATCAGCTTCCTGCTTCCGGCGGCACTGCTCGCGATCGGCGCGCTGGCGTGGGCGACGCGGGGACGTCCGCGCACCGATCTGCTGCGCGCCGCGACCATCGCGTGGGGTGGCTGGCTGCTGGTCACCGGTGTCGTCCTCTCCTTCGCCAGCGGCATCATCCACGCGTACTACACGGTCGCCCTCGCTCCGGCGATCGCTGCGCTCGTCGGCATGGGCGTCGCGACGTCGTGGCAGCGGCGCGACGAGCTCATCGCCCGCGTACTGAACGCGGACCTGCTCGCCGCGACCGCGTTCTGGTCGTACGCGCTGCTCGGCCGCGCCGACTGGCATCCCGAGCTGCGGTGGATCGTGCTGCTCGCCGGCGCGGCCGCCGTCGGTCTGGTCCTGGCGGGCGGACGGGTGCGCGGCGCGATCGTCGCGCCCGTGGTCGCGCTCGCGCTGCTCGTCGCACCCGCGTCGTACGCGCTGCAGACAGCGGCGACCGCCCACACCGGGGCCCTTCCCACGGCCGGACCGGCGACGTCCGCCGGCTTCGGCGGTAGGCCCGGCGGGAACCGAGGGCCCGGCGGGAACCGCGGGCCCGGAGGGAACGGCGGCGCCGGGATGCCGGGGGGCATACCGGGCGGGATTCCGGACGGCGGCTTCCCGGGCGGCACCACCAACGGCACGGGCACCACCAACGGCACGGGCACGATGCCCAGCGGCGGGCCCCGCACCACCGGTGGCGGCACCCCCGTCGGCGGGATGGGCGGCGGGATGGGCGGCGGGATGGGCGGCGGCCTCGGCGGTGCGTCCTCGGTCGACCAGGCGCTCGTGGCCGCACTGCAGAAGAACGCGGGCGACTACACCTGGGTCGCGGCGACGACGAGCGCCAACGAGGCGGCGTCGCTCGAGTTGGCGACCGGTGAATCGGTGGCCGCACTGGGCGGCTTCAACGGCACCGACGACGCGATCACCCTCGCGCGGTTCAAGGCCCTCGTCGCCGCTGGGCGGATCCACTACTACGTCGCGGACGGCCGCGGCTTCATCGGCTCGACCGACCGGTCGACGTCCACCGCGTACGCGATCCAGCAGTGGGTGACCTCGACGTTCACGTCGAGCACGATCGGCGGCTCGACGGTGTACGACCTGACCGCCGGCTGACCGCCGCGCGCGCCACGGTGCGTGGCGGCCCGAGCCCGGGTCGCCACGCACCGTCGTGTCGTGCCTGGCCCCATCCCAGCGCCGCGGGAAGCCCGTCCGGACGACGCCCCCATGGGGCCCAGCCGGCCCGGCCCGCGTGCCTGGCCCCACCACAGCGCCGCGGAAAGCCCGTCCGGACGACGCCCCCATGGGGCCCAGCCGGCCCGGCCCGCGTTCCTGGCCCCACCACAGCGCCGCGGAAGGTGCGTCCGGACGACGCCGCCATGGGGCCCAGCCGGCCCGGCCCGCGTTCCTGGCCCCACCACAGCGCCGCGGAAGGTGCGTCCGGACGACGCCGCCATGGGGCCCGGGCCGCGCCGGGCCGTCCGAACCGAGACGTTTGTCCAACTAACGCACGCTTCACATTCGGGACCTTGGTCCCGATACCTGAATCGGAGACGGTCGTTGTACCTGGTGAACCGCCGCGGACCCCCCCGATCTGCGGAGGCCCGAGGCCCGAGCAGGTCCCCCCCGAATCTGCTCGGGCCTCGTCTACGTCCGGGCCCGTGCGTCGGGGAGGGAGCGGTCAGCTGACTCCGGCGTAGGAGTGCAGGCCCTTCACGACCAGGTTCACGATGACGAAGTTGAAGATGATCGCGCCGAAGCCGGCGAGATTGATCCAGGCGGCGGCCCGGCCCTTCCAGCCGGCGGTGGCGCGGGCGTGCAGGTACCCGGCGTAGATGACCCAGACGATGAACGCCCACGTCTCCTTCGGGTCCCAGCCCCAGTACCGGCCCCAGGCGGCCTCGGCCCAGATGGCGCCGCAGATGACAGCGACCGTGTAGAGCGGGAACGAGAACGCGACGACGCGGTACGCGGCCTTGTCAAGGGTCTCCGCGGCGGGCAGGCGCTGCGCCAGGTTCGTCAGCGCGCCCGGTTGCACGACGCCGGACGCGGCGCGCTTGTCGTGCCGCGCCTTCACCAGGTAGAGCGCGGTGAGCACCGCACTCGTCATCAGCGCGCCCTCGCCGATCGAGACGAGGAAGACGTGGATCGCCAGCCAGTACGACTGCAGTGCGGGGACGAGCTTCTGCGCCTCGCCGTAGAAGATGGTGCCGGCCGCGAACATCAGCAGCAGCACCGGCAGCAGGATGAAGCCGCCGAGGTGGCGCAGCTGCGGGGCCTTCCACATCACGCCGAGGAACGCGAGCACGGCGACCAGGCCGGACACCGACGCGAACTCGTACATGTTCGACCACGGCACCGCGTCGACCGCGAGCGCGCGCACCAGGATCGAGCCGGTGTGCACGATCGCCCCGACGACGGTGACGGCGAGCGCGAACCGCCCGGCCTTGTCGGCGAACAGGCGCTTGCGGCGCGCAGGCGGGGCGGGCGGCACGGCGTCGCCCGGCAGCGGCACCGTCGTGACGGACGGTCCGCCCGAGCCGACGAGCGCCCGTTCGGCCCGCTCGCTGCTCGTGCGCGCGACCCGGCCGAACGCGTACTCGGCGATGTAGGCCACCATCGCGAGCGCGTACACCGCGATCGCGGTGGTGAACAGCGTGTCGGACAGGTGGGCCATGCGGCCGTTGATGCCCTCGGCGAGAAGCACTGTCGGTGTCACTGTCGTTCCCTTCCGCTGCCGACCGCGTCCGGTTCGGGAACGCTGTCGTGCGAGCCGTCGGACGGCGCGGCCCGCGTGCCGGCACCCTGCAGTCGCTGCAGCAACGCCTCGAACTCGGACGTGAAGTTGCCGGAATCGCTGCGGGCGAGGCCGCCGACAGTGACCACGGTAGGCGATCCGCCGCTGTCGCCGCCCGACGGGGTGACGCGGATCCAGAGCCGCCGACGGCGGACGCCGAGCGACAGCGCGAGCCCGATGACCATCGCGCCGGCGCCCACGAGCAACCAGCTCTGCGCCGGGTCGTGCGAGACCTGCAGGCTGGCCCACTGCTTCCAGCCGTCGAACGTGATGCGGACGCCGTTGGCGAGCGTTCGGCTCTCGCCCTGCCGCAGGTTGATGGCCCCGATCCGCTTGAGGCCGTCGGTCTTCAGCGAGTACACCGACTCGGGCTCGCCGTTGGGATTGATCGTGCCCTGGTAGACGAACATGCCCAGGACGGGGTTCTTCGCGACCGGCGACGTCGAGGTGAAGACGTTCGGGGACGTCTCGGCCGGGGTGGGAGCGAAGAACGCCGAGATACCGATGTCCTGCCGGGTGTCGGCCGGCCCGTCGAGCTTGAACGCGCCCTCGGAGTAGTAGGTCGTCCCGTTGGTCGGCAGGAAGTTCTGCGTCACCGACCGGCGGACGGTGCCGTCGGGCATGCGGACGGTGATGGTGGGCGCGAAGCCGTGGTTGATCAGGTACACGCGGTCGCCGTCGAGCCGCAGCGGGTTGTTGACGGTGATCGTCGCGTCCTTCGGCGCCGCGGTGCGGGGCGAGCGGTATGTGACGTCGGCGCGGTACGAGGTCGGCGCGCCGTCGGTGTACTGCGCGCTGAACTTGTCCAGCTTGCTGATGCAGAACGGGCCGGGCTGCACGTCACCCGATGCGGCGAGCCGCCCGGGACGCCATTCGTCGTACTGGGTGATCGTGTTGCAGAAGCCGGTGCCCTCGGTGACGACGACGCTGCCCTCGTAGTTGTAGAGCCGTCCGACGGCGACGAGCAGCAGTGAGACGAGCAGCGCCACGTGGAACAGCAGGTTGCCGGCCTCGCGGGAGTAGCCCTTCTCGGCCGACAGCGTCGTCGCGCCCGACTTCTCCGTCCGCCGTTCGACGCGCCAGCGGCGACCCAGCACCTCGCGCGCGGCGTCGGTGTACTCGACGGCGGGCACCGACGTCTCGAACCGGGCGGCCTCGGGCAGCTTGCTCAGGTGCCGCGGCGCGGGCAGCGGTCGGCGGCGCAGCGAGCGGGCGTAGACGCGGATGCGCGGGATCAGGCAGCCCACGAGCGAGACGAACAGCAGCAGGTAGATCGCCGCGAACCACACCGACCCGAACACGTCGAACATGCCGAGCCGGTCGAGGAAACGTCCCCAGCCACCGTGGTCCCTCAGGTACTCGTCCACCGGTCCGTTGCCCAGCGGACGCTGCGGCAGCAGCGACCCGGGCACCGCGGCGACCGCGAGCAGGAACAGCAGGATCAGCGCCGTCCGCATGCTCGTGAGCGAGCGCCAGGAGCGCCGCAGGACGGGGATCACACCTGCACCCCGGCGTCGTTCGGGACGCTCGTCTTCAGCTGGATCATCAGCTCGTTCCACAGGCCGCTGACCAGCAGGACCCCGATGACGATGAGCAGCGCACCACCGATGCCGCTGATGACGCGGCGGTGGCGGCGGACGAACGCCAGGGCGGACGACATCCAGCCGAAGCCCGCGGCCACGAGCAGGAACGGGATGCCGAGCCCCAGGCAGTAGAAGAGGGTGAGCAACGCGCCGCGTCCGGCCGAGCCCTCGGTGAGCGCGAGCGTGAAGACGGTGGTGAACGTCGGCGTCAGACAGGGCGTCCAGGCCAGGCCGAAGCCGAGCCCGAGCAGCGGGGCGCCGAGCAGACCGGCGCGGGGCAGGCGGTGGAACTTGACCTCGCGCTGCAGGAACCCGAACCCGCCGAGGAAGACGACACCCAGGACGATGGTCACGACGCCGAAGACGCGCTCGAGCGCCTGCTGGTGCTCGCGGACGAACCCGCCGACGCTGCCGAACAACGTCCCCTGGGTGACGAGCACGGCGCTGAAGCCGAGCACGAACAGGAACGCACCGAGCAGCATGCGGCGCTGGCTCGGCTTCTCGGAGTCACCCGACAGCCCGGCGACGTAGGAGAGGTAACCCGGCACGAGCGGCAGCACGCACGGCGAGAGGAAACCGATGACGCCGACGAGCAGCGCGACGCCGGCGGCGACGACGAGCGGACCCGTCTCGACCGTGCCCGACAGGCCGCCCTCGGCGAGGATCATCAGCCCTCCGCGCGCAGCTTCGCGACGGCGCGGTTGAGGTCGACGGGCGAGTAGCGGCCGATGTAGACGGCGGCGACCTCGCCACGGCCGTCGACGAGGACGGTGAACGGCAGGCTGCCCGGGATGTTGCCGAGGTCGGCGGCGACGTCACCGGGCTGGTCGTAGACGCTCGGGAAGGTCACCTTGTTGCCCTGCAGGAACGACTTCGCGGCGTCCCGGTCGTCCTTGGTGTTGACCCCGAGCAGGGTCACGCCCTTCGACGCGAGCTGCTTCTCGTCGTCCTGCAGCGAGGGCATCTCGACCCGGCACGGACCGCACCACGACGCCCAGAACGGCATCACGACGATCTTGCCCTTGCGCGAGGCGAGGGTGGTCGACCCGCCGTCGAGCAGCTGCGCCTCGATGGCCGGCGCGGGCTTGCGGTCGGCCTTCGGGATGACGGAGCCGATCTTGGTCGCGCCGTCGAAGGAGTAGGTCTTGGAGTCACTGCTGTCGCTCGTGCACGCGGCGAGCGTCAGCGTGGTGCCCGCCGCGCAGACCAGGGCGGCGAGACGGTGGACCAGGCGTCGCTTCATCGTCGTCCAGTGTGCGTCATCGGCGGTCGCGGACGGTCGCCGGGTTCAGCAGCTGTGAAGGCGATGACCCCCGGCTGTCAAGCCCCCGCGCCGTGGCCGGCGGGCAGGTTCGCCGCCGGCTCGTGGTAGTCGACGCGGACGACGACGTCGCCGTCGAACACCAGCGACGTGACGGACGCCAGCGAGCACCGACGGCGCCGCGGGTCGTGCGCCAGGCGCTGGCCCTGAGCCCGCCGTGCGGCGCAGACGACGGGCAACTGGTGGCTCACGCAGACGGCCTCGGGCGCGTCCGCCCGGACGGCTTCGGCGCGGGCGCTGCGCGCGGCCGCGAGCATGCGGTCGGCGATCTCGGTGTACGGCTCGCCCCACGAGGGGCGCAGCGGGTTACGGAAGTTCCACCACATGCGGGGGTCGCGGAACAGGTTCTTGCCCCCGGCCACCGGCCGTCCCTCGAGCTTGTTGCCGGCCTCGATGAGTCGCTCGTCCGTGGCGATCGCGAGTCCGGTGCGCTCGGCGAGCGGGGCGGCGGTCTCCTGCGCCCGCTGCAGCGGGGAGGCGACGAGATACCCGATCGGACGGGCGGCGAGCCACTCGGCGGCCGCGACGGCCTGCCGCCGCCCGAGGTCGCTGAGCCGGAAGCCGGGCAGGCGGCCGTAGAGCACACCCTCGGGGTTGTGCACCTCGCCGTGGCGCAGCAGATGGACGGTCACGAGATCGGGCACCCCGGCATGGTCCCAAACGGTTGGTGCGACCGCGCGGCGTCCCCACCGACCGGACGGACCATGTCGGCCACCGGCGCTACCGTCCGGCCATGAGCCTGTCCGGAGACGAACTGCTCGCCCATGTGCGGTCCGAGTCGCTGCACTTCCTGACGCTGCTGCGTGACGCCGACCCCGCCGCGCCGGTGCCGACGTGCCCCGACTGGACGGCCGGCGACCTGCTCTGGCACCTCACCGACGTGCACTGGTTCTGGGCCACCCTGGTCGCGAACGGCGTCACCGACGGCGACGCGATCGAGCAGCTCGAGGCGGCCGCCCCGGCCCGTCCCGGCGACCACGCCGACCTCGCGCAGCGGTTCGAGCAGGCCACCGACGACCTGCTCGGCGCCCTGTCGGCCGCCGACGACGCCACCCCGGTCTGGACGTGGGCACCCGAGCAGACGGTCGGCTTCGTGCGGCGCTGGCAGGCGCACGAGGCGTTGATGCACCGCGTCGACGCCGAGTCGGTCGCGGGCACGTTCGCTCCGCTGCCCACCGAGCTCGCCGACGACGGCGTCGAGGTGGTGCTGCGCTACTCGAAGGCGTGGCGTCCCGGCTGGGCCGGCTGGCAGCTGTCAGATGCCGTCGGCCGCGTCCACGCCACCGACACCGGCTCCGAGCACCTCGTCCGGCTCGGGGCCTGGTCGGGCACGTCACCCGACACCGCGAAGACCTACCGGGCGGTGCCGGCGCTCGACCTCGTCCCGGCGGGCGACCCGACGTTCACCGTCGCCGCACCCGCCGCCGACCTCGACGCCTGGTTGTGGAACCGGCCCGGCCACGGCGGCGTCGACACCGCGGGCGACGCCTCACATCTCGAACAGTTCCGCGAGCTGGTCAGCGCGGGGGTGCAGTAGCGGCGGCCGCGGCCTTCGCCGCGCCGGGCAGCGCGGCCTCGATCACGCCGAGCGCGTCGGCGTCGATCGCCGCGTTCACGAACCAGGCCTCGAAGGCGCTCGGCGGCAGGTAGACGCCGGCGTCGAGCATGGCGTGGAAGAACGCCCGGTAGCGCCAGGTCTCGGCCGCCTGCGCCGCGGCGAAGTCGCGCACCGGACGGTCGGCGAAGAAGATCGAGAAGAAGTTGCCGGCGTACTGCAGCTGGTGCGTGACACCCTCGGCGCTCAGCGCGGCCGAGGCCAGCTGTCCGATGAGGCGGGCGTTCTCGTCGAGCGCCCGGTACGTCGACTCGTCCGCCGTGCGCAGCGTCGCGAGGCCGGCCGCCACGGCCACCGGGTTCCCCGACAGCGTGCCCGCCTGATACACCGGCCCGGCCGGCGCGAGCTTGGCCATGACGTCCGCCCGTCCGCCGAACGCCGCGGCAGGCAGCCCGCCGGACATCACCTTGCCGAACGTGAACAGGTCGGCGTCGACGGCGTCGAGGCCGTACCACCCTGCGGACGAGACCCGGAACCCCGTCATGACCTCGTCCATGATCAGCAGGGCGCCGTGCTTGAACGTGATTTCGCGCAGTCCTGCGTTGAATCCGTCGACGGGGGCGATCGCGCCCATGTTGCCGGCGGCGGCCTCGGTGATGACGCACGCGATGTCGGCACCGTTCTCGGCGAAGCACTGCTCGACGGCGTCGAGGTCGTTGTACGGCAGCACGATCGTCTCGGCGGTCTGCGCGCCGGTGACTCCGGGGGTGTCGGGCAGGCCGTGGGTGACGACGCCCGACCCCGCCGACGCGAGCAACGCGTCGACGTGGCCGTGGTAGCAGCCGGCGAACTTGACGACGCGGTGGCGTCCGGTGAAACCGCGGGCCAGGCGGACGGCCGACATCGTCGCCTCGGTGCCGGAGTTGACCAACCGCACCTGCTGCACCGGCGCGATGCGGTTCACGATCTCCTCGGCCAGCTCGATCTCGCCCTCGGTGGGCGTGCCGAACGACAACCCGGACGAGGCCGCCCGCTGCACCGCCTCGACGACCGCCGGGTGCGCGTGACCGAGGATCATCGGCCCCCACGACGACACCAGGTCGACGTACCGGTTGCCGTCGGCGTCGGTCAGGTGGGCACCCTGCCCGCTCACCATGAACCGGGGCGTGCCGCCGACCGCGCGGAAGGCGCGGACGGGCGAGTTCACCCCACCCGGGATGACGCGCTGGGCGCGCTCGAACAGCTCGGCGGAAACAGGTGCGTCGCTCACCGCTCCACTGTGCCAAACGTGTCACCGGAGCGACCGCGCGCCGCCCGGTCTCCCGGCGGCGGGACGGCAGGATCGCGACCATGGCGATGCTGCACCTGCGGGTGGTGTGTCCGGCGGAGCGCGCCGACGCGGTCGAGTCACTGCTCGAGTCCGAGGTCGGTGCGGTCGCCCGTACGCGCGGCGAGTCGTCGTCCGGCACCGTTCTCGAGGCCGACCTCGCCCGCGAGTGCGCCGACGGCGTGCTCGACGACCTGCGCGACCTCGGCGTGCTCGACGCGGGCATGGTCACCCTCACCGCTCTCGACACCGCGATCGGAGAGGTCGCGCGGCGGGCCGAGGACGCCGCGCCCGGCGAGGGTGCGGACGCTCTCATCTGGGAGGACCTCGCCGCCCGCACCGGCGAGGACTCGACCCTCACCTGGACGTTCGGCGCCTTCATGACGCTGGCCTGCCTGCTCGCCGCGATCGGCGTCGTCACCGACTCGACGATCACCGTCGTCGGCGCGATGGTGGTCGGGCCCGAGTTCGGTCCGCTCGCGGGCCTCGCGGTCGCACTGCTGCACCGCAAGCCGCGGATCGCGCGGGCCGCGGCGCGGGCACTGCTCGTGGGCTTCGTGGTCGCCATGGTCGTCACGGCCCTGTTCGCGGTGGTCGGCCGGGCGGCCGGGCTGTTCGAGCCGTCCGACATCGCGAAGCACACCGAGACCGAGTTCATCTATCAGCCGGGCTGGTTCTCCCTGGTCACGGCGATCGTCGCCGGCGCCGCCGGCATGTTGTCGCTCACCTCGAGCAAGTCGGCGGCGCTCGTCGGGGTGTTCATCTCGGTCACCACGATCCCCGCCGCCGGCAACGCGGCCGTCGCCGCGACGGTGGGTCAGTGGGACCAGGCGGGGCCGTCGCTCGCGCAGCTCGGCATCAACCTGATCGGCATCGTGGTCGCCGGGGTCGCCACCCTGGTCCTGCTCGAGCGACTGCAGACGCGCGGCGGCGTCAAGGCGCCAGGGCACGTCGCATGACGATGCGCTCACCGACGGCGTCGAGGCCGACCTCGGCCTCGTGCTCGCGCAGGGCCCGCACCCCGTCCGAATAATCGCTGGTCCGCGCAAATCCACGAGAGGCGTACCAGGGGCCGTTCCACGGAACGTCCGCGTAGGTGCACAGCGTCATCGACGTGTAGCCCGCGTCCGCCGCCCACCGGCAGGCGTGGTCCAGCAGGCGGCCACCGACCCCCGTGCGCATCGACCCGGGCAGCACGGCGATCTCCTCGAGGTGTGCCTGCCCGTCCACCTCGGTCAGCAGTGCGAACCCGACCGGCGGGTCGCCGGCGACGAACACCGCGATGCGCTCGTCGGGCAGCGACCACGGCAGCTCCGGCAGCGCGTATCCGGCCACGCGGAACACGACTTCGGCGCGGTCGTCGATGTCGGGCAGTCGCGCGAGATCGTCCTCGGTCGCCTCCCGCACGACCGTGGTCGCCGGCGCCGGCCCGGCGACCCCGAGCACGGCGGCCAAGCGGGCCGGACGCTTCGCGGGCACCACGACGTCGACGCCCCGCTCGAGGTGCAGCGTCAGCCCGCCGAAGCGCCCGCTGCGACCGGTCGGCCACCCGAGCACCGGCAGGTCGCGGTCGATGCCGGGCGTGACGGCCGTGATCTCGTCGCGGCGCACCGCCTCCTCGCCCACCCACACCTCGCCGTCGGTGACGACCAGGGACCGGGTGGCCCGGGCCGACGCGATGATGACCGCGAAGGTCCCGCACAGCACCACGGCGGCCACCAGCCAGCCGACGACGTGAGCGGCGGCCCCACCGAGCGAGATGTCCAGCACGAACCCGAGAGCGAGGGCGGCGACCACCCACAGCAGTTCCCGGTACGACCGCCGCTCGACGTACGCGAAGGGCGGTTGCGGACGGTGCTCGTCGGTGTCGTCGGCGGCGGTCACCGCAGCAACGTAGCCGCCTCGACCGCCCAGTAGGTCAGGATCACCGAGGCACCGGCCCGCTTGATCGACGTCAGGGTCTCGAGCATCGTCCGCTCGCGGTCGATCCAGCCGCGCTCGGCGGCCGCCTCGAGCATCGCGTACTCGCCGCTGATCTGATACGCGGCGACCGGCACCGGGGACGCGTCCGCCACGGCCCGCATGATGTCGAGGTAGGGCAGCGCGGGCTTGACCATGACGAGGTCGGCGCCCTCGCCGACGTCGAGCGCGACCTCGGCCAGCGCGTCCGCGACCGTGCGCGAGGCGTCCTGCTGGTAGCTGTTGCGGTCGCCCTTCAGGGACGAGTCGACGGCCTCCCGGAACGGTCCGTAGAAGCCGGACGCGTACTTCGGCGCGTAGGCGAGCACGCCGGTGTCGAGGTGCCCGGCCGTGTCCAGGGCGCGGCGCACGGCGCCGACCTGCCCGTCCATCATCCCGCTGGTGCCGAGCAGGTGCGCCCCTGCCTGCGCCTGCGCGAGCGCCATCGCCTCGTAGCGCTCGAGGGTCGCGTCGTTGTCGACGGCACCGTGGGCGTCGAGCACGCCGCAGTGGCCGTGGTCGGTGAACTCGTCCAGGCACAGGTCGGCCATCAGCACGGTGTCGTCGCCGAGCTCGTCGTGCAGCCGCCGCAGCGCCACGTTGAGGATGCCGTCCGGATCGTCGGCGCCGGAGCCGCGGGCGTCCTTGTCCGTCGGTACGCCGAAGATCATCAGTCCGCCGACGCCGGCCTGCACCGCCTCGACCGCGGCCTTCGCGAGCGAGTCGAGGCTGTGTTGCACGACGCCCGGCATGGACGAGATGGGCTGCGGTTCGGTGAGTCCTTCGCGCACGAACATCGGCAGCACGAGGTCGGACGGGCGCACGTGCACCTCGGACACCAGGCGCCGCAGCGCGGGCGTACGGCGCAGGCGCCGCAGGCGGGTCGTCGGGAACGGGGGCAGCTCGGGCAGGCTCACGCTTCCCAGCGTAGGACGGGGCTCGATCAGCCGACGGCGACGTCGTCCACCCAGAACGTCGTCGGGCTCGACGCGTCGTTGGCGGCGGAGAACGCGAGCGTCACCGACTGTCCCGCGTAGGACGCGAGCGAGGCGGTGTGGCTCTGCCAGGCGCCGGTCGTCGCGGTGTTCGACACAGCGCCGACGGTGGTGCCGCCGAGCTTCACGGTCAGGGTGTCGTGCGTGCCGGACGACTCGGTGGTGGTCATGCGCGTCCACCAGGTGAGCGTCCCGGACGACGGCACCGTGACGGTCTGCGACGCGGTGTCGGTGGCGTTCGTCGTCGCGCCGAGGTGCAGCGAGTGGGTGCCGCTGTGGTGCTGGCTGGTCACGGCGTACGCGCCGGACGAGACCGTCCACCCGCTCGTGCCGCTCTCGAACCCGCCGTTGGTGAGCGACGAGCCCGTCCCGCCGCCGCCGGTCCCGCCACCACCGGTCGCCGTCCCGCCCGCGAGCCACTGGGTGGCGTTCAGCGCGATCGCCGCGTTGGTGCCGGCGGGGTCGTTCCAGCCGTCGTACAGGGTGTTGCCCGACTGTCCGGTGCCGTCGTCGATCGGCGAGCTGTCGCCCCAGAATGCGACGCGTCCGGAGCCGAATGTCGAGGTGGCGACGACGGCACCCGTCGTTCCGGACGCCGACGACCCGCTGCGGTAGACGACCCCGTGCGCGTTCGCGTTGTCCGACGGCTTCAACGTGGCGGTGGTGCCGTTGCGCAGAATCGTCCCCGTGACGGTGCCGAAGGGTCCGTTCACCACGGCGGACGGCGCTGCCGACCCGATCACGTCCGGGTCCTCGTTCGCGATGTTGGCGTAGTCGATCGAGAAGCCGAACGGGTCGGTGCTGTCGACGGAGTTGTTCGTCATCAGGTCGTTGAGCACGTCGACCGAGTCGGACCCGTCGTTGTTGCGGTCGCTCTGGTCGTGATCGCTGATCATGAACAGTCCGCCGCCGTTCTCGACGAACGTCATGATCGCCGTCTTCTCGGACGCCGTGAACAGGATGTTCGGCTCCGGGATCACGAACGCGTCGAAGTTCTTCAGGTCGAGCGAGCCCGTCCCCCCGTAGGTGATCGACCCGGACGACTGCGTCCGCAGTTCGTAGTCGCCGGTCTTCTGCAGGGCCACGCCCCAGGCGGAGATGCCACCGGTCCAGTCGGTCTCCGACGCCGGCGCCGGGTCCTGCGCCGTGGGGTCGGGCTTCGACGTCGAGATGATCCAGTCGGCGTTGCCCGCCTCCTGGGCGGACGTGTCGTCGAACAGCACCCGGTACGGCGGGTCGGCCGCCGTCGCCGGCTGGGGGTGGACGACGGACGACCCGCAGGCCGCTGCGGCGACGACGGACGCGAGGACGAGGGACAGACGCAGGCGCATGCGCGCACCATATCCGGTCAAAGCGGACATACAGGGAACTCCTGTCGAACAGATCTTCAGGCACCCACGGCGCCATGACGCCCGTCCGGCATGAAGATCCACCAACGGAGGTCGATCTTCAGACCGCACCCGCGTGGGAACCCCGGAAACGACGGAAGGCCGCCCCCACCGGGGGCGACCTTCCGTTCGGGACGCAGCGTGTGTCAGCGCGCGGCGCGCCGCGAGGACGACGAGGAGCGGGCGGGCTTCTTCGCCGCGGCGGTGGCCGCCTTCTCCTTCTCGGCGGCGGCACGTTCGACGGCGAACTCGGCGAGCGCGTCGATGAGCGCCGGAACCGTGGCCTCGGCCGGCTGGACGTCGACGCGCAGGCCGAACTCCTTGGCCGTGGCGGCGGTCTGCGGGCCGATGCAGGCGACGACGGTGCGGGCGTGCGGCTTGCCGGCGATGCCCACGAGGTTGCGCACCGTGGACGACGACGTGAAGCACACGGCCTGGAAGCCGCCCGACTTGATCGCGTCGCGGATCTCGGCGGCCGGCGGGGCGGCGCGCACCGTGCGGTACGCGGTGACGTCGTCGATCTCCCAGCCGAGCTCGCGCAGGCCGGCGGCCAGCGTCTCGGTGGCGATGTCGGCCCGCGGCAGCAGCACGCGGTCGATCGGGTCGAGCACCTCGTCGTAGGGCGGGAAGTCGGCGAGCAGCCCCTCGGACGACGCGTTCTCGTCGGACGGCACGAGCTCGGGCTTGATGCCGAACGCGCGGACGGCCTCGGCGGTGGCCGAGCCGACGCAGCCGATCTTCACACCGGCGAAGGCGCGGGCGTCGAGACCGAACTCCTCGAACTTCTCGCGCACGGCGCGGACGGCGTTGGTGGACGTGAAGATGATCCACTCGTAGCGGCCGGTGACGAGGCCCTTGATCGCCCGCTCCATCTGGGTGGGCGTGCGGGGCGGCTCGACGGCGATGGTCGGCACCTCGACGGGCACCGAACCGAAGCCGCGCAGCCGCTCGCTCATCGCGCCCGCCTGCTCCTTGGTGCGCGGCACCAGCACCTTCCAGCCGTACAGCGGACGCGACTCCCACCAGGTGAGCTTGTCGCGCGACGCCGCGGCCTTGCCGATGCTGAGCACGACGCGTCCGCTCATGCCGACCGTGCTGAGGCCGAGGTCGCTGACCTGTCCCACGACGGTCTGCTGACCGGTGGTGGTGCCGGCGCAGCTGACGGCGACAGGGGTGTCGGGCTTGAGGCCGTTGGCGACGAGCCGCTCACCGACCTGCTCGGCGTCCGGCGCCTCGACGGTGATCACGAGCGTGCCGCCGGCGGCGGCGAGGGTCTCGTAGTCGACCTCGTCGAGCTCGGTGATGTCGGCCTCGGTGCGCAGCGAGCCGAGCGGCACGCCGGCGTAGGCGGCGGTGCCCTGGCCGAGCGCGATGCCGGGCACGACGTCGAACGGCACGACGGTCTTGGCGACGGCGAGCGCCTCCTTGACGGCGCTGTCGTCGACGAACGGGTCGCCGGCGACGAGGCGGACGACACCGCGACCCCCCCGGGCCTCGGCCAGCGCGAGCTTGGCGGTGTCGGCGGCGTTGCCCTCGGTCGGCCGCAGCTCGCCGGAGGCGAGGGCGGTGATCGCGGCCGGCACGCCGGCGTCGGCGATGACGAGGTCGGCGGACGCGATCGCGTCGGACGCCCGTCCGGTCAACAGGCCGGGATCGCCGGGACCCGATCCCACGAAGGTGATCCGGCCGACGTTCTTGCGAGCGCGGGTCGTCATGCGGTGCTCCCCATCATCGTTCCTGCATCAACGTGTCGGCGCCGTCGGCGAGCAGCTCGGCGGCGAGCCGCCGGCCGACGCCCTCGGCGTCTGTCATCGGCCCGGTCGCCGACAGCCGGACGGCATCGCTGCCGTCGGGTGCCGTGACCGAACCACGGAGAAAGATCTCGGGACCGTCGTCGCCTTCGGCGATCTCGGCCAGTGCTGCCACGGGTGCTGAGCACCCGGCTTCGAGCGTCGCCAGCAGCGCGCGCTCGGCCGCGACGGCGGCACGGGTCTCGGCGTGGTCGAGCGGTGCGAGCAGCTCGAGCACTCCCGTGTCGTCGGAGCGGCACTCGACCGCGAGGGCCCCCTGCGCGGGCGCGGGGAGCACCTGGATCGGGTCGAGCAACTCGGTCACGATGTCGGACCGGCCGATGCGGCGCAACCCGGCGTGCGCGAGCACGACCGCGTCGAGCTCGCCCTCGGTGACCTTGCGGACCCGGGTGTCGATGTTGCCGCGGATGTCGACGATCTCGACGCCCAGCCCGAGCGCGTGCAACTGGGCGGCCCGCCGCGGCGACCCGGTGCCCACCCGCGAACCGGGCGGCAGCTCACCGAGGGTGAGGCCGTCACGGGCGACGAGCGCGTCGCGGGAGTCCTCCCGGGCCGGCACCGCGGCGACGGCGATGCCCTCGGCGGGTGCGGTCGGCAGGTCCTTGTAGGAGTGGACCGCGATGTCGATCTCACCGGCGAGCAGCGCGTTGCGCAGCGCGGACACGAACACGCCCGTGCCGCCGAGCTGGGTCAGCGACTCGTTCGAGCGGTCGCCCTCGGTGGAGATCGTGACGATCTCGGTTGGTGAATCCAACCGATCGACGACGAGGCCGGTCTGCGTGCGGGCGAGCAGGCTCGCGCGGGTGCCGACGCGAATGGTGCGGACGGCGGTCATCTCACCGGCCTCCCGTCGCTCTTCTTGACGGCGGCGACCGACTCGGCCGCGGCCGGGTCGAGTCCGAACAGCTCGCGCAGCGCGGCGGCGTAGGCGTCGCCGCCCGGCGTGGCCGCGAGTTCCTTCACGCGGACGGTCGGCGCGTGCAGGACCTTCTCGACGGCTCGGCGGACGGCCTCGGCGACCTCGTGGCGCTCGCCCGGGGCGAGGTCGGGCAACCGCCCGTCCAGGCGGGACAGCTCGGCGTCGACCACCTGCTTGGCGCGGGCGCGCAGCGCGGTGACGGTCGGCGCGACCGCCAACCGCTGCTGCGCGATCAGGTAGGCACTCAGCTCGTCGGCGACGATGCCGGTGGCCGCGGCGACGGCGTCGTCGTCCGCGTCCGCCCCGCCGCGCAGCGACTCGAGGTCGACGTAGGTGATGCCGGGGACGACGGCGACGGCCGGGTCGACGTCGCGCGGCAGCGCGATGTCGAGCACGACGAGCGGACGGTCCTCGCGCGGGCCGATCTGGTCGGCCTCGACGACGATGCCGGTCGAGCCGGTGCACGACACCACGACGTCGGCGTCGGCGATGACGGCGGGAAGCTCGTCGAGCGTGGCGGTCGACGCGTCGAGCGTCTCGGCGAGCCGCGCCGCGCGCTCGGGCGATCGGTTGGCGAGCACGATCCGTCCGATGCCGCGCCGTCGCAGGGTGGCGCCGGCGAGCGCGCCCATCGACCCGGCGCCGACGACCACGGCGGTGCGTCCGGCCAGCGAGCCGAGTGCAGCCTCCGCACGGTCGAGCGCGACGGACACGATGGAGGCGCCCGCCTTGTCGATGCCGGTCTCGCTGTGCACCCGCTTGCCGACCCGAAGCGCGGTCTGGGTGAGGTCGTGCAGCACGCTGCCGACCGACCCGGCGTCGGTGCCCAGTGCATACGCCTGGCGCAGCTGGCCGAGGATCTGCGACTCGCCGACGACCATCGAGTCGAGGCCCGCGGCGACGCTGAACATGTGCTCGACGGCGGCCTCGGCGAAGTGCACGTAGCAGTGCTCCGACAGGTCACCGACCGGCATGCCCGAGTGGCGGGCGAGCACCGAACGGATCTCGAAGTCGCCGGGGTGGAAGCGCGGTACGTCGGCGTAGACCTCGACCCGGTTGCAGGTCGAGAGCAGCAGCACCTCGCTGATCGTCTCGGCGACGTGCAACTCGTCCAGGGCCTTGCGCAGGTCGTCGCCCGAGACGGACACGCGCTCGAGCACCGACACCGGAGTGGTGCGGTGCGACAGACCCACGACGATCATGCTCACGAGCCGGACGCCTTCCGTGCGATGGCGGCGGCCGCCTTGCGGTTCTCGTGGAACGAGAGGATCTGCAGTTCCGCGGCGAGGTCGACCTTGCGGACGTCGACGTGCTCGGGCACGGACACCACGACCGGCGCGAAGTTCAGGATGCTGGTGACGCCGGCGGCGACGAGCCGGTCGCACAACTCCTGCGCGACCTTGCCCGGCACCGCGAGCACCGCGATGGTGATGCCCTCGGCGGCGACGACCGCGTCGAGCTCGGCGATGTCGCGCACCGTCATGCCGTGGATGTCGGTGCCGACGATGCGCGGGTCGGCGTCGAGCAGCGCCGCCACCCGGAAGCCCCGGGACGCGAACCCCGCGTAGCCCGCGAGGGCCTGGCCGAGGTTGCCGACGCCGACGAGGGCGACCGAGCGATGGACGGTGAGTCCGAGCGTCCGCGAGATCTGCTGGGTGAGCGTGGTGATCTCGTAGCCGACGCCCCGGATGCCGTACGACCCCAGGTAGGACAGGTCCTTGCGCAGCTTCGCGGAATTCACCCCGGAGAGGGCGGCGAGTTCCTCGGACGACACGGTCGTGAGGGAACGTTCGGTCAGCTGCGTCAGCACGCCGAGGTAGGTGGCGAGCCGCGCGACGGTGGCGTCAGGGACGCTGCGCGGGTCGGTCATCGGCACCTCGGAGGTCCGGTGTGGCGGCCCGCCTCGCGGCGCGCGCCACCCGGTGTGGTAGGGAAGCTGGCTCGACCCGACGGTACGCGGCTCGTGAAAGTTTTCCCAAATCGCGAAGCCCGTGATAGTGGGGCCCGCCGGCGGTCGGACCTACCGTGCGACGGCCTTCCGGAAGCGCTTCTCCTCGACGCGCCAGTAGCCGTGTTCCCTGCCGTCGATCAACACCACGGGGACGCGGTCGGAGTACTCGGCCCGCAATTCCTCGGCGGCGTCGACGTCCGCCTCGCGGTAGCGGAAGCCGAGCTCGGCCGACAGCCGGCGCAGGACCTGCTCGGCCTCCTCGCACAGGTGGCATCCGATGCGGGTGACGAGGGTCACGACGTGGTCACTGGGTGCCATCGATGGCCTCCTGCCGCAGCTGCCACTTCTGCACCTTTCCGGTGACGGTGTGGGGCAGTCCCGGCACCACCTCGATGCTCGCCGGCACCTTGAAGCGGGCGAGCGAGGCGGACGCGCGGGTGCGCAGACCGTCCGGGTCGAGGCGGGCGCCCGGTGCGGGCACCACGAACGCGTGCACGGCCTCGCCGGTGCGCTCGTCCGGCACCCCGACCACGGCGGCCTCCGCGACACCGGGAAGCGACATCAGCACCGTCTCGACCTCGGCGGGGTAGACGTTGAACCCGCTGACGATCACCAGGTCGGTCGTCCGGCCGACGATGCGCAACCGGCCGTCGGCGTCGGCGACCGCGATGTCGCCGGTCGCGAACCAGCCGTCCGCGTCCGGGCCGTCGCGGCCGTCGGGCCAGTAGCCGCTGAAGAGGTTGGGGCCGCGGACGTGGATGCGCCCCGGGTCACCGTCGGCGACCGGACCCTCGGCCTCGCCGCGCGGCAGCGCGTCGCGCAGCACCACCTCGACCCCGGGCAAGGGGCGGCCGACGCTGCCGGCCGCGGCGAGCGGGGCGTCGGCCGGGGTGCTCAGCGCGACCACGGGCGCGGCCTCGGTCAGGCCGTACCCGTCGTAGAGCGGCACGCCGGCCTCCGAGTAGGTCTCGACCAGGCCCCGCCCGAGGCGCGTCGACCCGGACATCGCGAAGCGGACCGTGCCGAACGCGGCGGGGAACGCGTCGGTGCCCGCCCAGGCGGCGTAGTGGCCGGGCGTCGCGAGCACGACGGTGACCTGTTCCTCTGCCATGGTGGCGAGCGAGCCGGCGGGGTCGAACACGTCGGCGAGCACGATCCGGGCGCCCGCGCGCAGCGCCGTGGCGAGGCCCGCGTTCAGCCCGAGGATGTGCGAGAGCGGCACCGGGAGGAACACCACGTCGTCCGGGCGCAGCAGCGGCGGGTCGAGGGCGAGGAGTTGCTCGACATCGGCCAGCAGGGCACCGCCGGTGAGCATCGCGCCTTTGCCCCTGCCGGAGGTTCCGCTCGTGTAGAGCAGTGCGGCGAGGTCGTTCCCGTTCCGCGACACGTCCGGACGCTCCGCCGCGGGGGCGGCGAGCAGTTCGCCGATCGCGTCCGCGCTGATGCGCACACCGGCGCCCGAGTCCTCGAGGATGTGGTCGACCTCGCGCGGCGTGTAGGACGGGTCGACCGGCACGGCCACGCACCCGGCCCGCAGCACGCCGAGGTAGGCGACGACGAATCCCGCGCCGGTCGGCAGCTCGACGCTGACGCGGTCACCGGGCTCCGTGCGCGAGCGCAGTGCCGCGGCGGCGCGGGTCACGGCGTCGTCCAGCCGCGCCCAGGTCCACCGGTCGCCGGCGTCGACGAGCGCGACGGTGTCGGGCGTGCGCGCCGCGGTCGTGGCCAGCAGGTCCGCCGGGGTGGCGGGAAGGGGCGGCGGTGTCATGGGGCCTCCTCATCGGCACGTGCGGTGACCGGCCGTCACCGTGTGCCCGGCGCCGGTGTCCGGTTCGAGCGGTTCGAGAGGTTCGAGAGGTTCGAGAGGTTCAAGAGGTTCGAGTGCGCGACTCCGGGATGACCGTCGGGTTCCGGTCCGAGCGTTGCCATTCCGTGCCGAGGAGGCAAGCTGAGGTGAGTGCACGGTCGTACCCGGGAACCACGGGTGCACCGTCGACGCGCAGCGGCCGGACAGATCGCGTCGTCGGGGTTGACCGTGATCGAACCGGAACATAAGTTAGCGCCGAATTTACACGCGCCCGAGACGCGTGGGCTCACGCCGGAACCACCGGTGCCCGAGGCCCCGTCCAGAGCCCGGAAGGCATGCCATGACACGACATGCGCCGCGCTCTGCTGCCGCGCGCGTGTCGCGCGACGACAGGCCCGGGTCGCTGTCCGCTCTCGCTGCCCTCGTCAACGACGTCCTCGCCGCGCGGGGTACGCGCCTGCGTCCTGCTTTCGCGCACGGTCCCGTCGGCTTCGGCGCCGGGACGTACCTGACGATCGCTGCGGGTCCGACCGGCGGGCCCGTCGGCGCGCCCTCGCGGCCTCGCCCCGCCCCCCGTCCGACGGCCGTGGCGCCGGCGTCGACGCCCACCGACGGGCCGGACGAGCCCTCCGGAGACCTCTCCGCCCACACCGCCGCCGACACCGTCGACGAGACGCACGTCGAGGTCTGGGAACTCGTCAACCGCGCCCAGGCCGGCGACGGCGAGGCGTTCGGCCTGCTCTACGACCGTTACGTCGACCAGGTCTTCCGCTTCATCTACTACCGCGTCAACGACCGGGCACTCGCCGAGGACTTCACGAGCGAGACGTTCCTGCGGGCGCTGCGGCGCATCGGTTCGATCAGCTACCAGGGCCGCGACATCGGCGCCTGGTTCGTCACCATCGCCCGCAACATCGTGCTCGACCACCTCAAGTCGGCCCGCAACCGGCTCGAGACCACCACCGGCGACACGATCGAGCACAAGGAGACCGAGCGCAGCACCGAGGCGGCCGTGCTCGAGACGCTGCAGTCGGAGCGGCTCATGGCCGCCGTCCGCCAACTCGGTGACGAGCAGCGCGAGTGCATCATGCTGCGCTTCATCCAGGGTCTGTCGGTGGCCGAGACGGCCGCGATCATGGGCAAGAACGACGGCGCGATCAAGGCCCTGCAGCACCGCGCGGTGCGCAAGCTCGCCGACCTGATCGGCAGTGACCTCTCATGACGCTGCAGCTCGCCCGACACGGGACCTCCGGCCCGGTAACCGCGGCCGTCGCCACTCGTTGGACCAGGTGCGGACGGAATCCGGCGCCCACCGCGGCGCCGCTCCGTGACCGTGTCGCTGGGTGGCGGGTGTCCGACGGGACGCCCGGAAACGGGAGTGGGAACCGATGATCGAGCACCGGGTCAGGCTGCGGGGGCGGCCACGACTGCGCCGGTATCCCGATCCGGCGGAGTCCCCCGACCCGCGGGTGCAGTCCGTCCTCGCCCAGCTCGAGGCGCTGCGCGAGGCCCCGGCCGCCGCGCCCGACCGTGACTTCCGCGCCGAACTGCGCGCCCAGCTCGTCGCCGTCGCGCCCCGCATCGTCGCCGAGGGCGACCCCACGCCGGTGCGGCCCCGTCCGATGCCGCACCGGGCGGCCGTGTCGCCCGCCACGTCCCCCGCCGCCGCCACGAGCGCGGCGACCCGCGAGGGCCCCCGGCGGGAGCGCGTCCGCATCACGATCGGCCGTCCGCTGGCCGTCGTCGCGACCATGATCACCGTGCTGGGCCTCGTCCTCGCCGGTGCCGTGTGGATGAGCCAGAAGGCGGTTCCGGGCGACGCCCTCTACGGCCTCAAGCGGGCCAGCGAGCGATTCGAGCTGTCGCTGGCCGACAACGACACCGAACGCGCCCAGGACCACCTCGACTTCGCCCGTGAGCGCGTCGACGAGGCGCGCCGGCTCGCCGGGCGCCCGTCCGCGTCGGGCACGGGGCTCAGCGCCGACGGGTTGTCCGGTGAGACCAGCGGGCTCATCGCCGACGCCCTGGCCGCCGCCGACGGCGACACCCGCACCGCCACGAAGCTGCTCGGCACCGTGGCCGTCGACGACGGCTCCGGCCGGGCGCTCGACCCGCTCGTCGACTGGTGGCCGGCGCAGCGCACTTCGCTGGCAGCCCTGTCGAAGCGCCTTCCGTCCGGGACCAGGGCCGGTGCCGCCGCGAAGCGGTCGCTGTCGATTCTCGAGAAGGCGAAGGCGCGGGCGGCGGCGCTGCAGGAGCGGGCCGACTGCAAGTGCCTCAAGGGCGCGCGCACCGACGACTTCGGACCGGTACCGACCTCGGCCACGGCGCCGCGGACGACGACGCCGGGCCGCTCCACGCCGACCCAGCGGCCCACCCGGTCGACGCCGCGCCGCACGACGCCGGGCACGAAGCCCGGCACGACGACCGGCACCACGACGGGCAGGCCGGCCCCGCGCACCACGCCCGCGGCGCCGTCCTCGACGCCGAGCCGCAAGCCGGGGCTGCAGCTGCCGCCCATCCTGCCCTCGCTGCTGCCGCAGCAGCCGGGTGCCGGCGGTGCGTCGCCGTCACAGACCTGCGTGATCAACATCCTGGGCATCAAGATCTGCCGCTGAGAGCCGGGCCGCGGTCGCGAGCGCCCTCGTTAGGCTGACGACCGTGGACTCGGGGCGCCGGACGACTCCTCCCGGAGCTGATCGCGGGTCCCAGCGGGCGTCCCACCGTGCCGCGCACCGGGCCCCGGCACCGACCATCCCGTTCGACGTCACCGCGGCCGCGTTCTTCGACGTCGACAACACGATGATGGTCGGGGCGTCGATCTTCCATTTCGCGCGCGGTCTCGCGGCCCGCAACTTCTTCTCGTGGCGCGACCTCGTCCGCTTCACCGCCCGCCAGGCCCGGCTGCGGCTGCGCGGCGAGTCGCACGACGACATGCACTCGTCGCGGGAGTCGGCGCTCGCGTTCGTCGCCGGCAAGAGCGTGGCCGAGGTGGTGGCGCTGGGCGAGGAGATCTACGACGAGGAGATGTCGGACAAGATCTGGCGCGGCACCGAGGCGCTCGCCCGCATGCACATCGACGCCGGCCAGCGGGTCTGGCTGGTCACCGCGACCCCGGTCGAGCTGGCCCGCATCATCGCCGACCGGCTCGGCCTGACCGGCGCGTTGGGCACCGTCGCCGAGAGCCGGGACGGCATCTACACCGGACACCTCGTCGGCGAGGTGCTGCACGGCCAGGACAAGGCGGACGCCGTGCGGACGCTCGCCGCCGCCGAGGGCCTCGATCTCGCGAAGTGCTCGGCCTACTCCGATTCGATCAACGACCTGCCGCTGCTGTCGATGGTCGGACGGGCCGTCGCCGTCAATCCCGACTCCGCCCTGCGCGCGGAGGCGAAGCGCCACGGCTGGGAGATCCGCGACTTCCGGACCGGGCGCAAGGCCGCCAAGATCGGCATCCCCACCGCACTGGGCCTGGGCGCCGCCGGCGGCGGGGTCGCCGCGGGCATCGCCGTCCACCGCGCCCGGCGCGCCCGGGACACCCCGTGGAACCGCGCCGTCCGCGCGACCCGGTCCGTGGTGCCCCGCCGCCGTCGGCGCCGCTTCGCCCGCTGAGGTCCGCGGGACGCGAGTACGCGTCGCTCCCTACGGACGGGGAGGACAACGCCGCGACCGCTGCGTCCCGCGGGACGCGGGGAATCAGGTTTCGCGTCGCAAGGCGGACGACGAAGGCCATAGCTCGCTATGGACGAGGAGGACAACGCCGCGACAGCTGAGTTCCCGGGACGCGGGGAATCAGGTTTCGCGTCGCAAGGCGGACGACGAAGGCCATAGCTCGCTATGGACGAGGAGGACAACGCCGCGAGGCGGAAGCTGAGCCCCGCGTCAGCGCCAGACGGAGGCGCGGTGGCGTAACAGGCGATAGAGCGAGTGCTGGATGGTCTCGCGTACCCGGTCGGCCAGTTCGAACACGCTGAGCGGGTCGTCGGCGGCGTCGTCCGGCAGAGCGTCGGTGGCGATGGGCGCGCCGAACTCGATGTACCACTTGCTCGGCAGCGGCACGAGTCCGAGCGGTCCGAGCCACGGGAAGGTCGGCGTGAGCGGGAAGTACGGCAGGTCGAGCATGCGGGCGATCGTGCGGGCGTTGCCGAGCACGGGGTGGATCTCCTCGGACCCGATGATCGACACCGGCACGATCGGCACCCGCGCCCGGATCGCCGACTGCACGAAGCCGCCACGGCCGAAGCGTTGCAAGCGGTACCGCTCGGCGAACGGCTTGCCGATGCCCTTGAACCCCTCGGGCCACACCCCGACGAGCTCGCCGCGGCCGAGCAGCCGGTCGGCGTCGTCCGGGCAGGCGAGCGTGCTGCCGGCCTTCCGGGCGAGGTGTCCGACGCCGGGGGTGCGGAACAGCAGGTCGGCGGCGAGCGGGCGCAGGTAGCGCCGGCCGCCGGTCTCGAGGTGCACCGCCATGGCGGTCATGGCGGCGTCGATCGGCCACAGCCCGCCGGCGTGGTTGGCGACGAGCAGGGCACCGCCGTCGGCGGGGATGTGGTCGACACCGTTCGTCTCGACGCGGAACCAGCGGTCGTACACCGGGCGCAGCAGCGGGAGCAGTCCCTCGGAGGCCATGTGCGGGTCGAAGCCGAACTCGTCGACGTCGTAGTCGGCCGCGAGCCGCCGGCGTGCGAACGCCAGAGCGGCGCGCGCCGGCGCGGCAACGCGCTCCCGCCCGGGGGTGGGCGCCCGGCGCGCCGTGCGGGCGGCGCCGGGCATCGACACCACGGCGGCGGGTCCGGACGCCGGATCGGACGTCTCGCGCCGGGACGCGAGCCGCCGCGCGAGCGCGGTCGCGGTCTCGCCGGTGAGCGGGATGATGCGGGCGCCGTTCACGACGCACCCCGCGGGGCGAGCGGCACCCGCGGCCACGGCGCCCGCCGCCGGGCCGACGGACGGTGGCCGAGGTCGTCCGCGGCCTCTGCCGACGAGTGGCGGGGTGCGTAACCGAACCCGTGGCGCAGTGCGCTCGTGTCCATCACGCGCCCGTACGCCAGGTGGCGCAGGTCGTCGGAGCTGAAGTCGGCGATGCCGGTGTTGCGGACGAGCCCGCCGACGGCGCGGACGGCCGGCGGCAGCACCGGCAGGGCGAGGCGACCGGAGCGTCGCACCAGCTGCCGCAGCGTGATGACGCCGTCGCCGGCGACGTTGAACGTGCCGGGGTGTTCGCCGGTGGCGGCCCGGCGCAGCACCTCGACGGCGTCCGACTCGTGCACGAGCTGCAACCGTGGGTCGTATCCGAGCGGTACCGGCACGACGGGCCGGCTCAGGTAGCGCGTGAACGCCGAGTCGGTGGCGCCGCCCACGACCTCGGCGAGGCGCAGGACGGTGGTGCGCACGTCCGGACGGCGGCGCGCGAATCCGCGCAGGTAGCTCTCGACCTCGATCGCGTCCTTGGACAATCCCGAGCGCGGCCCGCGGGCCGGCGGCGTGTGCTCGGCGAACACGGCCGGCGCCGACGCGCCGCAGCCGTACACCGCCGCCGTCGAGCGGAGCACGACCGTGCGGACGGTGTCGGATTTCTGGCACGCCGCGAGCAGCTGCATCGTGCCGATGACGTTCATCTCCTGCATCGGCACGCGACCGCCGATGCCCCGTGCGGACGCCATGAGCGCCGCGTGCACGACGGTCGTGACCCCGGCCTGGCTCATCACCTTCGCGACGAGCGGGTTGCGGATGTCGGCGCGGACGAACTCGGTGCGGCCGAGTGCGGGCAGATCGGCGGTGCGCGGCAGTTGCGTGTCGATGCCGATGATGCGCTCGACCGACGGGTCGGCGGACAGCTGCGCCGCCAGGCGTCCGCCGAGATGGCGGCTGACTCCCGCGATCAGGACGACGTGGGACACGCGGCGACCGTCCTTCCGGCATGCCGTCGGGACGCCCGCGCCGATGCGGGCGGAGCTCGAAAGGGGTGAGGCCGGGTTACTTCTTGTTGCGGCGCTGCACGCGGGTGCGCTTGAGAAGCTTGCGGTGCTTCTTCTTGGCCATCCGCTTGCGCCGCTTCTTGATCACAGAACCCATGAAGTACCTCGCCCTAGGAAAGACAACGAAGGACGACTCTACCTGGCCCCGAGAAGGGGCTGGAACGGAGGAAAGACGCTGGGTCGAACGTCTCAGCGGTAGGCGCCGGCAACAGAGAAGTGCCGGGGAGGCGGGCCAGCTACCCCGCTTCGATGAACGCGTCGCGCAGGTAGTCGTGGACGGCCTTCTCGGGGACCCGGAAGCTGCGTCCGACGCGGACGGCGGGCAGGTCGCCGCCGTGCACCATGCGGTAGACCGTCATCTTCGACACGCGCATGACCGTGGCCACCTCGGCGACGGTCAGGAATTTCACGTCCGACAGGGCAGGGTCGACCGGACGGATGGAGGGCTGCGCCTGGGGCGAGCCGTCGTCCTTCTTCGCGGGCATGCGTCACCGACACCTTCGGCACGTGTCGGGTCGCCGGCTTCCCCACCGGCGATCTGGACACGCACGTGCTGACTCCGAGACTAGCGGTACTGATGTGGCCTATGCGATACCTGAGCGCACCCCAAATGACGAACCGATGGTGCGATTCGTCCGGGTACGCGGCAATCGCGCACTACGCAGTGGGGACGACACGCGGGGCCGTCCCCATTCGTGGCGCGTGAGCGACGGGTCGGGGCACCCGGTGGACGGGTCGCGTCAGCCCGCGCCGAGCTCGCGACTGCGGCGGGCGGCGGCCGCGACGGCCTCGCCGACGGCGGTGCGCAGACCGTGCCGCTCGAGCTCGCGCACCCCGGCCGCCGTCGTGCCGCCGGGGCTGGTGACGGCCTCGCGCAGCAGGACGGGGTGATCACCCGACTCGTTCAGCATCGTGGCGGCCCCGAGGGCCGTCTGCACGGCCAGTTCGGTGGCCAGCGGGCGCGGCAGTCCCTCGCCCACCGCAGCCTCGGTGAGTGCCTCGACCAGCAGGTACACGTACGCCGGCCCGGAGCCGGAGACGGCGGTCACGGCGTCGAGCTGGTGCTCGGGCACCCGCACGACCCGTCCGACCGCGGCGAGCAACTGCTCCGCGGCGTCCAGATGGTCGTCGGCGGCATGCGTGCCGCCGCTGATCGCGGTCATCCCCAACCCGACGAGCGCGGGGGTGTTGGGCATGCACCGCACGACCGGAACACCGTCGGGAAGCGGCGCCTCGAGCCGCGCGGTGGGGACGCCCGCCGCGACGGACACCACCAGATGGCCGGACGAGAGCACCGGGGCCACCGAGTCCAGCGCGGCCGCGACGTCGTGGGGCTTCACGGCGATCACCACCACGGCCGCGCCGGCCGCGGCCTCGGCGGCGTCGACGACGCGCACGCCGTAGGTGTCGGCCAGGTAGCGGGCGCGCTCGGCGTACTTCTCGCTGACCGTGACCTGCTCAGGGGTGCGACCGGCCCGCAGCAAACCGCTGAGCAGGGCCTCGCCCATCTTGCCGCCGCCGAGCAGCGCGACCGTGGTGGTGTCCATGGCGAGCACGGTAACGACGGTGGGTCACCCGACGGGCGCGGACACCAGGTGGAGCCGGCAGTACGCAAGGGCCTCGGCGAGATCGGCCTCGCGCTCGGCGCGGTCGAGCGCGCGCCGCGTGTTGATCTCGACGACCACGTGCCCGTCGAAGTCGCGGGCGGCGAGCCGCTCGAGCACGTCCGCGCACGGCTGCGTGCCGCGACCGGGCACGAGGTGCTCGTCCTTCGGCACGCCGGTGCCGTCCGCGATGTGCAGGTGGGTCAACCGGTCGCCCATCGTGGCGAGCATGACGAGCGCGTCCGACCGGGACACGGCGGTGTGCGAGAGGTCGAGCGTGTAGTCGGGGTACGGCTCGCCCTCGACGACGTCCCAGGACGGCTCGTACGCCGACACCTCCCGTCCGCGCAGCCGCGCCGGGAACATGTTCTCGACGGCGAACCGGACGTCCGTCTCGTCGCCCATCCGCTTGATGCCCTCGTGGAAGCGGCGGGCGTAGCCGCGCTGCCAGCGGAACGGCGGGTGCACGACGACGGTCTGCGCGCCCAGCAGTTCGGCGGCGGCCCGGGCGCGCTTGAGTTTCGTCCAGGGCTCGGTCGTCCAGACCCGCTGGGTGACGATCAGGCACGGCGCGTGCACCGCGAGAACGGGCACGCCGTAGTGCTGGGACAGGCGGTCGAGAGCGACCGGGTCCTGGCTGACCGGGTCGGTCCACACCATGACCTCGACACCGTCGTAACCGAGCTTCGCTGCGAGCTCGAACGCGACCGCGGTGCCCTCGGGATAGACGGACGCCGTCGACAGCCCGACCTTGGCCCGCGAGGGCCGCAGCGGTCGTGGGTCAGGCACCGTCGATCCAGTCGAGCCGCCGCAGGATCACGCCCTCACGCAGCGCCCAGGGGCACAGTTCGAGCACGTCGACGCCGAGCGCGTCCATCGCGCCCAGCGCGACGACCGCGCCGGCGAGGGTCTGGTGCGCCCGCCCGACACTGACGCCGTCGAGCTCGGCCAGATCGGCCGAGGCCATGCGCGAGATGAAGGACGTGACCTGCTGCAGCCCCGTCCGGGTGAGCAGCCGCCGCACGCGCGGTCCCTCCGAGCTCGGCGCGGCGCCGGCGAGGCGCGCGAGCGTCCGGAAGGTCTTGCTGGTCGCGACCACCCGGTCGGGGCTCCCGGCGGCGACCAGCTTGCGGGCGGGCACGGCGAGCGTGTCGGCGACGTACTCGCGCAGCTCGGCGACCTCGGACTTCGTGCCCGGGTCCTCGGTGAACCACTCGCGGGTCAGCCGGGCGGCGCCGAGCGGCACGGAGAACGCCAGCGCGGGGTCCTCGTCACGCCCGGCGGCCAGCTCGAGCGAGCCGCCGCCGATGTCGAGACTGACGAGGTTGCCGGCGCTCCAGCCGAACCAGCGGCGGACGGCGAGGAACGTCAGGCGGGCCTCGTCCTCGCCGGAGAGCACCTCGAGGCTGACGCCGGTCTCCTTGCCCACCCGCTTGAGCACCTGCGCGCTGTTGCCGGCGTCGCGCACCGCGGACGTCGCGAACGCGACGAGCTCGTCACAGCCCAGCTCGGCGGCGTCGTCGCGGGCGTTGATGACGGCGGTGACGAGGCTGTCGGCCCCCGCCTCGGCGAGATCGCCGTCCTTGTCGATGTGCTCGGCCAGGCGCAGCTCGACCTTGCGGGACAGCTGCGGGGTGGGCTGGGCGCCGCGGTGCGCGTCGACGACGAGCAGGTGGACGGTGTTGGAGCCGACGTCCAGCACACCGAGTCGCACAGTCGCGACAGTAGCGCCTGCGCATGTCGGTGGGGTTGCGGTCGTACCCTCGCCGAGTGGCCCAGCATGTCCCCGAAGTGCCCCTGGACTTCCCCCGCGAATGGATCGAGTTCTTCGACCCCGACGACGCGGAACACCTCATCCGCGCCGACCTCACCTGGCTCACCTCGCGCTGGACGTGCATCTTCGGACGGGGCTGTCACGGGACCGTCCAGGGCCAGGCCACTACGGGGTGCTGCAACCACGGGGCGTACTTCACCGACAAGGACGACGAGAAGCGGACGAAGAAGTTCGCCGCGCAGCTGACCCGTGAGCAGTGGCAGCTCTACGACGAGGGCCACCGGACGACCAAGCAGGGCAAGCGCAAGCTCGACTTCAGCGAGCCGGTCGAGGACGACCCGGAGGGACGGAGCAAGACCCGCACCGTCGACGGCGCGTGCGTGTTCGCCAACCGCGAGGGCCATCCCGGGGGCATCGGCTGTGCTCTGCACGGCCTGGCGCTCACCCTCGGTCTCAACCCCCTCGAGACCAAGCCCGAGGTGTGCTGGCAGTTGCCGGTGCGGCGCGAGCAGGAGTGGATCGACCGTCCGGACGAGACCAAGATCCTGCGCAGCACGCTGGCCGAGTTCGACCGCCGCGGCTGGGGCGAGGGCGGCCACGACCTCGACTGGTACTGCACCTCGTCACCCGAGGCCCACGTCGGCGGCGAGCCGATGTACCTGTCCTACGGTCCGGAGCTGGTCGCACTCATCGGGCAGGCCGCCTACGACGAATTGGCGCGCATCTGCGCAAAACGCCTCGAGCTCGGCCTCGTCGCAACCCACCCCGCAACGAAGAAAGCGCTGGAAGCGGGGAAGAGCAGCGCTCGGTGAGGCGACGCTAGATCGCCTTGCAGCAGAGAAGTGCCGGGGAGGCGGTCTAGCTCAGGACTCGAACTTGTAGCCCAGGCCGCGGACGGTGACGAGGTACTTCGGCGTGGCGGGGTCGGGTTCGATCTTGGCGCGCAGCCGCTTGACGTGCACGTCCAGGGTCTTGGTGTCTCCGACGTAGTCGGCGCCCCAGACGCGGTCGATGAGCTGGCCGCGGGTGAGCACCCGCCCGGCGTTGCGCAGCAGCAACTCGAGCAGGTCGAACTCCTTCAGCGGCAGCTGCACCTGCTGGCCGTCGACGGTGACGACGTGACGCTCGACGTCCATGCGGACGGGGCCGGCCTCGACCACGTTGAGCATGAGTTCCTCGGGCTCGGCGCCGCGCCGCAGCACCGCCCGGATGCGGGCGACGAGCTCACGGGACGAGAAGGGCTTCGTGACGTAGTCGTCCGCGCCGAGCTCGAGACCGACGACCTTGTCGACCTCGCTGTCACGTGCCGTGACCATGATGATCGGCACGTGCGAGCGCGTGCGCAGCTCGCGGCACACCTCGGTGCCGGACAGGCCGGGCAGCATGAGGTCGAGCAGCACCAGGTCGGCGCCGCTGCGGTCGAAGGTCACCAGGGCGTCGTGGCCGGTGGCCGCGATCTCGACCTCGTAGCCCTCGCGACGCAGCATGTACGACAGCGCGTCGGAGAACGACTCCTCGTCCTCGACAACCAGCACTCGCGTCATGCGCGCTTCTCCTCTGCTTCGGCGATGGTCATCGGCGCCCGATGCCACGAGCGGCCACCGCTGCGGCCTCGTCCGCATCGTCGGACGTTGCCGACGATGGACGATCCGAGTGAACGCGTGGTAGCCGGATGGTGAATGTAGATCCGGAGCGGTCCGCGCTCCACACGGAGACCGTCCCCAGGTGGTTGGTGACGATGTTCTTCACGATGGCGAGACCGAGTCCCGTGCCGCCCGTGGCGCGGCTGCGGGCCGGGTCGACGCGGTAGAAGCGTTCGAAGATGCGCTCGCGCTCGCCCTCGGCGATGCCGATGCCCTGGTCGGTGACCGAGATGTCGACGGTCGGACGGGCGTCGATGTCGGTCGACAGCTGCGCCGTCACCGCGACGCGGGTGCCTGTGGGGCTGTAGGAGATCGCGTTGTCGACGAGGTTGGCGACCGCGGTGGCCAGCTGCGCCTCGTTGCCGCGGACCTCCAGCTGTCCGGAGTACGCACCGGTGACCGTGATGTCGGCCTGTTCGGCGGCCAACCGGGTGCGGTCGAGGGCCTCGTCGATGATGTCGCCGACCGCGACGATGCCGGCACCGGGCATCGGGTCGACACCCTGCACCCGCGACAGCTCCATCAGCTCGTCCACCAGCTTCGCGAGCCGTCCGCCCTCGTGCTGGATTCGGCCGGCGAACCGGCTGACCGCCTCGGGGTCGTCGGCCGCCTCCTGGATGGTCTCGGCCAGCAGCGTGAGGGCCCCGACCGGCGTCTTGAGCTCGTGGGAGACGTTGGCCACGAAGTCGCGGCGAACGGCCTCCAGCCGGCGGTGCTCGCTCACGTCGGTGAGCAGCAGGCACACGGCCGCGACGCGCTCGTCCGACCCGACCAGCAGCGGCACGGCGTTGACGGACAGCGCGATCGGTTCGCGGCCGAGCCGTCCGATCGGCAGGTCGACGCCGGCGCTGCAGGTCGTCGCCGACTCGAGGGAGCGGCGCACGAGCGCGATCAGCCCGGGGAAGGCGAGCGAGTCGTCGGCGAGGATGCCCATGGCCCGGGCGGCCGGGTTGACCAGCACCGCCCGCTCCTCGCGGTCGACCACCACGACGCCGTGGTCGAGCGCCTCGACCACCAGCGAGGCCAGGCTGCGATCGACCGGGACGGTGGGCGCAGCGGCGGCCGCCGGCTCCGAGCGGGGCGCGTCGGCGTCGTCGGGACGGTACTGTTCCGAGCGTCGGCGGCCGGCCACGGCGACGCCGAGCACCACGCCCGCGGCGAGGGCCGCGAGCGCGACCAGTGTCAGCAGGACCGGCACGACTTCGATGGTACGGCCGGGCATCGTGCGTACCCGTCCCGACAAGGGGGTGCAGACGTGCGGCTACGTGCTGTTCATCTTCACGTTGCGCGACGTTCAGATCGGTTGCACGCCAGGGTCGTTCTCGTCGCGGAAGGTCGGGCCCATGCGTGACGCCTTCCACGACGAGATGGACGAGATCGGCGCCGGCGTCGCCGAGATGATCCGTCTCGTCGGCGCCGCCATCGAGCAGGCCACCGGCGCCCTGCTCGACGCCGACCTGCGCCGCGCCGAGCGCGTCATCGAGGCGGACGGCCAGGTCGACGACCTGCGCGTCGACCTCGAGGACCGCACGTTCCGCATGATCGCGCGGCAGCAGCCGGTCGCCACGGACCTGCGCACGCTCATCACCACGCTGCACATCACCGCCGACCTCGAGCGCATGGGCGACCTCGCCCTGCACGTCGCGAAGATCGCCCGGCTGCGCTTTCCCGAGTTGGCCGTGCCCGAGGACGCCCGCGACGTGATCGCCCAGATGGGTGAGGTCGCGCAGTCGCTCGTGGTCAAGGTGGCCGACGTCGTCGACGGTCGCGACATCCAGCTCGCCCAGGCCATCGAGGCCGAGGACGACTCGATGGACGCGCTGCGCCGCAAACTGTTCACCCTCGTGCTGTCACCGCGCTGGGCGCACGGCACCGAGGCCGCGATCGACATGACGCTGCTCGGCCGCTACTACGAGCGCTACGCCGACCACGCCGTCGCGGTCGCCCGCCGCATGGTCTTCATCGTCACCGGCGAGCGTCCGGGGCCCGCCGCGAACGGGCTCGCCGGCCTGCGCTGAGCGTCACCCCGACCGGTTGGCCCGGGACCGCGGCTCGTGCATCTCGAGCTCGAAGTGGCGTCGAAGGTAGTCGTCGAACTGTGGAACGGTGAAGGCCGCGTAGCCGAGGCGTGGCGAGTAGATCAGACCTTTCCGAATCAGCGCGTCGCGCGTCGTACCTGCCTGAGCTGCGCTCCGCATTCCAAGAATCGAGGCGACGTCACCGCTTGCCACTTCAGAAGACCGGGTCTCTGCCATCGCCCTCAGATACCGCCGTTGCGCGATCGGCAGTCGGTCGGTCCGGAATACGAAGAAGCCTCGATCGAGTGAATCGCGAACGATCGGCCCTACGCTCGTGACGTCCCGCGAAGAGATCGGGAGGTCCGCCGCGTTCCGCCAAAGGTGATCACCGAAGACTTGCAGGAAGAATGGATAGCCCTCGGTGAAGTCGAAGACCTCGTTGAGTGCCTGAGCCTCGAAGTGCACGCCCTCTGCGCCTGCAGGCTCCGACAGCGCGCGCGCAGCATCAGACGGGTTGAGCGGTCCGACCTCCAGCGGCGTGAACATGCGCTCGGCGTAGCTTGCGGCCTCTGCCAACACCCCGCGCGTCTGCGGCAGACCGGCCGCAACCAGCGTGACCGGCAGCTCCCGCTGCGCGACCTTGTGCAACCCGGTGACCAGCGCTCCGAGCGCAGTCGAATCTGCGAACTGGAGTTCGTCGAACATCAGCGCGATACCGCGCTCGTGTTCGCGGGCCGCTTCGCCGAGCGCAACGAGCAGATCAGTCATATCGCGGGACTTGTCCATGGAGGCCCGCGGTTGATCATCGGCGGCGCCAGCCCTGGTCACGCTCAGGCCGGCTATGGAGTAGGAGAACTCGAACGCGCCCAGTAGTCGACTGACCCGCTCCGCCGCGCTCCGCCAAGCGGAGGGCGGAGCCACTTGAAGAAGAGCCTCCCGGACAAGACGCGAGACGGTCGCAAAGAGGTCGCCGGACGCTGTGAGCTCGTGCTCGACCGTGACCCAGTGCCTCGAGATAGCTCGCCGCGCGAACTCGTTCAGCAACACCGTCTTGCCTACGCCACGCAGCCCGACGATCAGTGGACATTGGGCCGACCGGCCCCGCTCAAGCCGCGCGAGGGTGTTGTCGAGTTGGCGCAGTTCTTCGTCGCGACCAGACAGGACGGCGGGACTCTGCCCAGCCCCGGGCGTGTAGGGGTTCGACACCGGGTCCATTGGCACGTTACAGAGTTTACCGCTGTTTACGTCAGCCTTGTAAAGACAAGTAAACCGCGAAAACTACTACTTGCCCTGGTTCGCGACAGCCTGGATCGCCTCGGCGGCGGCGTCCGGATCGAGGTAGTTGCCCGGACCGGTCGGACGCAGCGTGGTGTCGTCCAGGTCGTAGTGCAGCGGGATGCCGGTCGGCACGTTGAGCGAGACGACGTCGTCGTCCGACATGCCGTCGAGGTACTTGATCAGCGCGCGCAGCGAGTTGCCGTGCGCGGCGACGAGCACGACGCCGTGCGCGCGCAGGTCCGGGACGATCGCGTCGTACCAGTACGGCAGCATCCGCGCGACGACGTCCTTCAGGCACTCGGTGCGCGGCAGCGCCTCGAGCAGGTCGGCGTAGCGCGGGTCGCCCGCCTGGCTGAACTCGTCGTCGTCGGCGAGCTCCGGCGGCGGGGTGTCGTACGAGCGGCGCCAGAGCATGAACTGCTCCTCGCCGAATTCGTCGCGCACCTGTGCCTTGTCCTTGCCCTGCAGCGCCCCGTAGTGACGCTCGTTCAACCGCCACGACCGGCGGACGGGGATCCAGTGCCGGTCGGCCCTGTCCAGGGCGAGCTGGCCGGTGCGGATCGCGCGCCGCAGCAGTGAGGTGTGCACCACGTCGGGAAGCAGCCCGTTCTCGACGAGCAGCTCGCCGCCGCGGACGGCCTCCGCCTCGCCCTTCTCGGTCAGGTCGACGTCGACCCAGCCGGTGAACAGGTTCTTGCGGTTCCAGTCGCTCTCGCCGTGGCGAAGCAGCACGAGGGTGGCCATGGTCCCATCCTGCCAGCGGTCAGGGGGCCAGCCCGCGCAGGACGGTGTCGACGACGAGTTCGACCTGGGCACGGGTGAGGGGCGGGCGCAGCGTCATCGCCCCGGCGACCACAGGCGAGACGATCATCCGGCGGGCCAGGTCCAGGTCGACGTCCGAGCTGACGGCACCGTCGTCGACACAGCGCTGCAGCGCGTCGTCCATGAGGCGGACGGTGCGCCCGATCAGCCGCTGCCGGCCGTGCGCGTACACCTCCGGGTGCATCGACCCGTCCGCCGCGATGCGCCGCATGATCGACGCGTACTCCGGACGCCGCCACTGCCGGCGCACCCGGTCGAGCAGATGCACCAGCTGGTCGCGGCCGGAGAGATCGTCCGGGGGCGGGGTGCCGTCGTCCTGCAGCGTCGCGATCGCGTCGACCGCGAGATCCTGCGCATTCGGCCACCGGCGGTAGACGGTGGTCTTCGCGACCCCGGCCCGCTGTGCGACGCGCTCCATCGAGAAGGCGCCGTACCCGTGCTCGCGCAGCTCGTCGAGCGACGCGGCCAGCACCGCGGCGTCGATCGCCTCGTCGCGCGGGCGCCCGCGGCGGACGGCGGCCGTCACGGCCGGGCGGCGTGCTGCGGGTCGTGCGCCTCGTGACGGCCCACGTGATCGGCGTGGGCCGCGACGGGCGCTCCCGCGTCGAGGTGGCGCGGCGCGTCGTCACCGTCGTCCGCGGGCGTCGGCGGTGTACCCGGCTTGCTCGCCAGTTCGGCGAACTGGCGCCGGCTGGGCAGGTAGCGCCACGCGACGATCGCGCCCAACAGGGCGAAGAGACCGCCTATGGCCGAGGTCAGGTTCATCGCCGACATGAAGGCGCTCTTCGCCTTGTCGACGAAGGACCGGAGGGTGGCGCCGGCCTGCGCCTGCTGCCGCTCACGCTGCTGCTTCGGCAGCTGGAGGTCGGGGTTCGCCGCCCGCGCCTCGAGTGCCGCCTTCGCCCGATCTGCGAGCGGAAGTGCGTCCCCGATGGACTGGCTCGACGCGTCGTTCACCAGCGGACCGACCTGCTGCGAGGCCGGCAACTGCCGCACGACCGACGCGGGACGGTCGAGCGCCTCGGCGGTCTGCCGCGGGGTGTCGGCACCCAGGTGGCCGCGGAACGACACGGCGAGGATCGAGCCCAGGATCGCGACGCCGAGCGCGCCCGCCATCTGGCGGACGGTGTTGTTCACCGCCGACCCGGCGCTGGCCTTCTCCCGCGGCACCGCGGCCATGATCGCGTTCGTGGCGGGCGACATGGTCAGACCCATGCCGAGACCGGTGCCGGCGAGCATGACGATGATGACCGGGATCGGGGTGTTCTGGGTGACCAACCCGTAGCCACCCAGGACGATGCCGAACGTCAGCAGACCCGTCCCGCTGACGAGGCCGGGGCCGAAGCGGGACGACAGCTTGGCCGACAGCGGGGCGGCGATCATGACCGCGCCGGCCACGGCGATGAGGCAGACACCGGCGGCCAGCGGCGTGTATCCGCGGATGGCCTGCAGGTAGTACGCGAGGTAGAACGTCGCACCCTGCAACGCGAAGAACGCGGTCGCGATGGCGAGCGCGCCACCGCTGAACGCCCGGTTCCTGAACAGCGTCACATCGATGGTCGGGTGGCTGCTGCGCGCCTGCGTCCGGATGAAGACGGCGAGAAGCACGAGACCGAGCACGATCGCGCCCAGGGTGTTCCAGCGCAGCCACTCGTTGCTGTTGCCGCCCTCGATCACGCCGTAGACGAGCACGACCAGCGCGACGATCGACAGGACGACGCCGACCGGGTCGAGGCGACCCGGCTTCGGGTCCTTCGACTCGGGCACGAGCCACACGATGAGGACGAGCGCGACGATCACGATGGGCACGTTGACCAGAAAGATCGAACCCCACCAGAAGTACTTGAGCAGCAGGCCGCCGGTGATCGGGCCGAGCGCGATCGCCATGCCCGAGGCGCCCGCCCAGATGCCGATGGCCTTGCCGCGCTCGTGCGGTTCGAACACGTTCTGGATGATCGACAGCGTCTGCGGCTGCACGGCAGCCGCGCCGATGCCCATGAGCGCGCGGAACAGGATCAGCTCGGTGGACGACCCCGAGAACGAGCACAGTGCCGACATCGCGCCGAAGATGGCCAGACCGATCAGCAGCACCTTCTTGCGGCCGAGCCGGTCGCCGAGCACACCCCACGTGATGAGCAGACCGGCGAAGACCAGCGCGTAGCTGTCGACGGCCCACTGCATCTGGGTCTGCGAGGCGTCGAGGTCGGCCTGGATCGTCTTCAACGCCACGTTGAGGATCGTGTTGTCGAGGATGACGACCAGCAGGCACAGCACGAGGACGCCGAGGATGCCCCAGCGCCGGTCGTGGATGGTCTTCTCGTCCATGTGCGTCCTCCCCGAGTTCCGCTACGCAGGCGTAGCGGTGCCCAGTGAACGCCCAGTTCATTCCGCTACGCAAACGTAGCGGAAGTGAGACGGACCTCAGTCGGCCCGCTGCGCCAGCTTCGCAAAGGCCTGCAGGTTGGCCAGCGGCTGGTCGTTCTTGACCCGCCACGCCCATTCGCGCCGGATCGACGAGGCGAATCCCAGTTCGAGCAGCAGGTTGAACGCACCGTCTGAGTTCTCGAGGACGCTGCCGAGGAGGCGGTCGATCTCGTCCGTGCTGACCGCGGCCAAGGGCACCCGTCCGCTGAGGTAGACGTCACCGACACCGTCGATCGCCCAGGCGACCCCGTACATGCGCGTATTGCGCTGCAGCAGCCACGAGTAGACCTGCTCGCGGTTCTCCTCGGGCGCGCGCAGCACGAACGCCTCGACGGCGAGCGCGTGGGTGCCGACGGTGAGGATGCAGGCGGTCTTGAGCCGCTTCTCGCCCGGCAACGCGACGGCGTAGGCGTCCGTGTCGACGCGTTGCCACTCGACCTCGAGCTCGTCGAGCGCCCGCTCGATGACCTGTGTCGTCTCCGTGCTCGCGCTCATGCGCGTGCCCCCAACCGTTCGATCGCATCGCCGGCGTCCTCGTACGCGGCCAGCAGCCGGTCGGCCGTGGTGTCCCACGAGAACCGCTCCGCCTGGGCACGCGCGTTGCCGCGCAACCGCGCCAGCAGATCCGGGTCGCGCAGCAGGCCGCTCAGCACCTTGGCCCACTGACCGGGATCGTGCCCGTCGACGAGCAGCCCCGAAACATCGTCCGCGACGGCGGTGGGCAGACCGCCCACCGCGGCGGCGACGACCGGCGTGCCGCACGCCTGCGACTCCAACGCCACCAACCCGAACGACTCGTTGTGGCTGGGCACGACCGTCACGTCGGCCGCGCGGTAGTAGTCGGCGACGACGTCGCGCGGTGCCGGCGGACGGAAGCGCACGACGTCGGCGAGGCCGAGCCGATCGCTCAGGGCCGCGAGTGCCTCGGGGTGGGCGAGACCGGACCCGCTGGGCGCGCCGAGCACGACGACCTCGAGCGGCCCGCCGAGGTCCGTCCGCACCTCGGCCGCCGCGCGGATCAGCACGTCGGGCGCCTTCAGCGGCTGCAGCCGTCCGACGAAGAGCAGGGTGCGGGCATCCGGACGCAGGTCGAGCCGCGCCCGCGCGGCGGCGCGGTCGCCCGGGGTGAAGGCGTCGAGGTCGACGCCCGGGGCGATGGTGCGCACCCGCCGCGGGTCGGCGCCGTAGTGCGACAGCAGTTCGCCCGCCTCGTCCGCGGTCGAGGCGATCAGCACGTCCGCCTCGGCCACGACCTGCTCCTCGCCGATCACGCGGGCGCGCGGCTCGGGGGTGTCGCCCTCGGCCAGCAGGGCGTTCTTGACCTTCGCGAGGGTGTGGGCGGAGTGCACGAGCGGCACGCCCCAGCGCTCGCGGGCAAGCCAGCCGACCTGCCCCGAGAGCCAGTAGTGCGAGTGCACGACGTCGTACCAGCCGGGTTCGTGTCCGGTCTCGGCACGCAGCACGTTCGCGGTGAATGCGCACAGCTGGGCGGGCAGCTCGTCCTTGGCCAGGCCCTCGAACGGGCCTGCCAGCACGTGGCGCACGTGCACGCCGGGACACATCTCCACGACGGGCGGCTGCTCGCTCGACGTGGCGCGGGTGAAGATCTCGACCGCGACGCCGCGCTGCGCCAGCCGTTTCGCGGTCTCGACGATGTAGACGTTCATGCCCCCCGCGTCGCCGCCACCAGGGGCGTCGAGCGGCGAGGTGTGCACGCTGAGCATCGCGACGCGACGGACGTGCGACACGCGGCCTCCTCGGGACAGACGTCACTCATCCAACAACGTTCCACGCAGGTACATGCCCGGGACAATGAGGGTCATGTCACGAGGAACCGCCGTCGTCACCGGAGCCAGCAGCGGCATCGGGGCCGCCACCGTCCGCCGGCTCGCGGCCGAGGGGTACGAGGTCGTCGCCGCCGCCCGCCGCCGCGACCGGCTGGACGCACTGGCCGCCGAGGTGCCGGGCGTCCGTGCCGTGACCCTGGACGTCACCTCCGCCGACTCGGTCGCGGCCCTGGCGGACGGGCTGGACGACGTGGCGGTTCTGGTCAACAACGCCGGCGGCGCCATCGGCGTCGAGAAGGTGGCCGACGCCGACCCGGCCGACTGGCAGGCGATGTACGAGACGAACGTGCTCGGCGTGCTGCGGGTGACGCAGGCGCTGCTGCCCGCGCTCGAGCGCGGGTCCGGCGGGCACGTGATCGTCACCGGGTCGATCGCGGGCCATCTCGTCTACGAGGGCGGCGGCGGGTACACGGCCGCGAAGCACGGCGCCGCGGCCCTGGTCGAGACGCTGCGGCTCGAGCTGAACGGCCGGCCCGTCCGGGTCACCGAGGTCGCGCCGGGCATGGTGCACACCGCCGAGTTCTCCCTCGTCCGGCTGCGGGGCGACCAGGACGCGGCCGACAAGGTGTACGAGGGCGTCGAGGCGCCGCTCACCGCCGACGACGTCGCCGACTGCATCGCCTTCGCAGCCACCCGTCCGGCCCACGTGAACATCGACCTGCTGGTGCTCAAGCCGCTCGCCCAGGCGGCCCCGCACAAGGTGCACCGCGGCCCGATCCGCCCCATCTGACGAGCCGGTTCCCTGGCACCCTCCCGGATTGACTGGCACGTTTCCGGGCTGACTGGACGACTTCAACCCGCCAGCGACGGGTGGAGGTCGCCAGTCAACCCGGCAAGGTGCCAGTCGATCGCGGGGCGGACGGGTCAGAACTCGACGCCCACCAGGTGCGCCTCGGGGCGCAGGCGGACGCCGAAACGCTGCTCGACCCCGTCGCGGACGACGGCGGCCAGTTCGAGCAGTTCCCGGGTCGTGGCGTCGCCGCGGTTGGTGAGCGCGAGGGCGTGCTTGGTCGAGATCGACACCCGCTCGCTGCCGGCGGTGAAGCCCTTGCCGAATCCGGCCTGCTCGATCAGCCACGCCGCGGACAGCTTCACCGCGCCGTCGACCTGCCAGTGGGGGCACCCGTCCGGCACGAGGTTCTCGGGGACGAACGGATTCACGAAGAACGAGCCCACGCTCCACGTGTCGTGGTCGTCGGCGTCGAGCACCATGCCCTTGCCACGCCGCAGCTGCAGCACCACCTCGCGGACGTCCTTCGACGGTGCGGTCTCCCCCGGCTCGACGCCGAGACGACGCGCCAGCTCGGCGTACCGGATGGGGGGCGCGTCGGGCGAATCGACCAGCCCGAAGTCGACGGACAGCACCACGTAGCGGTCGGTGTGCTTGAACGCGCTGGTGCGGAAGCCGAATCCGCACCGTTCGGGCGACCACTGCTCGACGGCGCCGGTGGTGCGGTCGAGCACCGCCAGCCCGCTGATGACGTCGGCCACCTCGACGCCGTACGCGCCGACGTTCTGGACGGGCGTGGCGCCGGTGAGACCCGGCACCCCGGACATCGCCGCGAGGCCCGACAGGCCGTCCGCCACGGACCGCTCGACCAGCGCGTCCCACGGTTCACCGGCGGGAACGTGCAGGGTGGCGCCGTCACGCTCGACGCCAGCCGTGCGGACGAGCACCACGACGCCGGGCCAGCCGTCGTCGCCCACGACGAGGTTGCTGCCGCCACCGACGACGAGCACGGGTTCGCCCGCGGCGTCGGCCGAGCGCACCGTGTCGACGAGCTGCTCGGTGGTCGTCGCCTCGACGACGCGCGCTGCGGGGCCGCCGAGCCGCAGTGTCGTGAGGTCGGCCAAGCAGGTCGGGACGGAGGTCGCCACGTCCTGCGACGCTACCGTTCGTCGGCGTGACAGGTCCGCGCCGCCGCGCCCCGCGCTACGCCGCCGGACGGGCACGCGCCCTCGGCCTGCCGACGCGCGGCACCACGAACCCGAACCGGCTGCGGCGCATGGACAACTGGATCACCGCGACGCTCGCCCCGCACCTGCGCGCGGCGGCGGATCCGCTCGTGGTCGACCTCGGCTACGGCGCGACCCCGGTCACCGCGGTCGAGCTGGCCGACCGGCTCGTGGCCGTCCGTCCGGACGTGCGGGTGCTCGGCCTGGAGATCGATCCGGAGCGTGTGGCGGCGGCCGCGGACGCCGCCGACCCGCCGAGGCTCGCGTTCGCGCGCGGCGGGTTCGAGCTGGCGGGACACCGTCCGGCCCTCGTGCGGGCGGCGAACGTACTGCGGCAGTACTCCGAGGAGGATGCCGCCACGGCGTGGACGACGCTGTGCGGCAACCTCGCCGACGGCGGGTTGGTCGTCGAGGGCACGTGCGACGAGCTGGGCCGCCGCGGCTGCTGGGTGCTGCTCGACGCGGACGGGCCCCGGACGGTCACCTTCGCCTGCAAGGTCGACGACATCGAGCGCCCGTCCGATCTGGCCGAACGGCTGCCGAAGGCGCTGATCCACCACAACGTCCCGGGACAACCGGTGCACGCGCTGCTGTCGGCGTTCGACGCGGCGTGGCAGGCGGCCACGACCCCGTTCGGGCCGCGGCAACGGTGGATCGCCGCGGCGGCCGGGCTGCGGGCCGAGCTGCCGGCGGTGGACGACGGCCGGTCCCGGCACGGCGAGATCACCGTGCCGTGGCCGGCCGTCGCCCCCGTGTGACGGCAGCGACCCGCCGTTCCCCCGTACGACCCCGCAGGGTCAGCCGGCGAGCCGCTGCCGGACCGGGCCGAGGCCGAGCGTCGCCGCCTCGGGCAGGTAGGTGTGCAGGTGCGCGTCGGGGCCGGGCACCATGCGGGTGCGGCCGGCCTCGACCATCAGCCGCTGGGCGGCCGGCACCGCGGTGCCCGGATAGGCGATGAGCTCGGTGAATCCCTGCACCTGGGCGACGCCCGCCAGGTGCGAGAGCAGTTCGGACCCGACCCCGCGGCGCTGCCACGCGTCCTCGACGAGCACGGTCGCCTCGGCGCACGTGTAGCCGTGACGGGGGTCGCGGGCGATGCCGCCGTGGGCCACCACGCGTCCGTCGTCGGTCATGACCAGGAAGCCGTGCGGCGTGCGCAGCTCGGCGTCGAGCGCCGCGGCGGTGGGCGGACGCCCGCCGAACTTGTAGCGGTCGAGCAGCGAGCGCGCGCTGCAGCGCCGGTGCATCTGGGCGACGGCGGGAAGGTCGCGCACGCCGGCCGGACGGACGAGCAGGGCGCGGCGCCCGATGTGCATCGTCCAGGGCCGCTGGGCGAGCTCGAGCAGGTCGGTCATGGGGTTGCGGCGCGAGTCACCGGGGTCGCCGGCCAGCGTGAGGCTCGCGCACGTCGTCGTTGCGGTAGGCATGCCGACGACGTTCACACCCCCGCGTTTCGGGCAGGTGACACGCAGGAAACGCCGAATGACCCGGTGTCACCGAGGGTGCAGAAGCGACATTCCGCGCGGGGCGAGGCGGTAGCCGACGTCGAGGGACTCGGTCAGTCCCAGCTCCTTCAGCTTGCGGACGTTGCGCTTGAACACGACCGTCTCGTACCCCTCCCGCTCGGCCAGATCGGGTGCGCGGACGGCCTCGTTGGCCTCGATCAGCGCGAGGAACCGGCGCGTCCACGGCCCGCGGGGGGACGCCGCGTCGAGCCGGTCGAGCCGCTGCTCCAGCTCGGCGCGGGTCGCGTCGTCGAGCTCGGCGTCGTTGCGCAGCGCGACCCGCGGGTCGTCGCCGGCGTAGGCGAGCCCGATGCGCCAGATCGGGTCCGTCCGGTGGCTCAACAGCTCCAGCAGGGCCTTGCGGGACGGCGCCCCGGCGCGGCGGGCATCGTCCGCCGTGATGTCGCGCTGGGCGACGCGGTCGACGGACGTGACCTCGACGAGGCCCAACGTGGTGCGCATGCGGGTGCCGGTGCGCAACCGCGGCCGGTCCCACCGGCGGAAGGCGAGGTCGACGTCACCGGCCTTGATGCGCTCGAGCTCAGCGGGGCGGATGAGCATGCCGCTCATTCTGACGGCAGGATGAGGTCCGTGTCCGAGGAGTGGAAGTTGCGGGTCCTGCCCGCCGAGGATCCGGTGACGGTGGGCGAAGCCCGAGAGCGCACGCGGCGGGTGAACGCCGACGCGCTGCAATCGATGGGTGCGGACTTCGAGCCCGCGTCCGAGACGGACGACGTCGTGCCCGGCACCGACATCGCCGTCCGCATACTGCGACCGAAGGCGGACGGCCCGGTGCCGACGGTCGTCTACTTCCACGGTGGCGGCTGGATGGTCGGCGATGTCGACACCCACCTGCCGCACGCCCGGCGGCTGTCGCGGTGGATCGGCGCCGTGGTCGTGATGGTGCAGTACCGGCTGGCGCCGGAGCACCGGTTCCCCGCCGCCTACGACGACGCCGAGCGCGCCGCGCGCTGGGCCGGCGAGAACCTGTCCGAGCTGGGGGGCGACGACAGCCTGGTCCTCGCCGGCGAGGGATCGGGTGCGCAGCTCGCGGCGTCCGTGGCGATCGCCCGCCGCGACGCCGGATTGCCCACGGCCGCGCAGCTGCTGATCTACCCGGTGACGGACGTCCAGGGGATGTACGTCGACGACGAGGTCAACTCGGGCTACATGTCCCGCCGGTCGCTGTACCGCCGCTTCGGGTTGACCATGGAGACGATGCAGACGTTCGCCGCCGCGTACGTCGACGAGGCCGACTCGGGCGACTGGCGGGTGTCGCCGAAGCGCGCGGCGTCGCTCGAGGGCGTCGCACCTGCGGTGATCCACACCTCGACGCTCGACATGCTGCGCACCGAGGGCAACTTCTTCGGCGACGACCTGAAGAAGGCCGGGGTGGACGTGATCGTCCGCGAGTTCCCCTCGCTGAACCACTCGTACTTCGGGCTCGGCGGCAACGCCGCCGTCGTCGACGCCGCCACCGCCGAGGCCGCGGACGACCTGCGGGAGCTGCTCGGCCGGGCGTAGTCAACCGCCGACGTACGCCGAGAGATTCCGCAGCGACGCGCCGAGACCGGCTTCGTGGTCCCCGGCGGAGATGCCATCGGGGACGTCGTCGGCGCGGAACTCGACCAGGGTGCCGCCGTCCGCGTCCTCCAGCAGCCAAGTCATCGTCATCGTCCCGGCGAACTCCGGCTGGTCGGACACGAAGTCGACGGCCTGCACGATGCGCACGTTCTCGACGATGTCGACGTACCGCGCCTCGACGACGTCCGTGCCGTCGCCGGTCTTGCCGCTCGAACCGTCGGCGTAGGCCAGGACCATCCGGTACCCGCCACCCGGACGCGGATCGTGGCGCTCGACGCATCCGGTCATGCCGCCGGGCGGCAGCCACCGTTCCAGCGCATCGCGATCGAGCAGCGCCGCGAACACTCGCGCACGGGGCGCCGGGATCACGAGCGATGTCCGGTCGGTGCGCGGCATCGCCCGATCGTAGGGTCGCGCCGCGTCTGACAAACTGGGGCGGCACGGGCCTCTAGCTCAGTCGGTAGAGCAGCGGACTTTTAATCCGTAGGTCGTCGGTTCGAGCCCGACGGGGCCCACCCACCCCCTGTGTGCCTTCGGTTGATGGTTGACAGTCGGCCTTCGGCTGATGGTTGACGGTGTTTCGGTTGATCCTTGACACCGACTTCGGCTGATTCTTGACACTCCCTCGATGAGGGAGCTTTCGGTGGCAGAACAGCGCTATGAGGCCGTGCGCGCTGTGATGGCCGACGGGGAGACGGCGAGCTCGGTCGCGCGGCCCGATTAGGGGTCTCACGTCAGACGCTGCACGCCTGGCTGGCCAGATTCGAGGCGATCCTGTGCTCGTGGCCCGCAGACAGATACCGAAGGAGGCCGCCGCGTTCACGGTCTTCATCAGCGTGACCCTGGCGGCCAGCTCGCTGGCGAGCGGGGGGCATGCGGCACTTCTGGTTCATCCTCGGGCGGTGCCTGCTCGTCAACGGTGGCATGTGGTGGCTGATCCACGGACGTCATCAATGCGCCCCTCGTGCTCCCGCTCGGTTGTTCGTGGTCGGCGTCGCGCCGATCAGCTGGTGGTGGTTCGACGAACGCCGGCGACTCGTTTGCGTGTGCGCGGCACCCTGCCGGTGTCGCTGACGGACCGTGACCAGAAGGCGGCGTCCACTCGTGGCTGGCCTCAAGGCGCGACGCCAACCGCGGCATAATTTCGAGGCACGGGACGTGCGATCGCCCCTCGCCGCCCGGGGGAGCGGCACGTGGCGACGAACCTGCCGGCCTCGCCAAACGGCACCCGGCAGCTCTACCTTGTCGTCACCATTCCAACTGCTGCCAAGTGGAGCCGCTCCGTGAATGTGTTGCCCACGCCTGAAGCACCGTCTGAGCCCGAATCGCATAAACCACCCGAGCGCAAGGTCGTTGGTCCGCGAGAGAAGCTTTCGTTTGGGGATGTCGTGTGGCCGCGGCGGCACGGCGAGTATTGGTGGGCGAAGGAAAGCTTCGGACGTTCTTCGAATGGCAGATTTAGCGCCAACGCGCTTGCGAACGATTCCTATGGATCGCCCGCCGAGCTGGTCGACCTATCGAAGCTCATCGCGCAAACCGCCGTAGACCGGGCAGCAGCGGCCGACAGGCGCGCCACAACCGTAGCCGGGTCTGTCGCGGTCGCGGCAAGCTTCACGCTTGGCGGAGGCAGCCTGGTCCTTGATGCAGCCAAGTGGCATGAGTCCGACAGTCTGCGGCACGCCTTCAGTGTCGTGCTCGCGGTGACGGTCTTCGTGTTCGCGTTGTCTGCAGTCTTCGCGGTCCGCGCGCTGGCCGGCAGAGAAGGGCGTCGTTGGAGCTGGGTGACGCCGACCGACATGCGATACGTCCTGACAGCAACCGACCCCGAGGTCCGCCTCCGCGTGCAGGCCGCTCGACTACTGAACGACTATGCACGGAACTGGGAGGTTGCTGACTTCAAGAACCGAGCCGTCGACAACTCGGTCCGCTGTCTCATCGCCGGACTTGCTCTCTTGACCGTGTGCGCGGCGCTCTGCGCGGCTGCCGTCGGGTAGGCCGGACGCGACGGTTCTATCACCGAGTGGGCCGTGTCAGAGAACATGCGATCTTGGACGCTTAAGCGGGCGATTCGATCAGGCGGGCCTGGGGCAGGGATGGGTGACACCTGATCCGCCTTGCTCGGTGAGGTCCGGGCGCCGGTCGTGCGCGGTTCGGCAGATTCAGGAATCGCTGTCGTCTCGCGGCGGGCCGGCGGAGTCGAGGATGCGGGACAGCACGTCCCGCAACTGACGTGCCTCCGCGGGAGAGAGCTCGGCGAGCAGCTCGCGCTCCGCGCGGTCGCTCGCGGCCCGGGCCTTGCGGAGAGCCGTGCGGCCTGCGTCGGTGAGTGCGACGACGTTGCGGCGGCGGTCGGCAGGATCGGCCAGTCGCGCCAGCAGACCCTTGCCCTCGAGGCCGTCCAGCAGCCCGACCATCGTGGTCCGGTCGACGCCGAGGCGGGTCGCGGCCTGCTGCTGGGACTCGGGCTCGCGACCGTCCAGCAACAGCAGGACCGACAGCTCACGCACGTTCACCGGGCCGCCGGCCAGGTGCACGGCGTGCAGTTCCTCGAGCCGGAAGAACGCGTGTTTGAGGAGATACCCCAGGCGCGCGCGCAGCTGAGGTCCCGGCCCGTCGGCGTGCTCCACGCCCGAATCCTACTGTTACGCTGATCGTCAGTAAGACTGATGATCAGTGATAAGGATGGTTCACATGAGCTCTGTGTTGGTCACCGGCACCACCGGACTGGTCGGATCGCGCTTGCTCCCCCGGCTGATCGCCGACGGGCACCGCTGCCGAGCCCTGGTGCGCAGCGACGCGCAGCTACCGGCCGAGGCCGTCGTCGTGCGCGGCGACCTCGATGACCCGAGCAGCCTCGTCGAGGCGGTGCAGGGCGTCGACGCCGTGGTTCACCTCGCCGCGCTCTTCCGCACCGTCGACGAGGACGCGATCTGGAGGGCCAACCTGGACGGCACCCGCAATCTCGTGGAGGCCGTGGTCTCGCACGCGCCGGACGCTCGCTTCGTGATGGCGAGCACCGGCAACGTCTACGACCACGATCAGGTCCGGCCCGGCGTGGAGACCGACACCTGCAACCCCACCGCGGCGTACCCGGCCAGCAAGGTGGCCGCGGAAGCACTGCTGCGCGACAGCGGCCTGACCTGGGCGGTCCTGCGACTGCCCTTCGTGTACGGCGACGACGACGGTCACCTCGCCGCGATACCCGCCCTCGCGACCCGGTTCGGGCTGCACCCGGCACACATCTACTCCGTCGCCCATCACCGTGACGTGGCGGCGGCCGTCCGACTGGCACTCGCAGGAGACCTCGACGGCCACATCGCGAACGTCACCGACGACAGCCCGGTCACGGTCTACGAGATGGCCCGCCTCGCGGGCACGCCGATCGAAGGCTCCGCCGCGCCGCTGACCGATCCGTGGTCCGGCCGGATGGATTCCTCGTTCCTGCGCGAGAAGGGCTTCCGGCCCTCCGTCCCTACCGTCTGGGACGCGGCCGCCAAGGGCATCCTCTGACGTGCGGGGGCTGTTCACCGGCCGAGTCCGATCCTCGACGACCGAGCGGGAATGTCGCCGTTGCGCCGAGGTACGTTGCGGACGGATCGCGGCTCCGTCCGACAGAGAGGCGCCTCGTGACTGCTGACCTGCACTTCTGGTTCGACCCGATCTGCCCGTTCGCCTGGATGACCAGCAAGTGGGTGCGGGTGGTGCAGTCGCAGCGCGACTACACCGTCGACTGGCGCTTCATCTCGCTGCGCCTGATCAACTCCCACCTGGACTACGACACCCACTTCCCGCCGGAGTACGACGCGCAGCACACCGCGGGCCTGCGGCTGCTGCGGCTGGCCGCCACGGTGCGCGACCAGCACGGCCGCGAGGCCGTCGGACCGCTGTACGCCGCGTTGGGCGCCCGCATCTTCGAGACCGGGCCGGACGACGGCCGGGCGCCCGGATGGCAGGGCACGCCCGACCTCGCCGCGGCCGCGCTCGACGAGACGGGCCTGCCGACCTCGCTCGTCGACGCGCTCGACGACGCCTCCCGCGACGCCGGCATCCAGGCCGAGTCGGACGAGGCGCTGGCGCTGACCGGCAAGGACGTGGGGACGCCGATCATCCACGTCGAACCACCCGACGGGGTGGCGTTCTTCGGCCCCGTGATCAGCCGAATGCCCGACGAGCAGCAGGCCGCCCAGCTGTGGGACCACGTCGTGGGGTTGGCCCGCTTCCCCGGCTTCGCCGAACTCAAGCGCAGCCTGCGCGAGCGTCCGCAGCTACCGTCGTTCGGCGTCGCCGAGGGCGAGACCGGCATCACCGACGACTGGCACGCGGGCAGCCGACGCGTGAAGAAGTAACCGTCCGCTCGCCGGTCAGGCGGACGGACCCCACTGACCCGAGCGCAGTTCGTCGTCCTGCGCGAGACCGTCGGACGGCTTCGCCTGCCGCTCGCCACCGGGCTCGTCCGGCTCCGGGTCGTCGTTCAGGGCAGGCGCGACCTCGTCGTGCTCGGGCGTGGGTTCGAGGGTGCCGGCGGTCACCGGCTGCTCGTCGTCGGGCTGCGGGGCGTCCGGGCGATCGGGGTTCTGCGTGGAGGTCATGCCGAGCGGTCTACCCAGGCGTCACGCCCGGGTGCGCCCCTTGGCCTTGCCGACGAAGTAGGCCCCGACGAGGAACAGCACCGTGAGCACGAACAGCCAGAACGCGCCCTTGATGACGGCGCCGAGCACGCCGGTGACGATGGCCAGGACGATCAACAGGATCACGAGCAACATGCCGCGGTCGTACCCCGTACCCGCCGGTAGTCACTCATGGGGTCAGAAGTCGATTCGCCCCGTCCGGTCGTGGAACTCGCCCGTGGGCCCGGCGGCGTCGAGGCAGGCGAGCATCACGGTCGCGTCCGTGCCCTCGGTGACGGTCTGGTGTCCGCCGTGCCCGTTGAAGTCGGTGGCGGTGTAGCCGGGATCCGAGACGTTGACCCGCATGCCCGGCAGGTTCTTCGCGTACTGCACGGTGAGCGCGACGACGGCGGCCTTCGAGGCCGCGTACGGCACCGCCCGCACCGGGTACTCGTCGTGGCCCGGTGTCGTCAGCCACCGCGGCCACCCCACGCCTGAGGCGACGTTGACGATCACCGGATTCGACGACCGGCGCAGCAGTGGCAGCGCCGCCTGGGTCACGCGGACGATTCCGGTGACGTTCGTGTCGAGCACGGCCGACATCGCGTCGGCGTCGAGGTCGTCGACGCCGAACGACGAGCCGAGGATGCCTGCGTTGTTGACGAGCACGTCGAGCTCGGGCAGCGAGTCCATCGCCTGCCCGACGGACGCGGAGTCGGTCACGTCGAGCCGGACGGGCCGGGCCCCGATCGCTTCGGCGGCGACGCTGTCGGCGAGATTGCGCATTCCCGCGTAAACGATGTGGCCGGCGTCGACGAGGCGACGGGCCGTCTCGAGTCCCAGGCTGCGGTTGGCTCCGGTGATCAATGTGGTGGTCATGTCACCACCGTCCGGGACGGCCGGCCCACCAGGGTAGGCACTGCCGGTACCACCCAGCGCGGCCCGGCGACGGGCATGCTGGACGGGTGGACGAACTGGCGACCTCGCTGCGGGCCTGGCGCGACCGCACGCGGCCCGAGGCAGTGGGGCTGCCTCGCGGCGGCCACCGCCGCGCGCCGGGGCTCCGGCGCGAGGAGCTCGCCGCTCTGGCCGGTGTGAGCGTCGAGTACCTCGTGCGCCTCGAGCAGGGCCGCGCCCGCCATCCGTCCCCGCAGCTGCTGGGCGCACTCGCCCGGGCCCTGCGGCTGACCGACGCCGAGCGCGATCACCTCTACCGGCTGGCCGGCGAGGCACCACCGTCGTCGGGCGTCGTCCCCCGGCACCTGACCGCGGGCGTGCAGCGCCTGCTCGACCGGCTCGGCGACGTGCCGCTCGCCGTGCTCAGCGCGGCCTGGGAGCCGATCTGGTGGAACCCGCTGTGGGCCGTGCTCACCGGTGACCCGTCCGCCCATCGCGGCATCGAGCGCAACATCGCCTGGCGGCACTTCATGCGGGACACGAGCGACGTCGAGTACGACGACGCACACCGAGCGCAGTTCTCCGACGATCTGGCCGCCGACCTGCGCGAAGCCCGCGGACGCTATCCGGACGATCCCGAGTTGGCCGCCCTGGTCGACCGGCTGATCCGGGAGAGCGACCGCTTCCGGCGTCACTGGCAGCAGGCCCGGGTGGCGCGGCACGTCTCGAGCCGCAAGACCGTCACGCGGACGCCGGTCGGCCCCGTCACGGTCGACTGCGACGTGCTGACCGCGCCCGGCACCGACGTGCGCATCGTCGTCTACACCGCTGAGCCGGGCTCCGAGGACGCCTTGCGTCTCGACCTGCTCCGCGTGACGGGACTGCAGGCCTTCGCCTGATCGTCAGTCGCCGGGGTGGGCGTCGGCGAAGGCCCGGAACGGCGCCTGCGGATCGGCGGCGTCGCCCTGCACGGCAGGCAGCGAGCGCTCACGCGGCGGCCTCGCGTACTCGCCGTAGAACGAGTCGAGGCTCATGTAGCGGTTGCCGTCCTCGTAGAACTCGCTCTCCTGCTCACGGGTGGCGGCGAAGACGACGGACTCGGGCTGCGCGTAGTAGAGCGCGCCCAGGCACATCGGGCAGGGATAGGCGGTCACGTAGACGGTGCACCCGGTGAGGTCGGTCCGGCCTCGCGACGCGAGTTCGCGAACGGCGGTGATCTCCGCGTGCGCCGTGCAATCGCCCGACTGGCTCACCTGGTTCGTGGCCTCGACCAACACCTCTCCGCTGTCGTCCTCGACGACGATGCAGGCGAACGGCTTGCCGCCGCGCGAAACGTTGTCGACCGCGAGCTCGATCGAACGCTGGACGAGGCGGGCGTCGGGCACGAACTGCTCCTTCGACGGACGGACGGGCCCGGAGTTCCTACCGCCGTCCACGGTCGGGCAAACCGCCCCTCAGGCGGAGCCGCGGGAGCTGTCGGGCCAGAGCATGCGCAGCGCGTCCGGCACCCCGGCGACGACGTCCTCGCCGTAGAGGGTCACCTGCATGATGTAGCCAGGCACGAGGGTCATGAGGGTGGCGGCGACCGCCTCGCCGGTCAGCCCGGCGGGCAGCCGTCCGGCCGCGATGTGCCGATCGGCCAGCGCCGCGAGTTCTGCCCGGACGTCGACCAGCGCGGCCTTCAGCGCGTCGGCGATCTGCGGGTCGCGCACGCCCTCGGCCCACACGGTGAGCGCGATGCCGCCGACGCAGGCGTCGCGCTGCCGGTCGCGGACGGTCTCGAGCATGTCGGCGACGATCTCGCCGAGCGACCGTCCGTCCGCTCCGGCAGCCGTGCTGTCGCGCAGCAGGCGCACGAAGTCGCCCATGTTCGCCTGCGCGATGGCCACGATCATGTCGGCCTTGCTGGGGAAGTAGCGGTAGACCGCCCCCGCGGACAGTCCGGCCTCGCAGAACAGGTCCTGCATGGAGGTCTGGTGGAAGCCGTCGCGCGCGAAGCACCGGCGGGCGGCGTCGAGGATCTCTGCGCGCCGGGCCTCGCGGTACTCGTCGCTGACCTTCGGCACGCATGAACCGTACAACAAAAACGAACGTTCGCCTTGACAAGTCGCACGGCGAGCGAGAAAGGTCCGATAGGGAACGCAATCGTTCCTTCTACGGGGCCCCGGGGAGGTTGCCGTGTCGGATCTGCCGGCCGCTGTGCCGTGGTTCGCCCTTGCCGTGGGCTCGACGGCCGCGTCGATGGCGATGCTCGCCCGCGCCCAGCGCCGCATGCTGCTGGCCGGCGGGGTGCGGGTGCCGCTGCACCGCATGGTCGGTCTCGCCTACGCAGCCAACGCCGTCAACTGGACGCTGCCGGGCGGCACCGCGCTGTCGGCCGGTTACGTCGCACGCCAGCTGCGTCGGTGGGGCGCCACGGGGGCGGCCGCCGGTTTCACCATCGCCGCTTCCGGAGTGCTCAGCGGCGCCAGCTTCGCGGTGCTCGCGCTCACCGGCAGCGGCCTCGGCGGGCCGGGCGCGTCCGGGCTGGTGGTCACCGTCCTCGGCGGCGGCGCTCTGGTCGCGCTCGTGGTCGTCGCCCGCCGCCACCCGGGCACCCTCAGCTCGGCCGCGGAACGCGTGGCGGTCGGCGCCGCCCGCCTCGTCCGCCGCGATCCCGCTCCCGCGCGCGCCGCCGTGCGCGGATTCGTGTCCGATCTCGCCGCGATCCATCCACGGCGTCGCGACTGGGCCGCGGGCCTCGCCCTGGCCGGTGGCAACTGGCTCGCCGACCTGGTCTGCCTCTACGCCTGCTGCCGCGCGATCGGCGTCGCGGCCCCGGACGTCACGCTGCTGCTGATCACCTACGTGGTGGGCATGACGGCGTCGAGCATCTCGGTGCTGCCGGGCGGCATCGGCGTCGTCGACACCGCCATGATCGCGGTGCTCCACGGCGCGGGCGGCGTGGCGTCCGGGGTGTCTGTCGTCGTCGCCTACCGCATCGTCAGCTGCGCGCTGGTCGTGGCGGTCGGATGGGCGTGCTGGCTGGTGCTGCGACGCACGTCCGCCGTCGTCAAGGACCTGCAGCGGCCGCCAGCCACCCACCGAGCATGAACGCGACGATCACCACGGCGAGCGTCGCGGGCGAGGGCGCCGGTATGCGGCGCCGCCACGCGGCCACGTCGTCCGGCGCGTCCTCGTGCGCGCCGTGGGTCACGGCGTGTCCCCTGCCGCGTCGCAACAGCGCCCGGTTCACCGGGAACGCCGCGGTATAGGCGATCGACAGCGAGATCAGCATCGACCACCAGAAGACGCCGTCCCCCAGCCCCGCGTTCAGCGCACCGGGGATGACCGCCTCGGACGCGTTGTCGACGACCTCCATCGTCAGGATCGAGACGGTGTCCGACGCGATCACCACGCGGGCGACCCGCCCCGGGTCCAGGCCCGCGTGCAGCAACGGCAGCGACGACAGCGCGTAGCCGAACACGAAGGCGAGGCCGACCGACACCGCGATCGTCGCCAGGTTGGTCAGGCCGGCCGCGGACCCGATGACGAGGCCGGCGATCTCGCCGATCGAGCAGCCGGTGAGGCAGTGCAGGGTGGCGGACGCCGCCATCGCCGACAGTCCAGCAGGTCGCTCGCTCACGTCACCATCCGAACGCCGTCACGCCGCCCGGGGCCGGCGGCTCACCCGCCGCCTGGGCGAACGACTCGAGCGCCCGGGCGAGGTCGCCGCGCTGCCGGGTCGGCATGGCCTCGACGATGCGCGCGATCTCGGCGCGCCGCCGCGACGTCACGCGGTCGACGAGCCGGCGACCGGCCGGCGTCAGGGCGAGCCGCACCTCGCGCCGGTTCTCGGGAGGCGTACGGCGCTCGACGAAACCGGACACCTCGAGCCGGTCGACCATGCGCAGTGCCGTGGACGGGCTGACGCCGAGAACGTCGGCCAACCCGTTCAGATTCGTGTCCGGACGCGTGCGCAGCACGACCAGGGTGCGGAACTGGACGACCGTCACCGAGCCCTCGACCTCGGCGAGCGAGCGGGCCGAGACGGCCACCAGGACCCGTGACGCGGTGAGCACGGCGTCGACGAAGCGGTCGGCGTCCGGACCTGTCTGCTGCGTCACGACCACCAACCTGCCCTTTCGTCCGCCACTGCAATCATTGCATACTGCAATTCATGCATCCTGCACTGTCGACCGTCAGGCCACGACTGGGCGCGGGGCTGCGCCGTACCGAGACCGGGTTGGTGGTGCTCGCCCTCGGGGTGGGCGCCGGGGCGGGTGGCGGCGCCATCGTGTTCCGCTGGTTGATCGAGACGTTCACCCGGGCCTTCACCGGCCACGCCGACTATGCGGGCGCGGGGCGCGTTCCGAATCCGCACGTGCCCGCCCTCGGGGTGTGGTTCGTCGTTCTCGCCCCCGTCGTCGCGGGCCTGCTCTACGGGCCGCTGGTGCACGCCTTCGCACGCGAGGCCCGGGGGCACGGCGTCCCCGAGGTCATGTACGCGGTCGCCCGCAACAAGGGGCGCATCAAGCCGCAGGTGGCGGGCGTCAAGGCACTCGCGTCCGCACTGTGCATCGGCGGTGGCGGGTCGGTCGGGCGCGAGGGACCGATCGTGCAGATCGGGTCCGCCCTCGGATCGACCCTGGGCCGGCTGGTCGCGGTCGATGAGCAGCGCACCCGCGTGCTGGTGGCCTGCGGCGCCGCCGGCGGCATCTCCGCCACCTTCAACGCGCCGCTGGCGGGCGTGTTCTTCGCGATGGAGCTCGTCCTGCGCGAGTTCACGGCGCGCTCGTTCGGCATGGTCGCGCTCTCGTCGGTCACTGCCGGCGTCATCGGACGGGCGGCCTTCGGCGACACGGCGTTCCTCACCCTGCCGGGCTTTCACGTCACCCATCCGGAGCAGTACGGGTGGTTCGCGCTGCTGGGGGTGATCGCCGGTCTCGTCGGCGTCGCGTTCACCCGTGTCCTGTACTGGATCGAGGACGCGTGCGACTGGGCGTGGCGGGGTCCGGAGTGGTTGCGGCCTGCGGTCGGCGGCGTCCTGCTCGGCGGGCTGCTGCTCGCGGTGCCGCAGATGTACGGCGTCGGCTATCCGGTGCTCGGCCGCGGCGTCGTCGGCGGCTACACCGTCGCGGCGTTGCTGGGCCTGCTCGTCGCGAAGGTCGTGGCCACGAGCCTGACGATCGGCATCGGCGGCTCCGGCGGCGTCTTCGCGCCGAGCCTGTTCGTCGGAGCGATGCTCGGCGGCGCCTACGGGTCGGTCCTGCACTCCGCCTTCCCGCACAGTGCCGGATCGGTCGGCGCGTACGGGCTCATCGGCATGGGCGCGGTCTTCGCCGGTGCCGCGCGCGCCCCGATCACCGCCGTCGTGATCCTCGTCGAACTCACGGGCGAGTACTCGATCGTGCTGCCGTTGATGACGGCCATCGTCCTGGCCACCGGCGTCAGCCATGCGCTGTCCCGCGACACCGTCTACACGGCCAAATTGCGACGTCGCGGCGTCGATCTGGACGAGATTCCCACTGCCCCGGAACCGGCCGCGGCCCCGCGCCCGAACACGACGGCAGCGGTCATCGGGAGCTGAACCACAGCCACCCCGATGGCCGCGCCGACGGCAGGCCCGCGACCCGCCGACGCGGGAACGGCAGAATGCGGGCCGTGACCCGGCCGCCCACCCCGACGGCCCCGGTCGGCCGCGGCTGGACCGTTCGGTTCGCGCTCGCGTGGTTCGGGTTCTGGATGGCCAATCTGGTGCCCGTGCAGCTGCTGCTGCCCAACCAGCTCGCCGACATCGACCCGTCCGGCAAGGTGCACGACTTCGCGGTCGTGAACGGCATCAGCGGGCTTGTGGCGTTAATCGCCCTGCCGCTGTCGGGCGCGCTCGCCGACCGCACGACGACCCGGTTCGGACGGCGGCGCGTGTGGATCGCCGGTGGCGCCCTGGCCTTCGCCGCCGGACTCGTCGTCACCGGCGCGCAGACGAGCTGGCCCGCCCTCGCGTTGTGGTGGTCGCTGACCCAGCTCGGGCTGGCGGCCGCGACGGCCGGGCTCACGGCGGTCATCGTCGACCGGGTGCCGGTGACACAGCGCGGCACGGTCTCGGCGGCGGTGTTCGGCCCGCAGGCGCTGGGCGTGGTGGTCGGTATCGGCCTCGTCGCCGCGTTCGGGCTCACCGAACTCGAGGGCTACGTGCTGATCGCCGCCGTGCTGCTGCTCGCCGTGGTGCCCTTCGTCCGCCACCACCGCGAGGTGCCGGCGAGCGCGCCGCCTCTCACCGTCCGGGACATCGCAGGGTCGCTCTCGATCGACCTGCGGGCGCATCCGGACTTCGCCTGGGCCTTCGGCGGACGGTTGCTGGTCAACCTCGGCAACTCGCTGGGGACGAGCTACCTGCTCTACTTCCTGACCGACGCGCTTCGGGTCGACGACCCGGACGGGACGCTGCTCGAGGTCACCGTCGTCTACCTGGTGGCCGGCCTGGTGCTGACCTACGCCGGCGGGATCCTCAGCGACCGGCTGGGCCGGCGCCGGGTCTTCGTGGCGGTGGCGGCCGCGATGCAGGCGGGCGCCGGCTTCCTGCTCGCGGCGCATCCCACCCTGACGGTCACGTTCGTCGCCGCGGCCCTGCTCGGCGGTGGGTTCGGCGCGTACATGTCCGTCGACCAGGCACTGATCACGCAGGTGCTGCCCGACGCCGAGAGCCGGGCGAAGGACCTCGGGATCATGAACATCGGCACGATCGTGCCGCCGGCGGTGGCGCCGTTGCTCGCCGGACTGCTGATCACGTCCGACGGACGCGGCTACCCCGGCCTGTTCACGCTGGTGGGCGTGACGGCCGGGGTAGGCGCGGTGTCGGTCTACCGGGTGCGCTCGGTCAGATGACCGGGCGCACCCGGTGCTCGGTCAGGTGACCGTGATGGTGAGCGTCTGCGACGTCGTCGGGCTCACGTTGTTCACCGCGGTGATGCGCACCGGGTAGGTGCCCGCGGTGCGCGGCGTGCCCGAGATGGTCGCGGTGCCGTCACCGTTGTCGACCGCCTTCATGCCGGACGGCAGCGGGCCGGCGAACCGGATGCGCGGCAGTTCGGCGGCGGTCGGCGACGCGGTGGTGTCGGCGGTGACCGTGAAGGTGGCGGGCTGCCCGGCCGGCACCGACAGCGTCGGCGCGGACGTGATGTGCAGCGGCGCCACGTTGACCGGGAACGAGGTCGTCACCGTGTGGCCGCGCCAGGTGGCGTCGACCGTCACGGTCGCGACCCCCGAACCGACCGTGCGCAGGGCGCCGGCCTTCGTCACCTTCACGACCTTGCTGTCGCTGGAGGAGTAGGTCACCTTCAGGTTGGCCGGCAGCTCCGTGGACAGACCCCTGCGGACGTAACCGTGCAGCTTCTCGTCGTCCGTCGACACCGTCAGCTGCGGGTCGATGGTGGTGTCGCGGTCGAACACGACGCGCTGCTGCACGTCGGCCGCCTTGTCACCCTTCTGCACCGGCTTGGCGTCGAGCACGGTCGGCGCCTTGCCGAGCGAGCCCGACACCGCGACCTTCGCGGTACGGCTGACGTCGGTCGCCGACTGCGCGAGCTGCAGTCCGTAGCTGCCGGTGTCGACCTTCATGACCGCCTTCTTCTCGTCGAAGAACGCGAGCTGCGACGCCGGGAACGTGAGCGTCACCTTCTTGCTCTGGCCCGCCTTCAGCGCGACCTTCGCGAATGTCATCAGGCGCTTGGCCGGACGCTGCTGCGCCGCCTTCGCGAACGGTGTCGTCGCGTAGAGCTGCGGCACCGCGGCACCGGCGACGTCCGAACGGTTGGTGACGGTCGTGGTCACGGTGACCGTGCCCTCGGCGTCGACCTTCTTCGAGGAGACGGTCAGCGGCGAGTACTGGAACTTCGCGTAGCTCAGGCCGTACCCGAACGGGTACGAGCTCTGGCCGGTGAAGTACATGTACGTGCGGCCGGGGTTGTGGCCGGCCGGACGGATCGCGTAGTCGAGGATGCTCGGCAGCTGCGCCGTGTCGCGGTACCACGTGAACGGCAGGTGCCCGCTCGGCGTGGTGGTGCCCAGCAGCGCGTCCGCGAACGCGTCACCCTGCTTCTGGCCGTTGTACGAGCTCCAGACCAGGCCGCGGACGTCGCCGGCGAAGGCGCCCGTCTCGACCGGGCCGGTGGTCTCGAGATACGCGACGGTGTTCGGGTTGGCCCGGCCCACCTGCGAGATCATCTGCGCCTGGGCGCCGGGCAGCGCGAGGCTGCTGCGGTCGACGTCCTCGCGGCTGGTGGTGAAGTCGGTGCCGGCGACGACGACGACGGCGTCGTAGCCTTTGACCTTCGCGATCGTGTCGGCGTCGACGGTGGTGAGCGAGCCGGCGGTGGTGCCGCCGGTGACACCCGGCAGGAAGTCGACGGTCGCGGACGGGTTGCGCTTCGCGATCGCGTTCTTGATGCCGGTGTAGACGTCGACGTTGTTGGCCGCGCCGGCACCCTGCTGGAAGGCGGAGTACCCGCCGAGGTAGAGCGACTGCGGGTGGGCGAAGTACCCGACCACGGCCACCTTGTAGTCACCGGACGACGGCACCTTCAGCGGCAGCGCCTTCTTGGTGTTCTGCAGCAGCACGAGACTCTCGTCCGCGCTCTTCTTCGCCTGCGCGAGACGCTCGGGCGTCTCGGTGATCGCGTTGTTCGACGCGTTGCTCGTCCACTCGGTGCCACCGAGGCGCTGGCGGGCGGCCTTCACCCACGGCACCTGGTTCTCGTTGTCGAACTCGCCGGTCTCGATGCGCGCGGTGAACAACCGCGTGACGGACGTGTCGACGTCGCCGATGTTGAAGGTGTCGACCAGCGTCTTGATCTTCTGGCCGAGCGCGGTCGGCACCGTGTTCCCGTAGTCGTACTGGTCGTGGTAGCCCGCGTTGCAGTCGAGGTCCTCACCGGCCGAGATGGCGTAGGCGGTGCGGCCGTACTGGTCGACCGGGGCCGACGCGTTCGGCGGCGTCCACTGGTGGCCGGCCTGGATCTCGCGCACGGCGTCGCAGTCACTGGTGAAGTAACCCTTGAAGCCGAAGGTCTGCCGCGCGAGGTCGCTGTTGAGGTACGGGTCGGCCGCGGCCGGAGTGCCGTTGACCTCGTTGTACGCGCTCATGATCGAACCCGGGCTGCTCGACCGGATGATGTCGGCGAACTGCTTGGTGTAGTACTCCCGCAGCGTCCGCTGGTCCATGTCGGACGAGCCGCTGCGACGGTTCACCTCGCTGTTGTTCGCCGCGTAGTGCTTGAGCGTGGCGATCGCCTTGTAGTAGCCCTTGGCCGACTTCGGCAGGACGCCCTTCATCGTCTGGCCCTGCAGGCCGTTGACGTACTGCCCGGCGAGCAGCGCCGTGAGCGTCGGGTCCTCGGACCAGCTCTCGTCGTTGCGTCCCCAGCGCGGGTCCCGGCTCAGGTTCACCGTCGGCGCGTAGAAGTCGAGGTTCTGCGTGTTGTTCGGCGCGGTGTCGCGCGCCTCGTCACCGATGAGGCCCGCCTCGCGGTAGACGAGCGACGGGTTCCAGGTGCTGCCCAACGACAGGTCCGAGGGGTACGACGTCGTGTTGGTCAGCGTCGTCGCGTTGCCCGTGGGGGTCAGGGTCGAGGCGTTGATGCCGTGGTTCGCCTCGTTCCACCAACCCCAGGCGGCGATGCCGAGCCGCGGGATCGCGGGCGCCCGGCTCGAGTTCATCTGCTGCGCCTTCTCGGTGAGCGACATGCGCGCGACGAGGTCGGCCGCGCGGGCGCCGGGATCGAGGGAGCGGTTGAGATAGGCGGGCGTGGCGGGTGCCGCCGCAGCGGCGGTCTCCGACTGCACGGCGGCGCCGAGCGTGCCGGCCGCGACGAGCATCGTCGCCAGGGCCGCCACGGGACGGCGGTGACGCCAGTGTCTCCGTGTCATGTCGTGTCCGATCGGTGAGGGTTGGGACGGACCGCACCGGTGTCTCGAAGCGGACGTATTTCGCATCCCGGGTCGAGAGGGACACTAAGTCGGCTCTTATGTCCCGGTCAAGGATCAACTTGCGGTCGTGCACGCGTTGGTTATTCCGAATTCGGATGAACTGCTCTAGGGTCGAAAGATGCGCACCGGATCGCTGGAGTCCCTGCGGGACCGCAACCGGCAGGCCGTCGTGTCCGCCGTGCAGTCCCGACCGGCGTGCAGCCGCGCCGACGTCGCCCGGCTGACGGGCCTGTCGACCACGACGGTCTCGACGCTCGTGGCCGAGCTCGTCGCCGACGGCGTGCTCGTCGAGCGGGGAGCCACCCGCTCGGGCACCACCGGCGGACGTCCGGCGGTCGCGCTCGGGATGAATCCGGCGGCTGGCGCGGTGCTCGGCATCCATCTCGGCCACGCGGGCACCCGGGTCGTCGTGACGGGCCTCGACGGCACCGTGTACGCCGAGCGCGCGCAGCAGGCGGACGTCGACCACCAGCCGGCCCGGTCGCTCGACGCCGTGGTCGCGACGGCCCAGGAACTGATCGACACGACCGACGTCGCCCGCGTGCTCGACGTGGGCGTGGCCGTGTCGGCACCGGTGCTCGACGCGCGCACGCTCGGTTCACCGCCGATGCTGCTCGACTGGGCCGAGATCGACATTCGCGCGATATTGCGCGAAAGGCTCGGGCGGCCCGTCCACATCGGCAACGACGCGACGCAGGGTGCGCTCGCCGAGTGGCGACTGGGTGCCGGGGCAGGCAGTGACGACCTGCTGTACGTGATGCTGTCCGACGGCGTCGGCGCCGGACTCGTCCTCGGCGGACGACTGCACCACGGCGCGACCGGCGCGGCGGGCGAGTTCGGCCACGTGCAGGTCGTGCCCGACGGGCACATCTGCCGGTGCGGTCACCGGGGGTGTCTCGAGACCGTGGTCGGGGCCCGCGCCCTCGTCACCGGTCTGGCGCACGCGCGCGGTCCGCACTGCACGCTCGAGGACCTGCTGCGACTCGTCGCCTCGGGCGATCCCGGAGCGCGACGGCTGCTCGCCGACGCCGGGCGGGCGATCGGCTACGCGCTGGCCGGCTTCTGCACGATGCTCGACCCGCGGCTCGTCGTGCTCGGCGGCGATCTCGCCGCGGCGCCCGCCGCCGGCAGCGTCCTCGTCGAGAGCGTGCGCACCGCTCTCGACCGGGCGCTGCCCCCGGTCGGCAACCACGAGATCGAGGTCGTGCCCGCGCAGCTGGGCTCCCGCGCCGAGGCGCTCGGCGCCGCCCTGCTCGCGGCGTCCGCCGCCAGTGCCGCCAGCGCGGCCGCCGCCCGCTGACCCTCGGACGCGCGCCGCGGGCGCGCCGGGCCACCCGGGTTGGCATCACCGGGGCTCATGTGTGATCCTTGTTAAGAACGCGTGCGGGGCGTAGGCGTGACCGACGTCCCCTCACGAGGAGCGCAGCCCCGATGCGCCGAGCCCTGCTCACCGCCGCCGTCGTCGTGGCGTCCGGATTGGCCGTCCCCGCCGTCTCCGCCGTCTCTGCCGCGGCCCAGGTACCGGGTCCCCCTGCCGCCACGGACCCCGGCGCCCCGGCGGACGGCGCACCGGCCGCGGACCCCATCGGCTACCGGGACCCCACCGCGGCCGGCCGCGCGGCGGTCGACGTCACGGGCACGCTCATCCCGATCGAGTCGGATGCCCCCGGCGGGGGCCATCAGTACCTGCTCGACCCGGGCAACGGACGGGTCGTGCCCGTGTCCTTGGACCTTGCCGACGACCTCGACCGTCCTGCGGACTTCGTCGGACGGGTAGCCCTCGGCGCCACGGCCGCGCGCCGGGCCGGCCTCGACAGCGGCGAGCGGGTGGCGGAGCGGTCGGCCGAGGGTCGCACCGCGCTCGAGGCCGCGAGCGGGGCCCCGGCTCCCCTGGCCGTCCAGTCGGCCACCATCACCCCGCAGGCGACGACCGCGGCGAACGCGGTCACCCCCGACGCCCACCACCTCTACGTGGCGCTCGTGGCGAACCGGGGGACGTTCGACAGCACCGCGACCGTGCAGGGGCAGGTCGACGCCATCCGCGCGTACTGGCAGCGCGAGAGCGACGGCGCGATCACGACCTTCGACCAGCCGGAGCCGACCGTCCGCTACGCGTCGTCCGTCGCCGGCACGCTCGACCAGGGCTGCGGCATGCGGACGGCGAGCGCGCTGTGGGACGAGGCGGCCGACCACTTCCCGGGCGTCCGGTTCGGAAGCGACGGCAACCACCTGATGGTGCTGGTCTCGGACGACTGCAGCAGCCACTACGGCGCCGGGCTCGGCACGATCGGGTCGTCGATCGCCTCGGGCGGACGCTCGATCGTCATGCTCGGCAGCGGAGCGGTGCAGATCGGCGTGCACGAGCTGGGCCACAACTTCTCGCTCATGCACGCCAATGCGCAGATCTGCGCATCGTCGTGCTCGACGTCCGGTTACTGGGGGCTCTACAGCATCATGGGGCTAGCCGTGACCGGCGGCAGGTGGACGCCGCCGGCGCTCGACACCGCCTACCGTCTCGCCCTCGGACTCGACTCGCCGCAGTCGGTTCCGACGCTGACGAGCTCGAGCGTCGTCACGCTGTCCGGGCGCGGCACCGGCAGCGGGAAGCGTGGCGCGGTGGTCGTCGACCCCGACTCGGGCGCCCGCTACGTGATCGACTACCGCTCGGGCACCGGCCGTGACGCGACCGCCTTCTACGCACCCGGTCGCGACCTGGGGGAGTTCGCCTACGGCCCCGGAGTCGTCGTCGAGCGGCTCGAGAACGACGGCAGCACCACGCTGCTGTCGCGCGCCGTGGACGGCCGCAACGTGACGTCGTTCGGGGCCGGTCGGTCGATCTCCGCCGGCTCGATCGCGATCAGCGTCGGAAGCGTGTCGACGAGCGGCGGCGCCCGCGTGACGGTGACGTTGCCGGGCTCGACGCCGCCGTCCGATCCGGGTTCGGAGCCACGCGCCCTCTCGGCGTTCTCGGCGAGCGCGCCGAGCATCCGGGGACGGGCGGCGCGGGTCGGCGAGGTGCTCACCGTGGCCACCGGCCGCTGGGTCCCCGCCCCCACCCGCGTCGCGGTGCAGTGGCTGGCCGACGGCCGTCCCGTCGCCGGCGCCACGAGCAGCCGGCTGCGCCTGACGACGGCGCTGCGCGGACAGCGGATCAGCGTCCGCGTGACCGGTTCGCGTCCGGGGTACACGAGCGCCACCCGCACCTCCGGCAGCACCTCACGGGTGGCGTCCGGACGCTTCAGCGCGCACCGTCCGACCGTCGTCGGCACCGCGGCCGTCGGGCGGACGCTGGTCGTCCGCACGCACGGATGGAACCCGTCGCCGCGGTTGTGGGTGCGCTGGTACGTCGCGGGCCGCCCCATCGCCGGAGCGACCGGACGATCGCTGCGCGTGACACCGGCCCTGCGCGGCAAGCGGGTCACCGTGCGCGTGGCCGCGACCCGGCCCGGGTACGCGAAGCGCACGGTGCGGTCGGCACCCACCCACCCGGTGCGCTGACCACCCGGCCGGCGCGCGCCAACCCCCGCGCGCCGGAGTGCTGGCACCACCGCGGCTTTCGGCTGCTGACACGCCTGTGCGGACGTCACGTCCCGCGAAGCATGGGTGACACAGCGGGACGGCGACCAGCGCCGTCACCGAAGCCACCGGAAGCCAGGAGTCAGCCATGACCGCCACCATCGACACCCGCCCGCAGCCCGTCCGTCCCGCCTCCCTCCCGACGGGACCGACCGCCGTCGGTGCCGCCGCCGAGATGCGCACGATCCACACGATCTTCCGCCGCGAGCTGCGGCTCGCCCCGGCGCTGATCCGGTCCGTCGAGCACGGCGACCGGCTGCGCGCCGCGATGGTGAACACCCACCTCGACCTGCTCGACCGCTTCCTGCACCACCACCACACCATCGAGGACGACATGGTGTGGCCGATCCTGCTCGACCGCGTGGCGGGTGAGATCGCACCGCTCGTCGAGCTCATGGAGGCGCAGCACGCCACCGTCGCCCGGTTGCTCGAGGAGGCGCAGACGGTGCGCGGCGCGTGGCGCACCACCGCCGACGCCGGCACGGCCCACCGGCTCGCCGACGTCTACGGGCGGATGCACGACGCCCTCCTCGAGCACCTCGAGGCCGAGGAACGCCACGTGATGCCGCTCGTCGAGCGCGCGCTGAGCAAGAAGGAGTGGCTGCGGATCGCGAAGAAGGCGCAGCGCAGCATGCCGCTCAAGGACGGTCCGCGCGTGCTCGGGATGATGGCCTACGACGGCGACCCCGACGTGGTGCGCGAGATGCTCGGCGCGGTGCCCGGGCCGTTCCGCTCGGTCGTCATCCGCATGGGCCACAAGGCCTACGCGAAGCACGCGACGCGCGTCTACGGCACGCCCACTCCGTGACCGGACGTCACCCGCGTCCTGTTCGCCGACGAGGTCCCGTCCGGTCGTGCACCGGACGGGACCTTCGTCGTCAGTGCTTCGTGCGCGGCTCGGTGTTGCCGGGCCACGTGCCCGTGGCCCGCTCGAATCCCTTGGCACCGGCCCGGTCGACCAGGGCCTTCACGGTGCCGAACACGGCGCCGTGCAGGGCGGCCGAGATCAGGACCTCGCGCCAGGAACTGTCGAGGTCCTTGGCGTCGGGCGCGTCCGTCTCGCTCGCGACCAGCTTCCACGTCTGTTTGAAGACCGCGCCGGCGACCAGGCCGCCGAGCACGCTGACGAGGATGCCGAACGGCTTGTAGACGAGCGAGAGCATGGCCTGCCTCCGGGTCGGGGGTCCTTTGGGGAATCCTGACCCCGACGCACGTCGCGCAAACCGACCGCGCCGACGCGGCGGACGGTCAGCTCGCGTTGCCCACCACGTAGGCGGTGACGACACGGTCCTTGACGATCTTCCCGTTCGGGCGGTGCGCGTTCTTCCAGTGCACCGTCCACAGGCGCGTGGACCGGTCGATACCCCCCGACCCGCTCCGCGGGCCGACGAGGTATCCGAGGCCGTGCTTGCTGCTCGCGCAGGCGTAGGTGGCGGTCCAGGTCGGGTGCGCCGGCGGGGTCAGCGCGGCGCCGCCGTCGCGCACCATGCAGGTGCCGAAGTAGCGCAGGCCGACCTCGAGCGGGATCGCAAGGGTGGGCGCCGGCGAGGACGGGAACGAGCCCGCGTAGCCGATGCGCGCCAGGCGCTTCACCTTGGGATCGCGCAGGCACAGCACCGTGCGGTCGGTGCTCTTCCAGCACGCGATGGTGAAGTCCTCCGGCGCGCCGCAGGTGGCGATGCCGGGGTCGACGGCCACGGGGGACGATCCCACGCAGCGGAAGCCGTCAGGCATCTGTTCGGCCTGGACGCTCCAGCCGTCGGCGGGTGCACCCTGCGCGGTGACCGGCCGGACGATTTGCTCGACCGTCTTCGGCCTCGCGGCAACGACCTTCTTCTTCGGGGTGGAGGCGTCGGCGGAGTGCGTCCACGGGTGGACGATGACCACCCCGATCGCCGGCGACAGGATCACCAGCGTCACGAGAAACCGCATCAGGTACTTCTTCATCGAGCCTCCCGGGCGCGCGTCCTGATCGCAAGGTAGAGACGCGACGGACGGGAAGCGACGCCGTCTGAGCCCGGTCACAGGTTTCTGTGCTGTCCGGGCCGGTTCGACGGTGCGGCGGGGTCGTGTCCGTGCAGGCGGACCGCCCGTCACTACCGCAGCGGGATGCTCTGACGCACGCCGCGGTAGAGACCCTCGGCATAATTTGCGCGATCGCGCGCATTGAGTCCGATGCGGCCGAGGCTGTTGCCGCCGGCCTCGTTGTAGATCCACGGCACCTTCGACAGCAGCTGCACCATCCACATGTTGCCGCCGCTCAGGCCGCGGGAGCCCAGGTCGTAGCCGACGTTGCGCTGCAGCCGTACCGAGGTGTTCTGGATCCAGGACCGCTGGGCGACGAACTTCTTCGCGTACCGCAGGCTCAGCCACGCGACGTGGCTGTCGCGGAACACGATCCGCTTGCCGAACCGGTTCACCCGGTACGCGCCCACCTGCTGCGAGTAGACGATGTTGTTGCCGCGCCGGTAGACGATTCCGCCGTTGGCGCCCGCCTGGTCGTGGATGCTGATCGCCAGGGCCGCGCCGGCACGGTTCGCGATGGCGGCACGCTGCGCGAGCGTGCGCCGCTGGCCCGCCCAGGCCTTGGTCATGACGACCCGGTACCCGGCCTTGCGCAACTTCGCGGCGAGCAGGGTGGCGACCGCGAACACGTCGCGCATCTCGGGCTGGTTGGCGTAGTCGCTCACGTTCAGCTGGGTCCGCGGGTCGATCGCACGGATCGGCCGGCTGTGGCCGGGGTCGATCACGATCACCGGCGCCGCCGCCCGGGCGGACGCTGCCGCCGGAGCCGGGTGCGTGACGCCCGTGGACACCCGCGGGGACGGGGCACCGGCGCAGCCGGCCGACCCGACGGCGAGGACGAGCCCCAGGACGAGGGACGTCGCGCGGCGCGTGATCATGGGGTCAAGGTACGGCGAAACCACGCCGGGCGACACCGTCCGAGTGCCCGATACCGCAGCGGCGCGGGCACGGGACAGGCCGACACGGGCGGGGCACTAGCGTAGGCACCGGTGCCGGACGCCCTCCGCCCGACGGCACCGGGGGCCGAACGCGCTCCCCGCGGCGGACGTCGGCAGAACGAGGACGGAGTTCCGGGACCCCGCATGAAGATCATTTACACCCACACGGACGAGGCCCCTGCGCTGGCGACACAGTCGCTGCTGCCGATCGTCGAGGCGTTCACGGCGCCCGCGGGCGTCGAGCTCGAGCTGCGCGACATCTCGCTCGCCGGCCGCATCCTGGCCCAGTTCGGCCACCAGGCCGACGCCCTCGCCGAACTCGGCGAGCTGGCCAAGACCCCCGACGCCAACATCATCAAGCTGCCGAACGTCAGCGCGTCGATCCCGCAGCTCAAGGCCGCGATCGCCGAGCTGCGCGAGCAGGGGTACGACCTGCCCGACTACGAGGACGCGCGCGACCAGTACGACAAGGTCAAGGGTTCGGCCGTGAACCCGGTGCTGCGCGAGGGCAACTCCGACCGCCGCGCCCCGGCGAGCGTGAAGGCGTACGCCCGCAAGCACCCGCACTCGATGGGCGCGTGGTCGTCCGACTCGAAGTCGCACGTGTCGACCATGGACGACGGCGACTTCCGCCACTCCGAGATCTCGACGACGGTCGAGGCGCCGACGACGGTGCGCATCGAGCACGTCGGGGCCGACGGCACCACCGCCGTCCTCAAGGAGAAGACCGCACTGCTGGCCGGCGAGGTCATCGACGCCGCCGTCATGCGCAAGTCCGCCCTCGAGGCGTTCCTGCGCGCGCAGGTCGCCGAGGCGCAGCAGCAGGGCGTGCTGTTCTCCGTCCACCTCAAGGCCACGATGATGAAGGTCAGCGACCCCATCGTCTTCGGCCACGCGGTGCGCGCGGTCGTCCCGGGCGTCTACGACAACTACCCGGACGTCTCGCCCAACGACGGCCTCGGCACGCTGCTGTCCACGCACCCGGACGCCGCGTCCGCGGTGCAGCAGGCGATCGGCGCCGGCCCGAAGCTGGCCATGGTCGACTCCGACCGCGGCATCACGAACTTCCACGTGCCGTCCGACGTCATCATCGACGCCTCGATGCCGGCCGCGATCCGCACGTCCGGCCAGATGTGGGACGCCGACGGCGGCCAGCAGGACACCAAGTTCGTCATCCCCGACTCGTCCTACGCGCCGCTCTACGCCGAGACGATCGAGCACTGCCGCACGCACGGCGCGTTCGACCCGTCGACGATGGGCACCACGCCCAACGTCGGGCTGATGGCGCAGAAGGCCGAGGAGTACGGCTCGCACGACAAGACCTTCGAGATCGCGGCGGCGGGCACCGTCCGCGTCGTCGACGAGGCGGGCACCGTGCTGCTGCAGCACGAGGTCGAGGCGGGCGACATCTGGCGCATGTGCCAGACCAAGGACGCCCCGATCCGCAACTGGGTCGAGCTCGCCGTCGGCCGCGCCCGCGCGACCGGCGCACCCGCGGTGTTCTGGCTGGACGAGACCCGCGCCCACGACGCGGAACTGCTGAAGAAGGTCCGTCCCGCGCTGGACGAGCTCGACACCGACGGTCTGCAGATCAAGATCCTCGACGTCGCCGAGGCCACCCGCTTCACCCTGGAGCGGGCCCGCAAGGGCGAGGACACCATCTCGGTGACCGGCAACGTGCTGCGCGACTACCTGACCGACCTCTTCCCGATCCTCGAGCTGGGCACCAGCGCGAAGATGCTGTCGATCGTGCCGCTCATGAACGGCGGTGGTCTGTTCGAGACGGGGGCCGGCGGTTCGGCACCGAAGCACGTGCAGCAGTTCGTGAAGGAGAACCACCTGCGCTGGGACTCGCTCGGCGAGTTCCTCGCCATCGTGCCCTCGCTCGAGCTGCTCGCCACGACCGAGAAGAACCAGCGTGCGCAGGTGCTCGCCGACGCCCTCGATCGCGCCACCGGCACGTTCCTCGACGAGAACAAGTCGCCGTCGCGCAAGGCGGGCGAGCTCGACAACCGCGGCAGCCACTTCTACCTCGCGCTCTACTGGGCGCGCGAGTTGGCGAATCAGACCGACGACGCCGAGCTGGCGTCCGCCTTCACCACCATCGCGCAGGAACTCGCCGACAACGAGCAGACGATCGTCGACGAGCTCAACGAGGTGCAGGGCCGGCCGGTCGACATCGGCGGCTACTACCAGCCCGACCCGGCCAAGGCGTCCGCCGCGATGCGGCCGAGCGCGACCCTGAACCAGGTGCTGGCGCGGCTCACCGGCACGACCGGCAGCGAGGTCGTCGAGCCGCACTGACCGACGCACGACACGGCGAAGCCCCGCGGGATCTGCTGTCCCGCGGGGCTTCGTCGTCGTATGGCGCGGACAACCGTCCACGGCACGACCGCCCACCGTTCGCCGACCGCCCCTCGCGCGTGGTGTGATCGGGCGGTGGGCTCCCGGACGCGCCGTGCCGCCGCGCTGCTCGGCGCCCTGCTGGCGCCTGCCGCGCTGCTGCTCGCGCCGTCCGCGGTCGCCGAACCGTGGGGGACCGACGGTGCCGACTACGACGGCGTGCTCTGCCGCCTCGGCGGCCAGCAGGTCGCTCTCGGCGCCTGGACGGTGAACGGCACGTTCAGCGCGTACGCCACCGAGGACGTCACCGGCGACGGCGTCAGGACGGACCCCGCCCCCCTGGACGGCGACGTCACCCGGCTCGAGCCCGGGGTCGCCGGGTTCACCGCGTCCGACATCGGGGCGCTCGCCTACCTGATCGACCGCTGGGGCGGCGGCAGCGCCGCGGAGCTGGCCGAGATCGGGGCCGACGTCGCGCAGGTCGCCGGCGGCGGCGCGCAGCAGGCCCAGTGCCTCGGGCAGGGCGGCACCAGCACCGCCCGGGCGGCGTCCCGGCTCGCGACGGCACGCCGGCTCGGCGGTCCGTACGACGTCGTGGTGGGCGTGCCCGCCGGGACCCGTCCGGACGCGTCCGCCCGGGTCACGGTCACCGTCCGCAGCGCGTCCGGGGCGGGCGTGCCCGGCGCCGACGTCACCGTCGACGTGGGCGGGGCGCAGTCGTCCGTCACCACCGACGCGTCGGGCGTCGCCCGCACCGACGTCACCGTGCCGTCGGCGGCGGCCACCACGGTGACCGCGTCCGTCGGGCAACCCTCGCTCGTCTCGATCGCCTCCGACCCGCCGTCGGTCGCGTTGGGCGACCCGCGGACGGTGCGCGGCAGCGCCGTGCTGCGGCCCGTGCTGCACCCGCGGCCGGCGGTGAGCGTCCAGCACGAGGACCTGCTGCTGCGGGGCGGCACCCTCGCCCCCACCGTCCGGGTCTCCGGCACGTACGGGTACTCGGGCGTGGGCTCGGTAACCCTCTCCGGCCCCGTCGACCCTCCCGCCAGCGGCTGCGCGGCGCTCGGGGCGGACGCCTACCGCGGCGATCCGGTGTGGAGCGGCGACTTCTGGTTCACCGGCGACGGCACGTACGGCGCCGGCACCAGTCCCGACCTCGAGCCCGGGTGCTACGCGGTGCGCGGCGGGCTCGAGACCACCGACAGCAGCCCGGTCGAGAAGGCGTCCGCCGCGTCCGGGGGCCTGACCGTCTCCGGGCTCACGTTGAGCACCGCGGCCGTCGAGGTGGCGGCCGCCGGCGGACTGCGCGCCGTCGTCACCGGCGACGACCCGGGCGGGGCCCGCGTCGTCACGACCGTCGTCGCCCGCGGTCCCGTGGCGTTCGGGTCGGAGGGCTGCCGGGGAGTCCGCTTCGCGCGGGCGGCCACCGCGGCCACGTCCGCACCGACACCGGCGACGCGGGCCGCCGGCTCGCTGCGCGCGACCGTCTCGCTCCCCGCAGTGCGCAGGGTCGGGTGCTACACCCTGGTCGCCCGCAGCCGCGTGACGCTCGACGGACGCGAGGTCGTCGCCAGCGCGCCGCTGGGAGCCGAGGGCACCGTCACCGCCGTCATCGCCCCGCGCATCGCCGTGTCGGCCTCGGCGCAGTCGGGCCTGCAGGGTTCGGGCATGCCGGCCACGGTGACGGTCAGCGGCACCTACGGGTTCGAGGGCACCGTCCGGCTCGGCGTCACCGAGGGCGAGACCGTGCCGGTCACCGGCTGCGCCGACGCCCGGTTCGCGCCCGCCGCCGCAGGTCCGACGCGCACCGCGACGGTCGACGGCGACGGCACCCTGACCCTCGAGTCGCCTGCGACCACGCACAACGCGTGCTACGCGCTCACCGCCCGGCTGGCGATGTCCGCCGACGCCTCGATCACGGCGACGACCGCCGCGAATTCCGCCGACGCGGTGTTCCTCGCCGGCGTCGACCCCGACGCCGGGCCGAAGAACCGCGTGCAGCGCGCCGGCGGCGGCGACGACCTGCGGGTGCTCGTCGTCTACCTCGTCGCGGTGGCGTCGATGCTCGCCGCGTGCGGCGTGATCGCCCGGCGCGCGTTCGAGGACGACCGGCGGACGGCGGGCACGCCGACCTGGTCGCTGCTGGGGTGACCGTCCGACGCGACGACCGGGACTACTCGGCGAGGTCGCTGTCGCGCAGCGGCCCGAAGCCGCCGAAGCAGTCGACGTAGGGCTCGATGTCACCCTCGGCCATGGCGCGCAGCTGGTCGGCCGAGCGGCGCGAGATCACGAGCCGCATGAGGTCGAAGTCGCTGCCGCGCACGACGACGTCGGCACCCTCGGGCCCGAACTCGTAGGTGTCGCCCTGCAGGCGCGGCGGCTCGAGTTCCTTGGCGGTGATCTTGTCGAAGACGATGCCGGCGACGGTCTCGAAGAGCATCCGCTGGGCCGGGGTGTCGCGCGCGCCCGGACGGTCGAGCGCGCCGCGCAGGTCCTGCTCGTGGATGACGCAGTCACCCATGGGCCGCGGGTTGTTCTCCGCCATCCAGCGTTGCATCGGTTCGGTCATCGCCCGCCACTCGTCGAGCAGCGTGGCGATGTCGTCGCCGGCACGGGCCTCGACCTGCGCCGCCGTCCACGTCTCGTTGTGGTCGTCGGGCTCGTTGCCCGCCAGGACGTCGGCGTCCAGACCGATCATGTGCGACAGCAGCTGCCGCACCGTCCAGTCGGGACACGACGGCACGATGCGCTCGGCGTCGTCGGGCGACAGTGCCTCGACGAGCTCGATCACCCGCTGCTGCGACGCCGTCCATTCGTCGATCGGGTTCATACGGCGACGAGACCCTCTCCCGCGCCGACCTCGCGCACGAGCGTGTCGGTGTCGGCGAAGGTCTTGGCGATCACGGTGGTGCGCTTGAAGTAGTGCCCGACCGGATACTCCATGGTCACGCCGATGCCGCCGTGCAGCTGAACGGCGTCCTGGCCGACGTGCCGCGCCGACATGTCGACCTGCACCTTCGCGGCCGCGACCATGCGGTGCCGCTCGGCGGGGTCGTCGACGGCCAGGGCGCGCTCGGCGAGCATGGCCATGCTGCGGGCCTGCTCGAGCGAGACGAACATGTCGGCGGCCCGGAACTGCAGCGCCTGGAACACCGACAGCGGCACGCCGAACTGCTGCCGGGTCTTGAGGTAGTCGACGGTGATCCAGAGCTCGCGCTCCATCGCCCCGACCGCCTCGGCGCAGAGCATCGCGGTGGCGGTGTCGAGCACCGTGGCGAGCGCGGCGGGGGTCTCGGCGACCGACCCGAGCAGGGTCGCCCGCGTGCCGCGCAGCAGCACGTCGGCGGTGCCGAGGCCGTCCTGCTGCCGTCGAACGTCCCGCGCGACGTCGGAGGCGTCGACGACGAACACACCCAGACCGTCCGAAGTTTGCGCGGTGACGAGCAAAGTCTGGGCGGCGTCACCGCCGAGCACGGCGATCTTCTCGCCGTCGAGCGTCCAGGTGTCACCGTCCGCCGTGGCCCTCGTGGCGACGTCCAGCGACCAGCGCGACCCGCGCTCGGTGTGCGCGAGCGCGAGGAACGTCTCGCCGCCGGCGACGCCGGGCAGCAGCTGCTGCTTCTGGTCGGGCGTGCCCAGCTGCGACACCAGCGACGCGCCGAGCACGACGGTGGCGACGAAGGGTTCGAGGATCAGTGCACGTCCGAACTGCTCCATGACGACGGCCAGCTCGCCGGCGCCCATGCCGGCGCCGCCGTACTGCTCGTCGACGGTGAGGCCGAGCAGGCCCAGTTCGGCGTACTGCTTCCACGCGTCCCGGCTCCAGCCCTGCTCACCCTCCAGCAGCTGCAGCCGCGTGTTCGCGTCGTACCGCTTCTCGAGCAGGCTCTTGACCGAGTCGGCGAGCATCTTCTGCTCGTCGGTGAGTTCCAGTTCCACGGCTACCTCAGAACTTCAGGATCTGCTTGGCGATGATGGTGCGCTGGACCTCGTTCGACCCGCTGTAGATCGAGGCCTTGCGCCAGTTGAAATAGGTCGGCAGGGCGTCGAGCGCGCCGTCGGCCGGGGCGTCGAAGCCGTCCGCGACGGCGGTGTCCTCGCGGTAGGCCAGCGCCTGCGGGCCGAGCACGTCGACGAGCAGCTCGGTGGCCTCCTGCTGCAGCTCGGAGCCCTTGAGCTTGAGCACGGACGACACCGGGTCGGGCTTGCCCGGGCCGAGCTTGCGCTCGGTGTCGAGCACGCGCAGCACCGACATCTCGATCGCGGTGACCTCGATCTCGAGCTTGGTCAGGCGGGCACGGAACAGCGGGTCCTCGAGCAGCGGCTTGCCGTCCTGCAGCGTCTCGGCGGCGAGCCGCTTGATGCGCTGGATGCGTGCCTTCGTCTGGCCGACGGCGACGACGCCGGTGCGCTCGTTGCCGAGCAGGAACTTGGCCTGGTCCCAGCCGGAATTCTCCTCGCCGACGAGGTTCTCGACGGGCACGCGGACGTTCTCGAAGAACACCTCGTTGACCTCGTAGCCGCCGTCGATCAGGTGGATCCGGCGGACGGTCACGCCGGGCGTCTGCATGTCGATGAGCAGCATCGAGATGCCGCGCTGCTTCTTGACCTCGGGATCGGTGCGCACGAGGCAGAAGATCCAGTCGGCGTGCTGGCCGAGCGTCGTCCACGTCTTCTGGCCGTTGACGACGTACTCGTCGCCCTCGCGGACGGCCGCCGTCTTGAGCGACGCCAGGTCGGAGCCCGCGTTCGGCTCGCTGAAGCCCTGGCACCACCAGATGTCCAGGTTGGCGGTCTTCGGCAGGAACCGCTCCTTGAGCTCCTGCGAGCCGAAGGTGGCGATGACCGGGCCGATCATCTGGGTGTTGAACGCCAGCGGCGGCGGCACGTGGGCGAGCAGCATCTCCTCGGACCACAGGTGGCGCTGCACAGGCGTCCAGTCCTGGCCGCCCCACTCGCTCGGCCAGTGCGGCACCGCGAGGCCGTGCTCGTTCATGATGCGCTGCGACGTGACGATCTCGTCCTTCGTCGCGTGCTCACCGCGGGCGAGCTTCTCGCGGATCTCCGCGGGGATCTCGGTCGTGAAGAACGTGCGCATGCGCTCGGCGAATGCGCGCTCCTCCTTGCTGAGGACGATGTCCATCCGCGAGGCCTTTCGCGTCGGTACTTGCGGGTAACCGCTGGTGGTTCCAGCATGCCCTGTCGGGCGACGGTCGTCCCGCGAAGGGTCGGCATCCTGCGCGGATCTTCATGGCCCGGCGTCCGTACGGAGACGCCGGACCATGAAGATCCGCTCGCAGAGGAGGGGTGGGTCAGGGGGCGGGGCGCGGGACGGACGACAGCTGGGCGCAGCGGCGGGCGTCGAGCGGTGAGCGGCGCCGGTCGAGCCGGGCGTGCAGCAGCGAGCGGGCGACCTCGTCGCGGCCGGCGCGGGTGGCGGCGAGGATCAGCGTCTCCTCGACGATCTCGCGCTGGGCGTCGCTGCCCCCGAGCCGCTCGACCCCGGTGAGGCCGAGCAGGGCGTCGGTGGCCCGGTCGGCGTCGTCGTGCACGAGGTCGATGAGGGCGTCGGCGAGCGGGGCCACCGTCGCGGTGAAGACGGGGTCGTCACGGCGCGAGGCGGCACGGCGCAGCCGGGCCAGACCACGGCAGTCGGCGGTCGCCGCCAGCGCCACGGCGGCGTGCAGCCCGACGAAGGCGGTCGGCGGGTCCTCGAGCAGGGCGGCAGGCACCGTCGCGAGCACCCGCGCGGCGTCGGCGTGCGCGGCGTCGGCGTCGAGCGCGCCCGTCACGTACCCCCGCCACAGCAGCGACGCCGAGTCGACCAGCGCCCGCACCCCGGTGACCACCATCGGTGACAGCTGTATCGCGTACCGGCGCAACGCTGCGGCGTCGTCACCGAGCGCGAGCTCGTGCAGGGCGGCGTGCCACGAGAAGTGGGCGCGGTGGCCGGCCTCGGCACCGCAGGACGCGATCCAGCCGTCGAGCCAGCGCAGGCCCGCCTCGTGGTCGCCGGTCTCGTAGTGCACGTGCGCCCGCGCGTGGACGGCGTGCCCGGCACTCGGTTCGGACGCGAGCGCGAGGTCGGCGAGCTCGCGCGCCTCGGTGAAGTGCCCCTGCTCCTGGCGCATGAACGCGAGCAGGCCGCGGTACCACCAGTCGTCGCCGTAGACCGGCGCGAGTCCCTCGACGAGCGACCAGGCCTCGCGGGGCACCTCGGTCGCACCGCCGAAGGCGATCGTCGGCACGGCGACGCTGACGGCGAGCGCGTCCTCGGGGTAGCTGTGGATGTAGGCGATCAGTGAGGCGGCCGAGGCGGCGCCGGGTTCGGTGACGCGGGCCGTGACGACGTCGACGAACCGGCGCTCGCGCTCGTCGGCGCGGTGGACGGTACGGTGCGCGGCGGTCAGAGCGGCGTCGACGTCGACGTCGGCGCCCCACTCGATGCCCAGCAGCGCGCGGGCCGCGTGGCCGAGCGCGAAGTCGGGGTCGGCACCGACGGCCTCGGCCAGCAGCGCCTCGGCGCCCGACTGCACGCGCAGGATCCGTCCGAGCGCCTCGACGTACGCCTCGGCGGCGCCGGCGGACGCGGTGAGCGGCAGTCCGTACGGGTCGCGGGCGCGGCGCTGGAGCGTCGGCGCGGGCAGCCCGGCGACGAGCTGTTCGGCGAGATCGGCGGCCTGCGCGCGGATCTCCGGGATCGCGGTGCTCTCCCACAGCTGCCCGCGGCGCAGCGGGCCCACGGCCCAGATCTGGGCGGACGGACCGGTGCGGGGCAGCAGGCGTCCGTGCGCGTCCGTCGCGAACCCGAGGTCGAGCGGTCCGGCCTGCGCGGCGCCGGACTCGAGCAGGTTCAGCACGAGCGGGTCCTCGTCCTGCTGGACGGCCACGGTGGTGCCGGTGCAGTTGAGGACGGCAGCCGCGCGCACGACGGTGCCGTCGCTCAGCGTCACCTCGAGCGCGTCCGCGGTGTCACGGGCGGCGACGACCTCGCCGGCGTGGCCCACGAGCGAGCCCTCGGCGATGCGCTCGTCCAACCAGGCCGCCAGGGACGGGTCGACGCGGTGGCGCACCCGGTCCCAGCGGCGCGAGGCATGGCGCAGGAAGTCGCGGCGGCCGTCCTCACCGAGCCGGTTCCACAGCGTGGCCGTCACCGGCCGCAGCCCGTCGATCGCCCGGCGCCAGTCGCCGTCGTTGTCGCGGATGCGCGCGAAGACGAGCCGGGTGAGGTCCCGCAGCGAGACCGGACCGTCGCCCGGAACGGGGGCCGGAGCCGGCGGCGCCGGCGTGGTCGCGTGCGGCAGCGGCATGAGCCCGTGCCGGGACACGACGTGCACGCGGACGCCCGCGCGGCCCCACCGCTGGGCCATGTCGGCCATCGTGAGACCGGCGCCGACGAGCAGGATGTCGTCGCCGTGACGCACCCGCGGGCTCGGACCACGCCACGGGTCGGCGACGAAGCGCGGCGAGCGGCGCAGCTCGTCCGGCGCCCACGCGGCACTGGGGGTGCCGTGGCCCATGGCCAGCACGACCGAGTCGGCGTGGCGGTAGGTGCCGTCGTCGAGGCTGAGCCGCAGCCGCCGGCCGTGCGTGCGGACGTCGGTGACCCGCGCGTCGATCGTGACGACGCGGTCGGGGTCGTCGCCGGTCTCGGCGGCCAGGCAGTCGGCGAGGTACGACGCGTAGTGCATGCGCGGCGCGAAGCCGCCCTCGGCGAAGTCGACCGCCACGTGACGGCGCAGCCACTGCACGAAGTGGCCGGGGTCGTCGGGGTAGGCGCTCATCCCCTTGGCGGGGACGTTGAGCCGGTGCCGGGGATCGCGGGTCGAGTACGCCAGCCCCTCGGCCACCGCGGCCGGCTCGACCAGCAGGATCTCGACCTGCCGGCCGGCGGCCGCGGCGCGCCGTGCCACGTGGATCGCGCTCAGGGTGCCGCTGGCACCCGCTCCGACCACGGCGACGACGCCCGGCTCGGTACACCCGCTCATGCGTGACTCCTTTGTCTACGGAATTACTCGACATTAGCATCGTTGAAGCGGTTCACCGAATCGGACGGCCGAGAGTTGCCCCGGCATGTCGCGTTCGCCCCGCCGATCCGAACACGATCCTGACGTTCGCGGGCCCGGCGTGAGGGCCGCCGCCCACTACCGTGACCACGTGTCCACGGAGACCCGTTCGCGCGGACTCGTGCTGGTGGTCGAGGACGAGCCGGCGATCGCGGACGTCATCCGGATGAACCTCGCCCGCGCCGGGTACGGCGTGCAGGTCGAGTCGCACGGCGACCGCGCGCTCGAGGCGGTGGCCCGTGACCGTCCGGCGGCCGTCGTCCTGGACATCGGCCTGCCCGGCACCGACGGCATCGAGATCTGCCGGCAGCTGCGCGCGGCGGGCGACTGGACACCGGTCCTGTTCGTCACCGCGCGCGACGACGAGGTCGACCGGGTGCTCGGCATCGAGCTCGGCGCCGACGACTACCTCACCAAGCCGTTCTCGCCACGCGAGCTCGTCGCCCGCGTCGGGGGCGTGCTGCGGCGCGCGCAGGGACCGCCGGTGGCCGCCCCGGCCACCGTCGGCGGGGTGACCCTCGACCGGGTGCAGCGGCGGGCGTACCGAAACGGCGAAGAACTGTCGCTCACCGTCACCGAGTTCGACCTGCTCAGCCACCTGATGCGCCGTCCGGGACAGGTCTTCACGCGCGAGCAGCTGCTCAGCGAGGTGTGGGGCTACTCGTCCGTCGCTGGCACCCGCACCGTCGACGTACACATTGCGCAGCTGCGCGCAAAAATGGGCGACAACAACCCGATCCGCACCGTGCGCGGGGTCGGCTACGCCGTCGAGGACACTCCGGCGTGACCCGCCGCCGCACCACCCTCGCCACCCGCATCGCGCTGCTGAGCGTGGCCATCGTGGTCGTCACGGCCGTCGTCGCGGGGTTCCTCGCCACCGGACTCATCCGCACCGCCGGCGACTCGTCCGGACGCCGCCTGCTCGCCCGCATCGCCGACATCAGCCAGGGGGTCGCCGAGGAACCGCGCGGGCGGGCGCGGGTGCTGCGCGCACTGGCGGGCGCGAACGTCCGCGCCGGTGTGGTGACGGCGGACGGCACGCTGCGGTCCCGCTCCGCAGTGGTCCGCCGGGTCGTGACCCCCCAGGACGTCACCCGGTTGCGGTCCGGCCGGGACCTCTCGGCCGTCCGCACGTCGGGCGATGCCACCGTCTTCGTCGAAGGACGTGCGGTGGCCGGCGGACGGGCGGTCGTGCTGGTGCAGGCGAAGCGCGACGCGACCGCCGCGGACGAACGGGCGATCCGCCGGCTCGTGCTGGCGCTGCTGGTCGCGGGCGCCGTGGCGGCGCTGCTCGGACTGCTCGTGGCGTGGCGACTGGCCCGGCCGTTGCGCCGGGCGGCGGCCGCCGCGCACGCGGTCGCCGCGGGCCACCGCGACGTCGTGCTGCCCGCCGCGGGTCCGCGCGAGGTCGCCGAGGTCGGCGCGGCGGTCACCGGCATCGCCACCGCGCTCACCCGGTCCGAGGCGCGGCAACGCGAGTTCCTGCTGTCGGTGTCGCACGATCTGCGCACGCCGCTGACGGCGATCACGGGGTACGCCGAGTCGCTCGCGGAGGGCGTGGTGCCGGCCGACGACACCGCGCGCGTCGGCGACGCGATGCGGCGCGAGGCCCACCGGCTCGACCGGCTGGTCGGCGACCTGCTCGACCTCGCCCGCCTCGGCGCGCAGGACTTCCGCGTCGACGTCGCGCCGGTCGAGCTCGTCGCGCTCGCCGACGACGCCGCCCGGGTGTGGGCCGACCGCAGTGCGGCCACCGGGGTCGAGCTGCGCTACGAACGTCCGGACGGGCCCGTCCGGACGGTCACCGACGCGGCGCGGGTGCGGCAGGTGCTCGACGGGCTGTTCGACAACGCGCTGCGGGTGACGCCGGGCGGACGTCCGGTGGTGCTGGCCGTCCGCGACGAGGCGGGGGCGGCGGTGGTCGAGGTGCGGGACGGCGGGCCGGGCCTCACCGACGACGACCTCGCCGTGGCCTTCGAGCAGGGCGCGCTGTTCCGCCGCTACCGCGGGGTGCGCGAGGTGGGGACCGGGCTCGGCCTCGCCATCGTCCACCGGCTCGTGACCCGCCTCGGCGGAAGCGTCGAGGCGGGTCACGCGGTCGAGGGCGGCGCCCGGTTCACGGTGCGCCTGCCGTCCGCTACTTCTTCGGAAGCTCCAGCAGCCGCTGGGCGGTGACGGTTCCCGTGCCGGTGCCGGCGGCGAAGACCCGGTCGCCCTTGGCGATCTGCGCGATGGTCTCGGCCTTCGGCTTCTCGCCCTTCACCTTGACCGCGATCTTGGTGTCCTTCGCGACGGCGTAGGACTGCGTCTTCTTGTCCCGCGCCTGCACGGTCACCGAGGTCGGCGAGACCGCGGTGACGGTGCCGACGAACAGCGTGTGCGTGACGCTCTTGCCGTCCTTGCCCGTGGTCGTGACGGTGGCGTGGTCGAAGCGCTTGAGGGCACGCAGCGCAGCCAGGCCGTGCCGCCGGTCGTGGTCCTTGCCGTTCTTCGCACCCTTATCCTTCGGAGAGGTGGACGGGTCGGCGACCAGCGCCGACACGACGTGGTCGGACGTCGCCAGCGACGGCGAGCCGCTGACGGTGGCGTCGTTGCCGGCGGCGGCGTAGGCGGTCCCGGCGATCCCGGCGACGGCGACCCCGGCCGCGGTCACGGCCGCGGCGCGGCGGAAGTTCAGGTACACGGTGGTGCTCCCCAGGTGGTCGGTCGGTTGCTCGGAGGGTTGTCCGTCCCGGTGGGGCGGACGTATCCCATGCTGGCCCGCCGACGTAACCCGCAGGCTCGGCGAATGTTCGGATCTCGTACGGGTCGATAGCCTCGGCGCACGCCCGCAACCGCCGGCGCGGGGAACCGGTCCGCGCAGGGACTCCCGAGCACCGTCCAGAGAGCAGTCCGCCGAGTACCGCATGAACGATCTGGCCGAGAAGGCACTGCGCGGGCTCGACGCCGTCCGCCGGGCGGTGGTGGCGCGCCCGGTCCCGGTGCTGGCGGCGTCCGGTTTCCTCGTCTCGACGGCCGTGACGGTCACGGGCGGATGGGCCGCGGCGGTCCGCCCGAACCGCTCGCTGACCACCTGGCTGGGGCTCGAGCAGGCGCACGGAGAGACGGTCCGGGCCACCCGTCCGGCGGTGCTGCTGCTCGTCGCGATCGGCGCCCTCGCGGCGCTGTGGCTGGTGACGCTCGCGGTCGTGCGCCGGGTGCGTCCCGCCGAGTCCCGGACCTGGCTGCTCGTCGCCGCCTGGACGGCGCCGCTCGCGATCGGGCCGCCGCTGCTGGACACGTCCGTGTACCGGTACGTGGCGTTCGGCTTCGTGCAGCGCGCCGGGCGCGATCCCGCGTCGAGCCCGCCGTCGTCGCTCGGGCCGGTCCGCATCGTCGACGCGATCGACCCGGCAGACCGTGACGTGGTCAGCGCCTCGGGTCCGCTGGGGTCGCTGCTGCACCACGTCACGGTGTCGGTCGCCGGCGGCAGCCCGCTGGTGGCGGTGCTCGCGCTGCGCGTCGTCGGCCTGGTCGTCGCCGTCGCGATCGGACGGCTGGCGCTCGAGCTCGCGCGCACCCGCCGCCCGGACGGTGCCCCCGACGGTGCGCTGGTGCTGCTGCTGAGCGTCGGCAACCCCCTGGTGCTGCTGTACGTCGTGGCGGCGCCGCACCAGGACGGCCTGTTGGCGGCACTGGCCCTCGGCGCGCTGGTGGCGATGCGGCGCCGCGCGTGGACGCTCGCCGCGGGACTCGCGGCCGCGGCCGGCTCGCTCGTGGGGCAGGGTTTCGTGCTGGTGCCGGTGGTGGTCGTGGCCCACCTGCTGGTGCCGCTGCGACGCCCGGCGTGGCAGGTGATCGTCCGCGACGGCGGGACCGCGCTGCTCGTGACCCTCGCCCTCGCGGTCGCAGGTCCCGGCGCGCGATGGGCCGGTTTCTCGTGGGTGGGGGCCGTCCCGGCCCAGTTCCAGACCGACACCCCGTACTCGGCCACCGGCATCGCCGGCGAGCTGCTGCAGTGGATGGTCCCGGGCTCGGCCTTCGACGACGTGCTCGCCGCGACCCGGGTGACCGCCGCGACGGCCGCCGCCGCGACGGTGGTCTACCTGCTCGTGTCGGCGCGGTACCGCAGCCGCGAGTACACCGCGGGGTTCGCGCTGCTGGCCCCCGCGCTGCTCGCCCCGGTGCTCGCGCCGGCGTTCCTGCTGTGGGGTCTGCTGTGCCTGGCGCCGGTCTCGGGGCCGCGGGTGCGGGTGGCGGTGGTGTCGGCGAGCGTCGCGGCGTGCGGGCTGCAGCCGGCCGGCTTCTCGTCGCGCACCGCGACGGTGGTCAGCGGGTGCTGGCTCGCCGTGGTGGCCGTGGCGACCTGGGTGGTGCTGCGCCGTGTGCCGGACTACACCGGCGAGCGCGAGGAGGAGCCGGACGCCGCTCAGCGGCCGCCCGAGACCTCCCGCACCGCGGGACGCACGTCGGCGAGGTAGACGGCGGCGACGACGACCGACACCAGCGAGAAGATCGACACGACGGTGCCGGGGGTGTTCGGGTCGCTGAAGAACGTGCCGAGCAGCCCCGAGATCAGCAGGATGGCGATCCACGCGGGCTTCGTCAGCTTGTCGACGGCCGGGAACGCGGCGGCGCGGCGGGTCATGCAGTCGACCAGCGCCCACAGTCGCAACGCGACGAGCGCGTACCAGAGGACGTAGTTGGTCCAGAGGTAGAGCTGGTCGACGAGTTCCACGCCGCCAGGCTACCGACCGGGACTGTGCGCGGCTCGTCGGTTCGGCCGCCGCGGACGGCGACGCCCCGCCCGGGTTCCGGGCGGGGCGTCGATCGTGCGGACGGGTCAGCTGGTGGAGCCGGCGCGCTTCGTCGCGGTCTTGCGCGCGGTGGTCTTCTTCGCGGCCGGACGCGTGGCCGCGCTCTTGCGGGCCGTGGTGGTCGACTTCGCGGCCGGCTTCGAGGCGGGCTTCGAAGCGGGCTTGCTCGCGGCCTTGCGCGGCGCGGGCTTGCGGGCCGGCTTGGCGCCCAGGCCAGTGGCCGACTGGACCGGCTTGACGACGTACTCCTGGACGGTCTCGACGACCGTCTCGAGCACGGTCTCGGAGACCTCGAGGGCCTTCGCGAAGCGCGGGTCCTTGCGCAGCTCGGCCAGGACGGCCTCGACGCGGTCCTGCGCCGCGGCCTGGTAGCTCTTGGCCTGCTCGAGGTACGGCTCGACGGCCGACTTGATGGCGTCGACGTTGATGGCCTTCTCGGCCTGGTCGCGGACGTCCTTCGCCACCTCGGTGGCCTTGTCGGCGAACTGCTGGACGTTGCCGTTGAGGTCGTTCAGCTGCGCCTGCGCGGTGCTGAGCGTCGAGTCGAGCGCCTTGCGGCCCTCGGCGACGGCGGTGTCGGCGTAACCCTTGATGTCACCGGTGATGGACATGCTGTTCACTCCCCTGCGTGGGCCGCGGCGCGTGTCCGCGGCGTCGATTGGCTGGTGGCGGTGGGTGCCGTGCGCAGCGGCGGCGCTGCGGCGGGCTGCTGTGCCAGATCGTCGGCGGCCTGCTCGGCCTCGTCCGCCCGGCGCTGGGCGTTCTCGCGCCGGAACGACTCGTAGATGTCGAGCAGCACCTGCTTCTGCCGCTCGCCGAGCTCCTCGTCGCCGAGGACCGCGGCCACGAGTTCCTGGTTGCCCTGGCGGTACTCCAGGAACCCGGCCCGCACGTAGAGCTGCTCGGCCGAGATGCGCAGGCCCTTGGCGATCTGCTGCAGGATCTCGGCGCTGGGCTTGCGCAGGCCGCGCTCGATCTGGGACAGGTACGGGTTGGACACCCCCGCCAACCGGGCCAGCTGCCGCAACGACACCTGACCCTGTTGACGTTGTTCGCGGATGAACTCCCCGATGGTCGCCGCGCCCCGCTTGGCCTGCTGGACGGCTTGTTCCTTCGGACCTTCCGCAATCACGTGTTCGAGTGTGACTGAGTATTGCTAGCTATTGCAAGCAGACAGCTAGCGACCTTGGTCACGTGCCGATCACGCCAAGAACCGTGCGAGGTTCCCAACGAACCCGTCCCAACTGCTGCCGCGGTATTGCTCTGCGAGCCAGTTGATGTCCATCACGATGGCGATCTTCCCGCGTCCGGTGACGTCGTCTGGCCCGAACGCCGCGATGGCAGCCAGCGTCGGGTCGCCGGTGTCCGCCACAATGTTGGCGTCCGGGACACCCGTGAGCGATCCGGACGATGCCAAAGTCACAGAATTGACGGCATTGGGTGAGCTCGCCAGACCGAACACGTCGCGTATTGCGGGCGTATTGGTGCCCCCGCTCGCGTGCGACACCGTCGCGTTCGGCACCAGGTCGTTGATGATGGAGATGGACGACTGGTCGACCGTGCAACAGCCCCACTCGCCTGTCAGGTACACCGAGTGGCCGGCGCGGATGTACCCCTCGACGTTCGACTGCTGCTCGGGCGTCATCGCATCGGTGTCGACGTACCAGACCTGCCCGAAGCCGCGCAGGTCGTCCGGCAGTTGCACCGACGTCGCGACGCGGTAACCCCTCGCCTCGAGGGCGGCGGTCAGATCCCCGAGGTCGGTGCCGTTCCCGCTGCTGGTCCGGTCACCACCTCCGGCGATGAGGATGTCGGCGCTGCCCGCCCTGGTGCCGCGCGCACATTCGACCGCCGCGCGCGCGTCGACGACGGGAAGTGATCCCGTGAAGGGAATGAGAGGGGAGACCCGGGCCGCACCCGCCGTGGCCGGAGCGCTGCCGCGGCGCGACACCGTCGGGCTGCCTTCCCCGGCTGTCGAGACGATACAACTTCCCACGTCGGCCGCGGAGATGGAGTTGCCCGCAGCGAAGGCCAGGGCAGCTACGCCAGCAACCATCGGCGCAGCCATCGATGTCCCCGTGTCCGGCTTGTAGTCCGAACACGTCGACCACCCGAAGAGCCCGCATTTCCTGGGCACCGTCGATATGGGGCCGCCAGCTCCGCCCGCGATACCGACACCGACGCCGCCGGGGGCGGCGACCTCCACACCGGCGCCGAAGTTGGAGTAGGACGCGAGCGACCCATCCGAGTTCGAAGCCGCCACCGTGATCACGTTCGGCAGGGTCCAGTCGGCACCCCACGGGCTCGCCGGTCCGACAGCGCAGTTGTTGCCCGCCGAAATGGTCCAGACGATGTTGCGTCCAACGGGACCGTTGAACAACTGGCGGAACTGTCCCGCGGACTGCTTGGTGAGATCGTTCGTCGCGTCTGAGATCGACTGGGTCGAGCAGTACCGCTGCTTGGTCTGCAGGTTGTAGCCGAGGGACATGTTGACGACGGACACGCCCGATTTCGCCATTCGGTAGGCCGCGGCGAGGACATGCTTGTCCGACGTCCCGGAGAGGCCGGACGACGTGATGGGGCAACCCCAGGAGACCCCGACGACTCCCTTGCCGTTCGCCGCGGCACATGCGAGACCGGCCACGTGCGTCGCGTGCATTGCAGGGGCTGCGTTTCCGAGCCTCTGCGCCACGTTCAGATCTTCATGATCGAAGACGGTCCCTGCATCCAGGATGCCGACGGGTGTGCTGTTACCGGTGCTGAGGCCCCATGCCTGCTGGGCGCGCATCTGATCGAACGGCCAGGTGACCGCCTTGCCGTCGTCGTCCCAGTCTCCAGGGGGCGCCTGCTGTATGCCGGCTGTGTCGAACGTCGAGCGTGTCACCGACGACACCGCGGGGCGACTCCGGAGGTCGGCGGCGACGGCGTCGAGGTCCGCAGGCGGCTGAGTCCATCGAAGTTCGAAGATGCCCAGCTCGCCGAGACCCCCACTCACGACAGCGCCAACATCTGCGGCGAGCGCAACGGCGTCCGCTTCGGAGCCTGGGTTCTGGGGCGACCCGAGAGTCACGATGAGCTCGTCTCCAAGCGCCCGCACGCCCGCGGGAAGAGTGGTCGCGGCCGCCACCCGATCGGTGGACGGCGCGGTGAAGTCGCTTGTCGACGGAGTCGCGGACGCAAGAGGCGTGACATGCACCCCGAGCGTGAGCCTGAAGTGGATCTCGCATGCGTTCTCGTAGCAACCGGAACCGTCGACCAGCAGGGAGCGGTCGCCCTCGGTTGCGTCGGTCGTAGCACTCACTGCGAGGGCTCCGGCTGGGCGCGTGACGACAGATACGTCGTTCTTCGTAACAGTGGCGGCTTCACTGAGCGTCGTCACCACGCCACCGAGATCGACGACCGCTTCCGAGCCGGCGACGACGTCGACGCTCCTGGCGATGGCCTGCCGTGCTCCGGCGACGACGGCGCGCCCCGGCGTTGCGACCGCACCTGCGCCGTGGAAGGCGTCGGACACGGCGCGGAGCCGCACGATGCCGGTGGCAAAGCTCCTGACGAAGACAGCCGCGCCGCGAACGTTCTGGCGGGCACTCGCCACCGTGCGCCACGATCCGTCGACCAACGACTGGAGACGGACGACGCGATCGCGACGTGCAGGCGTGAACGAACTGACCACCGACACCGGCTTGTCCGGCTCCGTCCACGACACCGCGGTGAGGGCGCCCGACTGCTTGCGGCCGACGATGGTCCTGGAGTGCGTGGTGACCTGGGCGTAGCGCGTGGTCTTCCGACCCTTCTTGACGGCGACAGCGGGCGCGCGGAAGCGCCAGACGGCCGGCGTGGCCCCTGCTGTAATCGCTGCGCGATAGGCGCCGCGGGACGTGGACCGCACAACCGCGGCCCGCTTCCAACCCCGGCCGGCTCGCCGTTCCAGAACGACTGGCCGTCGGATGCTGGTCGCCAGGCGACCCGAAAGGGCGACACGTTCACGCGTTATCGGTGCAGCCGGAGTCACGACGAAGGACGGTGCGGCTGCCGTTGTGCGCGACCTCGGGGCCGACGGAGCAGTTCGTGCCGCACCGGGCGTTGCGGCCCTCGCGGCCACTCCGATGAGATCGATCGACGCCAGGCACGCCACGGAAAGGATGACAGTCAGCGCACGGAAGAACCTTCGACGAAAGTGCACTGTTGCCGCCCACCCTCACTTCAGCGCATCAGTAACCCTCCTGGTCCGCATTTGGAAACCAGGATCGTGCAACCTCTGCGACAACCACCCATGACGACCGATGCCACCCAGACATCAATGCCGGTCAGACAAGCTGATGCGGCAGATCGCGGAATTTATAGCAGCGTCTGGTGACGCGTGGCGGGCAAAGATCAAACGTGGGGCAATATTCGTGAATGTCGGGTCACGCAAAGGGAACCGCCATATCGAGCACTGATGCGCAAAGAGGACGACAATTAGCCCCCGAGCCCATGGCGTTCCGCGTCCAGCCGGCTAATGGGCGCTCAGGAGTGCCTGGAGGCGCGAAAACCACAGGGGGTAGCCCTGCTCGCTACCAACGGCGTCATGGAGCGACTCCCAGCCCGGGCCGTGCCGGTCGATGTGCCGGTGCTCGAGCTCGACCCGCGTGCCGCGATCGCCGTCGGCGACGAAACGCACCTCGACCTCGCTGGTGAGGTCGGGATCGGTCTCGAGCTGCCAGGTGGGACCGATGTCCCACGAGAACACGACCCGGTGCGGCGGCTCCCAGGCCAGCACGCGCGCCCAGCGGCACTCGCTGCCGTCGGGGGCGCGATCGAGCACGTGCCCGCCGACCCGCGGCTCGAACACGGACTCGACGACGGGCGCGCCGAGCAGGTTGTGCTCCGGAGGCTTGACGTCACCGAACCGACCGGTGAAGGCGGCGAAGGCCTCCTCCGGAGGCACGGGAACGACGACGTGGCGCCGTACGGTGATGTCGGTCGAGTGGGTCATGTGTCCTCCCCGGACGGGTCGTCGGACGGTTCTGACACGGATGTGTCAGTGGCGAGCGAGGCCTCGAAGGCGCCGAGGGTGCGGCGCCAGAACGTGTCGAGCTGGTCGCGGAAGGCCGCCACGGCGGCGGGTTGCAGGCGGTAGACGTTGCGCGTGCCGACGGCGTCGTCGGCGACGACACCCGCCGCCTTGAGCACGGCGAGGTGCTGCGAGACGGCCGGCCGGCTGATGGGCAGCTGTGCCGCCAGCTCTCCCACGGCCGAGGGTCGACGCGCCAGCGCCTCGAAGATCGCCCGGCGCGACGGGTCGGCGAGCACCCGCCAGACCTCGTCCGCTTCGTCAGTCGTCACGAACGGAAAATTGCCACTAACCGATACATACGTCAAGACCCGACGCTGAGACGAACGTGTCAGTGCGCGTCGCCGCTGAGCTGCAGCCCGATGACCCCGAGGATCACGAGCACCGCGGCCGCGATTTTCAGCACGGAGGTGTCCTCGTTCAGCCAGATCATGCCGACGACGACGGTGCCGGTGGCGCCGATGCCCGTCCAGACCGCGTAGGCCGGTCCGACCTCGAGGGTGCGCAGCGACAGCGTGAGCATGCCGAAGCTGGCGAGGGCGAAGATCGCGAAAAGGATCGTGGGCACGAGACGCGAGAAGCCGTTGCTCAACTTCAGGCAGACGGCGAAACCCGTCTCGAGGAATCCTGCGAGTACGACGAGCAACCAGGCCACGGTGTCCTCCGGAGGGGCGACGGCAGCGACGGCGGGGCTCACCGTCGCCGATGACCATCCTCGCGCAGCGGCGCCGACCGCAGCCGGGCAACCACGGAACCGGGGGTGCCGGGCGCTCCGCCCCCCGCCCGAGTCGCCCGGCACCCGTCGGTCGCGCCGGTGTCGGTCGCCCCGCTGTTCGACCCCCCGTCGAGCAGCTCGGCGTGCCGGGCCCGGCGCGGGTCCGCCACCGGCGCTCGCGCGGGGCCGGTGTGCGGTCAACCTACTGGACGATCACCTCGCCGCGCGGACGACGCTCTCGCACGCGTCACGCGGCACCTGATTCGTCGCGACGGCCGCGGCGAGGTACTCACGGCGGGCCGGGACGGAGCGGTTCCCTGCTCCCACTTCAACGTATAGCGGCCCTGGGGGCTTGCGGCAAGACCCGGGTGACGGCGCACCATCTCCCGCCGTGACCTCCTGCCGTACCACGATCGCCGCCGCCACCACTCCCGTCTTCGCCCTGCCGGATCGACTCGCCGCCAAGGCCGACCCCGCCCTGACCGACGCGGACGAGCGCCACTTCACGGTCCTCGCCCGTGCCCTCGACGCCGCCGTCGCCGCCGCGGGGGCCGAACTCGCGTCGGCGCTGCGCGAGGCCGGCCGCGGTGGTCAGGGCGCGCTGGAGCGTGACCAGCGCATCCATCGGCTGACGACACGGTTACGGGTGCTGCGCCGCTTCGGCGTGGACGCCTGCCTCGGCCGCACGACCGGTGTCGACGGGACGACCACCTACATCGGCCGGTTCGGCCTCGGCGGCGCGACCGAGGGCGAGCGCCTGCTCGTCGACTGGCGTACGCCGGCGGCCGAGCCGTTCTTCGCCGCGACCGCGGTCGACGCGCGCGGGCTCGCGAGCCGGCGGCGCTACCGCTGGAGCGACGGCCGCGTCGTCGACTACTGGGACGAGGTGTTCGACGACGACCGCGTCGCCGACGGATCGGGCGCCACCCTGGACGACCGCTCGGCGTTCGTCGCGAGCCTGGGGAGCGCGCGCACCGCGCGCATGCGCGACGTGCTCGCCACCATCGCGGCCGACCAGGACGCGGCCGTCCGCGCCGACTCGCGGGGGACGCTCGTCGTCGACGGCGGTCCGGGCACCGGCAAGACCGTCGTCGCCCTGCACCGCGCGGCCTACCTGCTGCACGCCGACCCGCGCCTGCGCGACGGTCGCGGACGGGTGCTGGTGATCGGGCCGAGCCGTCCGTACCTCGACTACGTCGCCGACGTGCTGCCCGGGCTGGGCGAGGAGTCCGTCCGCCTCTGCACGCTCACCGACCTCGTCCCCGAGGGCGCCGTCGCGGACGCCGAGCCGGACGCGGAGGTCGCGCGGCTCAAGGCGTCGGGACGCCTGGTGACCGGCATCGAGGCGGCCGTGGCGCTCTACGAGGAACCGCCGACACGCGGGTTGGAGGTTCCTACCGGCGCAGCGTCGCTGCGCATCACCCCGGGCGATTGGCGGGAGGCGTTCGCCGCTGCCGCGGGGACGGCACACAACGAGGCCCGTCCGGTGATCGTCGACGAACTCGTCGCGCTGCTCCGCGACCGGTACGAGGACCAGTGGGACGACCAGGCAGAACGCGCTGTTCGCACCGACCGGGGGATGCTGGGCGAGCTCGAGCGCAGCTGGCCCGTCGTGCCGGCCGCCGACCTGGTCGGCGATCTCTGGTCGGTTCCCGCGTATTTGCGCAGATGTGCGCCATACCTGTCCCGTGACCAGGTCGCACTGTTGCAGCGGGACGACCCGCAGGCGTGGACGACGTCCGACCTGCCGTTGCTCGACGCCGCCCGGCGACGCCTCGGCGACCCGGACGCCGACCGCAAGCGCCGCGCGCTCGATCGTGAGACGGCGCAGCGGCGTGCCCGCTTCGACGACGTCGTCGCCGACCTCGTCCGCTCCGACGACTCGGAACTCATGGTCATGTCGATGCTGCGGCGCGACGACCTGGCCGACGCGCTCGTCGACGACGGCCGTGGCCCGGACGTCGACTCCCTCGCCGGGCCGTTCGCGCACGTCGTCGTCGACGAGGCGCAGGAGCTCACCGACGCCGAGTGGCAGATGGTGCTCGGACGCTGCCCGTCCCGCAGTCTCACCGTCGTCGGCGACCGCGCGCAGGCCCGGCACGGGTTCACGCAGACGTGGGAGCAGCGGCTCGCGGCCGTCGGGGTGCTGGCGGTCCGGACGGCCTCGCTCACCGTGAACTACCGGACGCCGGCCGAGGTCATGGCGGTGGCCGAGCCGGTGATCCGGGCCGTTCTCCCGGACGCGAACGTGCCGACCTCGGTGCGGCGCAGCGGCGTGCCGGTGCGGCACGGGCGCGCCGACGAGCGGGACGCGGTGCTGGCGGCGTGGGAGACGGGCCACGCGGCCGGGATCGCCTGTGTCATAGGCGATCCGGAGTTCGAGCCGCGGCCGCGCGTGCGGTCGCTGACGCCCGAACTGGCCAAGGGGCTCGAGTTCGACCTGGTCGTGCTCGTGCGGCCGGACCGGTTCGGTCGGGGCGTCACCGGCGCGGTCGACCGCTACGTCGCCATGACCCGGGCGACCGGCGAGCTGGTGGTGCTGGCGTGACCGTCAGCGGCTGCGCAGCACGTCCTTCCACGTACGCGCAACCAGGGCGACCAGCTGCTTCGGGGCCTCAGGTGCACCCTTGACCGCCCTGCTGACGAAGGGGATGAACGTCTCGGGCGTGGCCTGACCGACCGCCACGGCGGCGGGTCGGCCGTACTCACCTGGGATCCGGGCCTGCACGTTCGTCGTGCGGTAGGGGCGCGGCAGACCACCCAACGCGGTCAGCACCGCGCGCAACTGCGCAGTCGTGATGTCGGAGCGCACCGTGAGGTTGCCGAACGACGATCGGGGAGCGAGTTCGAGCCCGACGACTCCGGCCAGGTCCGCGACGGCGCGGTAGGCGGTACGAAGCGGGGCCGTGTCGTCGCTGCGCAGTTCGAAGACCGCATCGGTCGGGTAGTCGTAGAGCTCCACGTCGCGGCGCAGCTCGACGGTTGTCCAGCGCAGGCGCGGCAGGAGAGCAAGGGCCCGGTCGAGCCCGGCGCGGTCGCGGACGACGACGCCGTACGCCGACGTCTCGACGACGCCCGGCACCGTCTGCAACGCCTCGACCCGACGCCGTACGTCGCGGTCGCCGAGGTCCTTCGAGAACTCGCCCGCCTCCGCCCGGAACCGTCCCCAGCCGAGCAGCAGCCGGTCGAACTCGGAGCGGTCGACCAGCTTCGGCACCCGCTCGGCCGGCACCGTCCCAGGCAGGTTGACAGAGGCGTCGCACGGGCTGCTCGTGCAGTCGAGCCAGCCCGTGGTGCCGGGGTACTCCTGCTGCAGGCCGGCGAACGTCCCGGCGGCGTTGGTGTCGAGCGCGAAGCCGAGCTTGGCGGACGCCGTCCACTGGACACCGACCGTGCGGTCGCTCGACTCGACCGACTCCGTCCGCCGCCCTTCGAGCGGGTCGAACTGCACCGCGTAGTCGACCGCCAGGGCGCCGACCTCGTCGGCCGGTGCCGTCACCACGGCTCGGCTGCCGACCGTCGAGTGGTACGCCGGCCGACGGGCGGTCGCCCGGCCGTCCCGCCGCAACCACAGGGCGCGCCGCAGGTCGACGTTCTCGGCGTCGGTGAGACCCGGGTACACGGACGCGTGGAAGCCGTCGACGTCGACCTCGAGCGACGGGGTGTCGATACTGCTGCCCAGGTCGTCGTCGAGGTCGTGCACGAGCGCCCACACGCGGTCGTCCGCAAGCCCGCGGTCGACCGTGAAACGCAGGTACTTCCCCTGCGACGGGTCGTCGTAGGACACGAGCGCCGCCGACGCGACGTGGTCCTGCTCGCGCACGGTGGCGAGCGCGTCCGCGTCGTCGTCGGGACGCTCGCACGCGACGGTCACGGACGCGACGACGCCCACCAGGGCGGTCGCGGCGGCGGTGCGGATCGGGCGCATGCTCCCGTTCTAACCGCTACTGGGGGCGGGTGCGAGCCGGCCGGACGGGGACCGGTTCCCTCCCCGCGGCAGGTGCTGACAACCTGGCGGGCGCGGCCGGCGTTCTTTCCACCGTGACGACGACGGAGCCCGACGATGATCTCGAGACGTGACCGCGCGGAGTTCGACGCGTTCGTGCGGCGGTCCGGCGACCGGTTGGTGCGCACCGCGTACCTGCTGTGCGGCGACCACGGACACGCGGAGGACCTCACGCAGACCGCGTTGATGCGGACGGCCCGCCACTGGCGTACGGCGCACTCCAACCCGGATGCGTACGCCCGCCAGGTGGTGGCCAACCTGGTCAAGGACCACTGGCGCGGGCGCGGCCGACGGCCGTCCGAGGCGCCGTTGGACACCGGGCCGGAACCGGCGGCCAGGAACGGCACGGACGCCGTGCTCGACCGGGACGTCCTCGTGCGTGCCGCCCGGCGGTTGCCGCCGGGCCAGCGTGCGGTCGTGGTCCTGCGGTTCTTCGACGACCTGTCCGTCGAGGACACCGCGGCCGCGCTCGGGTGTTCGACCGGCACCGTCAAGTCACAGACCAAGCGCGCCCTGGACTCCCTCAGGGCCGTACTCGACACCACCCAGGAGCCTGCCCGTGTTGACTGACGACGATCTGACCCGCGCCCTGTCCGCCGCCTTCGAGGACGAGACGGACGGCCTCACCTACACCGGACGCCGCCGTCCGCCGATCGGCGCCGTGGCGGTCGCCGTTCCCGCCGCTGCCGGTCTCGCCGGCGTCGCGGTGCTGACGTCCCTCGCCGTGAGCGGCGGTCCCACGACCACCGACCGTGCCGCGGGACCGACCCTCACCGGCGGGCCGTCCGTCACCCGTTCCACGTCCGGAGCGGTGTCCTCGTCACCCGTGCTGGTGAATCGCAGTTTCGTGCTGGCCGGCCGGACCTTCCACTACCGCGCCGCGCCGGGGGCGCCCGATCCCGTCCGCCTCGACAGCGACGCGACCCTGCCCTCGGACGCGCAGCAGCTGCCGGCCTCGCCCGACCGGCTCGGGCAGGCGTGGCTCGGCACCGACCCCGCCTCCGGCGACAACGCCGTGTACGTGAAGGTCGAGACCCGCAACTCCGGACGGCTGTTCGCCGTCATCAGCCCGGTGTGGAGCAAGGCGCAGCTGCGCGAGTTCCTGGAGACCGGCACCGTTCGCTGAGCTGTCCCCGCTGCCCACCTCGGGTGAACCCAGCGTTCCTACTGCGAGGCCCCCTACCCTGACGGCGCCGTGGTCGTCGCTGATCGCGCGACAGCCGACAGGGTGGGGGGTGCGGGGATGACGTCAGCGGGCGTGCTCGGTCGCGACGCCGAAGCGGAGGTGCTCGATCGGCTCTGTCACGACGTCCGGCACCGTGGGAGTGCCGTCCTCATCCGTGGTGAGGCGGGAATCGGCAAGTCTGCTCTGGTACGTCTCGGGCGCGACGCCGCGGCGGAGCGCGGCCTGCGCGTGTTGAGCGCCACCGGCGTCGAGGGCGAGATGGCCCTGCCGTTCGCCGGCCTCCACCAGCTGATCCGACCGATGCTGGGTGGCCTTGCCACGCTGCCCGCCCCGCAGCTGCGCGCGTTGATGGCGGCGTTCGGCATGACCGACGAAGCTGCGCCGGAGCTCTTCCTGATCGGGCTGGCGGCGCTGAACCTGCTGAGCGACAGCGCGGCGGAGCACCCGCTCGCGTTGGCGATCGACGACGCACACTGGTTGGACCGGCCCAGCGTCGACGTCCTCGGCTTCATGTCCCGGCGCCTGGAGTCCGAGGCGATCGTCATGATGGTGGCCCAGCGCGACGACGTCCCGCCGGTACTCACCGGCCCGTCGGTGCACGAGATGCAGCTGCAACGCCTCGACCGCCACGTCGCCGAACAGCTGCTCGCACGCCGCGCACCACAGCTCGGTGCGACGGACCGAAGTCGGCTGCTGGACGTGGCCGCGGGCAATCCGCTCGCGCTGACCGAGTTGCCCCTCGAAGGCGCGTACGGCGAGTCCGCACCCCCGTCCCTGACCGCACGGCTCGAGCGCGCCTTCGCGGCCCGGCTCCCCGCACTGCCCGAGGTGACGCAGGACCTGCTGCTCGTCGCCGCGCTGGACGACGACGGCAACCCGGGAGACGCGCTGCGGGCCGCGGCTGCGCTCCGCGGCGAAGACGTGTCCGAGGACGCCGTGGTCGCGGCGGTGGAGTCCGGACTGGTCACCGTGGTCGGCGGGAAGCTCGAGTTCCGTCACCCGCTCGTCCGCCACGCGATCCGCCAGCGGGCCACCTTGCCGCACCTGCAGCGGGCACATCTCGCTCTCGCGCGAACGCTGCGGGACCCGTATCGGCAGGTCTGGCATCGGGCCGCCGCAGCCGACGGTCCGGACGAGGAGCTGGCCACCCGGTTGGAGGAAGCCGGTGCACGCGTGCGGCACCGCGGGGGCGTGGCAGCGGCACAGGCGGCGCTCGCGAGCGCCGCCCGGCTGAGCGCGGACCCGGAGGCACGGAGCCGGCGCTATCTGCTGGCGGCCGAACGTGCTTTCGAGTGGGGAAGGCCCGACGTCGTCGACCGCCTCCTGCAGGAGACTGCCGCCCTCGACGTCCCCGCCCTCGACCGAACCCGGATGAAGGTCATCCGCGACAACTTCGACGAGGGCCTGCAGGGCGCAGGCACCAGGAGGTTGACCGAGGCAGCTGCCGCGGCCGCCGACGGCGGCCGCCCCGATCAGGCGCTGCTGTTCCTGCAGGCCGCATCGCTGCGCTGCATGTGGGCCGACGCCAGCGCGCCGACACGCGCGCGCGTGGCCGAGGTCGTCGACGAGGTACTCGACCCCGACGACCCCCTCACGCTCGAGTGCATCGGCTACGTACTGCCGTTCGAACGCGGGGCGACCGTTCTCGAACGCCTCCGTGCCCGCGCCACCGGGCCCCTGGACCCGGCGCGGACCCGTGCCGCCGGGTTCGCCGCGAGCGTTGCGGGGGACATGCCGCTCGCCGTCGAGCTGCTGACCTCTGCCGTGCCGGGCCTGCGGGCCGGCGGAGAGCTCGGGGTGCTGTCCCGGGTCCTCATGGTGCAGGCATGGAGCGCGCTCAACGTCGGACGGTTCGACCTCGCCGCGACCGCAGCCGACGAGGCCGGCAGGCTCGCCGCCGACACCGAGCAGCCGCTGGTGCGGGCCATCACGCTGGTCGTGCAGTCGGTCGTGTCCGCGATGCGCAGCACAGCGACCGTCGACGCCACCAGCGAGGACCTCCTCGACGAAGCGTCCCGGCTGGGGATCCAGCTCCAGTCGAACGGTGTCCTGTCGGTGGTGCAGGTGGCGCGCGGCGCCATCTCGCTCAACACGGGTCGCCACCACGAGGCCTGGGAGGAACTGCTCCGGATCGCCGACCCCGCCGATCCCGCCTACCACGCCGTGGTGCACACCTACACGGTCGGCGACCTCGTGGAGGCCGCCGTCCACAGCGGACGGCGAGCCGACGCCGAGCAGGTCCTGGCCGCGCTCGAGCCGATCGCGGAGGTCACGCCTTCTCCCCTGCTCCACATCGGGATGCGGTACGGCCGAGCGCTGCTGGCCCCTGACGACGAGGCCGAGCAGCTGTTCGCGTCGGCACTGGCCACGGACCTGAGCGCGTGGCCGTTCGCCCGCGCACGGCTGCAACTCGCGTACGGCGCCTGGCTGCGCAGGCACAGACGGGGCGCCGAATCGCGGGCGCCGCTCCGGGCCGCTCGCGACACCTTCGACGCGCTCGGTGCCGTCGCCTGGGGTGACCGGTCGCGACAGGAACTGCGTGCCTCCGGAGAGCAGAGCAGACCGCGTGACGCCGACGCCAGAGAACACCTGAGTCCGCAGGAGCTGCTCATCGCCCAACTGGCCGCGGAGGGTCTCACCAACCGCGAGATCGGCGCGCGGCTCTACCTCTCGCACCGCACGGTCGGCACGCACCTGCACCGCGTCTTCCCCAAGCTGGGAATCACCTCGCGTGCCGCCCTGCGGGACGCCCTCGACCGCTGACCTCACCGGAGCACGCCGGAGCACACCGGGCCGGAGCACCGTCGGCCCGACCGTCATGTGACGTATGCGGGCGGCGCCCGTCCCTTCCTAGGTTCGGACTCGTCAGCGCGGGACGGCCGAACCGGTCCCCCGTCGCTGCGATCACCGGACACTCACCCCGCGGACCCGGTCTGCGGCGACGGAAGGAAAGCCACCATGAGCACCACCGATCACGCGATCACGAACGTCGTCCTCGTCCACGGCGCGTTCGCGGACGGCTCCGGCTGGCGCGGCGTGTACGACGAACTGACCGCCCGCGGTTACCGGGTAACGATCGTGCAGATCCCCCTCACCTCACTCGCGGACGATGTCGCTGCGACGATCCGGGTCCTCGACCGGCAGGACGGGCCGACCATCGTGGTGGGGCACTCGTGGGGCGGCACGGTCGTGACCGAGGCCGGGACGCACCCGAACGTGGCCGGGCTGGTCTACGTCGCGGCGCTCGCGCCCGACTCCGGTCAGACCACCGCCGAGCAGTACGACGGCTTCGACGCCACGCCGGAGTTCGTCATCGATGTCGGCGACGACGGCTACGGCTTCCTCGACGCCGAGAAGTTCCAGTCCGGATTCGCCGCCGACGCCGACGATGCCGAGGCGGCGTTCATGCGCGACTCGCAGGTCCCCATCAACATGTCGGTGTTCGCGAGTGCGGTGACGACCGCCGCGTGGCGCAGCAAGCCGTCGTGGGCGGTCATCGCCACCGAGGACAAGGCGTTCGACCGGGCGATGCTCGAGCACATGGCGCAGCGCGCCGGCGCCAAGATCACCACGGTGCCGGGGAGCCACGCGGTGTACCTGACCCAGGCCACCGTCGTCGCGGGCGTGATCGTCGACGCCGCCGAACACGCCCTCGTCAGCGCGTCCTGAGACCACCGTCGCCGATCCCGGCCGGCTCTCGCGACTCGCGCGAGCCGGCCGGGACCCCCGAGGACACGTTCAGCGGTCCGCCCGCAGCCCGTCGAGAAAGATCTCGAGCGACCGTCGCCACCAGCCACCGCCCAGCCGGACGGCCTGCGCGTTGAGCCAGATGAGCCGGTCGAGGTCGTCGGCGGCGAAGTCCGCCCGCAGCGTGCCGTCTGCCTTAGCAGCGTCCATGAGAGGAGCGGCCTGCGCGACTGCTCGGGTCGTGACCTCACGCAAGGCGCTCGACCGCGGGTGGCGACGCGCGACGATCGCGTTGAACGTGGGATCTGCCGCCTGCGTCGCGCCCAACGCGAGCACGTAGCTCGCGAACTGCTCCCACGGCGTCGCGCCGACGATGCCCGCGACCGCGGTGGAGAGCTTCTCGGCCGCGACGTCGGCGAGTACCTCGTCGATCAGACCATCGCGGCTGCCGAAGCGGTGGTAGATCGTCCCCGGGCTCACGCCCGCGCGCCGCGCGATGTCCTCCAACGGAGCGTCGATCCCGTGCTCGGCGAAGGCGTCGACGGCGGCACCGCGTATCCGCTCCGCATTGCGTCGCGCGTCGGCTCTCACCGTCGGCGTCCTCCTCCGAATAGGTTGACGGACCCTCAAGTTACAGTGGTCGTCAGAACTTGAGGCTACGTCAAGATAGGGAGGGTCCCGTGACCGACTACGGACGCGAGGTCCGCTTCGGACTCAGCATCGACCCGGGGGTGGACGGCCTCGACACGGCGTTCGCACTGGCTCGGCGGGCCGACGGCCTCGGCCTGGACCTGTTGGCCGTTCAGGATCACGCGTATCAGCCGTCGCACCTCGACACGTGGACCCTGCTCACCTACCTGTCGGCGGCGACCGAACGCATCTCGGTCGTTACGGACGTCGCCGACCTGCAGCTCCGGCCACCCGCGATGCTCGCCAAGGCCGCGTCCTCCCTGTCCCTGCTGAACGGTGGTCGCCTTCAGCTCGGCGTGGGCGGTGGCCCGTTCCCGGACGCCATTGCCGGTATGGGCGCCCCGCACCGCGAGCCGCCGGCCATGGTGACCTACGCCGATGCGGCTGTCGAGATCCTGATCGAGGCGCTGCGCGGAGGGCCGACCCGGGCAGGCAACCACGAGCACAGCGTCGACTACGTCGCCGGACCGGCGGCGCCGAGCCGCCCGCAGGTCTGGCTGGGGGCGCAGAAGAACCGCATGCTCGAGCTGGTGGGTCGCAGGGCACAGGGCTGGATCTCCCCGCTCAACATCTACGTGCCGGCAGCGGACGTCCCCGCGAAGCAGGAACGCATCGACCGTGCCGCCCGCGCCGTCGGGCGCGACCCCGCGGACATCGCACGGATCTGGAACGTCATCGGCACCATCGCAGGCGACGACCAGCGAACCGGCCACGGCCGCGTCGGCCTCGTCGGCGGTGCCTCGACCTGGGCCGACTTCCTGGCCGACGCCGTGGTCGAGCTGGGCTTCGACACCTTCATCTTCTGGCCGGTGAGCAGCCCGACCCGGACGGACGAGCAGCAGCTCGAGGTCTTCGCGACCGAGGTGGTACCCACCGTCCGCCGGCGCGTCGCGGACCTCCGGAGCGCCCGATGACGACGCCGATCGGTGATCCGACCCTGCTCGGATCCGTCAGGACCGTCACCCCCGAGGACGCCGCCTATCAACTCCTCCGCTCCACCTACACGACCCGTCACTCGCCGGCCCGGATCCTCCTGCCGCGCTCGGTCGACGAGGTCTCCCGGGCGGTCCGGCATGCCGCGGCGACACACCTGCCCGTCTCCGTCCGGAGCGGCGGCCACGGCCTCGACGGCCGCTCCTCCAACGACGGGGGCATCGTCGTCGACCTCGGCGCCATGAACTCCGTCTCGCTGCTCGAGGTCGGTTCGATTTCCCAACCCCCTCTCGTGCGTGTCGGGGCGGGTGCCCGGTGGGCGCACGTCGCTTCCGCGCTGGCGCCGCACGAGCTCGCGATCAGCTCCGGTGACCACGGCAACGTCGGCGTCGGTGGGCTCGCCACTGCCGGTGGCGTCGGCTGGCTGGTACGCGCCTACGGCCTCACCGTCGACCACGTTCGTGCCGCCACCGTCGTCCTGCCGTCGGGAGAGGTCGTCCGTGCCGACGAGTCCGAGCCCGACCTGCTGTGGGCGGTGCGCGGCGCGGGGTCGTTCGTCGGCGTCGTCACCGACCTCGACATCGAACCCATGCGGCTGCCGGCCGTCCAGGTCGGCCAGATCGCGCTCGAGCTCGATGACGACGGGGCCGCTCTACGACGCTGGTCGGCGTTCATGCACAGCGCACCCCGCGAGCTCACCATGAGCGGCATCGTCGCCGCGTCGGGTCGCCAGCTCGTGCTCGTCCTGACAGCCGTCTTCGCCGGCGACGACCCACGCAGTGCAGGCGACGCCCTGGCACCACTGCTCGGCCGACGCGGCGTGCACACCGGCAGCATCGACTACGCGCGCTACTCCGATCTCGTCCCCCGTGGCCACGTGCACGCCAACGTCGGTCAGCAACCTGCGACGACCACGAACGCGCTGCTGAAGCGGCTCGACGCCGGTTCGGCGCGCGCGGTGATCGAGGCGGCGAAGCACCCCGCGCGACCCTTCCTCCAGGTGCGAGCCATCGGCGGCGCCGCCAACGACATCGGCCGTGACGCCACCGCGTTCGCCCATCGCGAGGCGGAGGTGCTGGTCACCGCGACCGTGTTCCCGCCGCAGGACCGGCGCACGCTCGAGAACGCGGTCAGGTCACTGCGACGTCACGCCGTCGGTTCCTACCGCAACTTCGAGAGCCACCCGTCCGACGACACCTTCCGGCGAGCGTTTCCGGGAACCACCGGAGAGCGGGTTCGGCGCCTGGCGCAGCGTTACGACCCCGACGGCGTTCTCTTCCGCACCGGGTGAGCGGCCGGTTCCTTCGGCCGCCCGTCCGGCCGGTTCCTTCGGCCGCGCGGCGGTCGTAGGGTCCGGAGCAGCCGTCCGCCAGCCGTCAGGAGTCGCCGTGCCGCAGCCGTACCGATCCGCCGTGATCCCCGCCCCGATCGACCGCGTGTGGGCGGTGGTCCGCGACTTCGACCGGCTCCCCGCGTGGCACCCGGCGATCGGGACCAGCACGCTCGAGTCGGGATCGGACGGTCAGTGCGGGTCCGTCCGCCGGCTGACCCTGGGCGACGGCGGCGTGGTCACGGAGCGGCTCGTCTCGCTGGACGACGACGAGCACCGGTTGGTCTACACGATCATCGAGTGCCCGTTCGCGGTCCGGCGTTACGTCTCGACCATGCACCTCTCGCCGATCACCGAGACCGGCGAGACGTTCATGGAGTGGTTCGCCGAGTACGACGGCGACGCCGCGGACGAGGAGCAGCTGAACGCCCTGTTCGGCGACGGCGTGTTCGGGGGCGGGCTGAAGGGCCTGAAGCGGCACCTGGGCCAGGGAGACACGGCCTAGACGTCCGCGGCCGTCAGCGCCGCCTCGATGCGCGCGAGCAGGTCGGTGCAGCGCCGCACGTCCGCGGGCGACTCGTCGAGCACGTCGCGCAGCTCGGCGCCCCACGCCGCGCGCAGCACCGCCAGGTTCTCGTCGGCCCGCCGCGTCGGCCGGACGATCACGCCCCGTCCGCCGTCGGAGGTGCGCTCGACCATGCCCTTCTCCTCGAGGGTGCGCAGTGCGGTGCTGACGTTGGTGCGCTGCAGCCGGCCCCGGGCGGCGATGTCCCCCGGCGAGCAGCCGGGGTCCAGGTCGACCAGGCGCATGACCTGCCGTTCGGTGTCGTTCATCGGGATGACGCCCGTGGGCGTGCGGGCCCGGATGAGGCGCCCGACGTTCAGCACCAGGTCGGCGAGCTCGGCGAAGGCGTCCTGGTCCGCGGCCATGCCTGGACTCTACCGCCGTAGTTATGCAACGATACTTATGTGTCGATAACCAATTATGAGCTGGGCCGCCGGCCCCGGGCCGCACTGCTCGCCCTCGGGATGTTGTCGGCCTTCGGTCCGATCTCGACGGACTTCTACCTGCCCGCCCTGCCCCGCCTCGCGTCCGACCTCTCGGTCGCGGACGGGGCCGCGCAGCTGACACTGTCCGGATCGCTCGCCGGGCTCGCCCTCGGACAGTTGCTGGTGGGCCCGCTGAGCGACCGGTTCGGACGCCGGCGCCCGCTGTTGCTCGGCCTGGCCGGCTTCGTGCTGTTCTCGATCGCCTGCGCCGCGGCGCCGTCGCTCGAGCTGCTCGTGGCCGCCCGGATCCTGCAGGGGATGTGCGGCGCCGCCGGGGTCGTGGTCGCGCGGGCCGTCGTCCGCGACGCCTACCCCGACTCCCGCCTCGCCGGCGTCTTCTCGCTGCTCATGGTCATCAACGGCCTGTCGCCGGTCGTCGCGCCGCTCGCCGGCGGCGGCCTGCTGCACCTCGTGCCGTGGCGCGGCTTGTTCGCCGCACTCGCACTGATCGGCGCCGTGATCGCGGCCCTGACGGCGGCGTCGTTGCCCGAGACGCTGCCGCCGGCCGCCCGCCGCGGCGGCGGGCTGCGCGCGTTGGGACGAGCGGTCGCGGACGTGTCGTCCGACCGGCTCTTCGTCGGCGCGGCCGCGGTGCTCGCCTGCACCAGCGGCGTGCTCTTCGTCTACATCTCGCTGTCGAGCTTCGTGCTGCAGAGCGACTTCGGCCTCTCGCCGGGCGCGTTCAGCGCGGTGTTCGCGCTCAACTCGGTCGGCATCGTGCTGGGCGGACGGGTCAGCACGGCGCTGCTGCGCCGGCGCGACGCCGCGGCGGTCCTGCGGCTCGGACTGCTCGCCATGACTGTGGGCTCGGCGCTCGCGCTGCTCGCCGCCGTCCTCGGCTGGGGGCTCCCGGGCATCCTGCCGCCGGTGTTCGTCGCCATCGGCGCGGTCGGGCTCGTCCTCCCGAACGCGGCGGCGCTCGCCCTGCTGCGCCACGGCAGCAGCGCGGGCACCGCGTCCGCCCTCTTCGGGGCGACGCAGTTCCTGTCCGGCGCGGTGGCCGGTCCGCTGGCGTCGTCCTTCGGGGCCTCGGCCGTAGCGATGACGGCGGCGATGGCCGTCGCCGCACTCGGCGCCACCGCGGTGGCCGTCCGCGTACTGCCGCGCCGCGCGCACGCCGCCCCGCGCATGGCGGACGTCGTTCCCGCCTGACCCGCCCATCCCCCGCTGCTCTGAACCCGCCCTGGCCCCATCCCGGCGACGCGACGGAGATCGACTGGCGACGCCCACATGGGGCCAAGCTATCGAGACTGGCGGGTATCGAAACCGTCCAGTATCGTATGCGACATGACCTCCGGACGCAGCGCTGCCCGTCGTCCCGATGCCGGACGGACGGACGAACCCGCCCGCGGCAGGGGCGGACGCCGTCGTGACGACACGCGCGACGACGCGATCCTCGCCGCCGCGGTCGACGTCGTCGCCGAGCTCGGCGTCGAGGGCATGACGATGGACGTCGTCGCCGCCCGCTCCGGCGCCGCCAAGGCGACGATGTACCGCCGCTGGCCGTCGAAGACCGAGCTGCTGCTCGAGGTGCTGCGCTTCGTCTGCCGTCCGCGCGCAACGGTGCAGGACCTGCCGACGACCGGCACGCTGCGCGGCGACCTGCTCGCGCTGACCGACCTGTTCTCGTTCGACGAGGCGGGCAAGCAGCTGCGCGTCATGGCTGCGGCCGTCCCGCTGCTGACCCGCGAGCCGGGACTGTCCGGACTCGTCGGCGAGATGGTCGCCGAACCCTGGGTCGGCCTGTGCCGCGCGGTGATCGAGCGCGCCCGCGAGCGCGGCGAGGCGGTCACCGACGAGGTCGAGACGGTCGCCCGCATCATGCCGTCCATGGCGGTGTACCGGCTGCTGATCGAGCAGCAACCGTTGAGCGCGCGGTTCTTCACCACGCTCGTCGACCAGGTGCTGGTGCCCGCGCTGACGCCCCGCTGACCTCTCTCCACCACCCCGAACGACCCACGACCCACGACTCACGACCCCGAAAGGGTGATCTCGGCATGCCCGGAAACTCGTCGACCCTGCCCCAGGAGACGGCAGCGAGCCGCGAGCGGACGTCCCGCCCCTGGTGGGTGCTCGCCGTGCTGTGCGTCAGCCAGCTGATGATCGTGCTCGACACGACGATCATCAACATCGCGTTGCCGAGCGCGCAGCGCGACCTGGGCTTCTCGGACGCGCTGCGCCAGTGGGTGGTCACCGCCTACGCGCTCGCGTTCGGCGCGCTGCTGCTGCTCGGCGGACGGCTCGCCGACCTGATCGGCCGGCGTCGCAGCCTCGCGATCGGGCTCGCCGGGTTCGGCGCCGTCTCCGCCCTCGCCGGCGCCGCCCCGGACATCGGCTGGCTGATCGCCGCGCGCGCCGTGCAAGGCGTGTTCGCCGCCCTGCTCGCCCCGGCCGCACTGTCGCTGCTGTCGGCGGCGTTCGCCGGCTCCGACCGGCGCGGCACGGCCTACGGCGTCTTCGGTGCGGTCGGGGGCAGCGGCGCCGCGGTCGGGTTGTTGCTGGGCGGCAGCCTGACCCAGTACCTCGACTGGCGCTGGACGCTGTACGTCAACGTCGCGATCGCCGCGGTCGCCCTGGCCGGGACGTTCGCGGTGGTGCCGCGTGACGAGCGGGGGTCCCGTCCGTCCGTCGACGTGCCGGGAGCGGTGCTGATCGGGGCCGGGCTGTTCGCCGTCGTGTTCGGGGCGGCCCGCGCCGAGACCGACGGCTGGTCGGACGCCGTCACCGTGGCGGCGCTGGCGGCCGGTGTCGTGCTCGTCGCGGTGTTCGTCGCCGTCGAGCGACGGGTCGCGCACCCGCTGCTGCCGTTGCGGGTGGTGCTCGAGCGGCGCCGGGCGGGTGCGCTCGTGGCGCTGCTCATGAGCGCGGCGGGCATGTTCGCCGTCTTCCTGTTCGTGACCTACTACCTGCAGGACACGCTCGGGTACTCGGCGATCGGCAGTGGGGTCGCGTTCCTCCCGCTCGCCGGGACGGTCGTGGTCGGCGCCGCTGTGAGCGGACGCGTGCTGAGCGAGCGCATCCCGGCGCGGGTGCTGCTGCCGGCGGGACTGCTGCTGGGCGCCGTCGCGCTGGTCGTCCTCACCCGGCTCGACGCGGGTTCGCAGTACGCCACCGACCTGCTGCCCGCCTTCGTGGTCTTCGGGGCCGGCCTCGGTGTGGTGTTCGGGGTCGCCATCGACCTGGGCACCGTCGACGTCCGCGACGACGACGCCGGCGCCGCGTCGGGCCTGGTCAACGTCATGCAGCAGGTCGGCGGCTCGATCGGGGTCGCGGTGCTGAGCACGCTCGCCGCGTCGGCCGCCGGCGAGTACGTCTCCGACAACCTGCGCTCGGCCCCGTCGTCCGCCGCCGGACGGGCCGTGCTCGGCGAGGCGACGTTGCGCAGCTACGAGACCGCCTACTGGTGGGGTGCCGCGATCTTCGTCCTGGGGGCGGTGGCGACGGCCGTGCTGCTGCCTCGGCGATCCGGACGCTGACGCGCGCGGCTCACCGTCCGCCCGGGTGCGGCGTCGGCAGGTAGACCAGCTCCTGCGTCCGCCCGTCGAACAGGTGGGTCTCGACGAGCTCGAGGTCGAAGTCGTCCGCACCGGCGAAGACCGGGTCGTCGCCGGTGCGGCCGGCGATCACCGGGAAGATCGTCACCTGCACGAGGTCGACGAGCCCGGCGGCCATGAGGGCCCGGTTGAGCGACAGGCTGCCGTGCGAGCGCAGCGGTACGTCCGACTCGTTCTTCAGGCGGTCGACGACCTCGGCCGCGTCCCCGCGCACGACGGTGGCGTCGGGCCAGTCGTGCCCGTGCTCGTCCAGGGTGGCCGACAGCACCGTGGCCGGTGCGTCGCGCAGCGCCTGGTTGACGGGGTCGAGCTCGGGCACGACGGAGACGCCGATCATCGACGTGAACATGCGAAAGGTCTTCGCCCCGAGCACCAGCCGGTGCGGTGCGGTGGCCACCGCGAGCCGGCGGGCGAGGAACTCGGGTCCGTCCTTGCCCCAGTACCCGCCCCAGTCGCCGTGCTCGTCGTAACCGCCGAAACCGTCGAGGGAGGTGAAGACGTCCCAGGTGTAGGTCGCGCGCATGGCGATCACCCTGAACCCCGAACGGGGTCGGGGGCAACGGGTCGATCGGGGCTTGCCGGACCGTCGCTGCGCCGGGCGGGACCCTGAGTGACTACGGTGCGGTGCGTGGGAGAGGCGAGCGACGAGGAGCGGACGGCGTTCGTGGTGCACGTCGCGATGCCCGAGGTCGACTTCTCGAACGTCGTGGTGGCCCGTCATCACATCGCGAGCGCGTTGGCCACCGCGGCCGACCACGACATCGTGCTCGACCTCGCCGAGGTGACGTTCATCGACTCGTCCGGGATCAACATGCTGATCACGGTGCGCGAGGACCTGAACCGTCGCGGTCGGTCGGTGACCCTGCGGGGGTTGCGCACCCAGCCGGCACGGGTTCTCGACCTGATGGGCCTGCTCGGCACCGTCTTCCGTCACGACCGGATCTGACCGCCGCCGCGCCACCCGCCCGGCCTCCGAGCGGCGCGGTGTGGCCGTGCGCCATCGCGGGCACACCGGGGGGATGGACGTCGACATCGACCGCACGGACGCGCGTTCCCTCGTCACGGTCACCGGTGACATGGACGCGAACACCGCGTACGACGCGTATCTCGCGCTCGTCACCGAGGCCGAGGCGGGCAGCAGCACGGTCGTCGTCGACCTCGGCGGCGTCGGTTTCATGGACTCCGTCGGGCTGGGCATGCTCGTGCGCGCACGCTCCGAACTCGAGACGAGTTACGAGTCGCGGTTGCAGCTGCGCAACCCCAGCCAGCAGGTTGCCCGGCTGCTGAGCCTGACCGCGCTCACCGCGGAGTTCGACACGGCCGACTGAGGCGTCCTCTCACGCCCGGGCCCCGTCAGCGGGCGTCCTGCGGTCATGCCTGATGCGTGCACCTGACCGGCGAGGTCGGGTCGTCCGTCCCTGCCGGCACGTGCGAATCGGGTGTGACCTGAGCGCATCGTCACGTCGCAGCGATCGGAGGAATCATGGGCGACGAGAACCCGAAGCACGGCGTCACGCTGCCACACGCAGCCGGCGACGACATCGCCCCCGCCGTCACCGGAATGCTGGAGGACCTGTACCTGCTGGGCAGCACGACGGAGATGACCGAGGCGAGAGCTCGGGGCCTTCAGTCCCCGGCACAGAGCGTCGCGGTGATCGAGGCGGGCGCCACGGCGCTGGCCAAGTGGTGGGCAACCGCCGGTGCGGCTCTCGTCGGCGGCGTGTGGACCTGGGCGGGAACGCATTGGCCGGCCGATCACGCGACTCAGCGGACGATCATCTGGTCGCTCGGCCTGCTGTCCGCAGCGCTGGTGTTGGCGATGGCCCACTTGATCTCCTCCGATGTCCGCGCGCGAGCGACCGCCAGCGTCGCGACGATCACGGCTCGAGCGGCTGTCGCCAACCGCATGGTCGCCGCGTCGGGCCTCGCCATTCATCAGTCCGTCGTCCCGCTGGCCAAGCCGATCCCGATGAACAACATCAAGGCGCCGACGGGGGACCAGGAGGATTGGCTCGCCGTCGCGATCAGGCCCGAGTCCGACGGCGATACCGTCGCGTTCCTCGTGCAGAAGCAGCAGCGGCACCAGTGGGTCAAGGAAGGCGAAGTCAGCGTGCGTTGAGCGCGCTGGGCCGCCGTAGTAGATGTCGACGCCCGTCATGGAGCGTCCAGATCGGCCGGCAACGCTGACGTCGAACTGGTTGACCTCGTCGGCGTCCGGGTCATCGGTGCACTTGGCCTTGACGGGGTTGGTCGGGGCGAAGCCCTTGATGTCGGTCACGACGCCGGGGCTGGCTCCCTTGTTCACTTCGACGTCACCGGTGTCCGGGCCGAGGTAGCGGGTGCCCCACGAGGTGATGCGCAGGCCACCCTTGACTCCGACCGGCTCCACCTTCTCGATCTTGATGGGCCCGCCCGTGGTGCACAGCGGCCGCAGCGGCATGAGGATCGAGGTGCCGGGCCTGACGTTCGGCACGGAGCCCCCGACGTTGCTGCCGTCGGTGGGCGCCTCGAGCATCGGGCCCGGGGGTCCCCGCCGTCCGACGAGCACCCGGCCAGCGCGACGATCAGTGCCGCCGCGCCGACCAGGAGGCTTCTGCTTCGGGTCAACGCCCTGGCACTTCGGTGCACATCCACCGGTCGAGCCCCCCGGGTTCGTGTCGGTACCGGCCCGAGCCGAGTTCCCGAAGCCGTCGGTCGCGTCGCTGCCGCACAGGTAGTACCCGCCCGTCGGGATCGAGAACGCGGCGCCTGTGTTCTCGGAGCATGCCGCCTGGGCGCTCGGCCTGATGAACGCAGCGTCGACGCCGGAGGCGAAGCGCTCGGCAACCTGCCGCGCTGCAGCCAACTTGAGAATCTGAAGCGTCTAAACCGGGTTGTTGAGACGATTCGCGCAGCGTTGTTGAGAATCAGCCGCTTTTCCATTTGCTGGGGTGTCTCCGACACTAGCTGCCTTCGAGCGTCGGCATCCCGGTGGCCCAGCCGAGCGGTGGCGGCTCGTCCGGCCAGACGCCCACACTTGAGCCACCCGTCTACGCTCCGACGCAAGCAGGTGTCGCCATGATGATTGGCCACGAACATTCGCGCGGCGGCCGGTCGTCATCGTGGCGACGAATCGTCAGGAGGGAGCAGTCATGAGCAAGATGACGATCGTCGTCACCCGCGACCAGATTGAGTCCGCCCAAGCTCTCATCCGCATCTCCGGGGTTTCGGACAAGGTGGACCCGCTCATCCGCAAGATCGCCGAGGCCATGCCTCGGCGCGCGGACGGTAACACTGGCCGCAAGGACTCGTGATACCCGTTCAGAAGATCACGTCGGCGTGAGGGCGCGGCAGCCCTCGGACGCAGCGCTCTCAATTCGGGCGACGTCGCTTCGACTATGTCCGACGACGCCGAACGGGCCCACTTCCTGACCAAGCTCGCGCAAGGGCTGTAAGCGTTGCGCCGCCTCTGTTTGAGATCCTGCCCGTCCAGGCATCACGGGGCCGCGTCGGCGCCGTCGACTGGCTGCCGAAGCCCTCGTCGTGGACCTCCTGTCATTCGTCCTCGACGGCAGGGCCGTCCTCGTCAAGGTCGTGGCGGAGGTTTGGGGGGAGCGACAGCCCATGCTTCTCGGCCAACATCATGGTGGCGCCGTAGTTGCGGGCTTGCTTGACCGTGTCTCCCAAGACATAGGCGTTGGTAGCAGCGCCAGCGAAGACGGCTATGAACGGCATTCCCATGCGAGCGTTCTTCACCGGAACACGCTTGCCGTCCCCCACCTGCTTCAAGAGCTTCTCGACAGCAGCCATGAGGCGGTGGTCATCCCGCAGCTTCTGACTCCAGTTGACTCGTCCCTTGGCGGCGTCAAAGGCAGCGGCGGCCTTCTTCACTGACCCCGCCTTCGCTACTGGTTCTTGTAGGCGCGGGCCACCATGCGTTCGATAACGTGCTTCATGGAGGGGTCCTTGGCGTCGTAGCCGTAGGAGTAGCAGATGCGCGTAGCGATGGCCCCGGTGAGCGCCTGCATGGCGATCATGTCGAGCCCGATAGCCGCGACGCTGCCCAGAACAGGCACCGGGATCATCGCCAGGGCACCGAAGCTCGCCCCCTGGCCGGCTCCGAGCGTTCGCCATCGGAGCTCCATGCCATCGGTAAACGCCTCCAAGTCTTCAAGATCGAGGTGTCGCAGCTGAGCCAGAGACTCCACCTCATGACCCTGTCCGCGGTGGTATTCAAGAACGGTGTCCGGATCGGTTAGCTCAACCACCCAGTCGTTGAGGAGTTCGAGCATCTGCACCACGTGGTGGACAGTGGGCACGAGCGCGGCGTCGACGGCTACACCAGCCGCATCCTTCACCTTCTCCGGCGTGCGGTCAGCCACAGCCTTGCCAGCCTTCGCCGCCGTGTGCTTCGTGGCCTGCACCGAGGTACCCAGCGCCGCCCGGGCCTTGGGCGGCAGCAGCGCCTTCCGACCCGCGGCCTTCTTCTCCCAATGCGCCTGCAACTCGTCCCACCGCCTCCGCTCGTAGGCGGACATGGGTTTGGCTGCGGGCACCGGTTCGCTCATGTCGTAAGGCTATTCGCTACCTCCGATGGTAGGTCGCATCGACTGCGGACAATTCCCGCCCAATGCATTGCATCGAAAGTCCAGAACCTCGGTCTAGAACCTCATTACCGTGCGGCAGACCCGTAGCAGCGCATCCGCAGGCCGTCGCTTTACGATCTCTCACCATCGTCTTCGCGCGAAGGTAAGTCTGGTCGAGCTGACTTGCCGATCAGCGGCGGTCCGTACTCAGACGTCTCATGGGTGCGAAGTCGACCGTCGTCGCCCAAGACTCCTGCGAACCACCAATCACCGTAGAAGTCCGCTGTTGGGGTCAGCGGCAGGAAGGGGCCTTCTGCGATATGGCTGATTCGCACCACGGCGCCGGATTCCGACATCGTGAGTGACCCGCCGAAGCGGTGAACCCAGACCTCGACCGGCCCGGAGCCAGCGAGGATGTACGCCGTCTCAAGTCCGGGCGCTGACGTGTCGTCATTCCAGAGATGCACCAAGCGATCGGGACCTGTCAAACCAATCGTGCCGAAGCACGCCACAGCGCCGGTGTTCTGCTGGACGAGGTAGAGGTCGAGATCGCCACCGCTTGTCCAGGACAACGTGACGACGGCCGTGACATCGCCCGCGCGCTGCGGCGAAGTGACCGGGAGTGACAGTCTGGGGATCTCTGTAGCCGGCGGTGCTGCTGGCGGGGGCGGGATGGCGGCGCGTACTGCCTCCTTGAACTTCTCACATTCGTGGAAGCGTCCGGGGCGTACTTCGGACAGCGCGGTCGCACCGCTCGGTGCGTTGCCGTGAACGGAATCGGGGATACTGCCGTAATTGGCAAGCACTACGGCCGCCTTCGGGTGACCACCGACGTAATCCCGCAGTGCGTCCAGAAAGTTGCCTTTGCGTCCTCGCCTGTATTGCTTGGCCTCGACCACCAGTATGGCGCTCTCGCTGTCGGTGATCGGCGGCTTAGAAATCGTGTAGTCCGGCTGGATCGCGCGCACCCGGCCCTTTCCGACTGGCGTTGCATAGGCGTGTCGAAGCTCCGCCCAAAGCTCTAGCCGCCCAAGACCGCTTTCTATCGACGCGAGATGCGTACCGGCGAAACTGAATGCGAGACGCCCGTTCGCAACGTGAACGGCCACGCGATCAGGAGTGAGCGCATCGACGATCAACGTCAGCAACCACGCGCTGTACAACTCGTATCGGAACTTCCACACTGGCAGTCCGAGGACGTCTGTCAGCTCCTTCACGCGACGCCGATCGAAGATCTTTTCGCGTGGGATTGCCGCGAGGGCGTGGGCCACGCTCGATGTCGCCGAAGGATCAAGTCGTCCCTGTCGCGCCGCTGAGGCGAGCAGGTGCGTGAGGCTGACGACCTCGGCTAACCACGGATCGTTGTGCAGGGCGAGAAGGTTCGCCACCCTCGGGTCACTGCGGTCGGCCTGCGAGAGCTCCGCCCTGTCGGCTGAGATCGAGCGGGTCACCGCCAGTACCCGTCGCGCGACATTGACCGTGTCGGTGAGTACCTCGTCGAGGTCTGGAAGCCCAGTAGCGGGCGGCGTTGGGAGGTCTTCTGGCCAGCGACCAGCTTGCCAATCGTCATACAGAGGCATAGCCACAGCAGGTCGCGCGCCGTCGCCGTCCGGTGGGCGCAGCGCTGATGCGAGGGCCCATAACCGCTCTGGGTCGGCCGTAGCCACGCTTCTGGTTACGCGGGTCCAGCGCTGCACTGTCTCGCGGAAGCTGGCGAGGTCAAACTTGAGATCGGGGTGTTTGGAGGAGAAGTCGTACTCGATACGTAGGTTGTCGCCGGTGGCTGACCTCGCGCCTACCTGCTCGTACAGCTTGAGGAGGTCGACCAACATCCGCGAGAACGGCTGGAGCGCGATGAGTATGGCGTCGAGGAGTGCGCCTGCAGTCACCCTTCGCTTGGATAGCGCTGCGATCATGGCCTGTTCGCGTGGTAGGCCGAGGTGCTGGCGGACGTCGGCGACGAGTTCGGCGTCGTAGTCCCGTGGACGGAGACCGGCCCGCGAGCTGACGCTCGCCCAAAGCGCGGCAGCGTCGGAGAGGGGTTCGTCACTGGGCATCGTCGTGCGTCACTCGCTCTGCGTCGTCGTGCAATCACGCCGACCCTATCGTTGATCTTGGGAGTGCCGCCGATCGTGGCGAGCAGTGCGGGACCTCGCGGGCCGCTTCTCTCTTCAGGCGTGTCGATTACGGCGACAGCCACGAGCCGAGAAACTCGATTTGAGCACGCCACGGGTCGTAGCGAATGCGAGATGATCAGGGCGCGGATCGTGTGCGCGATCGGGAGCGGCGGCAGGAGCACCGACGAAGCTATGAAACCGATTGAGATCGATGGGCGTTTCTGGCGACCAAACGCAACGGCTAGCGAACACGTCGCCGGCCGGCTGGTCTTCACGCACCAGCGGATTCACGTCGATCTGAGCCAGCCAATCGCGGAGTGGAAGCAAGTCGGAGACCAACTCGTACGCGAACTGGGCGTCACCGCGTACCCGGTTGTCCACGGTGAATTGACCGATGGTCGATTCGTCACCTTGGTGGAGGCAGAGACCGGCCTCTCCGTGCTCGGGCCAACGACCCTGCGCGCAAAGTACTGCTTGATCGGCCTGTTCGTCGTCGACGACCCCAGAATCAGTTACGCCCAGATCGAATACGACTGGCTTGACAGTTGGCTCGACTCGGACCTGTTCTACGACGACTCCGCCGCTCCTGTCGTGCACGTCGAGGTCAGCGGAGAACGACTGGTTGAGGCGGCTGTGAGCGAGGGTGTCGCAGTGGCTCTGGCGGCCGGCATGTTCGGAGACGCAGACGTGCGATGCGTGTCGCTCACCCGTCGCTCGTATTTCGAGATCGTTTTCGACGAAAGCTGCGACCTTGGCGCACTGTTGACCGACCATGTCCGCCCGCTGCAAGACCTCGTGACGCTGTGCCTCGGGCGTGCCGTCCGTGTCACAGACATCAGGGTCGCGATCCCGGGTGAGCACCCCGCCGACTTTCTGCTTGAGTGCCTATCCCCAATCAATCAGGCAACCGAGGACCCGGATATCGACCCGGCCCGTCTTGTCGCGGTCGACTCGCCGATGGTGATGACCGGGGCCCAACTCGTCGAGCACTTCGGCACCCTGATACCCGCTTGGTACGCCACGCGCGGCAAGTACTCAGGCGCGGTCAGCAAGATCAACGCACCGGCATATGCCCGCTTCATGTACCTGGAAAACCGAGCGGCCATCACTGTCCAAGCTGTCGAAGCCTTACACACCGTTCAGTTCGGCAACAAGCAGATGCCGACCTCCGAACACAAGAAGCGGTACAAGGCAGCCATCGCGGCGATGAAAGCTGACGGCCTGCGACAGGACTGGGTGGAGTGGGCGTTCCGGATCTTGTCCAACGCGAACTACGTGCCGATCGTCGAGCAGATCACCCACCTACTAGAACTCGCTGGACCGCTCGGCGGCCATATCACCTCCAACGTCGAGGATTTCGCCAAGGGCGCAACCGCCCTCCGGAACCTGAGCTCTCACGGTTCCGGCGAAGCAAGTTCGAACACGCACGACGATGTGGAGCGGGCGCACTTCCTGACCGAATTGGTGCAATGGGCGGTACGGGTCGCGCTCTTGTCACTCACAGGCGCTCCTGATGTTGCCGAGTCCGCCAAAGCCACACATGTCGTCACATACGCAATAGGCCGACTTCAGGTCCTGGGTGCAGTGCCGCCCAAGCCGGGCTAATCAGGTCAATAACGGCACGCCAAAGCGCGCCTTGACATGCGAACAACTTGGGAGCGGGACCGGACGAGAACGGGCACGCGACGTCCGCGCCACGAGCAGCAGGGCCGCGCGCCGGTCGTGTCCGGCAGAGCGGCACCTCACCGATCCGCCGGCATATCGCGATCGGCTCGCGGGCCTCCGAACGATGGCGGACCGATCGCGCGACGCGCGCCCGCGACGTGCCTAGATGATCAATACGCTGAAAGTGTCAGCGCCATGTGCTAGTTCAAAGGAAGCTGGAACACCGCACCGCAGAAGCCGAGGCCCGCATGACCGACCCCGAACTTCGTCTGCTGGAAGCCCAGGAGGCGATGAACAACCCGATCTGGCGCTTGTTCCGTCAGACCTGGGCCCCTGTTGTCTTGGCGACGATCATCCCGGTCTACGAGCAGAACCAGTCGACCATCGGCGTCGGCGAATTCCACGCGCAGGCAGCCCGCGTGATGGCCGCGATGCGACAGCGAGACCCCAGCTACCCCATCGACCCTGACGACCCGAAAGCTGTACGGGCCGAATGCCGCACCTGGGTGGAGGGAGACCGGTGGCTGGAACGACATGGCGAGGCTGACGGCGAGGTCTACCGGCTCACTCCGGAGGCACGCGAGGTCATCGGCATCGTCAGCCGACTCCGGGAGGCCGACCCCGGCATCAACGCGTCTCGCGTGCAACTCGTCCTCGACCGAGTCCATGCCCTGGCGGTCAGCACCACTGTTGATCCCACCGAGCGCATGCGTGGCCTGCGGGAGCAGATCGACGACCTCGAACTCCGGCTCTTGCGAAAGCGGGAGGAACTGCAACGGCTGGAGGGGGGTGGCGAGGTTGAACTCGCGTCGGACGAGTACGTCCTCACCGAGTTCCTCTCCGTTCGCGTCGAGATGAACGAACTGCCTCGTGACATCAAACGCGTCGAAGACTCGTTCCGCGCGCTGGCCCAGCAGATCCGCGAGGACTACGTGGCCGAGATCAACGGCGACCCAACCCGGTCACACGGCGAGATCGTCGCCGACTACCTCCAGCGAGCCCAAGAACTCGCAACCGCGGACAGGTATGGACGAGGCTTCCAAGCCGCGAAGCAACTCCTCACCGACGACCGGGCTCAGATCCGGCTGCTAACGGATCTGGCCCGCATCGTCGAACACCCCTTCTCCGAGGTTCTCGACGAACGCGACCACACTGAACTGCGCCGAACCGTGCACATGATCGCCGACTCCGTACACGCCGTCTTAGACCAGCGCCGCCGCATGACCGAACGACTTGTCCGATTCATCGCCAGCCGAGACGCGGTCCGCCACCGGCGTCTCAACGAACTGCTCAACGACACCCACGCGGCCCTTCACCAGTGGAGCGCCGGCCGCGGCCCACGTGCGACCGTCACCCTGCCGGTGTCGGCGACCCCTGCTGAGGTCGCGACGTTCCGCACCAAACCCGCGGTCAAACGCGTGCCTACCGCGATTCGACCGCTCTCCGAATCGCGAGGGTCCGGCCGACCCGACATCGACGTCGCGGCGATGCGCGCAAAGGGCGGCCCCTTCTACGCCGAGCTACGCGACGCGATCACTACAGCTACCCGCGACGGCCGGGGCGTCGGCGGTGCCGAACTCTTCAATGACCTGCCGGAATCCACGCGGCGGCCGGTCGACATCCACGGCCTGCTGCACGTGGCAACCCAACAACACGCGCTACGACCCGATGTGCCGGTCGAGGAATTCCACGCCGTGCGCTCCAACGGCGAGCACGTCACCTTCCTCGTCCCGGAGATCACATTCGTCAGTTCCGACACCGAACCGGAGCCCACCCAGTGAGCGACACCCACTACCTCGATGAGTCCGTTGTCGATGCTGCCATCGACGACGACCCGTTCGCCCGGGTGCTGTGGCCAGGCGACGAAGGCGGCCTGCCCCAGATCGCGCGTGAGGTGTGCGTCGTTCTGCTTCGAAGAACCCACCTGTGGTCCGGCGCCAGCAAGAAGTCGGCGCAGCTCTGGCAGGCGGCCCTGGACTACCAGGACGCGATCAACGCCCGGCTCAATGCGTTCTTCCTCGAGTTGCACCTCGACGAGCGAAACCAGATCGCCTACAAGCTCCAAGTCCAGCGGAGCGGTGGCCAGCCCTACCCGACCCTGCTCTACGACGCCACCTACAACCGCGAAGAGGTCGAAGTCCTGCTCCATCTTCGTCGCGAGCACGACCGGGCCGCGACCGCGGGCGACGAAAGCGCCTACGTCGATCGCGCCGCCCTGATGGACATGCTGCAAATGTCTCGTCCTGACACCGTGCGAGACCACAAGGCCGCCGACACCCGCGCCAAGACCGCGATAGACAAGCTGGGCAAGGAAGGGTTTCTGCTCACCGACGCCGCCGACCCCGATCGGCTCCGCATCTCCCCGTTCATCGAAACCCTCCTGAGCATTGAACGGATCGACGCCTTCCGGGACGCACTTCTGGCCAACACCGCCACCGACATGTCATCCGAGACCGACACTGACGACCAAACCCTTATGGACGACGCCAGCACCGCCACCGATCCGAGCGACGAGGCGGAGACCCGCTCATGACGCAGTCTGAGCAACTCTTCGAGCCGCCGTCAGGCCGAGACCAGCAGTGGCGACTCGATTCGCTGCTGCTGTGCAACTGGGGCGGCTTCGACGGCATCCACGAGATACCCATCGACGGCATGACGACCTTGCTGTCGGGCGTCTCCGGCGCGGGGAAATCCACCGTCCTCGACGCCTGGACGACCCTGCTCACCCCCAACGTCGCGCTCAACGCTGCGTCCAACGAGGTAGGCGCACGCACCCGCGGCGACGGCACCCGCACCACCCTCACCTACGTCCGCGGCCAATACGGGATCATCGACCGCGCAGACCGCAGCATCCCACTCGTGCTCCGCGGTGCGAAAAACCCGGGAGCACTGGACCTGGACCCCCAGGACACCTGGTCAGCCATCGCAGCAGTGTTCGTCTCCTCAGGCGGGATCCACACCAGCTTCCTTCGCACGTTCTTCTGCCCCCGCGAGGCCGTGAACCCCGGCGACATGAAGACGCAGTACGCGGTGTTCCTCGGCAAGCTGCACGCCCATCACGTCACCGGCTACCTCGAACCCGCCGCGACCACCAGCGAGTTCGGAAAGACCGCCCTCGAACGTCTGCCGGGTCTCACCGTGCACCAGCCCACCGGCTACCACGAGGAGTTGCAGCGCAAACTCGGCATCGGCGCGCACGGTGCAGGAGACAAGGCACTGAAGCTGCTCGCGGACATCCAGCGCGGCAAGCCCGTCTCACGCGTCTCGCGCCTGTTCCAGGACTTCGCACTTGAACAGCCGGTCACGTTCGAGAAGGCCCAGAAGGTCGTCGACTCCTTCGACGACCTCGACAAGATGCACACGCAGATGCGAGACGCCGAGCAACAGCTCGCAGTGCTGGACGGCATCGACACGGCCTACGACGAGATGGCCGCCGCGATCGAGGAGGCCCGCGAGATCGACACCCTCGGTCTGTCGGCGCCCGGGCGATCCAAGTTCTCCTACTGGGCCAACCAGTACAAGAGCCGGCTGTACGAGGACGAGGCGGCGCTCGCGGCGGAAGAGCACGCCGCAGCGCTCGTGACCCTGCAGGCACGGCAGAAGACCACCAAGCGCCTCGACGGCGCACTCGACGCCGCCCGCACCGAGTACCTCAACGCCGGCGGCGGCGACGCGGACACAGTGAGCGCGAAACTCACCGGTCTGAAAGACGACCGTGACCGCGTCGAGGACAACCGACATCGCTTCGCTGCCGCCACGGCGGCCCTCGAACTGCCCGTCCCCGACTCGGTTGAAGCCTTTACCCGAAGCCATACAGACTCTCGCCGGTTCCTCACGGGGTTTGATGAATCCCTGACGGATCTCCGCGGACGCAGCCACGCCCTCCTTGAGGCCAAGTGGACACTGGACCGTCAGATCCAAGCGCACGAGAAGGAAATCCAGCGCCTCGCCGCCGCCAGAGGCAGCAACATCAACGGCTACCTCGTCGACGTGCGCGACCAGTTCGCACGCGCCGCCGGGATGGCACCAACGGACCTGCCATTCGTCGGCGAACTCCTGGACATGCACACCGACTGGGAGCACTGGCGCCACGCCGCCGACGCCGAACTCGGCGGCTTCGCCAACACGGTGCTGCTGGACGAGCGCATCGAAGCCCGCTTCCGCCGGGCGATCAACGATCTCCCCGATCTCCGGCGACGACTCACCTTCCGTGCCGTCCCGGTCAACCTGCCGGTCCTCGACGCAGCTGAGACCCGCTACCTGTCCGGGCGCCTTGTGGTGAAGGACGGCCCGTTCGCCGGCTGGCTCCGCAAGCAGGTCAACACCAGCTACGACCTGCTGTGCGTCGAGACCGACCGTGAGTTCACCAAGGATGCGGCCCCCCAGATCGCCAGGTCCGGCCAAACCAAACGCGAGAAGCGGGGCGCCCACGGAAGCAGTGGCCGTGTCATCGGCTTCTCCAACGTCGCTCGCCGAGCAGAACTCCAGGAGGAGATCACGCAATGGCAGGAGGCCAAGGAACCCATCGAGAAGGAACTCGGCGAGTTCGATAAGGCGGAAAAGGAGCTGGTGGCGCGGCGCTCGGCGCACGAACACGTCGTCGGCGCTCGCTGGGCGGATCTCGACATCGGCGACGTAGAGGCCGCCATCGCCCGAGCCGAAGCCGAACTGCAGCGCCTCATGCAGGACGCGAATCTCGATCTGCTGAAGCACGCGCTCGAAGTGGCGAAGAGCGAACACGGTGAAGCGGTCCGGGAAGAGGTTCTCCAGGAGAAGGCGGTGGAAACCGCCGAGCAGCGCAAGGCGCAGGTCGAGGCCGAATCCAGACGACTGATCGTCCTGTTGAACGAATGGGCGTCGGCCCCAGACGCCATCCCCAGCCCCGAGCAGGTCGAGGACCTCGACACCCGGCTCGGCCTGCTCGACGATCTCCGCTGGGAGGGCGGCCCGGACGGCTTCGACGAAGCGATCAGAACGCTCCGCCACGCGCTGGAACGCGACATGAGCGCAGCGACCAACCGGCGCGACGTCGCGATCGGCGTGATCACCGGCAAGTTCCGCGAGTACCAGGCGCACCCGGACTGGCACTCCGACAGCCGAGGCGCCACCCTCAGCGACTACCCGGACTATCTCGCCATCCTCACCGAACTGCGAGATCGCGGCCTGCACGCCTTGAGGCGGGACTGGGCTCGCCAGGTGATCGAGTGGTCCGGTGAAGACCTCTCCGAGCTGATCCAGTCCTACCGGCGAGCCGAGGACGACATCGACGAGCGTCTGCGCCCGATCCGAGCCATCCTCGCTGCCGTCCCGTTCGGGCGGGACGGGCACACGCTCGACATCGAGGCCGTCCACCGCCGCCCAGCGCCGGTCGTCGCCTACCTCCACGAGCTGCGCACGCTGGCGAGCGGAACCATGAATCCGAATGCCACCGACGACCAAGTGCTGGAGAAGTTCGCCGCCATCCGCGAGGCCGTCGCTCGCATCCGCACCGGCAAGGACGAACGTAATTCGCTGCTCGACATCCGACGGCACCTCGCCGTCAAGGCGCACGCCGGCGGCATGGTGTACGACCACCTCGGCGAGCTGTCCGGCGGCGAGGGCCAGATGATCACTGCGTTCATCGTCGGGGCCGCGCTGCGCTACCACTTGGGGGACGAGAAGCGGAACCGGCCGCGGTTTGCTCCAGTCGTGCTCGACGAGGCGTTCATCAAAGCCGACGGTGAATACACCGGAGCGGCCGTCGACGCATGGAACCAACTCGGCTTCCAGCTCATCGTCGGCGCACCAGAAGAGAAGGTGAACTCCCTCGAAGCGGCGCTCGACCAATCGATCGTCGTGACCAAGAACCCCGAGCACTACTCCTACGCGAGCCGGCTCCCGCGCAAGGCAACCACATGAAGACCACGGCTCAGGTTCTCCATGAGGTCGCCACCCGGCTCGGCTCCGGGTGGGCGGACGACGTCGTCGACGGAGCAGGCCGCTGGCCGCAACGGTTCACTCTTGGCGCACCGTCGAGTACCGCGGTCGATGGCGCGTTCAGCGAAACCGTCAGGTGGGCGCACGGATGGCACGACTGGGCCGCAGCCCACGATGTCGTGTTGATCGAGGAACATCGACGTATCCGCGGTATCGAGCAGAAGGTGCCCACGCACCTACATGTCCCCGACTTGGACACCGCAGCCCGCCTCGCGGGACAGGACTGGGCCCGAAGAATCACCCGCGCACGCGCCAGACACGCCGCACTCACCGACACCTTCCCAACGATCAGCGCAGCGCGGGCGATACGCCTGGCCGATTCCGCGACCGACGCCGACTTCGCGCTCGCCCTCGACGCGGCCCGATGGTTCGCCTCGACTCCAGAGAGCCAGTGGCGCGGACTCACGCCGCGGCAGGTGCCCATCCCCGGCCTGCACGCCAAATGGCTGGACAGCAACCGTCACCTCGTCAAGACGCTCGCCGGCATCGAGGATCTCTCCATGGCCACGCGCCCAACGCGGGTGTACTGGACCTACCTCGACCCCGACTACCGACGGACCGGGCGACGTGCCCACGACTCGCTCACCCTCGGAGACTCGGTGCCCCTTCCGTACGAGCCCAGCGTCGTACTGATCGTGGAGAACAAGGACTCCGCGGTCCTGTTCCCGCAGTTACCCGGCGGCATCGTCGTCGAAGGCAACGGAAACGCCTCGACTGGCCTCCTGCCACGCGTGCCGTGGATCAGAGCCGCCGAGACCCTCATCTATTGGGGCGACATCGACCAAAAGGGGTTCGAGATCGTTGATGGTCTCCGCTCACGAATGGGCCAGCTGCGCACGATCCTCATGGACCGCTCCACCTACGACGCCTTTAGGGACTTCGGGACGCAATACGAGCCGAACGGCAAGCCAGTCAAGCTGCTGCCTCACAAGCCCCTCGAGCACCTGACTCCCAGCGAGCGCGAGATCTACAACGATCTCAGCGACCCGGAATGGTCCAGTCACCGGCGGTTCGAGCAAGAGCGCGTTCCTCTGCTCACCGCGCTCGCACGTGTGCAGGAGAGCATGGACACCCTTTCCTGATCTCGTTCCGTCGAACGAGCGAAGTGCCTCCGCTGGCGACCCGGCGACCGCAGCAGGTCCGTGCGGCGGGCACGCCAGGCGGGAACGACCGCCGATGACGACGCTGCGGCATAGAGAGGACATGACCAACAACGAAGCGGGACACACACCCGCGCAGAACATCAGCACCACGAACTCGCCCAGCACCGAGCGAAACCCGACCATCACCTTCCGAACGGTGACCCCAGGCCTATACGACCCGCCGGACACGGACTACTTCGAGGCCGCGTGGGAGATGCCCGAGCCGAGTATTGGTGTCATCGTGCGCCGCGGCGAGGACTGGCGACCCGCGCTCCTCAACGCGATCCGTGAAGAGTTCGACTGGTGGATCAACGCCCTCACCGAATCGGGCCTGGCACACAACGAAGCCCGGTTCGCAGTTCTCGACCCCATCGCGGCCGACGGGCCTCTCGACTAGCGATCCGGCCCTCGGGACGCCCTACGTCTCCAAGGCAGCAGCCTGCTGGTCGCGACCGCGCGCGTCCGAACCTGCAGCCGCCAATAGAGGCACGAACCGACGCCGTCGTCTGGCGACTCGCTGCGGCGAAGCTCGTAGGCGGGATAGCAAACACGCCGACGACTCGCGGCAGCCGTGTTAGGGCGATTCGTCCAGCATTGCTACGAGGTCATCGCTGATGAGCATGCGCGTCGGGTCGGCCTTGCCGTCGGCAACGGGGACACCCTCGGTGCGCAGCACGTCGACTGGGTCGCGGGTATCGGAAGGGTCACCCCACCGGAATCCGGGTGAGATCCGTCCCTCGTGGGTCAGTACCCGGTAGGCGTTGGTGCATTGGGCGCAGGCGGCGACGTGGTTGCCGACTGCCTGTGGGGCGCTGCCAATGGCGTCGGACAGTTCGAGGTAGGAGGTCCAGCGTCCTTCGGGCAGGCGTTCAAGTATCTGGTGGAGCCGACTCCAGTCGAAGGGCGCGTCGGGCTTCCGGGGTTGCTTGGCGCGGTACTGCGTGCGCACGTCGGCTAGCCGGGTGCCGTCGTCGAGCTTCCAGAAGTACCAGCCGTTCGACGCCGAGCCTTTGACGTAGGCGGCCGCCCCCGAGGGGGTGTCGAACGCGCGGTCGTCGATGCCGATGCGGCCATCGTCGCGGATGACGGCGGTGCGGCTGGCCCATTTCCCCTCGCGGGGAACGAGGTTTGCGCCCGGAGTGAGTAGGCCGGCGGCGACCAGGTCCTTGATCTCGATCCATGACGGAGCGGCGGCCTGCTTATCCAGCACCTCGCCCACATGACCGGCCGGCACCGGCCAGGTTGCGACGAGAGCGTCCAGCATCAGGCTCGTGCGGGCGTCGATGGAGGCCTCGTCCCACACGGCGGTGTCGTCGGCGAGGAATGGACGGTTGAGCAGAAAGGTGTCGTGCGTGCGGAGCTTGACCTTCTTCTTGACCCATGGCCCGTTCGATACGGATGAGTTGAGGGCCGTCGTGAGCAGGGTGAGGTTGCCGAGACGGTGGACGTGCGCGGCTCGGGTCTGCTCGGCCTCCAGTCCGTCGACGCCCCAGTTGTCCTCCCACTTCTGCGGTAGGACGTGCTCGATCGGATAGCCCCGGCGTGGCACTTGCGGCTGGTTTGTCTTGGCCCGCAGGTGGTTCTCGACCGCCTCGAGGTACATGCGCAGTCGGCCTCGGGGGTAGCGCCGGTAGGCAGCCTCGGTGGTCAGGGCTTCGCGGATCTCGGTGTCGCCGGGCCAGTAGGTGCTGGTGACCTTCTGGGACGCGAGGTAGCCGCGCACTCGCTCGCTGAGTTCGGCGGCGGGGGTGTTCTGGTTAATGCGGATCCCTTCGGCGACGATTCGGCCCTGGTCGGCTGATGGAAGGCGCAGCAGTTGCCGGCGGACGACCCAGCTCTCGAATGCCGCGATGACGTCGGTGACGACGTCGGCGGGGATGCCGGTGCCCGGCTCGTGCAGCCAGATGAGCACGGGCTTGAGCAGCTCGATGCCGGCCGCTTGCATCCGGTAGACGGCCATCTCGACCGGGGTGAGGTTGACGTCCGGGTCGGCGGCGCGCTGTGTCCATTGCTCGTAGAGGTCGGCCTGCTGCTTGATGACGGGCAGCAGGTCGCTCATCTTCTGGGTGCTGCGGTACTCGACGTAGTCCTTGAACCGGGTGAAGGTGGTGCGGGGCCCGATCTCTTCACCGACCCGGGCCATGAGCCATTGGTTCAGGAAAAGCGAGCCCCGGGTCATCGTGTAGCGGCCGACGCTGACCTCGTTCTCCCAGAACTTGGACTCGAACGGCCAGTCCTCGGCGTAGGCCTTCTTGGTGTCGACGCCCTCCGCTTCGAGCTTCTGGAAGACGTAGTTCTTGATCAGGTCCGCGCCGCTGAGCGGCGTGCCTCGGGCGTTGAGGGTCTCGAAGATCTCCTGCGAGTTCTCGGTCGCGAGCAGCTCGATGACCACGATCTGCAGGCCGTTGGTCAGGACTTCAGTGAGTGCGGTCGCTCTCGCGACGTAGGTGTCGTCGCCGCCGAGCCACGTCGCGACCTCGCCGGTGAAGTACTTGTGCGCGCCGACGACCAGCGAGCCGGCGTGCTTGAGCGCATCGTGGTCGAGCGGGGGTTCGGCGGCCATGACCTCGTCGAAGGCGGCGCGGTCTCGGTTCGAGTGCCGCAGCTTGAGGTGGGACTGCTCGGGCGCGACGAAGTTCGCGGGATTGTGGGTGAACTCGTCCAGCCTGCTTGCGAGCGTGTCCTGGCCGCGTTCTTCAAGTACGAGCGCTGCGGCGTCCATCAGCAGCTGCAGCGTGGTCAAGCGTTGCTGGCCGTCGATGACGTTGTGCGTCTTCAGGTTGTCGAAGGCCCCGTCGTTCTTCTGTAGGACGATCGCACCGAGGAAATGACGCGCCTGCTGGTACGGCGCTTCGATGCGCAACTCCGCCATGCGGCGGACGTCGTGCCACAGCGGTTGCCACTGCGCCTCCTCGGTCCACACGTAAGGGCGCTGGAACAGTGGGATGTTGAAGTACCGCGGCTGATAGAACACGTCCATCGGTGTGTAGACGTTGGTGTCCATGCCCGCTTGCCCTCCCTCACTGCGGCCCGCGGTGATCGCAGACAGACTACGGATACCAAGGTCAGTTCCCGGAGTCCAGCACGCCGCGGGGATGGGGTAGCGGCGCAACCCCGAATATCGGCAGCCACTCCAGTGGCTCACGCGGTCACAATGGCATTCATGACCGTCATCGAACCCGAGCCATCGGGCCACGACGCGGTCTCGCGCGCAAACGAGTTCTACGCCCGAGTCGGCCGCGTGGTGTCGTACTGCGCCCTGATGGAGCTGTGGGTGTTCTACTTGGCGACCACGCTTGACCGGAACAACACTCAACAGCACCACGCGGGCAAGCACGGCGAGGCGTTGGTGCGGGTCTGCCGATCCGAATTGGCGAAGGTCCCCGAGATTGACGGCGGACTGCGTGTCGAGATCACGACCTTGCTCGACGACATCACCCACATCCTGAAGAAGCGCAACGTGGTCGTGCATAGCGTCGTCGTGCAGCCTGGAGATCCTGTCGCCTACGCCCATCGCGCGCTGCCGAAGGCGCAGCGTGACGCTGACTATCGCTGGACTGCAGATGCCTTCCTCACCGACAGCTACCTCGACGAATTGGCAAGTGAGGTTCAGGATTGTCTGCGCCGACTGTATGAAGTCCGACCTCGCGCCGAGCGGGGGCCTGCCCTCTGATTGTTTCCCGGGTGGCGGGGCGGCCAGCAGGTCAGCCCGATGATCGCGCCGATCCCGACTTGACTGCGCCCGAAGCGCTTGAATATCCAGGTGTCATCACTCGTCAAAGCCATCGGCGGGCTCTGGGAGCACCAGCGGGCGGCCATTGAAGCGGTACGTCGCTACCTCGCGCACGCCCCTGCTCATCATGACGCTGCGCTAGTGACGATGCCCACTGGGACCGGCAAGACCGGCGTCATTGCGTCCGCGGCGATGAACCTCCCCGAAGTGTCAGGACACAGGCTCGTGCTCACACCGTGGGACGCGCTGCGGACCCAGCTGATCGAGGACCTCCGCGGTCGGTTCTGGGACCGGCTCCCAGCGAACGCGCGGCCCGAAATGCTCCCGGTGAAACGTCTTCCGGCTGCATCGGCTCTCGAAACCGTGTTGGACGCCGACCCGACTGTCTACGTCACCACGATCGCCGCCCTGTCGGAGGCGGCAAAGACCGCGGATGAGGGTGCCTACGATCTCGCCAGGGTCTTCGCCGACTTCGGCGTCGTCTTGGTCGACGAAGGGCACTACGAACCGGCGCCGCAGTGGTCGGACGCGATTAGGTCGCTGAAGCGCCCGACGGTGTTGCTCACGGCGACGCCCTACCGGAACGATGAGAAGTACTTCGAAATCGACCAGGCTCACCGGTACCGCTATCAGCACTGGAAAGCAGAGGAACAAGGCTTCCTCCGCAAGCCGGAATTCCTGCGCATCGATGATGATGCGACACCGGACGCCTTCGCCGCCGAACTGCTTCACATCGTCGACGAACGGTTCCCCGAGCCGGATGACGCAAGGATCATCGTCCGCTGCCGAACCTCGCTAGGCATCCGCGACGTCGTCCAGGCACTCGACGCCCTAAATCAATCGGTGGTCGGCGTCCACGAGACTTTCCCGCCCGGCGATCCGGTCCTGCGAAACGCAGTTCCGCGCCCTGAGGAGTCCGCTGCGCGGTTCTGGGTCCATCAGAACAAACTGATCGAAGGCATCGACGACCCGCGGTTCCGGGTGATCGCGTTCTACGACGCACTGCGCAACGATCGAGCCACTATCCAGCAGATCGGACGGGTGCTGAGAAACCCCGCGCGGGACCCGAAGGACTCGGTCGCGCTTGTTCTCGATCGGGGAGACCGCGACGTCGAGCGGACTTGGCAGGCATATCGAGACTTTGACAGGCACGAATGGGCCGAGAGCGCCGCGACCATGCCACAGCTCGTTGAACGAGTACTCAAAGCCCAACCAGCCGCGTTCTACTACGACGGCGCCTACCGCACCCGCATCGATCTCGACTCACCCGGCGCATGGGAGGACTTCGCCTTTCCATTGCGCACACGCGTCTTCCGACGGATCGCTGGCGACCAGTGCACGCTCGACGACCTCGCGTTGGAGACGGCTTATCAATGGAGCAACCGCGAACGGACCGTGTTCCGCACCCAGGAACCTGACCGGCGCACCCGCATCGTGCCATTCATTACAGCGGAGAACTCGCGGTTCCTACGGTCGGGCACCTTCATCGAGCCCCGCTTTGGCTACACCATCATCCGAATGTCTCGCGATCGCCTCTTCTACTACGACACGCGAGGTGCCACACCTGAGGCCGTCGAACAGCACTTCCAGCCGCTAGGCCCAACCGACCTTCAGGTTCTGTTCCCGAAGGGCGACTCAAGTCTCACCTCCGTGTTTCTCCTCAACACCGACGTCGGCCAGCAGGCGCCTCGATCTCGTCAGGTGCGAGCCGCAGCTATCGATGATCTCGCGCCGGACCTTGCGGACTACGCCTACATGTGCACCGTCGCTGAGGGGTACACAGAGATCAGCGGCGAACGCTTCCGCCGCTATCTTGGTCTCAGCAGGGCGCGGGTCAGTGACTACCGCCCCGGCGATCGTGACTTCGCCGGCTACAACGCATGGCTCGACGGACTCGAAGCCTCGTTGGGTGCCAGCACCAGCGCGGCCGTCACGTTCTCGCGATATGCCGCACACGTAGACGAGCCGGCCGACAAGACCGTCGAGCACATCCTGCTCGATATCGAACCCGCGCGGTTCGTCAAAGGCGGCACCGACATACCGCTGGAAGTGGAGGACACGGCGAGCGCCGTCCTCGACGGCCACTTCTCGCTCACCGTCAACGGCGTAACACATCAGATCGAGCTCGACTGGGACCAGAATCGATCTCGCTATCAGCTCACTTCCCCCTCTCTCGCGTCAGAGCATTTTGTTAGCCGAGACGGCGAGCCTCGCGACCTGCTTGGTGCCATCAACGGGGACCAAGCGATGCGGCTCGTGTCCGCAGACCGGAAGACGATGTACGCGCACGGGAGCTTCTTCAGGCCGATCATTCCGGCCACTCGGTTGGGCGCGTTCAGGCTGCTTGACGTGTTGTGCCCGGTTCCAGCCCTGGCGCAAGCCGCTTCAGAGAAGGGCACCAAGATCGACGACGACGACTGGCAGCCCAACACGGTCTTCGGCCTCATCAGCGCGCTCGCGCCCACCAGCGGACGATCGGCTCCGGAGGTAATGAAGGCGCTGTTCACCACGCCCGACCTCGTGCTCTGCACTGATCTGGGCAGCGAGGTCGCAGACTTCCTGGTCACCGGCCCCACGCGTGTCGCGTTCATTCACGCGAAGGCCTCGCACGACACCCGCCACTACTCAGCGAGCGCACTTCACGAGGTCGCCGCCCAAGCGATCAAGAACTTGCACCACCTGCAACCCCTTGCAGACATACCTATGCCAGCGCAGAACTGGATGAAGAGCTGGAAGGCCAAAGGAGTGGAAGGGACGACAGCTCGCCTGCGACACGGACAGTTCAGCTCGGGAAGCGACATCTGGAAGCACGTCCGGGAACGCATTGCGGACCCGAACACCGACCGTGAGGTTTGGCTGGTGGTAGGCAACTCGCTGTCCAGGAGCGCGCTCGAAAAACAGGCAAAGAAGGCCAAGCCGGCCGCGGAAGCCATCCAGGTTTTCTCACTGCTTCAGACGACGTGGGGAGCGGTGTCACAACTCGGCGCTCGTTTGCGCGTGTTTTGCTCGCCGTAGGCGAAGGCACAGCGTCCATCTTGAGTTGGAGCGCGAGACATGACGTTCACCGCAAACGACGGTTCGTATGTGAACCGGCCTCTCTACACCTCCTCCAGGTGCTGCTCGACCATGCGATCGATCACTCGGTGCGCGTCGCGGAAATCCATGTCGAAGAACTCACGGTCGGCGCGCACGCGCCACTCTCCGAGCAAGGCGTGGATCTCCCGTTCGGCTTCGGGTGCCCGTCGGACCTTCCACGCCGCGCGTGCCCCGAACGGGATGGGAACTCCGGTCCCGCGGTTGATTTCGTTCACCCTGTCGGCGATCGGGCGTTCGGTGTATCCGATCTTGAGCATCTTGGGATCGCGGCGAGTGGAGAGAACGTACACGTAGCCGATCCCGACGTCGGGTGCTGGATGCCCTCCCTTGGTCAGAGCATCGATGGCGAGCGCGCCACCTGAGTCGACGAGCGCATCTCTGGCGCGTCGGGCTCGGTCAGGGTCGTAGCGGATGAGTGCTTCGCGCAGGTCCGCGAGCGCGGTTGCTGACTTAATGGCCTGGCGGCGACCGGGAGTCCCGAGTTGAAGCCAGACGGTGAACCAATCCCATTGGTCCTGGCGAGCGACGCGGTTGAAAAGACCTTTGAGCTCGGACAGATCGGATATTAGCTCGTCGAGCTGGCCGTTGGCAGCAGCGTTAGGTGCAGCCACGAGCTCAAGAACACGCTGAGCGGCAACGACGCGCCGCCTCGCGGTGGCCGGCTTGACCGGCGACATGCCGAAACCCCACTTGTGGTTGACCCGCACTTGTCGGGCGGATGCGTCGACCGCATGATCAACGTGGGTGGTCGCGGGGTGAGCGCTCAATGGCTCGAGCCGCCGCCGAGCGTCACGCGCCATCTCCGCCTTAGCCCGCAGTTCGACGAGTCGATCCGCGGCGAAGATCGGTCGGCCGTCGTAGATGACCTCGGGGACAGGGGGCTCGATGTGAGGGTCAAACGCTGCCGCCAATGGCCGGCGTAGGACGGTCCAGTGCGGCTGGAACCGGTGTTCTTCGTGGAGCGCCTTGGCTGGTGTGTGCAGCGAAAGGCCGAGTACGACGGTGAACTGGTAACCGATGAGGTTGATGGCAGCGTGGGCCTTCTCCAGGTCGTCGGGATCGCCAGGCGCGCGCCACTTCCGTTTGACCTCGATCATCATCAGGTTGTTGTCTGGGCCCGACGCACCCCGGAGGTGTACGGCGATATCAGGCCGCATGTGGGTGCCACGAGCGCCCTTAGTGCCGGGACGGCGGACCTTCTTCGCCCAGTCCTCGTTCTGCCGGTCGTACTCGGCGTCCACGTCCCAGTACTCGGGGACCACTCGTGTGAGGTGATGTGCGAGGCGAGCTGACAGAGCAGTTTCGCCTGCGCCGAGCGTAAGCAGGTCAGCGTCGCGTACGGCGAACTCCTCCAGCGCCCTGACGAGCCATTCAAGCGGAACATGCGTATCCGATCGACCAGAGATCGTCACGACGCTACTTCCGGATGCGCTGTCGCTCGCACGGAGCCGAGCGCTGCGACGAGGGAGTCGACGTCGGCACCGCTGAACAGCGACTCCGGCCCCGCGGGCGCGTGGTCGGTGAAAGGGGCTTCATAAAGGCGGCTGATATCCATCACGCCGTGCTCGGTGAGGTACGTGATGATCAGGTTGATGAAGTCGAGTTGGTTGGCGGTCAGCGTCCGGCCGGCGATGAATTCGGAGAGGGCGTCGGTGGCGGCGTCGCGGTCGAGGCCGATGAGCCCTCTGATGAAGATGCCGAGGCCGTGCGCCTGTTCGGCTGCGCGTTCGAGTTCGGCGGGGTCGCCGGCACCCGACTCGGTGAGCATGCGCTGCAGCTCGGCGATGTCGTCGGGCGTGAGTGGGCGATTGCGGCGCAGCTTCTGCAGGGCGACGTGGTCCAGATGTGCGGCGAGGTAGACGCGGACCTTGGCTTCGAACCGTTGCAGGTCGGTCCCCACGCGCAATCCGGCGAGGGTGACTTCGGTGGCCTCGCCGAGCTGGTCCTCGAAGTCGGTGTAGACGATGTGGCGGCGGGCTTTCGGGACGAGCCGAACGAGGCCCCGGACCCGGCGGCGCACCAGTTCCAGCATCGGCAGGGTGACGTCGATCCACCACTCCTCGCCGGCGACCTCGTCGAGCAGTTGCTGTTGGGCGGCGACGGCGGGGATGTTGACGACCTCGAGCAGGGCGGACGCGATGTCGCGTACTTGGTCGCGGAGCCGGTCGAACCCGGGTTCGGCGGACAGCACGCACAGCTGAAGACGCAAGATCAGCAAGTCGAAACGTTTGGCGGTTTCGTCGTCGTCGCGGAGCGCGCTGGGCAGGCCGGCGAGGTGCTCGGCGATCTCCTGGGCGTCGTCCGGGCTGAGGCGGTGCCAGCGGGTGCCGTCGCTGTAGAGCTCCACCCAGCGACGGTGCGGGCGGACGACGAAGTTGTGGACGTTCATGTTGACGACGATGTCGTGCAACGTGTGTGCGATGTCGACCCGCAGGCCGTGATCGCTGCGGGTGCCGTCGCCATCCGGCTCGGCTGCGTCGGCAGGGAGGTCGGCGTCCAAGCCGGTCAGTAGCGCGAGCCGGGCGGCGAAGAGCCGCTCGGCCAGCGAAGCGGCGACCCGGCCGTCCGCGACGGCGGGATCGGTGTTGAAGAACTCGAGGTTGCCGCAGAAGTCGAAGACGAAGAAGTCCTGCTTGTCCTCGCCGGGCCCGAACAGGTCCGGACACAGGCGGGTGCCGCGGCCGAGCATCTGCCAAAACTTCGACTTGGATCGGACGGGCTTGAAGAAGACCAAGTTAACGACTTCGGGGACGTCGATGCCGGTGTCGAGCATGTCGACTGAGATCGCGATGTGCGGCGCCTTGTCCTTGATCGAGAAGTCGTCGATCAGTGACTGGGCATACTCGGTCTTGTACGTGACGACGCGGGCGAACGACCCGGCATACTCGGGGTAGTTGGCGTCGAAGCGGGCTCGGATGAACTCGGCGTGGTCGTTGTTGCGGGCGAAGATGATCGTCTTGCCGAGGCGATCACCGCCGGCGACGCGATGGCCACGCGTCATGAGGGTCTCGAGCATCTTGTCGACGGTGTCGTCGTTGAACAGCCACTTGTTGATCGCGTCGGACGCGACCAGATCGGGGACGTCGCCGTCCTCGTCCCATTCGCGCGAGTCCCACTCCTCCTTCTCCTCCTCGGAGAGGTCGTCGTAGCGGATGCCCTCGCGGGGGAACTTGAGTGGCACCGACACTGCCCGCGGGGGGACGAGGTAGCCCTCGGCGACTGCCTCGTCGAGCGGGTACGCGTCGGTAGGGACGCCGTCTTCGAGGTGGAACAGCCGGTAGGTGTTGCGGTCGATCTCGTCTTTCGGTGTCGCGGTCAGACCGACCAGCAGCGAGTCGAACCAGGAGAAGATGGCTCGATACTTCTGATACACGGATCGGTGCGCCTCGTCGATGACGATGAGGTCGAAGAACCCAGGGCCGAAGCGGCGCAGGTCGCCGGCGCCCTCGTTGATCAGCCCCATCATGGTCGGGTAGGTCGATACGTACACGCGGCCGTCGCTGGTCCTGTCAGTGACCAGATTGACCGTCGTTGCATCGGGCAGGTGAGTCTTGAACGCGTTGACCGCCTGGTTGACCAGCGCGACCCGGTCGGCGAGGAACAGCACACGCTTCGCCCAGTTCGCCCGCATTAGCAAGTCGCTCAGCGCGATGACCGTGCGAGTCTTACCCGCGCCGGTCGCCATTACGACCAGCGCCTGCCGTTGCCGATCGACCTCGAAGGTCTCGGCGATGCGGCGGATGGCCCGCTGCTGGTAGTGCCGCTCGACGACTCGCTCATTGATCGCCAGTTCGGCTAGCGGCTTGCGGGTGCTTCGTCGCTGAACCAGAAGCGCCAGCTCCGCAGGGGTATAGAAGCCCTCGACCGCGCGAGGCGGGTAGAAGGTGTCGTCCCAGATCCAGTGCTCGTAGCCGTTGGTACAGAAGATCACCGGTCGCTGACCGAACTGCGCCTCCAGACAATCGGCGTAGAGCTTCGCCTGCTGCTCACCGGCCTTGGCATCGCGGCGAGTGCGCTTGGCCTCCACGACACCAAGCGGCTTGCCGTCATCACCCCACAGGACGTAGTCGACGAAGCCAGTGCCATCGGCGTTCGGCATGCCGGTGACTGGGTACTCGCGGTCCTCGGGGCGCGTGAGCGGCCACCCCGCCTCTCGGAGCAGGACGTCGATGAACAGGTCCCGAGTCGTCGCCTCGTCGTAGTCGTGCTCGTCCGGACGGGCCTCGTTAGCAGCCTTGGCCGCCGCAACCTGCTTGCGCAGCTCTGCCAGCTCCGCCTGTAATGCCTCGTTCGCTGCCCGCTGATCGGCAAGCTGACGGTCTCGCTCGGCGTTGAGCCGCTCCCGCTCGGCAAGCTCTGCCTGCCGCTGCCGCTGCCGCTGCAGCCGCGCCTCGGCCGGCAGCGGACGCGGCACCAGCGCCGGATCGAACTGTAACGTTTGCGCCGGCAGGTTGGCCGGATCGCGGGAGTATCTCCGTGCCAGCCAGTACAGAACCTGGAAGAGCTGGCCGAGCACGGGAAGCGACTCGTTCGGCGTGACGGGCCGCGTCTTGTGCACCGCAGCGTTGCCCTGCCGCCTGATCAGGTCGCACTTGGTCTGGACGTCGTTACCAACCAGCTGCCGGAACGTCGGTTCGAACAGTCGGGCCGACAGATCATCGCGATACGGCTGCTGCAACGTCCGATCGGCCTGATACAGCCAGTCGACCGTCAGCTCCAACGCCCGGCGTGCGTAGAAACACGAGGTGCGTGGATCAGCTACGCCGTTGCGTTCGGCACGCGCAGCCTCGCCGAACAGATCGGGCCATTCGGCACGCAGAAACACGAAGTTGCTCACCGTGCTCCCTCCGTTCGATCTGTGATGATCATGTCAAAGCTCGCCCGCGAACGCCCGCTGCTGTAGCGACGCGAAGAGGTGGTCGAGTTGATCGCGACTCGCAACCTGAGCGGCATTAGCTGCGTCGATACGTCCCATGACCTCGGCGTATTCATCTATCAACTTGTTGGGCGGTTGCATGATTCGTGTTTCCGCTAGCTGCTTCACGTTCAGTGTGGGCTGGGCAACGGTCCGAAGCTCGTTGGTGAAGTATCGCTGGACCGCCGGGGTACGCAGGTGCCCGGCGATGTACTCGCGCAGAGTCGGTGATTCAATCGGCACGCGAGACACGGCGCGTGCGACGTTCAGCCCGATGTCGCATTCGCGCGCGACCGCCACGACGCCGATTGATCCAACGCAGCTGACGAGGACCTCGTTTCCACGGACCCGCGATCTCGTATATGAGCTCTCGATGGCGGGGTCGATGTACTTAAGCCGCGAATGTCGTACCCGGCCGGCGACAAGATCCCCAACACGTACGAGCCCGACGCCTTGGGCCACATGATCCCCGGGCTGCAGAACCCCATAGTTGATCCGGTCGCCCGGCGCGATGAAGTCCGAGAGTTGACGCATCGGCCAGCCCCGCGGATTGTTTTCGGGGTTGCCGAAGAGTTCGAGAAACACCGCCTGGGTGAGATCGCTAAGGAGGGCGAGCAAGTCGCGGCGCTTGGTACTAAGCGCGTCGGCGCGATCCAGAATGTCCGCGATCCGCCGCTGCTCGTCGATCGCGGGCAGCGGAATACTGGATTGCGCGATGATGCGGTCGGAAACGGCCGGGTAACTCGCGCCAGTAGCCTTCCGAACCATATCCGCTACGAATCGTGGCGAGCGCACCCAGTGAAACAGGTAGCGCCCGTCGAGCCCCTCGGACGGGCGCAAGACTGCGAATCCAGTCGACGCGGTCGCGCCGTCAAGATGCAACCCCACTCGCGCGACCGCGTTCAGATTTGGGCGCACGGTTGACACTAGGACGTCACCTGCTCGAACGATCTGCCGCGCCCGAGAGGGAGCTTCTGCCACGGGAAGGCGTCGCGCGCCGGTGATCGTTTTCGTCTCTTGATTGACTGCCGCGATGTCGATGTAAACGAACGCAGCTTGACCCGAACGTGCCGGGTCCTGGGCTTCCACAGCTCGAGTGACCTGGCCGAGCGAGACCTCGCCCACCGTCACAGCATCGCCTTGAGTTCAGAGAGTCCCCGCTGGATCTCACCTTCGAGGCGCTCGAGGTCCGCGATGATCTCCAGGGGCGGCCGGTGCTCGACCTCCTCGTGCACGATCTCCCTGTATCGGTTGAGGGACAGGTCGTAGCCCTGAGTGGCGATGTCGGCCTTCGAGATGCAGAACGACTGGGCGGTCCGTTCGCGTGAACGCTCCCCGCCATCACGGTCTGCCCATCGGCGGAGCGCGTCGGGAAGGTTGTTGTTGAGATGGTCATCGTCGGTCAGTTCCGCCGTCGGCGTCGGACCGAGTCGGTCTTCGGCTAGCAACGGCGTGCGCTTGTCGTCGAGCGACCAACCGTCGGCAGCGATGTCGTAGAACCAGACGTGATCGGTGCCGCCGACCCCGGTCTTGGTGAATAGCAGGATCGCGGTCGAAACGCCGGCGTACGGCCGGAAGACACCGCTGGGTAGCTTCACCACCCCGTCGAGCTTGTGATCCTCGACCAGGGTCCGCCGTAGTTCCTTGTGTGCCTTGGAGGAGCCAAATAGAACGCCGTCCGGGACGATCACCGCCGCTCGTCCACCGGTCTGCAGTAGCCGCAGGAACAGCGCAAGGAAGAGGAGCTCGGTCTTCTTCGTCTTCACCACCTGTTGTAGGTCCTTGGCAGTCGACTCATAGTCCAGAGACCCAGCGAACGGTGGGTTGGCGAGGATCAGTGAGTACAGCTCGGCGTCGCCGCTGGCACCGTCGGACAGTGAGTCGCGGTAGCGGATGTCGGGGGCTTCGATGCCGTGCAGCAGCATGTTCATGCTGCCGATCCGCAGCATTGTGCCGTCGAAGTCGTAGCCGTGGAACATGCTGTGGTTGAAGTGTCGGCTGGCCTCGGCGTCCATGAGGAGGTTCGGGTGCTCGCGACGCAGGTACTCGCTCGCGCCGACGAGGAAGCCGGCGGTGCCGCAGGCGGGGTCGCAGATGTCGTCCTTCGGCGTGGGCGCCATCATCTCAACCATCAGCGCGATGATGTGGCGCGGCGTGCGGAACTGGCCGTTCTGTCCGGCGGTGGCGATCTTGCCGAGCATGTACTCATAGAGGTCGCCGTTGGTGTCGCGGTCGGTCATCGGAATGTCGTCGAGCATGTCCACGACACGGGATAGCAGCGCCGGCGTGGGGATGGTGAACCGGGCGTCCTTCATGTGGGTGGAGTAGGTCGACGCCTCCCCGCCGAGGGTGCGCAGCCACGGGAACACTTGCTCGGAGACGGTGGCGAACATGGAACCGGGGTCGGTCTGTTTGAAGTTCTTCCAGCGGCGCGGGTCGTCCGGACCGGCGAAGATCTTCCGTTCGAGCGGTTGGCCGGTGCGGTTGGCCTTGTTCTCGGCCAGGGTCTGCAGCTCGTCGAGGCGGCGTAGGAACAACAGGTAAGTGATCTGCTCGATCACTTCGAGCGGGTTTGCGATGCCGCCGGACCAGAAGGCGTCCCAGACGCGATCGACCTTGCTCTTGAGCTCTCCCGTGATCACAGCGTGCACGCTATCGACGCGACTGCGTGTGACGTGTTTGCGCCGCGCTTGTCGTGATCAACGGGTCGTGCGCAATGGTGGCTGGTCATGACTTCTCCGTGTTGAGATTGATTTCGAGTTGGCCGGAGGCGATGGCCTCGTTGAGCGATCGTTGGACGCGGTGAGTGGCTTCGAGGATGTCTTGGGCGGTCTGAGCGATGTCGCCGAGCAATCTGGCGAGCGCTTGCACAGGTTCGGCCTGCGATGGGGTGGCCAACGGCATCTCGATATCCATCAGCTGTAGCCGTCCCACATTCGTGCCGACGATGTGCGCGGCGTTGCGTCCGGCCTCCAAGCACAGCGCGACGAAGTACGGGTTGATGGAGTGGCATCTGAGGACCTGCACGAAGCCGGCGGGAATCAGACCGTCGTACGGGCAGACGGTGGCGCGAACCTGACGGTTGTGTGTCGTCCAAACGAGCACGTCCCCGGCCTGGGTTCTCACGGCGGCCGTTTCACCGTCGACAGAGTCGTCCGGGTTGGAAGGCATCGTGAATTGACGCTGGCGGATCGCCTCGGCCACGGGCACCGTCAACCGGAGTGACTTCGAGGTCTCCTCACCTGATCGGGATTGGCTCCGCATCGGGGCTCGGAGGACTTCGATGATGCCCTGACTTCGCATGTCCCGCATCGACATCATGGGAAGTGCGGCATCCTCCAGCCCCAGAGCCGGGACGGGAACCTCGCCGACCCGCGCCAGCTTTGTCAGCAGGTTGGCGATCGCAGCCTCAGTCGCCCCGCGCAACGCGTCCGGGTCCACCTCTCGCTCCGCTCGCGCCAGCCAGTACTGAGGACTGAGGTTGACGCTCGCATCAAGCAGGTCGAGTGGGTCGACCGTCACTGCCTTCACGGCCTGATCGGACCCGAACCGGGCTTCGTCATTCCGATCGAGCGGGCCTACGTCGAGCCAGTCGTTCAGGACGGAGGTGATCTCGTCGTAGTGATCGGGGTTGCTGCCGTCCCGCCTGGTCGCATCAATCAAGAGGACCGGTCGGCTGCGAGCCGCGTTGCCCGGAGCGCGGAGGACCCAGAGGTCTGTCGCGATCTTGGCGGATGGGTGCGCATTCGCCGGTAGCGAGACGATGGCGTTGATAGCGCCCGCGCGAACGAGCTCCCGACGCATTTGGTCCGACCGCGTGTCGTAGGCGAGTGAACTCGGCAGGACCAGCAGGGCGTCGCCTTCGGGGGTGAGCGCGTCGACAGCCAGTTGTGGCCAGGCAGCGTCGGCGACGCCTCGTACCGGTCCGTAGGGCAGCCGTCGCGTCAGATCGCGCATCTCCTCGGTCACCAGTAGGCCGTGGGGCGGGATACTGACGATGGCGTCGAACTTCGCGCCGTTCAGCGGGTCGTGAATGAGCACGGTGTCTTCGATGATCTCCGCTGGTCGACCGTCGAGGCGCGCCTCGGCGACGAACGCCCTGAGTACATCGGGCTCGATACCGCGCAGCTGAGCGTCCGGAACATGGTCCGCGACAGCGGCGAGCAGCGCTCCGGTTCCGCATGCGAAGTCGAGCACGGCCGTCGTGTCACGATGGACGAGGCCGACGATGAATGCGGTCAGGTTGTCTCCGGCCGCGATGGATTCGTTGGTGCGCCGCCACCTGGCGGCATGGTCGAGGTCTTTGGCGGCGGCCGCGATGAGCTCCTTCGAAGGAACGTCGAAGGGTTCGGCGAGGAACGTCTCGATGTCCTCGCGTTGCCGGTCGGTCAACGAGATCGAGATGCCGAGGTCGTCCACGACAAGGTGATGCGTGCCGCCGCCATGGCGGTCCCCGGTGTACCTGATGCGCATGCCCTGCAGATGTGCGATGAACACGCAGATGAGCTCATCGAGCTCCGCAGTGCCGTTGCCGACGAAGAACGAGTTGATGACGTGGCGCCAGCCTCGGATGATCCCGTCGATTCGGCCGTGCCGCTCCGCCTGCTCGACGATTGCCGCGTACTTCGGGTTCTGCTTCTTCAGCCACGCTCGTACGGCTGGCCCTGAGAAGACGGGGCGGCCGGAGTCGTCGATGGGATCGGGAAAGTCGTCGTGGCGTTTGCGCCAGTTCGACACCGTGGAGACCTCGACGTCAGCCAGTTTTGCAATGTCACTGGTTGTCATGCGGTCGAATGCGATCGTCATCCCGCGCTCCGAGAACGGACGGTATCGGTGAAGTCGATCTGCTGCACGGTCGCGCCGGCCAACCTGAGCTTTGAGGACACGCTCCCGGCCTGGCAGGCGATGTGCACGCTCAGGCCTCGTCTCGTGAGCGCGGCAACGGCGTAGGCAAAGCCGCCATCGCCAGTAGCCAAGACGCACCTCGCGAACCGCCGTTCGAGCGCTTCGGACTCCATGACCATCTGGAGCGCCTCGTCGGCCCCGTCGGGTCCGGATCTCAGGAGGATGCGAGCTCCGGGCCAAGCGTGGGCGACTGCGAATGCGTTGTTGCAGTGGCTGACGCCGATGATGACGTGGTCGTTGCGGCCGACGTGCATTGCCCGCAGGTACGCGGAGCGGCAATCGCGGATGTGGGCATCGGTCAGGCGCCCGGTGCCGGCGAGATTCTCGACGTCGATGAGGTGGACTGTGCGGGCCAGCGAGGTGAGCGAGGTGCTCATGGTTGGGACTCCATTCAGAACCGGATGGGAAGTTGGCTGCCTTGCTTGTCAGACGTTAGCAGCTGACAACTAGTTGTCAAGCTTCGCGCCGTGACAAGTTGAGGACTGGTTTGCGAGCTGTCGACGAGGTCAACTCCCTGGCCTGAATGGAGGACGATGAGCGCCATGCACCTGCGGCGTCGCCGATCGGCAGCTCGGAGCGACTACGACCCGGCGGTGACTGACGCGCTCGAGCTCGCTACGAGCGCGGTTCCCCAGGTAAGAGCCGTCGGCGTCGCTCGCCTGAGCGCGGTGGTCCGTGACTCGTCGACGGGACCGGAGGATCTGGCGCAGGCTATCGCCGTGCTGACATCGCTTGGCGGCGCGCCACATCCGGGCTAAAGATCATCAATTTCCGGGGGTGCTTGTGCGACAGCGGGCAAGGTGCCGGTTATCCCGTAACGCCTTGGTCCGGTGGCAGCGGGAGGCCGCTTGGGTCGATCAACATCACGTTGTCGCTGAGCGTCGAGTCGTCCGCAGCGAGACCGCGAACCGTCGTGGTCCCAGCGGAGTGCTCAAGCCGGTCGACAGTGCGGACGTGGTAATGGCCGTGGTACAGGGCGGCTGGCTGGACGGCGTCGACGACCCGGCGCAGTTGCGCTCGATTGAGGCGCGACCGGGCGATGTCCTCCCTCGGCCAGACCGAGGGGCCATCGATGCCGGGTATACGGACGCCGGCAGGAGCGTCATGACAGATCATCACGTCCACGTCGCCGGGCCTGCTGGCATGTTCCACGTCGGCGTCGGAGAGTGTCTCCTCGGGCCACCAATCCCTACCAGGGGTTCGGCGGCGGCGGTCGACGCTGGCAGCGCCGCCCAATCCCATCCAGCTGTACCCGCGCCAGGTGAACCGGGCTCCGCGTGGGATATGCCAGATCCGGTTAGTGATCTTCCGTAGGCCAGTTGCTCCGTCTACGGGCAGGCGGGCGAGGCGGTGGTGGTCCTCATGGTTCCCGTCGACCCACATGAGATGCATGCCGTAGTCGGCGAGACGTCTGTTGATTCTGCTTATGTACCGGTCGGTGCTCGGTCCGGCGCGCCAGAAACCGAAGTCGCCCACCTGCACAACGACCGGTGCGCTGTGCTCGTGGGCGACGCCGACAACCTCCAGCGCCCTGTGCAGGTTGCCATGCCAATCGCCCGCAATGGCGATGACGTCCGGCGAGATGTCCAGCGGCGTCGTCACCGCATTACCTGCCGCTCATCGTGAGCGTCTTCGACGCTCTGCGGACGAGGCCGAAGCCGGCGAGGGTGCCCGCGCTATGCACGGGCACCATGACGTGGCCGGGTCCGTCATCCGGCAGCGGGCGTGCTGAGAGGCGGCGAGCCGTTGCAGGGTCGGTCCCTCTGTCGAGGGTCGCTCGGTCCACGGGCCGCGTATCGGTTGCTCGCGCATCAGGGGAGCGAGGGCTACGGCGCTGGCGATCAGACGTTGCCCGAGCGTCCCGTTGCTGGATGCGAAGACGTAGCGCGACCAGGCCTTGCCGTCGGCCGGTCTCCAGCCCAACACGTACGCGGCATCGGCCCAGTGCCGCGCTCCCGCGATGCGCGCCAGAGCCAGCGATGTGACTGCTCGGAGCAGCATCGCTGTCGGACGGAGCGAAGCCTGAAGGTCGCGGTCCAGTGCGCACGGCCAAATCAGTTGCGGAATGTCGTCGGCGGTGAGGTCGGCCAGATCGATTCGGGATTGTGGCTCGATCTGATCAAGGCTGCGAACGAGCATGCTGTGGCTGCGTCCGCTCCGTCGCATCAGGGTGTCGACGGCAGCCCGAAGTTCAGGGCACAACGTGGCCGCGTCGTCGAAGACCGCCGGAGCCGGGCGGACTCTTGCCGAGTCGCACCACTGCTCGAGCACCGTGGCACCTGACCCAGCGTCTGGGGCTCGGATCAGGTCAAGCCCTGCAGCTTGAATCTGAACCATGTCTCGCGCGGCACGCGGTGGTCGACGTGGGGTGCCGAAGTCCTCGTCCGGCGTGGTCGCGACGCGCAGCGCGCGTGCATAGGAGGATGCGGCTTGCCATGCGCGAAATGTCGCCAGCGCGGAGCGGGGCTCGCCGAGGACGGTCCCTGCGCGAGAGGCGATGGTTGCAGCGGCAGCCTTGGTAGTGGTCAAGGCGTCGCGGTTGGCGGGCGTGGGCGCACCGAACGTGAGATCGGCATCGCATCGCGAGAGGCGGCCCTGTACCCGTCGAGTCTGGCCGCAGAGCCGACTTCCCGCCGGGCTGACTACGTGGCATGGTCGCGTCGCGTGGCCGCCCTTCCCGGATCGCGAGAGACTGTTACACCGAGGGCAACGGTGTTGGAGCAGCGATCCGTGCGTGACGCAGGTGGTGATCCACGGAAGTCGCCAGGACAGTCGCCACGCCGCCCCTGCTAGCAGGCACTGCGAGCAATACCTGCTTCCGGTCAGAAACACCCATGCCCGAGCCGTCACCTCTCGCGCCCCACGGAAGTCGCGCACACTACCGAGTCCAGCCAGGTCGAACACAACCTTGTCGTAGGCACTGAGGTGCATGCGATCGATGGCTGGGGGTTCGATGCGGAGCGATGCGGCGACAGATGAGCGCCACGTGGCGTCGACGACGACGCCGTGGAACGCCGGCCATCTTCCTGCTCTTAGCAGCCCTATCCGCTCGCACACCGCGGCAACCGTGGTGAGGTTCGCGGTCGCGGTGCGGGTGAGGAAGCTTTCCCAGGACTCGTCGACCTCGGGTTGCACCGTCACCGGCAGTGCCCGGGTCATGACACGTCCGCCGCCTCGACGGTCGTCGCCAGGATCGATCGCAGTTCGGGGCCGCTTGATGCCTCTACACGTTCGGCGTCCTTTTGGGACGCGGTGACCTCGCCGCGGTGTGTACTCCGTATGTAGTCGAGCGCCCACCATTCGAGCAACCAGCGGCGCAGCGATTGAAACGGATGCGGGATGTCCAGCGTGTGCTGCAGCGTCCGGAGAGTCGCCGGATCTTGAACCGCCCGACGTCGGTACCCGTAGTCCGTGGACGCGTCTTGCAGCGATCGGCCAGCTTCACGTATCGCATTCCACAGATCTTCATCCGAGCCTCGCTCACGTGCCGTCGCGAAGGCGGATATGAGTCGCTGGGCGGAGTTCGGGGGCAGCTTCAAGAGTTCAGCGGCGCGCAGCGGGCTGACTTCCACTCCAGCGATGACGACGGCGATGGACGCAACGTTGCGCCCGCTCGAGAGACTCATTGGATACAGGAGGTCGGACAGCCGACCGCTGAACAGGCACATAGGCATGAGCTGCGGAACCTTTGCCGCGAAGTTCAGCTGGGCGCGTTCCGTCGTCGTCCTGCTGGGGGCGGACGGCACGTACTGGAAGGAGGGCCGCATACGCCGCTTCTCTGGCCCACGTGTCGCATTCTCGATCGCCGCTCGAACGGCGGAGTCGTCGTCGAGCCGGCGTCGCACCACCAGAGCGGCAGCGTTCGATGCCCAAGCGCTATTAGGGCGGAGACTGCGTCCAACTTCAGGGCTGGTCCGCGCTGAGCGCACGGCCCAGGCAAGCGCCTCCGGCAAGAGTTCGCTGAGCTGTCGCGGGGTCGGGACGTTCTCGCCTCGCCTCGCGGGCGGTGTGCGCGGGAACAGCTGAATCTCGATGGCTGCCGCCGTGTCGTTGACGATGCTCCAGGTACTTCGACCCGATGAGTCCGATGCTCCACGCGCGAGGCGCATGATCCGGTTTTGTGCGGCAAGCACGCCATCGACGTCCGCCGGCGTGGTGGGTGGCAGTCCCACCTCGTCGACGAGAAGTCCGTGCTCAGGGCACACGACGTGCCACCGGATACGCCAACTGAGTTGCCAGCGGTGAGGGCAGAGCGCGAGGCAGGCCGGACAAGCATGTGTCGACGGGTGAAAGTGCGCGGCCCCTGCTTGTTGCAGCCGGAGTCCACCGGCGTTGGATCGGCCCGGCTGCGCGAGAGGATCGACAGAGGCGACGAGGTCGTCGTCCATCCGCAGAAGTGTGTGGTTGAAACGCTGCAGTTGCATGTTGGCGATCGTCTGGCGGTCTAGGCCGGTGGCCGCCGCGACCTGTGATGTCGTCGTCAGAGTCATCGCGATTCCGTACTCGCGATAGCTCAGTTCGCCGTACCTGCTCGGCGGCATACCCAGATGCACTCGAAGTGTGCGTGTGTCCACGGAAAGATCGGCCGCCAGCCGATCCAGGTAGTTCGACCACGGCTCGTCCGGGAGCGGGTCAAGGATGACGGGCAGACGCCGGGAAACCGGTCGCGTCACGACGCGACCGTGGATCTGGGTGGCTGGTGTCCGGCGATCAGCTCTGAGGTGAGGGCGCTGTCCGAACGAATCGCAGCGATGGCTGCACGTTTGACCCAATCGATCGCGATGCCAGGGTGCCCGGTCGCGCGAGCGTGCAACAAACGGCTGGACTTCGTGCCTGTAAGTGTTCCTTTCCGAAACCCACCGGGGATCACCAGTCGCTGTTCCAAGCTAGCGAGTAGGCGAGACCATCCGACGTCGTCTACGGACCACGGCTTGAGCTGCAGCACTGTCGCCCTTCGGGAAATCTGTACCGCGGCCGAGTAGCCACCTCTCGTCGCTTGTCGGAGAAGGGCGCTTTCCTCGAGCCCTGCTCCGACGAAGACGAACGTGAACGGCAGCGAAGTGATGGTCGTCTTCAGGAAGTCCGTCAGGCGGCGCGAGTCTGCGCTCACCGTACGGAGCATGTGCGCGTCATCAACGACAACGGCTTGGATTCCCAACCTCGGGCCAAGTGCTCGCAGACGCGCGAGTGATTCGTCGGCACTCTCGTTGGCGGCAACGGGGAGTCCTGTGAAGCGGAGGATCGAGTGCAGCAGAGCGCGCCCCTGCCCACCGGAGGTGGCCTCGACATACACGTATGGGATGACGTCAGCGCCGTCGCGATGTCGGCCGAGCCTCTGCCAGACGCGGTCGGTCTCTTTCAGGATGTGGCTGCCGATGCCTTGGGTCTTGCCGATCGCTGACGTCCCGTCGATCAGCAGGACCCGCCGACCGCCGTTGACAGCGTTTGCGTTGCTCTCCAGAACCTCGCGGACGTAGGAATCGATGCGGCGAGTGTCGGCTGTCTCCAGCGGGCCGAGCGCCAACGTGTACTCGATGAGCCGGCGCTTGATGTCGCGAGAGATGAGACCGTCGGCGGGCAGAACTGGACGGGCATTGCCGCGCGCGCGCTGCAGCAGATCGGGCCAGTCATCGAGCACGTGAAGCTGAAGCAGCGTCATACGGCAAGCCCGTCGAGCTGGTCGTCGGGGTCGTCGTTCGAGAAGAGGTCCGCGTCGTCGGCCGACGTGTCTCGCTCGTCGGTGTCAGTGCTCCACTCCGGTAGTTGCTCTAGCGACGAGGTGGCATCGAATCGCTGCTCCGGCGGGAATGCGAGGTCTCGTAGGTCCGAGTGCCAGCCTTCGAGGTCGTGCGCGTAAATCGCCTGCCTGGTTTGCTCGAGTGCGTGCATCCGCCGTTCTCGGCGGTCGGCGAACTTTCCGGAAGCGAACGAAGCGAGTATCTCGGCCTCGCATCGGCGCAGATCCTCGTCAGAGGTGGGTCCAAGACCCTGTGCCGTGCGCTCGATGGCCAGTCGGGTGATCGATTCGCTGAACGGCAGCGTCGCTGCGCCGCCCGACGAGGTGGAGGGCACGCACAACCACGACCTCGTGTAAGGCTCTTGAACATAGATCCGGGTCATGTCCCAACGGTCGTAGTAGACGGGTATACGTAGAGCCGCTGCTCCGCGGCCGCGTTGGACTCGCTCGCGTAGGTCGAAGAGCGACGGGCTCTGGAAGGTCCGGTTATTGACGCGGATGCCCGAGTCCTGCAGGAGACGCTCGTCGCGCGAGAGGAAGAGAAGTGGGGCGAACGGGTCGAGGACCGCCTCGATATGGCCGCCCACCTGCATGAACAGATCGAAGGCCATGTTCGGTGACATCGCGATGCGCGGGTTGTCCGGATGACGCAGGCCGGCGTGCGCCCGTTCGTGGTAGATGGTGATGATCCACGTCCACAGCGCGTCCTGCAGGTCGCCGCAGGTGAGCCTGGCCTCGCTCTCGGCGTCGGCTGGATGATCCAAGGGGTTCGGCCCTTTGTATCCCGGCATGGTCTTCAGCGCGACGTTAAGCGTCGCGTGCCAGGACTCGACGATTCCCTTGTCGGTCGCCTGACCGGGTCTGGCGAAGATGACGTCGATCCCGTTGCGGGTGCAGGCCGACTGGAAGTGTTCGGCATCGAACTCTCGTCCGTGGTCGACTACCACCGCTGACGGGCGAAGCGACTGCTTTCTGCCGATGATGTGCGGCACGCCAGGGTTACCGCGTTCGTTGAGCAGCTTCGAGCTCTCCTCGTCGACAACGACCAGACGCGGCACACCATGAGGACGTTGAAGCTCGCGCGGCCATCCGGCGCTTCGGACCTCTGACTTGCAGATGTCCCACAACAGCAGGCAGGTGTCCCTCGTCGTGATCGCCTTCGGCACGACGCGAAGGGCGAGGATCTGCCGGGAGTACGCGTCGATCGCGGTCAAAATCACCGCATGCTCGTAGCCTGCGTCGGGAAACCAGACGAAGGCGTCAGCTGGTGTGGCGTCGATCTGCACGATCTCACCGGGTCGGGAGACCGGTAGGCGGCGGTACGCCGCTGTGGGCCGGTTGCTGTGTGTCCGTCGGCTGCGTGACACCCTATGCATCGCCCGCCCCCGGCTCAGCTCACCGACAGCGACCTGGATCTGGCGGTTCGTCGCGCGGTCAATGAGACCGACGGCCTCGAGTTCGGCGCGCGCCCGCCCGATTAGCTGTCGTGTCGTGTAGCGAGATTGGGCCAGACTGCGGTTGATCGTGAGAGCGATCGCATCGAGAACTTCGCTGTCGATCGACGCGAGAGGGTCCTTGCGTCGACCGTGTCGGCGGTCGACCAGGCCGATGATTCCGTCCCGTTGAAAGTGATGCGCCTTCCGTTCCAAGGAGGAGAACGCTGCGCCGCGCACGCCCATTGCCGTCAGCTCTTCGGACTTGGCGCGGAGTCGGTCGCTGAGATGCGGAACCAGGACAGGGTCGAAGCGAGGGTCGACGCGTCCCAGTCGCCTTGCTCGAGCGATATTGCCCTCGGGGCTTCCGGTGATTGCTTGCCGGAGGTGGCGCGCGAGGGCGATGCACTCTTCTTGCTTCTCGGGCGGCAGGGACCGCCAGTCCGGCTCGTGGATGGGGAGAGGGCCCGCGCCGGGGTCGGCTCCCACCGGCGCGAGGTCTGCGAGCATTCGGCACGCCTCATCCCACCGCACCCGGTGCGTGGTGTCGTCGGTGACGTACGTCAGCACCGGAGTCCGATCAGAGGCCTCGTAGCCGGTGAATCGGAACGTGCGCTGACCATCGGTCAGGGTTGAGCCCGCGCCGAACTCGAAGTGTCCGCGATCCGCGGCCGGCGCGTTGAGGGCTGCACTCATCCGCCGGTGCAGGTCGGCCACCACGGTGTTCAAGACAGTGCTATCCACTCCGGATTCCCTTCTGTGGGGCGCTCGCGGTGAACCAAACTGCTGGGCAGGATGGGCTGATCCAGGTCGATGAACAGGCGGCCGGTCGAGACAAGATGAAGGACGGCTGCTACTCCGCTCTCAACGTCCACCTTTCGGCCGAGCGCGCCCAGCTCCATCGGCCAGATAGGCAGATCGCGCGCCACAGCCGTCCAGCGGTCTCGCTGTTCTTCGCTGGCATGACGGCAGGCGTAGACGTTCGCCAGGTTGGTCACCCGTTGGTCCGACAGCTCAGTACGTACCTGGTACTCCCAGCCCGCTGCCGCGAGTGTCGCTGCGGTCAGCTCGAAGATCGCGATTCGACGAGGGGTCGCGAGCCGATCGCGACGGGTGACATCGATGACCATCGACTGGCCGTCGCGCAGACGCAGCGCGATGTCAGGGACGTGCCAGACGGTGCCACTGCCGATCGACCACACGAGCACGAACGGCTGAGTGGCGACCTCCGTGACTTGGCCGCCAACAAGCAGATTGCGCAGATGAGCCAACTCGATTAAGGACTCGAACCACACTGACCTGGCTTCTCCGCGCGTGGGCACCGAGCAGCGTCCGATGTAGTTCCGCATCTCGTGGTACGACGGAGGGCGACGGACGGGTTCGAGTTCGTCGGGGTTGATGGTGGCGAGTTCGGTGATCGGGATTTCGTACTCGTCGTCGGCGGTCCGATATCGGATACGAGCGCGCTCGGCGATCGACTCGCACAGCACGTCATCGCTTACTGCACCTAGTAGGTCGGCTGCCGAGGCCTTTGGCCCGGCTGCCCCACCTAGGAACGAGGTGCGTCCACCCTTGCGGTGGGAAGCGGAGCCCATTGGCTCAGCCCCGTTGTCGCTCAGCTCTTGGTTCGGCCGAAGCGTCAGGCGGCTCGAATACCCAATCGAGCACTTCCAGCGTCTCGGCATCCAGAAGGACCTGCGACTTCGAGGTGGTGGCGGGGCGTTCGACGGTTCCGTCGAAATCGTGTTGGCCGTCAGGGCATGACGGTAAAATCGGGGCCACGAGGGCGTTCCTTTCGGTTGCGAACACGGCTGACGGAAGCGTTCTCGAGAAGGCGTCGTCGTTCCCGCGACGGCGCCTTCGCTACGACCTCACAACTTTGGTGGCCTGTTCGCTTCCTCTTCTTGAGCGTCTCACGCCATCCAGGGGCTGGGCAATACGAATCGTAAAAATCCTTGTGACCGAATTTGCCTGAAACGGATGGCATCGACGTCGACCTGAAGTCCCACCTATCTGATAAAGCGTTCCTAGGTGGCCAACTGAAAACAAGAAGAAAGAGGAAAGAACTTCCCAACGCCGACGTTGCGCCATAGGCTCGGTCGCCAAATCGTAAAGATCGGAACGTGTGTGACCGGGCGGGGAGAGGACGATCAATGGCGAGGTACCGCCCAGGCAGGACGGCCGCGCTGGGATTGCGCGCCGCGTGCGTCTACCCCGGATGCGCGGGCGAGGTTGAACGTCGTCCGGACGCGGCAGGGCGGAAGGCGTTGTTCTGCGGAGCAGATTGTCGTGCGAACTTCTACAACATCCAGAGACAACTGATCATCCACATTCAACGGATCAATCGGCTGTGTTCGGATGACTCACTTACGAGCGAGGAAGTCACGGAGCTTCGCCAGGCCAGGCACCTCGCCGAGTGGCATCTCCAGCGATTTCGTCCCCTCGCAAAACAGGAACAGGTCACCGGCGGACCTCAAGGACGGGCCGCACGGCTTGCGTCAACGGACGGCGAGAGCTGAGATGCGACGCATCGTCGCAGGTCGCCCGTTCGACTTCACTCAGGTCGAGATCGAGGCCCGTATGTCATCCGAACAGCCGGGTCCGATCCGTATCCACGGAGTGTGGGTCGGTGGAAGACGTTTTCCGCCGAACCAGGTGATCGAGACTGTCACGGGATGGCCGAGGAAGAGCTTTCGGACCCAGGATTCCCTCCGGCTCTTGGAGCATCTGGGATTCACCGCCGACCGTCGAGACGACCCTCCTGCAGAACGCATGCGGGTCGCCTTCGTCAAAGAGCTGCTGGCTGATCGGGAACTGGACGATCGGAATGCAAAGGCTTCGGTCGGTTCGGACGCACCATTGCTTGACCGCGAACTGTGGGAGCGCACCAATGCGCTGGCGGAGGCCAACCATCAAGCCGTTATCGCCTTATCGAGGCGACTCGCCCAGGTCGAGCAACAGTTACGTGCAATCGGTCGCGATTCCTGCTGAGCGCGGGGCTTGGCCTGAATCCGCCGTAGCCATCTCGCCGATCAGTGCGGCTCGCACACCGGCAGATCAGTTTGACACGCACCGCGGCAGATCTGTGCCACACGCACCGCGCCGGGCAGTTTGCGGAGGCACGCCCTAGTCGATGCGGGTGATCTTGCGTAGGTCGTATTCGTCGATGCGATGCAGGACGTGATTGCGGGTTAGGCAGGTCCAGCCGTCGACGGTGCGTCGTCTTCACTGATTGCGCGCTGGCAGTGTCGGCGAACCAGATGATCGTGCGGGAGTCCCGTCGCCGCGCGCTTCTCAACCAACTCCGTAGGGAGCGAACTCCACAAAGGTGAAGGGGGTGCCCTTTGCGACGCTGGGCTCACAGCCGGAGTCAGGTCCCGGCGGCCAGGGCCGACTCGAACCACCCCAGGTCCGGCAGCTCGTCTCGGTCGACGGCCTCCACCAGAGTGTCGATCGTGCAGAACGCCACCCGCGGGTCGACCGCGAACGCCGCGGCCTCCACATGGCGGGTGACCATCAGGCCGATGACCTCCCAAGACCGCTCCGGCTCTGACACCCCCAGCGTCGCAGACACGGTCGGGGCGTTCGCCTCGATGTCCTCGACCTTCTTGAGCAGCTTGTCGACGTACCCCTTCGGTTCGTGGAAGTCGTCGATCAGCCTGCGGATCTGCGCGGGCGAGAACGCCACGTAGGGGTCCTTGGCCTCGATGACCCAGATGCGGCTGCGGCCGGGATCGATGCACAACACGTCGATCTCGCCGCTCAACGTCTTCAGGCCGATGACCTTCGGCTTCTTCACTGAACCGCGCACGGTGAACCCGTACTCCTTCAGCTGCGCCTCGCTGTCGATCTCCAGTTGCCGGTTCCTGACCTTGCGGTAGGCGTCCAGAGCCTTCACGACCGGGACGGGAAGGGCGTTGTTAGGCCAAGGCAGCCGGCCGTCGTGCAGATAGTTGACTGCGACCCTCGTCGCCATCTCGCACGCCCACGGGAGAACCCAAAGGCCATGTGGGGTCTCCACGAACGGGCTGGTCAACAGACGCTTCGCGCGCCGATCGGTTTCCCAGTGCGCGATGACGCCGCCGGTCGTCGCGGCCTGTGCGATCAGGTCACTGCCCCGCAGGGTCAACCAGTTCAACGCGGCGGTGTACTCCGCTGCGCCCGCGTTGCCGACGACGAGTTCGACGCATTCGGCCACGACAGCAGCCGCATCGGTCAGGGTCGCGGACTCCGGCGCCGCATCGGCCCACTGCGCACCGACGTTGAGCACGCCCATCATGGCGTCAATCCCGAAACCCAGTCCCGATCGCAGCTCGGCGTCGATACGCGCCATGGCGGGCAGACGCTCGATGATCGTCTTCGGCACCTCGGAGTCGGTGTCGCCCGATTCCACGAATCCCGATTCGGTGTCGCCGGATTCGACGGCTCCCGACTCGGTGCCTCCTGACTCCGGGCTTTCGGCGATGGTGCTCTTGTCGTTGGGGGTGACGATGGGAACGGCCTCGGGACGCGTGGCTAGCGCGCGCTCGCGCTGGTAGGCGTCGATGTCGACGTCGGTGGGATCCTGGGAGTACTCGACGTTGATCTCGTAGGTGTCGCTGACGTTGATCGAGGCATCTTGAAGCCGGTAGTGCAGAGCGGAGCTGCGCATGCACGATTCGACGCACAGTTCCGCCGTCGCCAGTGCCTGTTCCCAGGTCAATGAGTCGGTACGGGCGGTGCCGGCCGGCGGGTGCGCCAGCACTTCCTCGAGCAGCAGCGAGATCGTGCGGGTCGCCTTGGCCGCTTCGTCGCGGTCGTCGGCAACTCCTTCGGCCGGTCCCTGGGGGAACCCGAGCATCCAGCTCAGCTTGCGGTCCTCCATCCAACGCTGATGATGGGCGCGCTCGAGCTGCGCCAGGCCGTGGGCGACGAGCGCGTCGGGATCGAGGTTGGCGAGATGCTGATGAAGGCGCCGTAGCAGCCACGGGAACACCAGCTTGCTCTCGAAGTCGCGGGCCTCGGCGCCAAGCAGCAGGCCGGGGGTGAAGCCTGCGGCCGCCACGTGTTCGGCGAGCTCTCGCAGCATCGAAGCCCTGGCGACCAGGCTCGGCTGGTCCGGATCGGGCAGCTCGGAGATCCGCTGCCGGACCGTGTAACCGTCCATCCGCAGACCGGGCGGCGCGGAGTTCCAGGCCTCGCGGACGGCCTCGCGAACGTTCGGCGCGAGCTTCTCGGCGATCAATTCGCCCAGGCGTGATTCTCCCGCGCCGGCATCGGCAACCAGCAGACCCGGCAGACGGTCATCCCACTCGATGGTCAACTGGTCCGGGCTGTCGCCCCCGGCGGCCCTCAGCACGTTGGCGATGGTCGCGGCAATGTCCACCCCGCCGTCGGCGGCGGCCCCGTGTGGGTCTTCGCCCTCCACGCGACGGAATCGGATGCTCAAGGTCTGCACGTCGCTCACTGAGGCGGCAGCGGCCAGCTCTTCAGCGCAGTGCTTGAACTTCCAGGCGATGGAGGTCGCGACATGCCAGAGGGCGTCGGAGTTCTCGCGCGAGCCGCTCAGGTCGGTGCGGCGGATCGCAACTGGGAAGGGATGCGCCAACACTGTCCACGCCTCGTCGCAGGTGAGGTCGAGCAGGTCGGCAACCCCCGGCTCGTCGGTCATTCGCGCGGGCCACGATCGGATCTCGCGCATCCCGAGACGGTGCAGAGCGCGCTCGACCGGGGTGGCCCGGGCTGCTTCCTCCCATTCGACGGCCGCCGCGTGCGGGGCGAACATCATGAAGGTCGGGGCCGTCCCGCTCTGCAGGAAGCTGCGCTGCGGCCGCCACACCTCCCAGCGGTCGATCATGTCCCACCCGAAGCTCCTGAACGGCTCCGGCCGTTCTAGGTCCAGCAGGAATGCCCACAGGTCGTCCGGGGACTCGTGGGAGCGGTGGATGATCCACTCGAGGTCGGCCAAGGTCATCAACGGCACGTCCCGGCCGCCGATACCGCCCATGCCCTCCGGCACCGCCAGTACCCGCCCCCGGGCCACGACCGCATCGCTGGGGATCTCGAACTCCTTCCCGCCAGCCGTCAAGGTCGCACCAGGCACGACCTTGTCCAAGGGATCGTCGCCCTCAGCGGGCATGTGCGCGCCGAGGTCGCTCCGGGTCAAGCCGGGCACCACATCCAGCGCCACCACCTTGCGGTCGCCGAACATCAGCAGAGAATGGATCAGGCGGTCCGCGCCGACGTCGGCCGGACCCATCAGACGCGTCGCCGTGCCGCGCAGTCGGTGACCGATGCGGTTCGACACCGCCGCCCAGAACTTGTTCGTCACACGCGGATCGACCGAGACCGCCTCTGCAGCGAGGCGCACGCCGATTGCCAGGAACCCCTCGACGAGTAGCCCCGCCGGCAGGAAGACGCGCTGCTCGCCGCGTTCGACGCCCAACACAGCACCGAAGGTCGCAGGTGCTCCCAGCACGTTGCCGCTCGCCGACAAACGCGACGACGGTACACACAGTGCTTCGAGGGCGGCGTGGGCACGTTCCGGGAAGGTGCACCTGGAGGCAGTGTCGTCGGCGATGTCATAGGCGCTGGCGTGACCATCGATCGAGCCCACCGCTGCGACCTCGGCGTCCGACAGGGTCGCCGGATCACCCACGTCCGGCAGCTCCTCGATCTCCCACGCAGCCCTGGCGGCCCGGACAACCTCGTCGACGCGGCGCAGAATCAGCTCGCCGACGTCGCGAAGACCGAATCCGAGATGAGGCACCAGGACCGGATCGATGACGTCCGCGAGTAGCTGGTACTGATCCACCATCGCGACCGGTCGCTCCAGACCTCCCGGCGCGATCGCGTAAAGCTCCCCGAACCACGGGACGTCGACCTCGAGACGGAGATCGAGAGGGATCCAGTCTTCCATGGACTCCACAGACGGGTCGGCGCGACGGGCACGCGAGATCAACGACTGAAGATCAGCCGCAGACACGGCGTCCGCTTCATCGCTGCTTCGCTTCATGGCGGCCTCGAACACCACCGCGATGGACGCCAGCCGATGGGATGCGCTCGGCGAGACGGATGCCGCCTCGAGCAGCGGCAGCAGCGTATCCAGGCTTTCGGACCTCAGCATGGACTCGACCGCGGACCGGTCCTCTACGCGCCGGTCAATATTCTGTCCCAAACTGGTGCGCGGCGGAGTAGTCGGGGCAGCGCGCTCGCGCAGGGTGGCCTCGCGCTGCTTCGCCTTCTGCTTCGCGCCCTTGCGCTTCGCGGCCCTGCGTTGTGCCGCCTTCTGCTGCGCAGCGGTGCGGTTCCCACCGCGATTCTTGTTGCCCATCCCCCGACTCCTCTTCAACGCACGGACCCACCATCCGCGGCCAAGCACGCGGCGGCGCGTCACGCTCCTTCCGCTCGCCAGACCCTCAACAAGTCCGAATGTCGCGCGTCAAGCCTCAAGTTGCCTCACTTAGGGGCGCGGACCATCAAGTTAGGTTGCACGCGGCACAACCTCAGCTGGGCATGTCGGCGAAGCGGCTGTACCGGCCCTGGAAGGCGACCGCGAGCGTGGCGGTCGGTCCGTTGCGGTGCTTGGCGATGATGATGTCGGCCTCGCCGGCCCGCTCGGTCTCGGGCTCGTACAGGTCGGGGCGGTGCACCATCAGCACCACGTCCGAGTCCTGCTCGATCGAGCCCGACTCACGCAGGTCGGAGAGCATCGGCTTCTTGTCGGTGCGCTGCTCGGAACCGCGGTTCAGCTGCGAGAGCACGACCACGGGGACCTCGAGCTCCTTGGCCAGCAGTTTCACCGCGCGCGAGAACTCGGACACCTCCTGCTGGCGGGACTCGACCTTCTTGCCGGACGTCATCAGCTGCAGGTAGTCGATGACGATGAGTTGCAGGTCCTGGCGCTGCTTGAGCCGGCGGGCCTTCGCGCGGATCTCCATCATCGTCAGGTTCGGCGAGTCGTCGATGTAGAGCGGAGCCTCGGCGAGCTCGGACGAGCGCAGCGCGAGCCGGCGCCAGTCCTGATCGCTCATGTGGCCCGAGCGCATGTTCTGCAGCGCGACGCCGGCCTCGGCCGAGAACAGCCGCATCATGATCTCGAGCTTGCCCATCTCGAGGGAGAAGATGGCCGTCGGCTTCTGGTGCTTGATTGCGCTGGATCGCGCAAAGTCGAGAGCGAGGGTCGACTTGCCCGAACCCGGCCGCCCGGCCACCGTGACCATCTGCCCGGCGTGCAGACCGTTCGTGATCTCGTCGAGCTGCTGGAAACCCGTCGGGATGCCGGTGCCGACGCCGCCCGTGGCGGAGATCTTCTCGATCTCGTCGAGCGTCGACTGCAGCAGCGACTCGATGTGCACGTAGTCCTCGGACGAGCGCCGTTCGGTGACGTCGTAGATCTCGACCTGGGCCCGGTCGACCACGTCGTCGATGTCGCCGCCGATCTCGCCGTCGCCGGAGGACGCGTCGTAGGACATCTGCACGATGCGGGTGCCCGCGATCACGAGGCGGCGCAACGTGGCGCGCTCGGCGACGATCTGCGCGTAGTACCCCGCGTTCGCCGCCGTCGGCACGAGGTTGATGAGCGTGTGCAGGTACGGCGCGCCGCCGATGCGGTTGAGCTGGCCGGCGCGGGTGAGCTCGTTGGACACCGTGACCGCGTCGGCGGGCTCGCCGCGCGAGTAGAGGTCGAGGATCGCGTCGTACACGATCTCGTGCGCCGGACGGTAGAAGTCACCGGGCTTGACGACCTCGATGACGTCGGCGATGGCGTCCTTGCTCAGCATCATGGCGCCGATGACCGACTGCTCGGCCTCGATGGCCTGCGGAGGGGTGCGGTCGAACTCGACGCCGCCACCCGTGCGCCCCCGTGTCTCCTCGACCGCTGTCACCGCTGCCGCTCCCGCACCCTCGTCCACCCGTGTCGCACCCTTGTATGAGTACGCCGGACCACCGACGATTTCGCGCAGCATCGACCGCGACCCGCGTGCGGGCCGGCTCGGTGTCGTGCGTTCGTCCAGGGGGTCCGCGACGCTCTCGTGCGGCCTTCGGAACGCTAAGGGCACCCTCGGCGTGTCGCCAAACCGCCGCTGTGCACGCCCTTGGGGACAAGCTGTGGAACACGCCGACAGTCCTGTTCACACAGCTGTGGACAGCGCTGTGGAAAACCGCTTACGGCCCCGTCCCGCCGGACCTGTGGGTGTGGACGCGAGAAATTTCCGGACGTTCTCGCCGGCTGTCCCCGACGTCCGCCGGAGGTCCCTGGCGAGTCCGTCGTCGAGTGCGCTAGGCGTGGCGGCCGCGCACCTCGGCGACACCCGTCCGGACACGACGAAGCCCGGCACCCACGAGGGGTGCCGGGCTTCGAGGACGGAACTCAGACGGCGTTGACCTTGACCGGCACGGACGCGACGACGTCCGGGTGCAGGTCGACGGTGACGGTATGCGTCCCCGTGGTCTTGATGTGGCCGTCGATGCGGATGCGCTTGCGGTCGAGGTTCGGGCCGCCGGCGCTCTTCACCGCCGCCGCGATGTCGGTGGTGGTGATGGAGCCGAACAGACGGCCGTCGCCACCGGCGCGGGCGTCGACCGCGACGGACAGGTTCTCGAGCGCGGCCTTGATCTCCTTAGCGTGGCCCAGGTCGCGGATCTCGCGGGCGTCCTGCGCGCGCCGGATCTGGGTGATCTGCTTCTCGGCACCCTTGGTCCAGCCGATGGCGGCACCGCGGGGGACGAGGAAGTTGCGGCCGTAACCGTCGGCGACCTCGACGATGTCGCCGGCCTGGCCGAGGCCGGAGACCTCACGGGTGAGGATGAGCTTCATGGCACGTCCTCCTTAGCGGGCGGTCGAGGTGTAGGGCAGCAGCGCCATCTCGCGGGCGTTCTTGATCGCCTTGGCGATCTGCCGCTGCTGCTGCGCGCTGACGCCGGTCACGCGGCGGGCGCGGATCTTGCCGCGGTCGGAGATGAACTTCCGCAGCAGGGCGGTGTCCTTGTAGTCGATGTAGTCGATCTTCGCCGCGACGAGCGGATTCTGCTTCTTCTTCGGCTTGCGGACCGGAGGCTTGGGCATCGTTCTGGTCTCTCTCTGTCGGTCAGTTCGTATGAGGTCACGGTCTCGACGGCCCACACCTGGGCCGGAGACCGGCATGACGATCTAGAAGGGCGGCTCGTCGGAGAACCCGCCGCCGCCACCGGACGAGCCGGAGGACGCGGGCGCGGAACCCCACGGGTCGTCGGCCGGCGGACGGTCGTTACCGCCGCCACCGCCGCCGTAACCGCCGCCGTCGCCGCCACCACCGCGCGATGCACGGTTCACCTTGGCGGTCGCGTAGCGCAGGGACGGGCCGATCTCGTCGACGTCCAGCTCGATGACGGTGCGCTTCTCGCCCTCACGGGTCTCGAAGGACCGCTGCTTGAGCCGGCCCTGGGCGACGACCCGCATGCCGCGCGTGAGCGACTCGGCGACGTTCTCGGCCGCCTGCCGCCAGATGGAGCAGCGCAGGAACAGCGCCTCGCCGTCCTTCCACTCGTTCGACTGGCGGTCGAACTGCCGCGGGGTGGAGGCGATGGTGAAGCTCGCGACCGCCGCGCCGGACGGGGTGAAGCGCAGCTCGGGGTCGGCGGTCAGGTTGCCGACCACCGTGATGACGGTGTCGCCGGCCATTACCGCTGGTCCGGCCGCAGCACCTTGGTGCGCAGCACGTTCTCGTTGAGGTTCAGCTGCCGGTCGAGCTCCTGCACGGCGGCCGGGTTGGCCTGCAGGTCGACCACGGCGTAGATGCCCTCGGCGTGCTTGTTGATCTCGAACGACATGCGGCGGCGACCCCACACGTCGACCTTCTCGACCGTGCCGCCGTCGGACTTCACGACGGTGAGGAACTGGTCGAGCGACGGGGCGACGGTGCGCTCGTCGAGGGTCGGGTCGAGGATGACCATGACTTCGTAGTTACGCATGAGAGCGTGAGTCCTCCTGTGGACTGATTCGGCCGCGGACGGTCCGCGGCAGGAGGAACCCGGCTGTCAGACAGCCGGGAACCCCGCCACGATACCCGTGGCGGGGGCCCGACCTGAAATCAGGACTTCTGCTTGAGCAGGAAGAGCCGGGCGTAGGTGCCGGCCACGAGGGCCAGCGCGATGATCGCCAGGATCGCCAGGATGACCGGAACCTGGCTGGACGGGCTGCCCGCGTCGCTGGCGAGGTCGACCGTCTTCTGCCCGTTGGTCGCCTTGGCGTCGGTCGAGGTGGCCTTCGAACCCGCCGCAGCCGTGGACGAGCCTGCCTGCGGCAGCGTGCCGGTGAAGACACCGGTGTCGTTGTTCTGGGCGTTCTGCTGCAGACCGCCGCCGCCCCCGGCACCGCCGGCGGCCTCACCGCCGCCGCCACCGGAGTCGCCGTTGGGCACGACCTGATCGGGAACGGTGAGACCGGGCAGCTCGTAGCCGTTGGTCTTCGTGGTCGGCTTCGGGGCCTGGGACGTCTTGCCGCCCTTGCTGCCGCCGGTCGGGAGGTTCAGGTTGGGGACGGACGGCGCCGGAATCGTCGGGGCGTTCACGCCCGGCAGGCCGACCTTGGGCAGCTGGACCGGGCCGACCTTGGGCGACACCGAGACCTTGGGCAGCTGCACCGAGATGCCACCCTTCGGCGGGTTCTTCGCGACCACGATCTTGCCGACGTACTCGTTCTCGGCGTTGAGCTCGATTCCGAGCTTCTTGGCCTGGTTGCCGTCGAGGTTGATCGGCAGGATGGTCTTGCCGAGCAGCCCCACCTTCACCTGGTCGGCCTTCCACGTGAACGTGTACGTGCCGACCCGGGGGAACGAGAAGGTCTTCGTCGTCGACCCGGTCAGCACCGTGTTCGCCGCACCGCCGGGCAGGTTGCGGAAGTCGGCGGTGACGCGGAAGTCGGACCCGCCCAGCAGGGTGCCGAGCAGGCCGCCCAACCCGAGCTGGTTCACGAGCGACTTGATCTTCTGGGTCGGCGCGGCGGAGGCGGAGAACTTGATGCTGTCGCCCGGCTTGATGCCCAGCTGCGAGCCGCCCGTGGGGTTGTTGTCGTCGACGAGCCCCGTCAGGGTGATCTGCGCGTCCCTGGACGCCGCCTGGGCGGGAGTCACCGAGAAGAGCAGCGTCGCGACACCGACGACCACGGCCACGAGCGCGGCCATGATGCGGCGTCCCGGCAGCGTCCTCGGATTGACCTCGTGTCGACCCGGCATGCGTCCTGCTCCCCGTCTCTCGCGCGACCCAAAATCGGTCAAAAGCCACATGGTACTTCGTGTCACCAGTACAACGAGCCCGGCCCGGCGCACGTTACGGGGCGGGAGGTCCCGTCACACCTTCGACATACTGTCGCCACTATGCCCACGAAGACCCCGGTTGCAATCGGCGCGCACGTGCGTTCGGACGACCCGCTCGACTATGCGGAGAAGACCGGGTCGGCCTCCATCCAGCTCTTCCTGACCGACCCGCAGGCGTGGAAGAAACCCGAGCCGCACCCCCACGCCGACGCGATCCGGGGCAGTGACCTGGCCGTCTACGTGCACGCGCCGTACCGCATCAACGTGGCCACCACGAACAACCGCATCCGGGTGCCGAGCCGCAAGCTGCTGATGCAGCACGCCCAGGCCGCTGCCGAGCTGGGGGCGAAGGGGTTGATCGTCCACGGTGGGCACCTCGCCGAGACCGACGACCCGTCCGTCGGGGTCGAGAACTGGCGCAAGACGTTCGAGTACGCCAAGAACGACGGCGGTTACCCGCTGCCCGTCCTCATCGAGAACACCGCCGGGGGCACGAACGCCGTCGCCCGCCGCTTCGACCGGCTCGCCCAGCTGTGGGACGCCGTCGGCGAGTACGGCGCCGGCTTCTGCCTCGACACGTGTCACGCGTTCGCCGGGGGCGAGCAACTCGACGACATCGTCGACCGGGTCAGGGCGATCACCGGGCGGGTCGACCTCGTGCACGCCAACGACAGCCGCGACGCCTTCGACTCCGGCGCCGATCGGCACGCGAACTTCGGCACCGGGTCGATCGACGCGTCCGCCATCGCCGACGTCTGCCGCGCGGCGGGGTGCGACGTCATCGTCGAGACCCCGGCCGAGGGGCAGGGCGACGACGTCGCCTACCTGCGTTCGTCCGTCTGATACCCGGCCGGCACGGGGGCGCGCTGCCGGCGCCGCTGCAGCCACGGCGCGTCGGGAGCGTTCTCGAAGACCCCGCCGGACGGGTCGTCCTCACCCGCCAGCCGCACCACGTCGAGCTCCGGGTGCCACATCTCGCGCACGATCAGCACCGCCAGTGCGACCAGCAGGGCGTCGCGGACGAGCAGCATGAGCACGAGCCATCCGTAGTCGATGCCGTGGGCGGGGTCGCCCAGCCCGAGCAGCACCGTCAGCGTCAGCATCCACACGACGATCTCGGCGAACTGCCACACCAGGTTCAACCGCCACCGCGGCCGCGCCAGCGCGAGCAGGGGCACGAGCCACAGCGAGTACTGCGGGCTCCACACCTTGGTCGTCAGCAGGAACGCGAGCACCACCAGGAACGCGAGTTGCGCCAGCCGCGGACGGACGGGTGCCGCCAGCGCCACCCACACGACCGCGGCGAGGGCGGCGATCAGCAGCAGCGCCACCGCCGGTCCCGGCGGCACGTAGTAGGGGGCGTCCTGATCGCCCAGCGAGCCGTCGACCAGCGTCTTGCCGATGGCCCAGAACGTGGAGCGTTCGGTCGGACGGTCGATGCTGAACTTGTAGAACTCCCACCAGCCGTCGTAGTACGCCGAGGCGATGGGCAGGTTGGTCGCGAGCCAGACGCCCGCGCCCGTGACGACCGCCCAGACGCTGTCGCGGTAGCGGCCCGTCCGGACGGCCAGGATCAGGACCGCGAGAAGCAGGAACGCCGGATAGAGCTTCGCCGCGGTGCCGAGGCCGATCAGCGCCCCGGCCAGCACGGGTTTGTCGCGCGACCACGCCCACAACCCGGCGGACGCGAACGCCATCGCGAGCAGATCCCAGTTCGAGAACGCGTGGAACACCAGCAGCGGTGACAGCGCCCAGATCGCCGCGTCCCACGGGCGGCGCCGCGCGGTCTGCGCGGTGGCGGCGGTGATCACCAGGCCGCAGACGGCCAGCAGGATCGTGGTGATCATGCCGAACACGACGAGCTGGCTCAGGTCGGACGCGATCGCATGCACGCCCCGGGTGAGCTCGGCGGTGAGCCACATGAACCCGCCGGTCAGCACCGGGTACTCGACCCGCGTGTCGCGGTAGGGCACGGCACCGACGTCGAGCCGTTCCGCCGACCACAGCGGGACGACGTCGGAGTAGCAGAAGTGCGTGTACTGCTTGCTGCCCACCCAGTCGCCCGTCGCGCAGGGCGACTTCTGGGCCATGCCGAGAATCAGGGTCGCGAGCGTCATCGCCAGCAACCAGCGCAGCGGCGTCCACCAGCTGCGCGGCGAGACCGCCGCCCGCCGACCCCAGGCGCCGCCGATCATGCGGGTGGCGCGCCACGCCATCGGATCGGTGCGGCTGGGGATGACCGGCGGCCGGGTCGGCGACGGACGGTCGGCCCGCCGCTGGACGTCGTCGGCGGCGCGGCTCACCGGCTCATCCTGACATGGGCCGCATCGTCAGGACGGGGTGCGTCACGGGTCGCGGACGGCGCCCCCACCGGCGCCGGCACCACCGGCGCCACCGCCCGCGCCACCACCGCCGCCACCGCCACCGCCGGCACCACCACCGCCGGCACCACCGCCGCCGGCACCGGGTGCGGGCGGGGAGGAGCTGGACGAGCTGGACGAACAGGCCGGCTGCAGCAGCCGTCCGCAGGTCGTGGTCGGGCTGCTGGGCGGGGCCGTCGACGGCGGCGGTGCCGTCGTGCTCGGCGGAGGTGTCGTGGTCGACGGCGGGCGCGACTGCTCGGTCGAGCTCGGCGGCGCGGTCGTCGACGACGGCGGACGGCTGGTGGACGACGGCGGGGTGTACGTCGGCGTGGGCTTGGGCTTCTTGCCGTTGGCGTCGATGAGCGTCCGCGTGGGCAGCGGCAGGTTCTTCTTGCCGTCCAGGTAGAGGTCCATGAAGGTCTTCCACGTACGGCCGGGCAGGTTCGCGCCGTAGAGCGGCTGCCCGTTCGCGTCGAAGATCGGTTTCGAGTAGCCGGTGCCCACCCACACGGCCGCGCTGACCTGGGGCGTGAACCCGACCATCCAGGCGTCGCTGTTGTTCACCGACCGTCCGCTGACGCCGGCGGTGCCCGTCTTGGCGGCGGACGCCCGTCCGTTCGCGAGCGGCACGCCCGACCAGGCGGCGATCGGCTCCATCGAGACGGTGACGTCGTTGGCGACCCGATCGTCGACGGCCTGCGTCGGCACCTCGTCGTGGTCGTAGACGACCTCGCCGTCGGACGCGGTCGCCTTCGACACGAAGTACGCGTCGTTCTGCTTGCCGCCGTTGGCGAGGGTCGCGTAGGCGTCGGCCATGTCCTGCACGGTCACCGGGTAGTCGCCGATGCCGATGCCGAACGTGGTGCTGCCGTCCTTGTCGACCAGGGACGGGGTGCCGTCGGGGTTCTTCTTCGCGATGCCCAGGCGGTGGCCGATGTCGGCGACCCGCTCGGGTCCGACCTCGGACGCGAGCAGGTCGAAGGTGGTGTTCAGCGACCACTTCATCGCGTTGCGCAGCAGCACGCGAGGCGCGCTGAGGTTCGCGTCGCCGGGGTCGTTGCAGATCTGCGTGCCCTCGATCGTGAGGCACTGGTTGCCCGGCACCTGGCTGTCGATCGTGTAGTGCGCGCGCCCCTCGGCCTGCTTGACGGTGTCGGTGAGCACGGTCGACAGCACGATCGGCTTGAACGTCGAGCCCGGCGGACGGGCACCCCGTCCGGCGTAGTCGTTGAAGTCGATCTTGCCGTCGTACCCCTTCCGGTCGGGACCGGTGCCGGGGTAGTAGGCGAGGATGCCGCCGTCGGACGGGCGCACCGCCACCAGCGCGTTCTTGAGGTTGCGCTGCTTTCTGGTCAGGTTCGCGAAGTTCTGCTGGATCGCGGTCAGCGCGGCGCGTTGCGCCTTCTTGTCCAGGGTCGTGCGAATGGTCAGGCCACGCCTCGACACCTCGTCGGCCGAGATGCCGTGGCTCTGCAGGTCGGCGAGCACGGCGTTCTTGACCAGGTACTTCCAGCCGGTCGTGCCGATGCCGTTGCCGCTGAGCTTCTTGGTCTTCGGGAAGACCTGCGCGGCCTCCTGCGCCTCGGTCAGGTGGTTCGTCTTGACCATGCCGTCGAGCACGTACTGCCACCGCGCCTTCGAGGCGGACGGGTTGTCGACCGGGTCGTAATACGCGGGAGCGCGCAAAAGGCCGGCGAGCAGCGCGCCCTGCGCGACGGTGAGCTTTTGGACGTCGACGCCGAAGAACGCCTGCGCCGCGGCCTGGATGCCGTACGCGCCGCGTCCGAAGTAGACGGTGTTCAGGTAGAACTCGAGGATCTGGTCCTTGCTGTACTCGCGTGACAGCTTGACCGCGATCATCAGCTCTTTCAGCTTGCGCGACAGGGTCTGCGCGTCGCTGAGGTAGGCGTTCTTCACGTACTGCTGGGTGATGCCCGAGCCGCCCTGGGTGGCGCCGCCGGTCACGTCGTTGAACGCGGCGCGCAGGGTGCCGGTGATCGACACCGCGCCCTGGTCGTAGAAGTTGCGGTCCTCGGCCGCGAGCACGGCCCAGCGCACGTGCTCGGGCACCTTGGCGAGGTCGACGGTGGTGCGGTCGACGGTGCCGATGCGGGCCAGCGTCGTGCCGTCGGCGTACTGGATGGTCGCCACCTGCGGCAGCGGCAGATCGGTCGGACGGGGGACGTCCGTCAGCGTGTAGAACGCGACGATCGCCGCGACCATGATCGCGGCCATGAGGCCGAGGAACCAGGTGCCCAGGATCATGCCGCGACGGGCGTACCGCCGCGGCCGGGTCATCGCGGCGACGCGCGCCTTCGTGCGGCGGCGACGCACCTTGCGCTTGTGACGGAACCGGGCGAACTTCCCGGCGTCCTCGTAGTCGCGTTCCGTCCAGTCCTCGATGGGCTGAGGCGGTTTCGGGCGCTTGTCCTTGGCGCTCATCGCGTCACTCCGTTGCGTCCGACCATTTCGACGAGGCTAACGAGCGGTCCTGGGACGGGGTGCGCCCTCGACGGCAACGTCTCAGGTCACTGTTCCCAGCTGTGCCCGCGCTGTCCCGCACCCACGTCCCCGGTGTGCCGCTCGGCCCCATCGCAGCGTCGTCCCCGGTGTGCCGCTCGGCCCCATCGCAGCGTCGTCCCCGGTGTGCCGCTCGGCCCCATCGCAGCGTCGCCAGTCGATCTTCGTGGCGACGCATGGATGGGGCCAAGCGGCGTCCGACCGGCTCCGAAAGCGATCAAGAGGAGGAAACGCACGCCTGGGCGTGCGTCTCCTCCTCTCGATCACGAATGGGGAGGGAGGGAGGGAGGTGACCGATCAGGTCGAGGCGGGTTCCTTGTCGGGGTCCGGGTCGGTGGCCGGGTCGTCGGCCTGCTCGGCGGCGGACGGGGGCGGCGGGGCGCCGAGCGACTGCCGCAGCAGCTGCGCGACGTCGAGGACGGCGACGTCCTCGCGGGCCTCGCCCTCACCGACCTTGGCGGCGACCGCGTCGGACAGCATCACCATGCAGAACGGGCACGCGGTGGAGATGACGTCCGGGTCCCACGACAGGGCCTCTTCCGTCCGCTCGACGTTGACGCGCTTGCCGAGCTTCTCCTCCATCCAGAAGCGGGCACCGCCGGCGCCGCAGCAGAACCCGCGGTCCTTGCAGCGGTGCATCTCCTGCGACTTCAGGCCCTGGATGGCGCCGAGCACCTCGCGCGGCGGGGTGTAGACCTTGTTGTGCCGGCCCAGGTAGCACGGGTCGTGGTAGGTGACGTTCTTGTCGACCGCCTCGACCGGGACGAGCTTGCCCTCCTCGACGAGCCGTCCGAGCAGCTGCGTGTGGTGCACGACCTCGTAGTGGCCGCCGAGCTGCGGGTACTCGCGGGCGAGCGTGTTGAAGCAGTGCGGGCAGGTCGCGACGATCTTCATGCCGCCGGCGCGCTCGATCGAGTTCAGCGTCTCGACGTTCTGCATGCCCTGCATCTGGAACAGGAACTCGTTGCCCAGGCGGCGGGCGGGGTCACCGGTGCACGACTCGGCCTGGCCCAGCACCGCGAACTCGACGCCCGCGGTGTGCAGCAGCTCGGCGAACGCGACGGTGACCTTCTTCGACCGGTCCTCGAGCGCACCCGCACAGCCGACCCAGAACAGGTACTCGATGTCGGCGTCGAGCTTCTCGCCCGGCGTGGCCTGCCGCACCTCGAAGGAGAGGTCGGAGAACCACTCGGACCGTCCGTTGTTGGACATGCCCCACGGGTTGCCCTTGTTCTCGATGTTGCGCAGCATGACGCCGGCCTCGGACGGGAACGCGGACTCGATCAGCACCTGGTACCGGCGCATATCGACGATGTGGTCGATGTGCTCGATGTCGACCGGGCACTGCTCGACGCAGGCGCCGCAAGTCGTGCAGGACCACAGCACGTCCGGGTCGATGACACCGCCGGACGCCTCGTCGCCGACGAGCGGACGCAGGGCCTGCTCGATGGTCGAACCCTGGATGCGGGCGTAGCCGTCCTCGGGCACGCCGTGGCCGCGCAGGCCCTCGTCCGAGAAGTTCGGCTCGGAGTCCTCGGGGACGTCCTTGCCGAAGATGTACGGCGCCTTGGCGAACAGGTGGTCGCGCAGGTTCATGATCACGAGCTTCGGCGAGAGCGGCTTGCCCGTGTTCCACGCCGGGCACTGCGACTGGCAGCGGCCGCACTCGGTGCAGGTGGCGAAGTCGAGGTAGCCCTTCCAGGTGAAGTCCTCGATCTTGCCCTTGCCGAACACCGTGTCCTCGTCGAGGTTCTCGGCGTCCATGAAGTCGATCGGCTTGCCGTCGGCGTCGGCGACCGGCAGCAGCGGGCCGAGACCGTCCGGCTCACGCTTGGTGAGCACGTTGAGGCCGGCGGTCGCGATGTGCAGGTGCTTGGAGTACACGACCAGCACCGAGAAGCCGAAGATGACGGCCATCTGCGCGACGATCCAGAACGTCTCGAAGCCGGTGATGTAGTCGCCGTCGGGCAGGGCCTTGGCGATCAGCCACGACGCGAACGGGGCCTTGGAGTCGCCCCAGGGGAAGTAGCCGCTCTTGGCCTGCGCGCCGCGGTACATGAGCAGCGTGATGACGACGAGCGCGATCATGCCGAGCACCAGCCACGCCGGGCCGTTGTGCGAGCCGTAGAAGCGGCTGTCGCGCTTCTTGCGCTCGGGCGCGTTCTTCAGCCGGTTGTAGGCGAACCAGACGATGCCGAGCAGCACGGCGACGGCGAAGAAGTCCTCGAGGAAGCCGACCACGCGCCAGCGTCCGATGATCGGGATGCCGAAGTCGCGGCTGACGACCAGGGCGCCGTACGCCTCGACGATCGTCAGTCCGAGGATCAGGAAGCCCCAGAAGGTGAAGAAGTGGGCGATGCCCGGCGCGTTCCACTTCAGCAGGCGGGTCTGGCCGAAGACTTCCTTGACCTGCACCCGCAGGCGCTCCTGGAAACCGTCCATGCGGCCAGGCGCGGGCTTGCCCGAGCGGACCAGTTTGACCAGGAACGCCACGCGCTTGCCGGCGAAGGCGACGGTCAGGATCAACATCCCCAGGCCGAGGCCGATACGCCACCAGCCCGGCGAGTGGTACGGGAAGTCGTAGACCCAGTTCCCTGCGACCACGGTGTTCTGCACGCGTGTCTCCTCATCGTCGACTGCAGGGCGCAGTCACCTGAGACTATGCGGTGTTACTGCCGGGTAACCACCGGATGGCCGGGGTATGTGGTCAGACCCACCGCGGGGCACCAGTGTGCCTGCCGGGGCGGACGGGACGCGCGGCACCCGCCCCTGCTGTGCCCGGCCCGCGCGATCCGGGGCCCGGACCGGTCCGCTGTGCGACCATCGCAGGCGATGTCCGCGTCCGTGTCGCTCGTGCCGGCCGTCGCGGACGGCGACGGTCCTGCGGTCGACCCCGTCGGCGCACCGCCACGACGGCGGGCCGTTCCCGACCTCTGGTGGCCCACGGTCGTCACGGCACTCAACGCGGTCGCGTTCTTCCTCGTCCGCCCCGACGTCAACGACCTCTGGGCCGCACGCGCCCGGGCCGCGGCGGTCGAGGACGGCGTGGGTCTCACCTACTGGTTCTCCTGGTTCAGCGGCGGCGCGACCCCCGGCACCTACTCCGTCGTGACGCCCTACTTGTCTTCCCTGGTCGGACCCGAGCTGGTCTGCGCGCTCTCCGCCGTGGCCGTCACCGTCGTGGGCACGATCGCGGTCCGCGGCACCCGCCACCCGGTCGTCGCGTCGTGGACGGTCGCGCTCGTGGTGCTCGCCAATCTGTGGAGCGGGCGGGTGCCGTTCCTGCTGGGCGGCGCGATCGGCATCGGCGCGATCATCGCGCTGCAGCACCGCAACCGTCCGCTGACGGTGGTGCTCACGCTGCTGTCGATGTTCGCCTCGCCGGTCTCGGGCGCGTTCATCGCCGTCGGTCTGTGCGGCACGTTCATCACCACCCGCACCCGCGAGTGGCGTCCGATCATCGCGTGGGCGGTCGGGACGGTCGGCGTCGCGCTGGTCGCCGTGGCGATCGTGTTCGGCACCCCCGGACCCGAGGGCTTCGGCACGCTGTTCGCGCTGCAGGTGCTGGTCTGCCTGGTGCTGCTCTACCTCGCGAGGCCCACCGACCACATCCGCACGACGATCATGTGGTCGGCGCTGGCGGTGGTCGTGGTGTTCGCGATCCCCAACGGCATGGGGTCGAACTTCTCGCGCTTCGTCGTGTTCTGCCTGCCGGTCGTGGTGCTGGCGGTCACCGAACGGCGGCTGCGGACGGCCCTGCTGCTGGTCGCGCCGGTCCTGGCCACTGGGCTCGCGGGCACCGTGAACGACCTCGCGAACGCGACCCGTCCGGTGTCGTCCGTCGCGTACTACCAGCCGCTGGCGAAGGAGCTCGACCGGCTGCCCGACCTCACCACCTATCGGGTCGAGGTGGTGAACCACGGCGCCCACGCCGGCTACGACGCGCTGCTCGGCCACGCCATGCTCGCCCGCGGCTGGGAGACCCAGCAGGACATGGCGCTCAACCAGTCGCTGCGCACGGACCCGCTCGACCCCACCACCTACAAGGTGTGGCTCGACAACAACGCGGTCGGGTACGTCGCGCTGCCCTCGACGACGGTCGCCCACTACCCCGAGTACGACCTGGTGGCGTCCGGACGGGCCACCTACCTGCGCGAGATCTGGCGCACCGACGACTGGCAGCTGTTCCGGGTGCAGAACGCCGTGCCCATCGTGGCGCCGCCCGCGCACATCGTCGCCGCGACCCAGTCGGCCCTGACCGTGCACGTGCCCTGCGCCTGCCGGACGTTCGTCCGGGTGCACTGGTCGAAGTTCCTCGAGGCGACGCTGCAGGTGCCCCGCACCGTGAACGGCACCCGCACGTCGACCGAGGTGTCGGCGGTGATCGCCGACGACGGCCACGGGTGGACGACGATGACCACGACGCGACCGGGTGCGTACGTCCTCGCCGGCAGTTTGAGCGGTATCGCGCGTTAGCCGTCCGGACGGCTGCCCGGTACCCGCCGATACGGGTACGTTCCGACCGTGAGCCGACCCACCGACTCCGACGTCCCGGACCCGCTGCGGCCCGTCCGCCCCTGGACGCGCGCGTCCGCTGCGTCGGACGACCGGGTGGGCGAGCTCGAGGCGCAGTTGGCCCGCGCCCAGCAGGAGCTCGAGCAACTGGAGTCCCGCATCGCCGCCGACGAGCAGGCGGTCGCCGGCGAGCCGGCCCAGGACCCGCGGACGGCCGAGCTGGAACGGCAGCTGGAGGAACAGCGCCGCGAGTTCGCCGAGGCCCTGGACGCCGAGCGCGCGCAGGCGCAGCAGCAGCTCGACGACCTGCGCACCGAGTTCGCCGAGGAGCTCAAGGCCGAACGCTCCCGCTCGGCGACGGACGGCGACCGGGTCGCCGAACTCGAGCGGCAGCTCGAAGACCGACGGACGGAGCTCGCGGACGCGGTGCGCGCGGCGGCATCGGAACGGGACGCGCTCGAGGCCCGGCTGGCGACGGCGAAGTCGAAGCTGGTGCAGGCCGACGTGCACGTGCACCAGTCGGAGTCGCGCAGCGAGCAGGCGGCCCACCAGCTGCGCGAGGCCCAGGAGCGCCACGAGGCCGAGCTGCGGCAGGTCCGCGAGGACCACGAGCGGGCGCTGGGCGAGGCCCGGGCCGCCGCGCAGGTCGACGCCGCCCGCCGTGACGAGCGCGTCGCCGAGCTCGAGCGCGCGATCGCGGCGCAGCGGTCGGAGTTCGCCGAGACGTTGCAGGCCGACCGCGCCGACGCCGCCGAGAAGCAGCGGGCGGTCGACGCCGAGATCACCCGCATCGCGCAGCGGCACCGCGCCGAACTCGACGACCAGCAGGCGGCGTTCGACCGCGAGCTCGCCGGCGCCCGCGAGACCGCTGCCGCCCGCGAGGCCGAGCTGCGGCAGCAGCTCGACGCCCTGCGCGCCGAGTTCGCCGAGGCCGTCGAGACCCAGGCACAGGCGCTCGAGGCCCGACAGCGGCAGGCGGACGACGACCTCGCCCGTGCCCGCGACGAGCACGAGGCCGCCCTGGCGTCGGCACGGGACGAGTTCGCCGACGCGCTCGAACGGGAGCGGACGGCCGCCGAGCAGCAGCGCGCCCGCGAGCTCGACGCCGCCGGCGAGCGCGAACGCGACCTGCAGCGGCAGCTCGCGGACCTGCGCGAGGAGTTCGCCGACACGCTGCGCACGGCCCAGGCGGACGCCGACCGGCGCCAGGACGACCTCCGCGCCGAGTTCGCCGACACCCTCGCGGCCGCGCAGGCCGACGCCGAGCAGCGCGAGCAGTCCCGGCGCGAGGAGTTCGCCGAGACGCTGCGGGCCGAGCGCGCCGACGCCGGGCAGCGCGAGGCCGACCTGCGCGAGCAGGCCCGCCGGCGCGAGGCCGAGCTGCAGCAGCAGCTCGCCGACCTGCGTGACGAGTTCGCCGACACCGTCCGCCTCACCGCCGAGGACGCCGACCGGCAGCGGGCGGCCGAGACCGAACGCGCCGACGGCGACCGGCGGACGATCGAGCAGCTGCAGGCCCGCGTCGAGGAGCTCGAGAGCAGCCTGGCCTCGGCCGACGAGCACATCGCCCGCATCGAGCAGCAGGTGCGCTCGCAGCACGAGCGCTACACCGCCGAGCAGTCGCGGGCGCAGGCCGAGCTGCAGCAGGCGCGCGACGAGCTCGCCGCCGCCGAACAGCGGTCCGGCGAGGCCGCGGACGAGGCCGACCGCGAGCGGCGCCGGCTCGGCGCCGAGCTGGCCGAGCTGCGCCAGAAGGCGGAGTTCGAGCAGCACCGCGCCGACGACGCCGAGCGGGCGGCCGACGAGGCACAGCGCCGCGCCGACGCCGCCGAACCGCAGCTGCGCGAGATGGAACGGGCGCTGCTCGCCGCGGAGCAGAACACCGAGCAGAAGGTCGCGCAGCTCGAGGCGCGCCTCGTCGAGGCGCAGCGGTCGGCCCAGTCGGAGCGGCGCGAGTCCCAACGTCGGCGGGCCGACCTCGAGCGTCGCGTCGGCGACCTCGAGGCCGAGCTCACCGAGGCCGTCACCGAGCGCGACGCCGCCGTCGCCCGCCGCGAGATCCTCGAACGCACGATGCGGACGGCTCCCCCGGCGGACACCGCAGCGCCGGCCGGCGAGCCGCGCCGGCGGCCCCGGCCACCCCAGCGGCCGTCTTCCTGATCTACTGCTCTATGCCTTTCTGGCTAGACGGCCATAGAGTGCGCAATCGACGCCTGCTGGCACGCTGAGTCCGTGACCGCGTCGTTCTCCGTGCTGTTCGTGTGCACGGCGAACATCTGCCGCTCCGCGATGGCAGCGCAGCTGTTCCGAGCGTCGGTCGGGCCGGTTCCGAACGTGGTCGTCCGGAGCGCCGGCACCCACGCGCTCGTCGGCCATGGACTGGACGAGCCGTCGGCGGCCGCCCTCGCGGAGCTCGGCTGCGCGGTCGCGCCGCATGGGGCGCGGCAACTGGGCGCGACCGAAGCGGCCGAGGCGGACCTCGTTCTCGCGGCGACCACCGCTCAGCGCGCAGAGATCGTCGCGACGGCTCCGTCCGCCTTGGAGCGGGCGTTTACCCTGCGGGAGTTTGCACGGCTGAGTCGGGACCTACCGGCCGGTCCGCCCGTGTACGGGGACCGCGCCGCGCTCGTCGGCCGTGTCGTCGAGGTCGCTGCCCGGCGGGGCTCGGCGGCAGCGGCGCCCCCCGGCATCGACGAGGTGGGCGACCCGTTCGCCGCGCCCTGGGTCGAGGTGCAGCGCTGCGCGGTCGCGATCCGCGACGCCGTTGTCGAGACGGCCCGGATCCTCGGCCTCCCGCCCGCGCCCGCTGACGACGCCTGACACGTCGCCACTCGTGACGCATGTCACGTGCCGTTGAGGAAGTTGAGTCAGTTGGACTCAGTTCTTTTGACATAGCACGTGTACGACGAGCACCATCGGGGTACGCCCGAGGCGAGAGCCCGAGCACCCAGACCTTGCTCGCAGCTGGCAAGCCGTCAGCACGAACCGTCCGATACGAAGGAGCACCATCCATGGCACGAGCCGTCGGCATCGACCTCGGCACGACCAACTCCGCAGTCGCCGTCCTGTCCGGCGGCGAGCCGGAGGTCATCGCCAACGCCGAGGGTGCCCGCACCACTCCGAGCGTCGTGGCGTTCGCGAAGAACGGCGAGGTTCTCGTCGGCGAGGTCGCGAAGCGCCAGGCCGTCACCAACGTCGACCGCACGATCCGGTCGGTCAAGCGCCACATCGGCGAGAGCTGGACCACCAAGATCGACGGCAAGGACTACACCGCGCAGGAGATCAGCGCCCGCACGCTGATGAAGCTCAAGCGCGACGCCGAGAGCTACCTCGGTGAAGACGTCACCGACGCGGTGATCACCGTTCCCGCGTACTTCTCCGACGCCCAGCGCCAGGCCACCAAGGAGGCCGGCACGATCGCGGGCCTCAACGTGCTGCGCATCATCAACGAGCCCACCGCGGCCGCGCTCGCGTACGGCCTCGACAAGGGCGGCTCCGAGCAGACCATCCTCGTCTTCGACCTCGGCGGTGGCACCTTCGACGTGTCGCTGCTCGAGATCGGCGACGGCGTCATCGAGGTCAAGGCCACCAACGGCGACAACCACCTCGGTGGTGACGACTGGGACCAGCGGATCATCGACTGGCTCGTCGACAAGTTCAAGAGCGGTCACGGCATCGACCTGACCAAGGACAAGATGGCCATGCAGCGTTTGCGCGAAGCTGCAGAAAAGGCGAAGGTCGAGCTGTCGTCGTCCACCTCGACGTCGATCAACCTGCCGTACATCACCCAGGACGCCGAGAAGAACCCGCTGTTCCTCGACGAGACGCTGTCGCGCGCCGAGTTCCAGAAGATCACGTCCGACCTGCTCGAGCGCACCAAGGCGCCGTTCAACAGCGTCATCAAGGACGCCGGCATCAGCGTCGGCCAGATCGACCACGTCGTGCTCGTCGGTGGTTCCACCCGCATGCCGGCCGTGAGCGACCTGGTCAAGGAGCTCACCGGCGGCAAGGAGCCGAACAAGGGCGTCAACCCCGACGAGGTCGTCGCCGTCGGCGCCGCGCTGCAGGCCGGTGTGCTGAAGGGTGACGTCAAGGACGTCCTGCTGCTCGACGTGACGCCGCTGTCCCTGGGCATCGAGACCAAGGGCGGCATCATGACCAAGCTGATCGAGCGCAACACGACGATCCCGACCAAGCGTTCGGAGATCTTCTCGACGGCCGAGGACAACCAGTCGTCCGTGCAGATCCAGGTCTACCAGGGCGAGCGCGACATCGCGGCCTACAACAAGCGGCTCGGGGTCTTCGACCTCGACAACCTGCCGCCGGCGCCGCGCGGCGTGCCCCAGATCGAGGTCACGTTCGACATCGACGCGAACGGCATCGTCCACGTGTCCGCGAAGGACCGCGCGACGAACCGCGAGCAGGGCATGACGATCACCGGCGGCTCGGGCCTGAGCAAGGACGAGATCGACCGGATGATGAAGGACGCCGAGGCGCACGCCGCCGAGGACAAGGAGCGTCGCGACCAGGCCGAGATCCGCAACTCCGCCGAGGGGCTGCAGTTCCAGACCGAGAAGTTCCTGTCCGAGAACGGCGACAAGATCCCGGCCGAGAAGAAGACCGAGCTCGAGGCCGCCGTCGAGGAGCTGAAGAAGCTGCTCGAGGGCGCCGACTACGAGGCCATCAAGGCCGCGCAGGAGAAGCTGTCGGCGCTGGCCACCGAGACCGGCGGGGCGATGTACGCCGCCGCGGCCGGCGACGCCGACGCCGCGGGTGCCGCCGGTGCGGGCCCGGACTTCACGAAGGCCGAGTCGTCCGACGACACCGTGGTCGACGCCGAGGTCGTGGACGAGGGTCCGGCTGAGGAGAACAAGTGACCAGCGGTTCCAGCGGCGCACCCGAACCGGAGGAGCCACCGATCCGCTTCACGAACAACCGCAAGATCAAGCTCGACGACGACGCGTCCGCGGCTCCGGCCGCGGACGCGGCGGACGGCCCGTCCGACACGGCGGCTGACGCGGCGGAGGAGTCCGTCGCGCCGCCGCAGGACGAGACGCTCGCGGCCACCGAGGGCACGTCCGACGCCGACGCCCCGACGGTGCCGCTGGAGGATCTGCAGCGGTTGTCGGCCGAGTACGCCAACTACCGCAAGCGCAGCGAGCGCGAGCGGCTGGCGGCGGGCGAGATCGCGGTGGCTCGCGTGGTGGCCGAGCTGCTGCCGGTGCTCGACGACCTCGACCGCGCCAAGGCGCACGGTGACCTCACCGGCGCGCTCAAGGCGGTGGCCGACAAGCTCGACGGCGTGCTGGCCAAGCTCGGTCTCACCGCGTTCGGCGAGGTTGGCGACCCGTTCGACCCCGAGCGTCACGAGGCCGTGATGCACGACGAGAGCGACGCCGTCACCGAGCCCACGTGCACCACGGTGATGCGCCAGGGCTACCTGCTGAACGACCGCCTGATCCGCCCCGCCATGGTCGGCGTCAGCGATCCGGCGGCCGGAGCAGGGCCGGACGTGTCCGACGCCGTCGAGGACGCGGTCGCGGGCAGCGAACGCCACGTCGACGAATCGGCCGAGCAGAAGTGATTCACGGGGTCGGGCCGGACGATCTGCCGGCCCGACCCCGCATCCCGCAGACTGATCGCAGAGAGAAGGTGACGCCATGAGCAACGTCGAGAAGGACTACTACGCCGTCCTCGGTGTCACCAAGGACGCGTCCGCGAGCGACATCAAGAAGGCCTATCGCAAGCTCGCGCGCGAGAACCACCCCGACACCCACCCCGGAGACACCGAGCGCGAGAAGCGTTTCAAGGAGGTCTCCGAGGCGTACGGCACGCTCAGCGACGACGCGAAGCGCCGCGAGTACGACGAGCAGCGTGCGCTGTTCGCCGGCGGCGGCCCGTTCCGTGGCGGCGGTGCCTACCCGGGCGGCGGCCCGACCCCCGGTTTCGACGTGTCCGACCTGTTCGGCGGGGGCAACGGCGGCAACCTGAACGACCTGTTCGACGGCCTGTTCGGCGGCGGCGCCGCTCGGGGTGGGGGCGGACGGAGCCAGGGCGGCCCGTACTCGTTCCGCACCAGCGCGTCGGGCGGTCCGCGCCGCGGCAAGGACGTGAACGCCACCGTCGACCTCGGTTTCGAGGAGGCGGTGCGCGGCACCACGCTGCCGCTGAAGCTCAACGCTCCCGGCCCGTGCCGCAACTGCCACGGCAGCGGTGCGCGGCCGGGCACGTCACCGCGCCAGTGCCCTACCTGTGGCGGCACCGGCTCGGTGATCAGCAACCAGGGCGGCTTCGGGTTCAGCGAACCTTGCCGCGACTGCCGCGGCTCGGGCACGCTCATCGACGACCCGTGCCCGGTCTGCCACGGCACGGGGCAGAACACCGAGACCCGCACCATCACCGTCCGCATCCCGTCGGGGGTGCGTGACGGCGCGAAGATCCGGGTGCCGGGCAAGGGCACGCCGGGCGCGAACGGCGCCCCGGCCGGCGACCTGTATGTGACCGTCTCGGTCGCGAAGCACGCCCTGTTCGGCCGCAACGGCGACGACCTGACGATCAAGGTGCCGATCAGCTTCGCCGAGGCGGCGCTGGGCACGACGCTGCGCGTGCCGACGCTCGACGCCCCGGTGAGCCTCAAGGTCGCGCCGGGAACCCCGAGCGGACGCACCCTGCGCGTGCGCGGCCGCGGCGTGACGACGAAGAAGGGGGCCGGCGACCTGCTGGTGACCGTCGAGGTGGCGGTGCCGACATCGCTGGACGACACGGCCCGGGCGGCCCTCGAGGCCTATGCCGCGGCCGAGACGAGTGATCCCCGCCCGGCGATCACGAATGCCCTGGGGACGCGCACGGGAGGTGCGTAGGTCATGAGCAGGCCGAAGGAGCCGGCGAAGGACGCGGCGGTCTACGTCATCTCGATCGCCGCCGAACTCGCTGGCATGCACGCGCAAACGCTGCGCCAGTACGACCGGCTCGGCCTGGTCACTCCCAGTCGGACGGCCGGTGGCGGCCGCCGCTACTCGCAGCGCGACGTCGAGCTGCTGCGCGAGGTGCAGCGTCTGTCGCAGGACGAGGGCGTGAACCTGGCCGGCATCAAACGCATCATCGAACTCGAGTCGCACGTCGACGCGCTCCGCGCGAAGGTGAGCGAGCTGCAGGACGAGTTGGCTCGCACCCAGAACGAGCTCGCGCACCGCACTGGCCCGTCGACCGCCCTTGTCGTCTGGCAGCCCCAGCCGAGCCGCCGCCGGCGTCGGTAGCAGTTTCAAACTTGAGCGGAATACACTCAACCCTGCGGACGTTGTGCCCACAGGGCGACTTCTGGCCCGATGACACGACCAGCCACATGAGGTGAACTCACTCTTATGGACATGACCACCCGCAGCACGCAGGCGGTGAACGGTGCGCTCGCGGCCGCGCAGCAACGCGGCAACCCCAACGTCGAGTCGGCGCACCTGCTCGCCGCCCTGCTCGACGACTCCGAGACCCTCACCCGCCCGCTGCTGCAGGCGGTCGGGGCCGACCCGAACGCCGTGCGCAGCGAGGCCGCGCGCCTCGTCGACCGGTTGCCGGCGGCGTCGGGATCGACGGTGAACAAGCCCGTCGCCTCCCCCGGCCTGAGCCAGGTCGTGCGCAACGCCGAGAAGGTGGCGCGTGACCACCAGGACGAGTTCATCTCCGCCGAGCACCTGCTGCTGTCGCTGGCTTCGACCCGCGGCAACGGCGTCGACGACCTGCTGGCCCGCGTGGGCGCGACGCCGCAGGCGCTCGAGGGGGCGCTGCAGAGCGTCCGCGGGTCGCAGCGGGTCACGTCCGCCGACCCCGAGGCGACGTTCCAGGCTCTGGAGAAGTACGGCAACGACCTCACCGAGGCCGCGCGCGACGGCAAGATCGACCCCGTCATCGGCCGCGACACCGAGATCCGCCGCGTGGTGCAGGTGCTGTCGCGCCGCACCAAGAACAATCCCGTGCTCATCGGCGAGCCCGGCGTCGGCAAGACCGCCGTCGTCGAGGGTCTGGCGCAGCGCATCGTCGCCGGTGACGTGCCCGAGAGCCTGCGCAACAAGCGGCTCATCGCGCTCGACCTCGGCGCGATGATCGCCGGGGCGAAGTACCGCGGCGAGTTCGAGGAGCGGCTCAAGGCCGTGCTCGAGGAGATCAAGGACTCCGGCGGGCAGGTCATCACGTTCATCGACGAGCTGCACACCGTCGTCGGCGCCGGTGCCACCGGCGAGGGCGCCATGGACGCCGGCAACATGCTCAAGCCGATGCTCGCGCGCGGCGAGCTGCGCATGGTCGGCGCGACCACGCTCGACGAGTACCGCGAGTACATCGAGAAGGACCCCGCGCTCGAGCGGCGCTTCCAGCAGGTGCTGGTGGCCGAGCCGTCCGTCGAGGACACCGTCGCGATCCTGCGCGGCCTGAAGGGCCGTTACGAGGCGCACCACAAGGTGCGCATCAACGACGGCGCGCTGGTCGCGGCGTCCACCCTGTCCGACCGCTACATCACTTCACGCTTCCTGCCCGACAAGGCGATCGACCTCGTCGACGAGGCGGCCTCGCGGCTGCGCATGGAGATCGACTCGAAGCCCGTCGAGATCGACACCCTGCAGCGCGCCGTCGACCGGCTCAAGATGGAGGAGATGGCGCTCGGCAAGGAGAAGGACGACGCGTCCGTCGAGCGGCTCGCGCGGCTGCGCGCCGAGATGGCCGATCTCAGCGAACAGCTCGACGCGCTGAACGCGCGGTGGGAGCGGGAGAAGAGCGGCCTCAACCGCGTCGGTGAGCTCAAGGAGCGCATCGACAACAAGCGGGGCGAGGCCGAGCGTGCGCAGCGCGACGGCGACTTCGAGACCGCGTCCAAGCTGCTCTACGGCGAGATCCCCACCCTCGAGCGCGAGCTGGCCGAGGCCAGCGCGGCCGAGAGCGAGATCCCGTCCGACGACGTGCTCGTCAAGGAGGAGGTCACCGCCGACGACATCGCCGACGTCGTGTCGGCGTGGACCGGCATCCCCGCCGGCCGCATGCTCGAGGGCGAGACCGCGAAGCTGCTGCGCATGGAGGACGAGCTCGGCCAGCGCGTCATCGGCCAGAAAGCCGCGGTGCGCGCCGTGTCCGACGCCGTCCGCCGCGCCCGCGCCGGCATCTCGGACCCGAACCGTCCGACCGGCTCGTTCCTGTTCCTCGGCCCGACCGGTGTCGGCAAGACCGAGCTGGCGAAGGCGCTGGCGAGCTTCCTGTTCGACGACGAGCGCGCGATGGTGCGCATCGACATGAGCGAGTACAGCGAGAAGCACTCGGTGGCCCGCCTCGTCGGCGCTCCCCCCGGCTACGTCGGCTACGAGGAGGGCGGCCAGCTCACCGAAGCCGTCCGCCGGCGCCCGTACACGGTCGTGCTGCTCGACGAGGTCGAGAAGGCCCACCCGGACGTGTTCGACATCCTGCTCGCCGTGCTCGACGACGGCCGGCTGACGGACGGTCAGGGGCGGACGGTCGACTTCCGCAACACGCTGCTGGTGCTCACGTCGAACCTCGGCTCGCACGCCCTGGTCAGCGACCTGCCCGAGGAGCAGAAGCGCAGCGCAGTCATGGACGTCGTCCGCTCGCACTTCAAGCCCGAGTTCCTCAACCGGCTCGACGACGTGGTCGTGTTCGACGCACTGAGCACCGAGGACCTCACCCGCATCGTCGACATCCAGCTCGGCGAGCTGAACAAGCGGCTCGCGACGCGGCGGCTCACGCTCGACGTCACCGAGGCCGCGCGGGAGTGGCTGGCGCTCAACGGGTTCGACCCGCTGTACGGCGCGCGTCCGCTGCGGCGGCTGGTGCAGTCGTCCATCGGCGACGCGCTCGCCCGGGCGCTACTCAGCGGCCAGGTGCGCGACGGGCAGACCGTCCGCGTCGACGCGGCGGACGACCGCAGCGGGCTGCTCGTCGGTGCGGAGGCGCCGGCGGCCGCACTCGATGCCTGATTCCGTCTGGGGTGCGGACGGTTCCACACCGGAACCGTCCGCACCGCGGGTCCGCAAGGCACCCGTCGAGCCGGTGCCCGACTGGCTGCGCTCGACCCCGGACCCGGACGCTCCGGAGCCGGCTGAGCGCGACCCGGTGGCCGTTCTCGCGGTGGCTTCGGGGTTCGTGGGCATCGTGCTGTTCGGGCTGCTGCTCGCCGTCGTCACCGGGGTGCTCGGGGCGTGGGCGGGGCAGCGGGCGCGGGAGAGCAAGCGCAGCTACGAGCTGCCCTACCTCGCCCTCGGCCTCGCGTTCGTGGACGGCGTCGTGTGGGTGGCGCTGCACCTGCTGTTCGACATCCCGTCCTGGCTGGGCTGACGCCGCGCCGGCTCTACCGGAAACCGTTCTCCCGCAGCAGGGCGGCGAGCTGCTCGGCGTGCCGCCGGCGATGCAGGTGATGGTCGCGGGGGTCGTCGTTGACGTACTCGCTGAGCACCCGTCCGGTGGCCGGGTCGGTGACGCGAGACCACAGGTCGAGCAGCGGCACGTCGTGCTGCGCGCACCACCGCTCCAGCTCGCCGTTCCAGTACCTCGTAATGTCCGACCGCTGCTGCCACGACGCGTCGACCTTGCGGCGCTGGCCCTGCAGTCCCTTCCAGGTCGCGTAGTCCTCGACGAGCGGCGGCACCACGGTCACGACGAGCAGCGTCCGTCCGCGCTGCAGCACCCACTCGTCGAGGAACGTGAAGTACTTCGCCAGCGCGGCGTCGCACCGTTGCTTCGGGTCGCCGCCGGCGAAGACGAGGAACCCGGCGTCGACCTCGCCGAGACACGCCAGCACCGAGTAGCGGCGCGTCGTGAGCGTGAGCGCCCGCTCGAACCGCGGGCGGGCCTGCGTGCGGCTGTTCGGATTCGCGATGCCCGACGCCGTGGCCCCGCCGACCGATTCGACCCGTACGCGGGTCTTCGGCAGCGCGCCCGTGTCGTGCAGGTCGCGCAGGGGCTCGATGTGACTGTCACCGACGGCCACCAGCAGCCGACGCCCCGTGAGGGCCGCCACCCAGCTGCCGAGCGGCACGAGAAGCCATCGACGCAGCCCGAACCGCAGCGGGGCAGGCACGCGCTCCGCGAGCGCCCTCACCCGCATGCCGTCATACGCAGGGGCCGTGAAAGGCCCACTACTGCGACTTCTCCCGCAGCCAGTCGTTGATCGCACCGCTGAACGAGAAGGCGAGCGGCAGGATCGCGAGGGCCGCGAAGATGACGCCCCAGACGATGTAGCCGTTGCCGGCGCCGTCGAAGCGGTCGTCCGACAGCCGCACCATCCAGTAGACGGCAGAGGCGATGACGATGCCATTGCCGACCGCGAGCAGCGTCCGTCCGTTCGTCTTGCCACCCGTGAAGATGACCGCACCGGCGATGATCAGGCCGGCGGCGATGAAGTTGACGATGCCGTCGATGGCGAGCTCGACGCCGTAGTTCGTGCCCGAGTCGCTGGCGTCCTCGAACGAGTTGGTCAGCGCCCCGCCGAACAGCAGCACGAGACCGGCGATGATCAGCAGGCCGGCGTTCACGTAGCCGAGCACCGACGCGGCGATCACCATGCCCGGACGCTTGGGCCCGACCGGCGGGTACCCGTAGGGCTGCGGGTAGCCGTACGGCGGGGGCGCGTAGCCGTAGGGCTGCGGATATGCCGGCTGCGGGTACGCGGGCTGGCCGTAGGGCTGCTGGTACGGGGCGGGCTGGCCGTAGGGCTGCTGCGCGGGATACTGCTCGGTCTGCGGCGGGCCTTCGTACTGGCCCGATCCCGGGTAGCCGGACGGGTCGGTCATCGCGCTCTCCTGGTGCGTTCTGCGCCGTTTGACGGCCCAATTTCCCGGCACACTAGCGGGCCTGCTGGCGCGGCAGGCCCTGACGCTCCATGCTAAGCGCCGGACCTCGACGATCACGGTGCTGACGAGCAACCCAGGAGAGAAGATGAGCTACGAGAACCAGCAGCCCTATCCCAACCAGCCGTACCCCAACCAGCCGCAGGGTGGTTACGGCTACCCGCCGGCCCAGCAGCAGGGCAACGGCATCGCCACCGCCGGCATGGTCTGCGGCATCATCTCGGTGGTCCTGTTCTGGATCCCGATCGTCGGCTGGATCCTCGCGATCCTCGGCATCGTCTTCGGCGGCGTCGGCATCGCGAAGGCGAACAAGGGCGCCCCCAACAAGGGCTTCGGCATCGCCGGCGTGGTCTGCGGCATCGTCTCGCTGGTCGCCTACGTGGCGGTCGTCGTCGCGGTGATCAACAACAACTGAGCTCGAACGGCGGACGGGCGGGCACCTTCGGGTGCCCGCCCGTTTCCCGTCCGGGTCAGAAGATGTTGTCCTGGACGCACTCCGAGAAGCCGGGCTCGTCGCGCTGCGACGCGCCGCCGCACTTCTCGATGGCCTGCGTGGCCAGCACGGTGAACGTGACCGCGAGCAGGGCGCCGACGACCGCGCACACCAGGCCCGTGACGGCCATCGTGCGCCCCGCCCCGCCGATGCGCTTCGACTCGTTGAGCCCGAGCACGCCGAACACCACCGCCGGCACGATCACGATCAGCGCGAACAGCGTCAGCCAGCACAGGACGATCGACATGATGCCGAGCACCAGCGCGGCCACGGCCTTGCCGTTGGTGCCGCCGGTGCGCGGTGCGGCCGGCGGCGGGTAGGGGGTGCCGTACTGGTGCCCGCCCGGGTACTGCTGCGGCGCCGGGTACTGGCCGTACGGGGGCGCCCCGTACGGATAGGGGTTGGCCTGCTGGGCGGGCGGGTCGGGCGTGTACCCGGGCGGCGCGTACTCCGGCGGGATCGGGTGGTCGGGCTTGCCGAACCGGTACGGGTCGAAGTCGGGCTCGGCGTCGCTGCCCGTGCCCGTGTCCTTCTGGTCCCCGTCCGCCATGGCTGCGAGGTTACCGACCGCTCGCTGGGCGGTGCGTAGGAGCGGACGCCCACCGGAATGCGGGCCGTACACTGCGGCGCGTGAGTGAGAAGTCCGCGGCACCGGCACAGCCCGGTGCGACGTCCGGCCCGCCCCTGACCGTCAAGCTCGCGTCCCTGGCGCTGCTCGTGTCGGGCATCGCGGCCGTCATCGCCTCGCTGACCCTCGGGTTGGGGTCGGTGCAGACCTGGCTGCGTGACGGCGGACGGGACACCGCGGTCGAGTCGTCGATCGACAAGCTGAAGGACGTCCGCAAGGACGGGCCGAACACCGGTGACCAGGCCACCAAGCTCAACGCCGTCGAGGCGTCGCTGAACACGCTGAAGAAGCAGCCGTCCGACGGCCTCAAGCCGTCCATCGACGCCGTCGTCGCCGACCTCAAGGCCGCGAACCCGGGCGCGAGCAAGGACGGCAAGTCGAAGCTCGGCGACATCCGCAAGACCATGGACGACCTCGCCAAGATCGACGACACCGTGTCGAAGCAGCGCACCAGCCTGCTGATGGTCTCGATCGTCACGCTGGTCGCCCTCGGCATCGCCGCGGCCGCCGCCTACCGGGGCAAGTTCTGGTCCCGGTGGGCTGCCCTCGGCCTGTGGGTGCTCGCCACCTTCACCGGCAGCCTTGCCGGTCTCGGGTCGGTCATCGGCATCGCCGGTGACATTCCGCTCGCGTTCAAGGCGCCCGCGTTCATCGCCGGCCTGGGCCTGGTCGCGGCGGTCATCCTCACCAACATCCGTCCGAGCGTGGAGTACTTCAACCGCAACCGGCCGGTCCGGCCGGGTGGGGCGCCGCAGCGCCGTGGCCTGTTCTCGCCCCCGCCGCCCCGCCAGCCCAAGGGTGGTGCGCCGGTGAGCGTCGAGAAGTCCGCCCGTGCGACGCCCGACCGGGCCCGCACCAAGCAGCGCGCCAGCGCCGAGTCGGCCGCGCGTGGCGCCGAGCTCGCCCGCGCGCGGGCGAAGGCGAGCAAGTCGCGCCGCACCCCGCAGCAGTGAGGGCGCTGGTCACCGGCGCCACCGCGGGCCTCGGCGCCGAGTTCGCCACCCAGCTCGCCGACCGCGGGTACGACCTCGTGCTCGTCGCGCGCGACTCCGAGCGTCTCGCCGAGGCCCAGCAGCGGCTGCCGGTCGACGTCGAGCTGCTGGCCGCCGACCTCGCCACCGACGCCGGCTGCGACACCGTCGCCGAGCGGCTGCGCGAGGGCGACATCGACGTGCTGCTCAACAACGCCGGCATCGGCACCTACCAGCCCTTCGGCGAGGCCGAGCTGGCGCTCGAGGAGCGGCAGCTCGATCTCAACGTGCGCGCCGTGCTGCGCCTTGCCCACGCCGCCGTGCCGGTGATGACCGCGCGCGGCAGCGGACGCATCGTCAACGTGTCGTCGATGTCGGCGTTCGCACCGCGGGCCGGCAACGCCACCTACGCGGCGAGCAAGGCGTGGGTGTCGATGTTCAGCGAGGCGCTGGCGATGCAGCTCGAGGGCACCGGCGTCACGGTCACCGTCATCTGTCCCGGCTTCGTGCACACCGAGTTCCACCAGCGCGCGCAGGCCGACATGTCGCACGTGCCCGAGCGCATGTGGCTCGACGCGCGCGACGTCGTGCGCGAGGGCCTCGACGACGCGTTCGGCGGCAAGCCCGTGAGCGTGCCGTCCCGGCTGTACAAGGGATTGGCGGTCGCGAGCCGCACCATCCCCCGTCCGGTGCTGCGGGCGTTCATGCGGCGCCAGGGTTACTGATGCACGACTACCAGCGCGAGTTCATCGACTTCGCCCTCGGCCACGACGTGCTGCGCTTCGGCGAGTTCACGCTGAAGAGCGGACGGGTCTCGCCGTACTTCTTCAACGCCGGACTGTTCAACACCGGCGGACGGCTCGCCGCGCTCGGCCGCTACTACGCCGCGGCGATCGTCGAGTCGGCGCCGGAGTTCGACGTGCTGCTCGGCCCGGCCTACAAGGGCATCCCGATCGCGTCCGCCACCGCGGTGCAGCTCGCCGAACGCCACGGACGCGACGTGCCGTGGGCGTTCAACCGCAAGGAGGCGAAGGACCACGGCGAGGGCGGCCTCATCGTCGGCACGCCGCTCGACGGACGGGTGCTGCTCGTCGACGACGTGATCACCTCGGGTGCCGCCATCCGCGAGGTGATGGCCATCGTCGACGCCTCCCCCGCGACCCTCGCCGGCGTCGTCGTCTGCCTCGACCGGCAGGAGCGCGGCACCGGCGAACTCTCGGCCATCGGCGAGGTCGAGCGCGACCGCGGGGTGCCGGTGCGCGCGATCGTCACGCTCACCGACGTGATCGCCTACCTGCGCGAGACCGGCACGCACGCCGAACACCTCGACGCCATGCTCGCCTACCGTGAGCAGTACGGAGTCTGATCCGCCCGTCGGGGTGGGTCCGCATCCCGAACCGTGGCCGGACGACCCGCGCCTCGACCCCGAGCTGCTGCGCGACGGCGACCGTCGCAACGTCGTCGACCGCTACCGCTACTGGTCGTTGGAGGCGATCGTCGCCGACCTCGACACCCGCCGGCACGACTTCGCCGTCGCCATCGAGAACTGGCGGCACGACCTCAACATCGGCACCGTCGTCCGCACCGCCAACGCCTTCCTCGCCCGCGAGGTGATCGTCGTCGGCAACAAGCGCTGGAACCGGCGTGGCGCGATGGTGACCGACCGCTACCAGCACGTGAGCCACGTAGCGTCCGCCAGTGATTTACGCGCGTACGCGCAAATGAACGGGTACGAGATCGTCGCGATCGACAACCTGCCCGGAGCCGTGCCGCTCGAGACGTACGTCCTACCGCGCCGGGCTCTGCTGCTCTTCGGTCAGGAGAGCACCGGGCTCTCGGACGACGCGCGCGAGGCCGCCACGATCGTCTGCTCGATCGCGCAGTACGGCTCGACCCGCTCGATCAACGCCGGTGTGGCCGCCGGCATCGCCATGCACGCGTGGATCAGGACCCACGCGGCACCGCCACCGTGACGAGCACGGCGCGGTGGTCGGTGTCCTTGATCTCGACGGTCTCGGCGGACGTGCCGACCGCCCCGCCGCGGGTGAGGACGTGGTCGATGCCCATGACGGGCGGGAACCAGCGGTCGGACGGGAACGTGCGCAGCAGCCCGGCGCCCGCCTGCTCGCCGGCGTCGGCGTAGCCGCCCTCGAGCAGGTCGCGGAACTTGCTCACACCGAAGGTGGCGTTGAAGTCGCCCCCGACGATGACGGGCGCGTCCTTCGCGAGGCCGCGCAGCACGCCGGGCAGCGCGTCGTAGTCCTTGTTCCAGTCGCCGGTGTCAGGGATCGGTCCCGCGGCATGGATGGCCGCGACGGTCGGACGGTCGCTCACCCCGGGGATCGCGATGCGGGCGGCCACGGCCTCGAACTGCAGCGGCAGGTCGGTCTTGTTGCTCAGCGGGTAGCGGCTCCACAGGCCCGTGCCCTCGCCCCCGTACTTCGGCCGGGTGACGCTGTGGGGAAGCACGGCGTCGATACCGGCCTTCTCGAGGCCGGCCTGCATCTCCTCGGTGAGTTCCTGCGCCATGAGCACGTCGACCCGGTGGGCCTTCACCTCGCGGACGACCTCGGCGGCGTCGGCCCGGCCGAGCTTCATGTTCGACGTCATGACGACGAGGTTGCGGGCATTGGCCGGTGGGTCGGCAGCGACGTACAACGGCGCCGCGATCACGACCAGGGCGACGATCAGCGCGGCGGACACGACGCTGCCGACGAGGCGGCGGGCGAAGGCGAAGCAGGCGAGCGCCGGGATCGCACCGGCGATGATGTAGATCGACACCGCTGCCGGTCCGAGGGCGGTGGCGTTGTCGGGCGGCAGCAGGTACGACACGAGGCCCAGCGCCGACACCGCGGCGAACACCCACCCCGCCGCCATGAACACGAGCCGGCGCGGACGTTCGGACGGCGCGTCGTGACGACGCCCCCGGAACACCCGCATCGAGACCATCCGCCGAGCCTGCCGTACCGAGGTGTGCGCAGCGTTTCGGGCTCGGCGCATTGCCAGACGGTCAGGCCTCCTGCTCGCGCAGGTAGCGGCCGAAGTGCGGCACCGTGAAGGCGATGCGTCCGCGCTGGCCGGAGTAGACGAGGCCCTTCTTCAGCAACCCGTCCCGGGCCGGCGACAGCGACTGCGGCGGACGGTCGAGCACCTTCGCCACCAGCGCCGTGGGCACCGAGTCACCGTCGCCGGCGATGTCGGACAGGTCAGCCATGGCGCGCAGGTAGTCGCGCTCGGCCGGGGTGGCGCGCTCGTACCGCGAACCGAAGAAGCCCACGGCGAGCTCGGCCTGCGCGTGCGGGCCGGCGACGGCGACGTCCGCCGCGGTCACGGGCGAGCGGGGGGCGACGTCCCAGGCCGCCTTGCCGTACGCCTGCACGAAGTAGGGGTAGCCGCCGGTGAGTTCGTACATCGCCGCGAGCGCGTCGTCGTCGAAGTCGGCGTCCTCCTCGCGCGCGGGCGTGCGCAGGGCGAGGTCGGCGGCGGCGCGGTCGAGGCGGTCGATGCGGGCGTAGCGGAACAGCCGCTCGGAGTACGACTTGGACGCCGACAGCACCGCGGGCAGGTGCGGCAGCCCGGCGCCGACGACCACGAGCGGCAGCGCCTGCTGCGAGATCTCGTGGCAGGCCGCGCACAGCGCCGACACGTCGTCGGCGCCGAGGTCCTGCATCTCGTCGATGAACACCGCGATGCCGTGGCCGGAGTCGGCGGCCAGCCCGGCCACGTCGCTGAACAGCTCGACCAGGTCGATCTCGATGTCGCCGGAGTCGGCGCGGCCGGTGACGGCCGGGACGTCGATGCCCGGTTGCCACGCGCGGCCCTTGCCGGCCTCGCGCTGCACGAACGACTTCAGCACGCCGAGCGCGTGCTTCGTGCCGTCCTCGTCGCGTCCGGCGAGCTCGCGGACGGCCAGGTGCAGCGCCGCCGCCAACGGTCGCCGCAGCGCCTGGTCGGGACGCGCCTCGAGCTTGCCCGTCCCCCAGCCCCGGCGGACGGCCGCCGAGCGCATCGCGTTCAGCAGGACGGTCTTGCCCACCCCGCGCAGGCCGGTGAGCACCATGCTGCGTTCGGGACGGCCCCGCGACACCCGCTCGAGCACGACCTCGAAGCCGTCGAGCTCGCCGTCCCGGCCTGCGAGCTCGGGTGGACGCTGGCCCGCGCCCGGGGCGTACGGGTTCCGGACGGGGTCCACGATCGCAGAGTATCGGGCTTTCTAGCGTCGGTCGCAGATTGCGGGATAGTGCGCGAGTCTCAGTCGCCGGGGCGGGTCAGGATCTCCGCGCCGTCGTCGGTCACCACGACGGTGTTCTCCCACTGCGCGGCCATCGAGCCGTCCTTGGTGAGGACGGTCCAGTCGTCGTCCCACATGTACCAGTCCTCGGTACCGAGGGTGAGCATCGGCTCGACGGTGAACGTCATGCCGGGCTCCATGATCGTGTCGGCCCGCTCGTCGTCGTGGTGCAGGATCGTCGGCTTCGTGTGGAAGCTCGGCCCGACACGTTGACGCTCGTGCAGAGCGACTTCGGGTAGTCCTTATAGCCGAGCGTCGAGGGGTAGGCGCCACGGCTGATCATGAACTCGTGGCCGATGCGGTCGAGCTCGTCGGTGGTGACACCGGGAGCGACGTGCCGGCCGACCTCGGCGAGCGCCTCGGCGGCGATGCGCCCGGCGACCCGCATGCGCTCGACGGTGTCGGCGTCCTTGACCATCGGGTCGTCGTGGTCGGCCTTCTGCCGCGGCCAGGTGCCGACGTAGTGCGGGCGGACGATCGACTTCGGCACCTCGCGCCGTGGCGAGACGATGCCCTGCTCGAGCGGGGTCGTGACGGTCAAGTCTCCATTGTGCCGCTTGCAGAGGAGAGGCCGTCCGGTCCGTAGGTCAGATAGGACCGCCGCCCATCGCGGCGTCCCCGCCGGGTTCGCCCATCGGCCCCGGCTCCATTGGACCGCCGAACATGTCGGGAGCGGGGCCCATCTCCGCGAGCGCGTCACTCACCTCGTTCGCCAGCCCGTCTGGTGCCTCAGCGACAGCCTCAGGTGCCTCGGTCATCGCCGCTCTCAACTCGGGCGCGAGACTGTCGGTGACCGTCGGCTCGGAAACCTCCGGAGACACCTCATCGGCGAAGACGTCGAACTTGTCACGCGGTTCGATGATGGACGGCAGTTCCTGCGGGTTCTCGATCGCGTCTTCCGTGGCGTCAGCGCTTTCACGCCGACCCTCTTCGGCATCGACCACGTCGTAGAGAGATTGCGCCATTCGGACCTCGGCATCCGAGGCATCCGCTGCCGCAAGCTTCCCCGAGGGATCGGTAACGGTCGCCGCCCAGGCTGTGCCGGCGCCTACAGCGAGGGCCGCAAAGCCATGTGCCGCACGGTTCAACCCAGACCGCTCGTCGGAGCTACGCATGATTCGCTGCCCTCCGCTCGCTCACGTCAGTATCCGATCAGCGTGGACACCACGCCGTGCTGCTGCTGCTGGTCGACGATGATCGCGGCGCCTGCCACGAGAACAGCTCCCGACAGAACCAGCACGATGAGGAACTGGGTGATGGGCGAGCCCTTCGATCCATTCCTTTCCAGCTTCCACCTAGCCGCGGCACGCGCGGAAAGCAGGAACGCGATTACGCAGAGGACCTCGGCGGGGATCGACACCCAGTGCTTCCCGTCGATGAGGTCGAAGGTCTTCCATGCGGTGACGAGCAGACACAGCGCGAGAACCGCGCTCACTACGAGGATCACCTCACGCGGCAACTTGACCTTGACGATGCCCAGGACCACGACGACGAGCCCGAGGCCGGTCGCCAGGACAGCCAGCCAGTTTGGCCACATCGTTGGCGCACCGTCGGTCGGCCAGGTCGGCGCGATCGTCCTGGCGATGATGGCACCGTCGGAGAACGCGGTCTGATGGATGCGGTCCAGGATCGCCGGCACGATGGTGATCGAGACAACGATCGCCGCCGACCAGAACAGAGCGAGGCCCGACGCATGATTGAGCAGCGGGTGCAGCTCCCGGGCGGGCTTGTCGACCACTGGGTCGTCGACGATCGACCGTGCGGTCACGGTCGTCTCGGACTTCTTCTCCGGGTCAGTCATCAGACGACCTTTCTGTGCGACGCGACTTGAATTGGGAAAGCAACAGGGCGCGGCGGAGGTTCCAGTCGCGCTCGTCGACGGAGCGCTGGGCGTCGGCGTAGGCGGCGGCGCAGTAGAGCTCCGCCCGGCTCAGCGCGTGAGTCTGCGCGTCACGGAAGGACGCGGTCCAACTCTCGGTCGTGCGCGTGCCACGCTCTCGTTCGCGGGATTCGACGAGCTGGGCGCCGCGAAAGCCGTTGCACGCATACGGACACTGCTGACACCACAACCGCACCGGCGCCTCAGCCGTTCGGGTTGCGATACGCGTGGACACGGTGGGCGCCCCCGTTCTGTCCGCGCGGACGACGCGCTCAACCTTGACCACCGCCGGCGCCAGCATGTCCGCCGCCAGCACGACGGCGTGGCCCGGTTCGAGCCGGGCGAGGGCGTGTTCGTCCGTCGGAAGCGTCAGGGACGTGGCGAGAACCGCACGCTCCTCGGCATCGACCGTCCGGTGCGCGAGCACGGTTCCCACGAGCTTGCGCACCTCGGGTACGAGTCGCGAGGGCGCCTGTTCCACCACGACGAAGCCTTCGCCCGCGCCACGGAGTTCTGCCATGGCGTCGACGAACACCTGTGCGCCGTCGTTGACGTAACCGGACTGTCCACCGCCAGCGAGGATTCGGTGCGCTTCCTCGACCACGGTCACATGGCCGAGGCCTTCGCTTGAGTGGTACTCCCGGTACGAGACCAACCCCGCCAGCAGGAGGCTCATTAGCAGGGCTCGTTCCCGCGGCCCGGCGAACTCTCGCACCAAAACGACCGCGGGTCTACTGAGGAGATCGCCCCAGTCGATGGCGGCGTCGCCGTCACCCATGAGCGCACTGCCCAGACTGCCGTCGGTGAGCAGTTCAAGCCTGCTGGTCAGGGCCCCCTCGAGGTCACCCTTGACACGCTCGGAGTACGCCGATTCAGAGATCAGGTGCCGCACGTGCGCATAGAGCCGCGCCATCGTGGGGCGTTCTTCCCGCAGGGCGCGGTGAACGGCGCGAGTCAGAACGGTTCCCGCTATGGGGTAGAAGCTGCTGAGGTCGTAGGCAGCATCGAAGGCCGCGGCGAGCCGCGTGGCGAAGACGGTTCGCGGTACGCCGTCCGGAATGCACAGCGGGTTGAAGGCCACGTCGTCGCCGGTGAGCTCGATGAGGCGACAGTCGGGGCCGATCGTCTCCGCAAGTGACCGGTAGTCGGTCTTCGCAGGATCCAGAACGAGGAACGGAATCCTCTTCGCCGATGAATCAGCGGGCCACAACTGCAGGAGCAACGCCTGGACGGTTGTCGTCTTGCCGAAGCCGGGAAGCCCGGCCACCAGCGCGTGCCGATTTAGCTCGTCATGACTCAGCGTGACGAGGTCCCCTGATGGCCCGGTACCAAGGAGCACGGACGGCCGCTCGGCCACGACGACGGAGACGAGACCGCGCGGCAGCGAGCTCGCCGGCTCAGTACGAAGGCCGGGCAGGCCTTCCGGTCCCGGGACCGGAATCCGGAACGCCGCACTAGCCTCGTGCGGGTCGAAGAGGTGGAGCAGTTCGGCGAGCTCGGGTTGATCGGGCGACCGGACAGGCTGCGAACGCAGCAATTGCACGAGCGCCAGGGCGTTGTCGAGTTCCGCTGCCGTGCCGGGCCGGATGACGTCGAAGGTGCCGACCGGGGAACCCGTCTCCCACGAGCGCGTCAGGTCGGCCCCGACTATTTCGGGCAGACCGTCCGGGATGGCGAATCCTGGACACACCACCATCACCCGAACGTGAAAGCAGGCGCGCGGCAGGTCCCGAAGCGCCTGCATGTACCCGCCGATGACTGCGGCCAGCAGCGGGTTCTCGCCCTTGTTGTCCTGGTAGCTCTCGCGCAGGTCCGAAATCTCCTCGCGCAGGAAACCGAGGGCGTCCCGGCTGACCGCGCGCGGCTCGAGATGCACCACGAGCTGCGCGCCGCGCGGCAGCTTGTGCAGAGCACCGAGCGACGCGATGAGATTGACCGACGTCCAGGTCCAGCGGAGCAACACCGGCGACTGGGGATCTACCTCGCCCGCATCGTTCTCCGGATCGCTCGACTCGATCGCGCGACGGATTTCCGCGACCTGATTCGCGCCCCACCGCACGCGATCGTCCACGTCGACCAGCCAACCCAGCGTGATGTCATCGACAACGTCGGTCGGCAGGTCCGAAGGGAGCGTGGCGATCAGCCTGCTGTGCAGCGCGGAGGCCTCCTCCCTTCGCCGGGCAGAACCGAGGATGAAGACGCGAAGCACCGACGAAGAGCGGCCGTTCTGGACCTGCTCGTCGACGACGATGCGCAACTGGAGCGCGCCCGGATGATGCTGGCCGCTCTCGGCCAGCGCCCGCAGCATCGCGACCTGTCGCCCGAACGCCTCCCTCAGCTGAGCGGTAGCTGCGTCACCGGGGCTCTCGATGCTGGGGAGCCACGGGATCTCCACCGCGAAGACGTGCGAATCGGCGATCGCCGTCAGGCGCAGCGGCCGGAGTTGTTGCTCGATCAAGGTGTCACGCGGCGTCAGGAAGCGGCGGAGTCACAGCGCACGTCGCGCAGCAGCAACTCGGAGAGCGCCGCGGAGATCAAGGTGTCGCCGCTGCTGATCTTCTTGATGACGGCACTCGTGCGCCCCGGCACGCCGCTCACCGTGACGGTAACCCCGTCGGCGTTCTCCCGGACGTCGAGCTCGGCGATGTCGTCCGCCACTTCCGGAGCACGACGGTCGATGAGCGAATTCACCCAACCCGCGAGGGACGAGTTCTCCGGGAGCAGCACGACGTCGGATTTTGGATTAGCGGCCGATGCCATCCGTTCCGCTGCGACGGGGACGTCCGATCCCCGGTGCACCATCACCGTGAGCCTGCCGTTGCCGTCGTCACCGACCTCGACCGCTCCGACGATCTCCGCGGCCCTGCCGCCGGCGAACGTCCATGCCTTGATCAGTCTGGGATCACGGGCCAGATCGGCAGTCCGGCTGTCGACGGGGATGGGAGACGCGTCGATCACCCGCGGGTCCGACGGGTTGATCGCACCTTCGGGGTGCGGACCCGGTGCGAACGACTGCTCTTGTCCGACGAGCGGACGCTCGTCGCGGGTCCACCCCGAACGACGAGCAGCCTGGACGGCACGAACGTTCTGGATCTCGGCGATCTGCACAGCTGCGGTTTGCTCGGCTTGGACCCGTTGGAGCTCGACCTCGATGCGTTGTCGCTCGAGGTCGGCCTGCATCTGGGCCATGTAGATCTCGTGTTCCTGCGCAGCAAGATTGGGATTCTCGAAGTCCCGGAGATCCATTCCCCGACGCTGTGCGGCCGCAAGCGCCCTATCGTCCTCGGCCTCGTCCACCAGCTTCCCGCGTCGCGCGAGCGTGACCGACTCGTAGTGCGGATCGCTCGTCGCGGTTCCGATGACAACGCGGTCGACGACGAAGAGACCGCCCATCAGCATCGTGGCATGTCCGAAGTGCGGATCGACGTCCTGGTTGACGACGACATCGTGGGTGAGGGTAGCGATGGAACGCCGAACGAAACGGTCCATCTCCGCTTCGAGCTCCGACGACAGCGCCGCCATGAAGCCCAGGCCGCGCTGGATCAGTCGGTCGCGCAGCGCCGCATAGTTGCCCTCGGGATTCAGCGCTACAAAGGTCGTCAGGTCGACGCGCGGGAGAGTCCAGTCGTCCTTCACGGCGACATCGCGGGCGCTTGTCTGGAAGCCGATGTCCGCTCGGAGGATGCGCGCATAGGTCAGCGATCCGGGCTTGTACATACGCCAGAGGGCGCGAAGCCTTCGACCCGGGGCATAAATGTCCTCGACGCGCCCGTTCCGGAAGACCGCGAGCACCTCGTCATTCCGAGGTTCGACGTGGCCCGAGAGTGGAAGCTCTCCGCCCGCTAATGTCGGCGTTTCCATGCCCACCCCCGGCAAGCGCTGTTGACGATCTCCGAGCGGTCAACATGTCAAGCCGATGAGGCAGCCAGATCAGTCCTTCGTACTGAATTTCGCGCCGAATGGTCCTACACGCGCTCAGATCAGCGGTTCGCGAATCGGAACCTGATTGCGCGGCCGCGGCCGCCACTCGGCTGACGAAGCCAGCGTCACAGACAGGGCCACACTTGCCTCGGATGGAGAGACAAGGCGCAATGCGTGAACAATCCGTTCACGTCGGGAGCCGCCGCTCGGTCATGAAACGCCGACGGCGACCCCTCACGCGTCACTGTTCCTATTCGCCCAACAGCTAGACGGACGCGCGGTGCCAGCGCCGTCCAGCCGGAGCCGGTAGGAATACCCGCCGCACCATTCAGGCGCGGGCCCAGTCTGCGCAAGTCTCAGTACCCGGGTGTTGTCAGAATCTCCGCGCCGTCGTCGGTCACCACGACGGTGTTCTCCCACTGCGCGGCCATCGAGCCGTCCTTGGTGAGGACGGTCCAGTCGTCGTCCCACATGTACCAGTCCTCGGTGCCGAGGGTGAGCATCGGCTCGACGGTGAACGTCATGCCGGGCTCCATGATCGTGTCGGCCCGCTCGTCGTCGTAGTGCAGGATCGTCGGCTTCGTGTGAAAGCTCGGCCCGACGCCGTGACCGGTGTAGTCGCGCACGACGCCATAGCCGAAACGCTTGGCGTACGACTCGATCACGCGGCCGATGACGCTGACCGGACGGCCGGGCTTGATCGCCTTGATGCCGCGCATCATGGCCTCGCGGGTGCGCTCGCCGAGGTCGCGCACCTGCTGGCTGACGTCGCCGGCGTAGAAGGTGGCGCAGTTGTCGCCGTGCACGCCGCCGATGTAGGCGGTGATGTCGACCTTGACGACGTCGCCGTCGGCCAGCGGACGGTCGTCGGGGATGCCGTGGCAGATGACCTCGTTGACGCTCGTGCAGAGCGACTTCGGGTAGTCCTTGTAGCCCAGCGTCGAGGGGTACGCGCCGCGGGCGATCATGAACTCGTGCCCGACGCGGTCGAGCTCGTCGGTGGTGACACCGGGAGCGACGTGCCGGCCGACCTCGGCGAGCGCCTCGGCGGCGATGCGCCCGGCCACCCGCATGCGCTCGATGGTGTCGGCGTCCTTGACCATCGGGTCGTCGTGGTCGGCCTTCTGCCGCGGCCAGGTGCCGACGTAGTGCGGGCGGACGATCGACTTCGGCACCTCGCGCCGTGGCGAGACGATGCCCTGCTCGAGCGGGGTCGTGACGGTCATGCCTCCATTGTGCGCGGACGGGAACGCCTCGGGCTCGGGCGCGTCGACGGGAGGGTCAGACCGCCCAGATCGCACGCCTGCCGGTGAGCGGGTCGGGCCAGCGGACGACGGTGACGGTGGCGCCCTGCGGCACGCCGAAGGGCAGCCAGGCATCCACCTGCCGGCCGGGCTCGAGCCGCAGCCCGCTCGTGAACTCCGGCCCGGACGAGATGCGGTCGACGGGTGCGATGCCGTACTCGATCCCGGACGGGTCGCGGACGACCACCCCCGTGGCCGAGTCGATCGACGGCGTGCCGGCGCCGTGGTTCGAGACGACGAACTCGGCGGCGTAGATGCGGTGCGTCGTCGGCACCTGGTTGTAGGTGCCGGTCGGCCGCACCCGCTGCTCGACCCTGACGAGGGTGACGTCGAATTCGACGCCCTTGGCGTCGTGCACATGAGCCGTGGTCCCGATGCGCATCGGCGTGGCCGCGACCGGTGCCTGGACACGGGACGACGGGGCGGGGGACGACGGGCCCGCACCGTCCGAGCCTGCGTCCGACGAGCAGGCAGCGAGGGCGAGCAGCGCCACGGTCGGCAGCACCGTACGGACGAACCTGGTCAGCATGCGTCCGAGTGTCGGGCGCGGCCCATCACCCGATCGAGGGTGCTGGCACCCCTTCCCGTCCGGCCGGTGGGCGTCAGCGGCAGCGGGCGAGGTGCGTCTGTCCGTCCTTGAGCAGTGAGACGGCGATCGACCCGTAGCGGCTGATCGCGCCGACGGCGAATCCGTTGATCGGGGCGATGCCACCGCTGGGCGTGCGCACCCAGGCACGGTCACCGGCGAAGACGAGGTCGCCGCGCGGGCCTGCCGCGACGGGGGTGTACTCGACCTTCGCCGTGTCGCGCTTGAGCAGGACGGTCGGTCGGACGGTGGAGCCCGACGGCGCGGTGCGGAAGTCCCAGGCGCGGATCGCGCCGTCCGAGACGCCGATCCAGCGCGAGCCGGCCGCGACGCTGAAGTCGGACACCTCGTTGCTGCCCGTGAGGCTGACCAGGCGCACTTCGCGTCCGGACGTCAGTCGCGCGTACGTTCCCGGCCGCCGGTCGCGGTAGACGAGCGTGCCGTTGGGCACGACGTCGAGCTGGAACCCGGACGGGCTCATCTCGCGGATCACGCGGTAGGGGGCGAGCCGGTGCTTCCAGCTCACGAGGTACATGTGGCCGGACGTGCTGTGGGCCTTGCCGTAGATCGTGCCGTCGTCGGCGACACCGACCGGCACCACCGAGTTCCAGTTCTTCGCGTGCGAGAACTCGGTGCGCGCGCCGCGGTACCAGGCGTAGCCGACGTGCAGGTCGCTGGTCGGCCGCTTCACGGCGGCGACCACGACCTCCTTCGGCGTGATGCCCGCGATCGTGACGGTGTCGGGGTAGTTGCCGCGCGGGTGGGTGAAGCTGCCGAGCAGCGTGGGGCGCTTCTGGCCGGTCCGCCAGGTGATCACGCCGAACAGGTTCTGGCGGCTGTCGTCCTTGGCCACGCCCGCCCACAGCGAGCCGCGGTTCGCGGTGAGCTGCGTCGTGCGCTCGAGCACGCCGTGCTTCGGGTACAGCGACGGCGGCAACGGGTTGGGGAACAGCGCCCCGGTGTACGTGCAGCGGGTCGCCGCCCGCACGGTGTCGGCGGACGCCGGCGCGGCGGCGACCGCCGCGGAGAGCACGGTCGCACCGCAGACAGCGGTGACGATGAGACGCTTCATGGAACCCCTCCTCGACGGACGGGACCATGTAAGCACCAGCTGTGGCCCGCGGTCAGCCAGAACGCACGAAGTGGGCAGTCCTCGACCGGACGGATCAGGACTGGCTGACCGTCACCGCACTCGCCGACGTGCGCAGCGCTTCGCGGGCACGCAGGTCGGCGAAGCGGGCCCAGTCGTGCACCTCGAGCGCGGTGAACCGGCGGTCGCAGGCCGACGCGAACTCCGCCGGCGGCTCGTGGCGTACAGGCGCGGCGTCGAGGTGGGTGACGACGCGCGCGCCGGTGCGGTCGGCGAGCTGCGGACGGGATCGGCGCGGCACGGCACGGACGCAGACGGCGATGACAAGCCACAGCGCTGTGACCACAAGGAGCGTCATGTCCCGAATTCTCCGTTACGCCCCCGGCAGCGCTTTCTGGCAAAGGTCCTGGGACCTGCGGCCGTCCGACCCCACCGATTGTCCGCGGGTCACCTGACGCGCCGGTGATCGCCGGGATGTCCGATTCGTCGGGACGTTCGACCGCCGTCGACGGACCGGAATCCGTCCGGACTTCTGTGAAGGCGCGGTTAGTTTCGTAGTTGAACACGCGACTTTCGGGGGATCCAGTGAACGCACAGCACCGCCTGTCCCGGCGCGGCTCGGGACGCACGCGCGCCGGGCTCGTGGCCATCAGCATCGGGGGCCTCGTCGTCGCCGCCGGCCTCGCCGGAGGGGCGAACGCCGCCCCCAGCACCGGCGGCAACGCGGACAACGTCACGCTCTGCCACGCGACGAACGCGGACACGAACCCGTACGTCTCCGTCACCGTCGACCCGGACGGAGCCCTCAGCGGGCACCTCAAGAAGCACACCGGGCCGGTCTGGGACGCCACGCTGAAGAGCCGGCACATCGGCTGGGGCGACATCATTCCGCCGTTCACGGTCGCCGGTAAGACCTACTCGCAGAACTGGACCAGCGCCGGTCAGGCGATTGCCGCCAACGGGTGCGAGGTGCCGAGCTCCGCTCCCTCGTCGGGCGCGTCGACCTCGACCGCGCCGGCCTCCGGTGGCACCACCGCGACGAACGCGCCGGCCTCGGACACGACCACCACCGACGCACCCTCGTCCGACACCACCACGACGGACGCGCCCTCGTCCGACACCACCACCACGGACGCACCCTCGTCCGACACCACCACCACGGACGCACCCTCGTCCGACACCACCACCACGGACGCACCCTCGTCCGACACCACCACCACGGACGCACCCTCGTCCGACACCACCACCACGGACGCACCTTCGTCCGACACCACCACCACGACCGACGCACCTTCGTCGGAGACCACCACGACGGACGCGCCCTCGTCGGAGACCACCACGACGGACGCGCCCTCGTCGGAGACCACCACGACGGACGCGCCCTCGTCGGAGACCACCACGACGGACGCGCCCCCGTCCGAGACCACCACGACGGACGCGCCCCCGTCCGACACCACCACCACGGACGCGCCCCCGTCCGACACCACCACCACGGACGCGCCCCCGTCCGACACCACCACGACGGACGCACCCCCGTCCGACACCACCACGACGGACGCACCGGCGTCCGAGACCTCGTCGGAGGCGACCGGGTCGGGTGACCCGGTGGTGAGCTTCCCGGCGAGCAGTGACCCGGCCGGGTCGCAGGCGGGTGGGTCGGTCACGAACCCGTCCGACACGACCGCGAGCTCGACCGGCGCCGCGACCGGGCCCGGGACCGGAGGGAAGCCGTCCCTCGGCATCGCCGGAGTGTCCAACTCGCGCGCCGACGGTCCGGTCACGCACGAGGGCGGTGCCGACCCGGCGTCCGCCCGGCAGGGCGCGCTGGCCACGACGGGCTCGCCCAACGGCGCGCTGATCGGCATCGGGCTCGCGCTGATCGTCGGAGGCATCGGCGTGACCGACCTCGGACGACGTCGCCGCCGCCCGCAGCACAGCTGAGCTGACAGGCCACCGGGCCCGGCGGAGTTCACCCTCTCCGCCGGGCTTCGGTCATTCGCGGACGGATTCGGGCACGTGCCGTAGTGCCTGCATTGCCTCGACATCGGCGGCGCGCAGCCACTCGTCGGCCCCGATGCGGGCGAAGCGCCGGCCGCAGGCGGACGTCAGGTCGCGCTCGGTCCCACTCGGTCCGCCGACGGGGGTCCGGGGCACGGGAGCCCGCGAGCCGAGCGCGATCGCCGGCCCGAGCACCAGGCCGAGGGCGACCGCGGCGACACACCAGCCGACGAGGCACCAGAGCAGCACGCCGTGACCATCGTCCGTTCCGTCCGGGACCTGAGTCCTTCAGGCGACGAATCCCGCGCAGCCCGGATCGGTCTCACGCACAGCGGACGACGTGCACCAGCCGTCCCCGTCCGCCACACGGACCTCGGTCCCCACCGTCACCCGGAGGCCACCCTCACGGTGCGGCACACCGCCGGCGTGTCGACACCCTGCCCGACGTTCACGAGGCGGACGCAGTACCGGTGCGTGCCCGGTTTCGCGGAGAAGCTCAACGCGAACGCGTGCCGCCCGGTGAGGTGATGACGGGCATTCAGCGCCGCGTCGATGCCGGTCGACGACCCGGCGCGGACCGTCGTCGATCTCTCGACCACTCGCACCGGGGTCGGCCCACGGGGCCGGTCCGGATCCGCGACCCACCCGCTGACGGTGACCGTGGTCCCCAGCGCCGCGGCACGGCCGACCCCACCGTACGGGGAGTGCCACGCGACGAGGTCGATCCGTCCGCCGGGCATGATCGTGCGCGCCATCGACGAGGCGATCGCGGCCTGCTCACGGTTGAATCCGCCACGATTGCAGCAGATGTGGGAGTCGGTCAGCACCGCGACGGCGAAGCGGTCGTGGCCGACCAGGCCGACCGAATTGATGATCGAACCGTTCGTGTCGGACGAGCAATGGCCCTCGCCCTGCTTGAGCCCGATACCCCGGGCGGCGACGGCAAACCCGAAGCGCTGGTCCAGACCGTCGGCCGCGTAGGGCTTCCAGTGGTGCAACGCGTTCGTCAACCATGGTCCGACGAGCGGGTTGCGGGCCATCCGGTCGAGGAACGTCACGATGCCGACTGCGGTGATGTGCGTATTGCCCCAGCACGAGCGCTTGGCCGATCGAGGGGGCGAGCCCAGCCCGGGGATCGCGAAGTACTTCTCGGCCCAGTCGACCACCGCGGTGCCGCCCACGGGCGGTAGCAGGCGCTGCAGGGCGTTGTTGTCCGAGCGGGTGATCATCGACCACGCCAGCGATGCGATGCGGCCGGACATCTGGCGCCGCGCCAGCAACCGGGCGGCCACGAACAACTTCATCACCGAGGCGGCTCCGAACTCGGCGCGGGCCTGGCCGGCGAGGTAACTGCGGCCCGTCTTGCGGTCGAGCACCGCCACTCCGGCTCGCACGTGCCGCCGCATGGCGTACAACGCCGCGTCGCGCGTCCGGACGTCCACCGTCGTCGGGCCGGAAGCAGCGCCGGCCGCGGGCCCGGACCACGAGGTCACCGCCCCCGCCGTGCCCACCACGACGAGGACGGCGCACAGCACCGCCACGATCCTCGACCGTCCACCCCTGGAACGAGACACCCACGCCCTCCCCCGCCGCACGTACAGCTCGTGCGGCGGAGCGGAAGCTACGAGGGCGGCGCAGGGTTACGCGAACCCAGACCCGGCGCGGCACACGGGTGCCGCCGGAGTCGGCGACCGTCGGGCCCGGACCGGATCGCCGGAGGTCCCGATCAGACCTCGACGACCTGCGGCATGAGCATCGGACGGCGCCGGTACTCGCGGTCGACCCACCGTCCGACCGTGCGACGGATGAGGTGCTGCAGGGCGTCGACGTCGCGGGTGCCGTCGGCGAGTGCCTTCTCGACGACCTGGATGAGCTCGGCCGTGATGGGCTCGAGCGCGGTCGGGTCGTCACTGAAACCGCGGGCCGTGATCTCCGGCCCGACGACGACCTTGCCCGCCTCGGCGTCGACCGCGACGAGGATCGACAGGAAACCGTCCTCGCCGAGGATGCGACGGTCCTTGAGCACGGAGTCGCCGATGTCACCGACCTCGAGACCGTCGACGTAGACGTAGCCGACGGGGATCCGTCCGCTGATCGTCGCCAAGCCGTTCACGAGGTCGACGGTCGTGCCGTCCTCGGCGAGGAGGATGCGTTCGTCCGGAAGTCCAACCGACTTGCCGATTGCCGCATGAGCGCGCAAATGGCGCCACTCACCGTGCACCGGCATGAGGTTCGTCGGACGGACGGCGTTGAGCAGGAAGCGCAGCTCACCCGCGGGCGCGTGTCCGGAGACGTGCACGAGCGCCATCGACTTGTGCACGACGGTCGCCCCCAGCCGCGAGAGCCCGTTGATCACCTGTCCGACGGACGTCTCGTTGCCCGGGATCAGCGACGACGCGAGCAGGATGGTGTCCTCGTCGCCGATGGTGATCGACTGGTGGCTGCGGTTGGCCATGCGCGACAGCGCCGACAGCGGTTCGCCCTGCGACCCGGTCGAGATGAGCAGGATGCGGCGCGACGGCAGCTCGTCCAGGGTCTTCGGGTCGACGATGAGCCCGTCGGGCACCCGCAGCAGGCCCAGGTCGCGCGCGATGCCCATGTTGCGGACCATCGACCGTCCGACGAACGCGACCTGGCGTCCGCTCTCGTGCGCCGCGTCGAGCACCTGCTGCACGCGGTGCACGTGCGAGGCGAAGCAGGCCACGATGATGCGCCCGCTCGCCTTCAGGATGACGTCGGTGACGACCTTGCCCACGTCACGCTCGGACGGGATGAAGCCGGGCACCTCGGCGTTGGTGGAGTCGGACAGCAGCAGGTCGACACCCTCGTCGCCCAGGCGCGAGAAGCCGGGCAGGTCGGTGAGCCGACCGTCGAGCGGGGTCTGGTCCATCTTGAAGTCGCCGGTGTGCAGCACGGTGTGCTCGCCCGCACGGAGCGCGACCGCCATCGCGTCGGGGATCGAGTGGTTCACGGCGAAGAAGCGCAGACCCCACGGGCCGACCTCGAGCTCGTCGCCCTCCTTCACCAGCTGTGTCTTGGCCTTGATCTGGTGCTGGTCGAGCTTCGAGTGGACCAACGACAGCGTCAGCCGCGAGCCGATGACCGGGATGTCGCGTCGCTCGCGCAGCAGGTAGGGCAGCGCACCGATGTGGTCCTCGTGGCCGTGCGTGAGCACGACCGCGTCGATGTCGCCGAGCCGATCGGCGAAGTACGACCAGTCGGGAAGCGTGATGTCGACGCCCGGCGAGTTCGTCTTGCCGAGCAACATGCCGCAGTCGACGACGAGCAGCCGGTTCCGGCCCTTCTCCGGCCGGTACTCGAACATCGTCATGTTGCGGCCGATCTCCTTGATGCCGCCGAGCGCGACGATGCGCAGGCCGCCCGGCGCGAGGGCGGTGGGTGGGCCGAGGCGCGGTTCCTGCTGGTCACTCATACGTCGAGGTTAGTGGGACGGTGATCGGCCGGACGGCGCGGTCGACCCGCTCGATACGTCCGACCTGTCGGGTTCACGTTTGCCGCACCACGAGGCGGCCTGATTCGATCCCGCAGCCGATCCGGCATTCATGATCGCGGAGGGACACCCGGATGCGTTCTCGCCTGAGCACGACCGTCGTCGTCGTCGTCGCGACGGTGGCCGCCACCGTGGCGCTCCCGTCCGGCGCGGATGCGGCCGCGCGACGGCCGGCGGTGACGTCCGTGTCGCCCTCCGTCGTCTCCAACGCCGGTGGTGCCCGCGTCACCGTCAAGGGATCCGGTTTCGTCAAGGGCGCGACGGTGCGCTTCGGCAGTAGCGCCGGACGGTCGGTCTCGGTGCTGTCGTCGACGACGCTGAAGGTGACGGCACCGGCACATGCGGTCGGAAGCGTCGACGTCCGCGTGAAGACCGCGGCGGGGACATCGGCCATCGGCCGCCGTGACCGAGTGCAGTACGTGGCCAGGCCCTTCGTCACGTCGCTCTCGCCTGCAACGGGGTCGTTCCGCGGCGGGCAGACCATCACGGTCAGAGGACGGAACTTCACGCGCGTCACCGCCGTCGACTTCGGCACGAAGCGGTCGCCGGCCGTGACCGTCCGCTCGTCGTCGACGCTGCTCGCTCGGGTGCCGAGCGGTAATGCCGGCGCGAAGAGTGTCCGTGTCGTCAACGCGGCGGGCGCGTCGGCGCCGAAGGCCTTCGTCTATACGACCTCGGCCACCTGGCGCGCCCCGACCTCGGTGCTGCCGCAGTCCGGCTGGCTCAACGCGGCGTCGTGTCCTACCGAAGCGTTCTGCGCTGCCGCCGACGGCACCGGCAACGTCCTCTTCCGCCGGGACGGGACGTGGTCGGCCCCGGTCGCCGTGGAACGAGCACAACCCGGCAGCACCCAGGGTGCAGCCATCAACGCCGTCACCTGCTCGAGCAGTGCCTTCTGCATGGCCGTCGGGCGATTCGGCACGTACCGATGGGACGGGACGTCCTGGACCACGGTGACCGCGTCGGAGGAATTCACCGCTGTGGCGTGCGCATCGCCGGCACAGTGCTTCGCGGTCGAGGACGGCAGCCGCGACGGACGAAACGACATTCTGTGGCGGTACGACGGGTCGGGCTGGGCGACCGTCGACGACTTCTTCGCCGGCGCGAGGCTGAGCAGCCTGACGTGCTCCGGCCCGTCGTTCTGCGCTCTCGTGTCTCCGGACGAGTGGAACGGTGAGTCCTCCGATCGCGTCTTCGTCTGGAACGGCGCCGCCTGGGGGTCGGGCACCGCCCCGGACGGCTTCGCCGAACGGATCGCCGGCCTGTCGTGTCCCACCGCGGAGAAGTGCGTGATGGTCGCCGAGGGTGGCGCGACGTACCTCTACTCGACCGGCACCTGGTCGCCGGAGGGCGATCTCGCACGCCCCGAAGACGATTACCTGTACGACTTCGCGTGCGCGACCACGAGCCGCTGTTGGGCGGCCTACGGGACCTACAACCCCCCCACGGCGCTGGCGACGTTCGACGGCTCGTCGTGGTCGGCCGTCACGGGCGACGTGGCGGACGACGTCACTCGCCTCGCGTGCGACCCGAGCGCGTGTTTCGGAGTAGGAACCGATTCGGTCACCCCGCTGTCCCCGACGGACGGGCCCGGGACGCCGACCTCCATCGATCCGTACACCGGTGGCGTCGCCGACGTCGACTGCCCGACCTCGGCGTTCTGCGTCGCAGTCGGGTCGGGGAGAACGGCCGTGTGGCGGGGCGGGGCCTGGACCGCCGGGCCGTCGACGACAGCCGACCTGCGAGCCGTGTCGTGCGCGAGCGGGTCGTTCTGCGTCGCGGTGTCGGCGCAGGGGCGAGCGACCCGGTGGAACGGAAACGCGTGGACCCTCGACCCCGGACTGCACGCACCGACGGCGACGGACTCCACCGGCGGCCTGACCTCGGTCTCCTGCACCTCGACGACGTTCTGTATGGCGGTCGACGGACGCGGCAACGCCTGGACGTTCAACGGCACGACGTGGACGAAGAAGGCCGCCGTGGTCAGGCCGGGCTACCCGCTGGTCAGCTGCGCCGGGCGCTTCTGCCTGGTGGGCGACGACGCGCACGTGCGGAAGTACTCCAACGGTGTGTGGAGCGCACCGACCTCGCCGAGCGGAACGGCCGACCGGACCAGCGCGATCGACTGCGTCAGTGCATCGGCCTGCCTTCTCGCGCTCGGCAGCGGCAAGGTCCTGCGCTGGAACGGTCGGGCGTGGACCCGCACGCTGACGGTTCCCTTCTACGTCTTCGGTTACGGCGCCGATCTGACGTGCGCCTCGGCCACATGGTGCGTGCTCGCCTCCCGCGGTTACAACGGTCCCAGCGACGTCGCGCCGGACGGCATCTGGCACTTCGACGGCGCCGACTGGACCTCGCAGCACTCGCTGACGGTGATGCCGGGCGCGATCTCGTGTCCGACGAGCACGTTCTGCGCCGCCGGCGACGAGCACGGGTTCGTCCAGACGTACCGCTGACTCGGGCCGCCCGGACCGGTTACCCGGCTCGCTCGCGCGGCGGCGGACCACGACGGGTGCGGGCAGCTGTAGAACTGACCCGTGCAGACCGTGACCGCCCTCGGGGCCGAGAACGTGACCGCGCTCGGAGTGGGCGTCATCCTGGTGATCGTCGTGATCGGAGTATTGCTCGGCGTTCTCATCGCCAAGCTGATCGTCCGCCTGATCATCACGCTCGTCGTGGTGGTGCTGGCGATCGTCGTGTGGCAGCAGCGTGGGCACGTCGAGGACGAGGTCAAATCACGGGCCTGTAACGCCGACACGACGTTCTTCGGCGTGCACCTCGACCCGCCCGACGACGTGAAGCAGGCCTGCGCCCGGCGCCGCTGATCCCGTCCGTCCCTATCCGGAGGTGCCGGCGGCGTCATGACGACGCCGAGCCCTGAAGATCGGCGGACGGACGGGGGTCACGCCTTGCGACCGCGTTTGCGGCGCCCCTGCAGCAGGTGGATCGCGGTGGGGATCAGGCCGAGCAGCACTGCGCCGACGACGATGTAGTCGATCCAGCTCTTGTGGTCGCGCACCCACTGGATGCGTCCGAGCACGTGGCCCAGCAGGATGATCCCGTCCACCCACAGCACGGCCCCGATCGCGCTGTAGAGCGCGTAGAGCGGGAACCTCATCTTGCCGACACCCGCCATGACCGTGGCGACGGTGCGGACGATGGGCACGAACCGTCCGATGATGATCGTCCAGGAGCCGTACTTCTCGAAGAAGTCGTGCGCCCTGGTGACGTACTCGGGCCGGAAGATCTTCGACTTCGGACGGTCGAACACCACCGGGCCGGCGCGGTAGCCGATCGCGTAGCCGACCAGGTTGCCGACGAAGGCCGCGATCGGCGGCACGACGAGGAACGCCCACAGCGGCGTCTCGATCTCGCCCACCGAGAGGTAGATGCCGGCCGCGAACAACAGGGTGTCGCCCGGCAGGAAGAAGCCGATCAGCAGCCCGCACTCGGCGAACAGGATCAGGGACAGCACGATGAGCGCCCCACTACCCGAGAGCAGGGTGTCGGGACTGAGCGGGTTGGCGAGCAGGGCGGAACCCGCGGTCGGCAGCACGCTCGAAGTCTAGGTAGTACATCCGGACGGGCGGCCGCGGATGCGTGCTGTGAGGCACTCGGCCGGGGTTTTGTCCGATTCCGGGCGCCGGGCACGTTCGCCGGGTCGGGGCCGGCGCGCCGAGGCTCGTCCGGCTGTCGAGCCTCTACGCAGGCGCGGTCGCAGCAGGTTTGGTCGCCAGCACCACGTAGTTCTTCGGCAGGCCCCGCTTCGGCGTCCACTTGTGGCGGACGTCCGCCTGGGCGTAGAAGCGGGCGAGCCGGAGGGCCACCCGGCGGGTGAGCCACAGCAGCGCCGCGCGGTACAGGGCACGGCGTCCGGGGACGAGCTCCCTGAGTTCCGCCAGATCTGCGGGCAGCGCCTTGTGCATCGTGTCGAACTGGTACGCCATGGTGCCGAAGTAGCCCTCGAGCCATTCGATGCTGGTCACGCGGAAGCCGACGCCGGTGAACAACCGCCGCAGGGCGTACTGCGTGTAGCGGTAGAAGTCGTAGGGCACCTCGTGCTCGCGGTAGAACAGCGGCACCGTGCACAGGATCCGTCCGCCCGGCTTGAGGACGCGGAACAGCTCGGCCAACGCCTTCTCCGGCTCCGGCAGGTGCTCGAGCACCTGGTTGAAGATCACCCGGTCGAACCGGCCGTCCTCGACCGGGATGGCGGTGAGATCGCACACGTAGTCGAGTTGCTGGTAGTTCTTGTGGCCGACCTGCGCGAAGTCGGCCGTCTCGTACCGCGCGTGGTCGAAGAGCCGGCGGTACGGCGCCTCCCCGGCGCCGGCGTCGAGCACCAGCATCCCGGGCTCCGTCCGGTCCGCGAACTGCCGTACGTAGCGACGCAGGTGCACACGGGACGGGTTGGGGCCCGATCCGGCCTTGCCCATCGAGTTCCTCCAGCCGTCGCACGGGTCCGCGGGCGACCCTAACCCGCGCCCCGCGGGCGTCCGGGACCGGTGCGATTTACTGACCGAGGCAGCCGACAACCCGCATCGAGCCGCGCCGTTCGCACCGCCGACCGACAGGAGCCTGCATGCCCATCGCCACGCCCGAGGCCTACGCCGACATGCTCGACCGCGCCAAGGCGGGAGGTTTCGCCTACCCCGCGATCAACTGCACGTCGTCCGAGACGGTCAACGCAGCGCTGAAGGGCTTCGCCGACGCCGGCAGCGACGGCATCATCCAGTTCTCCACCGGCGGGGCGGAATTCGGATCGGGACTCGCGGTGAAGGACATGGTCACCGGCGCGGTCGCGCTCGCCGAGTTCGCGCACGTGGTCGCGGCGAAGTACGACGTGACCGTCGCGCTGCACACCGACCACTGCCAGAAGGAGAAGCTGGACAGCTACGTCCGTCCGCTGATCGCGATCTCGCAGGAGCGGGTCGACCGCGGCGAGAACCCGTTGTTCCAGTCGCACATGTGGGACGGGTCGGCGATCGAGCTGGACGAGAACCTCGACCTCGCGCAGGAGCTCCTCGAGAAGTCCGCGCGGGCGAAGCTGATCCTCGAACTCGAGATCGGCGTCGTCGGCGGTGAGGAGGACGGCGTCCACGGCGGCGGCGCGAACAACGAGAAGCTCTACACCACGCCGGGAGACGCCATGCTAACGGCCGAGAAGCTGGGCACGGGCGAGAACGGCCGCTACATCCTGGCGGCGACGTTCGGCAACGTGCACGGGTCGTACAAGCCGGGGTCGGTGACGCTGCGGCCTTCGATCCTGAAGGAGATTCAGGACGAGGTGGGCGGCAAGGTCGGCAAGGACAAACCGTTCGACCTGGTGTTCCACGGCGGGTCCGGGTCGGAGCTCGACGAGATCCGCGAGGCGGTGTCGTACGGCGTCGTGAAGATGAACGTCGACACCGACACGCAGTACGCGTTCAGCCGCGAGATCGCCGGCCACTTCTTCACGAACTACGACGGCGTGCTCAAGGTCGACGGCGAGGTCGGCAACAAGAAGGCCTACGACCCGCGCAGCTACATGAAGCTCGCCGAGGCGGGCATGGCACAGCGGGTCGTCGAGGCCTGCGAGGCGCTGCAGTCGGCGGGACGGTCCGCATCATGACCCACCACGGCGACCTGCTGAACCCGCCCGTCCGCCTGCCCGAGGACCCGGCCGTCGCGCGGCTCGACGCCGGCGACGACCCCGCGTCCGTCGCGGCGGCGTTCCCGACGTCGTCCGCCGCGTGGGCCGCGCTGGCCCGGGCGGCGCTCGACAACGGACGTGCGATCGAGGGGTACGCGTACGCCCGGACGGGCTACCACCGCGGCCTCGACTCGCTGCGCAAGGCGGGCTGGCGCGGCCAGGGACGCGTGCCGTGGGCGCACGAGCCCAACCGCGGCGTGCTCACCGCGTTCTGGTTGCTCGCCCGCGCCGCCGGCGAGATCGGCGAGACGGACGAGGTCGAGCGGCTGAACCACCTGCTGGCCGACAGCGACCCCGAGGCAGCCGCCGCGCTGTCCTGAGGTTCGCGCGCACGGTCGGGTGGGGCCGGCCCTTCGGCGACGGCGCACCACCCGTGCCGAAAACAATTGAGACGGCTTCACGAGACCGCTTCACGAGACGGCTTCACGAGACGGCTTCACGAGGCGGCTTCACGAGGCGGCTTCACGAGGCGGCTTCACGAGGCGGCTTCACGAGACGGCTTCACGAGGCGGCTTCACGAGACGGCTTCACGAGACGGCTTCACGAGAGGCACTCGTGAAGTGGTCTCGTGAAGCCCTCTCGTGAAAGGGCCTCAATTGTTTTCGTGAGAGGGTGCGCGACCCGGTCCCTCGGCGAGGCGCGCCTTCTGCACCTTGCCCATGGCGTTGCGCGGCAGCGCGTCGACGAAGCGCACCTCGCGCGGCCGCTTGTGCACGCTCAGCTGGGAGGCGACGAGGGCGATGAGCTCGTCGGGCCCGCCCGCGCCCACGACGTAGGCGACGATGCGCTGGCCGAGGTCGTCGTCGGGTTCACCCACGACGGCGCACTCGGCGACGTCCGGGTGCTCGAGCAGCACGGCCTCGATCTCACCCGCGCCGATGCGGTAGCCGCCGGACTTGATCAGGTCGTCCCGGACGCGTCCGACGATGCGGAACCCGAGCTCGTCGACGGCGGCCGCGTCGCCGGTGTCGAACCACCCGTCCGCCGTGAACGGCGACGAGCGACCGAGATAGCCGTCGAACAAGGTGGCGCCGCGCACGTGCAGCTCGCCGACACCGTCCACCTCGTTCACCAACCGCGCCTCGACGCCGGCGACCGGGACGCCGACACGACCGGGGACGCGGGGCCCGTCCGCCCGGGCGGCGAGCGTGATGAGCGTCTCGGTCATGCCGTAGCGCTCGACCGGCCCCTGCCCGGCCAGCTCCTGCAACGCCCGGAACGTGCTCGGCGGCAGGCCCGCGCTGCCCGACACCAGCAACCGCGCGGACGCCAGGGCGCGGGCGGACGCCGGGTCGGCGGCGACCCGTCCCCACACCGTCGGGACGCCGAAGTAGAGGGTGCCGCGCGCGGCGGCGTACGACTCCGGGCTCGGGCGTCCGGTGTGCACGAGCGGCGAGCCCGTCCGCAGGGCACCGAGCACTCCCAGCACGAGGCCGTGCACGTGGAACAGCGGCAGCCCGTGCACGAGGGTGTCGTCCGGCGTCCAGCGCCAGGCGTCGGCGAGCCCGTCCAGGCAGGCGGCCACGGCGTCGCGTCCGATGACCGCACCCTTCGGCGCACCGGTCGTCCCCGACGTGTACATGATCAGCGCAGGTCCGTCCGCCGGTTCGGCGACGGGCGTCGACGAGCGGGCCGCGAGGTCGACGGGGAGGGTCGGCAGGGTCACGTCCGGACGCGGGTCGCCGAGCCAGACCGCCGCCTGCGAGTCGCGCAGCAGGTGCGCGCGCTCGCGCGGTCCGGAATCCGGCGGCACCGGGACGACCGGCACGCCCGCCAGCAGGCACCCGACCACCCCGACGACGGTCTGCAGTGACGCCGTCGCGTCGAGCGCGACCACCGACGCGCCCCGCACCCGCACGGCGAGGGCCGCGGCGGCCGCGGCCAGATCGTCGCCCTCGAGGCGTTTCCCGGCGACCGTGACGGGCGGCAACGTCCCCGGCAGCAGCACCCGGCGAGCGTACGGGCCCGCGACAGCGCGGGGATCGCTCGGCGGACGGCTACCCTTCTCGGGGCCCTGGTCTGGGCCGACGGCCCGATCGGGCCGGAGGGAAGGGATCCGAGATGCCGGCGATCGTGCTCGTGGGCGCCCAGTGGGGCGACGAGGGCAAGGGCAAGGCCACCGACCTCATGGGCAGCCGCATCGACGGCGTCGTGAAGTTCAACGGCGGCAACAACGCGGGCCACACGATCGTGATCGGCAGCGGTGAGCAGCGCCAGAAGTACGCGCTGCACCTGCTGCCGTCGGGCATCCTCACGCCGGGCTGCGTGCCCATCATCGGCAACGGCGTCGTCGTCGACCTCGGCGTGCTGTTCGAGGAGATCGAGGGTCTCGAGGCGCGCGGCGTCGACACGTCCGCACTGCGCATCAGCAACTCCGCGCACATCATCGCGCCCTACAACCGCACCCTCGACCAGGTGACCGAGCGCTTCCTCGGCAAGTCGAAGATCGGCACCACCGGACGCGGCATCGGTCCGACCTACGCCGACAAGATGGCGCGCATCGGCATCCGCGTGCAGGACCTCTTCGACCGCGACGTGCTGCACGCCAAGGTGTCCGGCGCGCTCGGGCTGAAGAACCAGGTACTGGTCAAGGTCTACAACCGCCGGGCGTTCGACGTCGAGGCGGTCGTCGACGAGCTCGCTGCCTACGCCGAGCGCCTGCGGCCCATGGTCACCGACACGGCGCTGCTGCTCGAGCAGATGCTCGACCGCGGCGAGACCGTCGTGCTCGAAGCGGGCCAGGCCACGCTGCTCGACGTCGACCACGGCACCTATCCGTTCGTCACGTCGTCCAGTGCGACGGCCGGCGGTGCCTGCACCGGCAGCGGCATCCCACCGACGCGCATCAGCAAGGTGATCGCCGTCGTGAAGGCGTACACCACCCGCGTCGGCGAGGGACCGTTCCCCACCGAGCTGCTCGACGAGTCCGGCGACTTCCTGCGCGAGCAGGGTGCGGAGTTCGGCACCACCACCGGACGTCCGCGCCGCTGCGGCTGGTTCGACGCCGTCATCGGCCGTTACGCCACCCGCGTCAACGGCGTCACCGACTTCGTGCTGACCAAGCTCGACGTGCTCACCGGCCTCGACGAGGTGCCCGTGTGCGTCGCCTACGAGGTGGACGGCGTGCGCCACGACGAGCTGCCCACCAACCAGGCCGAGTTCGCGCGCGCCGTGCCGATCTACGAGACGTTCCCCGGGTGGACGGAGGACATCTCCGGCGCGCGCACGCTCGACGACCTGCCCGCCAATTGCCGGGCCTACGTCGACGCGCTCGAATCGATGATCAAGTCGCCGATCTCCGCCATCGGCGTCGGCCCGGGCCGCGACGAGATCATCGCCTTGCGCGACCTGGCCTGAGCGCTGGGGAACCTTTCCCAGTGCACCGCGCACAGCGGGCACCTAACGTCCGAGGCATGAAGCGACTACTCGCAACGACCCTCGCCCTGCTGCTCGCCGCCGGAGTACTGGCCACGCCCTCGCAGGCGGCGGCGAAGCGCAAGATCGCCCTGATCCTCGACTACACGGTCGCCAAGAAGTGCACCGTGTACCCGAACTACCCGAAGTCCGGCGTGATCGGCAACAAGATCGGTTGGACCATCCAACCCGGTGACACGGTCGGTTGGCGCTACAACGTCAACAAGACCTGGTCCGTGGTCAGCGACAAGAAGTACCGCAACACCAAGCACTTCTGGTGGGGCTTCACCCGCCGGTCCTGCATCGGCACGTCGCGCGGAGGCGAACACTTCCCGACCCCGACCAGCTCCTACCCGAAGGGAGTTCGCGCACCTTCGCGCATTCTCTCCGGCCGCAGCGCGATCACGAAGAGCCATTACCGTCACGTCGACTTCCCGCCATCCGCCTCACCGAAGGTGAAGCGGGTCAAGGTGAAGAGCTTCGGCACGTTGCGCGACCACCCCGGCGACTTCGTCGTCGGCAACGTCAAGGCCGGGTGGCACGTGGACGTGACCCGGTCCGGTGACTCCCACTGGGTCAAGGTGTACGTGCCCAACGCCAAGCGGTGGGGGTACATGGAGCGCACCCACCTCTGACCCCTTCGTCGAGTGGCGCGTTCGGCCGTCGAGTGGCGCGAGTATTCGCGCCACTCGACGCCGAACCGCGCCACTCGACGGACCGGACGGGCCGATAGGGTCCCGGGGTGCGCGTCCTCGTCGTCGGATCCGGTGCCCGCGAGCACGCCCTGTGCCTGGCCCTCGCGGCCGACCCGGACGTCACCGACCTGGTCTGCGCCCCCGGCAACGCGGGCACGGCCGCGGTGGCCGGGCAGCGTCCGCTCGACGCGGGCGACCCGTCCGCCGTGGCCGCCCTGGCGCGGGAGCTCGCGTCCGACCTCGTCGTCGTGGGGCCTGAAGCACCGCTCGTCGCCGGCGCCGCGGACGCCGTCCGCGCGGCGGGCATCGCCTGCTTCGGACCCTCCGCCGAGGCGGCCCGGCTCGAGGGCAGCAAGGCGTTCGCGAAGGACGTCATGTCGTCCGCCGGTGTGCCCACCGCCGCCGCGCGGGTGTGCACGACCGCGGACGAGACCGCGTCCGCCCTGGACGAGTTCGGCCCGCCCTACGTCGTCAAGGACGACGGCCTGGCCGCCGGCAAGGGCGTCGTCGTCACCGAGGACCGCGACGCCGCCCTCGCTCACGCCGCCGCCTGCGGACGGGTCGTGGTCGAGGAGTACCTGGACGGTCCCGAGGTCTCGCTGTTCTGCGTGACCGACGGCGACACGGTGGTCCCGCTGCTGCCGGCGCAGGACTTCAAGCGCATCGGCGACGGCGACACCGGCCCGAACACCGGCGGCATGGGCGCGTACGCCCCCCTGGACTGGTTGCCGGACGGGTTCACCGAGTCGATCGTGGCGACGGTCGCCGAGCCCACCGTCCGCACGATGCGCGAGCGCGGCACGCCCTTCGCCGGCCTGCTCTACATCGGGCTCGCGATCACCGGCCGAGGTCCGCGGGTGGTCGAGTTCAACGCCCGCTTCGGCGACCCCGAGACGCAGGTCGTGCTCGCACTGCTCGACGCGCCACTCGGACGGCTGCTGCACGCCGCCGCCACCGGCACGCTGGCCGAGGTCCCCGCACCTGCTTGGCACGACGGGGCTGCGGTGACCGTGGTCGTAGCCGCCGCCGGCTACCCCGGCACCCCCCGTACCGGCGACGTGATCGGCGGCGCCGAGCAGCCCGGCGTCATCCACGCCGGGACCCGGCGGCGCGAGGACGGCGCCGTCGTCTCCTCCGGGGGGCGCGTGTTGTCGGCGACCGCGATCGGTCCCGACCTGGCCGCGGCCCGCGACGCCGCCTACGACCTGGTCGGTCGCATCGAGCTCGAGGGCGCGCAGTACCGCACCGACATCGCCGCGCGGGCCGTCGCGGGCGGCGTCGTCCCCCCGGCCTGAGCGAGCCGCCGCGACCTCCGCCTCTCGGTTGCGCAACTTTCCGGTGCACACCGGCGCGAACGCTCCTACCCTGAGGCGATGAGCCGCGGCGCGGTGACGGTCAGCGATCCCGTGTGGGACGCCGACTTCGCGCTGGAGCTCGAGCCCGACACCGACGAGGACCTCCCCACCCCGCAGCAACAGGACGACGCGTGGACGCGCCGGGTGCTGCGCCCGGCGGCGTACCTGGCCGTCGCGGCGATCGCGGCCGTCGTGACAGTGCGCGCCACGACCGGCCCCGGGGGTCACACCTCGTCCCGGGCGGACGGTGCCGTCCCCGTCGACGGATCGCAGGCGCCCGGTGTCGTCATCACGGGTTCGACCCCGATGCAACGCACCGGCGGGTCGCTCATCAGCGACGACACCGCCACGTCGTGCCCGCCGGACTTGTCGTGCCGCACGAGCACGGCCGTCCCGTCAGCCGTCGCCCGGGCGCTGCGGGCGGCGTTCCCCGGCGCCATGGTCGGGGAGGTGCGCTCCGTGAGCACGACCGACGGAGCCCCAGCGCTGGTGGGCCGCTACCTGCACGCCACCACGGCGCGTTTCGACATCACCGTCCAGGTGCTGTCCGACCCGCTCGCGGCATCCCGCAGCGTCGTCGGCAGCGGCGGGGCGACGCTGGCGGTCGTCGAGGGTCGCAGCGGCACGCTGGGGGTGCGGGTCACCGTCGCGGGTGCAGGAGCCCGGGTGGCGCCGGGATCCGGCCCCTCACGGCTCGCCGCCGATCGGCGACTCATTACGCTCGGTTGATGCCCGACGTCGAGTGGGACGACCCCGCGGGCAGCGCGACAGGACCCGACGAGACCCTCGCCGGCCAGCACGAACGCCCCCGCCTGCGGGACCGGATGTCCCCGACCACCCGCACCGCCCTCGCGGCCGTCGCCGCGCTCGTCCTCGTCCCGGTGATCGGCGTCGCGGGAGTGCGCGTGGTGCACGAGTTCGACGACCCCCGCGGCAGCGCGGCGCCGCCGTCGGCCTCGACGTCGCCCACCGCGTCGCCGTCCCGGTCCCTGGTACGCATCCCGCCGCCCGACCGGGCGCTCGCGCTGCAGGAGAACCTGGCGGTCGTCCAGACGGCGATCAGCCAGGCTTTCGGTCTGGCGACGGTGCAGATGATGCCGTCGTACGTCGCCGGCACGCAGGTGTCCTACGTGGCCACCGTGGGGCAGCGGCGGGTGCTCATCGTCGTCGACCGCGACGTGACCCGTCCCGACACGATCGATCGGACGCAGCGGTCCATCCGCATCGCGCAGCGCGTGCTCGACCGACGTGTCGACGTGACCGTCACGCGGCCGGACGGCCCGACGTCCGCCCGTGACTACGAGGCCGCGGTCGCGCTCGTGCGGGACACGCGGCTGCTGCGCGGCGCCTGACCGGGACAATGACCGGGTGACCGCCTCCAAACCCGTCATCCCCGACGTCCTCGCCGGCCGCTACGCCTCGCCGGCCATGGCCACACTGTGGTCGCCGGCGCACAAGGTCGTGCTCGAGCGACAGCTGTGGGTCGCGGTGCTTCGGGCGCAGGCCGAGCTGGGCGTGTCCGTTCCCGACGGCGCGATCGAGGCCTACCAGCAGATCGTCGACCGGGGCGTCGACGCGGTCGACCTCGCCTCCATCGCCGCGCGCGAGCGGGTCACGCGGCACGACGTCAAGGCGCGCATCGAGGAGTTCGCCGCGCTCGCCGGTCACGAACAGATCCACAAGGGCATGACCAGCCGCGACCTGACCGAGAACGTCGAGCAGCTGCAGGTGCGCTCGTCGCTCGCCCTCGTGCGGACGAAGACCCTGGCCGTGCTGGCCCGCCTCGCCCGGCGGGCGGCGGAGTACGACGCGCTGGTGATGGCCGGACGCTCGCACAACGTGGCGGCCCAGGCGACGACGCTCGGCAAGCGGTTCGCGACCGCGGCGGACGAGGTGCTGGTGGCCGTCCAACGGCTGGACGAGCTGATCGCGCGCTACCCGCTGCGCGGCATCAAGGGTCCGGTCGGCACCGCGCAGGACATGCTCGACCTGCTCGACGGCGACACGTCCCGGCTGGCGACGCTCGAGTCACGGGTGGCCGAGCACCTCGGTTTCGCGCGGACGCTGACGAGCGTCGGCCAGGTGTACCCGCGCTCGCTCGACTGGGACGTGCTGTCGACGCTGGTCCAGCTCGCGGCCGCGCCCTCGTCGCTGGCCAAGACCATCCGGCTGATGGCGGGGCACGAGCTGGTGACCGAGGGCTTCAAGGCCGGTCAGGTCGGCTCGTCGGCCATGCCCCACAAGATGAACACCCGCTCGGCCGAGCGCATCAACGGGTTCGCGGTGATCCTGCGCGGGTTCGCCTCGATGGCGGGCGAGCTGGCCGGCGACCAGTGGAACGAGGGCGACGTCTCGTGCTCGGTCGTGCGTCGTGTGGCGCTGCCGGACGCGTTCTTCGCCCTCGACGGCCTGCTCGAGACCACGCTGACGGTGCTGGACGAGTTCGGCGCCTACCCCGCCGTCATCGAGCGCGAGCTCGATCGGTACTTGCCGTTCCTGGCCACCACGAAGGTGTTGATGGCGGCGGTGCGCGCGGGCGTCGGGCGCGAGAGCGCACACGAGGCCATCAAGGAGAACGCCGTCGCCGTCGCGCTCGAGATGCGGGAGCGGGGAGCCGACCGCAACGACCTGTTCGACCGGCTCGCCGCCGACCCGAGGCTCGGCCTCGACGCCGACACCCTCAAGCCGCTGCTCGCCGACCCGCTGTCGTTCACCGGAGCGGCCCGCGACCAGATCGCAGCCGTCGTCGCGGCGGTCGACGCGGTGCTCGCGTCCGAACCGGGCGCGGCCGACTACGCTCCCGAGCCGATCCTCTGACCCTGGTCCCGTGAGCGTCGAACTGCTGGTCGCGGGGGCTCGGGAGCCCGTCCGCCGGCCCCGCCGGACCCGTCGGGCCCGACCGACCCGACGGTTCGCCCCGCCGACAGCGATCGTCGCGCTGTGCCTCGCCCTGCTGGGGCTGGTGCTGGTCGTGGCCGGGTCGTTCGCCCTGCGCCCGCAAGCCGCCGTGCCCGGGGTCGGCAGCTACGACCCCGGACCGCAGTACCAGCCGCTGCTCGGACGCCCGCTGCGCTGACCCGTCCGCACGGAGCGCCGGGCACCCCTCTCTCGAAAACAATTGAGACCCCTTCACGAGACCCCTTCACGAGAGGGCTTCATGAGAGGGCTTCATGAGAGGGCTTCATGAGAGGGCTTCATGAGAGGACTTCACGAGACCCCTTCAGGGCTGGCCTCGGCGCGAGCGGCCGGCTCCGGACGCGATCTTCATGGCCCGGCGGCGGCACAGCGACGCCAGGCCCTCAACGTCGGCGGCCCACTCGTGAAGCCCACTCGTGAAGCCCTCTCAATTGTTTTCGAAAGACCCGGTTGCGGGCGCCACCGACCGCGGCCGACCCCGCCGTCACCACCGCCGCCGCAGCCGCCGCGTCCGGCAAGCGCGGCGCATCTGCGGGGTCGGCACGGGCGATCAGCTCGTCAGGAGCTGCTGCGCCGACCTCGATGCCGAGCGTGTGCGCACGAACGAACCAGCGCGGCGAAAGTCGGGGACGGTCACGGCGTGGTCCGTCCGTGGCGGGCGACGTTCCAGTAGCCCTTGACGAACATGTCGTCGTGGGCGACGCCGAGCGCCTCGACGTCGGCGCGCAGTCCGATCATCGCCCGGCTCTCGCCCATGAGGTAGGCGTGCGTGCCCGACGGGACCGTGATCTCGGCGAGCGCGTCGCGCAACAGGTCGGGCGTGCCGGGGTCGGCGCCCTCGCGATGCACCCAGCGCACGTCCGCACGGACGTCCTGCTCCTCGTCGGTGTCGGCGATCTCGATGACCGCGACCGCGGTCTCGCCGTCGGGCAGCGCCTCGCACACGCTGGCGATCGCGGGCAGCGCCGACTCGTCGCCGATCAGCAGATGGTGCCGTGCCGGGCGCAGTTCGAGCTTGCCGCGGGGGCCCTGGAACGACACCTCGTCGCCCGCCGCCGCGTTCGCCCCCCACGCCGAGCCGGGCGCGTCGCCGTGGAGCACGACGTCCAGGTCGAGCTCACCGCCGGCCGGGCGGGCGTGCCGGATCGTGTAGCGGCGCTTCACGCGCCGTCCGGACGTCTCGCGCAGGTGCAGCTCGACGTCCTGGGCTGGACGCACCTCGACCTCGCGCATCGAGTCGGCCCGCACGGTCACCCGGCGCATGCGCGGGGTCAGCGGCACGGACGCGAGCACCGTCCCCGTGTGGGTGGGCGAACGGCGGATCGGCGCAGCAGTCACGACATCCAGTATCGACAGTCGCCTCGGGGCCCGTGCGGGACGTAGCCTGCCCGCGTGGCCATCAGCGTGTTCGACCTCTTCACGGTCGGCATCGGCCCGTCGTCGTCCCACACGGTGGGGCCGATGCGGGCGGCGCTCACCTTCGCCCAGGGGCTCGAGGCGGACGGCCTGCTGCCGCTGACCTCCCGCGTGAAGGTCGAGCTGTTCGGTTCCCTCGGCGCGACGGGTCACGGGCACGGCAGCGAGAACGCGGTGGTGCTCGGCCTGCTCGGCGAACGCCCGGAGACCGTCGACACCGACGCGAGCCCCGGACGCTGCGCGGCGATCCGCAGCACCGGCAGGCTGCCGCTGCTGGGTCGGCACTCGGTCGTGTTCGGCGCGGACGACCTCGTCATGCACCGCCGCAAGTCGCTGCCGTACCACCCGAACGGCATGCGGTTCACCGCGTTCGGCCCGGTGGGCGAGGTGCAGCGCGAGCGCACCTACTACTCGGTCGGCGGGGGCTTCGTCGTCGACGAGGACGCCGCCGGCGCGGACCGCATCGTGCTCGACGAGACCGAGCAACCGTTCCCCTTCACGACCGCGGACGAGCTGCTCGCGCAGTGCGAGAAGTCCGGGCTGTCGATCAGCAGCGTCATGCTCGCCAACGAGACGGCGTGGCGCTCGGCGGACGAGGTCCGGGCGGGGTTGTTGCACATCTGGCAGGTGATGGCCGCCTGCGTGCAGAGCGGGTGGACGCACACCGGCGTCCTGCCCGGAGGGCTGAAGGTGCCGCGACGCGCGCCGGAGTTGTACCGCTGCCTGACGGCCGATCCGTACGCCACCGATCCGCTGCGTGTCATGGACTGGGTCAACCTGTTCGCCCTCGCCGTGAACGAGGAGAACGCGGCCGGCGGACGCATCGTCACCGCCCCCACCAACGGTGCCGCGGGGGTGCTGCCGGCGGTGCTGCACTACTACGTGCGCTTCTGCCCGGGCGCGACGGACGAAGGCATCGTCCGTTTCCTGCTCTGCGCCGGCGCGATCGGCGTGCTCTACAAGGAGAACGCGTCGATCTCGGGGGCCGAGGTCGGCTGCCAGGGCGAGGTCGGCTCGGCGTGCTCGATGGCCGCGGGCGCGCTGTGCGAGGCGCTGGGTGGAACCCCCGGTCAGGTCGAGAACGCCGCCGAGATCGGCATGGAGCACAACCTGGGCCTGACGTGCGACCCGGTCGGCGGGCTCGTGCAGGTGCCCTGCATCGAACGCAACGCCATGGCCGCGGTGAAGGCCATCAACGCCTCGCGCATCGCGCTGCGCGGCGACGGCACGCACATCGTCAGCCTCGACAAGGTCATCCGCACCATGCGCGAGACCGGCCGCGACATGAAGGTGAAGTACAAGGAGACCGCCCGCGGCGGCCTCGCCGTCAACGTCATCGAGTGCTGAGACCCGCTTCCCGGCCGAACCGGTCGTGACACGCCGGCGTGTCAGCAGCCAATTCGGCCGGGGAGGCGGTCAAGCGGCGCCGGCGCCGAGGGGCAGCTCGTCCGGGACCTCGTCCTTCTTGACGTTGATCAGAACGGCCGAGACCACGACCGCGACGACGCCGAAGAACATGGCGGCGAAGAACCCGTTTCCGGACGCGTGGGCCTGCAGGTCGTTCGCGAAGTCCCGGTACGGGCCGTCGAAGAACGCCCCCGCACCCGGGTGCTCGCGGACGAAGTCGGCGATCTGGTCGCGTTGCGGACCCTGCTGCCCCGACCCCTGCAGGAACTGCGCGATCTGGCCTCGGACGCCCGCCGGGGCGGACGCGAGCCCGCGTGCGATCTCCTGGCCGTGGTCGTCGGCGTAGTTGCGTCCGGCGGTGGCCGCGACGGTGGCGAGGACCGACAGCCCGATGGCGCCGCCGACCTGCTGACCGACGTTGAGCATCGCGGACGCGACACCCGCCTCGGTGTTCTTCACCCGCGACACCGCGACGGTCGTGAGCGGCACGAACAGGAAACCCATGCCGATGGCCTGGACGATGAGACCCGGCAGGAACAGGTTCAGGTATCCCGAGTCGGCGTCGACCGTGGAGTACCAGAACATCGACACCGTCATCAGGATCGCGCCGGTGAGGATGAGCGGCTTGGGACCGAAGCGCGGCATCAGCTTGGTCATCAGCTGCGAGGTGATGCCGATGACGAACGCGACGGGCAGGAACGCGAACCCCGCCTTGAGAGCGCTGAAGCGCATGACCTCCTGCACGAAGAAGGTCACGAAGTAGAACATGCCGAACATGGCGGCGCCGACGATGAGCATGACGAGGTACCCGCCGCCGCGGTTGCGGTCGAGGATGACCGGAAGCGGCAGCATCGGGTCGTCGGTGTGCATCTCCCAGGCGAAGAAGGCGGCGAGCATGACGACCGCGCCGGAGAACACCCCGATCGTCACGCCGTCGGACCAGCCGTGGTTCGCGGCGTTGATGAACCCGTAGACCACGCCGACCATGCCGGCGACGGAGAGCAGTGCGCCGAGGACGTCGATGCGTCCCTTGAACCGCTCGCCCTCGTGCAGGTAGAAGTACGCGCCCGCGATGAGCACGAGGCCGATCGGCACGTTGACGAACAGCACCCAGCGCCAGTCGAGGAACTCGGTGAGGATGCCGCCGAGCAGCAGCCCGAGCGCCGCGCCGGCGCCCGAGACGGCGGCGTAGACGGCGAACGCGCGCGTGCGCTCGGGACCTTCCTCGAACTCCGTGGTCACGAGCGAGAGCGCGGTCGGCGACGAGATCGCGCCGCCGATGCCCTGGACGACGCGCCCCAGCAGCATGAGCTCGTACGTCGGGGCGATGCCGCCGAGGAAGCTGCCGAGGGTGAACAGCCCGAGGCCGACGATGAACATGCGGCGGCGGCCGAACAGGTCACCCGACCGTCCGCCGATGAGCAGCAGGCCACCGAACGCGAGCGTGTACGCGTTCAGCGCCCACGTCATGTCGGTCTGGTTCTTGTCGAAGTACTCGCCCATCGAGGGCAGCGCGATGTTCACGATCGTCGCGTCGAGCACGACCATGAGCTGGGCCCCGGCGATGATGAGCAGCACGAGCGCGGAGCTCGCCGAACGCCGGGCACCGCCGACGGGCGGGGCCTTGGAGGTCGAAGTGGACTTGGCTGTGGACTTGGCGTTGGACTCGGCGTTGGACTCGGCCCTGGTCTCGGTCACGAGCAGGCCCTTTCTGATCGGACTGTTAGTAGACGCAGACGTTCTCTAGGTCGGTAGACTAGGGATGCGTCTTAGTGAACGCAACCGTGCACTAATGAACTCGGAGAGATCGGCGTGTCGACGACGGAAACTCCCCGTAGACGTCGAGGTGCGGCCCTCGAGGACGCCATCCTCGACGCCGCCTACGACGAACTGACCGACGTGGGCTACGGCGCCTTCTCGGTCGAGAACGTGGCCGCCCGGGCCCGCACCGGCAAGGCGAGCATCTACCGGCGCTGGCCCACCAAGCAGGCGCTCGTGCTCGACTCCCTCGGCGCCTGCCTGCCCGGGCCGAAGGATCCGGCCAGCATCGTCCGCGAGTTCTGCTGCGAGGACATGACCACCGCGGACGCGCTGCGCGAGGTCGGCAAGGCGATCGTGCGCACGATGCACAGCCCGTCCGGACGCGCGCTGCGCGCGGTCAAGCTCGAGGCAGCGACCGACCCCGAGCTCGCGGAGCTGGTCGACACCCAGTTCCAGGCCCCGCGACGCGCCGGGCTGATCGCGCTGCTCGAGCGCGGCGTCGCCCGCGGCGAGGTGCGGCCCGAGGCGGCCACGGCGCTGATCGCCGACGTGCTGCCGGCCGTCATCACGCACCGCATGCTGCTGCAGCAGGAGCCGGTCGACGAGCACGTCATCGAGGCCATCATCGAGCAGGTGATGATTCCGCTCGTGTCCGCCTGAGGGTCACTCTCCGGAGGTATGGTGCGTCCGCTCACAAAGCGCACAGGCCTCCCGGAACGGACGAAACCCCACATGACCGAACTGTCAGAGTCCCGCACCGTCTCCCGCCGCAGCATGCTGGCCGGCGCCCTCGTCGGCGGCGCGGGTGCCGCACTGTGGGGCGTGACCAAGGGGACGGGCACGGCCGACGCGGCCGGCACGTCCACCGCCACCATCAGCGTGCTCGGCACGACGGACCTGCACGGCCACATCTACAACTGGGACTACTACAAGGACGCCGAGTACGACGACACCGGGCACAACGACGTCGGCGTCGCGAAGGTCGCCACCCTCATCAAGGCGATGCGGCAGGAGCGCCCGTACTCGCTCACGCTCGACGCGGGCGACACCATCCAGGGCACGCCACTGACCTACTACTACGCGGCGATCGACCCCATCACCGGACCGAAGGCGCCGACGCACCCGATGGCCGCGGCGATGAACGCGATCGGCTACGACGCCGCCGCCATCGGCAACCACGAGTTCAACTACGGCGTGCCGCTGCTGCGCAAGTTCCAGTCGCAGCTGCACCACCCGCTGCTGTGCGCGAACGCCCTCGACTGGAAGACCCGCGCGCCGGCGTTCCCCGAGTACGTGATCAAGCGGGTCAATGTCTCGCCGGTGCCCGGTCGCGGCCGCCCCAACACGTTCGTCAACGTCGGCATCGTCGGCCTGGTGACCCCGGGCTGCGCGATCTGGGACAAGGCCAACCTCGACGGCAAGATCACCTTCAACGGCATCGTCGAGCAGGCGAAGAAGATCATCCCCAAGGTCAAGAAGGCCGGCGCGGACGTCGTCATCGTCTCGTGCCACTCGGGCGCGACGCCGTCGTCGTCCTACGGCGACGCCCTGCCGTGGCCGGAGAACGCCTCGCAGCAGCTGGCCGAGCAGGTGCCCGGCATCGACGCGATCCTCGTCGGGCACGCGCACGTCGAGATCCCGCAGCGCTACGTGACGAACCAGGCGACGGGCAAGCAGGTGCTGCTGTGCGAGCCCTACTACTGGGGCATGCGGCTGGCCGTCATGGACCTGAAGCTGTCGTACACCCCGAGCACGAAGTGGCAGGTCACCGGCTCGTCGTCGTTCCTGCTCAACTCGAACACGGTCGACGGTGACGCCGACGTGCTCGCGGTCAGCCGGACCGCGCACGAGAAGACGCTGACGTACGTCCGCAGCGTCATCGGCACCGCCACCGAGGCCATGAGCGCCGCGACCTCGCGCTACGAGGACACCGCGGCCATCGACTTCATCAACTACGTGCAGGCGGACGCGGTGAAGAAGGCGACGGGGACGACGCTGCCGGTGCTGTCGATCGCCGCGCCGTTCAACAAGCTGGCGGCGATCCCGAAGGGCGAGATCACCGTCAAGGACGTCGCCGGGCTCTACATCTACGACAACACGCTCGAGGCCATTCAGTTCACCGGCGCCCAGGTGAAGGCGTACCTCGAGTTCTCGGCGCGGTACTTCAAGCAGGTGTCGGGCACCGGGCCCTTCGCGCCGGACGATCTCACCAACGCCGTGACGGCCACCGCGCCGAACGGCACGCCCGACTACAACTACGACATCATGGCCGGCCTCGACGCCAGGCTGACCTACGACATCGACGTCAGCGCCGCCCCGGGCGACCGCATCCGCAACCTGGCGTACGGCGGCAAGCCCGTCGCCGACGGCGACCAGTACGTCATCGCGATCAACAACTATCGCGCGTCCGGCGGTGGCAACTTCCCCGGCGTCACGACCGCGCCTGTGCTCTACAACGCGCAGGTGGCCATCACCCAGCTGCTCATCCAGTGGGTGACCGACGAGAAGGTCGTCGACCCGTCGACGTTCTCGTCCACCGACTGGCGACTGGTCTCGGGCAACACCCCGATCGAGATCTCCGCCTGACAACCCCTCCCGTCCGCCCGGAGCGGGCGGACGGGAGGACGGTTGTGGTCGGCGTTCGGGGCACCTTGTAGGCTCACCTGCTGGTGGCCTCGGCCGCTTGGAGGCTTCGCCTAGTCTGGTCTATGGCGCCGCACTGCTAATGCGGTTTGGGCTAACCGCCCATCCCGGGTTCGAATCCCGGAGCCTCCGCCGGATAGACTCTCCCAGTCGATTCCGACAGCACGACCGAGCGCCCGTAGCTCAACGGATAGAGCACTTGACTACGGATCAAGAGGTTGCAGGTTCGAGTCCTGCCGGGCGCGCAACGCGAAGGCCCCGCACCGAACGGTGCGGGGCCTTCGTCGTGCTCGGGTCGCTCAGACCTGCAGTTTGAGAGTGGTGCCGCCCTGGATGCCGGCCACCTTCATGTCGTTGGCGAAGTCGCCGCCACCGTTCTCGTACTGCCCCTTGAGCGTGATCTTGGTCTGCAGCAGCTTGAGCGTGTCGACCCCCTTCACCCACGTGACGGCGGGGACCTCCATCGGCCGCTTGCCCTGGTAGGTGGCCTTCGTCGCCGTCCCGACGAGCCGCGTGCCCGAGAAGATCTTGATGTCCTTGATCGGCTTGACCGCGTTGGGGTCGAGGTTGATGACCTCCTGGTCCATCGCGTCGGCCTCGGCCGCGAAGCGCTTCATCTGCTCGAAGACCTGCTTCATGTCGCCGTTCTCGCGGAACCTGCGCGAGACGTAGCGACCCTTCTCGACGTCCGACTTCATGTTCTTGATGCTGTTCTTCACGGTGAGGGTGCACTGCTTCTCGAGCTCGCCGAGCTTCGTCTGGCCGCTGATGCGCAACGGATCGAGCACCGACATGCGGAGACCCTCGAAGTCCTTGAGCGCGTCGCGGCGGTCGTTGACGGCGGTCGTCAGCGTCGTCAGGGTCGCCTCGTAGCCGGCGATCTTCGTCTTGTACGCCTTCGACTGCAGCAGCTTGCTGCGCTTCTTCTGGATGTTGGCCGCGATCGCGGCGGCGAGCGCGTCGATGCGCTTGTACTCCGCCGGCAGCATCGACTTCACCGCGGCGTGTTCCTTGATCGTCCCCTCGACCTCCTTGATCGCCGCGTCGATGCCCTTGAGCAGTTGCACGATCTCGGTGTCGGAGTGCTGCGCCAGGGTGTCGTTGGCGAAGTCGCGGACAACCCGGTTGTCCTTCTCGAACTTGGCGACGACGTACGTCCAGAGGACGTCGACGCCGCCCTCCAGGCGCTGGACGTGGGCGAACGAGCGGCTCGTGATCGAGTCCAACTCCTGGCCCAGCTTGTCCCCGAGCTGGGCGGCGCCGCCGACCAGCTTCGTCAACTCGGTGATGGCATTGCGCAGCTCGCCCATGCAGAACTCCTCGGTCACGGTGTGTGACCGAAGTCAACGCCACTCCGGTCGGCGGTGGCAGTGGCCGTTGGTCCCGTCCGCTCGCGATCCGGGTGCGAGCCGGCTGTGCGTGTGCCACGATCCGGCTGTGCTTTTCGCGGACGGAGCGCTGGGACTGTTCCTGTTGGGTCTGTGGCTGTTCTGCCTCATCGACGTGATCACGTCGGACGAGTCGCAGATCCGCAACCTGCCCAAGCTTGTCTGGCTGATGATCGTGCTGCTGCTCGTCGACATCGGCGCCCTCGCCTGGCTGATCGCCGGACGGGAGTGGAACCGCGGGCCCCGGCCGTCGTCGGCCATGGGGCGCAAGTACCCCGAGTACGACCGTCCGGGACGGCACGTGCCGCAGAACGCGGACGACGACGAGTTCCTGGCCCAGGTGAAGGCGCGCGCCGACCTGCAGCGCAAGCAGTACCAGGAGCGCCGCAAGCGCGAGCTGGAGGCCGAGCGGCAGGCGTTGCGCGAGCGTCCGGAGCCCGACGACCCGCGCTGAGGTAGCCGGCCGCCGGCCGGCCGTCAGCCGGTGGCGGTGTGCGTGTCGGCGATCAGCTTGCGCAGGTTCGCGTCGCTCTGCCGCACGCTCATGGCGGCGATCGGCACCAGCGCCTTGCCCAGCGCCTTGCCGGCGAGGCCGCCGGGCAGGTCGTAGTGGAAGTCGACCGAGATGCGGGTGCGGTTCGGGCCCTCCTCGGAGAAGCGCCACGTCGACCGGTTGCTGAACCCGCTGACGGAGGTGAGCTCGATGAGCTCGTTCTCCTTCCAGTCGGTGATCTCGACCCGGGACGTGATGTTCACCGGCTTCACCGAGAAGGACGCGTCGTAGGCCGCTCCCAGACCGCGGACGCGGCCGGGGTCGACGGCCTTGAACTTCTTCAGCCCGAACATCCACATGGACGTCGTGCGGTAGTCGTCGACATAGGCGAACGCGACGGAGATCGGGGCGTCGGCGATGCCTTCGTGGTGGATGTCGGCCATGCAGTCACCTTATCCGGTACACCAGGTTCCAGGTAGTCGGACGGGTCACGTCCGGAACGAGGTGGTACCCAACAGCCGACCGACCTCGACCTCGATGACGACCCGCTGCGGATTCTCCCGGGGTTGCCGGTAGCGGGCGGCGTAGCGCTCGACGGCCGCGGCGACGCGGTCGGGCTCGTCCGACACCGTCGCGTGCCCCTCGAAGGTCAGCCAGAAGCGCCCGTCGACCTGGCACACGGCCACCCGCGGGTCGCGTGCGGCGTTGCGCGCCTTCTGGCTGCCGCCGGAACAGATGACGCGGACGAGCCCGGCGTCGCCGTCCCAGGTGAACCCGACGGGGGTCACGTGCGCCGTGCCCTCGCGGCGCAACGTCGTCAGGGTCGCCAGCTGGCGGACGGTGACGAACTCCAGGCCCTCGGCGGTGAGCACCTAGACGCGCTCGCGGTCGTCGTTCGGCAGCACCGGCGGCGTCTCGTCGACGTCCGACCCGCCGCCGCCGTCGCGGCACCACGGGCACCAGGGTTGCAGCTTGCGGTGGGTCGACTGCGACAGCAGCAGGTAGATCATCGACAGCTGCACGAGCGCCCACGCGACGCGTCCGACCGTGTTGGTGACGAAGAAGTTCGACCCGACCAGCACGAGCAGGTACGGGAACAGGAAGCGCGGCTCGGAGCCGGTGTGCGCCATCCAGAAGCGGTTGCGCAGCGCGGCGGCGCGACCGGCGGCGTCGAGCGGGATGTCACGGACGCACTGCTCGCACAGCGCCCGGTCGTGGGCGCGCATGAGCAGGAAGGTGACGATGACGAAGGCGAAGAGCCCCGCCGGCACGGTCAGGGCGAACAGCCCCGGCGGCGGGTAGAGGCCGACGGCGACGACGGCCAGGATCGAGACGATCAACAGGCGCAGCGCATGGTGCCCGACGATCTCGGTCGCGCGTGCGCGCCACGGCAAAGCGTGTTCGTTCACGGTGCAGCCCCCACGGATGCGCCACGCTGCCCCACACACCGCGGCCACGGGCACGTCCCCACGCGCCCTGCGTCCAGTACAACCACAGCGGCCCGCCGTGTCCAATCGGACACGGCGGGCCGGTGCGTGGTGTCGGGTCGATCAGTGCCGGTGCAAGCCACCAGTAGTCGCGCGGTACTGCCAGAACGCGGCGCCGGCCACGCTCAGCAGCGCGATGATCGCGACCAGCGGCAGGACGGGCATTCCGCCCTCGCCCTGCTCACCGGCGGCGCCGGCGGGGATGCCCGTCGGGATGTTGGTGTTGGTCGCCGGCGGCACGCTCGTCGTCGGCGGCGCGCTGCTGGTCGGCGGCGCCGGAGCGGCCGTGCTCGGGCCGGCCGCGGCGTTGGCGAGTGCCAGGGTGGCGACACCGTTCGTCGGTGCCGCGGCGGCGACCCGGTTCAGCCCCGGCAGCTGGCCGAGACCACCCGCGGGCAGCGAACCGACGGGCAGCGACGAGGTGTCGAGCAGCTGGATCTCGATCGCGCGGGCCAGGGTCTGGCCGTCGACCACGGCGGTGTTCTGCGCCGGCGTCGCGCGCAGGTTCGACTCGAACGGGTACTGCCGGTCACGCGGCTGGATGCCCGGGCCGGACTGCACGTTCAGACCGATGTCGACGACGTTCTTGAGCACGTCGGCGAGCTGACCCAGCGGGCCTGCCGAGGCGGTCGAGAACTGGGTGCTCAGGCCCTTGATGGCGCCCACCAGTGTCTTCTGGCCGTTCTCGAGCGCGGTGACGAGCGGGTCGACGATCGTGCTGGTGATGCCACCGATCAGCGGCACCGAGTCGAGGGTCTTGAGGCAACCTTTGAACTCGTTCGTCAGCGGCGTGGTGATGCCCGTGACGAGGTCGGTGAGACCCGAGGACAGGATGCGCGGCAGGTTCGTGACCAGGAAGTCGATCAGGTCGAAGTTGGACGTCGACAGATTCGAGATGTCCTTGCCGAGGAACCTCTTCACGAGCTTGTTCAGGTCGATCGAGACGGTCGCCGCGGCGGTGTTGACCGTCACCCCGCCCCCGGCGAGGCTGAGGCTCTTCTTGATCCCGGGGTTCGTCAGACGGCACGTGCTGAGGTTGACCCGGTCAGACGCGGGAAGCGCCTTGATCAGGGTCGCGAGCGGCCCCAGGTCCGGCAGCGCGCCGCCGAGCGGCCCGGTGCCGAGCAGGCCGGCCAACTGCTGCAGCAGCGCGCCGAGCGCCGGCGAGCCGAGCGACAGGGTCACGTCGGTGATGCCGGTGCGGACGGCGGTGACCTTGCCACCCTGACCCGTCTGCACGAGCGCGGCGACGGCGCCGAGCTGGGCCTTCAGTCCACCGAGGGCCGCGAAGTTGCCGGCACCGGGGATGCCGCTGGTCGGCAGGCCGGGAACCGCCGGCAGGCCGGGGATCTTGGCCGAGCCGAGTGCGTCGGCGGTGAGGTTCACGGTGGCGTTCGCCGGGAACTGCTTCTGGTTGTCGTTGAGGCTGACGCCGCCGGTGTTCAGCACCGCGCCCGACGCGCCGTAGGACGACCCGTTCGTGTTGGCGACGGCGATCTGGTTCGCGGCACCCAGGTTGAGCGCGCCACCGCCGGGCAGCTTGAGCGCGTTGCCCAGCGGCACGTCGATGGTGTTCAGCAGCTCGGCCTCGAGCGGGTTGCGCTGCTGCGAGTTCGGTGCGGCCTCGGCGCGAGCGTCCTTCAGGTCCGCCAGGCGCTGCACGGCGTTGCCGCCGACGGCGCCGTCGAGGAAACGTCCGACGGACTGGGCACGGGGCAGGTCGGCCGCGGCGGCGGGGCCGCCCCCGGATCCGACGATGGCCGCGGCGCCGACCGTGACGACGGCGACGGCCGCCGTGGCACGGATACGACGCCGACGCGTGGCCCCGGTGTGGACCGAAACGTGCATGCGGGCAGCTCCTACTCGCGAGTACAGATGGACCGGCATCCTGTCGTTACCCACCAACGAGCGCAAACCCAACGGGTGACGGCAGACGGGCATCACTAACGTCACGTGACCGTCAAATGGGGACACATCGGTCAGTGAGTTCGTAACGTGGGCATTCCGAGAATCGCCTTACGGTAACCTAACGCCCCCGGTGCGTTGAAGGGCACGGCGGGCGCAGACGGCGCAATCGGGCCGACCCGTTCGTACGGTGCGCCCAGCGGGGGTCGCTCGTCCGCCTCGCCGGCGTTCGGCCACATCGACATCGCGCGTTCGGCCTGCGCGGTGATGGACAGCGACGGGTTCACGCCGAGGTTGGCCGACAGCGCGGACCCGTCGGTGATGTGCAGCCCCTCGTAGCCGTACACGCGGTGGTACGGGTCGACGACACCCGTCGCCGGGGAGTCGCCGATGACGCAGCCGCCGATGAAGTGCGCGGTCATCGGGATGTTCATCAGGTCGCTCCACGTGCCGCCGGCCATGCCGTCGGTGTTGCGCGCGACCTGCTCGGCCGCCCGGTTGGCGACGGGGATCCAGGTCGGGTTCGGCTCGCCCTGGCCCTGCTCGCTCGTCAGCCGGGAGAACCCGAACCGGGACCGCACCCGCTTGGTGGTGATGGAGTTGTTCACCGCCTGCATGACCAGCAGGATGATCACCCGCTCGGACCACTTGCGAGGGATCAGCAGGCGCAGCTGCTTCGGGTGCTTCGCGAACGCCGCCAGCATCTGCAGCCACCGCGAGCGGCGCGTGCCGCCCTCGGTCAGCACCGTGTTGAGCAGCCCCATCGCGTTGCTGCCCTTGCCGTAGCGGCACGGTTCGATGTGGGTCGTCTCGTCCGGGTGCCACGACGACGTGATGGCGACGCCCTGCGTGTAGTCGTGCTCCGGCTTCGGCACGCGCACGCCGAGGATCGCCTCGGAGTTCGTCCGCGTCAGGTGGCCGACGCGGCCGGACACGTTCGGCAGGCTGGTCTCGCGCAGCCGGTGCAGCAGCTTCTGGGTGTTGTACGACCCCGCCGCGAAGATCACCTGGTCGGCGGTGAACGTCGTGCGGGGAGCCCGCCACCCGGTCGTCCGCCGGGTCACGACGTCGTACCCACCGGCCCGGCGCGGACGGACGTCCGTCACCGTCGTCAGCGGATGGATCTCGGCGCCGTGCTTCTCGGCGAGGTACAGGTAGTTGGTGGTCAGCGTGTTCTTCGCGCCGTGCCGGCAGCCGGTCATGCACTCGCCGCACTCGATGCACCCGGTGCGCTCCGGTCCCGCGCCGCCGAAGAACGGGTCGGGGACGGTCGCGCCCGGCTCCTTCTTCCCGTCCCGGCCGAAGAACACGCCGACCGGCGTGGGGGTGAACGTGTCGCCGCGCCCGAACTGCTCGGCCAGCCGCTTCATCTCGGCGTCCAGCGGGGTGTGCGTCGGGTTCGTGACGACGCCGAGCATGCGCTTGGCCTGGTCGTAGTGCGGTGCGAGCTCGTCGCGCCAGTCGGTGATGTGCGCCCACTGCGGGTCGTCGTAGAACGGCTGCAGCGGTTCGTAGAGGGTGTTGGCGTAGTTCAGCGACCCGCCGCCGACGCCGGCGCCCGCCATGATCAGGCAGTCCTTGAGCACGTGGATGCGCTGCAGGCCGGTGCACCCCAGCTTGGGCGCCCACAGGTAGTCGCGGATGCGCCACGACGTCTTCGGTGTGGTCTCGGGGGTGAAGCGGCGACCCGCCTCGAGCACCCCGACCCGGTACCCCTTCTCGGTCAGGCGCAGCGCCGCGACGCTGCCCCCGAACCCCGACCCGATGACGAGGACGTCGTAATGAGAGCCACTCACGTGGCGGAGTGTAGGCGTGTCACTGCGTCACGGACAGGTCGTGGGTGACCCGTCGCACAGGACGGTCCCGCGCCGGCCCGGCCGCGGGAGCCCGGGCCGATCAGCCGAAGCGGCCGGAGATGTAGTCCTCGGTACGGCTGTCGGACGGGTTGGCGAAGATCTTCTCGGTGTCGTCCATCTCGACCAGCTGGCCGGGCTTGCCGACCGCCGCGAGGTTGAAGAACGCGGTGCGGTCCGACACGCGGGCGGCCTGCTGCATGTTGTGCGTGACGATGACGATCGTGAACCGCTCCTTGAGCTCCTGGATGAGGTCCTCGATGGCAAGGGTCGAGATCGGGTCGAGCGCGGAGCAGGGCTCGTCCATGAGCAGCACCTGCGGCTCGACGGCGATGGCGCGGGCGATGCAGAGGCGCTGCTGCTGACCGCCCGAGAGACCGGCACCGGGCTTGTCGAGCCGGTCCTTGACCTCGTCCCAGAGGTTCGCGCCGCGCAGCGACTTCTCGACGACGGTGTCGGCGTCGGACTTCTTCATCCGCTTGCTGTTGAGCTTGATGCCCGCGATGACGTTGTCGTAGATGGACATCGTCGGGAACGGGTTGGGCCGCTGGAACACCATGCCGATGGTGCGGCGGACGTTCACCGGGTCGATGCCGTGCTCGTAGATGTCGTCGCCGTCGAGCAGCACCTTGCCCTCGACCTTGGCGCCGGCGATGACCTCGTGCATGCGGTTGAGCGTGCGCAGCACGGTCGACTTGCCGCAGCCGGACGGGCCGATGAACGCCGTCACCGAGCGCGGCGCGATCGTGAAGTTCACGTCGCTCACGGCGAGGAACTTGCCGTAGTAGATGTTCAGGTCCTTGGCGTCGATGCGCTTGGCCATGACGGGATTCCTTTACTGCGCGACTTTGTTGAAGCGCCCGATGACCCGGGCGATGACGTTGAGGAGCACGACCAGCAGGATCAGCGTGAGGGCGGTGCCCCACATGCGGTCGGCGGCGAAGTTCTGGATGGTCCCCTGCACCTGGTTGCCGTTCGCGTCGAGGACGAAGCCGGTGCCACCGCTGTTCTTGACGGCGTTGGGGAACAGGTCGTTGATCATGCCGGGCAGCGAGCCCTGGAACTGGCCGGTGTCGAACGCGTTGGCGTTCATGCCGCCGGCGTAGCCGACCAGGATGAGCAGCGGTGCCGTCTCACCGGCGACACGGGCGATGCCCAGCACGACACCGGTGATCAGACCGGTGAACGCCGTCGGCAGCACGACGCTGACGATCGTCTTCCACTTCGGGATGCCGAGGGCGTACGACGCCTCGCGCAGCTCGTTCGGGACGAGCTTGAGCATCTCCTCGGTCGCCCGCACGATCACCGGGATCATGAGGATCACCAGCGCGAACGACACCAGGAACCCCGCGCGGTCGAGGCCGACGGTCGAGATGAACAGCGCGTAGACGAACAGCGCGGCCACGATCGACGGGACGCCGGTCATGATGTCGACCATGAAGGTGACGACGCGGGCGAAGCGGCCGCGGCCGTACTCGACGAGGTAGATGCCGACGAGCACGGCGATCGGCACCGAGATGACCGAGCAGATCGCGACCTGCTCCAGGGTGCCGACGATCGCGTGCAGCGCGCCGCCGCCCTCGTCCTGGTAGGTGATGCCGCGCTGCGTCTCCGTCCACCACTCGGACGACAGGATGGTGCTCAGGCCGTTGCCGACCACCGTCCACAGCAGCCAGACGAGCGGCACCAGCGCGAGCAGGAAGGCCAGCGTCACGAACACCGTCGCCGCCTGGTTCTTCACCTTGCGGCTGGTGGACATCTGCAGGCCGACGTCCGCCGGCGGACGGGTCGTCATCGTCGTCATCAGCTGAACTCCTTCTTGCGGTTCACGACGGCGCGGGCGGCCGCGTTGACGACGAAGGTCAGCAGGAACAGCACGAGGCCGATGGCGATGTAGGCGCCGGTCTGCGACGGGTTGCTGAACTCGGCGGCGTTGTTCGCGATCTTCGAGGCGATGGTCTCGCCGCCGTCGAGGATCGACGGCGAGAACTGGCCGACCTTCGACAGGATGTAGGCGACGGCGATGGTCTCGCCGAGGGCCCGGCCGAGACCGAGCATCGCGCCGCTGGTCACGCCGGCGCGGCCGTAGGGCAGCACGGCCATGCGGATCATCTCCCACCGCGTGGCGCCGAGGGCGTACGCCGCCTCGATGTTGGCGCGGGGGGTGCGTTCGAAGACGTCGCGGCTGATGGCCGTGATGATCGGCAGGATCATGATCGCCAGCACGATGCCCGCGACGAGGACCGTGCCTGTGCTGATGCCCTTGTCGGTGAACAGGCCGAGGCCGACCTTGCCGAGGACGTCCTGCACGCCGGTGACCTTGGGCGCGAACTCCCGCGCACCCCAGATGCCGTAGATGATCGACGGGATCGCGGCGAGCAGGTCGATCGTGTAGGCCACCGGCTTGGCGAGCCGCCGCGGCGCGTACTGCGTGATGAACAGCGCGATGCCCATGGCGATCGGCACCGCGATGATCAACGCCACGATCGAGATGGCGACGGTCGTGTACAGCAGCGCGGCGACGCCGAAGCGCAGGTCGCCCGCGGTCGTCTGCCACTCGGTCGAGGTCAGGAAGTTGACCTTGTCGTCCATGATCGACGGCACCGACTTGCTGAGCAGGAAGACCGCGATCAGCACGACGATCAGCACGACGAAGGCGGACGCGCCGGTCGTCAGCAGCTGGAAGACGCGGTCGCCGCGGCGCATCCGGCCGTTGGCGCCCTTCTCGGGAGCCCCCGCGCCGGGCACGGGCGAGGTGTCGGCACCGCTCATCGCCAGCGGGTCGGACGAGGTGATGACGTCGGCCGGCGGCAGCTCGACGGGTGCCGGCGCCGACGGCGCCGCGGCAGCGCCGTCCGCGGTCTCGTCGGCGGGGGTGGTCACGGCGAGGTCCCGTTCGAGGTCTGTGGGATCGGGGGCGCGGTGGGCGGACGGCGCAGCGCGTCGCGCCGTTCCCGTCCGCGTGTCTGCGTCGGCCATCGCGGTGGCTCGCTCCTCGGTTCGGTGCTGAACATCAGGTGGTGCCGGTGGTGAGGGCCGCCGGTGTCGGGTGGCCTCCGCACGGCCGCGCCGGGCTCGTCGTGGACGAGCCCGGCGGGGCGGTGAGCGTGGTCAGGTCAGCTGATCTTCGCGATCGAGGCCTGGACCTTGGACTTCAGCGAGTCCGGCAGCGGGGCGTAGCCGAGCTGCAGCAGCGAGGACTGGCCGGCGCCGGAGGTGTAGGTGAGGAAGTTCTTCACGAACGTGCCCTTGGCGGCGTCCTTGTACTTCGAGCAGACGATCTCGTACGTCACGAGGATCAGCGGGTACGCGCCCGCGGTCTTGTTGGCGTAGTCGATCTTTAGGCTCAGGTCGTCGCCGGAGCCGGTGACCTCGGCGGTCTCGGCCGCCTTGCTCGCGTTGGCCGGGGTCAGCGCGACCGCGCCGCCGCCGTTGTCGATCTGCGCCGACTTCAGCTGCGAGCTCACCGCGAACGAGTACTCCATGTAGCCGATGGCGCCGTCGGTCTGGCTGACGGCGTCGGCGACGCCCTGCGACTTGGCCTTGCCCTGACCGGTCCAGCCCGCCTTCGAGGAGTCCTTGTCCGGGTCACCGGTGAAGACCGACGGCGCGGTGGCCTTGAGGAACTTCTGGAAGTTCTCGGTCGTGCCCGAGGAGTCGGAGCGGTAGAAGACGGTGATCTTCGTGGACGGCAGGCTGACGCCGCTGTTGAGCTTCTTGATCGCGGCGTCGTCCCAGGTCTTGATGTCGCCCTTGAAGATCTTCGCCAGCACCTCACCGGTGAGGGTGATCGGGTCGCTGACCGACTTCAGGTTGTAGGCCGCGGCGATCGGGCCGACCACCATCGGCAGGTCCAGGGGCTTGCTGCCGCACCGCTTCTGCGCGTCGGACACCTCGCCCTCGTCGGCCTTGAGCGCCGAGTCGGAGCCGGCGAAGTCGACCTGGTCCTGGATGAACTTCGAGACGCCGTCACCTGAACCGGTCGGGTTGTAGTTGATCGTCGCGCCGGAGCACGCAGCCTGGTAGTCCTTGATCCACTGGTTGATGGCGTTGGTCTGCGCGGTCGAGCCCTCGGCGTTCAGGGTGCCGCTGGAGCAGGTCGGCTTGCCGCCGCCGCTGCCGTCGGAGCTGGTGGTCGCGGGGCCACCGGCGTTCGGGCTGGTGCTGTCCGGGTCGGACGAGTCACTCCCGCACGCGGCCAGGGCCACGGTGGCGGCCAGGAGGCCGGCGGCGATTCCCGCACGGTTCAGCTTCACGTTGCGAACTCCTTCGTTTCACTACGGAGAGATGTCGTTTCCGCAGCGGACGGTAGGAGCGCAGAGCGACGCGCCGGGGCGCGTTGGGTGAACGAGGAGTGAATGCAGCGCCCCGGGTCGGTGACGCCACCGGACCCCCCATATGACCGGCCGGTGAACTAGCTCACGTCGAACTCACGTCAGCTGGGTGGGTTCGGGGCGGTTCGCCACTGGCTGTCCACGTCGTGGCGGGTGAACTGTTGGCGTTCGTACAGCCGCACGGCCCCCGGGTTGTCGCCGTCGACGTAGAGCAGGACGTAGGGCGCACCGCCGTCGTGCAAGCGGCGCAACCCCCGCACGAGCAGGGCGTTGCCCAGGCCCAGGCCCTGCGCCCGCGGTGAGACCCCCAGGACGTACACCTCGCCGGCGGCGTCGGCATGCCGCTTGGTCCAGTGGAAGCCGAGCAGCTCGCCGTCGCGTTCGGCCAGCAGGAATCCGTCCGGGTCGAACCAGTTCTCGGCCATGAGCGCGGCGAGCGCGGCGTGGTCGACGGCCGCCTGCTCGGGGTGGTGCGCGAAGGCCTCGCGATTGACCGCCAACCAGGCGTCCTCGTCGTGCCCGGGGCTGAACGCCCGCACGGTCACGCCCTCGGCCAACGGCGGGTCCTCGGGCAGTGGCACGTCCGCGGGGCGGCGCAGCTGGAACAGCTCGCGGGCGCGCTCGTAACCGCGGGCCTCGAACGGCGCGACGAGCCTGCTGTGGTGGCCGTGCGACCAGACGAGAAGCGCCTCCGCGCCGGCCGTCACGGCGTCGAGCAACGGGTCGACCGCGTCGGGGCGGGCGACGAGTTCGAACTCGTCCGCCGTGCGCTGCAGGTAACCCGCCAGGGTGTCGCCGTCGCGGGCGACCAGGTGCCGCGCGTCGGCGGACCGCAGCCGCGCGAGCGCGGCGTCGGACAGCGGCGGTGCGCCGTCCGCCTCCTCGACCTCGCGAGCGAGCGCGCGGACGGCGGCCGCGGTGTCGGGGTCCGGCGGGACGTCGGCGAGACGGATCGGCATCCGCCCGACGCTAGCGGCAGTGCGTCAGTGGCGGACGGACGTGCGGTCGGCGGCGAACTCGTCGACGGTGTCAGCGGTGTCGTCGGACGTGTCGACCGGGCGGCGGGCGCCCGGCTCGGTCGGGCGCACGAACTTGTAGCCGACGTTGCGGACGGTGCCGATCATCGCCTCGTGCTCGCCGCCGAGCTTGGCGCGCAGCCGGCGCACGTGGACGTCGACGGTGCGGGTGCCACCGAAGTAGTCGTAGCCCCACACCTCCTGCACCAGGTGCGAGCGGGTGAACACCCGTCCGGGGTGCTGGGCCAGGAACTTCAGCAGCTCGAACTCCTTGTAGGTGAGATCGAGCGCGACGCCCGCGAGCCGGGCGGTGTAGGTGGCCTCGTCGATGGTCAGCTCGCCGATCTCGAGGCGGCCGCCGGTGGCCTCGACGCTCGAGGCACGCCGCTCGACGGCCAGGCGCAGGCGCGCGTCCAGCTCGGCGGGACCGGAGGTGTCGAGCACGAAGTCGTCGACGGCCCACTCGCCGGACATCGCGATGAGCCCGCCCTCGGTGAGCACGGCGATGACCGGGACCGCGGTGCCCATCGCGGTCAGCAGGCGGACGAACGAGCGCGCGGCGACGAGGTCGCGGCGGGCGTCGACGAGCACGGCGTCGCCGAGGTGGCGGTCGACGAGCGCGGACGCGTCCTGCGGCAGCACGGTCACCTGGTGGGGCAGCAGCCCGAGGGCGGGCAGCACCTCGGCAGTGGGCTGGACGGCTCCGGTCAACAGGACGAGTTCCACGCGCGCCTCCGGGTCTCGGGCGGGTCGGTGCCTGGTCGGAGCGGGCGGCGCTGCCCGCGTAAGCGCTGTCAGATTACAAGACGTCGCGCTGTCGTCCGAGCCCACCGAACCCCGTGGAGCCCAGGAAATACGGGCGTTACATGCCCGAAACACGAGCTGCGGACCCGCCGCCGGCGTCCGCGGCGCGTGGGCGAGGATGGACGCGTGCCCGCCCCCTCCGCCGTCGCGCTGCGTGCGGCCGACGGCACCCGGCTGATCGCCGACCACCACCCGTCCGCCGATCGGCGCATCGGATGTGTCGTCGCCCACGGTTTCACCGGGTGGGCACGCAATGCGGACGTCCTGCGCATCACGGACGGGCTCACCCGGGCCGGCTTCGGGGTGCTGGCGCTCGATTTCCGCGGCCACGGGCGCTCGGACGGGCACGGCACGGCGGGCCGCGACGAGATCGAGGACGTCGCTGCCGCGGTCGCCTGGCTGCGCGGCGCCGGGTACGGGCAGGTCGCCGTGCTGGGCTGGTCGATGGGCGGGTCCGCGGTGCTGCGCTACGCCGGCCTCGGCGGCGACGCCGACGCCGTGGTCAGCGTGAGCTCGCCCGGCACCTGGTACGAGAAGGGCACCCGTTCGATGCGCGTCGTGCACCGCCTGATCGAGCACCGCGGCGGACGGGTGGTGCTGCGTCTGCTGCGCAACACCCGCATGGATCCCCGCGGCTGGCCCGAGGCGCCCGAGGCCCCGGCGGACGTCGCCGGGTCGATCACCAGCCCGCTGCTGGTGGTGCACGGCGACGACGACCACTACTTCCCCGCCCGTCACGTCGACGCGATCGCCCAGGCCGCGCCCGGTGCCACCGTGTGGCGCGAGGCCGGCATGGCGCACGCCGAGGCGGCCACGACCGCCGACCTGGTCGCCCGCATCGCGAGCTGGCTGCGCACCTCGCTCGGCACCCCCGCGCCCACCGATCTGCGACCATGACCGGCATGACCGACGCCGGCCGGGACGCGCCCGCGAGCAGCGCCCCGACGGCGACGGACGAGCTTCCGGTCGACCGTCACTCGGGCGGCGTGGCCCTGCTCGCCGCGGCGCTGGTGGCCCTCGTGGCCGGCGCCGGGCTCGTCGCGACGGCCCGCGTCTCGGCGCTCGCCCTGCTGATCGCGATCGCCGTCCTGCAGGCCGCGTTCGGCGTCGGCTGGGTGATGGGCACGAGCATGCCGGGGCGCAAGGGCGCGCTGGTGCTCGCCGCGATGGCGGCCGGCGGCGCCGACGCGGCGCTGTCGGTCTGGCCCCGCGACCGGCTCGGGCCGCTGCTGGCCGTCGTGGGCCTCGCGGTGCCGGTGATGTTCGTGCACCAGCTCATGCGTGGCGCGGCGCGGGTGCAGCTCGTGTCGTCGCTGTCGGCGGTGGCGGTGCTCGTGCTCGGGCAGGTGTCGCTGGCCGCGCTGCTGCAGATCCGTCACGAGTTCGCCGGCAACGACATCGCCCGCCGCGGCCTGGGCGACGAGACCGGCGGCAAGGTCGCCGCCGCCGTCGCCGGGGCGGCGCTGGCCGCCGTGCTCGTCGGCTGCCTCGCCGACGTCGTCGCACCCGTGCCCCGCTTCGATCCGGACGTGCCCCGCGGGATGCTCGGGCTGCTGGCGTCCGCCGCTGTCGGCGCCGCGGTCGCGCACCTGGTGCTGAAGGACGTCCGCGCGTTCGCCGACGGACGCGCGCTCTTCTTCGGCGGCGCTGTCGGCGGGCTCGCCGCGCTCGTCGCCGTCGCCGCCGCGTTCGTGCACCACACGACGCCGCCCGGACGGTCGTGGCCGGCGCGATGGGGACGTCCGGTCGTCACCGCCGTGCTGCCGGTGGCCGTGGTCGCGCCGGCCGCCTTCCTGCTGTGCCTCGCGATCCGGACCTGAGCCGGTGAGCGCGGGCGAGGTGGTGCTGCTCGTCGCCATCGCCGTCGTGCTGCTCGTGACCCTCGCGCTGGCCGCGGTGCTGCTCGACCGGCTCGTCGCCGCCGAGGCCGAACGCCGGGCCGGGCTCGCGCTCGTCCCCGCGTTCGGGCGGCCCGCCACGGTGACCGTGCGCGACCGTCCGTTCGCGACCCAGTTGCTGCGGGGGCGCTACCGCCACGTGCACGTCGAGGGTGGCGGGCTGCGGCTCGGCGACCTCACCGGCGTCGCCCTCGACGCCCGGTTGCGCAGCGTCCACCTGCCGCTGCGTCACCTCCTGCGCAGGCGCGTGGCCGAGATCGCCTGCGAGCGGGTCGAGGGACGGGTGACGCTTCCCTACGGCGAGCTCGCCCGGGTCGCTGGGGTGCCCGGGCTCGAGCTGCGGCCGTCCCGCGACCGGGTGCTCGCCACCGCGGTGCTGCCGCTGCCCGGCATCGGCCAGCTCGCCCGCGTCACCGGACGGGCCGCGCTCACCCACGACTCGGGCGACGTGTGGCTGCGGGTGCGCGGGCTGTCGGTGGCCGGCATCCAGGTGCCGTCGCTCGTGCTCAACCAGCTGCTGCCCGCCCTCGAGGTGCCGATCCCGCTGCCCGCCCTGCCCTGGGGACTGCGCATCGAGCAGCTCGACCCCCAGCCGCACGGGCTCGTGGCGATCGGATCGGCCGATGCCGTCGTGTTCCGTCCGCTGCGGCCGTCCGTCGGAGTTCGTCCCGAGGAATGGGACGCCAGTCCCGCAGGGTGACCAACGACGTCCCCGTCCGGCTGGCGGACGGCGCGGCCGGGCGATTAGGCTCGCGTCCATGGCCAGCCCGGTGAGACTCCTGCTCACCACCCGCCGCACGGTCGACCTGTGCCGTGTGGGCAGCTGCCTGTGTCGTCCGGCCTGACGGACCCCTCCCTCTTTCCACCCCACGCGGGCCCTCCTGTGCTGCCCGCGACCCCTTACTTCGAGGAGAAACCATGAGCCGTGAAGACGTGCTCGTCCCGGCCGACTGGGCCGAGCAGAACCTGACCACCGACGGCGTCGTGTTCGTCGAGGTCGACGAGGACACCTCCGCCTACGACGGCGGCCACATCCCCGGCGCCGTCAAGCTCGACTGGAAGACCGAGCTGCAGGACCAGGTGCGCCGCGACTTCGTCAGCAAGGAGCAGTTCGAGGCCCTGCTGAGCGAGAAGGGCATCGGCAACGACGACACCGTCGTGCTCTACGGCGGCAACAACAACTGGTTCGCCGCCTACGCCTACTGGTACTTCAAGCTCTACGGCCACGGCGACGTGAAGCTGCTCGACGGCGGCCGCAAGAAGTGGGAGCTCGACGGACGCGAGCTGTCCCGCGACGCCGTCACCCGCGAGAAGACCTCGTACACCGCGCAGGAGCAGGACACCTCCATCCGCGCGTTCCGCGACGAGGTCATCGCCGCCATCGGCCAGCAGAACCTCGTCGACGTCCGCTCGCCCGACGAGTTCAGCGGCAAGCTGCTCGCCCCGGCGCACCTGCCGCAGGAGCAGTCGCAGCGCGGCGGCCACATCCCGACCGCGATCAGCGTGCCGTGGTCGAAGGCCGCGAACGAGGACGGCACCTTCAAGTCCGACGACGAGCTGCGCAAGCTCTACGAGGCGGAGGGCCTCGACGACGGCCGCGACACCATCGCGTACTGCCGCATCGGTGAGCGCTCGTCCCACACCTGGTTCGCGCTGCACGAGCTGCTCGGCCACCAGAACGTCAAGAACTACGACGGTTCCTGGACCGAGTACGGCTCGCTCGTCGGCGTCCCGATCGAGAAGGGCAACTGATCATGTGCGGAGCCCCCGCCCAGACCCCGTCCCTCCCGGCCGGCATCGATCTCGAGAAGGAGACCGTCATCTACGGCGTCGTCTCCTCCGGATCCGGTGACGACGCCGCCGCCGTGCCGGGCGCATACGTCCGGCTGCTCGACGGCACCGGCGAGTTCACCGCCGAGGTGGTCACGTCCGCCACCGGTGACTTCCGGTTCTTCGCCGCACCCGGGCAGTGGACGCTGTCCGTGCTGCACAAGGACGGCAAGGCGCGGCGGGACGTCCACGCGCTGGAGCCGGGCCTCGTCGAGGCGTCGCTCTCGCTGCAGTAGGTCCGCTACGGAGTGAGGGGCCGTCCGTTCGCAACCGCCCTCGGTCGCTGCGCTCCCTCGGGGGCCAGTCCCATCCACGCTCACGGACGGCCCCTCACTCCTCCGCTCACAGCTCGCGCTGGGTGACGACCCCCACGGGTTTGCACCTGCCGAGGTCGTGAACACGCGCGGACACGCACCGTTGGCGACTTCGGCGGGTGCACAGTCGGGCACGGGCCGGGGTTTGCATCTGCCGAGGTCGTCAACGCGGGCCGACACACGCCGATGGCGACTTCGGCGGGTGCAAAGTCGGACGGGCCGGAGGGTCAGTAGACGAGGGCCTGGACCTCGGGTTGCAGGATCTCGTCGGCGAAGCTGGCGCTGCCCCTGATCTCGGCGCCCGGGAGCAGGTCTGCCGCGGTGAGGTCGCGGCGGGCGGCGCACTGGGTGCAGACGGTGAGGGTGCCGCCGGCGAGCACGGCGTCGCGCAGGTCGGCGAGCGGGGCCGAGTGCGGCAGCTCGAAGGCCTCGGCGCGACCGGGGACGGCGAACCAGACGGCGTCGCCGGTGAGCCAGAGGGAGACGGACGCGCCGGCAGCCAGGGCGGTGGCGGCGACGGTGAAGGCCTGGGCGCAGCGCTCGGGGGCCTCCTGTCCGGACGTGCACTTGATGACGAGCGGGCGGGGCGTCGGCATGGCGCCATCCTGCCGCGGCGGTAGCGTCGGGCGGCGTGGAGACCGTCTTCCTCGCCCTGCTGGTGCTGAGCTTCGTGGCCATCGCCGGGGTGTGCGCGCTCGTCGTCCGCCGGCAGTTCGGGTCCCGGTGAGCGGGCCCGCTCCCGACACCACCGACCTGCGCGAGGGCACGCCGATCCACGACGCGCTGCTCGCGCTGCTGCCGCTGGTGGGCGTGTGGCGGGGCGCCGGCGAGGGGGTCGTCGCCTCGTCCGCCGAGCAGTTCCGCTACGGGCAGCAGGTGACGATCTCCCACGACGGACGGCCGTTCCTCGCCTACGAATCACGGTCGTGGCTCGTCGACGCCGACGGCGCGGTGATCAGGCAGGCCTGGCGCGAGAGCGGGTTCTGGCGTCCGGGCCCGGGGCAGGACGACGTCGAGCTGGTGGTCGCGTCCAACACCGGCCAGGCGCTGGTGTTCACCGGCACCGCGGGCGACCAGCGGTGGGACCTCGTCACCGCGTCGGCCGAGCACGCGGCCAGCGCCAAGGACGTCGACGGCGAGAAGCGCCTGTACGCGGTCGTCGGCGAGCAGCTGATGTACGCGACCGAGCTGGCGCCGGGCGGGCAGCCGTTCGCCCCGCACCTCAACGGCGTGCTGACCCGCGTCTAGGTCAGTTCCGGCAGCGCCTGGTCGGGGTCGAGTTCGAGGCCGAGCCGGCGCGCCGCCTGGTCGATGAGCAGCCAGGTGCGCTCGGTGAGCTCGTCGGTCAGCTCGTCGCGGGCCGGGCCGCCGTTCTCGAGCCACCAGGCGGCGGTGGCGTCGACGAGCCCGACCACGCCCACGATGGTGCGCTCGGTCGGGGCGGCGTCGACACCCAGCAGCCGCAGGTACCGCTCGACGAGGGTCGTGAGCTCGGCGGCGAAGGCGGCCTTGGCGTCGGCCGCGGCGTCCTCGCCGTCCTCGGTCTTCGAGCGGACGGCGTACGCGTGCTGCGCCACGAAGCGGTAGAGGTTCGGATGCTCCTCGACCCAGCCGAGGTGCTCACCCACGGCGCCGCGGATCAGTTCGCGTGCCGACCCTCGCCGCGAGAGGCCGCTGCGGATGCGGCTGCCGAGGTCGTTGCCGATGGCCGCCGACACCGCGAGATCGAGGGCGTGCTTGCCGTCGAAGTGCCGGTACACGTGGGTGCGCGGCACGCCGGCCAATTCGGCGATCTGTCCGGTCAGGACGTCGGGTCCGTGCTGCTCGATCGCGGCGACCGCCGCGTCGATGATCGTCTGTCGCCGCTCCCGGCGGTGCGGATCCCAGCGGGTCGACCGTCCGTCGCGGGCGGCGTCGTCGTCGGCCAGCGCGTGCGCGGAACCCGTCATGGGCCCGAGTTTAGTTCGGCGGCGGCTACCCGCGGGTAAGTAGACGTGACAGGTTGTCAAAGGCACATTGTTAGTAGTACAACCTGTAACAGTAAACGTCGGCGAGCCCCGAACCCGGCGTCACGAAGATCGGAGACCGTCATGGCCAGTCCGCTTCCGTCCGCCCCCCTCCAGGCCGCCCTGAGCCCGGTCGACAGCGTCCGCAAGACCGCGACACGACTGCTGCGCTCGAGCTCCAAGAACAGCTACGACCCCGAACTGGACGTCGACTGGGACGCCCCCGTCGAGGGGCCCAACGCCGACAAGAAGTTCATGCCGTACGAGCGGGTGTCTCTGTACGGCACCGAGCTCTGGGAGCGCATGACCGACGAGCAGAAGCGCGAGCTGTCGCGCCAGGAGCTCGCGAGCGTCGCCTCCACCGGGCTGTGGTTCGAGATCATCCTGATCCAGATGCTGTCGCGGTGGGCCTACCACCAGGACCCGCAGGACCCCCGCACGCAGTACGCGCTCACCGAGATCGGCGACGAGACGCGGCACGTGATGATGTTCGCCAAGTCGCTGACCACCATGGGGACGCCCACGTACAAGCCGGCGCCGTTCGTGCACCACCTGGCCCGGGTCTACAAGGCGCTCGCCAAGGGCCCGACGATCTTCGCGCCGGTGCTGGTCGCCGAGGAGATCCTCGACCGGCTGCAGCGCGAAACGATGAACGACGACGAGATCCACCCGCTGGTGCGCATGGTCAACCGCATCCACGTGGTGGAAGAGGCGCGGCACGTGCGCTTCGCCCGCGAGGAGGTCGCCCGGCAGATGGCGACCCTCGGGCCGATCGGCAAGGTCGTCAGCAATCTGGTGTCGGGTCTGGTCGCCGCGTTCGTCACGTCGTCGGTCATCAACCCGGACGTGTACGCGGCCGTCGGCCTCGACAAGAAGGAAGCCGTCAAGGCCGCCCGCACCAACCCGTACTACGCCGAGTCGCGGCGCTGGATGGGCGAGAAGATCATGAGCTTCCTGCAGGAACAAGGAATGGTGACCTGGTACTCGGCGCCGTTCTACCGCGCTGTCCGCCTCATCTGACGGCATAACGAATCCCGAGCCGCTTCCTGACCTGGTGTCAGGGCCGGCTGGACGGGCCGGCGGCTCGGGATTCGGGTGGCGATCCTGGTATTGCTCACCGCCGCGATCAGTCGCGGCAGCAGGAACCAGTCCCGCGCTCGTCCGATGGATCAGGCGGTCAGCGGAAAGCCACCTCACGTGTCCGGTACGTATTCAACGTTGGACCACCCCCTCTCTCGTGTACGACCACGGTACGACCGTGAGGCGGCTGCGCGCCACGTCGTTTTTCGCGACGCGCGTCAGGCGGACGGGAAGTCGCAGAGACGCCGCACCTCGGCGTCGAGACCGGGGTTGCGCACGAGCGGACGTCCGTCGATCGCCACCACGTCGACCGGCCCCCGCACGCTGCTGACCAACCACACGGCGTCCGCGGCGTGCAGGTCGGCCACCGTTCCCAGAGTGAGTTGGGTCGTCCAACCCGCTGCGGGAGCGCGATGCCAGAGCAGGTCCTGGGTGGTGCCGGCGAGGATGCCCGTCGACCCCGGCGGCGTGGTGTGCAGCGTCCGGCCGTCCGCCCACACGACCGACGCCGTCGGCGCCTCGAGCACGAACCCGTCCGAGCTGACGAACACGACGTCGTCGGCGCCGCGCACCTGCGCCTCGCGCTGCGCGGCCATGTTGACCGCGTAGGAGAGCGTCTTCACGCCGCCGAGCAACCACGGACGACCGGCGAACGCGTCGGACGCGACGCCGCGGTCGAGGGTGACCACCCGCACCCCGTCGCGCCGCTGCGCGAGCGTCGCCGGCGTCATCGGGGTCAGCCGGCCGAAGCCGGTCGGGTCGCCCCCGGTACCGCGGGTGAGCACCAGCTTCAGCGCGGCCTCGCCCTCGTGCGGCCAGGCCTGGGCGAGCTCGCCGACGAGGGTGCGCCAGTCGTCCGCGTCGAAGGGGATGTCGAGCGCGGCGGCCGAGCGGGCGAAGCGGGCCAGGTGCGCGTCGAGCTTGTCGACGCCCGCCGCGTCGCCCCGGCGGCGCAGCCGGCACCCCTCGAAGCACCCGTCTCCGCGCACCAGTCCCTCGTCGTCGGCGCGGGCGATCGGCTCGTCGGGATCGACCACCCCGCGACCGAGGACGGCGAGAACGGGGGTGGGGACGTCGCGCACCGCGCCAGGTTAGCGACGCCGGACATCCGCCCCCGGTGGCAGCATGGACGCATGTCCCGGACGCACGGAACGCACACGCACCCGGCGCCGGGAAGCGCGCCGGACGCCGCCACGGGCGAGCTGGCCACGCGGCTGCGCTCGCGCGGCATGCGCATGACCGGGCAGCGCCGGCAGGTGCTGGCGGCGGTGCGGTCGCTGGGACACGCCACGCCGGAGGAGATCTCCGAGGCGGTCGAGGACGTCGACCCCGCCACCGTCTACCGCGCGCTCGAGGTGCTCGAGGAGCTCGGGCTCGTCACGCACGCGCATCTCGGCCACGGCGCGCCCACCTACCGTCCGGCCGAGGACGAGCACGTGCACGTCGTGTGCCACACCTGCGGCCGCGTCACCGACACCGACCCCGCCCTCGTCGACGACCTCGCCTCGCGGCTCGAACGTGAGCACGGCTTCACCCTCGACCGGGGTCACTTCACCGTCTTCGGACGCTGCCGCGAGTGCACGGAACAACACGACGCCCCGGAGCGCTGACACCCACGATGACCGCCAACCTGCAGAGCGCCGCGCCCGGCACCGGCCGCGACGCCGACGTGCCCGCCCACTACGGCGACCCGCTGCGCGAGCAGCGCGTGCTCGAGACGTCCGCGGGGGTGGTCGACCGCAGCAACCGCGCCGTGCTCGCCGTCCCCGGTGTCGACCGGCTGGGCTGGCTGCACTCCATCTGCTCGCAGCACGTGAGCGACCTCGCCGACGGCGACAGCACCGAGACGCTGATCCTCTCGCCGAACGGGCACGTCGAGCTGCACTGGCAGCTGACCGAGCTCGACGGCACGGTGTGGCTCGACACCGAACCCGACGGGGGCGACGGCTCGCTCACCTACCTGCAGAAGATGATCTTCATGAAGCGGGTCGAGCCCGCGGACGTGTCCGACGCCTGGGCCGTGCTCACCCTGGCCGGCCCGCGCGCGGCCGCGGTGCTCGCCGCCGCCGGGCTGCCCGACGCCCCGCCCGCCGGTCGCGCGGTCGCCCTGCCGGCCGGCGGGTTCGTGCGCGGCATGCCGTCCGCGCACAGCAGCGCACCCGGCGTCGTCGACCTGGTCGTCCCGCGGGCGTCGAAGGACGCCGTGATCGCGGCACTCGTCGCCGCAGGCGCGGAACCGGCCGGCCTGCTGGCCTGGGAGGCGCTGCGGGTCGCCGCGCGCGCGCCGCGCGCCGGTCAGGAGACCGACCACCGCACCATCCCCCACGAGGTCGGCTGGATCGGCGGCGCCGTGCACCTGAACAAGGGCTGCTACCGCGGCCAGGAGACGGTCGCCCGGGTGCACAACCTGGGCCGTCCGCCGCGTCGCCTCGTGCTCGTGCACCTCGCGGGCGAGTCGGACGAGCTGCCCCCGCCCGGCACACCTGTCGAGGCGGGCGGACGGGCGATCGGGTTCCTCGGCACCGCCGTCCACCACTGGGAACTCGGGCCGATCGCGCTCGCGGTGGTGAAGCGGACCGTGGCCGACGACGCCGAGCTGACCGTCGCCGGGCAGGCCGCCCGCATCGACGGCGACTAGGCAGCGCAACCTCCCCGACGATCGCTCGTTGGGTCGTACGACGGCAGGTGACCGTCCCGTGAGGTGAGGTGCCATGCGTCGTCCGCTGACGAAACCGATCAGCGCCCTGATCGCCGTGCTGTCGCTGGTCGCCGGGACCCTGCTGGGGCTCGTGTCGGCCGCGCCGGCGAGCGCCGCGCCCGGTTACCCCGTGGACGTGTGCGCCACCATCGCCGTCAGCACGACCGTCCCGCAGCCGGGTGAGCGCATCACCGTCTCGGGCGTCGACTTCGTCGCGAACGCCGACGTCACCCTCGTGCTCAAACCCGTCAGCGGCACGGCCTCCGATCGCGAGTACGGCGTCGGAACGGCTCGCACGGACGGGCAGGGCTCGTTCCGCACCACGATCGTGATGCCCGCCGAGGCCATCGGCACCTACGACCTGCACGCGACCTCCGGGCTGCCGAACGACGCGAGTTGTCCCGCCGACCCGACGCAGCGGCTGCGTCTCGGTGCAGGGTCGGACGACGGCAACAACGCCGGCCCGAACGGCGGTCCCGCCGGCGGTGGCGACGGCGGCACCGCGAACACCGGTCTCAACGTGCTGCTGCTGCTGCTCGTCGCGGCCGCGCTGATCGCCCTCGGCGCCTACGTCACCCGCCGGAACCGGGCCCGCACGACCGTCCGCGTCTGAGTCACCAGTGGCGAGGGCGGACGTGACCCGGCGGTAGCGCCGTCCGCCCGTCACCGCGGGCCCCGGCGAGCCGGCCGGGGAGCACGAACAGCGCGTCCGTGAGCCGGGCGCCCCGCAGGTCGGCGCCGCGCAGGTCGACCCCGATGAGGTCGGCGCGTGACAGGTCGGCGTCGCGCAGGTCGGTGCCGAGCAGCGACGCCCCGCGCAGGTCGGCGTCGGCGAGGTCGGCGCCGCGCATCCGGCGTCCGGACAGGTCGGCGCGGCGCAACCACTCCCCGTCGTCCGCGCGCACCAGGCGGCTGGACTTCTCCAGCAGCGGGGCGACCTCGCGGCGGACGGCCTCGTCGTCCAGGCCGGGCTCGCTGCGGGCGGCGCGGGCGGCGGCGTCGTCGACCCGCCGCGCGGCGGCGTCCAGGTCGGGGTGCAGTTCGGCGCACGCGCTGCGGCCGCGGGCGTCGGCGAGGAAGAACAGCAGCTCGTGCAGGCGCACGACCACCGGCAACGCCGCGAAGGTCACCGACGCGGCGGGGTCGTCGCGCCAGTGCATCGGGGCGGCGGCGGTGACCCGCTGGCCGGCCCCGAGGCAGTCGAACGCGGCGCAGCCGGGAAAGCCGCGCTCGGGCAACCGGTCGTGGATGGTGCAGCGGTCGTCCGGGGCCAGGTTCGGGCAGGGCACCCCCGCCGGCTTCGCGACGGCGAACTCGGCGGGCGAGGCGAAGGCCAGTCCGACACAGCACAGTGCGGCGCAGCGCGTGCAGTCCGCCGTGAGTTCCGTCCGCACGTCGTCGATGGTGCCGCATCGATGAATGGCGGCTTCCGCGATCGACTGGCACGGCTCAGGCCTGACTGGACGGGTTCATGTCACCAGTGAGGCCCAGAACGTGCCAGTCAGCGGGAGGGGAGGATGGCGGGCGTGGGCGGGACGGGCGGTGCGTGGGACGAGGTGGCGCCCGCCCTGCGGTGTCCCGTGTGCCGGTCCGAGGTGCACGTCGACGCCCGACGTCTCGGCTGCACCGACGGGCACGCGTTCGACCTCGCGCGGCAGGGGTACGTGAACCTGCTGACCGGACGCGGTGGTCCCGGCACCGGCGACACCGCGGAGATGGTGGCGGCGCGCGACGCGGTGCACGCCGCCGGTCTGCTCGATCCGGTGGTGGCGGCCGTGGCGGCCGCGGCCGTCCCGGACGGGTTGGTGCTCGATCTCGCCGGCGGCTCGGGGCAGTACCTCGCCGCCGTGCTCGACCGGACGGGCGGCGTGCCCGGGCTGGTGCTCGACACGTCGGTCCCTGCCCTGCGCCGTGCGGCTCGCTGCCACCCGCGGGCGTTCGCGGCCGGTGCGGACGCGTGGGGTCCGCTGCCGCTGCGCGACGGCGTCGTCGCGCTGGCGCTGTCGGTCTTCGGGCCGCGGCGGGGACCAGAACTCGCCCGGGTGCTCGCGCCCGGCGCGGCCGTCGTCGTCGCCTCGCCGGCGCCCGATCACCTCGCCGAGCTGGTCGCGCCGCTCGGCCTCGTGCGCGTCGACCCCCGCAAGGACGAGCGGCAGGACGCGGCCCTGGCCCCGCTGACGCGGCACGACCGCGAAATCGTCACCTACCGGCGTTCCCTGACCCGGGACGAGGCGGCCGCGCTGGCCGCCATGGGCCCGTCCGCCGCACACGTCGCCGACCTGTCCGCGCGGGTCGCCGCACTGGCCGAGCGGACCGACGTGGGCTTCGCCGTCCGGGTCGACCGGTACGCGCGCTGAGCGATCCGCACCTCCAGTCGGTTGCGGTCCGGTCCGACCGGGAATGCCTTCGGCAACCAAGCGATCGGAGCTCGTCATGACCACCGACACCGAACACGACCTGCGCGCCGGACGGCGCCGGGTCGCCCGCAGCCGCGGGGCCCTGAGCGGCATCCTGCTGCTCGTCCTGGGCGCCTGGGCAGCGCTGATCCCGTTCATCGGGCCCTATCTCAACCTCGCCACGAACCCGTCCCCGAACGACGCCTGGAACTGGACGAGCGGCCGCGGGCTGTTCCAGCTGCTGCCGGGTGCGGTCGCCGCGCTCGCCGGGCTGATCCTGCTGCTGAGCGCCAGCCGCATGATGACCGTGACCTTCTCGTGGATCGCGGCCGCGGCCGGCGCGTGGATCGTCATCGCGCCGTCGATCGCGCCGGTGCTGAACGTCTCGCTCGGCGGGCCCGACCCGTCGCTCGGCGAGAAGGGACGCGCCGCGGTCGAGCTGCTGCAGTACTGGGCCATCGGCGGGGCCATCCTGTTCGTGGCCGGCACGGCCCTGGGTCGGCTCAGCGTGCACAGCGTCCGCGACGTCAAGGCCGCCGAGCGGCGCGCCGAGACCGAGGCCGCCGCCGAGCGGCAGCGCGTCGAGGACGAGCGCCGCGCGGCCACCGCCGCGGCCGCCGCCGAGGAGGAGCGCCGCCGCCAGCACGCCGATCGTGAGACGACCCGGGACCGGGACGGCGACGGGGTTCCCGACGACCACGAGCGGGGCCGGGACCGCGTGACCGCCGCCGAGCAGGGCCACGCCGGCACCCACGATCACGGGCACCGCGACCACGGCCGGCACGAGGACGAGCGGGGTCGTCACGGCAACGTCCCGGCCGAGCCGGTCCAGGGCCAGCCCTACCAGCAGCCCGTCCAGGGCCAGCCGGTCCAGGGCCAGCCGGTCCAGGGCCAGCCGGTCCAGCAGCCCGTCCAGGGCCAGCCGGTCCAGGGCCAGCCGGTCCAGCAGCCCGTCCAGGGCCAGCCGTACCAGCCCCCGGTCGACCCGCGCCGCTGACGGGCACGGCGACAGCTGCGACGCCCCGGCCGCCCACGCGGCCGGGGCGTCGTCACGTCCGGACGACCCGCGGACACCTCCGCCCCTGACCGTGCGGTTGGCTGACCACGTGCAGGGGCGCCCGACCAGCTGGGCCCGCGCCGCGGTGGCGATGTTCGCCGTCGGGTGGGGCGCCAACCAGTTCGCCGCGCTGCTGCTCGCGTACCGCGACGAGCAGGGCTTGTCCGGCGCGACCGCGGACGCCCTGTTCGGCGCGTACGCCCTCGGACTCGTCCCCACCCTGCTGGTCGGCGGGCCGCTCTCGGACCGCGTCGGGCGGCGGGCCATGGCCCGGGCCGCGGTCGTGCTCTCGCTCGTCGCCACGCTCGTGCTCGTCGCGGGCACGACGGGGGTCGGGTGGCTCTATGCCGGACGGCTGCTCGCCGGCATCGCGTCCGGCGCGGTGTTCGCGCCCGGGAGCGCGTGGGTCAAGGAACTGTCCGGGCCGCCGTACGGAACCTCCGAGGTCGCCGACGCGGGGGCGCGCCGGGCCGCGATCGCGCTGTCGGCCGGCTTCGGGCTCGGCCCGCTCGTGGCCGGCGTGCTCGCGCAATGGGCGCCGAACCCGCTGGTGGTGCCGTACCTCGCCCACCTCGTGGTCGTCGTCGCGGCGGGAGTCGCGGTGTGGCGCACCCCGGAGACCGTCACCGAACGGCGCGGGGACGTGCTGCGCCGGATGGCCGTGCCGGCCGCCCGCTCGCGCCGCTTCGTCGCCGTCGTGGCGCCGCTCGCGCCGTGGGTGTTCACCGCGGCGTCGGTGTCGCTCGCGGTCGGACCGGCCCTGGTCTCCGACCACGTCGCGTCGCTGCCGATCGCGTTCGCGGGACTCGTCGCCGGCCTCACCCTCGGCACCGGGGTCGCCGTGCAACCGCTGGCCCGACGCCTCGACGGACGGGCCGGTGCGGGGGGTCCCGCCACCGCGATGGTCGGGCTCGCGGCCTGTGCCCTCGGTTTCGCGGTCGAGGCGCTCGCCGCCGCGGCCGAACTCGCCCCGCTCGTGCTGGCCGCCGCGCTGCTGCTCGGCTGCGGGTACGGCTGCTGCCTCGTCGGCGGCCTGCTCGAGACGCAGCGCATCGCCCCTCCGGACCAGCTCGCCGCCCTCACCGCGGTGTACTACGCGCTCACTTACGTGGGTTTTGCGGCGCCGCTCCTCCTCGCCGCGCTGCACCGGTGGGTCGGCTACCCCGTTCTGCTGCTCGGAGCGGCTTCGCTTTCTGTACTGACCCTCCTGCAGGTCGTGCGCGCATCGCGGACACCGGTGTCGCATTCGGAGCGATGACACCGAGGCCGCCGCGGCTTCACCTCCGCCAAACATCGCGACAGGCCAGGCATCACGCGAGTTTCACACGTAACGATCGTCCGCAAGCTTGGTGACGGCGGAAAAAGTCCCGGAAAACCAGGGCCGAAAACCTTTCCGAAACGGGTTACCGAATTTTGACCACGTCGTTCTACCTCACACATGCTTTATCCATCGCGCGGAGGTGCCGCGCAGCCCGACGAGGAGCCGAACGACATGTCCGACACCCAGAACCCGTCCCGCCGCCACCGCGCGTCCAAGGCCAAGCACGGCGCCTCGCGCGTCCGTTTCGCCCCGCTGGCCATCGCGACCGGCGTCGCCGCCTCGGCCGCCATCGCCCTGTCGACCAGCGGCGCGCTGGCCGGCTTCGTCGCCCAGATCACGAACGACACCAACACCGCCGCCACCGGCTCGCTGTCCATGCAGGAGCAGCAGATCGTGAACGGCACCGCGACCACGACCTGCACCAGCAACGGCGGCACCGGCGGCGTCAGCAACAACGTCGCCGTCTGCTCGACGATCAACAAGTACGGCGGCAGCACCGCGATGATCCCGGGCACCCCGGTCTCGACCACCGTCAAGATCACCAACACGGGCACCGTCGCCGCCAACACCTTCACCATCGCCCCCGGCACCTGCACGCAGAGCAACAACGGTGCGGCCAACGGCAACGCGACCGACCTCTGCAGCAAGATGACCGTCGCCCTCACCCAGGACGGCACCGCCGTCGCCGGCGCCAGCGGCACGCTGACGAGCATCGGGGGCAAGACGGTCACCCTCGCCCCCGTCGCCGCCGGTGCGAGCTCGACGTTCGTCTTCACCGTCACCCTGCCGACGCAGAACACCGCGCAGGCCCCGACCGCCGACAACGCCTACCAGGGCCTGAAGGCCAGCCAGCCGCTCGTGTGGCAGTTCTCCTCCTGACCGAGCCGCTTCACCCCTGACGTCCGAACCCCGACCTCCCGGAGGCTCCCGCCATGGCCGATCGGCAGCTCCGCCGGCCCCGACCGCTGATCCTCGTCGCGGTCGCCGCCAGCGGAGTGCTGGTCGTGCTCGCCGCGGGCTGGTACGCCCTGGGAGGTCGGGGTTTCGTCGTCCGCACCCCGTCGATGGGCAGCTACGCCCCCGTCGGCACGTTCGTCGCCACGCGTCCCGTGGCGTTCGACGAGATCCGCACGGGCGACGTCATCGCCTTCCATCCGCCGACCACGCCGGACGAGACCTACACGCACCGCGTCGTCGCCGTCACGCCCGCAGGCCTGAAGACCCGCGGCGACATCAACGGCGCGACCGACCCGTGGACGGTCACCTCGAAGGACCTGGTCGGACGCGCCGCGGTCGTCCTGCCCGGGGTCGGCTGGCTGGTGCGCGCGCTGCCCTACCTGATCGGCGGCGGCCTGCTCGTCTGGGCGCTCACCCGCTCGTTCGTCTCGGCCGGGCGGCGCGGACCCGCCCGCCAGTTCGGGCTCGCCGTCGTCTTCCTGCTCACCGCGCTGATGCTCAAGCCGTTCGTCGGCGTCGCCCAGCTGTCGGCGGTCAGCGACCCCGACGGCGTCAGCCGCATCCACGTCGTGTCGACCGGGCTGCTGCCCGTCCGCCTCGAACCGTCCGAGGGCACCGGCAAGGCCGCCCCCGTCGACCTCGACCACGCCGGCGCCGCCGGGGTGAGCGTGCTGCGCGACGGCGAGCCGGGCAAGCAGTACCACCTGCAGGCCTCCCTGCACCTCTCACCGCTGCAGTGGGTCGCCGCCATCGGCGTCGCGCTGTCGCCCCTGCTCTGGACGCTGCTCATCGGCTTCGCCCCGCCGGCACCGAAGCGCGGCACCTCGCACCGCGCCTCGCACGCCGCCGGCGCCCGCCGCGAGCCGGTGCCGGCATGAGCCGGTACCGCGCCCGGCACCGCTCCCGCGCCGGAGCGGTGCGCGTCCTCGTCCTCGGACTGGTGGCGGCGGCCCTCGCCGTCCTCGTGCCGGGGGCCTACGGCGGGTACATCGCGAGGGTCACCAACGACACCGTCAATGCCGCGACCGCGCCCTACTTCACCTGCACCGCAGCGGCGCAGGGCGAGTCGGGCACGAAGGCGCAGTTCGCCTGGCCGTTCTCGGACGGCGCGCTCGCCCTGACGGCCGCGGACGTCTCCGGCAACAACTACGGCGGCACCTACACGCTGCTCGGCGTGACGCGCGGCGTCGCGAACACCGGCAGCTCGGCGGTGTGTCCCCGCGACAACCGCACCGTCGCCACCTTCGACGGCAGCACCGGCTACGTGTACCCGACCTCGGCCACCGCGGCCGCCGGCCCGACCGCCTTCAGCGTCGAGGTGTGGTTCCGGACGACGTCCGCGCAGGGCCGGCTGATCGGCTTCAGCGGCTCCCGCACCGGCACGTCGAGCAACTACGACCGGCACCTGTACGTCAACACCAGCGGCAACCTCGTGTTCGGCGTGTACCCCAACGCGGTCGTCACGGTCGCCAGCCCCGGCCAGGTCACCGACGGCGCGTGGCACCACGCCGTGGGGACGGTGTCGGGAGCGGGCATGTTCCTCTACCTCGACGGCAAGCAGGTCGCGTCCAGCCCGAACACCGGCGTCCAGAGCTTCTCCGGGTACTGGCGGGTCGGCTACGACTCGCTCGCCAACTGGCCCGGCGGTGGCTCCGGGTACTTCCGCGGCAGCCTCGCGTACGCCGCGGTCTACGGGTACGCCCTGACCGCCGCCCAGGTGCAGACCCACTTCGTCGCCGGCGACTGAGCGCGCAGAATGGGCGGATGAGCCCGCTCGCGCTGCCCGACAGCATCGACGTCCGCGAGGTCGGCATGCGTGACGGCCTGCAGCTCGAGCAGCCCCTGCCGCTCGACGACAAGCTGCGCATGCTCGAGGCGATCGTCGCGACCGGCGTGCGGCGCGTCGAGGTCACCAGCTTCGTGTCGCCGAAGGCGGTACCCGCGCTCGCCGACGCCGACGAGCTCGCGAAGCACCTGGACCAGTGGCCGGACGTCCACTTCTCCGCGCTGGTGGCGAACACCCGCGGCGCCGTCCGGGCGATCGACGCCGGCATCGCCGACCTCGAGTACGTCGTGTCGGCCGCCGACTCGCACAGCCTCGCCAACGCCGGACGTCCCACCGCCGACGCCGCGGCCGCCGTCGCCGAGATCGCCTCGCTCGCGCACGACGCGGGCGGTTCGCTCGAGGTCATCGTCGCGACCGCCTGGGACTGTCCGTTCGACGGCCCCACCGACCCCGCCCGCACCCTCGACGTCGTCCGCGCCGCCGTCGCCGGGGGCGCCGACCAGCTCTGCCTCGGCGACACCATCGGCACCGTCACCCCCCGCCGCGCGGTCGAGCTCGTCGAGCAGGTGCGCGCCGCCGCCCCGGGACTCGACGTGGGCGCACACTTCCACGACACCCGCGGCACCGGGCAGGCCAACGCGCTCGCCGTCGTGCTCGCCGCGGGCGTGCGGCAGCTGGACGCGAGCGTCGGCGGCCTCGGCGGGTGCCCGTTCGCGCCCGGCGCCAGCGGCAACATCGCCACCGAGGAGCTCGTCTACTGGGCCGAGGCGTCCGGCGTGGCGACCGGCCTCGACCTCGACGCCGTCGTCGCCGCCGCGAAGGTCACCGAGCGCGCCCTGGGCCACGACCTGCCCAGCTCGCTCGCCCGCGCCGGCGGACGGTCGGTGCCGCTCGGCCCGTACCGTCGCGCCGACTGACCGCACGGCGCCGTTCGAAGGGGTGCGCTCGGGGGCGTCAGCGCGTTAAGCTCCTGTGTGGCAGACGGGGGCCGCGCGACAGGAGAGGCTCGAGATGGACGTCGTGTCGCCCACCGACCACACCGTCAGCCGGCCCGACACGACCCCACCGTGCGACGACTGGTCCGCGCTCGGACATCACGCACGCCTCGCCGCGAGCGTCGAGCGGCGGCTGCGGGAGGGCGCGGTGCGGCCGCCGGGCACCGTCCGCTCGCAGCTGGGCCGGCTGACCGCGTTCGCGGCCGGCGGGCTGGTCGTCGTCTCGCTCGGCGGCGGACTCGACGCAGCAGCCCGCCTCGGCACCTGGTGGGACGAGCCGGTCACGCTGCAGAAGCTCGCGGTGTGGACGCTGCTGTGGCAGCTGCTCGGGCTCGGACGGGGCCTGGCCCCGCACGGCATCGGGGCCCTGCCTCCCGTCGCCGGCCTGAGCTACTGGCTGACCCCGGGCACGATGCGACTGCCCGCGTTCCCACGGCTGCCCCTCACCGGCGGCACTCGCCGCACGGTCGCCGACGTCGCGCTGTACGCCGCGGTCCTGGCCCTCACGGCCGGGCTGCTGGGTGTGCCGCACGCCGACCGCGCGACGCTGCCCCGCGCCGGGGTGGTGCTGCTGCTCGCCGCCCTCGCGGTGCTCGGCCTGCGCGACCGCACCCCGCTGCACGCCCTGTGCCCGGAGCTGACCCTGCCGCTGCTGGTCGCCTTCGCGATCGGGGCGGACGACCCCGCCCGTCTCGCCGCCGCGGTGACGGTGGCGCTCGTCGGCACCTGGTGGACCACAGCGGCCGTCCGCGCCGGGCGGCACTTCCCGTTCGCGGTCGCGACCGCGCTGACGGACGCCCCCTGGTCGGGCGCGCTGCGGCTGCGACCGCGCGCGTGGCAGCGCGACGAGCGGGACGTGGTGCCGGGCGACCTGCCGCGCGTGCTCGCGCGAACGCTCGTGGTCGCGGGCGGCGCCGTGCCGGTCGCTCTCGTGCTCGGCCGTGGTGGTGTGGTCACGACCGTCGCGCTGGCCGTCGCGGCCGTCGTGCTGGCGCTGCCCACGTCGGCCCTGGCTCGCGGCAGCCGGCCCGAGGCGACCGCCTTCCTGCTGTTCGCGACCGTCGTCGTGTTCGGACGGTGGGCACCCCCGTCCGCCGACGCCCTCGACGGGCCCGTGGCGGTCATGGCGGCGGCCACGCTCGCCCTCGTGGTGGCCTCGGCGATCGCACCCCGTCGCACCTCGCTGCTGTCGGCGCTGCGGCATCGCGCCGGCGACGGACCCACGTCGACGTGGCTGTTCCGCGCCGACGTCGCCGCCCGCTTCGACGTGCCCGTGCACGACGTCGCGCCCACGGCCGGCGAGGTGCTGCACCACCGGGACCATGCCCACCGCCTGCTGCATCCGAACGGGCGCGCCCTCGACGGATTGCTCGTGCGCGCGGTCGACGATCTCACCCGGTTCCGGGTGCGCTCGGCCGAGTTCGTGGCCGGTGCCGCCGTCGGCTGGGCGCCCGGCACGGGCCCGTCCGCCGACCGGCTGCTGCTCGCGGCCGTCCAGGAGCGCTGCGGCTTCGCGCCCGGCGAGCTGCGGGTGGTGAGTATCGACGCGCGTCCGCTCGGACGTCACGAGCAGCGCTACCGCATCCTCGACGCCGCGGACGGCCTGCTCGAGGCCGGCGTGATCGACGTCGACGACGCCGTCGACCGGGTGCCGTGGCGCGACCCGCACGCGCCGGCGATCCCGGTCGAGGTGTCGTTCAGCGCGGTGGGCGACGTCGGCTACCACTCGCCGGCGGAGTTCGACTTCCTGCACGGCGCCCGGGCCGCGCGAGCCTCGACAGGCGCGGCGATGCGACCCGTCCCGACGGGGATGGGCGCCGCCGTGACCTCGGCCGTCACCGGCCACCGCCCGACGCCCGGGCCGGCGGCGAGGCCGAGGCCGCGTCCCACGCCCGAGCGCTCGACGCCGCGACCGCCGGCGCCGCCGATCGACGTCGTCGCGACGGGGACGCCCACCGTCACGCCGTCACCGGGTCGGCCGGTCACTCACTGAGCGAAGGGGTGCAACCGGTAGTCGCCGCGCGTGGTGGCCACGACGGTGCCGTCCTCGCCGAGCACCTGCGCGGTCAGCTCGTAGCGGCTCTTGTTGCCGCCCGCTGATTCTGCGCGGATGCGCGCAATCTCGTCGTCGCTGAGTTCCGCGACGGCTGTCAGCGGCCCGGTGCCGGGGCTGAGGAAATCGACCTCGAGGCGGCGCACGATCGGGAAGTGCGTGGCCGGGTCGAAGGTCGAGTAGTGGATGGCACCGCCGAGCACCTCGGCGACCGTGAAGATCACTCCGGCGTAGACGGCGCCGAAGTGGTTGCCGTTGCCCTCGAACGGCACCCTCGCGCCGACGTGCCCGGGACGGCAGTCGACGAACTCGAGTCCGATGCCCTTCACCACCGGGATCAGCGTGCCGAGCGCGGCGTTCAGCTCGTCGGCGGCGGACGGGGACGTGTCGGCTCCGGTCACGGCGGTCAGGGTAGCGGCGACAGCCGTGCCGTCCGCAGCTGTCGAGGGGCGCCGCCGTGTCGTTAGGGTCGCGACGTGGCAGCACAGTCCGAAGGCGTGATCGCGTCCCTGGGTGAGGCGCTCATCGACGTGGTCGAGACGGGCGACGACGACCCGCGCCAGGCCCGTCCGGGCGGGGCGCCGTACAACGTCGCGCTCGGTCTGGCCCGGCTCGGTCGCCGCGCGGCGTTCGTCGGTCGCCTCGCGCACGACCCGCTGGGCACGATCCTGCGTCGGCACGCCGAACGCTCGGACGTCGACCTGTCGCTCGCCGTCGACGCGCACGAGACGACGACCGTCGCCCTCGTCGAGCTGTCGGACGGCATCGCCGAGTACCGCTTCGGCGTCGAGGGCACGGCGAACTTCCTCTGGACGCACACCGAGTTGGCGACGCTGCCGACCGACCTGGCCGCGCTGCACTTCGGCTCCCTCGCCGCGTGGACCGCGCCCGGCGACGCCGCCGTCCTCGCGCGCGTCGGGGCACTGCGCGACCACATGCTCGTCAGCTACGACCCGAACGTCCGTCCGCAGCTGCAGTCCGACCGGGACGCGGCCCGCACGAAGGTCGAGGCGGGCATCGCCCTCGCCCACGTGGTGAAGACCAGCGAGGAGGACATCGCCTGGCTGCACCCGGGCGCCGACCCGGTCGCGATCGCCCGCGGCTGGCTCGAGCTCGGACCCACCCTGGTCGTGCTCACCCGCGGCGGCGACGGGGCCGTCGCACAGACCGCCCGGCACACCGTGCACCGGCCGACCCGCGCGGTCGAGGTCGTCGACACGGTCGGCGCCGGCGACGCCTTCATGAGCGGGTTGCTCGACGCGCTCGCCGGCACCGGCCTGCTGGAGCCGGCCGCGCTCGCGGCTGCGGGGGAGGACGAGCTCGGCGGCGTGCTCGAGCATGCCGCGCTCGTCGCCGCCGTCACCTGCTCGCGGGCGGGTGCGAACCCGCCGCGGCGGGCCGAGCTCGACGCCTGGCGCTGACGGGCGTCAGTCGGTGCCGGCCGCCCGGGACCGGCGTTCGGCGGTGCGGTGCGCCAGGTCGAGCAGCAGTCCGGCGACGACGCCGGCGCTGACCAGCGGGATCCAGATCCAGATCAGCCCGGTGCGCACGTCCCACGCGTCGAGGGTCAGCAGCACCACGACGTAGAGCACGAACGGCACGACCAGGGCCGCCGCCACCCGGGCCCGCAGGGCCGGCTGCGCCTTCAGCAACGCCCAGTCGGACGGGGAGCCCTGGCCGGCCGGCGCCTCGCGATCGGGTGCGACCGGCAGCTCGACGGGGGCATCCGGCGTCCTGCCGTCCGCCGCGGTGCCAGCCGCGGTGCCAGCCGCGGTGCCCGCCTCGTCCTCGTCCGTGGCCGGGTAGGGCGCGTCGGCCACGACCGCCCGCAGCTCGGTGGTGACCGCCTCGGGGCGCGGCCGGTCGAGCACCGGGTCGGGCACCGCCGCGATCTGCTCGGTGCGGTCGCCGTGGCCGTCCGCCTCCGGGGGGCTGACCGACACAGTCGCCGCCGGGGCGTCCGTCGGGGCGTCCGTCGGGGGCTCGTCGGGGTCCGGCCGGGGACGGCTGCGCGCGAGCGCGGCCTGGATGATGCCGATGGGGCCGGTGACGGGTCCGTCGTCGCCGGCGGGGTCGACGTCCTCGTAGACGCGACCGGCGCCGCGTTCGGCGGCAGCGGGCGTCGCGTCGTCACCGCGCTCGGCGGCGGCGCGGGCGCGCGCCTCGGCGAGCGCCTCGGCCTCGGCGGCGGCCTGCAGGTCGCGGGGACGAGCCGCCCGAGGCGATTCGTCGGCGACGTCCGTGCGCGTGCCGGCCGGTGCCGCGGACGGTTCGGCGGTCGCGCGCCCGGACGCATCCTCGGCAGCACCGTCGGCAGCACCGTCATCGGCACCGCCGTGGCGCGCGGGTCTGGGACGTGATCGCTGCAAGGGCGCGAGGGCACGGTCGACGGCGAAGTCGACGGAGGATTCGTCGTCTTCGTCCGGTGCCGAGTGGCGTCCCACGTGGACAGTGTTTCAAATAGCCGATTCACGGGGCTGACGCCGCGCTGATCCGTTTACACTGCCGCCGACGGCGCCGGGATGCGGGGCCGCCGTGAAGGAGACCCCATGCGCGCGAGGTTCGGCAGATTCGGCAGGTTCAGCAGGTCCCTCGCGGTCGCGGCCGCGGCCGCGGTCGCCCTGTCGGCGTGTTCCGCCGTCGTCGACGGAACCGCCACGATCGAGAACGCGCCGAACGCCGATCTGAGCGTCAAGGGCGTCGACCCGTCGAGCAACTTCGACCGCGTCGCGCAGAACTCGCTCGCCGACATCGAGTCCTTCTGGAAGCAGGAGTTCCCGTCGGTGTCCGGTGGCAAGGCGTTCCCCGACATCAAGGGCGGCTACTACTCCGTCGACGGCGTGAAGGTCGCCGAGAGCGGCAGTGCCGACGGCCAGCCGGTCGAGAAGGAGGCGTGCGCGCAGCGCTCGGTCTCGTTCCTCGTCAACAACGCTGCCTACTGCCGCCTCGACGACACCATCGTCTGGGACCGCTCGCCCGACCACCTCGTCGGCGCCATCGCGAAGAAGTACGGCGAGTTCACCCTCGCCTTCGTCTTCGCCCACGAGATGGGCCACGCCATCCAGCAGCGGCTGCGCGTCTTCGACAACGACCCGAAGACGATCTACACCGAGTCGCAGGCCGACTGCGCCGCGGGCGCGTGGGCGAAGTCGGCCGTCGACCAGCGCGCGCCGCACTTCCGCGACGTCACCCCGGCCAAGATCGACGCCGCGCTCGAGGGCTACCTCAACGTCCGCGACAGCACCCCCGAGAACATCGACGAGATCTCCCACGGCAACGGCTTCGACCGCCTCTCGGCCGTGGCGGACGGGTACGACAAGGGCGTCAAGTACTGCTACAGCCCGGGGTACTTCCAGTCGCGCACCTTCACCGAGCGGCCGTACTCGAGCGACGACGACAAGGCGTCCGGCGGCAACCTGCCGTTCGACGAGGTGATCGACACCAACTCCTCGACGAACGCGATCGTCACGGACCTCAACCGGTTCTGGACCGAGAAGGCGCGCAGCATCGGCAAGCAGTTCCAGCCCGTGAAGATCGCCGAGGCCGACCACCCGAAGTGCGATGCGGACGGCACGGTCGAGTTCGGCTACTGCCCCGACGACAACACCGTCTACTTCAGCAAGAAGTTCGCCGAGCAGGCCTACAACAGCCTGCCCGGTCTGAAGCTGCAGGACGGCAAGGAACGCAACGTCGAGTTGCTGTTCAACCAGCCCGCCGACTTCGCGCTCGGCACGATGTACTCGATCGGGTGGGGGCTCGCAGTGCGCCACCAGCTGTTCAAGCGCAGCCTCGCCGGCGCGGACGCGCTGCAGGCCGGCATCTGCTACACCGGCGCCTACGCGAAGGACATCAACGTGGCCGCCGACGCCGGCAAGCGGTTCTTCCTCTCGCCGGAGGACCTCGACGAGAGCGTCGCGGCGCTGCTGGACGAGGTGCCGCAGGACTCCGCGTTCGGCGCCCGCGGCACGACCGGCCTCGAACGCATCCAGGCGTTCTTCAAGGGATACGGCGGCACGCTCTCGGTCTGCTGACGGACGTCAGCCGGTCCGTGCGGCGAGCTCGTCGAGCAGGCCGGCGCAGCTGCGCTCGACCTGCTCGAGCACGTCGGTGAACCCGCGGCGGCCGCCGTAGTACGGGTCGGCGACGTCGAGATCGGACGGGTCGGCCGCCGGGTCCCACTGCCGCAGCATCGCGATCTTCGCGCGGGCGGCGGCCGGATCGTCGGTGCCGGCGGCCAGCTCGCGCAGCTCGGCGAGGTGGCCGGCGTCGAGGGCGATGACGACGTCGAGTTCGTCGAAGTCGTCCGCGGTGAACTGCCTCGCCGTGTGCCGCGGCCACCGGTATCCCGCCGCCTCGAGCGTCGCGCGGGAGCGCTCGTCCATGTCGTCGCCGACGTGCCAGCCGCCCGTCCCCGCGCTGGACGCGACCACCCGGCCGTCGAGCCCACGCCGCTCGGTGAGGCGGGTGAACACCACCTCGGCGGTGGGGGAGCGGCAGATGTTGCCGGAGCAGACGAAGCACACGCGCACGGGTTCGGTCACCGCGCCATGATCGCCGGTCGTGCCGTCGGGCCGTGCTGTCGGGCCGTGCCGTCGGGCACCGCGGGTAGGTTCGCAGCATGCCGAGCATCGACCCGTCCTTCGAGGCGCTGCCGACGCGCGGGCTGGCGGCCGTCGCCCTCGCGCGGGCCGACGAGCTGGGCGCCGAGCACGCCGACTTCCGCCTCGAGCGCGCCCGGCAGGGTTCGGTGCGGCTGCGTGACGGCAAGCTCGACGGCGTCGGTGACAGCGAGGACGTCGGCCTGTCCGTCCGCGTCGTGCACGACGGCACGTGGGGGTTCGCCGCGGGCGTGGCCCGCACCGCCGCCGGCGTCCGCGAGCTGGTCGAGCAGGCGGTCGCGACGGCGCGGGTCAGTCGCCCGCTGCGCGGCGAGCCGGTGCGGCTCGCTCCCGAACCCGTCTACGACGACGTCACGTGGGTGTCGGCGTACGAGCAGGACCCGTTCGCCGTCCCCGAGCGCGAGCGCGTCGAGCGGTTGCGCGACCTGTCCGAGCGGCTGCTCGCCGGCGACGGCGTCGACCACGTCGACGCGAGCGTCAGCTACGTGCTCGAGAACAAGTTCTACGCCGACAGCGCGGGCACCAGCACCACGCAGCAGCGGGTGCGCATCGAGCCCGAGTTCACCGCCACGCTCGTCGACCGCGGCGCCGGCGCCTTCCACTCGATGCGCACGCTCGCACCGCCGGCCGGCCGCGGCTGGGAGTACGTCACCGGCACGGGGTGGGACTTCGACACCGAGATCGCCGAGCTGCCCGAGCTGCTGCGCGAGCACGCGAAGGCGCCGAGCGTCGAGCCGGGCCGCTACGACCTCGTCATCGACCCCACCAACCTGTGGCTGACCATCCACGAGTCGATCGGTCACGCCACCGAGCTCGACCGCGCGCTCGGGTACGAGGCCGCCTACGCCGGCACCAGCTTCGCCACCCCCGACAAGCTGGGCTCGCTGCGCTACGGCAGCCCGGTCATGAACGTGAAGGGCGATCGCACCGTCGAGCACGGCCTGGCCACCATCGGCTGGGACGACGAGGGCGTCGCCGGCCAGGAGTTCGACATCATCCGCGACGGGGTGCTCGTCGGCTACCAGCTCAACCGCGAGATGGCGGCCGCCAACGCCGGCCTGCTCGGCGCCGACCGGTCGAACGGGTGCGCCTACGCCGACTCGGCCGGTCACATCCCGATGCAGCGCATGCCCAACGTGTCGCTGCAGCCCGCACCCGACGGGCCGTCGCTCGAGGAGCTGGTGTCCCGCGTCGAACGCGGCATCCTCATCAAGGGCGACCGCTCGTGGTCGATCGACATGCAGCGTTTCAACTTCCAGTTCACCGGCCAGCAGTTCCACAAGATCGAGGACGGACGGGTGGTCGGCCAGCTGCGCGACGTCGCGTACCAGGCGACGACGACGGACTTCTGGGGCGCCATGGAGGCCGTCGGCGGCCCGCAGACCTATCTGCTCGGCGGCGCTCTCAACTGCGGCAAGGGCCAGCCCGGCCAGGTCGCGTCGGTGTCGCACGGGGCACCGGCCGCGCTGTTCCGGGACATCAACGTGCTCAACACGCGGCGTGAGGCAGGTTCGCAGTGACCACGAGTCCCCAGGAGCTCGTCGAGGCAGCGCTGGCGGCGTCGGCCGCGGACGGCTGCGTCGTCATCGCCCACGACCACACCGAGACCAACCTGCGGTGGGCGGCCAACGCGCTCACCACCAACGGGCAGATGCGCGACCGCTCGCTGACCGTCATCTCCACGTTCGACTCGTCCGCGGGCACGAGCGCGGGCGTGATCACCCGGTCGGTCACGAACCTAGAGGACGTCGAGGACCTCGTGCGGGCCGCGGACGCCGCCGGTCGCGAGGCCGGCCCGTCCGACGACGTCGCGCCGCTCGTCGAGCCCTACGAGCACGGCGACGACTGGCAGGCCGACTCGGCTGCCACCTCGGTCGAGGTGTTCGCCGGTCTGGCCGAGGGCCTCGGCGGGGTGCTGGGCCGGTGGCGCGGTGACGACCGCCTGCTCTACGGGTTCGCCGAGCACGAGATGACGTCGACCTTCGTCGGCGTCTCCACCGGCCTGCGGCGCCGGGTCGACCAGCCGTCCGGCCGGCTCGAGCTCAACGGCAAGGCCGGTGACCTGTCCGCGTCGAGCTGGTGGGCCTGCTACACCGAGGACTTCACCGACGTCGACGTCGAGGCCGCGACCGCCGGTCTCGAACAGCGGCTCGGCTGGGCGCGGCGTCGCGTCGAGCTCGAGCCCGGTCGCTACGAGACGCTGCTGCCGCCGACGTCCGTCGCCGACCTGATGATCTACACGTACTGGCACGGCTCGGCCCGCGACGCCGAAGAAGGTCGCAGCGTGTTCGCCGGCGCCGACGGTCGCAGCCGCATCGGCGAGCGGCTCACCGACGTGCCCTTCCGGCTGTGGTCCGACCCGGCGGCGTCCGGCATCGGCTGCGAGCCGTTCGTGGTGGCCTCCGCCTCCCATGCCGGCGTCCAGTCGGTGTTCGACAACGGCGCCCCCGTGGACGCGACGACGTGGATCGACGACGGCGTGCTCACCGACCTCATCCGCACCCGTGGTCATGCCGCCCGCACCGGCGACCGGGCCCGTCCCGCCGTCGACAACCTGCTGCTCGAGCGTCCCGGCGCCGACGCCGACCTCGAGGCGATGATCGCCGCGACCGAGCGCGGGCTGCTCGTCACCAGCATGTGGTACATCCGCGAGGTCGACCCGCAGAACCTGCTGCTCACCGGACTGACGCGCGACGGCGTGTTCCTCGTCGAGAACGGCGAGGTCACTGCGGCGGTGAACAACTTCCGCTGGAACGAGTCGCCGGTCGATCTGCTCGCCCGGGCCGCCGAGGTGGGCGCGAGCGTGCCGACGCTCTCGCGCGAGTGGAGCGACTACTTCCGCCGCACGTCGATGCCGGCGCTGCGCATCCCCGACTTCAACATGTCGACGGTCAGCCCCGCCTCCTGAACCGCCTGCCCCCTGAATCACCACAGATCGGGACTTCTGTCAGATCGACGTGAGGAGCTGGGGCGGCGACAATGATCGCGCCGTCCCCCGCGGCGACGATCACCCGCGCCGTCCGCGTCCGCGGCTGTCACACCCCCTGCCTCTCGGAGTTCGCCCATGCACCGGCCCTCGCGCCCGGCCCGCCGCTTCCTCACCCTGGTGTCCGTGGCCGCTGTCGCCGCCGCCGGTCTCACGGCCGCGCTCACCACCGTGACCGCGCCGGCCGGCGCCGCACCCGCGGCCACCCCGGCGCGCTACGCGGTGTCGAAGCCGGTGTGCGCGAAGCCGAAGGATCCGAGGGCCATGCGCTGCTTCGCGATGCGCCAGGTGCCCGCAGCGCGCACGACGACGGGCGCCTATCCGGTGCCCCACGTCGGCCGCGGGCCCGTGGGCGGGTTCACCCCCCGTCAGCTCGCCGCCGCCTACGGCTACAACCCCCAGACCCCCCGTCCGCGCACGACCGTCGCGATCGTGCTGTGGCACGACGCCCCGACCGTGCTGTCGGACCTCAACCGCTTCAACGCCCGGTACGGGCTGAAGAAGGAGACCGCGTACACCTTCCGCAAGGTCAACGAGCGCGGCCGCCCGTCGCCGCTGCCGCGCCGCGACGCCGACGCCGGCGTCGAGGTCGCCCTCGACACGCAGGCCGTGCGCGGGGCCTGCAACACCTGCCGCATCCTGCTCGTCGAGGCTGACGGCCCGTACGACACCGATCTCGCCAACGCGGTCAACACCGCCGTCCGCCTGGGCGCCACGATCGTCACGAACTCCTACGGCACCACCGAGCGCAGGTTCGACACCGCCGTCCAACGCGCCTACAAGCACCCGGGCGTCGCGATCCTCGCGTCGACCGGCGACAGCGGCTGGTTCGGCTGGGACGGGATGAACGAGGGTTACGTCGGCGAGGGGGCGGCGTCGTTCCCGGCCACCTCGCCCTACGTCATCGCCGTCGGCGGCACGACGCTCAAACTGACGTCCGCGAACAAGCGCGCGTCCGAGACGGTGTGGAACAGCAACGGCCCCCACAACGCGAACGGCTACGACCGCGAGCGGGCGCTCGGCGCGAGCGGCGGCGGATGCAGCAAGTACTTCAACGCCCAGCCGTGGCAGCGCATGACCCCCAACTACGCGAAGTCGTTCTGCAACGGCCGTCGCCTGGCCGCCGACATGTCGATGGTCGCCAACCCGGCCACCGGGTACGACATCTACGACAGCAGCGCCGGCGGGTGGATCACGATCGGCGGCACGTCGCTGTCGGCACCGCTCGCCGCGGGCGTGCTCGCCCTGGCCGGCGGCGCGCACGGCGCGCGCTACCCCTCGTCCGCCCTGTACGCCAACGCCGCGACGCTTCCGGGTCGTCGCTACGACGTGACCGTCGGCGGCAACGGTTACTGCAACGGCGACTCACCCGCAGCCTGCGCCACCGGCACCGAGGGGCAGTGGGGCTACGCCAGCAACCCGAACGCGCTCGGCGCCGGTCCGCTCGACTGCTCGTTCGTGCGCTCGGAGTCGAGGCCCTACGCGGTGCCGAGCACACGCAGGCTCGAGTGCAGCGCCGCGAAGGGGTACGACGGGCCCACCGGCGTCGGCACCCCCACCAGCACCCGGTTGTTCTGGCGCACCGACCCGTATCTCGGCGTCCGCTTCGCCACGCCGACCCACGGCAGGTACGCGACGTTCTCGGCGTTCCTGCGGGCTCCGCTGCCGCGCACGACCATCCGCTCGACGACCTGGTCGTGGGGCGACGGTCGCACGCTGCGCACCACGTCGGCGTCCGCCAAGCACAACTACCGCAGGGCGGGCCGGTACACCCTGACGCTCTCGAGCTACGACTCGCGCTACCAGACGGTGATCATCAAGCGGACGATCACCGTCCGCTGATCACCGCCGGCTGAGCGCGAAGAGCGCGAGCGCCGCGACGCTGTGCCCGTCGGCGAACTCGCCGGCGAGCACCATCGCGCGGATGTCGTCGTCGCCGAACCAGCGCGCGACCATGTCCGACTCGGTCGGCTCGCGGTCGGGTTCGCCCGCCTCGAGGTCCTCGGCGAGATACACGTCGTAGCCCTGCGAGCAGAACCCGACCGCGGCGTGCAACCGGCCCAGGTGCGTCATCCGTCCGGCCTCGTGGCCGGTCTCCTCCCGCAGCTCGGCGCGGGCGAGCTCCAGCTGCGTGCCCTGCCGTCCGGCCGGCCAGCCGCCCTGCGGCAACTCCCACTCGCGCCGTCCGATCGGGTAGCGGTACTGCTCGACGAGCCAGAAACCGTTGCGCTCCCGGGGGAGCACGCACACGAAATCGGGCTTGTCGACAACCGCGTACTGCCCGCGGCTGCCGTCCGGGAACTCGACCTCGTCCTCCCGCAACCGCAACCACGGGCTGCGGAACACCTCGCGACTGCCGATCGTCCGGATCGTCCCCTCGCTCACGCCGCCCAGTTTCGCCTACGGACGAGGACGGGGCCCGTGCCGGGTGATCGGCACGGGCCCCGTCGGGGTCGAGCGGGTGCTACCTGATCGTCACCGTGACGACGTTGGACGACGAACCCGCGGAGTACCCGTCACCGGCGTAGACGGCCTGGTACTTGTACGAGCCCGATCCCCTCGGCGTGTAGGTGATCTTCGCGGTGCCGTTCTTGAGCGCCACCGGGGTGCCGACCGTGGCCGGGCCGGCGGTGAGACGCTTGAGGGTCACCGTGCCGGAGAGCGGCACGCCGTCGGCCGACGTGACCGTCACCGTGCCGGACAGCGCCTTGTTCTTGGTGGCGGGGTTCGGCGTCATCGTCAGCTTCGCGGTCGTCCTGCCCTTGGACAGCGACACCATCTGCGCCTTGGTGCCCACCGTGTTCTGGAAGTGGATCAGCAGGGCGCCCTTGGTGCCGTCGAGCTGGTACGACTTCGAGTTGCGGTGGACCTTCAGCACCGAGCCCGGCGAGTCGGCGTACAGCAGCGGGCTGCTGTCACCGTTGTAGCTGCCGTAGACGGCGAGCCCCGGGTCGTTGGTGTTCAGGGTCATCGGCTTGACCAGGGTGAGGTCGCCGGCGACGTCACCGATCTGGTCGACCTGGCCGGCCGAGGAGCCGGTGTAGGTGAGCACCGAGTACCTGATGCGCGGCTTGCTCGCCGACAGGCCCGGCAGGGCACCGAGCGCGACCGGCAGCACCAGCGTGTCGCTGTCGAACAGCGCCGTGTCGGTGTCACCGAAGCGGTCGTTGATGCCCTCGACGTCGAGCACCTTCGGGGACCCGTCCGGGTTCTTCAGCGTGAGCGATTGCGTCGTCGCGACCATGATGTCGGTCTGGTCGGCACCCGAGGTGAGCCGCGTGCTGTAGGTGACCACGTCGGCCTTGCCGTCGCCGGTGCTGTCGATGTACACCTCGGCGTCCTGGAAGCCGGCCGGCGTGCGCCACGGACCCCAGGTCGTCACCGAGAAGTACGCCAGGCCGTTGCCCGAGGTGTAGGGGTTCTCGCCCACGGACTTCAGCTGCGGCGAGCTCGTCGTCGCGCCCACGTAGCGCAGGTCGGCCGAGCGCTCGTCCGGGAAGTGGACGCACGCCGTCTGGCCGGCCGAGGTGCAGGTCGGCAGCTGCCCGCTGGTGCCCTGCAGCCCGAAGCCCGCCACGATCGAGGTGACGTTCTCCTCGCCCGAACCCTGGTTGACCCGCTGCCCGGTGAGGGGCAGCAACGCGTCCTGGTTCACGCCACCCGGCATCGTCAGCGACGACGCCTGCGTCATCTTCGAGGCCGGACGCGGGGCCGAGTAGACCGGCACCCGCAGCGACGGCACGTCGCCGTCGGACGTGAAGGTGACCAGGCCGCTGGCGTCCGCCACGTACTCGCGCGGCAGGTCGACGCTGCCACCGGCCGTCTGCACGGGCGTCTCACGGTCGACAGTCGGGTCGATCGTCTTGGTGAGCGCCGAGTAGTCGACGGTCATCGTCAGCGTGACCGTCTTCGACGAGCGCGCCGGCACGGTCACCGACGCCGGGGAGACCGAGTAGGTCACACCGGGAACCTCGGTGCGGGCGGTGTAGTCGACGTCGTAGCTGCGGGTCGACAGGCCCGTGTTCTGCACCTTGATCGTCCGCTGCTGGCTGGTGTCGGCAGTGACCGCCACCGGGCCGAAGGACGCGCTGACCACGCCGGTCAGCGGCTTGCCGTCGGCGCCGGTGCCGGTGACGTACGCGAGCACGTCGTTGTCCAGCGCCTGCTTGGCGTCGATGCGACCCGAACCGACCCGGTTGGGGGCGTAGGGCAGACCGTCGCCGTTGGCCTCCGTCGTGATGTCGGTGCCGGCGGTGTTCATGATGTTCGCCTTGACCTGCTCGGCGGTCCAGTCCGGGTGCTGCGAGGCCACGAGGCCCGCGAGACCCGCCGTCATCGGGGCGGCCATCGAGGTGCCGCTCTCGTTCACGCCGTCGCTGCCGGTGCCGACCGCCGCGGAGAACACGGTGCCGCCGACGGCGGTGACGTCCGGCTTCACGTTGTCCGCGCCGCGGATGCCGCGCGAGCTGAAGTCGGTCAGCGTGTCGTTCAGCGCCGGGTCGTCCTGCTTGACGCCGTTGGCCTCGGTGCTGCCGACGGTGACGGTCTGGCCGCCGGCGAGCTGGCCGCGGATCGCGTCGGCGCCCGACTTGGCGACGAGCACGCCCGGGATCGCGGCCGAGCCGGTGATGCCGGCCGAGAAGTTCTCGGCGTTGCTGCCGAAGATGAACCCGGTGCCACCGGCGGCGGCGATGTTGCCGCTGCGGGCGACCGAACCGCACTCGGGAGCCGAGTCGTTCCACTCGACGAACACGATCTTGCCCTTGGCGTTGTCGGCGTCGGCGCCGGCGAGCGGCTGGCAGCCGTACGGGTTGGCGGACGACAGCTTGTAGACGCTCCCTGCGAGGTCGGGCTTGGTCGCCCAGTCGTAGGCGATCGACCGCTCCGCCGCGTACTGCGCGGCGGCCGGGTCGGTGATGTTCAGGGCGTCGACGACGGCCTGCGCGTCCTGGCTGGCCGCGACGGTCAGAGCGCTGGGCGCGTTGCCCGGCGAGCCGCCGGTGTCGTAGAGGTCGCCGTTGTTGCCGGACGAGATCACCATCGTCACGCCGGCGTCGGTGGCCTTCTTGACCAGCACGGTGTCGGCGTCCTGCGGGGAGGAGAAGTCCGAGCCCAGCGACAGGTTGGCGACGTCGACGTGGTCGGACGTGTCGCCGTCCTGGTTGGGGTCGATGGCCCGCTCGATCGCGGCACCGGTGACGTCGGTACTGCCGTCGCAGCCGAACACGCGGAACGCGTAGAGCTTGGCCAGTGGCGCCATGCCGGGGCCGATCTTCATGCCCGTGAACGGCGTGTTCGTGTCGTAGGCGCCGGTGTAGGTGGTGCCGTCGCCGTTCTCGCCGAAGCCCGCGGCGCTGCCGGCCACGTGGGAGCCGTGGCCGTTGCAGTCGAGCGGGTTGGCGTCCGGCTTCGGCACGGGCTGGTACGACTCGCTCGCCGGGTCGGCGTTGTAGTCGTCGCCGACGAGGTCGTAACCGCCGATGACCTTGTCGGTCGGGAAGACCGTCGGGTTCGTCTGCTGCGCGGCCGACTGCGCGGTCTCGTAGTCGGCGGTGTCGCGGCTGCCGCCGAAGTCGGCGTGGGTGTAGTCGATGCCGGTGTCGATGATGCCGATGGTGGCGTTCTGGCCGCGGTCGCCGTACGCCTCCCAGGCCTGCGGGGCGCCCTGGAAGGGCACCGCGTAGGAGTTCGTCGGCTTCTTCGGGGCGATCGGGTAGACGGCCGTCACGCCGCCGATCTTCGTCAGCCGGTCGTAGTTCGCGACGTTCGTGCGGACGGCGACGGCCGACAGCGCTGAGTGGGTGCGGTAGAGCACGCGCGAGTTGGCGGGCAGATCGCCGGCGACCCGGGTCTGCTCGGTGCGGATGCGGCCGAGCTGCTTCTTGGCGGCGCTCTTGCCGGCCGCCTTGCCGCTCTGCCGCTGCGCCGTGCGCTGCACGGTTGCGGTGGACGCCGTGTCCAGCTGCAGCAGGAACGAGTACGTCCCCTTCTTCGGGACGCCGGCCGGGAGGCCGTTCAGGGCGTTGGTGCCCTGGCCGCCGGTCAGCTTCGCGTCGGACGTCTTCACGCCCGGTGCGAGCTTCGTGCCTGCCGGGGCGGCCCCGGCGTCGGTGCTGGTGACCAGCCCGGTGACGACGGCTGCGGCGGTGACCGCGACTGCCATCGTCCGTCCGGACCGGCGCGCGCGTACGCGACTCATCGATACAACTCCACCCGAGAGGGATCTTCGACCGATCTGCGGCACTCGTGACACCGCGTACGAACTCCGCACTCACGGAGATTCCGGTCAACCTGCTCGGGCCGGATGGTATCCACACCCTCAGCGAATCGTCAGCCCCGAGGACACCACAGATTCGATCGACAAGCCCCACAGGGCCTTCACGCGTTCGCAGAACGTCCCGGCGCCGCGCCCGCCGGTCACGGCGGAAATCCGCTGGCGGCGGGGCGTAACGTCGCCGGACTGTGGCCGACGAATCCCGCCCCGGTCCCGTCCCCGACTCCCCACCCGCCGCCGACCCCGTCCTCGCGGACGAGGAGGCCCACCTCCAGCTCGCCCGCGCGTGCCTGGTGTCCATGCGTGACTCCGCCGACCGCATCGCCGACTACGGCGTCGACGAACTGGCCGGCCACGCGTTGGGCACGCTGCGTGCCCAACGCCTCGCATCGCTGAACGCCGAACCGGACGCGCCGCCGTTCTTCGGCCGTACCGACCGCGACCGCGAGGACGGTGGACCCGGCGCCGAGGTCTTCCACATCGGACGGCGCCACGTACGCGACACGTCCGGCGACCCGGTCGTCGTCGACTGGCGCGCCCCCATCGCCCGCGGCTTCTACCGCGCCACGCCGGACGACCGGATGGGCGTGCGGCTGCGCCGGCGCTTCGGGTTCGCCGGCGGCGCGCTGAGCTCGTTCGAGGACGAGCACCTCGACCGCGGCGAGGCGCTGGGGCTCGAGTCGGACCTGCTGCGCGCCGAGATCGAGCGGCCCCGCGTCGGACCGATGCGCGACATCGTCGCGACCATCCAGCCCGACCAGGACGAGTTCGTGCGCGCCGACCTGGACACGTCGCTGTGCATCCAGGGTGCGCCGGGCACGGGCAAGACCGCGGTGGGCCTGCACCGCGCGGCCTACCTGCTCTACACCTATCCCGACCGGCTGCGGCGTTCGGGCGTGCTCGTCGTCGGCCCCAACGAGGCGTTCCTGCACTACATCGCCCAGGTGCTGCCGTCACTGGGCGAGGGCGGCATCACCCAGGCCACGCTCGCCGAGCTGGTGCCCTTCCCGTCCCGCGGCTCGGAGCCGGTCGAGGTCGCCGTCCTCAAGGGCGACGCGCGCCTGGCGGACGTGCTGCACCGCGCGGTGCTCGCCCACGTCTTCAAACCGGACGAGGACGTCGTGCCGATCGTCGGCACGAAGCGTTACCGGGTCGGGTCCCACCGGCTGCGCCGCTACGTCGACGACGCCCGCCGCCAGCTCGTCGAGGGCGGCCTGCGCTGGGCCCAGGCCCGCGACCGGTTGCGGCAGCAGATCGGTGAGGACGTCCGCCGGCAGCGCGAGGACGCCGGCGGGGCACCGTCCGACGCCGAGACCGCGCGGGTCGCCCGCAGCAAGGAGGTCAAGGCCTGGGTCGACTCGGTCTGGCCCGACCTCACCGCGCCGGCGCTGCTCGCCCGGCTGTGGGACGACGCCGACTTCCTCGCCCGCTGCTCGCCGACCCTGTCGGACGACGAGCGGGCGCTGCTGGCCCGACCGGCGCCGAAGACGCTGCGCGCGGTCAAGTGGACGGACGCCGACACCGTGCTCCTCGACGAGCTCGACGCGGCCATCCACGGCCGGGACACCTTCGTGCACGTCGTCGTCGACGAGGCCCAGGACCTCAGCCCCATGCAGTGCCGGGTCATCGCCCGGCGCTGCCCGCTCGGGTCGCTCACCGTGCTCGGCGACCTCGCGCAGGCGACGACGCCGTGGGCACCGGGCGCCTGGGCGATCACCCTCGACCACCTCGGCCACGACGCGAAGATCCAGCCCCTCACCACCGGGTACCGCGTGCCGGGGGAGGTGCTCGCGGTGGCGAACCGGTTGCTGCCGCACATCGCGCCCGAGGTGCCGCCGGCCACGTCCGTCCGGCAGGGCGACGACGCGTTCCGGCTGGTGCCGCACGGATCGGTCGTCGACGAGGTGCGCGACTGCCTGTCCGTCGAGGGGTCGGTCGGGGTGATCGTCCCCGACGCGGACGCCGGGACGGTGCTCGCGTCCCTGGCCCCGTTCGGCGCCGGGTTGCTCGGCGCGGACGACGATCCGCGGGTGACGGTCGTACCGGCCACGGGCGCCAAGGGTCTCGAGTACGACTCGGTGATCGTGCTCGAACCGGACGCCATCGTGGCCGCCGAGCCCAGCCGCGTCGACGGGCTGCGCCGGCTCTACGTGGTGCTCACCCGCGCCGTGTCGCGGGTGCGGGTCGTGCACGAGCGTCCGCTGCCGCCGGAACTCGCGCCCTCCACGTGACGCCGTCGCCGTCCGCGACACTGATCCGGTGACGACGTCCACCCGAGCGGCGACCCGGCCGGTGTCGCCCGTCCTGTGGTGGACGGTCGCGGCGCTCGCCGTCGTCGGGCTGGCCGTCCCGTTCCTCGCCGGCCAGGCGCCGCTCGACCTGCAGGTGTACCTCGCGGGCGGGCACGGCGTGCGCGACGGTGTCGACCTCTACGGACCCGCCGTGGACGTGCGGGGGTACGGCTTCACGTACCCACCCTTCGCCGCGCTGCTGTTCGTGCCGCTGACGCTGCCGCCCTTCGGGGTGGCGGTGGCGGTCGCCTTCGCGGTGTCGCTGCTGTGCCTGGCCGGGGTGCTGCGCGCGACCGGGGTGCGCTTCGCCCCGACCCTGCCGCTGCTCGCCGTCGTGCTCGCCGTGCTGTTCTGCGAGCCGGTGCGGGTGACGGTGTGGAACGGCCAGATCAACCTGGTGCTGCTCGCGCTGCTGGCACTCGACCACGTGCTGCCGCCGTCGTCGCGGTGGCGGGGCGTGGCGACCGGCGTGGCGACGGCGATCAAGCTGACCCCCGGCCTGTTCGTCCTGCTGTTCCTGCTCGAGCGAGACCGTCGCGCGTTCGTCCGCTCGGCGGTCACGACGCTCGTCTGCGTCGGTGTCGCCGCGGCCGTGCTGCCCGCCGACTCCCGCCGGTTCTGGCTGCACGGGCTGTTCGACAAGGGCAACCTCGGTGACACCGCCCGCTCGGGCAACCAGTCGCTGTACGCAGTGGCCGAACGCGCCCTGCACGGCGAGTCGGCCGTGCGGGCGCTCTGGCTGGCGGCGTCGGTCGTGGTGCTGCTGACAGCGGTCGTGGTCGTGCGCCGGCTGCTCGAGCGTGGCCTCCGGTTGCTCGCGTGGAGCCTCACCGGTGTCGTCGCCTGCCTCGTCTCGCCGGTCTCGTGGACGCACCACTGGGTGTGGTGCGTGCCGCTGCTGGTCGCGCTGTGGCCACTGCTGATGCCCACCCGGGGCGGACGGGTCGCCTTCGGCGCGCTGGCGCTGCTGTTCCTGATCGGCTGCAACAAGCCGCCGCTGGCCTGGACGTTCGGCAACCCCGTCGGGGACGCGGTCGTCGGCAACCTCTACGTGTGGGCGGGCCTGGCCGTCCTGGCGGTGCTGCTGGCGCGCTCCCCGTCAGAAGAGCGAACCGACCGCGAGGAACAGCACCGCCACCAGCGATAGCGCCCAGAAGGTGCCGCCGATGGCGGCACCCATCCGTCCCCAGTGCTCCGCCTCGTTCGACGCGCCGAGCGCGCCGTTGCGGTCGCCGGCGTGATAGCGCGAGCGCACCTGGATCGAGTAGCAGAAGGCGACGATCGCCAGCGGCCAGAACAGGACGGCGCTCGCGACCACCCAGCCCACGTGCGAGGACGGGCACGCGGTCGGGCCGGTGTCGCGGTACGACGAGTCGTCGGTGCGGTGGCCGTAGAACTGCAGCGGACGGCCGGACGGGGACACGGGGTGAGCGGTCGAGGAAGTCATGCCAGGAGCGTCCCCGCGGCAGCGTCCGCTGCGAACCCGTTCGGCGTCGGAAGGCCTCCCCAATTCACCGGCCGCGCGCGAGTGACAGGGGTCACGGATATGCTCGGAACCCCTGGACATCTCGGCCGGTACGCCACCCCTGTACCCACGGGATGCCAACCCACAGCACGTCCGTCGTGGTGACCCCGCGACGCCGTGACGCGAGGAGACCGACTTGAGCGAACACGTCCATGCGGTGCACCCGGAACCGGATCTCGTCCAGCTGCTGACGCCCGAGGGCCAGCGTGTCGACGATCCCGAGTACCCGCTCGACATCAGCGACGACCAGATCGCGAGCCTCTACCGCGACCTGCGTCTCGTCCGCCTCATCGACACCGAGGCCATCGCGCTGCAGCGCCAAGGCGAGCTGGGCCTGTGGGCCTCGCTGCTCGGCCAGGAGGCGGCGCAGATCGGCGCGGGCCGGGCGCTGCGCACCCAGGACATGGCGTTCCCGACCTACCGCGAGCACGGTCTCGCCTGGTGCCGGGACGTCGACGCCCTCACCCTGCTCGGGCTCTACCGCGGCACCAACCTCGGTGGCTGGGACCCGAACGAGAACAACTTCAACCTGTACACGATCGTGATCGGCGCACAGACGCTGCACGCGACCGGCTACGCCATGGGCGTGGTGCGCGACGGCGCGGTCGGCACCGGCGACCCCGACCGCGACACCGCCGTCATCGCCTTCTTCGGCGACGGAGCGTCCAGCCAGGGCGACGTGAACGAGTCGTTCGTGTGGGCGGGCGCGGCGAACCTGCCCATCGTCTTCTTCTGCCAGAACAACCAGTGGGCCATCAGCGAGCCGGTCGGCGTGCAGAGCCGGGTGCCGCTGTACAAGCGCGCGGCCGGGTTCGGCTTCCCCGGCGTGCGGGTCGACGGCAACGACGTGCTGGCCTGCCTCGCGGTGACGCGCAAGGCCCTCGACGACGCGCGTTCGGCCCAGGGTCCGACGTTCATCGAGGCGTTCACCTACCGCATGAACCCGCACACGACGAACGACGACCCGCGCCGCTACCGCCTGGGCAGCGAGGCCGAGACCTGGAAGCTCAAGGACCCGATCGAGCGCGTCCGCGCCTACCTCACCCGCGAGGCCGGCTACCGCGCGAGCTTCTTCGACGAGGTCGAGGCCGAGGGCCGCGAGCTGGCCGACCGCATCCGCGCCGGCTGCCGCGCGCTGCCCGACCCCACACCCGAGTCGGTGTTCGAGCACGTGCACGTCACCATGCCCGACGAGCTGCGCGCCCAGCGCGACGAGTTCGTCTCCTTCGTCTCGGAGGTGTCCTCGTGACCGAGCAGCTCGAGAAGAAGACGATGGCGAAGGCCCTCAACGACGGACTGCGCAAGGCGATGGAGCACGACCCGAAGGTCATCGTCATGGGCGAGGACGTCGGCAAGCTCGGCGGCGTCTTCCGCATCACCGACGGACTGCAGAAGGACTTCGGCGAGGCCCGCGTCATCGACACCCCGCTCGCCGAGTCGGCGATCATCGGTACCGCCGTGGGGCTCGCGATCCGCGGCTACCGCCCGGTGTGCGAGATCCAGTTCGACGGCTTCGTCTTCCCCGGCTTCGACCAGATCGTCAGCCAGGTGGCGAAGTTCCACAACCGCTCCGCCGGCAAGATGAAGATGCCGATCACCATCCGCATCCCGTCCGGTGGCGGCATCGGCGCGGTCGAGCACCACAGCGAGTCGGTCGAGACCTACTTCGCGCACACCGCCGGCCTCAAGGTCGTCGCGTGCGCCGACCCGTCCGACGCCTACTGGATGATCCAGGAGGCCGTCGCGGACGACGACCCGGTGATCTTCGTCGAGCCCAAGCGGCTGTACCACGCCGCCAAGGCCGACATCGCCCCCGAGCCGACCCCGCTGTACCAGGCGCGGGTGCGGCGGACGGGTTCGCACGTCACCCTCGCCGGCTACGGCATGACCGTGCCGACGCTGCTCGACGCCGCCGAGGCCATGGCGGCCGACGGCGTCGAGGTCGAGGTCGTCGACCTGCGCACCGTCAGTCCGTTGGACATTCCGACTGTGCTGCGCTCGGTCGAGAAGACCGGACGACTCGTCGTCGTGCACGAGGCCCCGACCAGTTTCGGCGTCGGCGCCGAGGTCGCCGCTCGGGTGACCGAGCAGGCGTTCTACTCGCTCGAGGCGCCCGTGCTGCGCGTCGGCGGCTTCGACACCCCCTACCCGCCCAGCCGCATCGAGCACGAGTGGCTGCCCAACCTCGACCGTGTGCTCGCGGCGATCGACAAGGCGATGGACTACTGATGCCCGTAGAGAGTTTCAAGCTGCCCGACCTCGGCGAGGGCCTCACCGAGGGCGACATCCTCAAGTGGATGGTCTCGGTGGGCGACACGGTCGAGGTCAACGACACCATCGCCGAGGTCGAGACCGTCAAGGCGGCCGTCGAGCTGCCCTCGCCGTTCGCGGGTGTCGTCACCGCGCTGCACGCCGCCGAGGGCGAGACCGTGCCCGTCGGCACCCCGATCATCTCGATCGACACCGGCGGTTCCCCCGCTGCGTCCGACACCGCACCGCCCGCGCACGAGGACCTCGTCCCCGACGTGGCGGCCAAGGCCGGCGCCGACGACGAGAAGCAGATGACGCTGGTCGGGTACGGCCCCCGCGAGGACTCCGGCCCCCGCCGGCGCCGCCGCGGTTCCCGGCCCCCGGTCACGTCCGCGGGGGCGCAGGCCTCCTTCAACCTGCCGCCCGCGAACGCCGAGCACCCCGCCCCGGCACCGTCGGTCACCGAACCGCCCGAGGAGCCGGCGCAGCGCCGTGCCCGGCACCGGGTGCTGGCCAAGCCGCCGGTGCGCAAGCTCGCCAAGGACCTCGGGGTCGATCTCGGCAGCGTCACGCCCACGGGCGCGAACGGCACCATCTCGCGCGAGGACGTCCAGCAGGCCGCCCAGGCACCGTCCCCGGCCGGCTCCGCCCCGGCAGCGGTCCGCACGGGCGATCGCGAGACCCGCGTGCCGATCAAGGGCGTCCGCAAGCACACGGCCGCGGCGATGGTCGCGTCGGCGTTCACCGCGCCGCACGTCACCGAGTTCGTCACCGTCGACGTGACGGCGACGATGGAGCTGCGCGATCGGGTGGCGGCCCGCCGCGAGTTCCGTGACGTCAAGGTGTCGCCGCTGCTGTTCGTGGCCCGCGCCGTCGTGCTGGCGTGCGCGCGCACCCCCGAGATCAACTCGTCCTGGGACGAGGCCGCCGGCGAGATCGTCCTCAAGCACTACGTGAACCTCGGCATCGCCGCCGCGACCGACCGCGGGCTCGTCGTCCCCAACATCAAGGACGCCGACCGGCTGTCCCTCCGCGACCTCGCGGCCGCGCTCGGCGGGCTGACCGAGACCGCGCGCGCCGGTCGGGCGACGCCGGCCGACATGAGCGGCGGCACGATCACGATCACCAACGTCGGCGTGTTCGGCGTCGACACCGGCACGCCGATCCTCAACCCCGGCGAGGCCGGCATCGTCGCGGTCGGCGCGATCCGGCGGCAGCCGTGGGTGGTCGGGTCCGGTGCCGACGAGCGCATCGAGCCGCGCTGGGTCACGCAGCTGGCGGTCTCGTTCGACCACCGCCTCGTCGACGGGCAGCAGGGGTCGCAGTTCCTGGCCGACGTCGCCGCGATGCTGAACGATCCGGGTCTCGCGATGCTGTGAGACCTTCGATTCGTCGGTCAGACGTGGTCACACCCCCGGTGATGTGAGCCACTGGCGGGCATACAGGCGTTATCCGTTCGGTTGACACGGATACCGTCATTGTCGACGTGCCCGCTGAAAGGAACCGACCATGAGCAAGATGCAGACCCTGACCCGCAAGCTCCGCGCCCGCCGCGACGCGTACGAGTTCAACCGCGCCCTCGAGACCGCGTCGCCGTCGATGCGCTCCGAGCTCGTCGCCGCCGCCGCCCGCGCGAACCGCTAGCAACCGACGCGGCCCGGGGAACAGCGCACCCGGCCGGGTACTTGAACCCGGTATGGACGCTGTTCGCACCGGGCCGCGCGTGCGTGCCCCGCACCTCGTCGACGGGCCCTGGTTCAACACCGACTCCCCGCTGACGCTCGCCGGACTGCGCGGCCGGTTCGTCCTGCTCGACTTCTGGACGTTCTGCTGCGGCAACTGCCTGCACGTCCTGGACGAGCTGCGTCCGCTCGAGCACCGCCTCGCGGACGTCCTCACCGTCATCGGCGTCCATTCGCCGAAATTCCCCCACGAGGCCGACCCGGCCGCGCTGGCCGCCGCCGTCGAGCGGTACGAGGTCGGCCACCCGGTCGTCAACGACCCCGCGCTGTCGATGTGGCAGCAGTACGCGGTGCGCGCCTGGCCGACGCTCGTGCTCGTCGACCCCGAGGGCTACGTGATCGCGCAGGCCGCCGGCGAGGGGCAGGTCGACGCCCTGGGCGCCCTGATCGATGCCCGCCTCCCCGACTACGACGCCCGCGGTGTGCTGCGTCGCGGCGACGCGGACTTCCGTCCGCCCGCGCCCGCGCCCGGACTGCTGCGCTTCCCCGCGGACGCGGTGCTGCTGCCCGCCGCCCGCACCGGACGTGACCGCGACACGCTGCTCGTCGCCGACGCCGGGCACCACCAGATCGTCGAGCTCGAACTCGACGCCGAGACCGAGGTGCGGCGCCTCGGCACCGGTGAGCGTGGCGGCCCCTTCGCCGAGCCCAACGGGCTCGCGCTGCTGCCCCCCGACCTCGCCGCCGAGGTGGGGTACGACGTGCTCGTCGCCGACACCGCGAACCACGTGCTGCGCGGCATCGAACTCGCCGGCGGCACGGTCGTGGTCACGCTCGACCTGCCTGCCCTGCTCGCGGACGAGGTGACGATCGCCGGGCCGGTCCCGCTCGCGCTCTCACCCTGGGACGTCGTCTGGTGGCCCGCCACCGGACGTGCCGTCGTCGCGGCCGCCGGGGTGCACCTGCTGCTGTCCGTCGACGTCGTGGCCGGCACCGCCGAGGTGCTCGCCGGCACCACCGTCGAGGGCCTCAAGGACGGCGCGGCCCTCGACACCTGGTTGGCGCAGCCGTCCGGACTCGCGGTCGACGGCGACACGGTGTGGTTCGTCGACGCCGAGTCGTCGGCGTTGCGCAGCATCGACCGGCACGGTGTCGTCCGCACGGCGGTGGGCGAGGGACTCTTCGACTTCGGGCACGCGGACGGGCCCGCCGGTGCCGCGCTGTTCCAGCACCCGCTCGGCGTGACGGTGCTGCCCGACGGCGGTGTCGCGGTGCTGGACACCTACAACGGCGCCGTGCGCCGCTACGACCCCGCGACCGACACCGTGACGACGCTCGCGCGCGAGCTCGCCGAACCGTCCGCCGGGCTCGTCGTCGACGGCGACCTGCTGGTCGTCGAGTCGGCCGCGCACCGCATCGTGCGCCCGGTGCCCGCGGCGGAGCTGGTGCACGGACCGCCGCTGCGCACCGAGCGTCCGCCGGCGGTGCTGAAGCCGGGACCGCTGCGGCTGACCGTCCGCTTCGAACCCCCGCCCGGCCGCAGGCTCGACGACCGCTACGGCCCGTCCACGCACCTGGCGGTGTCGGCCTCACCCGAACCGCTGCTGGCCGAGGGCACCGGTGACGGCGTCGAGCTCGTGCGCGAGCTGGTGCTCGTCGCCGGCACGGGCGTGCTGCAGGTGACGGCCCAGGCGGCGTCCTGCGACGACGACCCGGCGGTCGAGCACCCGGTGTGTCGGCTCGCGCGGCAGGACTGGGGCATCCCGATCACGGTCGTCGACGACGACCCGGACGCCGCCGACAGCTTCGAGCTCACGCTGCTGGGGTGACCGTCCTGCTGACTTGCTTCCACGTCGGAGGCAGGTCAGGGTGCCGATCGCACCGTTCGGGGGCGCAGACGCGTCAGTCGATGCGCATCGCGACGACGGCGACGTCGTCGAGATGGCGGACCGCGCCCTTGGTGAGCGTGTCGATGATGCGGCGCGGGCCGGCGTCGAGGGGCAGCTCGGCGGTGAGCCGGCAGATCTCGGCGAGGCCCTCGTCGAGGTCGGGCTCGTCACCGAAGCCGTCGGTGAGCCCGTCGGTGAAACAGATCAGGATGCTTCCGCGCGGCAGCGACACGACCGCGTCGGCCGGACGGGCCGAGCGGTCCAGCAGTTGCGAGACGCCGAGCATCGGGCCGCGGCCCCCGCGCACGACCGACACGACACCGTCCGGGTCGCGGACGATCGCCGGGGGGTGGCCGGCGCTGGAGTAGCGCAGGGTCGCGCCCTGCTCGTCGCGGACCACCGTGGCGTAGATGCAGGTGGCGAGGAACTCGAGATCGGAGCCCTCGAGCAGCTCGTCGACCGCCGTCAGCACCACGTTCGGGTCGCTGCCCGGCCAGCCGTAGGAGCGGACGATCGTGCTCAGCTTGCCCATGCGGGCGGCGGAGTCGATGTCGTGGCCCATGACGTCGCCGACCACGACGGCGACCCCGTGGTCGCCCCGCAGCGCGAAGACGTCGTACCAGTCACCGCCGACGGCGGCCTGGTCGGCGGCGGGCACGTACTCGGCCGCGAAGGTGAACCCGTCGATGACGGGCAGGCGCGGCAACAGGCTGCGCTGCAGGGTCGCGGCGGCCGCGCGCTCGCGGGCGAACAGTTGCGTGTTCTCCAGCATCAGACCGGCGCGGACGGCGAGGTCCTGCACCAGCGCCAGGTCGGCCTCGCCGAGCGGCGGCCGGTCGGCGTCGCCGACCAGCGTCACCGCCCCCAGGATTCCGGTGCGCGCGAGCAGCGGCACGACGACGAGGCTGCGGATGCCCAGGTCGCGCACCAGCTCGGCCACGGGGCCTTCGGTCGTGCCCGTCGCGTCGACCGTCGCCTCGCCGTACTCGGGGATGAGCACGTCGCGCACCCGGCCGTCGATCACCCGCCACAGCGGACTGTCGTCGACCAGCTGGTCGGGCAGCGCCGCCTGCAGCGCCGCGACCCGGTCGGCCACCTCGGGATCGGTCTCCATGCGTTCGTGCAGGACGTGCGGACGGGTCGGACGTCCGGTCGGGTCGAGCGTGTAGAGCGCGCACCACGTGCCCACCCGCGGGACGAGCACGTCGGCCAGCAGCTGCAGGATGTGCTGCGGCTGTTGGCTCATGGCCATGCGCGACGTGAAGTCGGCGAGCAGCGCGAGCCGGTCGGCGGCGTGCGCGACCTGCGACAGCGCGTCGTCCCGGGCCTGCTGGGCGTCGACGCGGGCGGTCACGTCCGCCTGGACGCCCACGAAGTGGGTCACCGTGCCCGACGCGTCCTTCACCGGGGAGATGGACAGCTCGTTCCAGAACGTCCGGCCGTCCTTGCGGTAGTTCAGCAGCGTCGTCGTGCACGCCTTCTCGGCCTCGAGGCTCTCGCGGATCATCGCGACGACGGTGCCGTCGGTGTGCTCGCCCTGCAGGAAGCGGCAGTTGTGCCCGACGGCCTCCTCGAAGGTGTAGCCGGTGGTCTCGGTGAAGGCGGGGTTGACCCACACCAGCGGGTTGTCGGGCTGGGTGGGGTCGGTGATCGTGAACGACATGCGGGTGGCGTCGACAGCGCGGTCGCGCAACGTCACCGCCGACTCCTGGACCCCGGCGATCAGGTTGGCGTTGCGGGCGGGCAGGAACACGACGAGCGCCAGGGAGGCGAGTGCACCGGGCGCGCCCTCGAGGGGCAGGCCGAGCACCCACAGCGCCTCACGGGCGTCGGTGGCGGCCGTGGCCCGCATGGCGGTGATGGCCTCGCCCGTCACCGGCGTGCCCTGGGCGACCCGCAGCAGGGATTCGGCCGGCGACGTCGACTCGCCGGGCCCCTCGGGCAGGTCGGCGCCGGTGACGTCCTCCAGGCCGGCGGCCTGGGACCACTCGTCGACCGTCATGGGCAGGTCGCGGTTCGGGGCGAGCTGACGGGCGAGGTCGTTGGCGAACGTGACCTCGCGGCGGGTCAGGTCGACGACGAGCACCGCGACGCTCGCCTCGTGCACCAGCGGCGGGAGCAGCGTGGCGAGCGCGGCGTCCGCCTGCGCCTCGCCGGGGGCGGACGACCGCCCCTGCGCCACCCCGTTGCCGTCCACGGCGTGAGACTAGCTGCCGGACGTGACAGCGGCACCCGTCCGATCGTCCGGAAAGCGCAACGGCAGGCCCGCACCCGCGGAAAGCCGCCACGTACGGTGGCGCACATGGCGCGTGCCACATGGTTCTTCCCCGTCCCCGACGAGTCCGAGCTGCCCGAGCGGTTGCAGGGCCTGTTCGCCAAGGCCCGCGAGACCATCGGGTTCGTCCCGAACGTGTTCCGCGCGTTCTCCTACCGGCCCGAGCGGCTGTCGGCGTGGTTCGGGCACTACAAGCTGCTGCACGAGCCCACCGAGCATCTCGACGCCGCCGACCGGGAGCTGATCGCGGTGGTCGTCAGCGCGTGGAACCGCTGCACCTACTGCATCGTCTCGCACGGTCACGCGCTGCGGGTCGCGCTCGGGGGCACGGCCGAGGCGGCGGTGCTCGCCGACCACGTGGCGGTCAACTGGCGTCACGCCGACCTCGACGACCGGCGCCGGGCCATCTGTGCCTACGCCGAGAAGCTCACCGCGCGTCCGCACGAGATGTCCGAGGCGGACCTCCACACGCTGCGTGACGTCGGGTTGAGCGACCACGAGATCTGGGACGTGGCCGAGATCGCGTCGATGTACAACTTCACCAACCGCATGGCGATGGCGACCGGCCAGCAGCCCAACGAGCAGTACCACTCGCTGGACCGTCCGATCAGCTCGTGACGTCCTTGCCGCCGAAGCGCGCCCAGGCCGCGGCGGCGAACAGGGCGACGTAGCCCCCCGACACGAGCAGGCCGGTGGCCATGCCGTCGGTCGTGACGGGCTCGCGCAGCAGGTCGACCCAGCGCAGCCAGTAGTGCGTGGGCAGCCAGCCGTGGATCGACGACAGCTGCGGCACCTGGTCGACCACCTGGCTCGCGATGGTCAGGGTCAGCGTCGCGGCGATGGCGGCGATCGGCACCTCGGTCATGGTCGAGACGAAGAGTCCGAGGGCACCCACCATGAGCACACCCGCCGCGACGTAGATGCAGACGAGAACGAGCCGTCCCAGGCCCTCGGCGTACGAGATGGTCCGTCCGGACAGCAGCGTGAGCTCGCCGGACGGGAACAGCACGAGTCCCGAGAGCACCCCGAGAAGCGCGACGACGGCCACCGCGGCCAGGCACCATGCGGCGATCGCGGCGAACTTCACCGCCAGCAACCGGGTGCGGCCCACCGGCACCGCGAGCAGGTAGCGCAGCGTGCCGGTGTGCGCCTCACCCGCGATCGCGTCACCCGCCACGACCGCGACGACCAGCGGCAGGAAGAGCGGGCCGGACACGAGGAAGGACGCCAGGGCGGCGAACAACCCGTTCTCGGTGATGCCGCCGAAGATCGACCCGCCGCGACCCGAGCGTCCGCTCGCGCGCACCGACACCGAGATCAGCACGGGCACGAGCGCGAGGACGGCCAGCAGCACGTGGTTGCGGCGGCGGCCGAACACCAACGCCAGCTCCGAGCGCAGGAAGCGGCCCGGGACCCTAACCGGAGACATCGAAGCCGCTCCCGGTCAGGTGCACGAACTGCTCCTCGAGGCCGGGACGCTGCAGCGCGAAGCCGCGGACTCCGACGCCGGCGGCGACCAGGTCGGCGACGAGCCGCTCGGGGACGGCGTCGCCGAGCAGGCCCGTGACGCGGACGCCGTCGACGGTGACGTCGGCGAGTGCCGCGCGGCGCAGCACCTCGGCGGCGGCGCCGGCATCGGCCGTCTCGACGACCACCACGGGCGCCTGCGCGGCGCGCAGCTCGTCGAGGGCGCCCTGCCAGACGAGGCGTCCGGCGCTCATCACGCCGATACGGTCGCAGGTCTGCTCGATCTCGCTGAGCAGGTGGGAGGAGAGGAAGACGGTGACGCCGTCGCGGGCGAGCTCGCCGACGAGCGTGCGGACCTCGCGGGTGCCCTGCGGGTCGAGGCCGTTGGTCGGCTCGTCGAGCACGAGCAGGTCGCGCGGACGCAGCAGCGCCCCGGCGATGCCCAGCCGCTGCCGCATGCCGAGCGAGTAGTTGCGGTACCGCTTGCCCGCCGCCGACGTGAGTCCGACCCGCTCGAGTGCCTCGCCGACACGGGTGCGGGCGGTGCGGCCGTCGGCCGTGCGCGCCGCGGCGTCGAGGCGGGCGAGGTTGGCCCGCCCGCTCAGGTAGGGGTGGAACGCGGGCCCCTCGATGAGCGACCCGACCCGTTCGAGCGCTTTCGCGCCGTGCCGCGCAAAGTCGGCGCCGAGCAACCTGTGGTGTCCCGCCGTCGGGTGCACCAACCCGAGCAGCATGCGGATCGTCGTCGTCTTGCCCGACCCGTTGGGGCCGAGGAAGCCGTAGACGCTGCCGGTGGGGACGGCCAGGTCGATGCCGTCGACGACGGTGGCCGAGCCGTACCGCTTGGTCAGACCGGACGTCGTGATCGCGGCGGGCGGGGCGGTGACGTCGACGGTGCCGGGCGCAGCGGCCACCTGGGCCTCAGCGGGCGGCCGCGAACAGCGACTGCGGATCGACGGCGCCGATCAGCACGCGTCCGGAATCGGTGACCAGGACGCTGAGCAGGTCGGACGTCAGCAACCGTCCCTTGCCCCACGTGCCCGACACCCGCGTGAACGCGTCACGGAAGCCGCTCCTCGCGAGGGCACGGGTCGCGCCGGTGGCGCCGGAGTCGACCCGCAGCACGGTCGTCCAGCCGGAGCCCGAGGACGTCACCCTCGGGCGGCCGGACGGCCCGCCGGCCGGGGCGGTGGTGCGCAGGCGCGGGAGCGCCCCGCGCAGCGAGCCGGGTTCGGCCTCGCGCACCGTCGCGCCCGACGGCGGCGTGAACGAGAAGTAGGTGCTCGGCGGACGCTGGAACCGGATGCTGGTGAAGGCGACGTCGACGGCGGGGGTGCCCGAACCGCGGGGGTAGACCTCGACGCCGAGCGGCACCTTCGTGCGCCCGTCGACCATGATGTGCACCGCCCCGACGCGGGTGGCGGCCGTGCGCGGGCGCAGCACCAGTTCGTAGGCACTGCGGTTGGCGACGCGACGGTTGTCCTTGACCGTCACCGCCGTCGTGGGGTCGAGATTGCGCAGCAGGTCACGGGCGAGCCCGGTCGGCGTCATCGACGCGGGCGAACTCGGCAGCGGCACGGCCGGCCGCGTCCGTTCCTGCGGACGGTCCGGCAGGACCGCGTGCACGGCCGTGCGGTCGGCGCTGGTCCACTGCCACACCTGGCGTCCGGAACGGAAGAGATCGGTCTCGTCGGTGGCGCCGAGCAGCGCGATGCGCTGCTGTTCGGGACCGCCGTACCAGACCTGCAGCGTGTGCGACCCGCTGAGCAGCGACAGCGCCGACGAGCCGGAGCCGCCGGTGTCGAGCATGGGCAGGTCGGGCAGGCCGAGCGAGAGGCGCGAGACGACGGTGCCGGAGAATCCGGTGGCCTCGGGCGCCTGCACCGCGGCGATCAGCGCCTTCGGCGTGGTGCCCGGCAGGTCGTCCGCCGTGGCCTGGGCGCGGAACACCCCGGTGGCCGCCAGCCCGGCGACGCCGAGGACGGCGAGCGGGGCGAGCCAGCGCAGCGAAGGGTGTCGCTGCAGGAGGGGCGGTACGTTCACCGGGTCGAGGGTGCTTGCGTCGCGCTGTGTCGGGGCTGAGGTATCCCCGGACTGCGGCAGGCTCACCCTGGCATTCTCACACCGGCGGCGGGGCTGTCCGGACGCCGTGATCACCGGATCCACAGGAGGCTCGCCGTGCGCTTGCTGATCGTCGAGGACGAGGTTCGCCTTGCGTCCGCCCTGCAGCGCGGCCTGGGAGCGGAGGGCTTCACCGTCGACGTCGCCCACACCGGGCCGGACGGGTTGCACCTGGCGCAGGAGTCCGCCTACGACGCCGTCATCCTCGACATCATGGTCCCCGAGCTGTCGGGCTACCGGATCATCGAGCGACTGCGCGCGGCGGAGAACTGGGTCCCGATCCTCATGCTCACCGCCAAGGACGGCGAGTACGACGAGGCGGACGCCCTCGACCTCGGCGCCGACGACTACCTCACCAAGCCGTTCTCGTTCGTCGTCCTGCTGGCGCGCATCCGGGCACTGCTGCGGCGCGGCGTGCAGCCGCGACCGGCGTCGCTCACGGTCAGCGACCTGGTGCTCGACCCGGCCGCGCACACCGTGCACCGGGGCGAGACCGCCATCGAGCTGACCCCCCGCGAGTTCTCGTTGCTCGAGTTCCTCATGCGACGGGCGGGTGACGCCGTGAGCAAGGCGGACATCCTGCACCACGTGTGGGACGCGAACTACGACGGCGATGCGAACGTGGTCGAGGTCTACGTCGGCTACCTGCGCCGCAAGATCGACGTCCCGTTCGAACGGCAGAGCCTGCAGACGGTGCGAGGCGCCGGCTACCGGTTGACCGCCGAGAACTGAGTTGTCCCGACCGCGCGCCGTGGTCGCCCGGCTGACGCGGTGGCCGCGTCGCTGGTGGGCGCGCCAGTCGCTGCGGGCCCGACTGACCCTGCTGGCGACGGCCCTGTTCACGTTCGCCGTCGCCACCGGCGCGATCCTGCTGCTGGTGCTGCAGAGCTACGCCCTGACCCGGGTGCTCGACTCGAACGCCGACCAGACCGCGCGCGACATCGCGCGCCAGGTCCGCCTGGGCGGCCAGGACCTGCCGCGGGTCGTGTATCCCACCACGGGCGGCATCGCGGCCCTGCAGGTGCTCGACCGCAACGACGCGGTGCTGGCCGCGTCCCCCGGCACCGACCAGACGGTCTCCCTGCTGAGCAAGTCGCAGCTCGACCAGGTGCGCGCGGGCGACCGCATCGAGTTCAGCACCAGCGACTCGACGTCGGCGCCGCGATATCGCGTGATCGCGCGCAATGTCGAGAGCCGCACCGTCGTGGTGTTCACCGACGTCAGCCGGGTCGACGAGAGCCTGCGCGTGCTCACGCGCGCAGCACTGATCGGCGGTCCGCTCGCGGTGCTGCTGATGGCCGCCGCGACCTACGGGGTCGTGGCGCTCACGCTGCGCCGGGTGGCCGCGCTGCGGCACGGGGCCGACGACATCACCGCGGCGGGGTTGTCCGAACAGCGGCTGCCGGTCGCGGGCGCGCAGGACGAGATCCACCGCCTCGCCGTGACCCTGAACGCGATGCTCGACCGCATCGACTCCGCGACCAGCCGGCAGCGCACCTTCGTCGGCGACGCGGCTCACGAGCTGCGCTCGCCCATCGCGTCCATCCGGGTGCAGCTCGAGGTGGGGCAACGCCTCGGCCCGGCCGACGACTGGTCGGGCCTCATCGACGACGTCATGGTCGACGTCGACCGCCTCGACCGGCTGGTGCAGGACCTGCTCGCCCTCGCCCGCCTCGACGAGACCGGCACCAGGACCCGCGAACCCGTCGCGCTCGGCGAGCTGGTCGACTCGGTGGCCGCGGGATACACGCAGTCGCGCGTGCCGGTCACCGCGACGAGCGCCGACGTCACCGTGCTCGGCGACACCGACGCCCTGCGCCGCGTCGTCATCAACCTCGTCAACAACGCCGTCCGCTACGCCGCGACCGGCGTGCAGGTGGACCTGTCGGCACAACGGCGCAACGGCAAGCGGGTCGCCGTCCTCACCGTCACCGACGACGGCCCGGGCATCCCGGCGGCCGAGCGCGAGCGGGTGTTCGACCGCTTCTACCGCGTGCAGGAGTCACGCTCACGCGAGAGCGGCGGCACCGGCCTGGGCCTGCCGATCGTGCGCGACATCGTGAACAACCACGGCGGACGGGTCCGGCTCGGCGACCGCGCCGACGGCCGCCCCGGCCTGCTCGCGACCGTGGTGCTGCCGCTCGACGAACCGGCGCGGCCGCCGCGCTGACCGGGTCAGCTCGACGGCGCTCCCGACGGCGCGCTCGAGCCGGTGTTGCACGGCGGCAGGGTGTTCACCGGGCCGTCCGACGACGGCGACGACGGTGACGTCGGCGCTCCGGACGCGGGCGTCGACGGCGGCGCCGACGGGTTGCAGGTCGGTTCCGGCGCCCGGTAGCGGTAGACGTAGAGGGTGATCTGCGTCTTCGCCGGGTAGCCGCCCGCCTTCGGCGACTGCTGGAAGACCTTGCCGTCCTGCCCGCGGTCGCGGGTGATGCGGGGGATCGTGCGGACGTCCTGGAAGTCGTCCGGAATGGCGTTCTTCGCCTCGTCCTCGGTCTTGCCGACGAGGTTGGGCAGCTTCACCAGGCCGTTGGAGACGGTGAGGGTCACGGTCGAGCCCGGCTTGAGCTGCTTGTAGGCGGTGACGCTCTGGTCGAGCACGGTGCCCGCCGGCTTGGTGTTGAAGACACCCTTCTTCTTGGCGAGCAGCCCGTACTTGCCGAGTTCGTTGACCGCGGCCGAGTACTGCTTGTCGACGACGTAGGGCACGGGCACCAGCTGCTGCTGGTAGAGGCGGTAGGTGACGACCGAGCCCTCCTCGACGGAGGTGCCCGGGGCCGGGCTGGTGGTGCAGACGTTGCCCTCGCTGACGGTGATCTTCTGGCCGTTCTCGTCGGTGCAGTCGCCGCCGGTGTTGGGGCCCTGCCGCGCCTGCAGCTTCTGTTGCCGCAACGCGTCGCGCGCCGCCTGTGGCGTCTGCCCGATCACCGACTCGAGCGCGACCATCTTCTTGTCGTCGCCGCCGCCACCGCTCTGCGAGAACAGGTACACGCCGCCGCCGATGACGAGCAGCAGCGCGAGCACGACGGCGACCCAGATGACCGCGTTGCGGCGCGTGTGGTCCTCGTCCTCGTCGTCGTAGTCGCGCCGTCCGGCCACCGGGACCGGTGCGGGCGCGCGCGCGATGAACTGCGTGCGCTCGTCGTCGGTCATGACGGCCTCGGCCGTGACCGGCTGGTTGGCCAGCGCGCGCTGCAGATCGGCGCGCATGTCGCCGGCCGACTGGTAGCGGTTGAAGGGGTTCTTCGCGAGCGCCTTCATGACGATCGAGTCGATGGCGCGCGGGATGTCGGCGTTGCGCGCCGACGGCATGACCGGGTTCTCGCGCACGTGCTGATACGCGACCGCCACCGGCGAGTCGCCCTGGAACGGCGGCACCCCGCACACGAGCTCGTACAGCAGGCAGCCGGTGGAGTACACGTCCGAGCGGGCGTCGACCTGCTCGCCGCGCGCCTGCTCCGGCGAGAGGTACTGGGCGGTGCCGATGACGTTCGCGGTCTGCGTGACGGTCGCGGACGTGTCGGCGACAGCGCGAGCGATGCCGAAGTCCATCACCTTGACCGCGCCGGCGTTGGTGATCATCACGTTGGCGGGCTTGATGTCGCGGTGCACGATGCCGTTGCGGTGACTGAATTCGAGCGCCGCGCAGATGTCGGCGGTGATCTCCATCGCGCGGGGACCGGGCAGCCGTCCCTCGGTGCGCAGCACCTCGCGCAGCGTCCGACCCTTCACGTACTCCATGACGATGAAGGGGATGGCGGTGCCGTCGGGCGCGGTGTCCTCGCCGGTGTCGTAGATCGCGACGATGGACGGGTGGTTCAGTCCCGCCGCCGAGTGCGCCTCGCGGCGGAACCGGGTGAGGAAGGACGGGTCACGCGCCAGATCGGCGCGCAGCACCTTGATGGCCACCTCGCGGTTGAGGCGCGTGTCCTGGCCGCGGTGCACCTCGGCCATGCCGCCGTAGCCGATGAGCTCCCCGAGCTCGTAACGGCCGCCGACGAATCGCGGCTGCGTCATGCCGGAAACCTCACTGTCGTCGCTGTCGTCGCTGTCGTCATGGTGCTGGTGGTGGTCGTCGCCGTCGTCGGCACGATCAGTTCACCCCGATCGAGCGCAGGTAGGCCTCCATGACCCGCTTCGCCACGGGCGCGGCGGCCAGGCCACCGGTGGTCTCGTTGCCGCTCACGCCGCCGTCCTCGATGATGACGGCCACCGCGATCTTGGGGTCGCCGTTCGCCAGCGCGAACCCGGTGAACCACGCGTGCGGTGGCGGGAACTTGCCGGTCTGCGGGTCACGGGACCCGTGGTCGGCGGTACCGGTCTTGCCGCCCACCTTCACCCCCTGCAGGTCGGTGATGGCCGCAGGTCCGCCGGTCCCCTTCGGGTTGTCGACGACGCCGATCATCATCTGCTGCAGGTAGGCGTTCTTGTCGCTGTCGAGCAGCTGGCTCTCCTGCTGCGACGACGTCGTGCTCAGCACCGACAGGTCGGGACGCAGCTCGCGCTTCACCAGGTACGGCTTCATCATCGTGCCGTTGTTGGCCACGCCCGCCGACCACATCGCCGCCTGCAGCGGCGTGACGGACACGTCGCGCTGGCCGATGGCCGTCTGCGACAGGGCGGCCGGGTCGCGCAGGTCGGTCTCGCTGCCCGGTGTCGAATGGCACACCGGCAGCGGGATCTGGTACTTGCTGGGCGTGCAGAGGTCTCCCGGCTCGTCGCCGGAGTAGGGCGCGTCGAGGCCGAACTTCTGCGCCTGGTCGGCCAGCTTGCGTCCGCCGAGATCCTCGGACACGAGCTTGGCGAACGTGGTGTTGCACGACTTCGCCAGTGCCAGCGCCAGCGTGGCGGTCGTCCCGTTGTCGCACGTCTCGCCCTCGAAGTTCTCGACGCACGCCCCCTCGCCGTTCGCGGGACACGCGCTCTTGCGGGTCTTGTCGAGCGGCCAGTACGAGTTCGGCGACGACAGGCGCGTCTCGGGCGTCAGCTTGTCGTCGTCGGTGAGCGCGGCCGCGACGTCGATGATCTTGAACATCGAACCGGCCGGATAGACCTGCTTGATCGTGCGGTTGATGAACGCGGGCACGGAACCCTTGTTGTACTGGGCATACGCGTCCGTCTGGGTCTTCGCGGTGTGGCTCGCCAGCTTGTTCGGGTCCCACGACGGCGTCGAGACCATCGCGAGGATCGCGCCGGTCTTCGGGTCGAGCGCGACGACGGCGCCGCGCCGGTTGCCCATGGCCCGGTAGGCCGCCTGCTGCGCCGGGCCGTTGAGCGTGAGCTCGATGGTGCCGCCCTTGGGGTCGCGGCCGGTCAGCAGGTCGGCGAGGTTCGAGCCGAACAGCGACGGATCGTCGCCGGTCAGGATGCTGTTCTCGTAGTTCTCGATGCCGGTCTTGCCGTAGATGTAGGAGTAGAAGCCCGTCACCGGCGCGTAGACCGGGCCCTGCGGGTAACGGCGCAGGTACTTCAGCTCGTCCTTCGTCTTGACCGATGTCGCGACGGCGTTGCCGCCGACGACGATCTGACCGCGCGGGTTGGAGTACTCGTTGAGCAGCACCCGGCGGTTGTCGGGGTCGTCGCGGTAGCGGTCGCCCTGGAAGACCTGCACCACGTTGAGGTTCACGAACAGGGCGAGGAACAGCACCCCGAACGCGATCGCGACCTTGCGCATGGGCTTGTTCATCGTGGGATCCCCGCTCGGTCGTGAAGTGTCGGCGCGGCGATGCGGACGGACGGGGTCACGCTCGCACCGCCTCCTGCCCGGCCGTGTGGCCCTCGGGCGGCGATGCGCTGGGTGGGGTCGTCAACGGGCGCCGGGCCGCGTCGGACACCCTCACCAGCAACGCGAGGATCGCCCAGCTGCCGAGCATCGACGACCCGCCGTAGGACAGGAACGGCGTGGTGAGGCCCGTCGCCGGGAGCAGGCGCGTGACACCCGCGACTACGACGAAGATCTGGAACGCGAACAGCCAGGACAGGCCACAGGCGAGGAGCTTCCCGAACCCGTCCCGCACACCGAGGCCGGCGGCGAAACCGCGGGCGACCAGGACGCCGTACAGCGTCAGGATGGCGCCGAGGCCGAAGATGCCGGTCTCCTCGCCGAACGAGGAGATGATGAAGTCGGTGGCCGGCAGGGGCACGAGTTCCGGGTGCCCGCTGCCCAGGCCCGTGCCGAAGATGCCGCCCGTGCCCAGACCGAACAGCGATTGCCGCAACTGGAAGGTCGGGTCGTACCCGGGCGACACGGTGACGTCGGAGAACGGGTGCAACCAGACGCTGACCCGCTCCTGGACCTTGCTGAAGATCTGGTAGGCGATGTACGCGCCGCCCGCGAACAACACGATGCCGATGATCGCCCAGCTGGCGCGCTCGGTGGCGACGTAGATCAGCACGACGAACAGGCCGAAGAAGAGCAACGACGTGCCGAGGTCGCTTCCGCGCACGAGCACGCCGATGCACAACAGCCATGCGACCAGGAGCGGCCCGAGGTCGCGTGCGCGGGGCAGGGTCAGGCCGAGCACCTTGCGCCCGGCCAGCGCCAGGACGTCGCGTTTCTGCACGAGGTACGAGGCGGCGAAGATCGTCAGCAGGATCTTGGCGAATTCGCCCGGCTGGATCTGGAAGCCCGCCAACCGGATCCAGATGCGCGCGCCGGGAGCCTCGGGGATCTCGCTGAACTTCGCCGGCAGGACGACCGGCAGCATCAGGAAGAACAAGCCGATGAGAGCCAGGGTGTAGGCGTAGCGCTGCAGCACCCGGTGGTCGCGGACCACGAGCAGCACGACGACGAACAGCGCCAGGCCCAGCGCGATCCACACGACCTGCTTGGGTGCCTGGTTCGGGAAGTTCGGGTCCTGCTGCTTCTCGCCCAGGTCCAGGCGATGGATCATCACCAGGCCCAGGCCGTTGAGCAGCACGACGACGGGGAGCATCAGCGGGTCGGCGTACTTCGCGAAGCGGCGGATGAGCAGGTGGGTGATGGCGCCCAGCACCAGCGGCACGGCCGCGTAGGTCGCGAGGCGCGAGGGCTGCAGCTTGCCGTCACGCGCGGCCTCGACCGCCACCTCGGCCATCACGACGATGAGCACCGCGAAGACCAGCATGACGATCTCGACGTTGCGCCGAGTCGGGATGCGCTGCATCGGGTTGAGGCCGGAGGCGGTCATCGGCACGTCTCCCCGCGCTTCGGCGTGGGGACGGCATCGGACGCCGTCGGGCTGCCCGAGGCACCCGGCGACCCGGTGGTCGTGCCGGTGGCGGACGGGATGCCCGCCGACTCCGTCGACGGGGCAGCGGGACGCGACGACGAGCGCCCGGTGCCGGTCGGCGCCGTGGAGGTCGTCGCGGTCCCGGTCGAGCGCTTGGCCGACGGCGCCGCCGACTGCGCCCCGCTGGAGCGGCTCTCCGTCCGCCGCGACGAGGTCGCCCCCGTCGGGGCGGTCCCCGTCGGGGTCGCGCCCGTGGGGGTCGAGCCGGTCGGGTTCGCGCCGGTCGGGCCGGGAGTGCTGCTGGGGCGCTGCGACGAGCACGGCGGCAGCAGGTTGTTCTTCTCGATGTTGTCCGCGATGCGTCGCGCCTCGCCGAGACTGTCGGCGGTGATGCCGCTGAGCACCTGGTCGCGCACGGACGGCACCAGGTCGGTGATCTTGAAACCGGTGTTCTGGTAGACGCTGAAGAACTTCAGCGGCCCGAACTCGGTGTTGACGCCCCGGAAGACGTAGACCTCGCTGTCCTTGCCCTCGGCGCCGACGAAGTACTGCGTCTGCGTCCAGGCGTACGTGCCGGCGAGACCGCCGGCGACGAGCAGGAAGGCGAGCGCGCTGATCAGCAGGCCGCGCCAGCGGATGCGCCGTCGCCGGGGGGTCTCGGCCGGCGGCGGCGGCGCGTTCTCGGCCGCCTTGCTGCGGGTGATCTGCGCGGCCCGCTCGGCGGCGCTGTCGGCCTGGCCGTCGACTGCGCCGGGGTCGACGAAGGCTCCGGAGACGACCGGGACGTCGTCGATGACGTCGCCGAGCCTGGCGTTGATGACGTCGGCGACGATGACCGTGACGTTGTCGGGGCCGCCGCCGCGCAGGGCGAGCTCGACCAGGCGGTCCGCGGCGTCCTGCGGGTCGGGGATGCGCAGCGTGTCGAGGATGGTCTCGGTCGACACGACGTCCGACAGCCCGTCCGAGCAGAGCAGGTAGCGGTCGTTGTGCCGGGCCTCGCGGATGGACACGTCCGGCTCGACGTCGGAACCGAGCAGCGCCTTGAGGATGACCGACTTGCGCGGGTGGTCCTTGGCCTCCTCGGCCGAGATCTTGCCGCTGTCGACCAGGAACTGGACGTACGTGTCGTCGTGGGTGATCTGGGTCAGCGAGTCGTTGCGCAGCAGGTACGCGCGCGAGTCGCCGACGTGCGCCAGCCCGACCTGGTTGCCGACGAAGCGCAGGGCGGTGAGCGTCGTGCCCATGCCCTCGAGCTCGCTCTTCTCCTGCACCGCTTCGGCGATGCCGTGGTTCGCCGCGACGACGGCCTCGCGCAGCATGCCCATGAGGTCGTCGATGCGGCGGTCCTCGTCGAGCGGCTCCATCGTGCCGATGACGATCTTGCTCGCCACCTCGCCCGCGGCGTGCCCACCCATGCCGTCGGCGATCGCGAGCAGGCGCGGGCCGGCGTACACGGAGTCCTCGTTGTTCGTCCTGACGAGCCCGAGGTCCGAGCGCACCGCGTAGCGGAGGTAGAGGGCCATGGACTACCGCAACTCCAGCACCGTCTTGCCGATGCGCAACGGCGTCCCCGGCTCCATCGCCACGGGGCCGTCCAGCTTGCGCTGGCCGAGGTACGTGCCGTTCGTCGAACCGAGGTCCTCGACGACCCACAGCCCGTCCTGCAGGCTGATGCGGGCGTGCCGCGTGCTGGCGTAGTCGTCCTCGAGGACGAGCGTCGAGTCGTTGGCCCGGCCGATGAGGACGGGCGCGCCGGTGAGCCCGATACGGGTGCCCGTTAGGCCGCCCTCGGTGACCAGCAGGTGCGTGGGCTGACCGGGTGCGGTGCGCGGTGCGGACGCGCCCTTGCCGCGGCGGCGGGCCGGCGGCGGTGTCGCGACCCGGGCCTGACCGCTCGAGCGCAGGTCGGAGCGGATGACCCTGATGCACAGGAACACGAACAGCCACAGCAGCACCAGGAAGCCGAAGCGGAACAGCTGCAGCGCGAGAGCCGAGTTCACGGGCGGCTCAGGTCCGTTCCTGGTGGAACACGATGCGCGTGTGCCCCACCCGGATCACGTCGCCGTGCCGCAGCAGCTGGCTGCTGATCTCGTGACCGTTGACGGTGGTGCCGTTCGTCGACCCGAGGTCGTAGGCGGTCGCGAAGTTGCCGTCGTACTGGATGTCGACGTGCCGGCGCGAGATGCCCTGGTCGAGCAGCTGCAGGTCGCTGTCGGTGCCGCGACCGATGACGTTGCTGCCGTTGCGCAGGTCGAAGCGCCGGTTGCTCTGGTCGACGATGAGCATCGCCGCGGCCTGGCGCTGCGGCGGCGGGCCCGGCGGCTGGCCGTACCCGGGCGGGGCGTACGGCTGGCCGTACCCGGGCTGCTGCTGCCCGTAGCCCGGCTGGTCGTAGGGGTTCGGCGGGGCCGGCTCGTACCCGGGCGGCGCGTAGCCGGGACCGGGCGCGTACGGGCCGGCAGCCGGCACGGCGAAGCTGGGCTCGGGAGCGGGGAACGGCGGCGGCGCGTAGGGCGCGCCGCCGTTCGGCGCCGGCGGCGACGACACGGGCGCGGGCTGCTGGGCGTGGCCGGGGTACTCGGGATAGTCGCCGGGGGCGGCGCCGGGCACGATCGGCATCGACAGCGAGTCGTGCGGACGGCGCCGCGGCGGGGCGTCGTTCTCCATCCGCGAGGCGACCCCGAAGACGCCCGTGTGCAACTCGTCGTCGCGGGCCAGATAGACCTCGATGTCGCCGATCGTCTCCCAGCGGTTCTCGTCGAGGTACTCCTGGACGAGCTCGGCCAGCGACGTCGTGAGCTGGTTCTCCCACGGGATCAACCGCTCGTGGTCGGACGGCGAGAGCGTCACCCGGTAGCGGTTGGGCGACAGGACGCGGCCGTTGGGCATCACGTTGCGCTTGTCGCTGGCCTCGCGCTGCAGTGCGGTGCCGATCTCGACCGGCTCGACCTGGCCCTTGAACACCCGGGCGAACGCACCGCCGACGAGTCCTTCGAGGCGGCGTTCGAAACGCTGCGCCAAACTCACGGCGGCTCCCTTCACGGACGTGCGCTGGTCTCGGACGGGCGCTTGCGGGCGCGCGACACTGCACGCCTGGCGACGTGAGCGGGCACGAGTCTATCGGGCACGCCTGAAGCGACCCGGTTTTCGGGCTCGGGACGCGTGCTAACGTGGCGGCTGCCAATCGCGCCACCCGGTCGTGTCCTCACGATCACCGACGCGAGCCCGGGCAAGTGGCGGAATGGCAGACGCGCACGGTTCAGGTCCGTGTGTCCGAAAGGACGTGGGGGTTCAACTCCCCCCTTGCCCACTCACACCACAACGGCCCTGCGGATCCCGCAGGGCCGTCGTCGTCTCCGGGGCACGGTGCACCACTGCGCACTACCGCGGACGCAGCGCCGCGACGAGCCCCTCGACGTCGGTCGGCGTGAGGGTCAGGTTCGGGTGCCTGACCACGCCGAGCGGGTCGATGCCCGTGATCGGCTCGGCGAAGGTGAGCTCGACCCCCGTCCGGTGGTTCGTCGCGAACGTCAGGCCGCGGTCGGTGATGCCGAGCCGGGCCGGGCCGGCCGTCTTCACGAACAGGTACGGACCCGTCACCCGGACGCCGACGACGTTGTCCAGCAGTGTCGTCACGCGCCACGGCCCGAACCTGGCGTCCAGTCGGCCGTGGGCCACCTCGATACCGGCCCGATCCGGCGTCACCCCGAACAGCCGGGCGGCGCGGGCGTAACGGGGCTCGAAGTCGAACGCGAAGTGCACGGCCTGGTCCTACCCCGTCCGCCCGGCGGCCCTGCGTGACGTGATCCCGGCCAGGTCACGGACGGACAACAACTGTGAGCCAGCCGCCTCCGCGGCCCCTTCGACGGCGGGTCGGGGCGGTCCGGACGGCTAGATTCGAGAGATGCCCCTGCCCGACCACGACGACGAGCCGTCCGCGCACGGCGCGCCGCCGCCGGTCGTCACGGTCATCATGACCGCCCTCGAGGAGGAGGAGCACCTCGCCGAGGCGGTCGCCAGCGTCTTCGCGCAGGACTACGCCGGCCCGCTCGACCTCGTGCTCGCCGTGGGCCCGTCGAAGGACGCGACCCGGGCGATCGCCGACCGGCTGGCCGCCGAGCACGCGCCGCGCATGCAGGTCGTCGACAACCCCACCGGCCGCACCCCGGTCGGGCTCAACCTCGCCATCGCCGCCGTCGGTCCCGACACCGAGGTCGTCGTCCGTACCGACGGACACGCGCAGCTGCCGCGCAGCTACGTCCGCATCGCCGTCGAGGTCATGCAACGGACCGGCGCCGCCAACGTCGGCGGCATGATGATCCCCGAGGGGACGACGCCGTTCGAGAGCGCCGTGGCCCGCGCGATGAGCCGCCGCATCGGGTTGGGCTCGGTGCCGTTCCACACCGGCGGCAAGCCGGGGCCGGTCGAGACCGTCTACCTGGGCGTGTTCACCCGGGACGTCCTCGACAAGACCGGCGGTTTCGACGAGAACTTCGCCCGCGCCCAGGACTGGGAGCTCAACCACCGCATCCGCGGCCTGGACCAGACCGTGTGGTTCGACCCGCGACTGAAGGTGCGGTACCGGCCCCGTCCGGACATCCGCCGGCTGGTGCGGCAGTTCCACGGTTCCGGACGCTGGCGCTGGCAGATCATCCACGCCTACCCCGACACCGCGAGCGCGCGCTATCTCGCCGCGCCCGGTGCCACGGCCGCCATCGCGGCGGCCGGCGCCGTGCTCGCCGGCAACACCCGCTGGCCGCGCAGCCGCGCTCTGTCCACCGTCGCGGCCGCCGTGCCCGCCGGGTACGCGGCCGTGGTCCTGGGTGGTGCGATCGCCAGCCGCGAGGGCCTGTCGCCGCGTGCGTCGGCGTGGTTCCCCGTCGTCATCGTCACGATGCACCTGTCCTGGGGCAGCGGGTTCCTGCACGGCGTGCTCGCCGACGCGCTGCTGTCCCTGCGCGCCCGGTTGGGCGGACGTCCGCGCCGCTCGAGCCCGCCGGGTCGCGCAAGCCTCGATACCGCCCCGGGCGGCGGCCACCGCGCCCCCGCGCCGCGCGTCGCGCGGTGACCCGCGCCATCGTCCGTACCGTCGGGGACGTGAGGTCCACCACGCCGCGCCGCCCGGTCGCGGAGGTCGCGCCATGAGGCAGCAGGTGGCGATCCTCGCCGCGGGCCGCGGCACCCGCCTGGGCCGTCCGCACCCGAAACCGCTCACCCCGCTCGCCGACGGCTCCACGATCCTGGGCAACCAACTGCGCCGGATCGCCGACGCCTTCGGCGATCCGCAGGTCTACGTGGTGGTCGGGTTCAAGCTCGAGATGATCCTCGAGGCGCACCCCGATGCCGTGTTCGTCTACAACGAGGCCTACGACGAGACGAACACGTCGCAGAGCCTGCTGCGGGCGCTGCGCGCGACCAACGACGGCGGCGTGCTGTGGATGAACGGAGACGTCGTCTTCGACGGTTCACTGCTGACTCATACGATTTCGGCAATCGGTGAGGGCCAGTCCTTCGTCGCGGTGAACACTGCGAGCGTGGCGGAGGAAGAGGTCAAGTACACCGTCGACGGAGAAGGTTGGATCCGGCAGTTGTCCAAGACGGTGGTCGGTGGTCTCGGTGAGGCGATCGGCGTGAACTACGTGGCCGCGCACGACAAGGCCGCGCTGGTGCGCCGGTTGGGCGAGGTCGACGACCAGGACTACTTCGAGCGGGCCGTCGAGCTGGCCATCGAGCGCGACGGCGTGCGGTTCGCCGCGCTCGACGTGTCCGAGCTCGACGCGGTCGAGATCGACACCGTCGAGGACCTCGAACGGGTCAACCGATCGCTCGGCCGATCACTCGGAGCCGGGCACCTCGAGCAGCGGGGGAACGCGTGACATCCACACCGGTCAAGATCCGCGGGCACGCCGGCGGGGTCATGTCGGCCTCGAGCCGCACGAGCGCGCTCGAACGCACCCGGCGCGTCATCGCGTTCCGGCGCATTCTCGGGCTGCTGGTCCGCCGTGACCTCAAGGTCCGCTACGCGGGCTCGGCGCTCGGTTACCTGTGGACCGTCCTCGAGCCGCTGTTGATGAGCCTCATCTACTACTTCATCGTCGTGCAGATCTTCGGCCGCAAGGCGCCCGGCGAGGACCCGTACATCCTGTTCATCGTCATCGGGCAGCTCACCTGGGGCTGGTTCAACGGCGGCGTGCTGTCCGGCTCGCGCGCCCTGCGCTCCGAGTCGGCAATGGTCCGGTCGACCAACGTGCCCCGCGAGCTGTGGGTCCTGCGCGTCATCGCCTCGAAATTCGTCGAGTTCATCTTCGCGTTCCCGGTGGTGGCGATCTTCGCGCTGGCGTACGGCAAGGCGCCGAACATCAACCTGGCGCTCCTGCCGCTCTCGTTCCTGCTGATGTTCATGCTGCTGACCGGCCTGTGCCTGCTGCTGGCGCCGCTGAACGTGCTGGTCCGCGACAGCGAGCGGCTGGTGCCGATCGTCCTGCGCATCATGTTCTACCTGTCGCCGATCCTGTACGGCATCAACGGCGTCATCAAGAGCCACCCCGAGATCGGTGTCATCTACGGCTTCAACCCGCTGGTGGGTCCGCTGTCGCTCATGCGGGCGGCGTTCTTCCCCGAAGAGTTGAAGTGGGGCTACATCTGGCATTCCATGGTCATCTGCGTGGTTCTCTTCGCCATCGGCATGTACACGTTCCTGCGGCTCGAACGCCCCGTGCTCAAGGAGATCTGAGCGGTGACGGACATCGACTTCACGAAGGGCACCGGCGGCGCCAAGACCGGGCACAGCGCGCCCGACGCCAAGCTGGCCCGGCCCGCGCGCGACGGGGCGGACGCCGAGGCCGAGAAGGCGCCGTTCGTCGACGCCTACGCCGACCAGGGCATCCCCGCCATGGGCGAGAACGTCATCTCGCTGCGCGACGTCGGCATCCAGTTCTCGCGCGGCCGCAAGCGTCACCGCAGCGTCCGCGAGCTGCTCACCCGCGGCCACACCGGCACCCGCAAGGACGAGTTCTGGCCGTTCCGCCACGTCAGCTTCGACATCGCCCGTGGCGAGGCGATCGGCGTCGTCGGCCGCAACGGGCAGGGCAAGTCGACGCTGCTGAGCATGCTCGCGGGCGTCCTGCTGCCCGACGAGGGCACCGTCGAGGTCAAGGCCGGCGTCGCCCCTCTCATCGCCCTCACCGGCGGTTTCGTCGGCGACCTCACCGCGCGCGAGAACATCTCGATGGTCGCCGGCCTGCACGGCATGAGCAGCGAGGAGATCGCCGACAGCTTCGACGAGATGGTCGACTTCGCGGAGGTGCACGACTTCCTCGACACCCCGTTCAAACACTTCTCGTCCGGCATGAAGGTGCGGCTCGGCTTCGCGGTGGTCTCGCGGCTGCGCGAGCCGATCATGCTCGTCGACGAGGTGCTCGCCGTCGGCGACGCCGCGTTCCGCAAGAAGTGCATGAAGCGCATCGAATGGCTGCTCGGCGAGGGCCAGACCCTCTTCCTCGTCTCGCACAGCGCCGGCAACCTCAAGAAGTTCTGCGAGCGCGGCCTGTACCTCGAGGGCGGCGGCCTGAAGGCCGACGGCCCGATCGACGAGGTCATCAAGCAGTTCGAGATCGACATGGGTGTCTACCTCGACCCGGACGACCTGGACGTCGAGGCCGACGACTACGACCCGGCGGGCGACTGATCGGCCCGCCCGAACCAGCCGACCGGCGGGTCGCCGTCTGGCGGTCGACCTGGCTGGCGGGGTCCGAGACGTTCGTCCGCGACCAGGCCGCGGCGATGTCGTCGTGGCAGCCCGTCCGGATCGGCTTGCGCCGCACCGCGCAGCCGCTGGTGCCGGCCGAGCTCACCCTGCTCGGGCCGTCCCGGGCCTCCGAACTGCGCATCGAGGCGCTCGGCTCGCTCGGGTTGCGCCGCCGGCTCGTCGCGTTCCTGCGCTCGCGCGGGGTGAGCGTGCTCCACGCGCACTTCGGTCTCGACGCGATCGCCGCCCGTCCCGTCGCGGCCGCGCTCGGCATCCCGCTCGTGGTCACCTGCCACGGCTACGACGTGACCCTGCTGCCGCGACGTCGGGTCGTCGGACGGGAGTACCGCCGCCGGTTGCGTGCCACCTTCGCCGCGGCGGGAGCGCGCGTGGCGGTATCGCGGTTCGTCGCCGACCGCATGACCGCGCTCGGCGCGACCGACGTCCGCGTGCTGCCGATCGGCATCGACACGTCGCTGACCGCACGGGCGGACGGTCCCCGGCGGGGGGTCGCCTTCGTCGGGCGGCTCGTGCCCAAGAAGGGCGTGCCCGACCTGCTCGAGGCGTGGGCCGGACTGCCCGCCGACCTGCGTGCCGCGCATCCCCTGCGCATCGCCGGGGACGGCCCGTTGCGGGCCGAGCTCACGGCCCGCGCCGCCGCCGTCGACGGTCCGGTCGAGGTGCTCGGCCCGCAGACCTCACGCCAGGTCGCGGAGCTGCTCGCCCGCAGCGCGGCGTACGCGCAGCCGTCCCACACGTCACCCGCGGGTGACGCGGAGGGTTTCGGCATGGTCTTCCTCGAGGCGGCGCGGGCCGGCCTGCCGTCCGTCGCGTACGCCCACGGCGGGGTCGTCGACGCCGTCGTCGACGGCACCACCGGACTGCTCGCGCCCGAGGGGGACCTCGCCGGTCTGCGGCAGCGGCTGCAGCAGGTGCTGACCGACGACGCGCTCGCGTCCCGGCTCGGCGCCGCCGGACGGGAGCGGGTGCTGCGCGAGTTCGACGTCCGCGACTGCACCGCGCGGCTCGAGGCGCTCTACGACGAGGTCAGCGGCAGGTCGTGACCCCGCTCGGCGGCGAACCGCGCGAGGTCGTCGAGCAGGGCGTCCGCGCGCGAGCCGGCCGGGGTCGCGTACTCGATGCGATCGACGCAGTGGGCGCGGGCGTCCGTCCGCCACACCCGTCCGGCGGCGACGTCGGCGAAGAACCCGTCCGCGGTGCCGGCGTCGACGAACAACCCACCGGCGGCGACCTCGAGGTCCGGTCGGTTGAGGCCGCGGGCGGCACGGTAGCTGTCGAGGTCGGGCACGTACAGCGCGACCGACGTCGGACGGTCGAGCACGTCGAGCCAGACGCTCGAGTAGTCCGAGATCAGACCGTCCGCGTGGCCGAGCAGTTCGTACAGGGTCACGCCCATGGCGGCGAGGTCGGCGTCGGTGAGCGTGCGGACGCCGGCGAACGTCTCGCTGTCGAGCCGGTGCGGCTTGGCCACGAGGGTCACGCCGTGACGTTCGGCCGCGGCGGCGAAGGCGGCGACCGCGTCCGGGGCGATCGGCCTGCCCTCGCGCAGTCCCACCAGACCGGCCCGTTCGGACGTGCGGAACGTCGGCAGCCACAGCACGAGCGGACGGCCGCCGAGGTCGGCGGGCAGGGGGCCCGCCGCGGCGACGACGTCCTGGCGCGGATTGCCGGTGACGAGGCGGGTGTCGGGCCCGAGGCTCAGCGCCTCGATCGCCGACAGCCCCCACAGCGGGGACGAGGCGGCGTGGGCCTGCGCGCCGATGCGCTGGGCGAAGTTGGCGTTGGCGTTCCACTTGGGTCCGGTGCCGTGCCACAGGTTCACGTGCAGCCGGCGTCCGGCGGGGCGGGGGGAGTCGTAGAGGCCGTGCGTGTACGCGACGAGCTCTGCGCGGACGAACGTCCGGTAGGCGCCGCGCTTGGCGATCACGCGCACCCGGCCGGCGTCGCGACCGAGCCGGCCGGCCACGTGGTCGAGGGCGGTGCGGGTGGCCGCCGGATCGTTCGCGACCAGCACGACCTCCCCCCGGTAGCGCTCGGCGAGCACCGCCGCAGTGACGAGCGAGTTCTCCTCGGTGTCGGGCAGCCCGGCGACCAGGGCGACGTGCCGCGCCCGGGTCAGGCGCATCAGCAGGCGGGTGACGGGGACGGCGAGCGTCCGCCTGAGCTTCTTGCGCAGGATCGAGAGGTTCCGGGTCGGGGTCGCGGTGCGGGGCAGGCTCTCGGGCACGTACACCAGCGCGAGCCACGCGGCACCGATCCAGAGCACGGGCGCGCTGACGTCGGTGAGGCCGGCCGCCACGACCACGAGCGTGCGGACCGCCCAGCCGCCGCCGAGCCGTTGCACGACGACCGGAACCGGGGGACGTCCGCCGCGCAGTCGGTAGGCGATGTCGTAGCGGTGCCACGCGACCGCGCACGCCCACGCGAACGCCGCCGGCAGCGCGCGACGGTCGGTGGCGACCAGCAGCGCCGCGCCCTCGACCGCGGTCACCAGCGGCGCGAGCAACCAGGCCGCGGCACGCCGGGCGCGACCGCGCGCGAGCGGTCCGTCGTCGCGCAGCGCGGCGACGAGGGCGCCGTCCGCCGGGTCGAGCCGGTCGCGACGCCGTGGGTGCCGCACGGTGCGGACGGTCCAGCCGAGCAGCACCCACGCCAGCCCGAAGCCGACCGTGACGAGGTAGGCGACCACGGGCACGGCGGGGACGGCCGCGAGCGCCCCGACGATCGACCCCAGGCTGAGCACCAGCCACCGCTCGCCGATCTGCATGTGGACGGCCTGCCGGACCCAGTCCTGGGGCGCGGGAGCGGCCGACGTCGCGGTCGACGGCGCGGTGTCGTCGAACGGGCGCCGGTCGGGTTCGGGACGGCGCCACCGCGCGAGCACGGTGTCGGCGAACGCGTAGTCGGCCATGTGCCGCACCAGCTGCACGAGCAGTGCGGTGAGCGCGAGCGGCCACAGGCGCGGGTCGGCGATGCCGATCGCGGCGAGCACGGCCGCTTCCTTGACGCGGTCGGTGACCAGGTCGAGCCAGGCGCCGACGCGGCTGTAGCGACGGGTGGTGCGGGCGATCTCGCCGTCGACGCAGTCGAGCAGCAGCGCCACCTGCAGCACCAGCGCTCCCGCGACGACGGCGGACGGGCTGCCGGTCGCGATCAGCGCCGCGGCGGCGAGCCCGACGAGGAACCCGGTGACGGTCACCTGGTTCGGCGTGCGACCTGTCCGCACCGCCCACCGGGTGACGCGGCGGCTCACCGGCCGCAGCGCGAACGTCGACCAGACCCCGTCGCCCCCGCGCGAGGCCTGGCGCCAGACGAGGTCCGCCTCGTCGACGTCCGCAGCGGCGCGCGGGTCGAGTCCGCGCCCGGCGACGAACGGCCCGGCGGGCACCGCCTGCACGCGTACGCCGGCCCGCACGACGGCCAGCACCGCGGTGGACAGTGGTTCCAGGTCGTCCCAGCCGTGGACGCGCACCTGGCGTGCGGCGGCGTCCCAGGCCACGGCCGCGGCGGCGGCGTCCGACGCGGCGAGCGCGAGCAGCACGCCCGCGTCCGAGGCGGCGGGCAGCGGATGCCGGCACGTGCCGGCGGACGTCACGACCCCGGCGCGGTGCACCACGTCCGACCGTCCGGTGGGCGTGATCAACAGCCGGGTGGCCGGGCGCGGGTCGTCGAGCAGGTCGACGACGCGGCGGTCGGCCACGACGAGATCGTCCGGGACGATCGCGAGGCCTTCGCCGTTCTCGTCCGCGCGGCGGGCCAGCCCCGCGAGAGCGGCGAGCGTGCCGTCCGTCTCGGCGTGAGCGAGGTCGCGTACCCGCCCGCGGGCGCGGTCGGGGAGCGAGGACAGCTGTCGCCGCAACCGCTGCCGGGCCGCGTCCGACCCGCCCGTGCCGAGCAGGACGACGATCATGCGCGCGCGGCGGGGTGGGGCACGCGGTCCGGCACAGCGGCGATGCTGCCACAGGGGCCGGCGACGTCCCGCTGGGCGAGGCCGCCCCCGCGCTGGTAGGACAACTACATGGACATCCGGAAGCTGGCGTTGCAGGCGCTCGAACGGGCGGGGCTCGAGGCGCGGTACGCCGCGACGCTGGTGCAGGCGGGTGGCACCGACATCGCGTTCACGCTGCCGCACAAGCTGGCGCCGGCGCTGCGCGACGTGGTCGTCTACGGGCCGGCCGGCGCCGCGATCTCCCTGGGGGCTGCCGCGTTCGGTGACCGCGCCGCGATCGTCGACGAGATCGGCTCGATCTCGTTCGCCGAGATGGAGAAGCAGAGCAACGCGCTGGCCAACTCACTGCGCGAACGCGGGGTCGAGCCGCGCGACGGCTTCGGCATCATGTGCCGCAACCACCGCGGCCTGTGGCTGTCGCTCGCCGCCGGTGCGAAGCTCGGCGCGAAGACGCTGCTGCTCAACACCGACTTCGCCGGCCCGCAGCTGAAGGACGTGTGCGAGCGCGAGGGCGTCAAGGCGCTCATCCACGACGAGGAGTTCGCCGACGTCGCCGACGCGGTGTCGCTCGAGGGCGGCAAGTTCGTCGCGTGGCACGACGGCGAGGCCCACGCCGACACCCTGATGAGCCTGATCGAGAACGGCAGCACGTCCCGTCCGCCGAAGCCCGACGCGAGGCAGAAGATCGTGCTGCTGACGTCCGGGACGACCGGTACGCCCAAGGGCGCGCCGCGCGACATGGCGCTGTCGCTCGCGCTGCCCGGCGGCTACCTGTCGAAGATCCCGCTGCGGGCCGGGCGGACGGTCGTGCTCGCCGCCCCCGGTTTCCACGCTTGGGGACTGCTGTCGTCCATGCTGTCGCTGGGTCTTGGCAACACGCTGGTCACCGCGCGCAAGACCGATCCGGCGTTCACCTGGAACGCGCTCGAGGAGCATAAGGCCGACACGCTCGTGACCGTCCCCATCCTGCTGTCGCGACTGCTCGACGTCGGTGAGGACGAGATCGGCAAGCTCGACCTCTCGAATTTGCGCGTGATCGCGCTGTCGGGTTCCGCGCTGCCGACCGACCTCGCGACGCGGACGATGGACCTGCTCGGCGACATCGTCTACAACCTCTACGGCTCCACCGAGGTCGCCTACGCCACCATCGCGACACCGCAGGACATGCGGTCCGCGCCCGGCACCGTCGGCAAGCCACCGCCCGGCACCACGATCAAGATCCTCGACGACGACGGCAACGAGCTGCCCACCGGCGAGTCGGGCCGCATCTTCGTCGGCAGCACCATGCAGTTCGAGGGCTACACCGGCGGCGGCTCGAAGGAGACCGTCTCGGGGCTGATGTCCACCGGCGACGTCGGACGCCTCGACGACGACGGACGGCTCTTCGTCGACGGCCGCGACGACGACATGATCGTCTCCGGCGGCGAGAACGTCTTCCCCGCCGAGGTCGAGGACCTGCTGGGCTCCTACGACGGCGTCTCGGACGTCGCCGTCGTCGGCGTCGACGACGAGAAGTACGGCAAGCGGCTGCGCGCGTACGTGGTCAAGGACGACGGCGCCTCCGTCGAGGAGCAGGAGCTCAAGGACCACGTCAAGAGCAACCTCGCCCGCTACAAGGTGCCCCGCGAGATCGTGTTCATCGACGAGATGCCCCGCAACCCCGCCGGCAAGGTCGTCAAGCGCGAACTCCCCGACCCGGACGGCGACGCGAACTCCGACTCCAACTCCAAATCCGACTCCGACGCGAACTCCGACTCTGGCTCCGACTCCGACTGACCCGCCCTTTCTGTTGAGTGGCGCGGAAACCCGCTCTGTGGCGCAGAATTTCGCGCCACTCAAGCCCATACCGCGCCACTCGACCTGAGGGAGCGAGCCTGTTCCCACCAGAGTTGCTTCACCCGACGGACGACGACGTCCGGCTGCCGGAAGACCTGGCGCTTGTCGACGAAGAGCACCCGCCAGTTGCTGCGTGACTCGACGTCGGTGGCGCGGGTGAGGTCCTTGGGTCGCTGGTCGTCGGTCTCATGGACCGCGCCCTGGTACTCGACCGCGAGCTGCACTTCGTCGAAACCGAGGTCCGGTTCGAACATCCACTGCCCGAACTCGTCGTTGACCGCTCGGTTCACCTCCGGACGCGGGAACCCGGCGTCGAGCAGGACCCACCGCAAGTGACTCTCCGGTCGCGAACGGGCACGCCCGTCCAGACAGTGCACGACCTGTCGCGCCGCCACGACACCCGGGCGCCGGCGGGCGCGGGCGACGACCTCCGCGATGTCGGCGTGCGTCGCGCCGGCGCGCAGGGCCGAGTCACCCAGTGCCACGAGATCTCCGCGCCGGTAGCGCGCCGCGAGATCCAGCCATGTCCGTGCCGGGCTCGTCACCGCGAGCCCCTCGACCTCCACCACGTCGGCGGACGGCACGACCAGACGCCGGCACCGGATCTCGTCGCGCCGGCTGTGAGGCCTTTCCGCCGGCAAGCCGCGAGTGGGGTGCAGGACGACCTCGAGCCGGACGTCGGGTTCCCCGGGCAACCACATGCCGTGCAGCCGCGCAGCGGACTCGCCGGCGACGACGGTCCCCGGCGGACACGCACTGAGCAGCGCGGCGATCCGGCCGACGTCGTCCGACGCCTGGAGCGGCGAGCGGTGCACCCCGTGGGTGAGACGGACCAGTCGATCGGAAGAGGACATCCGCGCAGCCTGCGGTGGACCGCGCCCTGGCCGCGTTGGCGCCTGTGGACGACCGCGCGCCGTCCACAGGCCGGCCGGGGTCCTTGCGGAAAGCCGGTTCGGTCCCCAACGTGCCAGGTTCTCCGGATGGCCGGTGCGAACCGGTTGAGTGGCGCGGAACCCGATTCTGTGGCGCGATTTTTCGCGCCACAGAGCGGGTGATCGCGCCACTCAACAAAAGGGCCGGGGCGGGCCGGGCGGGTGGTGCAGGCGGCTCAGCGGGAGGGGAGGACGGCGAGGATCGCCCGGGTGACCGACTCCTGGTCCTGGTCGGCGTCGACGACGTGGAGCAGCCCACGGTCGCGGTAGTGGTCGACGAGCGGCTGGGTGGCCTCGTCGAAGACCCGTAACCGGTTGCGGACGGTCTCCTCGTTGTCGTCCGAGCGGCCCTCGGTCTCGGCGCGGGCGAGGATGCGGCGCATCAGTTCCTCGCGCGGGACGTCGAGGTAGATGACGGCGTCGGGGCTCGCGTTCTCGGACGCGGCGAGCTTGCGTGCCTCGCTGGCCTGCTCGACCGAGCGCGGGAACCCGTCGAGCAGGTAGCCGTTGCCGCGGGCGGCGGCGAGCACGCGCGGCATCACCATCTCGATGATCACGTCGTCGGGAACGAGATCGCCCCGCTGCATGACGGCCTCGGCCTTGAGGCCGAGCTCGGTGCCCGTTTTCACCTCGGCCCGCAGCAGGTCGCCGGTGGCGAGATGTTCGAGGCCGAGCTCGCGGGCGAGGCGCTCGCCCTGAGTGCCCTTACCGGCACCGGGGGGCCCGATCAGCAGGACGTTCATGCCCTCACCTTTCCACCCGCCCTCGGACGGCTGCGTCCGGGACGGCCGTCGAGCGGAATCCCGTCACCCGCAGGTCACCTCGATGGTGCAGACTTCCCGCGAACTGCGGATTTCCGGCAAGTGGGTAGTAGCGGAGGAATCGTGTCAATCACCCAGGGGCGCCGTGGCGCCCGCATCGCCCTCGCGACCGGCGTCGCCGCCGCGACCGTCCTCGGTCTGGCCGCGACCGGCAGCCCGGCGCAGGCCGTCCCGTCCACGGGCACGCCATGGACATGACCGGCTGGTTGCAGGGACAGGTGTTCGTCCAGACCGTCGACGAGCAGGAGGTCGAGGCCGTGACCGCGTTCCTGAACGCGCGCGGCCTCGGCTTCCAGGTGCTGACGCTGTCGGAACGGATGGTCGTCGAGGGCGCGCCGGAGAGCGAGGACGTGTCGGCGGTCTCGAGCGACCGCTTCAGCATCGCGATCCAGGTCGGCGGGTTCCCGCAGGTCGTCGGGCCGGTGCTGCAGGACCTCATCGCCCGCGTGCACGGCGGTTCCTGGGATCCGGACGAGCCCGGTGAGATGGGCCTGCAAGGTCCCTAGTCGGGCCGGAACCGCCCAAGACCGGCGGAGCGGGACGGACTCGTGACGCAGCGTCATCGGGGCGTCCACGGAGGGTCCCGGCAGGGTCCCGCCGCGACACGCCGAACGTCCCGCCAGAGGTCCTGAGCCGGACCAATCAGCACGAAATCGCGTCCGGTTTGCCCGGGCATACGACCGCATACCGGACGCTCTGCGGACGTTCACGAATTACAGGTATGTAGTTTCGGGTTCAACACTTGACTTCACGCGGGCCACGCAGGCATATTTCTTCTTGTCAGGCACGGAAGCCGGCGAACACAAAGTCCGGGACGGACCTGACGCAGTACCCCGAGGGTCATCGGTGAATCCCCCGCTCACCGATTCTCTCGAGTCAGGTCTTTCAGTTCGACTCGGTGAATCCCCCGCTCATCGAGACGGGCGCACGACAGACCACAGCACGTCCAGACCCCCGGTGAATCCCCCGCTCACCGGGGGTTTGTGCTGTCCGGAGAACGGCCCGTGAGATGCGGGTCCGCGCTCTGCGCGATCGGGGCGCCGAGGTGTCAGGCGCGGCCGCGCCGCTTGAGCGCCCGCAGCTGCGCCGGCGTGAGGTCCTTCTCGTCCTTCGGAGTCTTCGGAGCCTTCGCCGGCTTCGATGCCTTCGACGCCTTCGCGCCCGCGGCCGACTCGTCCGTCGCGGACGGGTCGATCTCCTCGGTCCCGTCCGCCGCCTCGTCGTCGCGCTGGATGGTGACCTTGCCGGACTCGAGGTCGATGCGGCGGCCGCCCGAGGCGTCGCCGACCTCCTCGCGGGTGGACTGCAGCCGGCGCTTCTCCTCGTCCATGTGACGCTTCGCCGGGTTGAACAGGGTGTCGAGGCCCCACTGCGTCATGCCGTGCGCCTCCTGTCGGACCGGGGTGGGAACGGCAGGCCGGGACCGGCCGTGACGCCCACCGCGTGCATGGCATCGAGCCTACGTCCTGCGTAGCCTCGGACGCATGCTGTTCTCACGCCCGAAGACACAGCTCGTGGAGCCCGAGCGCGCGCTGCGCGGCCGCGACCACTACGAGTTCCCGGTGCCCTCGACCCACTACGTCAACGGCAACCCGATCCAGCCGCCGTTCCCGGACGGCTACGAGCAGGCGGTGTTCGGTGCCGGCTGCTTCTGGGGCGTCGAGGAGGTGTTCTGGCAGCTGCCCGGCGTGTTCACGACCGCGGTCGGTTACAGCGGCGGCATCACCGCCCACCCCGACTACGAGGAGGTCTGCTCGGGCCTCACCGGCCACACCGAGGCCGTGCTGGCGGTGTACGACCCCGAGCAGGTCGACTACGCGCGCCTGGTCGCCACGTTCTTCGAGAACCACGACCCGACGCAGGGCATGCGGCAGGGCAACGACGTCGGCACCCAGTACCGCTCGGCGATCTACTGGACGTCCGAGGCTCAGCGCGAGGTCGCCGAGCAGGCCGCCGCACTGTACGGCGAGACCCTCGACGGTCTCGGCTACGGCCGGGTGACGACCGAGGTCGCCCAGCTCGGGCACTTCTACTACGCCGAGGCCTACCACCAGCAGTACCTGGCGAAGAACCCGAACGGATACCGCTGCCACAGCACCACCGGCATCACGTTCCCGATCGCCGACCTCGGCAGCCGCCTGAGCCGGTAACGCCCGTGCCCGAACTGCCCGAGGTCGAGGCGCTCGCGACGTTCCTGCGCGAGCGTGCCGTCGGGCAGCGGGTCACGCGGGTCGACGTCGTCGCGTTCAGCGCGGTCAAGACGTTCGACCCGCCCATGGCGGTGCTGAACGGCGCGTACGTCGTCGACGCCGCCCGGTACGGCAAGTTCCTCGACCTCGTGGTCGCGTCCGAGGCGGCGGGTGAGGTGCTGCACCTGGTCACGCACCTGTCGCGCGGCGGCTGGCTGCACTGGCGCGAGTCGCTGCCGCCGGCCCCGCCGCGTCCCGGCGGCAAGAGCACGATCGCGCTGCGGGTGCACCTGAGCCCCGAGTTCGACGACGGACCCACGCCCGGCTTCGACCTCACCGAGGCCGGGACGAAGAAGCGACTGGCCGCGTACCTCGTCCGCGACCCGCTCGACGTGCCCGGCGTGGCCCGCCTCGGTCCCGACGCGCTGGCGATCGGACGCGACGAGCTCGGCACCCTGCTCACCGCGCAGCGCGCGCAGCTGAAGCGGGCCCTGACCGACCAGACCGTGCTGGCAGGAGTGGGCAACGCCTACTCCGACGAGATCCTGCACGCGGCGAAGCTGTCGCCGTTCAAGAACACCGGCAAGCTCACCGAGGACGAGATCAGCCGGTTGCACGAGGCCGTGGTCACGGTGCTCACCGACGCGGTCGGCCGGTCGGTCGGGCACCAGGCGGCCACCCTGAAGTCCGAGAAGCGCAGCGGCATGAAGGTGCACGCCCGCACCGGCCTGCCGTGCCCGGTGTGCGGCGACACCGTCCGCGAGGTGTCCTTCGCCGACCGCAGCTTCCAGTACTGCCCCACCTGTCAGACCGAGGGCCGCGAACTCGCCGACCGGCGGCTGTCGCGCCTCATCAAGTAGGTAGCGTCGAGACCATGCATCCGCACGAGGTCCCGTCCGTCGGCATCGACGGCATCCCCGACGACGCCGTCCTGCTCGACGTGCGCGAGGACGACGAGTGGCGCGCCGGCCACGTCGACGGCGCCGTGCACGTGCCGATGAACTCGGTGCCGCAGAAGCTGTCGTACGACCCCGGCGAGCTGACCCCCGATGCGCGCATCGTCGTCGCCTGCAAGGCCGGCGGACGGTCGGCGCAGGTCACCGCGTTCCTGCGCAACGCCGGCTACGACGCCGTCAACCTCGAAGGCGGCATGCTCGCCTGGCACGCCGCCGGCAAGCCGATGGTGACCGACGGCGACAGCGCCCCCACCGTCCGCTGACCATCCCGCGTTCACCGGCACGCCACCTGGAGCGGTCACGATGGCCACCGTGAGAGTGCGGACCGGACCGCCGGTGACGCCACCGGCCCGTCCGATGCTGGTCGCCCACCGCGGCGCGTCCCGCGCGGTGGCCGAGCACACCCTGGCCGCGTACCAACTCGCGATCGACGCCGGCGCCGACGCCCTCGAGTGCGACGTCCGCATGACCCGCGACGAGCATCTCGTCTGCGTGCACGACCGGACGGTCAACCGCACGTCCGACGGCCGGGGCGTGGTCAGCGAGCTCGACCTGCGCTCGCTCGACGCCCTCGACTTCACCTCGTGGCACGCCGACCTGCCGGCGTCCGCGGACGGGCTCGTCACGACCGAGGCCGCCGACAACCCCTACCTGGCCGACGTCGCCCCCGACAGCGCGGCCGACGGGGGCGTGCTGACGCTCGAGATGCTGCTGGGACTCGTCCGCGACGCCGACCGTCCGGTCAAGCTGCTCATCGAGACCAAGCACCCGACCCGCTACGCCGGCCTGGTCGAGAAGACGCTCGTCGAGATGCTGCAGCGCTTCGGATGGGCCGGTCGGCCCGGCCCGCCGCGGTCGCTGCGCGAACCGGCCGATCCCGACAGCCGCGTCGTGGTGATGAGCTTCGCCCCCACCGCCGTCCGCCGGGTGAAACTGCTCGCCCCGGACGTGCCGACGGTGCTGCTGCTCGACCGGCTGCTGCCGCTGCGGCGCGAGGGGCTGCTGCCCGCCGGGGTGACGATCGCCGGTCCCGGACTGCACCTGCTGCGCGCCGACCCCGGGTACGTCGAGCGGGCACACGCCCGCGGCTACCCGGTGTACGTCTGGACGGTCGACGAGCCCGAGGACGTCGAGTTCGTCCGCGGGCTCGGCGTCGACACGATCATCACCGACCGTCCGCGGGAGGTGCTCGCCCAGCTCGCGTCCGCCGAGCGTTCGGGGTGAGGCGGTCCGGGTGAGGCGATCCGGGCGAAGCGGGCATCAGCGCATTCGAGGACGAGTCCGTTGGCGCGCAACCGACGGGTCGGCGGTCCGGGACGCCCGCGGCATGCCCGGCGTCACCCGGGCGGTTAGACGCCGGACGGGGTCGGGGACCCTGCCGGGAGCATTCGTAACGCAGTCCGGAGGAGTCGTGGACGTGGGTTCGTTGCGCGTCCGACACGATGCGACGAGCGCAGGAGAGGTACGTCGCAAGATCGCCGCCGACCTCGCTGCCCGATCGGTCACCCCGGACGCGATCGACGATGTCGTGCTCGTCGCCAGTGAGCTCGTCGGCAACGCCGTCACCCACGCCGCGGAGCACGGCAGCCTCGACGTCGCCTGGCAGCTCGAGGACAGCACCGTCATCGTGCGGGTCCGCGACGGCAGCTCCGAGCAGCCCCACGTGCGCACCGTCCCCGAGACCTCACCCAACGGCCGCGGCCTGGCCATCGTGGCCGCCGTCGCCGTCGAGTGGGGCGTGCAACCGCTCACCGACGGCAAGCAGGTGTGGGCCCGGGTGCCGGTCCGCTACGCGGTCTGACACCCGGCGACCGTCCCCCCGAGCTGCCGGCCGGCTCAGCCGGCCAGCCCGCGCAGCACCCGCAGCGCCACCGACAGCGTCGCCAGGTCGACGTGATCGCGCGAGAGCGCGTCCGTGACCGTCTGCCGGGCGCGTTCGACCCGCTCGGTGTTCTGGTCGGCCCAGGCCAGGATGCGGGCGTCGACGTCCGGGTACTCGTGCTCGGCGGTGGTGGTCAGGACCGCGGTCGTGATGGCAGACAGGGCCGCGTAGACGTCGTGCCGCGCCGCCGAGCGGGCGAGCGTCGACCAGCGGTCGTCGCGCGGCAGCTCGGTCACCTTGGTCAGCATCTGGTCGACGCTGAGCCGTTCGGACAGCGCGTAGTGCAGCGTCGCGACCTCGCGGGCCGGACGTCCGGTGGCGTGCGCGATCTCGATGACGTCCAGCAGCAAAAACGCGCTCAGCAGTTCGGCCAGCCGGACCGCGAGATCGCGCGGCAGGCCGAGGCCGGTGAGCTTGTCGGCGTCGTCGAACAGCGTCTGGCGTTCGACGCCACGGAGCAGATCGGGGCAGTGCGATCCGAGCTCGCGCACGATGGGCTCGTAGCGGGAGATCTCGGCGGCGACGTCCTGGATCGGGAACCGCTCCTCGACCAGCCAGCGGGTGGCGCGGTCGATGAGGCGACGGATCTCCTGGTAGCCGGCGTGCTGCGCCTCGGTGGGGACCTGGTTGTCGAGCGCCTCGATCGCGCCCCACAGCGACGGCAGGTCGAAGACGCTGCGCACCACCGCGTAGGCGCGGGCGATCTGCGCGGTGTCGACGCCCGTCTCCTCCATCGCGCGGTGCACGAACGTCGTCCCCGCCCGGTTGATCATGTCGTTCACGACGACGGTCGTGATGATCTCGCGCTTGAGCGGGTGGTGCGGCAGCTGGTCGGCGAAGCGGGTGCGGATCGACTCGGGGAAGTAGTTCGCGAGCGCGTTCTGGAACCACGCCTCGTCCGGGAGCGTGGAGTCCTCGATGTGCTGCGTCAGCGTCATCTTCGAGTAGGCGACCAGCACCGCGTTCTCGGGCGACACCAGGCCGTATCCCTCGGCCTCGCGCCGGGCCATCTCCTGGTCACCGGGCAGGAACTCGAGCGCCCGGTCGAGCTCGCCCGCCCGCTCGAGCTCCTGCATGAAGCGCAGGTGCACGGACGCCAGCGCGGGGCTGAGCTTGCGGGCCATGCCGAGCAGAACGTTCTGCTCGTAGTTGTCGCGCAGCACGTGCTCGGCGACGTCGTCGGTGGCGGCCGCGAGGACGTCGTTGCGCTCGTCGACGGTCAGGTCGCCGGACGCGACCGCACGGTTGAGCAGAATCTTGAGGTTGACCTCGTGGTCGGACGTGTCGACGCCGGCGGAGTTGTCGATGGCGTCGGTGTTCACGTGGCCGCCGGCGCGGGCGTACTCGATGCGGCCGCGCTGGGTGAGGCCGAGGTTGCCGCCCTCACCGACGACGTGGCAGCGCAGCTCGGCGCCGTTGACGCGCAACCCGTCGTTGGCCTTGTCACCGGCGTCGGCGTGCGACTCGGTGCTCGCCTTGACGTAGGTGCCGATGCCGCCGTTCCAGAGCAGGTCGACCGGCGCGAGCAGCACAGCGTGCAGCAGCTCGTTCGGCGTCATGCGCGTCGTCCCGTCGGGCAGCGCGAGCCTCGCTGCGACCTGCGGGCTGATCGGGATCGACTTCGCCGTCCGCGGCCAGACGCCACCGCCCTCGGAGATGAGCGCGGTGTCGTAGTCGGCCCACGACGAACGGGGCAGCGCGAACAGGCGCTGCCGCTCGGCGAAGGACGAGGCCGCGTCCGGGTCGGGGTCGAGGAACACGTGGCGGTGGTCGAAGGCCGCGACGAGGCGGATGTGTTCGGACAGCAGCATGCCGTTGCCGAACACGTCCCCGGACATGTCGCCGATGCCGACGACGGTGAAGTCGTCGTTCTGGGTGTCGAGACCGAGCTCGCGGAAGTGGTACTTGACCGACTCCCACGCACCGCGCGCGGTGATGCCCATGGCCTTGTGGTCGAACCCGACCGACCCGCCGCTGGCGAACGCGTCGCCGAGCCAGAAGCCGTAGTCGAGCGCGATGCCGTTCGCGATGTCGCTGAAGGTGGCCGTGCCCTTGTCGGCGGCGACCACGAGGTAGGGGTCGTCGGCGTCGTAGCGACGCACCCGCGGCGGTGGCACCACGACCTGGGTGCCGTCGTCGCCGAGCGCGTAGTCGTCGGTGACGTCGAGCAGCGAGGCGATGAACGCCCGGTAGCAGCGAACACCCTCGGCCACCCACGCGTCCCGGTCGACGTTGGGGTCGGGCAGCCGCTTGGCGACGAAACCTCCCTTCGCGCCGGTGGGGACGATGACGGCGTTCTTCACCATCTGCGCCTTGACCAGGCCGAGGATCTCGGTGCGGAAGTCCTCCCGCCGGTCCGACCAGCGCAGCCCGCCCCGGGCGACCGAGCCGAAGCGCAGGTGCACCCCCTCGACCCACGGCGAGTGCACCCACACCTCGAAGCGCGGACGCGGCTGCGGCAGGTCGGTGATGCGACGCGCGTCGAGCTTGACCGCGATCGTGGTCCGGCGCTCGCCGGCGACGACGTCCTTCGTCCGGGAGTCGGTGCGGTAGGCGTTGGTGCGCAGCGTGTTGTTCACCAGGTCGAGCAGCGTGCGCAGGATGCGGTCCTGGTCGAGGCTCGCGACCCCGGACAGCAGGTGCTCGACGACGTCCGTGCGTCCGACCGGGCCCTTGGCGGTGTCGGTCAGCGGCGCCTCGTTGCCGCGGTCGGGATCGAACCGCGACTCGAACAGGTCGACGATCGCGGCCGCGATCCGGGTGTTGTCGTTCAGTGCCTGCTCGATGTAGCCCTGGCTGAACGTCGTGCCGGCCTGGCGCATGTACTTCGCGTAGACGCGGATGATGTTGATCTGCCACCACGTGAGGTCGGTGCGCACGACGAGGGCATTGAACCCGTCCTGCTCGAGCTGCTCGCGCCAGAGCAGCCGCAGCAGGTCGATGACGTTGGTGGTGCGCTGCTCGTCGAGTTCGACCCCTGACGGCAACCGCAACCCGAAGTCGTAGATCCAGCGGCACCCGCCGCCGACCTCGAACTCGTAGGGCCGCTCGTCGAGGACCTCGATGCCCATCTGGGTGAAGATCGGCAGCGCCTTGGCCAGCGACACCGCCTCGCCCGAGCGGTACACCTTGACCCGCTTGTCGGCGGCGTCGTCCGGGGCCGGGGTGTATAGGTCGAACGCGAGGCCGTCGGAGTCGGGCAGCTGGTCGAGACGCACGATGTCGCGCACCGCCGTGGCCGCGTGGAAGTCCTCCTTGTAGGCCTCGGGGATCACGTCGCGGTAGCGCCGGTAGAGCCGCTCGGAATCGTCCGGGCCGGTCGCGATGTCGAGAAGGTCCTGCAGGTCGTCGCCCCATCCGCGGGTCACCTTGGCGACCTCGGACTCGACCGCGGCGCGGTCGGGCTGCGGCACCGACGCACCCGGGCGGACGGCGATCAGCATCGACATGCGCGCCAGGCCGAGTTCGACGATGCGGTCGTCACGGCCGATGATCTCGCCCGGCCAGTAGCGGCTGACGACGGACGTGACCCGGCGGCGGGTGTCGGGGCCGAAACGGTCTGCGGGGAAGTAGACGAGCACGCCGACGAAGTCGCGGTTGAGGTGCGTGCGCGCGAAGACGCCGACCGTGCCGCGTTCGGCGCGGTCGACGACCAGCTGCGAGAGTCGCAGCAGGTCGTTGGTCGGGGCCTCGAGCAGCTCGTCGCGCGGCAGGGTGCGCAGGGCGGCGAGCAGCTGCCGTCCGCTGTGGCTGTTCGGACGGACACCCGCGCGCAACAGGATCTCGGCGATGCGGCGGCGCACGACCGGGACCCGTCCGACGACGCCGTCCTCGGCGTTGGTGATCAGGCCGAGGAAGACGTGCACCCGCTGCGGCTCGCTGCCCTGCGCGGGGGTGACCACGGTGACGCAGTCGTAGTGGACGGCGCGGCGCACGGTCGACACCAGGGGCGACTTGAAGATGACCAGCGGCGCGCCGCTGCGGAACGCGGGCAGCAGCTCGACGGGGGAGATGCGCGCACGACCGCGCAGCACGCCGTCGGCCGCGGGGTCGGTGCGCCGGGCCCGCGGCATCGCCAGCTCGTTGGGGGAGAACTCGGCGTGACCGAGCACCATGAAGTTGCCGTCGGCCAGCCAGCGCAGCAGCTCGCCGGCCTCCTCGCTGGTCTCGCGGTCGAACTCGCCCGGCTCGGCGACGAGTCGGTCGGCGAGGGTGCGGATGAGCCGGTACATCTGCGGCGCGTCGGCGACGGCGTGCAGGACGTCCTCGAGCACGCCGCGCAGCGCGGTCGCGAGAGCGTCGTGCTCGGCGCCGGGGACGGGATCGAGCTCGAGGTGCACCCACGACTCGACGACGGCGTCGGACGGGACGTCGGCGTTGTCGTCGATGTCGTGGACGCGGATCAGGCGGCCGTCGGAGTCGCGGGTGACCACCAGCTGCGGGTGCAGCATGCGCTGCACACCCCGGTTGCCCTCGGCGAGCTCGGCGACCAGCGACTCGATGATGTAGGGCGCGTCCTCGCTGACGATGTCGACCGCGGTCCGCAGCGGGAGGTCCTGCGGGCCGCCGGCCTCGCGGACCTGCAGCAGGGTGTGCCCCGGCGGCCGCCGGGCGCCGAACGCGAGCGCGGAGCGGGCGAGCTCCTGCAGGGACGCCTCGCTGCGTCCGGAGAGCTGCGCGCCCGCGTGGGCGAGGTAGCGACGGGCGAAGACGGCCGGGTCGACCTCGGAGGATCCCTCGGAATCCGTCGCGGTGTCGGTCTGGCTGTCGGTGGTGTCGGTCATGAGCAGGTCACTCCGTTGTGACGACTGGTCGGGGGCTGGCGCGGTCACCATCCTGTCACTGCACGGAAGGGGCAGGATGAGCGACATGAGCCAGCCGGTGTCCGACTTCCGCCGCAAACTGCCCACCGGGGCGTCGTACAGCATCACCGTGCGCGTCTACGCCGAGCCGTCCGCCTCCGTCGTCGGCGAGCTGGCCACGGTCGTCGGCTACGCAGGCGGGTTGCTGACCGCGATCGACGTGAGCGAGTCCCGTCCCGACCGCATCACCGTCGACGTCACCTGTTCGGCGACCAACGCCGACCACGCCACCGCGCTGGTCGACGCGATGCGCACCGTGCCCGGTGTGACCGTCCACCGGGTCAGCGACCGCACGTTCCTGCTGCACCTCGGCGGCAAGATCGCCGTCTCGCCGAAGGTCTCGCTGAAGACGCGCGACGACTTGTCCATGGCCTACACGCCCGGGGTCGGACGGGTGTCGCTCGCGCTCGCCGAGCACCCCGAGGACGTCGCGAAGCTGACGGTGAAGGGCAACTCCGTCGCGGTCGTGACGGACGGGTCGGCGGTGCTGGGTCTGGGCAACATCGGTCCCGGGGCCGCGCTGCCGGTGATGGAGGGCAAGGCGGCGCTGTTCAAGCGCTTCGCCGACATCGACGCGTGGCCGATCTGCCTCGACACCCAGGACGCGGACGAGATCGTGGCCGTGGTCAAGGCGATCGCGCCGGGCTTCGGCGGCATCAACCTCGAGGACATCTCGGCCCCCCGCTGCTTCGAGATCGAGGAGCGGCTGCGCGAGATCCTGACCATCCCGGTGTTCCACGACGACCAGCACGGCACCGCCATCGTGGTCACCGCCGCGCTGACCAACGCGCTGCGCTGCATCGACCGCCCGCTGTCCGAGGCGCGCATCGTCGTCGCGGGCGGCGGGGCCGCGGGCACGGCGATCGTGTCGCTGCTGCTCGCGGCGGGGGCGGCGAACGTCCTGGTGTGGGACCGCGAGGGAATCCTGAGCCCGACCGACGAGTCGTTGAACCCGGCGAAACAGCGCCTGGCCGGGCGGACGAACCCCGCCGGACGGACGGGCACGCTGCGCGACGCGCTGCAGGGTGCGGACGTGTTCATCGGCGTGAGCGCACCCGGCGTTCTCGATGCCGCGTGGATCCACGAGATGGCCGCGAAGCCGGTGATCTTCGCGCTCGCCAACCCGGATCCCGAGGTGGACGTCGACGCCGCCCAGCGCGTGGCCGCGGTCGTCGCCACCGGCCGCAGCGACTACCCCAACCAGATCAACAACGTGCTCGCGTTCCCCGGCGTCTTCCGCGGACTGCTCGACGCCCGCGCGCACGAGGTCACTACACCGATGCTGCTGTCGGCCGCGGACGCGCTCGCCCGCTGCGTCTCGGACGACCAGCTGAACGCGACCTACATCGTCCCGTCCGTCTTCGACCCGGCCGTGCCGACGGCCGTCGCCGCCGCCGTCCGCGACGCGGCCATCGCGACCGGCTCGGACGAGAAGGACGCGGCGCCGGTGTCGGGCTGACGCCCCCGCCGTGCACGAGGTCGCCTCGATCGGCGGACGGCCGGGTTCAGTCGAGGGCGACGACCGGAGCAGCCGTCAGGGTCGGATTCTCGAAGCGGTTGCCGAGCTCGTCGAGCTCCCTGTTGCGATGCTCGAGCTCGTCCAGCACGACGGCTCGCCTGTCGTCGGCGACGAGGACGATCCGAAAGGGGACTGAGGGTGCGGCGGCCCGGCGGCGCTGGACCACGTCGCACGCGAAGAGGCAGGCGCCCCTGACGACTGCGTCGGGAGCTTGGTCGAACGTCTCCACGACGAGGACGAAGGACGGGTCGCCCAGCCAATCCAGGTCGGCGACGGTGTCGATGGCAGCGTCGAGTCCACCGCCGTCGTCGAACGGGCTGTCGAATGCCGCCATGACGGCGGCAGCGAACGAACGCACGTCGGAGTGGTCGGCGAGCGAGAGGGCGACGGTCCGTCCACCGTCAGCGGTCCAGACGGCGGCGCGCTCTCGCGCTGTGGCGCCCCGATGGGCGACGAAGACGGCATGTAGGGGATCGGGCATCGGTCACGGTCCGATCAGGATGTAGTGGTCGTAGTGATCGCTGTAGTAGATCGCATCGGGGTCACGTGGATCGCCCGCGAAGATGATGCGGGCACGTCCCCGTGGCTGGCCCGGCACGGCGAGGTCGTACTTGCGGTAGTCGGACCGGGCGGGCAGCCGTCCGTCCGAGTTGTTGAACGGCTCGTTGTCGTGACCGGGACGCCGGACCCGTCCCTGGCGCGCGAGCGCGAGCAACCTCGGAACGTCGTCACGCAAGCGCTTCGGAACGCAGTTCAAGTCGACGGTCACGGTCTTCGTCAGCTTCGTCGGGCGGTAGCCGTTCGCCAGACGCTGGACCGTGGTGAGCGGCGGCGCTCCGGCGGGGGTCGCCGCGGCAGCCAGCGCCGCGGCGTCCGTGACAGGCGCGGTGATCAGCGAGGTCGCCGCGATCTGGACGGCCGCCGAGACGACGTCGTACGCGGTGCGCGAGGCGGCATCGAGGCGTCCGGCCACGCGGATGCAGGTGGCGAGGTGCCGGGCCTGTGCCGCGAGCAGGCCCTGCATGGCGGCGGGGTCGCCGGTGACGGCGCCCTTCAACCACTCCTTCCAGGCCGCCCTGACGACGTCGACGCCATCGGCGACCTCGCCGCACGCCTCGGCGATCACGTCGTGCGCGTCGGCCGCGGTGCGGAAGTTCGCGGCAACCGCCTCGACGACCCGATCGATGTCGTCCTGCTCCGGCAGTAGGGCGTCGACGAACACGAAGGCCTGGCTTTCGACGCTCTCGGCCTGGTGGCGAAGCACGGCAGCCGCGTTCGCCCAGTCGCCGGCGGCTACGCGCAGGGCGGCGGCGGCGCCGTTGGGCACCGTGTGGTTGTAGAGCATGCGGCCGAGCCCGGTGCCACCGCCGGGCAGCTCGGGGATCGGCGCGTCGCTGCTCGAGCGCGCCGACGGCAACGCGGGCAGCGACGACGGCACGGGGGTGGCCGGCAGCTCGTCCACCAGCACCGATGTCATCTGCCGTTCGCCGGCGGTGGAGGAGCTCTCGGCCGCGGCGTAGTTGCGGGCCGAGCAGCAGTACAGCGCGGACAGCCGCGCGACGCACTGGACGAGGGCGGACCACGCCTCACGCGCGTGCGCGGCCGCCGCGTCGTACGCCCCGGCGATCATCGCGCCACCGCCGGAGTCGCTGCCCGCCATGCCAGCGCCGCGTTCCAGCGAGAACGTCACGATCTGCCCTGTGCGGGTCATTCCGGCGACGACGTCGTGTGCGTTGCGCGCGGCGACCACGAACGCGGTCGTGTCGACGACGATGCGTGCAAGGGCCACCACCGCACGGTAGGAAATTCCGTCCTACGGCGCGCGACCGTCGGCCACGCCTGTGGACAACCGTCCGTCAGGCGAGCTTCTCGGCTGCCGCCAGGAAGAGGTCGTTCTCCGGCGGGGAGCTGATCGTGACGCGAGCGCCGCTGCCGGCGAAGGCGCGGGCAATGACGCCCTGCTCCTCGATGCCGGCGGCCCACTCGACGGTGCGGTCGCCGAGCGGTAGCCAGACGAAATTGGCCTGCGTCGGCGGCACCTCGTAGCCGAGCCGCAGCAGTTCGTCCCGCACACGCACCCGCTCGGACACGACCTCGGCGACCCGCGCGTCCAGTTGCTGCTCGCCCTCGGGCTCCAGCGATGCGAGCGCGGCCGCCTGCGCGACGGTCGACACCGAGAACGGCACCTGCGTCTGGCCGATCGCAGTTGCGATCGCCGGGTCGCCCGCTATCGCGTATCCGACGCGCAGACCGGCGAGCCCGTACGCCTTCGAGAACGTGCGCAGCACGACGACGTTGGGGAACTCCTCCAGCAGCGTCACGCCGTCCGGGACGTCGGTGTCGGTGACGAACTCGCGGTAGGCCTCGTCGAGCGCGACGACGACGTCGGACGGGACGGCACGCAGGAAGCGCACCAGCGCGTCGCGTCCGACCGCCGTGCCCGTCGGGTTGTTCGGGTTGCAGACGAACACGAGCCGCGTCTTGCCGGTGATGCGCCCGGCCATCGCGTCGAGGTCGTGCACGTGACCGTCCGACAGCGGCACCTGCACCGACGACGCGCCACTGACCGCGGTGATGATCGGATACGCCTCGAACGACCGCCAGGCGTACATGACCTCGTCGTCGGCATCGGCGACGGCCTGCACGAGCTGCGTGCACAGCGACACCGAGCCGCAGCCGACGCGCACCCGGTCGACCGGGACGCCGAGACGCGACGCGAGCACCGACGTCAGCTCGGTCGCGTTGCTGTCGGGGTAGCGGTTCACACCGGCGGCGGCGTCGGCGATGCGCTGCACGACGTAGGGCAGCGGCGGGGTCGGGGTCTCGTTGGACGCGAGCTTGATCGCGCCGGGGACCGTCCTCCCGGGGACGTAGGCCGGCAGCGTCGACAGGACCGGACGCAGCGTCACTTCTTGTCCTTCCCGAACGTGCGGGACGGCGGCTTGTAGCGCTCGACCCGCGCCTTGCGTCCCTTGATGAGGGTCGCCTGCAGCTTGTCGATGACCTCGGCCTCGGCGGCCGCGGGGATCTCGACGGTGGAGAACTTGTGCGTGATCTCGATGGCGCCGATCTGGCGTCCGGACACGCTGGTCTCGTTGGCGATCGCGCCGACGAGATCCTGCGGACGGACCTTGGCGGCGTGCCCCAGCCCGACGAAGATCGTCACGCTCTCGCCGACGTCGTTGCGCGGACGGGTCTTGCGGTCGCCCTTCGGCGACTCGGCGCTGACGGCGGGGATGTCGGGCTCGTCCTCGGGACCGCCGGCGCCGGCCTCGTGCGCGAGCTTCACCGCGGCGAGCGCGACCTCGACCAGGTCGTACTCGTCGGTGAGCGCGTCGACGACGACGCGGTACTGCTCGTACTCGCCCTCGACCAGCGCCTCCTCGAGCGCGGCGCGGGTGAGTTCGAGGCGGCGGGCGCGCAGGTCGGCGACGGTCGGCAGTTGCTCGACCGCGATCTTCTGCTTGGTCGCCTTCTCGATCGTCTTGAGCAGGCGGTGCTGGCGCGGCTCCACGAGGGTGATCGCGACGCCCTCACGGCCGGCGCGGCCGACCCGTCCGATGCGGTGGACGTAGGAGTCGGGCGCGGACGGCAGGTCGTAGTTGACGACGTGGGTGAGGTGGTCGATGTCGAGACCGCGGGCGGCGACGTCGGTCGCGACGAGCACGTCGGCGGTCTGGTTGCGCACCTTCGCCATGACCCGGTCGCGCTGGTCCTGGGTCATGCCGCCGTGCAGCGCCTCGGCGCGGTAGCCGCGCGCGTTCAGCGTCTCGCCGAGCGTGTCGACCTCGTCTCGGGTTTTGCAGAAGATCACCGCCGCGGTGGGGGCCTCGATGTCGAGCAGGCGTCCGAGCGCGCTCGCCTTATGCTGGCGGGGGACGAGATAGGCGACCTGACGGACGCGTCCGGCCTCGGCAGCGTCGGTGTCGCGCTTGATGCGCACCTTGACGGGATCGCGCAGGTAGGTGCTCACCAGGCCGTTGATGCGGGCGGGGAGGGTGGCCGAGAACAGCACGGTCTGCCGCTCGTCCGGCACCGCCTGCATGATCGACTCGATGTCCTCGGCGAAGCCCATGTCGAGCATCTCGTCCGCCTCGTCGAGCACGACCGTGCGCAACCGGGTCAGGTCGACGGTCCGGCGGCTGAGGTGGTCGAGCGCGCGTCCGGGAGTCGCGACGACGACGTCGACGCCGGTGCTCAGGGCCCGCATCTGCCGCTGGATGGGCGTGCCGCCGTAGACGGCGAGCACGCGGACGCCCAGCTCCTTGCCGTAGCGGTGCGTCGCCTCGGCGACCTGGATCGCGAGCTCGCGCGTCGGCACCAGCACGAGGGCCTGCGGCGCCGACCCGCCGGGCTCGATGCGCTGCAGCAGCGGCAGCGCGAACGCGGCGGTCTTGCCGGTGCCCGTCGCCGCCTGGCCGACGACGTCCCGGCCGCTGAGCAGGGCCGGGATCGTCTCGCGCTGGATCGGCGTGGGTTCCTCGTATCCGAGGGCGTCGAGCGCCCGCTGGATCTCAGGACGGAGCTCGAGGTCGGAGAAGGAAGTCACGTACCCAGGATCCCAGAGTCCCTACAGATTGCCGCGGGCGTCCTGCTCGCGCTCGATGGCCTCGAACAGGGCCTTGAAGTTGCCCTTGCCGAAACCGAGCGATCCGTGCCGCTCGATGAGCTCGAAGAACACCGTCGGACGGTCGCCCACGGGACGGGTGAAGATCTGCAGCAGGTAGCCGTCCTCGTCGCGGTCGACGAGGATGCCGCGCGCTTTGAGCTGCTCGACCGGCACGCGCACCTCGCCGATGCGGGCGCGCAGCTCGGGGTCGTCGTAGTACGAGTCCGGGGTGGCGAGGAACTCGACGCCGCGGGCGGTCATCTCGTCGACCGAGCGCAGGATGTCGTTGGTGGCGATGGCGATGTGCTGGCAGCCGGCCGACCCGTAGAAGTCGAGGTACTCGTCGATCTGCGACCGCTTCTTGCCCAGCGCCGGCTCGTTGAGCGGGAACTTGACCCGGTGGTTGCCGTTCGCGACGACCTTGCTCATGAGGGCGGAGTACTCGGTGGCGATGTCGTCGCCGACGAACTCGGCCATGTTCACGAAGCCCATGACCCGGTTGTAGAAGTCGACCCACTCGTCCATGTGGCCGAGTTCGACGTTGCCGACGCAGTGGTCGACGGCCTGGAACAGGCGCTTGTCGGGGCCGACCATCGTCGACGTCCGCTCGACGTACCCCGGCAGGTAGACGCCGGTGTAACGAGAGCGGTCGATCAGGGTGTGGCGGGTCTCGCCGTAGGCGGCGATCGCGGCACGGCGGATCGTGCCGTGCTCGTCGCTCACGTCGTTCGGCTCCTCGAGCACGGTGGCGCCCTGGGCGCGGGCGTGCGCGATGCAGCGGTCGACGTCCGGCACCTCGAGGGCCAGGTCGATCACGCCGTCGCCGTGGCGGCGGTGGTGGTCGGCGTAGGCGCTCGCCGGATCGACGGCGCCGATGATCACGAAGCGCGCCGAGCCGCTGCGCAGTACGAATGCCTTGTGGTCCCGGTTACCGGTCTCGGGGCCGCTGTAGCCGACCAGCGTCATGCCGAACGCGTGCTGGTAGTAGTGCGCGCTCTGGGTGGCGTTGCCGGCGACGAACACGACCGCGTCCATCGCAGTGACCGGGAACGGGTCGGACTGCGGGTCGTACTCCACGAGACCGACCAGCTGCTTCAGACGGTCGACGGTGAGGTCGGCGGCGCGCTCTTCGGGGGTGAGGTCGACGGTCGTCATGGCTCGAGCGTGCGACGGTGGCGTTCGGTGCGCAACATGAAGCAATCCTCACGAGCACTGTGCGCAGAATGCCTAGCCGTGTCCGCTTGAGACTGGACAATGTGCACACCGATGAGAGGCTCGCCGGGAATCAGAGCGATCGGCGGTGAGGCCGGCGCTCCGTGCGCGGGCGTCCGGCTGCGCCGGGCGCCCACCTTCTCGAAACAATTGAGACGGCTTCACGAGACGGCTTCACGAGACGGCTTCACGAGACGGCTTCACGAGACGGCTTCACGAGACGGCTTCACGAGACGGCTTCACGAGACGG